>CAXXWD010000011.1:0-134613 GCA_963667595.2 Devosiaceae bacterium | reverse complement strand
GTAACTCATATTTAATCTTCTATTGCTTACGCTCCCTACGAATTCGTGAAGAACACCAAACATCCGGAATATCGGATGCATTAGGTCAGGACGCACCTTGACTTATTGCTGGCAAGGGGACGAGTGCATCTGCTTCCGTTAAGGGGGCACAATGTCACCGGCTCAGGCTATTACGGTGAAGCTGGATCGCGAGCTGTCTTTGCATCAGGCCAATACGGTCTGCGAACAGCTTCGGGTTGCCATCAATGAAAATCACGCTGTTGTCGTCGATGGCACCAACGTCCTCAAGATCGATACAAGCATCCTCCAACTGTTGATTGCCGCCCGTAAATCCGCCGAGGTGGCCGGCAAGGAACTGTCCGTCCGCTTTGCGGCCGGGGGTGCCCTTGAGCGGGCGCTCGTGCGCGCCGGTTTCATTATCGACAACGATCAGGAGCCCCTGCCCGAAGGGGATCTCTGGGAGCGTGCAAGTGCGTAACGGGAAGCGATAGCCATGGCCAAGACGATCCTGACGATCGACGACTCCGCTTCCGTTCGACAGATGGTGTCCATGACGCTGTCAACCGCCGGGCACACGGTGATCGAGGCGTGCGATGGCGCCCAAGGCTACGACAAGGCCATCAGCGAAACGGTCCATGCCATCCTGACCGACCTCAACATGCCGGTGATGAACGGCATCGAGTTTATCAGAAAGTTCCGCGCCCACCCGGCCTCCAAGGGGGTGCCCATCATTCTTTTGACCACCGAATCCGACGAAACGCTCAAGGCCGAAGCTAAAAGCGCCGGCGCGACGGGCTGGATCGTCAAGCCCTTCAGACAGGAACAGCTCATCGCTGTCGTCAACAAGGTCACCGGACAATGAGCAACGATCCTGCCGAAACCTTCCGCCAGGAAGCCCGCGAACTGCTCGAAACGCTCGAACAGGGTCTGCTGGACCTCGAACGGGCGCCTCATGATGACGAACTGGTCAATACCGTTTTCCGTGCCCTTCACACCATCAAGGGGTCGGGCGCCATGTTCGGGTTTCTCGACGTGGCCAATTTCGTCCATGAGTTCGAAACTGCCTTCGACAGCGTGCGCAAGGGCCATACGGTCGCCACACCCGATCTGATCGCCATCGCGCTCGATGCCAAGGATCACGTCACGCTTCTGATCGAAAGCATCGAGGTCGATTCCATCGAGGGCGAACGGATCGTGGCGGCCTTGCGCAAGGTGACGGACGTCTTCCCGGAAACGCCGCTCGCGGCCGGAAACGAGGAGGCCGGGCCGGCGCCGCATGCCTCGCCCGTCGCGCGCACCTGGCGCGTCGTTTTCCATCTGGCCGGAAGCTGCATGCTCAACGGCACCGATCCGCTGCTCCTTCTCGACGAACTGCGTGAGATCGGCCCGACGACGGTCACCCCCCTGACCGACCGGGTGCCGGTGCTCGATGACATTGATCCCGAACAGACCTATCTCGGCTGGCAGGTCGATATCGACTGCCTCGATCCGCATGAAGCGATAAACGATGTCTTCCTGTTCATCCTCGAGGAAATGGAACTGAGCGTCGAACCGCTCGATGCCGTGGCGGACGCCGTGCCGCCCGAACCGCCCGCTGCGCCGACAGAGACGGTTGCAGATCCGGTTCAGGCGCAAACCCCGGCCGAGCCCACGGCTCCGGAACCGGCCAAACCGGCCGAAAAGGCCGTTCCGGTGGTGCAAAAACCGGACAAGCCGGACGACACCGCGCCCGCGTCGCAAAAGGACGCGGATGCCGCGGGCATGTCGATGCGCGTACCCGCCGAACGCCTCGATGAATTGATGGATCGCGTCGGCGAACTGGTCATCGCCCAGTCGCGCCTGCACCTTCTGGCCAACGAGAGCAGCGATCCGGGGCTCAAGACCGTCACCGAGGAACTCGAGCGCCTGTCCGCCGGGCTGCGCGACACCACGATGAGCATCCGCATGGTACCGATCGGTTCGCTGTTCGCGCGGTTCCGCCGCCTCATTCACGATCTGTCCCGCGATCTCGACAAGCAGATCGAGTTCATCACCACCGGCGAAGAAACCGAACTCGACAAGACCATGATCGAGCGGTTGGCCGATCCGCTGGTACATCTCATTCGCAATGCGGTCGATCATGGCGTGGAAGAGACCGGACTGCGTATCAGCGCCGGCAAGAAACCCAAGGGAACGGTACGGCTTGAAGCCGTCTATGCCGGCGCGGAAGTGGCAATCTCGGTTTCGGACGACGGCGCCGGCCTCGATGTCGCATCCATCCGCGCCAAGGCGGAAGAATCCGGCTTTCTGGCCCCGGACTCCAAGATCACCGACCACGACCTGTTCCAGATGGTTTTCCTGCCGGGCCTGTCGACGGCCAAGGAAGTGACCGCCCTGTCCGGGCGTGGCGTCGGCATGGATGTGGTCAAACGCACCATCGACGGGTTGAGGGGAAGCCTCGAAATCAACAGCGAGACGGGCAAGGGAACCAAAGTCACCCTCCGGCTGCCGCTGACGCTTGCCATCATCGATGGCATGCTGGTGCGGGTGGGCGCGGGGCGTTATACGATTCCGCTCTCGGCGGTCGTCGACTGCGTGGAAATGCCGGACAATGTCGAGTCCAACGCGCGCGGGCGCAGGTTTCTCGATATCCGGGGCGACCTCGTCCCCTTCCTCAATCTTCGCGAGATGTTCCGGGCCTCCGGCGCGCCGGAAGCGCACCAGAAGGTCGTCATCGTCCAGACCGGCGAGGAACGGGTCGGCCTCGTCGTCGACCAGATCATCGGCAATTTCCAGACCGTCATCAAACAGCTCTCCAAGCTCCATTCCGGGCTCAAGGCCTTTTCAGGCGCCACCATCCTTGGTGACGGCACGGTGGCGCTGATCCTCGACACGGTGAACCTGGTGAATATCGGCCAGACCCAGTCGGAACGGAGCGCCGCGGACAACAGGGGGAAGGCAGCATGACCGACGTCGCGTCAAACGCCATGACGGCGCTGACCCTGAAACTGCAGGATGAAATCTTCGCCATCAAGGCCGAACAGGTCCGCGAGATTCTGGATATGGTGCCGATCACCGAGGTGCCCGGCGCGTCGGCCTTCGTCAACGGATTGATCAATGTGCGCGGCCGTGTCGTGCCGCTGGCCGACATGCGCGTCGTGTTCGGCATGGATCGTCCCGAACCCGATGAAGACACGCGCATTATCGTTCTCGAACTCGATATCGACGGTGACGCCACCGTTGCCGGCATTATCGCCGACAAGGTCGAAAGCGTCACCGAGATCGAATCCACCCAGATTCAGGAGGCGCCCCGTGTCGGCATGCGCTGGCGCAAGGAATTCGTGCGCGGCATCGGCAAACGCGATGGCGACTTCGTGATCATCCCCAACCTCGAAAAGATTTTTGAACTACAGGACCTCGGCAACGCGGCCTCCGAAGACGAAAGGGCTTCACTATGAGACTGACCATAAAGACAAAACTGACAGCGACTTTTGTCGTCGTCGTCGCGCTGTCCGCAGCCAGCATGTTCTTCGCGCTGCAGAATCTCGGAAGCATCAACGATTCGATGCGGAACATCATCGCGGGTCCGGTGGAACGCTCGCTTGAGCTCAAGAAGGTCAAGGTTGGCATGACCTCCATCGCCAACAGCATCCGTGCCATGACCCTCGCCAAGGACGAGGCGAGCATGATGTCGAGACACAACGAAATCGACAGCACTTATGATGAAGTGCTGGCCGAGATGAAGGCTATGGACGGCAAGTTCAGCGTGGCGGAATCCAACGCCAACATGGCCAAGGCCATCGAGCTGTTCGCCCAGTATCGTGAGTTTGTCACGCAAATTCAGGACGAAATCCTCAAGAACTCCGATGACACCGCCTTCAAGGTGACGACGGGCGAAGGCACGCCGGCCATGAGCGCCTTCAACACCAGCATCACCTCCCTGCGCGATGCCGTCGAGGCCCGGGCCATGAGTGGAGATATCGGCGCCGTCCAGACCTATCGCTCCGTTTACGAGCTGATGCAGGCGACCACGGAGGCTTTCCGCAGGCACCGCAACATTCTTCTGGCCTCTTCCTATCCGGAGAACCAGGACAAATGGATCGACGATTACGTCGACGGCTCGGCCAAGGTACCCGCCATTCTCGATCGCCTCGGCCGGCAGGTTTCCGGCTCGGAAATGGCGCTGCTCAACCAGGTGAAGGTAGACTACACCGCCCTGGAAAAGGCCATGGAAAAGGGCAACGCCATTTCGGAACAGCGGTCGCAGTACAACGCCATACAGATCAGCGACAACCTTGCCAAGCCGGTCCGTGACCAGATCAGCACGCTGGTCGACTCCATGGTCGACCGCAACAATGTCGTTCTCGAAGAAGCCACACAGAACGCCAACGCCTTGTACGAGCAAAGCCGCATGCTGTTGATCGGCCTGCTTATCGGTTCGGCTATGATCGCTGCGGTGGCCGCTTTCTGGATTATCATGTCCATCTCCCGGGCGCTTGCCAGTGCCATCAAGCTGGCCAATTCCGTTGCCGATGGCGATCTTAACACCACTGCGGAAGCGCGGGGCGACGACGAGGTCGCCGATCTGATCAAGACGCTCAATACCATGGTCGACCGTCTGCGCGACGTCGTCGCCAAGGTGACCTCGGCAACCAACAATGTCGCCTCTGGCAGCCAGGAACTGTCCGCAACCGCCGAACAGCTGAGCCAGGGGGCGACCGAACAGGCCTCTTCCACGGAAGAAGCGTCCGCCTCGATGGAAGAAATGGCGTCGACCATCAAGCAGAGCGCCGACAACGCCTCCCAGACCGAAAAGATCGCCCGCCAGTCGGCGCTTGACGCCAAGGCGAGCGGCGAGGCGGTGGAGAAGGCGGTCAAGGCCATGCAGACCATCGCCGAAAAGATCATGGTGGTGCAGGAAATCGCCCGCCAGACTGATCTTCTGGCCCTCAACGCGGCGGTGGAAGCCGCCCGGGCCGGCGAACATGGTCGCGGTTTCGCGGTCGTGGCTTCGGAAGTCCGGAAACTGGCGGAACGCAGCCAGACCGCCGCGACGGAAATCTCCACCCTTTCCGACGACACCGTGAAGGCGGCCCAGTCCTCGGGCGAGATGCTGGCCAAGCTGGTGCCCGATATCCAGCGGACGGCCGAACTGGTCGAGGAAATCTCGGCCGCCAGCCGCGAACAGAACGCGGGCGCCACCCAGATCAACACGGCAATCCAGCAACTCGACAAGGTCACCCAGCAGAACACCAGTGCGTCCGAGGAAATGTCTTCGACCGCCGAAGAGCTGGCCAGCCAGGCCGATGAGCTTCAATCCGCCATCGCCTATTTCAAGGTGGACGAACATATGACGGCCGGCGTGCCGCGCGTGAGCAAGCCAAAGCCGGCCGCCTCTCCGGCCAATCACGGGGACAGCCTCAGGGCGGCGGTCATGCACAAGGCACCGCATATGCGTCCTCAGAAGCCTGCGGCCTCTCCTTCCGGTGGCTTCGATCTCGACCTCGATGCCGCCGACGACGAACTCGACAGGGAGTTCACCCGTTCCGGCGCGGCGTGACGGGGGAGCGATCAGATGACCGATATTGTCCAATACGTGACGATTGGCGTCGCCGACGAACTCTATGCGGCGCCAGTCGAACGCGTGCAGGAAATCCTCGACATGTGTCCGATCGCACGCCTGCCGCGTGCACCCGACAATCTGCTGGGCATCATCGATGTCCGGGGTGAGGGAACGCCGGTCTTCGATCTGCGCGCGACGCTCGACCTGCCGTCAAAGCAGGACACCGAGAGTACCCGGATCGTCGTCCTGTTCCTGTCGGCGGACGGATATCTGACCCGTGTCGGTCTGAGGGCCGACCGGGTGATCGAGGTAACCGCGCTCGACAGCGAGGAACTTGATCCGCCGCCGCAAATGGGTCGGTCCGAACCGAACAACGCCATCGTCGGCATCGGTCGGCGCAACGGCGCCTTTGTGACGGTTCTGGATCTTGATCATCTGCTTGCAACCGAGGTCGCCACGATAAAGGCGGCCTGATGCCTGTTGGTCCGTATTCGGGCGCGTCGGTTCGATGCCCGGTTTTGTGTGGAGTAGCCTCGAGTGTCGAGTTGCCCGAATTCACTGCTCATGCTGGATGCCGAGGATCATCTCAGCCGGAAAAACCTCGAACGCATTTCCAGTCTGGTGGAAGAGATGGTCGGCATCAAACTACCGATCGCCAAGAACATCATGATCGAAGGCCGATTGAGGAAACGTGTGCACGCCGTGGGCGTCGACGATCTCGACGCCTATTGCGCGTGGTTGTTCGATCAGAACGGGCTGCAACGGGAATTGCCCTATCTGATCGATGCCCTGACGACCAACAAGACGGATTTTTTCCGCGAGCCAGAGCACTACCACTATCTGGAACGCCTGATCGTGCCGGAACTCCTTAAGCTCCACAGGGAACCCAGGCCCTTGCTGAAGATCTGGAGCGCGGCGTGTTCGAATGGCGCCGAGGCCTATTCCGCCGCCATGGTGCTGGCCGATTTTCTCGGCACCGGACGGCATTTCAATTACGCCATTCTCGGCACCGACGTTTCGATGAACATGCTCACCCAGGCGCGGCGGGCCGTCTATCCGATCGACATGATTGCCCCCGTGCCGCCGGGAAAGAAGGCCGCCTACGTGATGCAGGCGCGTCAGACGGCCATGCGATCCAAAACGCGCATTGCGCCTTCGCTGCGCCGTCATGTGAATTTCCGTTATCTCAACCTGATGGATGACAGCTATCCGATCGACAGGGATGTCGATGTGGTTTTCTTGCGCAATGTCCTTATCTATTTTGAAAAATCCTTGCAGAACAAGGTGATCGGCAAGACGATCAGCCATCTGCGCCCGGGCGGCTATCTTTTGCTGGGGCATTCGGAATCCATGATCGACCCCGGCTTTTCCATTACCCAGATTGCCCCCGCCGTTTTTCGCAAGAACTGAGTGAACGTGATGAGGGAAACAAGCGACCTTCCCGTCGAGCCCAACCGGACCAAGGTTCTGATTATCGATGATTCCGCTTCGGTCCGGCAAACGTTGAGCGAGATCCTCGGCAGCGATCCGCAATTCGAGGTGATGCCGCCCGCCAGCGACCCTTATGTCGCGGCCGAGCGCATCCGCCATCAGGTTCCCGATGTCATTTTTCTCGACATCGAAATGCCACGCATGGACGGGCTGACCTTCCTTAAAAAGCTCCTCGCGCAAAAGCCGATTCCGGTGGTGATGTGTTCGAGCGCCGCCGAGGCGGGATCCGATCTGCTCATGCAGGCGCTCGAAGCCGGCGCCGTCGATGCCGTCACCAAGCCGCGTGTGGATACGGCGCGGTTCCTTCAGGATTCGCGGACACGCATCTGCGATGCCGCCCGGGCCGCGGCACAGGTCCGGCTCAGCGGCCAGAAAAGGCGGCCGCCCCCGCCCATCCAGGTGGAAGCCAAGCTCACCGCGGACGAAATCATTGCCCCGCTGTCGCCCGGTGGATTTGCGTCGCTTCGCAACCGAACGCCGCGCACCCAACCCGTCATCTGTATCGGGGCGTCGACCGGCGGCACCGAAGCGCTGCGTGAAGTGCTCATTCGCCTGCCGGAGGATGCTCCGGGACTGGTCATCGTCCAGCACATGCCCGAAAAGTTCACGGAGGCGTTTTCCCGACGTCTGGATTCCATGTGTGCGGTGAGCGTCTGCGAAGCACGGGATGGCGATGTCGTCGAACAGGGCAAGGTGCTGATCGCCCCGGGCAATCTGCATATGCTGCTCAAGCGCGCGGGCACGCGCTACACCGTAAGCATCGTCGACGGTCCACTTGTCTCCCGCCATCGCCCCTCGGTCGATGTGCTCTTCAGGTCTGCGGCGCAGACCGCAGCCTACAACGCCGTGGGTTTCATTCTGACGGGCATGGGCGATGACGGCGCGCAGGGCCTTCTGGAAATGCGTCAGGCCGGTGCCATGACCTTTGCTCAGGACGAGGCCAGTTGCGTCGTTTTCGGCATGCCTGGAGCCGCAGTCCTGTGCGGCGCGGCGGTCGATACGATTCCGCTCGATCGTGTTCCGGCCGAAATCATGGCCCGTGGGCGCATTCCCGGAGACTGGAAGGCGGAGGAATGATGGCTTTGACCGCTTCCGATACAGCTTTCGAGCCGGACATCGAGTCCGTCAGGTCGTGGGATCGGCAGATCGCCGGGCTGGATGCTGTGCTCGCCGATCTCGACGCGCCGATTGCCCAGATCGATAGCTCGTTTGTCGCCGTTGGAAAGATACTGGCCGACTGTGCCACGCAGCTTTCCCAGGTGACAGCCGTCTTCGAGGCGTTGCCCAAGGATCTGGAAAGCGACGAAATCATCGAGGCGACCCGTCGGCTCGAAGACGTTATTATGCACGCACGGGAGATTGCGGCGAGTTTCGACGACGAAGAGGCCGATCTCGAGGCTCTGGTGCAAAGGGTCAAGGCCGCCTATGCGCCGATGTCGCAATTGCGCAAGGTCATCCAGATGATCGGCATTCTGGCCATCAACGCCCGCATGGTTGCCGCGGGCATTACCGGGGAGGCAGGGGAATTCGGGGTGTTCACCACCGATATTGCCGATCTTTCCGAAAAAGCGACCCAGACAATCCAGGTTTTTTTCAAAGCTTATGAGCAGTTGCTGACCGATCTGCTTCGGGCGGCCGACCAGCGCAGCAGATTTCAGGCCCAGCAGCAGGATGCGCTCAACCGCATCGCCGGACGGCTGGGCGATAATCTTGATCAGATCGTCAAGCAGCGCGAACAATCCGCCGCCAGCAGTATCGAAGCGGGCAAGGTGACGCGCGATATCGGGGCCCGGTTTGGCATGACCGTCATGGCCATGCAGGTGGGGGATTCGACGCGGCAACGGATCGAACACATCAAGTCTGCGCTCGAGGACATCAAAGACTTGATGTCCGGGGCAGCGCCCGCTGGCGTTTCGGTGCCCGATGCATGGCGTGAAGCGAGTATTGCCGTGCTGCTTCGCATCCAGAACGACATGCTTGGTGCCACCCAGGCCGATTACGACAAGGATGTCGTTATGGTGGAACACTCCCTCAGGGCGCTTGCCGTCGACGGGAATCTGATCCTGACCCTGGGGCACAACATCTACGGGCAGAAGGATCACGAGGGGGAATCCGCTCTTCGCGACCTCAGTGAAGACATGCGGCAGGTCACGGGCATTCTCGACGCCTGCGAGTCGGACCGGCGTCGACTCGACGCTGCCGCCATGGTGGTCGGTGAGACGGTCGAGCAGCTTCTCGCGCATGTTCAGGCCGTTCAGGACATCGAAGGCCATATGCGTCTGGTCACGCTCAACGCCGCGGTCAAATGCGCCCAGCTCGGTGCGCGCGGCAAGGCGCTCGACGTGATCGCCAAGCAGTTGCGCGAGATCACTGCCGATACGGTAACGTCGGCGAAAGCCGCGCTCGCGGTCCTCAACGAGGCAGCCGACCGCGCCCGGCTTTTCATCAAGAGCGCCGATGGAGAGGCCACGGGACGCCTGACCCAACTCACAAGCGATGCGGCCACGGCCATCGGCTTGTTCGAACAGGTCGACACAAGACTGTCCAACGCCCTCGGCCAGCTCGACAGGAGAGGATGCAACGCCGACGAGAAGCTGGAAGAAGCAAAGCGGCGTTTCGCCCAACATGCGACCATTTCGCAAACATTGGGCGAAGCCCATGACAGAATTGCGGATCTGGCCGCCGGCCTTTCGGCGCCGGACGCTGCTGCACTGGCGGCGGAGCATTTCGGCGCGGATTTGCTTTTACACCAGCGCAAGAAATACTCCATGGACCGGGAGCGCCAGATCCACGACAGAATTGCCGGAATGGTCCCCGCCGCCACTGGCCCGCAGCCCGAGCCGTCCGCGTCGGAAGACGACGATCTCGGGCTGTTCTAGAGCGCGCCTTTCATGGGTCTCAGACGGGCCATGGCGAGCACATCCGTATAGGCGCCGTTTCGAAAAGCGTAATCTTTTTGAATGCCTTCCGGTTCGAAATTGAACTTCTTGTAGAGGGTTATTGCGGCCAGGTTGTCCGTGTAGACGGTGAGCTCGATACGGTGGATGTCAAGCCAATCGTCGGCCGCCTCGACCAGCGCCCCGATCAAGACCGTACCGATGCCGCGGCCGGTATAGTCGTCGTGAATGGCGATGCCGAGCCCGGCGACATGGCGACGGCGACCGTCCGAACGATGCAGGCCGGCACTGCCCACGACGACGCCATCGACCACCGCGACGATGTGCACATCGTTTGGGCCCAGCGATTCAAGAAAGCTTTTCGTCTGTTCGACCCGCGCGAAAGGCGGGCGCAGGGTGCCGGCGCGTACGCCGGGCATGTTCATCACCTCGTAAAGCTGTTCGGCATCGGTGATGCGGCTGGCGCGGATGACCAGCGCGTCGGGCGGAAAGGGTTTGGCTTTGTCGGGGGAGAGATTTTTCATTCTGTCCTCATCTCATCAGGTCCGGACGATGGGATGGAACAGTGTCGAACCCCACCATCGCGGCGGGGTTTGCGGTTTCGATCGGCCTTGTTTATGTCCGAACGAATGCCGCACGCCCCGGGGCGCGTACAGGCATGGTTACGGTAATGGTCAGGCTGGCGATCATGGCCGGGACACATGTGCCCGTCCGTCCGGTTTGTCAAGCCGGCGAACGAGGGCGATCTGGGTCAGTGCGGGTCTGCAACAAGTTCCATCCACATCATGAGACCGGTGCCGAGCTGCAGTTTGCGCCGTTCGATCAGGCGAAAGCCGAGGCGCAGGTAGAAGCCTTCCGCATGCGGATTACCCACGACATGAAGCATCCCGGCTCGACGGGCGCGCGCCCGCGCGATGCACGCTTCGACAAGAACGCGGCCGATGCCCTGATGCCAGGCATCCGGGTCGACGAAAAGGCCGTCGAGTTCCGCATCGCCGTTTTCCCAGAAGTCCAGCGCCGCGAACCCCAGTGCCCGACCACCGCGTTCGGCGACAAGGACATTGCCGCTCCTGAACAGTTCTTCGGGCGTATCGATCATTTCCGGATGCTGGAGCAGCATGTCCCGATCGCCCGGATTGGCCAGCGCCGCCCGGCGCTGCACGGCGATGAGGGCCGGGCGTTCGGCAAGAAGGGCGGGGCGAACCGTCAAATCCGGCATGTGGCGATCCGTTCTATATCCATGAACTCTGGTCTTTCGGCAGGCGCGTGTCGGGATCGAAGACGCGGACGCGATGCGGTCCGGTTTCCGCCCAGTCCCAGATGAACGAGATAATTCCCGACCGCCGCCGATTTACCCGTGACATTTCTTCCCCGGGTTAAAACGCATGTCGGAACGTTCGCCGTGTCACGTTGCGGCACCTCAGAACAGGAAGTACCGCTGAGCCATTGGCAGTTCGGTGGCGGGATCGCAGGTCAGCAATTCGCCGTCGGCGCGCACCTCGCAGGTTTCCGGATCGACCTCGATATGTGGGATCATGTTGTTGTGGATCATCGAGGCCTTGCCGATACCGTGGCGGGTGTTGACCACGGGTAAAAGCGTCTTTTCGAGATGGTAGCGTTCCCCGATCCCCGCCTCGATCCCCGCCTCGGAGGTGAAGGTGACCGAGGTTGCCGTTTTCGCCCTGCCGAAACCGCCGAACATAGAGCGGTAATGCATCGGCTGCGAGGTCGGAATCGAGGCATTGGGATCGCCCATCGGCGCGGCGGCGATGGCGCCGCCGAGCAGGATCATCTCCGGTTTGACGCCGAAAAAAACCGGGTCCCAGATGATGAGGTCGGCGCGCTTGTTCGCCTCGACAGAACCGATATAGCGCGACATGCCGTGCGCGATGGCCGGGTTGATGGTGTATTTGGCGATGTAGCGCTTGACGCGGAAATTGTCGTTGTCGCCGGTCTCTTCCTTCAAACGCCCGCGCTGGCGCTTCATCTTGTCGGCGGTTTGCCAGGTGCGGATGATCACCTCGCCGACCCGCCCCATGGCCTGGCTGTCCGAGGCAATGATCGAAAACGCCCCCATGTCATGAAGGATGTCCTCGGCCGCGATGGTCTCCTTGCGGATGCGGGATTTGGCGAAAGCCACGTCCTCCGGATTATTGGCGTCGAGGTGATGGCACACCATCAGCATGTCGAGATGCTCGGAAATGGTGTTGACCGTGTAGGGGCGCGTCGGATTGGTCGAGGAGGGGATGATGTTGGGATACCCCACCGCCTTGATGATGTCCGGCGCATGGCCGCCGCAGGCGCCTTCGGTATGGAAGGCGTGGATGGTGCGGTTCTTGAACGCGGCGATGGTGTCCTCGACGAAGCCGGATTCGTTGAGCGTATCGGTGTGGATCATCACCTGCACGTCGTGGTCGTCGGCGACCGTCAGGCAATTGTCGATGGCGGCCGGGGTGGCGCCCCAGTCCTCGTGCAGCTTGAGGGCCGCGGCGCCGGCCGCGATCTGTTCGACGAGCGCACCGGGTAAGGAGGCATTGCCCTTGCCGGCGAAGGCGAGGTTCATCGGGAAATCGTCGGCGGCGCCCATCATCTGCTGCATGTGCCAGGCGCCGGGCGTGCAGGTGGTGGCCAAGGTGCCGTGCGCTGGCCCGGTGCCGCCGCCGAGCATGGTCGTCACCCCGCTCATCAGTGCCTCTTCGATCTGCTGGGGCGCGATGAAATGGATGTGGCTGTCGAAGCCGCCGGCCGTGACGATCTTGCCTTCCCCGGCGATCGCCTCGGTGCCCGGTCCGATGATAATGGTCACGCCCGGCTGCGTGTCGGGATTGCCCGCCTTGCCGATGCCCGCGATCATGCCGTCCTTGATGCCGATATCGGCCTTGTAGATGCCGGACGGATCGACGATCAGGGCATTGGTGATGACCGTATCCACCGCCCCGTCGGCCCGCGTCACCTGCGACTGGCCCATGCCGTCGCGGATGACCTTGCCGCCGCCGAACTTGACCTCCTCGCCATAGATCGTGAAGTCCTTCTCGACCTCGATGAAGAGTTCGGTGTCGGCAAGGCGGATCCTGTCGCCGGTGGTGGGGCCGTACATGTCGGCATAGGCGGCGCGGGTGATCTTGGCGGGCATGGCAAAAGGCCTTTGCTCAAATCTTGCGAGACTATTGCATCTGGGGTGCGTTGCGTTTGTAGAAGCTGCAGGCGGCGGCGATGAAACTGTCGAGAAGACTGACGCCCTGGATCACGCGCTCGTCGTCAAAATGGGAGCCGGCCAGCGAGATGGCCATTGCCTGAAGGGCGTAGGCGATCTTGACCTGGCCGTCGCGATGGGCTTCCGCGATCTGGCGCGAGAATGTATCGAGCGAGTTTTTGAACGCGTCCTCGGAAAAGCTTGCCTTGGTCTCGGGCCAGTCGTTCTTGCCCGATTTGGCGATCAGGTGTTCGGCGAGAGAGCCGATCAGCAGCACCGCCTCGGGATCGCGTTCGCTCACCTTTTCGAGGTCGGTCAGGACCTTGGCGAGATCGCCGATAAAGGCTTCGATCCGTTCGTTTTCAGTATCCGGCACGTCTAGAGCGCTCCCATGATTTTCTGGTTGAAGCCGTAGACCTTTCGGGCGCCGCCATAGGGAACCAGCGTTACCTCGCGGCTCTGGCCCGGCTCGAAGCGGACGGCGGTGCCTGCGGGGATGTCGAGCCGCATGCCGCGCGCCTGTTCGCGGTCGAACACGAGCCCCGGATTGGTCTCGTAGAAATGATAGTGTGAGCCGATCTGGATCGGCCGGTCGCCGGAATTGGCGACGGTGAGGGTAATGGTCCGGGCGCCGGCATTGAGCTCGATCTCGCCTGGAACGGTGGTGATTTCGCCGGGGATCATTGTGTCTCGATACCTCGTATGTTTCGCGCTCGGGCCCTGAGCGGTCGCATCGTTTGAAAAACCGATGCGCTTTTCCAGTGCGTATCTAGCGGATCGGCTGATGGACGGTCACCAGCTTGGTGCCGTCGGGAAAGGTCGCCTCAACCTGCACGTCATGGATCATTTCGGGGATGCCCTCCATCACCTGCTCGCGCGTGATGACATGGGTGCCCGCTTCCATCAGCTCGGCGACGGGGCGGCCATCGCGCGCGCCCTCGACGATAAAGTCCGAAATAAGGGCCACCGCTTCCGGGTGGTTCAGCTTGACGCCGCGTTCGAGACGGCGGCGCGCCACCATGGCGGCCATGGAGATCAGAAGCTTGTCCTTTTCGCGGGGTGTCAGGTACATCTGTCTCTCCGTTCATGTGGACCAGAGCCGGGGCAGGGCACGTCCGGCCGACAGTTCCATGAGTATTGGCGTAACAAGTCGTCTGAGTGCAAGCCCGGAAGGGGCGAGAATACGAACAATCAACCGTTCCCCCACGGCGCTTGCCGCCGCCTTGGCGCTGTCGGGAATAAGGGCGCGAACCGCTTCGAGCCGCGTTTCGGCAGTGTCGGCGATATAGACCAGCGTGGCAAAGGCATTGTTGCCGGCCAGCATGGACAGGGCATCGCGCTCGAGATCGGAGGCCGAAAGCCTGTTGGCCTCGGCGTGAACCAGCCGGCCACCACGCGATATCCGCCACTGGTCGTCGAGAAGCGCCGACCGGGCCGCTTCGCCCATGGCCTCGCGGCCGAGCAACACAGCTTCGAGCGCCGTCAGCGTGGCGCCTTCGGCCAATTCGGCGTCCAGATGCCGGCTGAGGCGCGATTGCTCGAACAGGATGGTTTCCTGCGGCAGCCAGTCGATATGTCCGCCGGTCCCGACGACCAGACGATTGCTGATACGCGCCACCCCGCCGCTGGATTTGTAGATGCGTTCGCAGGCCGGGGTGGTGACGCTGATTTCGGCGCCGGCATCGGCTTGGATGGTCCAGTCGAACCGATCGCCGCCGGTCAGGCCGCCGGCGGTGTTGATCAACACGGCTTCGAGGGCCGGCGATGTCGGACGCGGCAGGCGGATCTTGGCCGAACCGTCCTGATGAAGTTCCTTGAGCCGGGTTGTTGAACCGCGCTTTTGCGCCACCACACGACCGGAACCGAAGGCGCGCTGCGCGCGACCGGGATCGCTTTCACCGCGTGGCACCGGGCCCTGTCCCGATTTGTTATCCTTGCCGCCTAAAGACATGGTCTACACCGTCAAATGCTTCCTGATTTCGGGACGCGCGAGATCCGCGGCCGGTCCCGAATGCATAATTTCGCCCCTGTCCATGACATGGATGTGATCGGCCAGCTCCTGGCAGAAATCGAGATACTGCTCCACCAGAAGAATGGTCATGCCCTTCTCGTTTCTCAAAAACTGCAATGCTCGTCCGATATCCTTGATGATCGATGGCTGGATGCCTTCGGTCGGCTTGTCGAGGACCAAAGGCGAGGCGCCGGTCACGAGGGCGCGCGCGATGGCCACTTGCTGCTGCTGGCCGCCAAAACTGATGGCGCCCGAACTGATCGTGTGGATGCCGACAATGGCGCGCAGCATCGAGGACTTGCCGACCCCGTTGCGTTTGAGCACCGCCGTGATCTTTTGCGGTGCGGCCTCGATCGAAACTGAGCGGAGCGCCCGGGCGGCGCCGTAATGCAATTCGAGATCGGCAACAAAAAGGGCGGCACTCATGACGATGCTCCGTTGGTGTCGCTTGTCGCACCCCACCCCTTGTCATTCCGGGGCTTGACCTCGGAATCCAGAAAAAGCTGCGGCAGGCTGCGACTATGAATGGGTCCCGGGATCAAGTCCCGGGACGACAACGGAGGGTGATGATCATCCGAGGACTATCCGCAAGCCCGGTGTCACCCCGGGACTTGATCCCGGGGTCCATGGACGAGAGCACCCAAGGCGATCGCCTCATACGTCCTCGGATCAGGCCCGAGGAGGACGGAGGGAGGATGGGAAGGCGTGTATTGGCGGAAATTGGTGCATTTGGTGAACCTTCACCGTAATTCCCGATTGGCGGGACTTGTACGAGGAGCTGAACCGATAGGCCGGTGGATGTGGCCGGCGGGAATGGGTCCCGGGATCAAGTCCCGGGACGACACGAAGAGGATGAAAGACAGTGTGTTCATCCTCACCTCTCCAGATAGCTTTCGACCACTTCTGGATCGGCCGAAACCTGGTCGGGCGAACCGGCGGCGAGGAGGACGAGGACCGGAACGGTCTTCCTGTTGAGGGCGCGGATGAGCCAGGCAGCAATCATGTCGTTGCGCTCCCGGCGTTTGTTTTTTGAGGTCCGCCCAGTTCGGTTCTCTTCGTCATTCCCAGCATCAGGCCGAGACCCAGTCCCGCAAATGTCTTCACGGCATCTGTTATGTTGTCTTCCGACAGTGGTTGTTTGCACCAGCATGGATTTGCAAGGCGCGTGCCAGTTGGTCCAACTGCCAAGAAGTGACGGGATTTCAGAAACTTGTCGGGATGAGGGATGGCAGGAACCCATGGTTTCGCCGCGAAGTTGCCGTTTCGCTGAGCACGCCGAACAAGTAATGCCTAAATGGTAAGCTACATTCGCGCTTGCCTATACCTGATGCATGTTTGGTGAAAACAGAGAAACGCCCGAGGCGCTGCCGGCGCCATTATAAAACCTGATGAAACGAGACGAAATGTCATTCCCCCAGGCGGCTTGTGTGGTCTAGACTCCCGGGACCGAAGCAATGCTTCGGCAGAGGTTGTTTGCACCACCAAACCTCGGCCCCGCACCTCCACCAAGGTGCGGGGTTCCTTTTTTTCGGGCGCACCCGTTTTCCCGGACGGGCCGCAAAACCCGCTTCCCCCAAATGAACGGACCTTTTTTGGCAGGGCCGCAAACCGGCCTCAACCCATCTGCCGGGGCTCCGCTTACGACGGCGCAATCCGGTGCGCATCATTCGAATCGCTGATGGCGCTTGCCGTGTCGATCCCTGCGAAACGGCCGCTCAAATTGCGCCGAGGGGAATGTTCGGGTTCCGTGTCTGGCCTTACAACCCTGTCGTTTCGACAGATTCAACAAGAAAAAGTTCCTATTAGAACTGTATAGATTTGTGGGAAAATAAATCCGTAATATGTATTAATACGGAATTCTGCAATATTAAGAAGAACTATAAAGAGTTTTTTCGGGGAATTTATTCCTCATTAATGAAGTTGCTTCATCCTGAATCGGCCTGGAATCGTAGTTTTCGATATGGCGCGAAGAAGTAGCCTCCAGCGTTTAGAATAAAAAATAATACCAAACGACACCACATTTCCAAGTAAACAATTCGAAAATCGAGTAGATAGAATGACAATATCGTCGTTCTATCTTGTAGAGGAACGCAAAAGAAAGAACGGAAATGTCGAGACTTCTGGATAGCATGAAAATATCAACTAAGCTCTATGGGCTTGTTGTTGTCACCATGATTGTATTTTCAGCTGCGATGATCTACGCGATGATTTACGATCATTCAAATCTTGAGGCTGAACGCAAGGCGAGTCTCGCCAGTCTGAATGATACTGTGATTTCAGTTCTGCAGAATCTGTACGACCAGGAGCAGAACGGTACGTTGACCCGGCAAGAGGCTCAGGCCCAGGCGAAGAGTACTGTTCGCGCCATGCGCTATGACGGTGATGGCTATTTCTTCATCAACGACATGGATGGCACGATGATCATGCACGGAACGAATCCGTCGCTTGACGGTACGGATGTCACGGGCCTGCAGGATGCAAACGGGATGTATATCACCCGCGAATTCGTCAAGATTGCCAAGGCTCAGGGCGAGGGCGAGCTGCAATACAAGTGGGATAAGCCCGGACAAGACCAGCCGGTGGACAAGTTCAGCCATGTCATCGAGTTCAAGCCCTGGGGCTGGATCGTCGGCACGGGCGTCTATGCCGATGATCTTGCCGCGCTGTTCTGGGCCACTGCAACGACCGTTCTCACCGGAATTGCCGTCGTCGTGGCGCTGGCCAGTCTCGTTGCTTTCTTCGTCATCCGCTCCATCGTCAATCCGTTGATCGGCTTGCAGGGCGTCATTGGCGAGATTGCCTCCGAAAACACCGATGTCGAAGTCATCGGCGAGGGGCGCCGGGACGAAATCGGCTTGATGGCCAAGGCCGTCAAGGTGTTGAAGGAATCGGTGATCGAACGCAAGGCCCTGCGCGTCAAGCAGGCCGAACAGCAACGTCAGCTCGACGCCGAGCGTCAGGAAGTCGAGGCCGAACGCCAGCGTCATGCCGACGAGGTCCAGGCCGCCGCCGATGCCCAGGCGCACGCTATCGATATTCTGGGGGCGGCGCTCGAAAAACTGGCCGATGGTCATCTCAACACCCACATCACCGAACAGTTCGCCGGTCAGCTCGACAAGGTGCGCGAGGCGTTCAACCGGACGGTTGAACAGTTTTCCGAGATCGTCGTTCGTTTGCGCAGCACCTCGCGCGGGGTGAAGACGGCGACGGGCGAAATCTTGTCCGGCGCCAACGATCTTTCCGAACGTACGACCAAGCAGGCCGCGACCATCGAGGAAACCTCGGCGGCCATGGAGCAGTTGGCGCATACCGTCATGGAAAACGCCAAGCGCGCCGGTACGGCGTCCGATCAGGCCAAACAGGCGTCGCACACGGCCGAAGAGGGCGGCGAGGTGATGCATCAGGCCAACGAAGCGATGGAACGGATCTCGGCATCTTCCGCCAAGATCTCCAACATCATCGGCATGATCGACGAAATTGCCTTCCAGACCAACCTGCTGGCCCTCAATGCGTCGGTCGAAGCGGCGCGTGCCGGGGAAGCCGGCAAGGGCTTCGCCGTCGTTGCCATTGAGGTCAGACGTCTGGCACAGAGTTCGGCGGAAGCCAGTTCCGACGTTAAAGCCCTGATCGAGCAGAGCGCCATCGAAGTCAGCGGCGGCACCAAGCTCGTCGCCTCGGCAACCGAGAAGCTTTCTTCGATGCTCGAAGCGGTCCGCGTCAACGCCAGCCAGATGGAAGAGATCGCCCGCGACAGCCGTGAACAGGCATCCTCGATCGAAGAGGTCAATGTCGCCGTCCGGCAGATGGACGAGATGACCCAGCACAACGCGGCGCTTGTCGAAGAGACCAATGCGGCCATCGAACAAACCGAATCCCAGGCTTCCGAGCTCGATCGGATCGTGGAAATCTTTACTCTTGACGAAGAGGGAGCCAGGCGCCACGCGGCCTGATCCATTCCGAAAGATTTCGCAACACTAAAAAACCCGCGCTTCAGAGCGCGGGTTTTTGTTTGGGGAAGAGAAAACCGCTGCGCCGCTTATCGAGATGTCTTCTCGGACCAGCACGGCTCCCAGCTGGTCACGACTTGGAAATCGCGCGCTTCCAGGTGATCAGCTCGACGATCAGGGACTGGGAACAGGCGCCGAACTCGCCCTTGAGCATGGACACGGCGCTGTCTTTGTTGTCGTGAATCGCTTCGTCGAGAACCTTGCTTGCGGCGTGATGAAACTCCCTGTGAAGGCGCTTTACGCTCTTGAAGGCGTCGAGTTCGCTCAAACTGGTATCGGACGAAGCGCCTTTCAGCCATTTGCCGAAAGCGCAGCAATCGTCGCATTTCACGCCGTCCGGGGTCAGATCGGAATCGCCCTTGGTGATGGTCCGCCGCAAACGCATCTTCCAGGCGCCGTGAGCGAAAAGGGCCTTGTTGATCTCATCGACGACCTGGGCGTTTGACACGGCGTTCTCCAATGGTCCGGAATGGTCCGGTTGAACTCTCGAGGAAAATATCGCCGCGCCCAGTGAAGAATCCCTAAATACTGTTGGCAAACAACCAGATCACAAGCGACAAAAAGAATATCTCCGCCGCCCGAAGATGGCACGATGGCACAACGAAATTCAAACAGGTCAAGACCGCAGGCAATAACGTCGCACCTGCGATGGGGTCACGGCCGCGCAGGGTCTCCGATCCATAAGTATTTTCTTAAATAACTATTACTTAAGCGTAGAGGCTTACCGTCATCATCGCGTGCGCGACGCCCGGCTCGATCGCAAGAGCAAGGCTGCGCGACGACGCGAGCGGGGACGCGGGCAGAAGGGGATGTGAAATGGATACCGGCAATCTGAAGTCGCTTCAGACACGCCTGGACTTCGTGGATTTCGATAAAGACTCCTTGACCGCGCTCGGCAAGGCCATGCCGACGATCGATGCCCATCTGGTCGACGCTTTCGGCGCCTTTTGCGACCGTGTCGGCAACACCAAGACGGCTGCGCACGGGTTTTGCGATCCCGGCCGGGTCAAGACGACACAAGCCGAACAGATCGAACGCTGGCGCGCAATGATCGCCGGCAAGATCGACAATGAATATTACCAGTCCTGCGATTCCACCGGTCGGGCCTATGCCGATCTCGGTGTCGAGGCGCGCTGGTACATGGGCGGCTATGCCCTGTTCGCCGAACGGTTGATCGGCGACCTTCTGGCGGAGTTCTTGTCCCAAAACGGCAGGAAATCGGTTTTTGGTCTTGGCCGCACCGACAGGAACGCGCTTTCTCCCGAGGCCTTCACCGCTGGCGTACGCAGCCTGATCAAGGCGATTTTTCTCGATCTGGATATCGCCGTATCTGGTTATTTCGAAGAATCCCTCAACGAGACCAACGATCTACACGCCAAAATCGCGGCGGTGGCAGAAGCCGCCAAGGCCGGCGATTTCTCATTGCGGATCGACACGAGTTCGTCCGATCTGGTCCTTGCCGGCCTCGCCGAAGCCATGGACGAGTTGATGACGACCGTCAACGAGGCGATCGAAAGCACGGACGAAATGCTGCAGGCGCTGGCCAATGACGATCTGACCAAGCGCATGCAAGGCACCTATCACGGGGTGTTTGCCGATCTGCAGAACAACACCAACTCCGTGGCGGACCGCCTGGCCAACATCATGACCCGCCTGCGCAACACCTCGCGCGGGGTGAAAACGGCGACGGGCGAAATACTGTCGGGCGCCAACGATCTTTCCGAACGCACGACCAAGCAGGCCGCGACCATCGAAGAAACCTCGGCGACGATGGAACAACTGGCCCACACGGTCATGGAAAACGCCAAACGCGCCGGCGAAGCCAGTGCCGAAGCCGACCGCGCGTCCGCCACCGCCGAAGAGGGCGGCAAGGTCATGGCCGAGGCCAACGAGGCCATGGAACGGATCTCGGCTTCGAGTGCCAAGATCTCCAACATTATTGGCATGATCGACGATATCGCCTTCCAGACCAATCTGCTCGCGCTCAATGCCTCGGTCGAGGCGGCCCGGGCCGGGGAAGCCGGCAAGGGCTTTGCCGTGGTCGCCGTCGAGGTTCGCCGCCTGGCGCAGAGTTCGGCGGACGCGTCCTCGCAGGTCAAGGCGTTGATCGAGCAAAGCGGCATCGAGGTTACCGGCGGCACGCGTCTGGTGGCCGAAGCCTCCGGGAAGCTGACACAGATCCTCGACGCCGTCCGCACGAACGCCACTCAGATGGAAGAGATCGCGCGGGAAAGCCGCGAACAGGCCTCGGCCATCGAGGAAGTCAATATCGCCGTAAGGCAGATGGACGAGATGACCCAGCACAACGCCGCACTGGTCGAAGAGACCAATGCGGCCATCGAACAGACCGAGGCGCAGGCTTCCGAACTCGACCGCATCGTCGAGGTTTTCGCGCTCGACGAGGACGCGTCGATCCAGACCGAGGCGCATGCCCCGAAACCGGTCTCGCCAAAACCCGTCGGCGTCAAGGCCCTGCAGGAAAAGGTCAGTCGCGCCGCCTCCACCTATCTCGCCAAGGGCAATCCTGCCGCCAAGACGGACTGGAGCGAGTTCTAGTGGTCAAAATCTGACACTTGGTACCCCTAGGGAAGGCGTCGGCTCACGACCTCGTTGTGGTCAGTAGAGCTGGGGCATACAAGTCTGATACCAGCCATTACGTGGTTCGCCCCAACCAACGGACTTCCCAATGAATGGACGGACTTATTCTGGTAACGTCAGCACTCGCCGAGTCCAGGAATAAATCCGGAGGAACGATGATCGCCCAAATACTTCAGACGGCCTCTGTGGTTATCGCGGCGGCCACATTTGCCTATGGCGTAGGCTCTTGGAGGAGGACGGTAGTAGGCAAAAAGCGTGTCGATCTCGCCTTGGAGGGCATAATCGCGTTTCGAGAGATAGAGCAGGCACTTCGAGAAATTCGTTCTCCTTTCTCTTCCGGCGATGAGGGGGCCACCCGCCAACCACACCCCGGAGAATCTGAGGGTGACGCAAAACTGGCGCAGCAAGCTTACGTGGCCATCGAAAGACTGAACAATCGTTCTGAGAAATTCGCCAAGTTGCAGTCGCTAAAGCATCAGTTTGAAGCCTACTATGGCAAAGAGGCCCTAGCCCCCTTCAACGAAATCATGGCCATCCAAAACGATATAATTCGTGCCTCGATCAAGCTTGAAACCTATTGGAAGAAGCAAGGTAAACCGTTTGCGACCCAGGAAGACTTTGATACCCACTTGGAGCGAATGGATTCCGCTGAAGCTATTTTTTGGGAGGGTTATGGCGACCCGGACCCAATTGCGCCGAGAATTGATGCCGCTATGCAGCAAGTTGACGAGATCTGCCGAGACGTAATTGAGCCCGCGCGAAACATAGCTGTCGTCGGAAAGAATATCCAAAAGAGGTTCAAGCGCTTCTGGCTATGCAAGTGAATTTGGAGAGTTCGAGGTCCGCATTCCAAGCGAGGGCCACCAAAACCTGCTAGTCAGCAATCCACCAATCCCGGTCGTTTGGCCATCGATCCTTGCGGGCACCAAGTGTCAGATTTTGACCACTAGGACAGGTCATTTCCAGTGGAACAGTCCTTCCCCCTCAATCCCCGTGAGGCAGGGAAGTAAAAGCCATCTCCGGCAAGAAAGATAACAGTGCCTGAGCACGAAATCATCTTCAAAAGAGCTTTGCTGCGACATTTTTGCATTCGAAAATCGTCCTTAACCCGGAGTTAGTCACTACCGGTGAACGGTCGGGTGATTGCGTTGCTGATCCCTGATCTTGCGGCGTGCTTAGGGGACGTACTCATGAAAACCATATCAATTCGTCATCAGCTGGCGATAATCGTCGGGCTGTCTTTGTTACCAATCGCTTTACTTGGCTATTTATTTATCAATCAGAGCAACAAGGAGATCGCCTTCGGAGAAAAAGAGATTGTTGGCACCGTCTATCTTGAGGCGTTGCTGCCTGATCTTCTCGCCGTAACGGCCGGTCAGCAGATGCCGTCGTCACAGGCCTTCGACACGGCGCGCGAAAATTTCGATGCCAGACTGGATGTCGTTGAAGAGGCCAGCGCCTATGCGGCAGTGCGTGGCGGCGCCGATATCGCGCAGATACGGGACCGCGCCAATACGTTGATTGCCAAGATCGGCGACACCTCCAATCTCATTCTCGATCCAGACCTCGACAGCTATTATGTCATGGACATCATGCTGCTGAAGATCCCGGCCGCCGCCAATGCCGCCGCCGATCTGCTGATGCTGATCGAGGCGACCAACGCCACCACCGACACACGCCTCGAAAACCGCATCAACCTCGCCGCCTCGCTGGAAGGAATGACGTCCATGATTTCGGGCGTATCAACCTCGCTTGCCTCGGCGATCGCCGGTAACCCCGACGGTGGCGTCAGCCGGAATATGAGCCAGCCGGTGTCGGACTATTCCGACGCCATGACGGCGCTTGCCGACAGTGCCCAGACGGCGATGACGGATTTCGTCAAATCGCGCGGGCTGAGATCGTTGATCACCGACGATCTGAAAGCCGCCGAACTGCGGTACCAGAACGCCTCGCTTGCGGTTGCCCAGGCAGCGTCGACGGAAATGCAGCGCCTGCTGGGTATCCGTGTCGAGGGGTTCCGCAACCGCCTGCATCTGCTGTTGGTCGTATCCACGGTTCTGACCGTGACAGTCGCCCTGTTCGCCTGGTTTGTCTCCAGCTCGATTGCACGGGCGCTGGCGCGGCTCGAAGGCAATATCAAACGTCTCGCGGAGGGTAATGGCGAAGACAGGATTTCCGGAACCGACGGCAAGGACGAGATTTCCGCGATTTCCCGCGCCGTCGCTCTTTTGCGGGACCGGACGATCGAGAGGCAGAAACAGGTGGCCGATGCCAGATTGGCCGAACAGGCGGAGCAGGACGAAGAACGTCGTCGTATCGAAGAGGGGCGTGCGGCCGAGGCCGAACGGATGGCGCAATCCGCCGCGGAACAGGTCCGGATTGTCGCCGAACTCAAACAGGCCTTGCTGCGACTGTCGGAAGGCGATTTGACCGCCAGGATCGAAAACCGCTTTTCCGGCGATCTCGACGAGATCCGCCTCGCCTTCAATCAGACGCTGGTGCGCTTTTCGGATGTGGTCACCCAGTTGCGTCAGACCTCGCACGGGGTGAAGACGGCGACCTCCGAAATCCTGTCCGGCACCAACGACCTGTCCGAGCGTACCACCAAGCAGGCGGCGGCGATCGAAGAGACATCGGCCGCCGTGGAACAATTGGCGCAGACCGTGGCCGGAAATGCCAAGAAGGCCGAAACGGCCAACGAGAAGACGGACATGGCGTCGCGTCTGGCCGCGGATGGTGGCGAAGTCATGCGTCAGGCCAACGAGGCCATGGAGCGGATCACGATGTCGTCCGCCAAGATTTCCAACATCATCGGCATCATCGACGACGTCGCTTTCCAGACCAATCTTCTGGCCCTCAACGCCTCTGTCGAAGCGGCGCGGGCCGGTGAGGCCGGCAAGGGGTTTGCGGTCGTGGCCGTGGAAGTGAGGCGCCTGGCGCAGTCGACGGCACAGGCGTCTTCCGAAGTGAAAGTGCTGATCGAACAAAGTTCGGACGAAGTCGCCAGCGGGTCCCAGCTCGTGGCAGACGCGGCCGAAAGGCTGACGTCCCTGCTCGACACCGTCAAGGAGTTCTCCGAACTGATGCACGAGATCACACGGGAGAGCAAGGAACAGGCATCGGCCCTTGAAGAGGTCAACATCGCCGTGAGGCAGATGGACGAGATGACCCAGCACAATGCCGCGCTTGTCGAACAAACCAACGCGGCGATCGAACAGACCGAAGGCCAGGCTGGCGAACTCGATCGCATCGTCGAGATTTTTACGGTCGACGACGCCAAGCTCCCGCCGGCCGCAAACGCATCGGCCAAAACTCCTACATCGCCGGCCGCGAGCCGAGGCGCGGCGCCGAATCCGTCGGTTGCGAAAGCCTATCTGTCAGAGGGAAACGCCGCTGTAAAACAGGACTGGAGCGAATTCTGAAGGCCCGGAAGACGCGATGTTGCGTCCAGTAAAAAACGAAAATCAGTCAGTAAAAGGCGGTTTGGAAGCTTTGGTTGCGAACCGCTTTTTCTTGTCCTGTCCCGCATCTGGACAAAAGGTCGCAGATCCTTCATCCGCGTCAAGTCGTTTTAGACGAATCGTTAACCATGCCCAAACCCGCGCCGGGCTAACCTTGGAAATGAGGAACGATGGACCGTCGGCCATCGTTACCCTTGAGGATGCGAGGTAACCGAATGACTTCTCCCGCTTTGGATGAGGTGGTAATCCAGGCGTCGCCGAGAGCAATGCGGCTGGTGGTTGACGAGATCAGCAAGGATCTGTCCGGCTATAGCACCAGTAATCAGACAATTGTCAAACAGACCAAACTTCTCGCAATCAACGCCATTATCGAAGCCGCGCGTGCCGGCGAAACCGGCAAGGGTTTTGCGGTCGTGGCCGAGGAGGTGCAGCGATTGGCCGAGCAGTCGGCCGAAATCGCGACGCGTTTCGAGCAGACCGTGCTGACGCGTGTCGATGTCAGCCGGACGCTGTCGGAAGCGCTGGTATCGGAGATGGAAGGTGCCCGTCTGACCGATCTGGCGCAGACACTGGTGCAGTTGATCGTGCGCAACCTCTACGAACGCACGGCCGATGTTCGCTGGTGGGCGACCGACACCGCGTTGTGGCAGGCCCTGACCGACCCCGATCAGCAATCGGTCAGTTTTGCCGCCGAACGGCTTGGCATCATCTCCCGTTATTATACCGTCTATCTCGATCTGGTGCTGACCGACACAAGAGGACGGGTCGTGGCCAGCGCCAATCCCAAATACATGCGTAGTCTTTCCGGCGCCGACATGTCGGGCCAGAAATGGTACCGGATGGCGCGTTCGACCAAGTCGGGCGATGACTATGTCGTCGATGACGTGGTCAGTTCCAGTCATCATGGCGGACGCCAGGTTTTGGTCTATGCCACCGGTGTTCGGCAGGACGGCAAGACGGACGGCGCCCTGATCGGCACTCTTGGCGTCTATTTCGATTGGGAAAAACAGGGCGCGACCATCGTCGAGACCGAGGCCGCGTTGCCGGACTCCGTCAAGGACAAGACCATGGTGATGCTGCTCGACGGCAACACGCGGGTTATTGCGTCGACCTCTGCGGAAATGATGTTCAAGACCTACAATCTGGAACATCAGGGACTGGCACGCGGTTCCTATTATGACCGCAAGGGGAACATCGTCGCCTTTGCCAAGACCCTCGGTTACGAGGAGTATGACGGGTTGGGCTGGTTCGGCGTGGTCGTACAACAGACCGAAAAGGAAGACGAAATAAGGGCCAGTCTCGGTGCGGTCTGAGTTCGGTCTATCCGGAGCGCGGTTCTCTTATTTTTATCGGCGCGGTCGAAAAGACGCGGTTCGATCGCAGCCTATGCCCTGGCAGGAGCGGTTCCGATCGCCTTGCCAGGGCTTCACGTTTGAAGCATCGGGCGCAAACTAGACTTGCGTTTTTTACCAGGACAGATGTTCTTGGCGCGCGTATCCGCTCCATTTGATTAAATAGTCGAATTCAGCTTAGAGCAATATTAAGTACGGCGACGTAACATTTCGGGCATAGCGTTCCAGTGGAGGAAATAATGACTCCGTGTGCATTTCTCAGTACCTGCAGTTTCTTCGGCAAGTATCAGGATTCCCGCCAAGCGGCTTGCCAGGGTTTCATTTTACAGTACTGCAAGGGTGATCAGCAGGAAAAGTGCAAGCGCAAGGCCTACCGCAAGGAGCATAACGCGCCGCCGCCGCCCGAGATGATGCCGAATGGCATCGTCATGGGAGCCTGACAGACAAAGACGCGGTTCCGCACTGCGCCTTGTGCGTTTTGACGACGCGGCGCCTTGGGGCGTGCTTTTGTCCCCTCTGCCCGGTTGGAAAATTCGAGGGTACCTCGCGTAACGGTTTCGTGCCGTTGCGCGATGTCCTGGCTTCGCCTAAATAGGCGCCCGAAGTCTTTTCCCTGAGTTTTGAGGTCGGTCACGCCATGGCGCGTCAATTCATCTATCACATGCACGGGCTGTCCAAGGCCTACTCGGGCGGCAAGAAGGTTCTCGACAACATCAATCTCTCGTTCTACCCGGACGCCAAGATCGGCGTTCTGGGCCCGAACGGCGCCGGCAAATCGACTCTTTTGAAGATCATGGCCGGGGCCGAGAAAGAGTTCATGGGCGAGGCCTGGGCCGCCGAAGGCGCCAAGGTCGGCTACCTGCCGCAGGAACCGGTGCTCGATCCGGCGCTTGACGTCAAGGGCAACGTCATGCTCGGCGTCGCCGCCAAGCAGGCCATTCTCGACCGCTACAACGAACTGATGATGGACTATTCCGACGAGACGGCGGAAGAGGCGGCCAAGCTCCAGGACCAGATCGATGTGGCCGATCTGTGGGATCTCGATAGCAAGGTCGAAATGGCCATGGACGCCCTCGGCTGCCCGCCTTCGGATGCCGCCGTCGACAAGCTCTCGGGCGGCGAACGCCGCCGCGTCGCGCTGTGCCGACTGTTGCTCGACGAGCCGGACCTGCTGCTTTTGGACGAACCGACCAACCATCTCGACGCCGAAACCACGGCCTGGCTCGAAAAGCATTTGCGCGAATACCCCGGCGCGGTGCTGATCATCACCCACGACCGCTATTTCCTCGACAACGTCACCGGCTGGATTCTCGAACTCGACCGGGGCAGGGGCATCCCCTACGAGGGCAATTACACCGCCTATCTCGACCAGAAGTCCAAGCGTTTCGCCCAGGAACAGCGCGAGGACGAGGCCCGCCTGAAGGTTCTCGAACGCGAAAAGGAATGGCTCGGCCAGTCCCCGCAGGCGCGCCAGTCTAAGTCAAAAGCGCGTATCAGGGCCTATGACGAGCTGGTCAAGCTCAACGAGGATCGTACCAAATCCGCGACGGCCCAGATCATCATCCCGCCGGGCGAACGGCTGGGCCAGAACGTCATCACCGTCGACGGTGTTTCCAAGGGCTTCGGCGATCGCCTGCTCATCGACAGCTTAAGCTTCAAGCTGCCCCCGGGCGGCATTGTCGGCATCATCGGGCCGAACGGCGCCGGCAAGACGACCCTGTTCCGCATGCTGACCGGCCAGGAAACCCCGGACAGCGGCACCATCGAAATCGCCGACAGTGTGCATTTGGGCTATGTCGATCAGTCCCGCGACGATCTCGATCCCAACAAGACCGTATGGGAAGAAATCTCGGGCGGGCTCGAGGTCTTCTATCTCGGCAAGCGCGAGATGAATTCGCGCGCCTACACCTCCGCCTTCAACTTCAAGGGCGGCGACCAGCAGCAGAAGGTCGGCTCCCTGTCAGGCGGCCAGCGCAACCGCGTTCACCTGGCCAAGATGCTGAAGTCAGGCGCCAACGTTCTCTTGCTCGACGAACCGACCAACGACCTCGACACCGAAACCCTGGCCGCGCTCGAAGAAGCGCTGGAAGAATTCGCCGGCTGTGCCGTGATCATCTCCCACGACCGCATGTTCCTCGACCGCCTCGCCACCCACATGCTCGCCTTCGAGGGCGATAGCCACGTCGAATGGTTCGAGGGCAATTTCGAGGACTACGAAAAGGACAAGATCAAGCGCCTCGGCGCGGACTCCGTGGAGCACCACCGGCTCAAGTACAAGCCGCTGACGCGGTAACCTGGAGCTGCTATTATTGTGGGGCAGGAGGTATCCATGGAAAAGAGTCCTTATCAGCCAGCCACTGTGACTAAGCCAATTCAGCTACTTTCAGCGTGGCTAATAGGTCTGATTGTTATTGATGCCTCCTTTCTTGGTGCCGCTAGAATTATTGAAAATCCAGATTGGGCTGCTGGAGTTCTTGTTGTTGCAGCGATAGCAAACGTTCCCGTATTTCTTGCCTGTCTATTTCTTTTGCAAACAAGATTTAGGCCAGAAATGCAAGAGGATACCTTCTATTCTGAATATTTAAAGAGAAAATCTAGCCAAACCGGACGGTTTGAAAAGATTTATTTAGGAAAAACATCCGTGGCGACGGGTAATTTGCCTGTGTTGGCAGGCAATAAAGATGATTATATTGTGGTTGAAGATGATATTCCTACTCTAGAGACAAGAATTGAAATAAACGATCTTCTGCCGCAATACGAGGAAATTAGGAAAGAAATAGAGGATATAGGGCTAGACATATATAGTAAGTTTGGCTCAACTTCAGTTGATCCGAGGGTGCCGAAAAATTTTGTCGTGGCTTTTGGGCCAAATTGTTCTATTCCAATACTGCAGGAAGTGCTGAATATTTCAAAAAAGCATGGTGCAGTGGGCGTGTCATATTTAAGAGATGGCGTTGGATTTGATGATGGTCGAATATATATCGGCGCATATAGCTACGATGAGGGGGAAAACAAATATCATAAATTGTCGGATGCTCTAGTGAATAAGTTGTTGAAACAAGATTTAGACGAAGAAGAATTAAAGCATATTCTTTTTGAGAAAGACATCAGGGTTAAAAAATAAAATATTTATGCAGTAGCAGAATAGATGCAACTATATTGAACGTGAAGTTATGGCATGTTCCCTATGCTTGTGTTTGCATTTACGAATATGTGGCAACTGGGGGCGCAGATGAGATGCGGCATCTTGAGAAATAATGATAGCTTTTTCACACGTACGAGAATGGCGCGCTATACGTGTATAGCATTCCCTCTCCCGGAGCCCCGCCATGCTCGCCCTTCGCCTGCCCAAAGACCTTGAAGACCGCCTCGACGCGATGGCCAAGAAGACCGGCCGGACCAAGAGCTTCTACGCACGACAGGCGATCATCGAGAAGCTCGATGACCTCGAAGATTATTTTCTGGCGAAGAAGCGGCTGAAGGTACCCGGCGAGCGCTATACGGTTGAGAAGATAGAAGCCGAGCCGGCGGCTAGTTTCAGAAAAACAACGCCAGACCAATTCTCCCCGTCATCCCCGACCTGATCGGGGATCCAGCAGCGTCACGTCTGCGACGCAAAAAGACTCTTTCACGCGAAGACTCGCGTGGGACTGGATTCCCGCTTTCGCGGGAATGACGAAGAGGTATTTGGCAGGCCTCTCACCATCGCCTTCGCCAACCCCGGCCGCCGCGAAGTTCATCGATCGGTCCCACTCTCTTGCCAAGGTGGCGGCGGGCTTGTCCGGCGCCGCCGATATCGCCTGTTGCACCCGGCGCCCATCGGTCTTCGGCGCTGTCCGGCAGAGGCGCCTTTCAGGCCGGCTGATCCGTTGATGACTCGCAAGGCGTAGACGGCCGGCCGGGCAATTGGTGTCGTGGCAGCGCACCGATGGAAACGGTTCCCGAACCTGCGCGACAAAGGCGCAGCGAAATCGGGCCATCGCAAACCCTGATTGGCAACGCCTCCTTTTGCTGGCAAATTGGGGGCTCCGGCGATGTGCTTTTTTCCCGGTAGGATGCGACTTGCCCAAACCGGGGGCCCTGTATTTCATCTCGTGATGGGTGAAACGCGGTCCCACACCCGACAGATGTGGAGACAGGTGATGGCCGATCCTACGGCTGAGATGTCCGCCGAGGAGCGGCGGAGCGGCGTGCTGGCGGCGGTCGGGGCCTATGGCGCCTGGGCCCTGTTCCCGCTGATGTTCCGGCAGATCGACGCCGTGGCGCCGTTGATGGTCATCGTTCACCGCATCATCTGGTCCTTCGCCTTCGTCGGCATCGTCCTGTGGCAGCGCGGGCGGCTCGGAGAGGTGAGGGCGGCGCTCAGGGTGCCGGCCACCATGCGCGGCATGTTCATTTCGGCGATCCTTTTGTCGATCAACTGGCTCGTTTTCGTCTGGGGCATCCACAACGAAAAAGTGCTCGAGGTCAGCTTCGGCTATTTCATCAATCCGCTCGTCTCGGTGGCCATCGGCATGGTGCTGCTCAACGAAAAGCTGACGCGGGGGCACCTGGCGGCGCTGGTCATCGCGCTCATCGCCGTCGGCATCATGGCCACGGCCCTGTCCGGCCTGCCTCTGGTCAGCCTCGGCCTTGCCCTGTCCTTCGGGTTCTACGGCTATTTCCGCAAGACGGTGTCGGTGGGGTCTTTGCCGGGCCTTTTCGTCGAGACCATGGTGCTCTTGCCCTTCGCGCTCGGCTATCTTTTCTATTCGGTCGTGACCGAAGGGCCGGGGGTGCTGGCCGATCCATGGCTCATGGGCTGGCTGATTTTCACCGGACCGGCGACCTCGCTGGCGCTTATTTTCTTCGCTTTCGCCTCCAAGCGGCTCAAGCTGGCCACGCTCGGCATGTTCCAGTACATCTCGCCGTCGGGCCATTTCCTTCTGGCCATCTTCGTTTTCGGCGAGCCGCTCAATTCGACCGAACTCATCAGTTTCGCTTTGATCTGGGTGTCGCTCGTCGTGTTCAGCGCGGATCGGTTCATGCGCCGCAAGCCCGCCACGAACCGGCTCGACATGGAACAGGCGGAATAGATTGCATTTTAATAAAACCCTCTTCGAGGGCTTTACCGCAGGTGCAGTGCACTCTGTCAGTCTGGCACGCACTCAAAAAGCCTTCGGGGAGAACCCTCATGTCCGAAACCGCTTCCTTGCCTAACGCATTCGCGTCCTTCCGTGTGTTGCAAGGCGAAGCGAGCCCCATGGAAACAGAACAGTTGTTCCGCAACATGGCTGCGCTGTTTTCCATTACGTCGGACCGCTGCGACGACCAGCAGGTCGCACAGTACGACGCCGTTCTGTGTCAGCTTGCCGATCTGGTGGAAACCGAAGCCCGGGCACATGTCGCCAAGATCCTGTCGCCGCTCGATCGTGCGCCAGGGGGCGTGGTGGTCAAGCTCGCGCATGACGACATTGCCGTTGCCAAGCCGCTTCTCGAGTTTTCCAAGGTTCTGAGCGACGACGATCTCATCGATATCGTCTCCTCGACGAGCGAAGCGCATCGTATCGCCATTGCCGGCCGTGCCGCGGTAGGCGAACGGGTGGGCGATGCCATTGCCGAACATGGCGGCAAGGACGCCGTGGAGACGCTCGTTCGCAACGAGACGGCCGAGCTCGGCACCTATGCCCTCGGCAAGATCGTCGAAAAGGCGGAAACCGACACCGAGCTGGCCAAGAATTTGCGTGGGCGCAACGACATCGACTGGCGCGAGGTCGGCACGGCCATCGGCACCGCCGGCCAGCGCGTACTCGAAAAGCTCGCCCTTACGGCTCGCCCGACCAAGGTCGACGCCATGTCGAGCGCCAAGGCCATTGCCTATAATCGCTTGAAGACCCGTGCCGGCTTTTCCGCTCAGGAATGGCGGCTGGCCTGGAACCAGGTCAAGGCGCTGGCGGATCGCGAACAGATCGACATGCGAACCCTGGCTCGGTTTGCCCGGTTCGGCTATGGCCATCATGTCGCTTCGAGCCTCACCATGATGCTCAACGTCCCCTCCGAGGTGCTGCTCAAGTGGCTGTCGACCCAGGATTACGTGGCGGTGACGATTTCATTGAGGGCCATGGGCATGGACCCCGAACTGGTCAGCCCGGTTTTTGCCGCCCTGCCATGGCGCGATGCGCCGACCAAGGCGGATGTCGACCAGGTGCTGCAACGCTTCGAAGCGCTGAGTTCGGACGAGGCTCGCGGCATCTTCCGGTTGTGGCGCGCCCATGCCTTCCGCAAGCGGACGAACGGCAACAGTGCCGTCGCCTGACCGGCATCATCCAGAAAAGAAACAGGAGAGGCCGGCTCGATGTCGGCCTTTTTCATGTCAAACGGGCCGGGCAAGTCGTCGAATCCACTGGACCTCATCCACAAAAAAGATATAAAGATATGTTTATGTCTAATGGGGATCTTCTGTGTCTCGACTGGAAGAACTGATCGCGACGCTCAAGGCGGCGAGCGAGCCGACGCGTTTGAGGATGCTGGCCCTTCTCGCCGAGGGCGAACTGTCGGTCAAGGACATTACCGATATCCTCGGCCAGAGTCAGCCGCGCGTGTCGCGCCATCTGAAGCTTCTGGCCGATTCAGGGCTGGCCGAACGCCATGCGGAAGGCGCGTGGGCCTATTATCGTTTGAGCGACAAGGACTCGAGCGAGGCGCTGGCCCGCGCCATGCTTGCCCGGCTCGATAATGACGATCCGGTCATTGCCAACGATCGCAACAAGCTCATGGCGATCCGCAAGGCGCACGCGGCCCGGGCCGCCGCCTATTTCGCCACGATTGCCGGCGACTGGGACGCGGTCAGAAGCCTGCACGTGCCGGAAAGCGAAATCGAGGCGGCGATCCTCGAAATCGCGCGTCGCCGTCCGCTCGAACGAGTGATCGATCTCGGCACCGGTACCGGGCGTATGCTGGAACTGCTGGCGCCGCTCTACCGCCAGGGGCTGGGCATCGATTCCAGTCGCGAGATGATCGCGGTGGCCCGCGCCAAATTGAGCGCCGCCGAAGTCGGGCATGCACAGGTGCGTCAGGCCGACATCACCGACCCGATCGTCGGCAGTCGCGCCGATCTCATCGTCATTCATCAGGTTTTGCATTTTCTCGAAGAACCGGGCACGGTTCTCGACAACGCGGCGAAGGCGCTGAAGCCGGGCGGCTGGGTGCTGGTTGTCGATTTCGCGCCGCATGCCCACGAAACCTTGAGAACCGATCAGGCCCATCGCCGGCTCGGCCTGTCGTCGGCGCAAATGACGGCCTGGGCCGAACATGCCGGGCTTCATGTGATCGAGACGCGGGAATTCACCAAGCTGGACGTATCGGAAGGGCTGACCGTGTGTCTTTATCTGCTGGCCCAACCTCCAAAACAGAAATTGAGGGTGGAGTGATCATGTCCGAAATCAGCGAAGAAACCGCCGCCCCGCGCAAAGACGCACCCGTCGCTTTCAGTTTCGAGTTCTTTCCGCCCAAGACCGACGATGCCGAAGACAGGTTCTGGGGAACGCTGCACCGGCTGGCGCCGCTCAAGCCGCTTTTCGTTTCGGTCACCTATGGTGCGGGCGGTTCGACGCGCGAACGCACGCTGAGGCTCGTTTCCAAGATCACCAATGAGACCGGCATCACCACGGCGGCGCATCTGACCTGCGTCGGGGCTTCGCGCGACGAGGTCGATCAGGTGGTGCGCGGCTACAGGCAAGCGGGGATCACCCGCATTGTGGCTTTGAGGGGCGATCCGCCGGAAGGGATCGGCGCGCCCTTCGTGCCGCATCCGGATGGCTACAAAAGCGCCGCCGATCTGGTTGCCGGCATCATGCGGCTGGGCGATTTCGACGTCTCGGTGGCGGCCTATCCCGAAAAGCATCCGCAAAGCCCGGACTGGGCCGGCGAAATTGACAATCTCAAGAGAAAATTCGATGCGGGCGCCAAAAGGGCGATCACCCAGATGTTCTTTTCCAACGACGATTTCTATCGTCTGCGCGATCGGGCAATGGCGGCGGGCATCACCGCGCCGATCATTCCGGGCATTCAGCCGATTCACAGTTTCAAGCAGGTTTCGGGCTTTGCGGCGCGGTGCGGTGCCGGCATTCCCGAGCGGATGGCGGAACGCTTCGAAGGGCTGGAGCCGGGCAGCGCGGCCCATGACACGCTCGCCACCGAGCTTTTGGAAGAACAGGTCTGCGACCTGTTTGCAAACGGCATCAGCGAGTTTCACGTCTTCACGCTCAATCGGGCGGGCCTGATCCTGCCCCTGGCCGAACGGCTGACCCGGCTCGGCACCTGATTGCATCCCGCCGGGACCCGTTCAGGGCGGGTTTTGTCCACATTGCCGCCATGTTCGCGCCCGAAAAGGCGAAAGCGCGGGGGCGCACTGAGTGGAGTTGAGCCGATGGACAGGCGGCTTTCGGGTGCGCTCGCATGGGGCGCACTCATTTTGATCGTCGGAATTCCCGGATCCGAAATGCTGACCCGGCAACCGGCCGCGCCGACGGCTGGCGTGGTCGATGTCCCCTCCGGGAGCCTATCGGTCATGTCGGAATGGCAATCGACCGGCATGGCCGAACCCGACCGATTGGCGGGTCCGCCAGCGCCGCCGGTCGCTTCTACTACGTCCGATACCGCCTCGATGATGCCCGATGCCGCCTCGGCAATGCCGCCCGAACCGGTAGAAACGACCAGCGTCACCGAAATCGCGCCGGCAACGAACGAAACGTTCACCTCGCTGGCGTCCTCCGACACGCTGCCGGATGTGACCGAGATCGCCACCGCTCCGATCGAAACCATAAAGATCGACACGGCGCCGGCCGCCTATGTGCCGATCGAAACGACGCCACTCGCGCCGGGGGCCTCGGAACCGCTCGATGCCGCCGGCATTGCGGCGCGCGTACGCGACACCATCCTTACCGAACCCGGCGCGTCCGCTGCCGCGACGGCGGTTGCAAGAGCGACGAGCGCGCCGGAACCGGAAACGGAAAGAATTCCTTATCCGGCGCCGGCAAGCCAGAGGCCGCGCCAGCCGGTCGCGGTCGCGACGGTCGCGCCGGATGAACCGGCCCCGGGCGATATCACGCCCGATAATGCCATCTTCTTCGAGAACTGGGTGTCCGAACCTCCCATGCGACCGGGACGGGATTTGTGGCGCTGAGAAATGGGAACTTTTTCGGGAAAGAGAATGCCACTTTTCCGGTTCGATCTTCACCAACCGGGATTTGCCTTTTGCGGCAGTTCTCGACATTGTGGCGCCGACACGCCCGAGCGGAAAGGGCGAGTCCCCTTAAGAGGCGGAAATGACCATCTGGCAATCCATCGGCGAGGTGCTCGGCTCGTTTTCCAAACGCACCGGACTGGCAGGTTCGCTGGCCAGTGCTCTGGATCCTGACAACTGGTTGCCCGGCGGTCGCGAGGCGGCCTTTACCATCGCGCTCATCGCGCTGAGCGCCAAGATGGCGGTGGCCGATGGCGTGGTGACCTCCACCGAGATCAGGGCTTTCCGCAACTTCGTCGATATTCCCGAGGGTCAGGAGGAACAGATCGAACGCCTGTTCGATCTGGCGCAACAGGACGTTGCCGGCTACGATTCCTACGCGCGCAAGATCCGCCGCTGGTTTTCCGATACGCCCGAAATGCTCGAACACGTGCTCGACGCACTGTTCCAGATCGCGGCGGCGGACGGATTGATCCACGAGGCTGAGCTCGACTATCTCAAGACGGTCAGCGATATTTTCGGGTTCGACGATGCCCGGTTCGAGCAGATCGTCGCCCAGCATCTGGTCGACGGCGACGATTACGATCCCTATCTGGCGCTCGGCCTGACCCAGGATGCCCCGGATGACGAAGTCAAGCGCGTTTATCGGCAACTGGCTCTCGATCATCACCCGGACCGGCTGACGGCCAAGGGTGTGCCGCCCGAAATGATCCCGATCGTGACCGCGCGCATGGCGGCGATCAATGCCGCCTATGCCACGATCAAGCGGCAAAGAGAGCTCTAGAGTGTTTTCAACCGCGTGCCGCGACCGGGCGACACGCAGCAAAGGGACACCAGGAGAATGACGATCGAGGGCGGTGGACGCGGGTTCGGGCGGTTTGTCACTGCCTATCTCGCCTACATATTCCTGTTCGATTTCGTACTGGCCTACGCCATCTATGCGGCTTTCTTCTCCTTTATGGGCCTGGGTTATGCCGAGATCGGCGCGCTGCTGGCGATCTGGTCGGCGAGCGCGCTGGCGTTCGAACTGCTCACCGGCGCGTTGTCGGACTGGCTCGACCGGCGGCTGCTGCTGATCGCTGCCCCACTCATCAAGATGCTCACCTTCGTGGTGTGGGTTCTGGCAGGCGGCAGCTTCTGGCTCTATGCGCTCGGTTTCGTGTTCTGGAGCTTTGCCGGCGCGCTCGTCTCGGGCACCGGCGAGGCGCTGCTTTTCGAGCGGGCAGAGGCGGCGGGGCGAAAGGACGCGTATGACAGGTTCTTCGGTCAGGCGCGGGCGGCAACGTCGATAGGTGTCGGGGCGGGGTTGCTGCTCGGCGGTTTAGTTGCCGAGTGGAACATGGAGGCGACATTCTGGCTGTCGCTGCCGCCGATGCTCATCGCTGCGATTGCGGCTTTCTGGCTCGTCGACGTGAGACGAAACCCGGAACGGGCGGCAGAACGCGCGCCGGGCTTTCTCGAGACCTTCGTTCTGGCGCTCAGGGATCTGCGCAAGGCGCCGCAGGCGCGTTTCCTCATTGGCTATATCGCTATTGGCCTCGTGCTGTTCGCGGAGCTTGAGGAGTTCGATCAGCTCTATTTCGTCGCCGTCGACCTTCCGATCTGGATGTTCGGCATTGCCGGCGTCGCCGCGCTGGCGCTCAACGGGATCGTGAGCATGTTCGCGCACCGCCTGACGCGGTTCAGCTTCCTGTCCTGGGCCACGATCGGCATCGGAGGCGCATTGATGATCCTGGCGACGGTCCATGCCAGCGCCTGGTCGGTCATCGTGCTGGTCGCCGCCTATCTGGTCGCCGTGCCCGCCACCGTGCTCGCCGAGGCACGGTTCCAGACCGTCATTGCCGGTCAGGCCCGGGCGACGGTGACCTCGGCGCTCTATTTCTTGCAGAACGCGACGGCGTTGGGCGTGGCGCTGGTTTTCGGCGCGCTGGCGGAAAGCGTCGGCATTCTCGACGCCTATCGGGGGGCGGGCATTGTGCTCCTGGGTCTTTCGGCCTGGTACGCCTGGCGCGCGGTGCGGGGAAAAAGGGCCTTCTAGAGTGTTTTCAGCAAAAGTGGGACCCGGCTTTGCGGTTCGAAAATGCGACAAAACAATGATCTAGCCTTGCGACCGCCGGCGTCGGCGCGGATCAGTCGAAGACCCACCATGCCAGAAGGGCCGTGCCGGCGAAGATCGCGGCGAGCAGGGCGATGAAGCGGCGGCGCAGGCTCGCGCTGATCGGGTCACTCGCGCCGTCATAATCGAAGCGCTCCATCACCACCTGGTTCTGTTTGAAACCGAGCGCGAGAAGATGGCTGACGGCGGTATCCATAATGCGCGGCGAACCGCAGACGAAGGCGGTCACTGTCGATACGTCAAGACCGGCAAGCATCCGCCCGACGCAGTCTTTTTCGCACCGGCCTTTTTCGAAGCCGGAGCAAAGGTCGTCCTTCACCAGATAAAGCGTTTGCATGTCGCGACCGGCCTTCATGGCCTCGATCTCGGCGCGGGCGATATGGTCGGAAGGCGTTTTGGCCGTAACGAGAACGCGGATCGGGCGGGTGTCGTTCGTGGCGACAAGTTCCCTGAGGATCGACAGGATTGGCGCGATGCCGATGCCGCCGGCGATAAAGAGCAGAGGTCCCGGGCCGGCTTCGTTGAGGGTGAAGCTGCCATGCGGCCCGTCGACGCCGATCCGCGTGTCGGGTTTAAGATCGACGACCGAACGCGTCATGTCGCCGGCCTTGCGGATGAGAAACGTCATCTCGGGCAGTTTCGAGGGGGAAGAGGCCATGGAGAACGGGTTGTCGGTGATGGTGTGGCGGCCGCTGAGGGTCAGCCAGGCGAACTGGCCGGCCTTGAAACGGAAATGGCTGGTTTTCGGCGCTTCCAGCACCAGTTCGGTGATGTTCGGGGTCAAATCGCGCGCCGATTTGACGGTAAAGCCCTGACGAAAGGCCCAGAGCGGGCGGATGAGATAGACCGAGGCGAGCGAGCCGATGGCAATGGCGGCGATAAGATAAACGGCGGTGCTGCCATAGGGATCGGCGAAAAAGCGGGCGTTGGTGATGGAATGGTGCAGAGCGAACGCCCCGACGCCGAGGGCCAGAATACCGTGCAACACGCGCCAGACCGGATAGGCGAGGGGGCCGCGCCGCATGAAAACGGCGACGGGCACGAGAACAAGGGCGAGACCCATGCCGATCGTGCCGGTCAGCAGCGCGGGTTCGACCAGATAGCCGGCGAACCGATCCCACAAGAGGTCGGGCGTCCAGGCCCTGCGACCACGCAGGACCATGGCCGTGATGTGGACCGCCAGCATCAGCACGGCCCCATAGGCGGCGACGCGGTGAAAGCTCATCGAGCGATCGAGCCCGATGCGTCCGGAAATGGTCTCGTAGCGGCCCGAGGTGACAAACTGCATCAGGAACATGGCCAGCGCGGCGATGCCGGAGACGCGGCCGAGCAGCGGGAAATAGGACGGCGCGTGCGCGTTGCCGATCAGCGAGGCGGCGAAAGCTGGACCGAAGGTCAAAAGGACATAAAGACCGACAAGGCCGAGTGCGGGCATGCCCTGCTTGCCGGGTCGGTCGGTAAGTGTTGCGGTCGTCATCACTTAAGGTCCAGCAAGTGAAACGGATGGTATCGGGTTGCTCGCCCCTGCCGATAGTTTTGATTTTTGCACCGGCACAGGGGCGATATGAAGTTAATTCCCGGCAATCGACATGAAAAAACCGTAACAGAACCGGACGTTCACAAGGCTTGCAGCCGGAGGGGACGAGGCGTTTCGCGTAGACGTGTTGAGATGCGTCAAGAGCCCGTCATCCGGTGCGGTCTAGTCTTTGTGCATCATCTGGAGGGAAACGCATGCAGGGTATTCAGGAAAGCGGAACGGCCCGTTTGGCCGTTTTTTGGTCGTCCCTGGTTCTGGCGTTGTCGCCTGTCGCGGCCACGATCGTTGTTGCCCCGGTCCGGTCGGGACCATTCTGTCCCGGAGAATGCGTGTTCTACCCCTATGCCGACATCGCCGCTTTTTATCCGCAAGATTATCTTTGGATGTACGCCATGCTCGCGGCGAGTTTCGCGCTTGTGGTGCTCGGCGCCGCGACGGTGTCGTTGACGCCGGTCCCCCGGCGGGCCATTGCCCGCATCGGCAACGGTTTCGGGCTGATGGCGGCGACGGTGCTGGCGATCTGCTATTTCATCCAGATCGAGGTCGTCCAGCCGAGCCTTCTGGCCGGCGAGCACGATGGCATCGCCGTTTTGACCCAGTACAACGACCACGGCGTCTTCATCGCTCTGGAAGATCTCGGCTATCTGACGCTGGCGTTGGCCCTGTCCGGACTGACAGCGGGGCTGAAACCGCTCGGGCGCCTGTTCGGTCTGGCGTTCTGGGTGGCACAGGCGGGTGCGGCACTGGTGGTTCTGGCCTTCCTCTTCGTCACGATCGCCTATGGTGTTGATCGGTCCTATTATTTCGAGGTCTTTGCCATTGTCATCGACTGGATCGTCATGCTGGTCGCCGGCGGATTGATGACCATCGGAACCATGCGCATGACGCGCCGGTCGAAACTGTGGCGCGACAAGCCACCCGTGGGTGATGTGTAGGGCATTGCTCGATCAGTTGGTGCTCGCACCGAAAAGGCCGAGAACGCCCGATCCGGTCAGGCCGGTGAAGCCGGTATTCCCGGCCTCCATGAGGTTCGAGAAATAGGCGGCGCTCTGATAATTGGCGAGGGCGGTCTGATAGAATCCCTCGTTCCAGCCGATCGCCTGGCGTTCTTCGCTCGACAACGACCCATAGGCGCTGATGATGTTTTCGGCCAGGGCCGTTGGACTGGCGGCGCTGCGGGCGTTGGCGACGCAATTGACCAGCGCTTCGCAGGCACGCCCGGTCAGTTCCTTTTTGGCGGCGATCACCTCCGCACTGGAGAACTGATCGCCTTCGTTGAGGGCGATGGCCGACAGTGCGCGACCGGAAAACGAAGAAAGATCCGTGTGAGCACGCCTGGACGGGCGCGTATCGCCGGTTTCCGCTGCCTGCACGTCGAGTGCGGTCCGGGCGTTGGCGGCGACGGTGGCGAAATCGCATTGACCGCCGGCGGTGCCGGCTTCGATCCGCCCCAGATAGGCGACCACCGGGTCGCCCGCAACGGACGGCCAGCGGTTGCTTGACACATTGAGCTGGGCAAGCACCTCCTCGACGGCGTCGTGGGCGACGGTCCAGGCGATCGTCGACTGCTCTTCCGGCGACGCCGAGTCCAGATGGGTCAAGGCGGCTTCATAGAGCTGCGAAATATTGCCCGTGACCTTGTAGACGGCGAGCGGCCCGGCCATGGCGCTGTCGAAACGGGCGGTCAGCTCATCGCTGGCCGCGCGCATTTCATCGCTGGAAAAGATGCCGGTTTCGTTGTTGGCGATGGCGAAAAGGGAGCGCCGGTCAAAACCCGAAAGATCGATGACGAGTTTGCCATCGCTGTAGGGGCTGGCGCTGTCGGCTTGTTCGAGCAGCGCGGTGAGGGTGGTTCTGGCGTCCTCGGTGACTTCCGAAAAGCTCTTGGAGGCAAGCACCGCCCGCGCCGAGGCCGACAGGGTAACGGTCGTGGCGGCCGAGGCGGATCCGGTCGATGTCGCGTTGCCCGATCGAGACGAAGGGAACGTGTTATTATGCCTGCCCGCCGTCGAGGTGGTCTGGTGGTAGTTCGAATAGGCGGAATAGGGATTGACGGAACCGATGATGGACATGGCGGGTTTCCCGTGCGGGGGTCATTGGTTAACGATCCTTTCCAGAACCGAGCATATTTTGTGCCAAACTGAGACACCTGCTTTGTAACGTCTTTTTGCGCCTGGCTTTTGCTGTCGAGGCAAAAGATTCCGGGCGCCGGCAGAATGCACCTCCTTCGACGCCGCAGGCTCAAGGCCAGATTGGCGAGCCGAAATCGACGCATGAATGCGCATTGGTTGGCGGCAGGGACTTGCTCGAGATGACCCGAGGCAATATGCAAAGCCGGCCAGTTGACCGGGTAGCCGCTGCCGCGTGACGCGGGGGAGGAAAGTCCGGGCTCCAGAAAACACGGTGCCGGATAACGTCCGGCGGGGGCGACCCCAGGGAAAGTGCCACAGAAAACAAACTACCCCGGTTCGTCGGGGAAAAGGTGAAACGGTGCGGCAAGAGCGCACCGGGGACCTGGCAACAGGGACCGCAGGGCAAACCCCACCGGGAGCAAAACCGAATAGGGACGACGCGGGGCTTGCCCCAGCCTTGTTTTCAGGCCTGTCGTCCGGGTTGGTTGCACGAGACGCGCAGCAATGCGCGCCCTAGATGAATGGCTACCACGTCCGATCCTTCGGGACGGGCCCTACAGAACCCGGCTTACAGGTCAACTGGCATTGTCCTTTTTGAAAAGCAGGTCCCGGAACGGGCACCGGTTTCGGCACGGCTATTGAATTGCCATATGGCATAGTATATATTGCCATATGGCAATAAAGAGATCCGTGATGATCATCCCGAAGAAAACCGATGAAATCGAACCGATCGAACAAGCGACAGAGCGGGCGGCGATCGTAAAGGCGCTCACGCGTATCGCCGGGTATTGGGGACTTTCGAATGCCGAGGCGGCGATGCTCGCCGGCGTCAGCGCGCGGACGTGGTTGCGCATGAAGGATGGCAGTTTTGCCGGGGTACTCAACCAGGACCAGAAAATGCGGGCGAGCCTGCTGATCGGCCTGTTCAAGGGGCTTCGTCTGTTGTTCAACGGTCCCTTGACCTATGAGTGGCCGAAACGGGCGAACAAGGGGTTCAGGGGGCAAACGCCGGTCGAGCGCATGGTCGCCAACGGCATTCCGGAAATCGTCAGGATGCGCCGTCACATCGATGGTCTGAGGGGCGGCATGTGAGGTTTCCGCCTGTCGAACTTATTGATGCCGAGAACACCTCGCGTCTTGTTTCGAGTGCCTATATCGACGAGCCGGCCATCGCGCCGCTTTTCGACGACGAGGACGAGCGGGCGGTACTCGATGCCCTCGAACAGCGGACCAGCGGACGCATCGTGGCGCAGGACGGCGGCCTCGAAGAGCTGCCCGCCGACGCGCTTTTGACCGAATCCTTCGGGTATGGCTGGACCTATGTGAACGCGGCCTTCGCCTATACGCGACAGGGCGGAAACCGTTTCAACGACGACACCCGTGGCGCATGGTATGCGGCGCTGTCGGTGGAAACGAGCCTTGCGGAAGTTGGCTACCACCTGTCGCGCGAGCTTGCCAATTGCGGCGAGACCGAAAACGTCACCAGATACGTGCAGATGCTGGCGCATATCTCGGGGCCGATGGCCTCGCTGATGGAATCCGGTGCCCTCGACTGTCTCAGCCCGGATGAGACGATCGGCTATGCCGCCGGTCAGGCATTTGCCAGGGATGTGCTCTTTCAAAGACTGAGCGGGATCAAATATCCCTCCGTGCGACATGAAAAAGGCACCTGTCTTGTCGCGCTGGTGCCCAACGTCATCAGGAAGGTGACGCGCGGCGCCTCGTTCGTTCTCACCTGGAGCGGGGACACGGGGCCGGATATTACGCGAGAGTGAAAATTCCACTCGCAGGCCCCGTGGAAAACTCCCGGCGCCTGCATCAGGTCAGAACGGGCGTTTTCGATAGCGATGTGCGCCGTTTGCTCGGCACATGCAGGTGGTTCGCGGTCACGCCCCAGATCAGGCCGGTGATCAGGTAGAAATGGCGCCAGTGGTCGGTATCGATGATGGTGGCTTCGGTCGTCAGCGGGGCGGACTGGCGTGGTTTCGACCCGGAGTTATCGTCGCTTGATCCGCGTTTCTTCCAGTCGACTTTTTGAAATTCGACACGGAAAAACCCCACACAAGCCCGTAAAACAGCCATGCATGCCGCCAGTGCTCACCCTCGTGCAACGACGAACACATGATGATGCCCAGAAGCGAAATGAACAGAGCGATGACGATTTCGTTCTTCGTCTGTTGAATGTTGCGGAGCGTCACGACCACGCTGCCGATCGCAAGTGCAAGGTAGCTGATACCGCCGGTCCAGCCGTAATTGACGAAGGAACTCAGCCAGATATCGTGGATCGGTTCCGGGAAGATTTTTTCGAGCTGCAGCACACCGAGACCAATCGGATTCTGAAGAATCATCGGCAGCACCAGCAAATAGCGGTGATAGCGTCCTTCTTCGCCCAGATCGTAGGATTCGGCGAAGGTCATCCGGCCCAAAAGCTTCTCCAGGAATTCGGGCGAAAGAAGGCTGGCAAGAGCGGACAGCAGGATGAGTGTGAAGGCAAAACCGCCCGCTATCAGGAGCAGCCGGCGAGGATTCCGGCGGTTGTAGATGAAAACATAGACAGCGACGACGAACAGCGTCGCAACGATCGCGATGCGCGAAAAGGACAGAAGAATTCCCAGCAAGACGATTGCCATCGCGCCACTGAGCAGCACCTTGCCTCTCTTGCCGCGCGCCAGGAAGTAGATGCAGAAAACCACGGCCGGAATCAGGAACGAGCCGTACATGTTCGGGTCGTCTATCAAGCCCTTTGCGCGCCCGTCCCACGTCAGCAGCTCCATCTGAGTCAGGAACCCTATGGTGCCCAGCGTAGCGGCCGTGACGGCTGAAGCGATGTAGACCTTCATGAAGGTCTCGAAATGCCGCTGACCCCAGGTCATCGAAACGAAGGCGCCGATTATGGCGATCGAGATGGCAAAGGTTTTGGCCAACAACTCGAAGTTAACGGTGTCTTCGCCCAGGTGACCGGACGATGCGATGAAGTAGGACATCGCCCAACTCCCGAGAAGAAGAGTCAGCATGACAAACCGCCGCGTGACCTCTTTCTCCGGGAAAAGCGCCATATAGATCAGACTCATCAAAAAGGACGTGATGTACAGTAGATCGACAGGCGATGGCCGCATCAGCGTGAAGTTCATGGCCAGCACGGCCGTCAGAAAAAGCAGGTTTCGCGTTGAGAACACGAAAAACCTCAGTCCGCGGAGAGTGATGCCCGACTGAGGCGCGTGACCGACCGTGTCTGCCTGCCTTCTCATGGCGCGAGACCGTATCCGAGCAGAAATTCCACATCGCCAAGACCTTCGCAGTCCGGAGCGCTCGAGGCAAAATGGGTTTGGGTCGCTTCATTCTGGCAAAGATAGACCGGTACGGAACCTGGCTGCTCGGCGGCAAACAGCCAACCCGCAGTTCTCTCACGGGTGCACCCATCCGCCACGCAACGTCCATCCTCGGCGAGAAAAGAATCCGCGTGCCCGTTCTGGTCGCTGGAACATTCGGCATATTTGACGCTCGCGAAGGTTTCGGGCGCACGAGTCAGCATATATGCCACAATCGCATCGGGGCTAAAGGCGCGCCGGTCGTCGGTCATCGGCCCGGTGGACACGATGTATGTTTCCCGTTCGGGATCGAACCAGCGAGTCAGTGCCAGTCCGGCTTGCACGGACTGTGGCTCGTTTTCCATCGACAGCTTCACCTCCTGCAGCACGAGGTATCGGCTCTCAAACCCTTTGTTGGGCGGGACATAGATGTAGCTCAACAGGAAATCCTGCGTGATGGCGTTGCTTCCAGTGTCGGGATTCAACAGGGTCGCATAGGCGAAGAGTCCCGTGTCCGCCGGCCGCTTCCATTCTACGCCATCAATCGCGACGAGCGGGTCCTTGAGGTCGACGAATGAAACCTTGTCTGTCGAAAGCGATAGTCGCAAGCCGCCGAACCAGGGGTCTGGTGTAACGGTCGCGACCACACCTTGTGCCGGAAAGTAGGCGGCGCCCGGCCCGAAATAGCCGATCGCCGTTGCATCGCCGCCCAGGCCCGGCTCGCGCCAGGTGCCCTCGAAGTACTTGTGCCAGTTTTCCGGGTCGTCCACCGGCGCCCGGGCCACGATCGTCTGCCAATCTGAGTTTCTAAGGCAATAGGCGTAGAAATAGTCATCGCGCCCATCGATCATCGTGCAGTCGCCCTCACCGGTGATGCGGCCTTGCTGCGGCGTGTCCCGTCCCGTGATGACGGTTTTGGGGGTGGTCCAGGTCAGGCCATCATCAACTGATGTGGCAATGGCCATGGACTTGTGGGTTCGCCCCTGGTTGTAGGCGCAATCACTCTCCTGATGCACAAGTCCGAGCACATTGTCGCCGGATCGTGCTGTCGAGGTGAGCCATCGCCCGCAATCGGCGGGCCCTCCGGGTTCGCTGGCGTGCAAAACGGAGCGGCGTGCGCCGGACATGTCCCACAATGTGGGGCCGTCTATAGCGTAGGTAATCCCGTTGGCGCTGAAGCCGCGAAACGACCCGTCGGCAAGTTTCAACGCGGTAAATGGTGCATCAAGCTCGTCCGGGAAAGGCCCGCGCACGACAATGGGAGGTCCGACTCGCACGCTCAGGCAGCCGATACACGGTTCATCGTCCGCATGCCCCGATCCGGCGGTTACGGCTAATCCCAGAACAGCCAGCGCAAGAAGACCTGAAATTCGGATCGGGGTGACGCTCAGCATGCGCTTAATAGGCGTTCTCGCGGCGCGTCAGCAGCGAGAAAGGCGTCATGAAGACGATGTAGAGATCGAGGAAGATCGACCAGTTCTCGATGTAGTAGAGGTCGTGATTGACCCGCTGCATGATCTTGTCGATCGTGTCGGTCTCGCCGCGCCAACCGTGAATCTGGGCCCAGCCGGTGATGCCCGGCTTGACGCGGTGGCGGGCGAAATAGCCTTCGACCGCTTCGTAATAGAGCTGGTTGGCGGCCTTCGCTTCGAGGGCGTGCGGACGCGGGCCGACGATGGAAAGATCGCCCTTCAGAACGTTGAAGAATTGCGGCAGTTCATCGATCGAGGTTTTGCGGATGAACCGGCCCACCCGGGTGACGCGCGGATCGTTCCTGGTCACCAGTTTTGAGGCGGCCCTGTCGGACTGATCCGAATACATCGAGCGGAATTTGTAGATTTCGATCAGCTCGTTGTTGAAGCCCTGGCGCTTCTGACGGAACAGTACCGGCCCCGGACTGTCGAGCTTGATGGCGAGGGCGGTGAGAATGAAGACCGGCGACAACAAAACGATCGCCAGGATGGCGACGAACTTGTCGAACAGCCATTTGAACACGAGATTCCAGTCCGAAATCGGACGATCGGCAACGTCGAAAACCGGCAGGCCGCCGACATAAGTGTAGGTGCTGGCGGCGAATTTCAGCTTGCTCATATGGGCGCTCAACCGGATGTCGACCGGCAGGATCCAGAGCTGTTTGAGCATTTCGAGCACGCGCTTTTCGGCCGAAAGCGGCATCGAGACGATGACCAGATCGACATGGGCCTGGCGGGCGAAATCGGGCAGGTCGGCGACCTTGCCGAGCTTGGGAAAGCCATTGACGAAATCGGGCGAACGCTTATCGACCCGGTCATCGAAAAGCCCGAGCAGCTCGATGTCGGAACCGGCCGTGTTCTCGAGAGCGGCGATCAGGGTTTCAGCGTCCTGTCCGCCGCCGACGATGACGGTGCGGCGTTTGATTTCGCCGGTTGCGGTCCAGTGCAGGACCAGCGATCTGACCGAGAAGCGGAAGAGGACGAGGGCCAGCCCGCCGGTGGCGTACCAGCTCACCAGCCAGACCCGCGAAACCTGATCCTGGATCTTGAGAAAGAAAATGATCCCGAGCAGCATGACGAAGGTGACGGACCATGCGGCCAGGGAGCGGCCGATCTGGAAAAAGCGCGAGCGATAGGCGCTGACGGTGTGGGTGCGCGCCGTGTTGAACAGGATATTGGTGAAGATGGTGGCGCCGAATGTTGCCGGCATGTAGAACGCGTCGACGCCGCCGCCGACATAGGCGTAATAGATGCCCAACCCGATTACGATCAAAAGCACGGCTTCGGCGAACTGCACCACGCCGATGACGACCGGCGCCGAAATGGAACGCTCGAACGGCCTGGCGACGATATGACGGGCGGCATCGGTCAGCGACTTGCCGTCGCCCTGCGGCACCTGACCAGTGGCGTGGTCGAGAATGACCTGCCTTGTATCGATGTGAAACATACTCGATTCGCCCTTCTGACAGACTGCCCGGCCGGAGGCGGAAACCTCTGTCGGTCTTGAGCCGACTGGGCGACCTGCAGTCTTTCACGCTGGCCGGCAGTATGCGTTGGAGGGATGAAAACAAGGTGAATCGTGCGGTTTCCGGCAGTAGGCACGCTGTCCAGACGCTTTCCGATCTCGGCATCGGAACCTGCTCCGATCCGGCGGGCAGGACGCGAAAACGGGTCGGTTCTGTTGGAATGAGGCGGCCTTATCCGTGCTTCGGTGCGATCTCGCGATAAAGCTCCTCGATCGCATCGGTCATGCCCGCGGCGTTGAAGTGCACGATCACGTATTCCCGCAATTGCGCACCCTGTCGGGCGCCGTCTTCCGGATCGGCGAGGAAATCGGTCATGGCCTTCCCGAGGGCTTCGACATCGCCGGGCGGAACGAGAGCACCGGCATAGGGGCCGAAAATTTCGCCGATGCCGCCGACGCGGGTGGCGATGACCTGTCGTCCGGTCGCTGCGGCTTCGAGAATGACGTAGGGCAGGGACTCGGCCAGCGACGGCATGACCACGCAGCCTGTCGTGGCGAAAACCTCGCGGGCCGGTTTGACGCCGACGAAACGGACCCGTTCGTCAAGTCCAAGCCGTGTCGCCTCCTTGCGGAAGGTTTCTTCGTCGGGACCGCTGCCGGCCAGGACCAGACTTGCCGGCGTTCCGTCGGGATGCCGGGCTCCCGCCAACGCCTGCAACAGGACGGACACGCCCTTGAGCGTTCGCAATTCGCCGACGAATGCGAAGTCGAATCGGGTCTGTGCATCCGCAAGGAACGCGAAATCGGCGGCGCCGAGCCCGTTGTGAATGACCTGCCAGGCGTTTTGCGGCGCCCCGATGCGGTCGCTATAGATCTTGCTGGCGAATTCGCTTTCGAAAATGATGGCGTCGGTGATCCCGAGCATCGTTTTCTCGAGCCCCCGCACGATCATCCCCAAAACCGGCCGGTCCAGATAATGAATAACCCCGCCATGCGGCGTGTAAACCGAAACGCGATGTCGCGTGCCGACGGCGGCGAGACGGGCATAAATACCGCCCTTGGCCCCGTGACCATGCACGATGTCGACGCCAAGCCGCTTGGCCAGTTTGCGGATCCGCCAGGCCGCGGACAAATCGCCGAAACCGGGCTGGCGGGCGATGGGCAGGCGATGGATGCCGAGCGTGAGCAAGGGGGCGAGCCGGTCCAGTCCGGCCTGTGTCTGCGCATCGGTGAACCCGGCGTCGAGCGCCAGCCCGACATCGTGGTGCCGCAGCGCCAGCGCTTCGGAAAGATCGACCGCATGGCGCCACAGACCACCGGTCGGGGCCCTGAGAACCATGAGAATCTTCATCTGTACGGCTCCGGAAATCGGATGGAGCGGCCCGCGAGGGGGGCGCTAGAGCGGTGTGCGAAAAAGTGGCTCCGGTTTTTCGCAATAAACACCGCGACAACAAACGGATGGAGCGTGCGTTCCGATTTCATCGGAACACAGTACGCTCTAGAACCAGCGATCTTCGATGACGATGGTATCGCCGGGGAAGATCGGAAAATCGAGATCGACACGGCCCTTGACCATCTGGTTGTTCTGGCGACGGTAGATCAGGACGCGATCGCGGTTGGCGGTTTCGGTGAAGCCGCCTGCCGTGCTGATCGCCGCGCGAACCGTCATGCCGTAGACGAATGGAAACTGGCCGGGCGCCGCCACATCACCCTGAATGTAGAACGGCCGGTAATTGGCGACCTCGATGGCAACGTTGGGATTGCGCAGATAGCCGTTGGCAAGAGCCGCCGCCACCCGGCTCGCCGCGATCTGGGTCGTCGCGCCGCGCACTTCAACCGGTCCGGTCAGCGGGAAGGAAATACAGCCGCGATCGTCAACCTGATAGGTATTGGAGAGATCTGCTTCGCCGAACACGGTAACGCGCAACACATCGCCCGTGTCGAGAAGATAGGGCCCCGTGGCCGAGATGGCGTAGGAATTCCGTAGGGACGCATTGGTTGCGCAGGCGGCCAGAAGGCTGCCGAGAACCAGAACGATCACTACCCGAAACAAACCACGCGCCGACATGCAGATATCCCGATGAGGTCAAGCACTCATTCACTCGCACGTCATGGTTAATTTTCCCCTTAACCCTGCAAATTGCATTGGTGTGCCGGTCCCCTTAACCGAATGCTTACCACGATAGGTAAGACTTCCGCCCAGTTTGAAGTGCTGAGGACAGTGCATGACAGCCGGCTTTGACCCCGAAACGGCACGGATCGACCTGAGAATGCTGGTTGTCGCCGTCTGGCACCGCATGTGGCGCATCATCCTAGTAACTGTCGGGCTGATGGCGCTGACCTATGCGGTTCTCATGTTCGTGCCGAAAATGTACGAATCCTCGGCGAGCATTCTTGTCGAGTCGCGAGATAGTACCTTTCTGCGTGCGGGAACCGACGCCGGATCGAACGGGTCTGGCGGTTCGGTCGGTGACACCATGGCGATCGCCAGCCAGGTGGAGCTGATCAAGTCGCGCGATACCCTGCTTTCGGTCATCGACAGCGCCGATCTGCGCGACGAACCCGAACTTAACAAGCCGTCATTGGGCCTTGTGGGGATGGTCACAAGGCTCCTGGGTATCCCCGCGAAGACCAGGGACATCACCGATGTCGTTCTCGCCAATGTCGAGGATCGACTGACTGTCATTCAGGAGCGCGATTCCCGCGTCATTTCCGTGCTGTTCCGCGCGGAAAATCCCATTCTTGCTGCCAAGGTGGCCAATGCCATCGCCAACGCCCATGTCAGCCGGCGGGCGGGACTGGTGATCGCGGACACGGCGGATGCCAGCAAGTGGCTTGAAACCGAAATTGACAAGATGCGCCAGAAGGTTGCCGACGCCGATGCCAAGGTGGCCAACTTTCGCATCACGCATGATCTTTATGCCGGTTCGGATGGCAATTCTTCGCTGATCGACCAGCAATTGTCCGACATCGCCACCCAGATTACCCAGTCGCGGGAGCGTCAGTCGACCGCAAACTCACGGGCGAGCGTGCTCGAGGCGCTGATCAAGGCCGGCAAACCGATCGACAGCGTGCCTGCGGTGCAGGATTCGACTGTCATCCAGAGGCTCGTCGAAAAGAAATCGGAGCTGCAAAACACCAAAGCGGAATTGCTGGCGCGGCTTTTACCCAACCATCCGAACGTCGTGGCCCTGACCGCGCAGATCAGCGAAATCAACCAGCAGATCACCATCGAAGGCAAGCGTATCGCCGACTCCCTCGATGCCGAAGCGAATATCGAGGCCGGAATCCAGAGTTCGCTGCGCGATGAGTTGACCCGGCTGAAACTGAGTGCCTCGGACGACTTGACCAATGGGGTGACGCTGGCCGAACTCGAACGCGAGGCCAAGGCCCAGCGCGACCTGCTGGAAACCTATCTGGTGCGCTATCGCGACGCCTCGGCGCGCACCGATGTCAACTCGGCGCTGCCCGACGTCCGGGTGGTGACGGCGGCGGCGGCGTCTCAGGAGCCTGCATCGCCCAAGACCGTGCTGATTCTGATTGCTGTCGCGGTCATCGTGCTGGCCGGCCAGATTGGATATGTCCTGTTCAGCGAACTGGTATCGGGCCGGGCCATCGTCGACGATGAAGCGTTTCAAGAAGAGTCAGCGGCAGACTGGCAGGCAGACGCGGACGAAAGGACTGACGCCGAACCGGTGGCCGAGCCGGATAGAGCGGAAGCCGAAGAGCTGGAGGCGCCGGAGGCAGAGGCAGAAACCTGGTTCGCGGACGATCAACAGGCGGCCGAAGAGGCGCTGGAAACCGAACCCTGGGACGAACTCGAACCAGTGCCGTCCGAAACACAAGGGCAGGATCAATACGATCTTTCCCCCGCCGATGACGACGCCGTGTTGCCGGAGGATCCCGTGCCGGCGATGGATGAAGCCGCGATGGATGAAGCGGCCTATGCGGAAGAAAGGCCCGAACTCGAGGATTCCGAGCCGGTCTTCGTGTCGGATGCGGATGCACCCGATGTCACACCCGAACCGGTCGCGACGGAAACGCCGGCGCCGAACCCGGCCTATTACTCCCGCTACGTGCCACCCGAGGAGACACACGCGCCGACCCAGCACCGTTCGGATGCGTTGCCCCCTTCGCTGCGCCCACTCGTCGATGCCATCGCCGTCGGCAAGGAGCGCGTCGTGCTCGTGGCGAGTATCGGCGATCCGTCCTATGCCGAAGGCGTGGCCGAACTGCTTGCCGCCGCATCGGCGACACTGGGACTGGGCGTCGCCACGATCGACGCCGCTTCCGGTCGACCCAGCGCCAATCCAGGTCTTGGCGACCTGCTGATCGGCGCCGCCAGTTTCGGGGACGTGGTTCATACCGACAGGGGCGGCCATCTGGCCAGGATTCCCTGGGGGCGTCAGGACCGGCTCGACAGCCGCGCGCCGCATGGCGTGACGCTCGCCGAAGCGCTGTCCGACATCTATCACGTGGTGATCATTACCATCGGCCAGCCAGGCCCGGACTCCAGCCTCTCGGTCTTTTCCGGGATCGAAGGCTATCTGGTCGTGGCCAGCACCCAGACCATTTCAGAACAGGCCTTCATCGGAATCGAGGCGGGGGCGTCGGTCCTGGGATTCAGGCGCGTGCAAGTTGTCACACCGGATGACGATGGCGTGCAGGTTGCCTGAAAACCCGGTATCCTTGTTGAAAGTCATTCCTAATTTGCGCTCTTTGCTTTATATGAAGCCTCACCTGATAAATGGTCACGACGTTGGGAGACGATGATCCCTGATCTTGTTCTTATTCGTTTGATCTTCCTGACGGATTGGACTCGGGCGCACCATAGGGACGGATTGACGTCGGAGTTTTTGGGGCTGGCTTAATGAGTGGACTACGATATGCGATCATTAGGCTGGCCTTTGAAACCTTGGCGTTTTCGCATCTTTCCGGGTTGATCAGGGCTATCGCCCCGGCTAGGGGCGTGATCTTCACCCTGCACAGAGTCCTGCCCGATCCGATCGCCGATTTTTCTCCCAATTCGATTCTGCAGGTGACGCCGAAATATCTCGATGCCGTCATCGTCAGGGTGCGCGAACTCGGCTTCGATACGGTTTCGATGGACGAAGCGATCGAGCGGCTGAAAAGCGACAAGCCGAAACAACGGCCTTTCGTCGTCTTGACCTTCGATGATGCCTATCGCGACAATCTGAAATATGCGCTGCCCATTCTCAGGGCGCGCAAGTGTCCGTTCACGATGTATGTGCCAACCGCCTTCGTCGATGGGGTTGGCGAGGTCTGGTGGAAGGCGCTCGAAGACATCGTCGCCCAGAGGGATGCCCTGTCGGTCGAGCTGGACGGTGAAATCGAATACCACCAATGTCGGACGACCGGGCAGAAACAGGTCCTGTTCGACAGGATCTATTCGCGTATGCGCATTATGGACGAGGATGCCCGGGTGGTCCTGATCAGGGACATCGCCAGCCGCGCCGGCCTTAACCTCGAAGATCATTGCCGGTCGCTGATCCTGGACTGGTCGGAGTTGCAGATCTTCGCGGACGAGCCGCTCTGCACCATCGCGGCACATGCGGTGCATCATTACGAACTGTCGAAACTGTCACCGCAACGGGCACGCTCGGAGATCGTCGAATCCCTGAGAACACTGGAAATCCAGCTCGGCGAGCGTCCCCGGCATTTTTCCTACCCGATCGGCAGCCGGGTTGCGGCGGGCGAACGCGAATATCAGATGGCAAAGGAACTGGGACTGACCTCAGCCGTCACGACGCTGCCCGGCGGGCTTTTTCGAAGGCACGCCAACACCCTCTGGTCCCTGCCGCGTATCTCACTCAACGGCAGTTTTCAAAGTGTTCGTTATGTTCCTGTGCTGATTACGGGCGCTTTGTTCTCCCTCATCGGCAGAACTTAACCTTTTTTTATCTACAAAGATAAAAACTGCAGATTTAAGGGGTCGAAAAGCCTGACGAAAGCGTTCGTTGCGCGTGTCCTTAACCGGAAATCCACCTGAATTGCACAGCTTTCCCAGATGAATAAGCTGCGCGACGTGCCCGAAAGCGTTAGGCCGCAAGTTTGGGGGAACAATGCAGTCTAAAGGCGAGAGAAAAACACTTGGCGTCCTGCCACTGATCATAGCGGTCGTAATGGTTGCTGCTGGCGCCCTGATTGTAGCGAATAACTCTGTATGGAGCATTATGCGGGCGGATGCGGAAGCCAATGCCCATTCCTGGGGAAGCTTCCTGTTCGACGACGTGCCTGCGATCGATGACGTTATCGCCGGACGCGTGCCTCTCGAAAACGCGGTTGCCTACATGTGGGGACGCAACGAGTTCGGCACGCTCAAGCGTTTCCGGGTCTACGACAAGACGGGCATCGAACGCATGGATTCCGCCCAGGTTGATTTCCGTCCGATCCGCGAAACGACGAGTCCGAACCGCAATCCGACAGCGGCGAAGGTGTTCGCCGAAAACGAGAGCGATTTCACCTTCCACGACGACGTGAACGAACAGATAGTCGACGACAAAGTTGTCAGGGGACACACCTATACGGCGCATACCCTGGTCCCGCTGATCCAGGGCGACAAGGCCATTGGCGTTCTCGAGGTTATCTCCGACGAAACGGATAACTGGAAGGCTTTGAGGTCGAAATTCGAGTGGGCGGGCATTCAGATCATCGGCCTGGTCGTTCTGGCGTTCATGTTGCCGGGCTTTTTGTACATGCGCCGGACCGGACAGCTCGAATTCACTACCAACCGGCTCAGGCATACGGTGGAATACGATGCCCTGACCGGGACGCTTAACCGCTCCGCCTTCACCTCATTGCTGCGCGAACAGATCAGCGGAGCCAACGCGCACGGACTGTCGGTCGCCGTTCATTTCATCGATCTCGATCGGTTCAAGAACATCAACGACGCGCTCGGACACGCCGTGGGCGACCAGCTTCTGGCCGCTACCGCTCAGCGTCTGCGCCGTGTCCTTGGAACCCGCGAACGTCTGGCTCGGCTTGGTGCCGACGAGTTCGCCATCATGCAGCCCTTCCATCCGTCCGCGACGGGGGTTGTGGAGCAGTTCGGCCACGATATCGTGCACGAGATGGCGCGGGCCTTCTTCATCGACGGGAGCGAGATCCAGATCGGCGCCACGGTTGGCTATGCCGTCTCGCCCAAGGACGGCGAAACGGTCGACGAGATCATCCGTGCTGCCGACATCGCCTTGGCCCATGCCAAGAGTACGGCACGGGGAGAGGCGGAGGCCTTCGATCCCAGCATGGAAGCCGAACGGCAGGTTCGCCAGCATATCGAGGCGCGTCTGCGCCATGCGCTCGCCCATCATCAGTTCGATATCAATTATCAGCCGCTCTACAATATCGACGGCAAGGAACTGCGCGGGTTCGAGGCGCTTTTGAGGCTCAAGGACGAGCAGGGCAAACCCATCTCCCCCGAGATCTTCATTCCGATTGCCGAAGAGATGGGCCTGATCGGCGCCATCGGCCATTGGGTGCTGGAACAGTCGGCACGCACGGCGCGCGAATGGTCCGATGACCTTATCGTGTCCGTCAACCTGTCCCCGCTCCAGTTCCAGACCCATGACATGCCGCAGGTCGTCAAGAGCGTTCTGGAACAGACCGGCCTGCCGGCCCATCGTCTGGAGCTGGAAGTCACCGAAGGCGTGCTGATCATCGATACCGACAAGGTTCTGACCGCCCTTCGGGAGATCAAGGACCTGGGCGTTTCGATCGCCCTGGACGATTTCGGCACCGGGTATTCTTCGCTTGCCTATCTGTGGAGCTTTCCGTTCGACAAGCTCAAGGTCGACAAGTCCTTCATGACCGATCTTGCGGTCGAAGGATCCAAATCCCGCGAAATCCTCGCCACCATCGTGGCGCTGGGCAAGGTGCTCGACCTCAAGATCACCGCCGAAGGCGTCGAGACCAAGGAGCAGATCGAAGTGCTGCGCGCGCTCGATTGCGATCTGGTCCAGGGCTTCCTTTATGGCAAGCCGCTCGATTCCGACGCCCTGGCCTCGCTGTTGACCGACAGGGTACAAAAAGAAGCGATGGAACGCGCATCGCAACGCCTGCAGCATTCCGTCGGCAAGGCCTCGGTGGTGCGCAAACTGGCGTGACGCCTGTCCCATGTGCGAAAAAAACGAAACGGCGACCCTTGGGTCGCTGTTTTCGTCTGGGGCCATCGGTTCTTTGTTCCGAGTGACGTCGCTCCGTCTCATTCAGCCTGTGCGGCTTGCCGAGTGTGCCTGAATAACACTCGGAGTCGTCCCGGTGCTTGACACCGGGATCCACTCGAATCAGCAATCTGCCAATAGCGCGTGTTGGGTAACTGACTGATATCCAGCTTCATTTTGTCGACAGGCAGACGAAACCGCTTTAGCGTCTATATACGTTGCGCCGCGAGTAGGTCCCGGCATCAAGTGCCGGAACGACCATGGAGAATGTGAAGCGCTTTGAAAAAAAACACTGCGGCAAAAGACGCCGAATAGGTACAACCTCAAAATCGTTCGCACGCCGCCGCCAATGGGTATCAGTTCAGCCCCGATCCCGATCGGGGCGTTGCATCCAACGGATGACCAGACCGGCCGGCACGGCCCATAACAGGCCAGCCACGGCGAGATAGGCGAGCTGGAGCGCCGGCGGCGCCGTACTTATGAGGACATCGCCCAGGCTCACTGCCGCCATTGCATAAACGACGAGGATGGCGAGGATGATCAGGATGCCGACGAATTTGCGCTGTCTGACCGTCATCTCGAAGGGCACTCTCCCGTGGCGGTTGCGAAAGGGTCGGGCGCTGGTGTACCAGTCACGTCAAGGGTTGGCCAGCGCCGGCATCGCCCGATCGTCAACAGGATTCGGGACGGCACTCCATGTTGCAAGCGATCACGACCGAAGAACGAACGCGGGTCATGCGGCTTACGCCGGTCAGGATCTGGCTTTACGTCATCGCCGCGCTTGTCCTTTTGATGGTTCTGGTCGGGGGCATAACCCGGCTGACCGATTCCGGCCTGTCGATCACCTCCTGGAAACCGATCTCGGGCACGCTGCCGCCTCTGAGTATTGCCGAATGGCAGGCGGAGTTCGACGCCTACAAGCAGATCCCCGAGTATCAGATCCAGAACCACTGGATGAGCCTTGACGAATTCAAGTCGATCTTCTGGTGGGAATGGGGACATCGTTTCCTCGGAAGGGTCATCGGCGCGGCCTTCCTCATTCCCTTCCTCGTCTTCTTGTGGCAACGCCGGCTCGACTGGAAGCTGGCGCCGGCCCTGGCGCTGTTGTTCGTTCTCGGCGGGCTGCAGGGCGGGCTCGGCTGGTGGATGGTCAGTTCCGGCCTCACCGAACGGGTCGATGTCTCCCAATACCGGCTGGCGGCGCATCTGGGTGCGGCGGCGCTCCTGTTTGCGGCCCTGATCTATGTGGCGCGAACCATGGTGCCGCGGCCGATCACGGCACCGGTCAGGCGCTATTGGCGGGGCTGGGTCGGCCTGTTCGCCGTCCTCGTCTATCTCCAGATCATTGCCGGAGCCTTCGTCGCCGGGCTCGACGCCGGCATGGGCTACAACACATGGCCGCTGATGGACGGCGCATTGATCCCCGCCGGGCTCGGCATCATGAGTCCGTGGTGGCGCAATCTGTTCGAAAACGCGCTGACCGTGCAGTTCGATCACAGGATGATCGGCTATGCGATTTTCGTGTTCGCAGGCGTGATCGTCTGGGCAGGCAGGGGCTTTCGGTTCTGGGCGCGCCCGCACATCTTCCTATTAATGGCGGCCCTTATTGTCCTCCTGCAGGTCGGGCTCGGCATTTCGGTGCTCGTTCTGGGCGTACCCATCTCCCTGGCGGTCATGCATCAGGGTGTGGGCTTTGTGCTTTTCGGCACGGTTATCGCCTATCTCGCCGACATGCGATGGATAGCGGTAAAATAATACCGCATAGCGAACGCATTGAAATTACGGCACTTTATCTTTGTGCTTGACGACAGGTGCATTGCCCCTTATGACCGCGCCGAACTGCCGCCGGTCTGCGAATACCTCATGGATTTCCAAGTGATCGGGCGGTGCGGAATTCAGGGAAGACGACCATGAAGACTTACTCGGCCAAAGCGGGCGAGATCGAGAAGAAGTGGGTCCTGATCGATGCCGAAGGCATGGTCGTGGGCCGGCTTGCGACGGTCATCGCTACGCGTTTGCGCGGCAAGCATCTGCCGACCTACACGCCCCATATGGACATGGGCGACAACGTGATCGTGATCAATGCGGACAAGGTGAAGCTCACCGGCAAGAAGCTCGATCAACATCGCTTCTACTGGTACACGAACCATGTCGGCGGCATCAAGGATCGCACCGCGCGGGCCTTGTTGTCCGGCCGTTTCCCCGGTCGCGTGCTGGAAAATGCGGTACGCCGCATGCTGCCGCGCGGGCCGCTCGGACGCCAGCAGATGAGCAATCTCAGGGTTTATGCCGGTCCCGAGCATCCCCACGAGGCGCAGCAGCCGCAAGTGCTCGATGTCGCCGCGATGAACGTCAAGAACACCCGGGTGAAGTGATATGGCCGAAACCCTCAATACTCTCGAAGACCTCGGCACCGCTGCAACGGTCGAAGAAACCGCCCCGGTCTATACCCAGAAGCTCGACGAGCATGGCCGGGCCTATGCCACCGGCAAGCGCAAGGACGCGGTGGCCCGCGTCTGGATCAAGCCGGGCAATGGCCGCGTAACCGTCAACGGCAAGGAGTACGACAAGTACTTCGCCCGTCCGGTTCTGCAGATGATCCTGCAGCAGCCGGTGATCGCCGCCAACCGCAAGGACCAGTATGACATCGACGTCACCGTCGCCGGTGGCGGTCTGTCCGGTCAGGCCGGTGCGGTGCGTCACGGCATCTCCAAGGCGCTGACCTATTTCGAGCCCGAACTTCGGGCGGTTCTCAAAAAGGGTGGGTTCCTCACCCGCGACAGCCGCGTGGTCGAGCGCAAGAAGTACGGCAAGGCCAAGGCTCGCCGCTCCTTCCAGTTCTCCAAGCGCTAGGCTCAAGAACACCGCGACATCTATCAAAAGGGCCGGGCAACCGGCCCTTTTTCGTTGCGGTGGTTGGTGGGAGAATCCGGTGAGCCTATCCGCGGATTAACACCAGCGGCCTTTCAGCGTGACCGATTATCGCCTGTCATTTGATTCTTTCAGAGGCACTTGATCTTCGAAACAACATGGCGGAGTCATCCCGGTGCTCGACACCGGGATCCACTCGCATCGGCAACGCGCCAAAGCGCCTGTTGATTAATCTGTTGATATTTAATTGTTTTGTCGGCTAGAGCATCGGGCGAAAAAGAGGACTTGCGGTTTTTCGCTTCACCCGATGCGACAACAAAAGGATAAAGCCGGGCGATTGATGCAATCAAATCGCCCGAAGCTCTAGTGAGCAAAACTCCCAGCCTGAATGCGAGTTGTTCCGAGAGTGGGTCCCGGCATCAAGTGCCAGGACGGCTATGGTGGGGATGAAACGCTTTACAAAGCTCACCACGATCAAAACCATCAAATGAGTGTGGAACACGGGCCGTTGATATGAGCCCAGCATTCAATCCGTATCGGTATCGAGCAAAGCCGAAAGGGTCTTGATCGTTTGCGCATAGGCTTCCGGGCCGATCCGATCGCGCATTTCGGCCTCGAGCCTCAGCTTTTCCGCTCCCAGATCGGCAAGAAGCGTCTCGCCTTTTGGCGTCAGCATCACCCTGACGGCGCGTTTGTCGACGGAATCGGTCTTTGTCACGACAAAACCGGCCTCGCGCAGCTTGGCGATTTCACGGGCGCAGAACTGCTTGGTCGTGCCGGTCCGTTCCGCAAGTTGCTGGATGTTGCGGGATCCGGTCGAAATCTCCCAGATCAACCGCGCTTCCGGCACGGATATACCGTCATAGCCGAGCGCCGCGCTGGCCTCGTTCAATCCCTTGCGGGTCTGCGCCGCCATCAGTTGCAACACTTCGAACAGGGTCAGTTGGCGATCGCTTGACATTGGACACCTTCGTTGTCTATAAAGACAACTAAGTTGACTAAGTGATTTCTCCACAAATGGAAAGGAAAAACTGACATGTCGGTCATGTCCGAACAAGTCTCTGCGCGCGCGATTCCGACCCGGGTATGGGTCGTCGCGTTTCTGGCGACGGGGTTTCTGGTCAACGCCGTCCCGCACACAACGGCCGGTTTCCTGGCCTTGCCCCTGCCGACGCCGTTTTCCGGCGGTCCCGGCACGTTGTCGCCGCCGATGGTCAACGTCCTTTGGGGGCTATCCAACCTCGCAATCGGCTGGGGGCTGTTTGTCCGGGTTCGGCCCTGGTTCGGGCGGCGCTCATTGCGCTGGACCATGATCGGTTTCGGCTTCGCCTTTGCCGTCGGCGTGGCCTGGGGCGTCAACATGGCGCCACTTCCGGCACGGTTCATCTAGGGCCGCGGCTTGGCGGCGTCATTCGGTTGGGCTAAACGATCTGACCCGAACAGGTGGGACAAGATCATGCCGTCCAAATCCATCGATCACGCCATAACGGCCCGCGGCCTCAAGAGCGCCGCCTCCGATCCGACCTATGCGGGCGTTCTGTCCTTCATGCGGCGCAAGCTGACCAAATCGCTCAAGGGCGTGGATGCGGTCGTCTGGGGCATTCCGTTCGATGCGGCGGTCTCCAACCGGCCGGGCGCGCGTTTCGGACCGCAGGCGATCCGTCGCGCCTCGGCGATCTTCGACAACGACCCGCAATATCCGTTCAGTCGCGATCTTTTCGCCGATATGGCGGTGATCGATTATGGCGATTGCCTCATTGATTACGGGAACCATCAGAAAACGCCGGCCGCCATCGAACGCCAGGCGGAAAAGATCCTCAAATCGGGCGCGTTCCTGTTGTCGCTGGGCGGCGATCATTTCGTCACCTGGCCGGTGTTGCGGGCACATGCGGCGCGACATGGACAGATGGCGCTCATCCAGTTCGATGCCCATCAGGACACCTGGTACGACGATGACCGGCGCATCGATCACGGCTCCTTCGTCGGCCGGGCGGTGCGCGACGGCATCATCGATCCGGCTCGGTCCATCCAGATCGGTATCCGCACCCACGCGCCGGACACCTGCGGGATCGAGATCCTTTTCGGCCATGAGGTCGAGGAAATGAGCGCGGCGGATATCGCCGGACGGATTCTCGATCGGGCAGGGGACCGGCCCGCCTATATCAGTTTCGATATCGATTGCCTCGATCCCGCCTTCGCGCCGGGCACGGGAACGCCGGTCGCTGGCGGGCCGTCCTCGGCGAAAATGCTGTCGGTTCTGCAAAAGCTCGGCGCACTCAACATGATCGGCGCCGATGTGACCGAAATCGCGCCGGCCTATGACCACGCCGACATTACCGCCATCGCTGGCGCGACAATCGCCATGTACTATCTCGGGCTATTGGCCGGCAAACGGGCCGGGTAGGGGCCCGCAAGGGGTGGCGGTTCGTGATTTCCTGGTGCCCCTTATACATTTCGTCATCCCGGCCTCCGAGCCGGGATCCAGCGATGCGCGGGTCTCCCGCGCGAAAAGACTCTTTCACGCCACCGACGTGGCGCCGCTGGATACCCGATCAGGTCGGGTATGACAAAAAAAGAGGGTGGCGAGGAACGTGCAAAAAAACAGTGACGTCGCACGCAACCCCGTATGCAGTCGGCCTCACGCCCGCCGTTGTTCGTCGCGATGGCGATAGTTCGCCATGACGCGTTCGACGACGCGGATGGCCTTGCCCGTGCCGTCTTCGTTGGCCAGCTCCGAGGCGATGAGCTTGGCATTGGCGGCGAAAACCCGTGAATGCACGAGGTCGTGCAGATTGTCGGCCAGGCTTTCGGGCGTCAGGCGCCGCAACCGGACCGGCAGCGGGCCGCAGCCGAGTTCGTGCACGCGCCGGCCCCAATAGGGCTGATCCACGGTCTGCGGCACGACGAAAGTCGGCTTGCCGGCGTGAAGACCGGCCGAGGTGGTGCCGGCCCCGCCATGATGAACGACGCCTGCGACATACTGGAACAGCTTGTCATGTGGCGCGGAATCGAAGGCGAAGACGCTCTCGGGAATGTCCTCGGGATGGATACCGCCCCAACCGCGCGCGACAACGGCGCGCCCCCCCCAGGTTTCCATGGCTTCGCGCAGGATCTTGGTATTGCGCTCGGCGCCGAAAGGCATGGAGCCGAACCCGATATAGACCGGGGGCGGGCCGGATTCGAGGAAAGCGTGGAATTCGCGCGACGGCTCCCATCCGGTATTGTCGGGCAACTGCCAGTAGCCGGTGACGATGGCGGTGCGCGGCCAGTCGCGCGGGCGTGGCGACACCTTGCCCGAATAGGCGTAAAGCGTGGTGAGGTTGCGGCCCTTGGTGTCCTTGAAGAATCCGCCCTTCTTGCGGCGTTCGAGCCCCATCAGCTCGCGCCTCAGCTTGTTGCGCGGCAGGTCGTAATAGGCTTGCTGCACCACTGTAAAAGTGTGAGTCAACTGGTTGAAGGCCTTGCCGAAATCCGGACCGTCATAGGCGCAGAACGGGAACTCGCTGGTCGAGGTCAGCGGCTGCAACGCCATCATGATGACGGGGATATCGAGCGCCTCGGCGATGTCGATGCCGAAACTCACGTTCATGTTGAGCATGATGAGGTCGGCGCCCTGGGCCATCACCCAGGCGCTGCGTGCCGCGGTGCCGAGAATACGCTGGCCCTGGTGCAGAAGGGCCGGGCCGTTGATGAGCATGGACTGGCTCATCGCCTTTTCAAATCGCGACTGGTGCATGAAATCGACGATGGACGGGCCGAGCGAATGGAATTCCACGCCATAGGACGTGATCAATTGCTCAAATTCCTCGGTCGCGCCGAAAACCACCGAATAACCGTGGTTCTTCATGGCGACTGCCAGCGCCAGATAGGGCTGGACATCGCCACGCGTACCGATCGTGGCAAAGGCGATGCGCTTGTGCGCAGCTATGTCACTCTCCATTTTTAGCCCCTCGATGATGCGGCAAGCGTTTACAAAACTCCGATGTCCCGATAAACATGCCGCCCGCAACCCTATTCAAATACTCAAAAGCGATCCACTCGGGCAAGCGCAATGATTATTTCCCGTCGGTATCGGTCTGACGCCCCCCGTTCTTCCGGAACGACACTGGCGCGCGTCCGGTTGGTGCCGGCTGGCTGTGTGATGACTTCGGGTGCCCCTGCCGGCTTGTCAAGAGCCGCCGCCGCTGCCGCGGCTTAGCCGCGCAAAACATTCTTCCCCCGCCTTCATCGAAAACTCACCATAATTCCCCGATAGTCCGGGTCACCGGATGATTCCGGCGCCTCCCAAAGCGGAGACGATTCCCAAGCCGAGGGTCGCGAAGACCCCGTGAGGACAAAATGCAACAGGATTTCCATCGTATCCGCCGCCTGCCGCCCTATGTGTTCGAGCACATCAATCCGATCAAGGCCAAGGCGCGGGCCGAAGGGGTAGACGTCATCGATTTCGGCATGGGCAACCCGGATTTGCCGACGCCGCCGCATATCGTGGAAAAGCTCAAGGAAACGGTGATGGACCCGCGCACCCACCGTTATTCCGCTTCCAAGGGCATCAAGGGTATCCGCAAGGCGCAGGCGGGCTATTACGAGCGGCGTTTCGGGGTTAAGCTCAATCCCGACACCGAGGTGGTGGCGACCCTCGGGTCCAAGGAAGGCTTCGCCAACATGGCGCAGGCCATCACCGCTCCGGGCGACGTGGCGCTGGTCCCCAATCCCACCTATCCGATCCATTCGTTCGGCTTCATCATTTCGGGCGGTGTCGTTCGCTCGATGCCGGCCGAGCCGAACGAGGATTTCATGCGCGTCCTCGACCGGGCGGTGCACCATTCCATCCCCAAGCCGATCGCGCTCATTCTCAACTATCCGTCCAATCCCACCGCCTATTCCGCGACGCTCGACTGGTACAAGGAAGTGGTCGATTACTGCCGCAAGAACGAGATTTTCATCCTTTCCGATCTCGCCTATGCCGAAATCTATTTCGACGACAATCCACCGCCCTCCGTGCTGCAGGTGCCGGGCGCCATGGATATCGCGGTCGAGTTCACCTCGATGTCCAAGACCTTTTCCATGCCGGGCTGGCGCGTCGGTTTCGCGGTGGGCAACGAGCGGCTGATCGCGGCGCTGGCGCGGGTCAAATCCTATCTCGATTATGGCGCCTTTACCCCGGTTCAGGTCGCCGCCGCCGCCGCGCTCAACGGTCCGGACGACGTTATCGAAGACGTCAGGACCATCTACCGCAACCGTCGTGATGTCATGGTGGAAAGCTTTACGCGCGCCGGCTGGCCGCTGCCGTCGCCGCCGGCGACCATGTTCGTTTGGGCGCCCATTCCCGACCAGTATGCCCATCTCGGCTCGCTGGAGTTTGCCAAGCTGCTGATCACCGAGACTGGGGTCGCGGTGGCGCCCGGCGTCGGCTTTGGCGAATATGGCGATAACTATGTCCGCCTCGCCCTGGTGGAAAACGAACAGCGCATCCGTCAGGCCGCCCGTGCCGTCAAGAAATTCCTCGCGGGCAATGCGGGCCAGGACAATGTCGTGCCGATGAAGGCATAGGGCTTCCTGTCGGACACCCTTTGAATCGATAAAACCATGGAGCGGGCCTGTGCCCGCTCCATGAGGAATGACGGGTTTCGCCATCACGCGGCGCGCTCTGGGCCGAATACCTACCTGCGGGGAAAACGGTGATACGTCTCGCGAAACTGAAAAAACCAATTGCTTGAGTGGGTTCTATTAAGTCTAGATTAACCCACGGCTGTCAGTTTCACGCATACCGAGGACCACATAAACATTATACTTGCCCGTTTTCGGGCAGGATTTGTTGTGGAGACCAACGATGTTCGCTGGGGCGCTCGGTCGTTTTGATCAATATTTTGCCAAACTTCCTGTTGGAACGCGTATCGCGCTTTTGACTTTCCTGCCGCTGCTCGGCATGTCGTTTGTCTTTTTCCAGATCAACGCCCTCAATTTTGTCGCCTCGGCGGAGGGCACGCCTGTCCTGTTTGTCCTGTCGATCATCCTGGCGCCTGTCGCGGCGCGATCCATCGTCAGGCAGATCGCAGTTGACCGGTACGATGCGTGTCCTGGTCGATGGCGACACCAGCACCGAGACCCAGGCGGTCGAACGGAATGACGAGGCCGGCGACATGGTGCGCGCCGAAAAGGCGCAACGACGCACCGTCGATCCGGCCAAAACAGGTTGGATTGGTCGAGCGATGACAGGATTCCCCCAAATTCTGATCTTGACGGCATGACCAGTCCGAGCGCCTTGCGGGTCCGCCAACTGCCCGCAAGGCGCATCTTTTACCAAGACCGGCACGAATAAAACTTGAGTGAAGAAGAATTGATTTAGCGCTTTTCTGCGCTGGTTTCCTGTAAAAGATCAGCTTTGAACGCGTCTTTTTGCCGGTTTTCCGGATGCTTGAGTAAGGAGCAGTGCCATGAAGGTAGGGATCGTTGGCGCCGGCATGGTCGGCAGTGCGGCGGGGTTCGCCATCGCATTGACCGGGCGGGCACACGCCGTTGTCCTGGTCGACCGCAATGCCGATCTTGCCCAGGCCCAGGCCGAAGACATTTCCCATGCCGTGCCCTTTGCCGCCCCCTGTCAGGTGATGGCCGGCGATTATGCGGCACTCGACGGCGCCGAGATCGTCATCATCGTCGCCGGCGTCAACCAGAAGCCGGGCGAGACGCGGCTCGGACTTTTGTCGCGAAATGCCGAGGTGTTCCGCGATGTCATCGACCGGGTGCTGCGTGTCGTTCCCGACACCATCCTTTTGATCGGCTCCAATCCCGTCGACGTCATGACCGATATTGCCACGCGTTTGAGCGGCTTGCCGCCGGAACGGGTGATCGGATCGGGGACGATCCTCGATACGGCGCGGTTCCGAACGCTTCTGGGCGAACATCTCGGCATCTCGCCGCGCTCGGTGCATGCCCATGTCCTGGGCGAACACGGAGACAGCGAAGTTCTGGCCTGGTCGAATGCCCTGGCCGGGTCCGAACCCATCGCCTCCTTCGCCGCGCAGGTCGGCGCGGCGCTGACCGAGGACATCCGCCGCGACATCGATGACAAGGTCCGCAACGCCGCCTATCGCATCATCGCCGGCAAGGGGGCGACCTATTTCGGCATCGGGGCCGGCCTGGCGCGCATCATCGGCGCCATCGCCGATGACGAACGCGCCGTTTTGTCCGTTTCGAGCGTCACAAGAGAGGTGGAGGGCGTCGAAAACGTGGCGCTGTCTTTGCCGCGTATCATCGGGGTCGGCGGTGTTTCCAAGACGTTGTTCCGCGATCTGGCCAGCGATGAGCAGCGGGCCCTTAAAAAGAGCGCCGAGGCCCTGAAACAGGCGCAGGAATCGGTGGTGCTATGAGGCGCGCAACGACCCGATAAGTGCTATTCCCATCTTCCGGGCGAACGGTAACGGCTTGCTGCCTTCCCGCCGGAACCCGGAATGGTTGGGAGCATCCGCGATGTCGGTGGTGGTCAGGCCTTTTGTCGAAGGCGATTATGTCGGGGCCAGGCGGCTTTGGGAACAAACCGAGGGCGTCGGGCTGAGCGCGGCGGACGAAGAAGCGGCGATCCTTTCCTATCTCGCGCGCAATCCCGACATGAGCCAGGTCGCCATGGACGGGGATACGCTCGTCGGGACTATCCTGATCGGTCATGACGGGCGGCGGGGCATGATCCATCACCTTGCCGTCGCGCCGTCCCATCGCCGCCGGGGACTGGCGCGCCTTCTGCTCGAAACGGGACTGGCAGCCCTTGGACGGGCAGGCATTGGCAAATGCCACCTGTTCGTCTTCGATGCCAATGCCTCGGGCCGCGCCTTCTGGACGGCTATTGGCGCCGAAGAACGCGAAAACCTGGTGCTTTTCTCGCTTTTGAGCTGAAACTGTCGATCAGTCCGATGAGCGAACGGTCAGGATTGGATAACCATGGGCCGAAACGAGTTGCGATATACGCGCCCCGCTACGTGATGGGGCTTGCACTCTAGGGCTTTTCCTATAAATCCTATCGCATGAACGATATCGACTCATTCCGCCAGGCCGTCGAGGCCTTTCTGGGCATGCACCACCTGTCGCCGTCGCGTTTCGGTTCCGAAATCGCGGGCGACCCGCAATTCGTTTTCGATCTGAGGGATGGGCGCGAACCGCGTTCCGACACGCGAACGCGCATCCTCAAGGCCATGCAGGAGTTCGCCGATGCGCGGGCCGGCGAAGCAACGCCGTTCCGCATCGGCGTTGCCGGACTCGGCGTGGTCGGGGCGGCGCTGGTCAAGATGCTCCTTAAGGATCAGGCGACGATCGTCAGACGCGGCGGACGTCCGATCCTGGCGACCCATGTGGCGGCGCGGTCGCGCACCAAGGATCGCGGCGTAGACCTGTCCGGCTCGGTGTGGTTCGACGATGCGGTATCGCTGGCGCGCGATGCCGATATCGACCTGTTCGTCGAGCTGATCGGCGGCGAGGACGGGCCGGCCTATGCGGCGATCCGGGCGGCGCTCGAACGCGGCGTGCCGGTGGTGACGGCCAACAAGGCACTTCTGGCCAAGCACGGCGTGGAACTGGCGCATATCGCCGAATCGGCGGGCACCACCATCGGTTTCGAGGCGGCGGTGGCCGGTGGCATTCCGGTGATCAAGACGTTGCGCGAAGGGTTGGGCAGCGCCAGCATCACCCGCGTCTACGGCATCATGAACGGCACCTGCAACTACATCCTGTCGCGCATGAGCGAAGCCGACGGGCGCGCCGCCGCCGCGCGCTGGCCGGCCAATTCCGATGCCGGCGAAGAGATCGTGAGCTTTGAAGCCATCCTCAAGGAGGCCCAGGCGCTTGGTTATGCTGAAGCCGATCCGACCTTCGACATCGAGGGGTTTGACACGGCCCACAAGCTTGCCTTGCTGTCGACCCTGTGCTTCCAGACCGAGATCGCCCCGGACAAGATGTTGGTCGAGGGCATCACCCGCATTTCGCTGGTCGATATCCGGGTTGCCGCCGATCTCGGCTACAAGATCAAGCTTTTGGGCATCGCCGAACGCCTGCCCGATGGCGTCGAACAGCGCGTGCATCCGACCATGGTGCCGAAAGGATCGGCCATTGCCGGCGTGGAAGGCGTGCTCAACGCCATCACCATCGAGACCAATCATGTGGACAAGCTTTTGCTGGCCGGGCCGGGGGCGGGAGGCGATCCCACGGCGGCCTCGGTCCTGTCGGATATTCTCGATATCGTCAGGGGCCACAAGGTGCCACCGCTCGGTGTGCCGGCCGACCAGCTCGAGCCCTACCGGCCCGCGGCGGTGCGCGCCCATGACGGCGGCTACTACATCAGGCTGCAGGCGCGCGATGTGCCCGGCGCGCTGGCCTCGATCACCTCGCACATGGCGGCGGGCGGCATTTCCATCGAAAGCGTTATCCAGCGGCCGGATCTGCAGGCGGTGGTGGGCGACGAAGACGACGGCTCGTTCCGCACGGTGGTGATGATTACCCACAACACCACCGAGGACAGCGTCCGGTCCGCCCTTGCCGAGATTTCCGCGGACGGCTTCACCGGCGGCACTGCCCAACTGATCCGGATCGAAACATTACGATGACGTCTCATGTCGTTCGAATGCTGGTAAAGTTGTAAATTCCTTTGCATGCGCATTCAGCAGGAGATAGTGACGTTCTGAAGTGTTTTCAGGAAAGGTGGACACCACTTTTCCCTCTCGAGAACGCGCCAAACAAGGGATCTGGAGCAGGTCATCCGAATTTCGAAAAAAAACATGCATTGCTCCAGGATGGCAAAAACAGGTCACACGCATTCAGGAAAGAGTTGATGAAGCTGGCAAAACTGGTGGAAACGCCCGAAACGTCGATCGTCAATCGCAACATGACGCTCGAGGTCGTACGTGTGACCGAACGGGCGGCGGTTGCGGCAGTGAGCTGGCGTGGCAAGGGTGACGAGAAGGCGGCCGACTCGGCTGCGGTCGAAGCGATGCGCGACGAACTCGGCCGCATTCCGATCAACGGACGCATCGTCATCGGCGAAGGCGAACGCGACGAGGCGCCGATGCTCTTCATCGGCGAGCATGTGGGCCGTGGCGACGGCATGGAAGTCGACGTGGCGGTCGATCCGCTGGAAGGCACGACCCTTTGTGCCAAGAACCAGCAGGATTCGATGTGCGTACTTGCCATTGCCGAACGTGGCGGGCTCCTGCACGCGCCCGACGTCTACATGGAAAAGATCGCCATCGGTTCCGGCTATCCCAAGGGGATCGTCGATCTCGACCAGACGCCGACCGAAAACGTCAAGGCGCTGGCCAAGGCCAAGGGCGTGCCGGTCAACGAAATTTCGGTCTGCGTGCTCGATCGTCCCCGCCATTTCTCCATCATCGAGGAACTCAGGACCATTGGCGTGCCGATCAAGCTGATCGCGGATGGTGATATCGCCGGCATCATCCACGCGGCCAATACCGAAGACAGCGGCATCGATCTCTACATGGGCCTTGGCGGCGCGCCTGAAGGTGTGCTGGCGGCGGCGGCCATGCGGTGCCTTAGCGGACAGTTCCAGGGCCGTCTGGTGCTCGATACCGAGGACAAGAAGGATCGGGCCGAAAAGCTCGGCATCACCGATTTCAAGCGCAAGTACGACGTGAACGATCTCGCCGGCGGCGATGTCCTTTTTACCGCGACCGGCGTGACCGACGGCTCGCTGGTGCCGGGCGTCAAGATCCGCGCCCGGGACGTGACCACGACGACCGTGGTCATGCGCTCCTGGTCGGGCACCATGCGCTGGGTGACGGCGCGCCATCTGCGTTGACGCGCCCTTGTTTCGGGTTTGCTGAAAAACCGCCTATAAGGACGGCATGGATACGCCAGCCTTTTTGAAGGTCGAACGCTCATTGACCGGCAAGATCTGGCGCGACCGGCTCGATCCAGCCGCGTCGCGTCTGGCGCTGGCCATCGCCCAGAAGGCGGACATGAGCGACATTCTCGCCCGCATCCTGGCCGGGCGCGGCGTTGCACTCGAAGACGCCGCGGCTTTTCTCGACCCGACCCTGCGCGATCTCATGCCCGATCCGTCGACGCTTGTCGGGCTCGATGCGGCGGTGGACCGGCTGGCCGAAGCGGTCGCCGCCAACGAGACGGTAGCGCTGTTTGGCGATTACGACGTCGACGGGGCCTGCTCCGTTGCCTTGATGCAGCGCTTTTTATCGGCGCTCGGCATGACGGTGCTGCCCTATATTCCCGATCGTATCTTCGAGGGCTATGGCCCCAATTCCGGGGCGATGGACGAACTGGTCGGCAAGGGCGCGACGCTCATCGTTACGCTCGATTGCGGCTCGACCAGCGTCGAGCCGATTGCGCATGCCCGTGAAAGGGGCGCCGATGTGCTGGTGATTGATCATCACCAGATCCTTCATGCCCTGCCGCCGGCCAATGCCGTGGTCAATCCCAACCGGCCGGACGACCTTTCGGGGCTGGGCTATCTCTCGGCGGCGGGCGTAACCTTCATGGTTCTGGTCGGGCTCAACCGGGCGCTTCGGAAGGCCGGCGTTTCCGGCATGCCGGATCTCATGAGCATGGTCGATCTGGTGGCGTTGTCGAGCGTGTGCGATGTCGTGCCGCTCAAGGGGCTCAACCGGGCCTTTGTCAGGCGCGGACTGGACGTCATCCGGGCCGGGGCCAATCACGGGTTGGCGGCGCTGGTTCTGGCGGCGCGTGTTTCCGGGCCGGTGACGCCCTATCACCTCGGCTATCTCATCGGCCCACGCATCAATGCCGGCGGTCGAATTGGCGATGCGGGCCTGGGCGCGCGTTTGCTGAGCGGGGCCGACGAGCACGAGATGCTGGCCATCGCGGCGCGGCTCGACGACCTCAACGCCGAGCGGCAGCGCATCGAAAAACAGGCGGTCGAAGAGGCATCGGCGGCCGCCGATGCCGAGATCGGAGACACTGAAGGGCCACCGGTCCTGGTTCTGGCCTCGGAAGCCTGGCATCCCGGCGTGGTCGGGCTGGTCGCTTCGCGCCTCAAGGAACGCTTCGGCCGACCCGCCTTTGCGATTGCTCTGGGCCCGGACGGGACGGGAACCGGATCGGGGCGGTCTTTGCCCGGCGTCGATCTCGGGCGGGCGGTGAGCGCGGCGGTCGATGCCGGCCTCATCGTGAAAGGCGGCGGCCATGCCATGGCGGCTGGCGTGACAGTGGCGCCGGGGGGCATCGGCGCGTTTCGCGCCTTTCTAGGTGACCTTCTTGCCGACGACGTTGCCACGGCGCGGGCCGATGCGGCGGTCTTCATCGATGCGGCGCTGACGGCGCGAGGCGCCAGCCTCGATTTCGTGCGCGATCTGGAAAAGGCCGGTCCGTTCGGCATGGGCAATCCCGGTCCGGTCTTCGCCTTTCCCGCGCATCATGCCCGCTATCCACAACCGGTGGGCGAAGGTCGGCATATCCGGTTTTCCCTGACCTCGGGCGACGGCGCGCGCCTCAAGGCGATTGCCTTTTCGGTGGCGGGAACGCCGCTCGGCGCCGCGCTCGATGCGCGCAACGACAAGCCGATGCACTTCTGCGGCACGCTTGGCATCAACCATTATCAGGGGCGCGAGGAGGTTCAGTTCCGCCTCATCGACATGGCGAAAACCTGATCGAATGCGTGGTGTCTTGCATCTCTCAGCGACGCAGTTACACTAACAAAAGGTAAAATGGAGGAAACGGCGAGGCCCGGACCGACCTGCCAAGCGGCTGGACGGCCGGGGAATTTGTTTCCCTTGAGGCAAAGAGTAACGCACATGTCGCATAAATCAGTCGACAGCCGGCCGGCTTCGCGCGGCCTTGGCTCCTGGATTCTGTCACAGCTCCTGGATTTTGTCGGAACGAGGATGATCGGCACGCCGGAGCGGGGCGCGCTGACCGTGGTGTTTCCCGATGGTCACAGCCGGACGATCGGCACCATCGGAACCGGATTTTCACCAACCCTCAAGCTCAACAATTTCAAGGTGCTCAGCAAGGCGATGCGTCGGGGGACGGTTGGTTTTGCGGCGGCCTATATCGATGGCGACATCGAAGTTGACGACCTGACGGCGATCTTCCGTTTCTTTTTGGAAAACTACGATACCTTGCTGGCGGCGAGCCACGGCCTGTTCACCAACGCGGCGCAGGATCTCGCCTATCACCTGTCGCGGGCCAATACCAAGGAAAAGGCCAAGCAGAACATTTCCGAGCATTATGATCTCGGCAACGCGTTCTACGAGCAATGGCTCGATCCGTCGATGACCTATTCCTCGGCCTTGTTTGAAAAAGAGGGCATGACGCTCGAACAGGCACAGCGCAACAAATACCACCACATCGCCGATGCGGCCGGAGTGAGGGACGGCGACGAGATTCTCGAGATCGGCTGTGGTTGGGGCGGTTTCGCCGAAACCGTGACGCGCGACTACAACGCCAGCATACGCGGCACCACCCTGTCGCGTGAGCAGCTTAAATATGCCCTTGAACGCATGGACAAGCAGGGCCTGGGCAATCGAGCCACACTGGTCTTCGAGGACTATCGCGACACCGAAGGACAGTACGATCATGTCTGCTCGATCGAGATGATCGAAGCGGTGGGCGAGGAGAACTGGCCGACCTATTTCCAGACCGTGCATGACCGGTTGAAGCCGGACGGTACGGCGGCAATCCAGGCGATCACCATCGACGAAGAGGCGTTCAAGTCCTATCGCGAGAATCCGGACTTCATCCAGCGCTTCATCTTCCCCGGCGGTATGCTTTTGACCAAGCAGGCCATGCGCGAACAGGCCGAACGGGTCGGCATGGCGATCGAGAAGATCGAGAATTTCGGCAAGTCCTACGCCGAGACTTTGCGGCAGTGGCGGGATCGGTTCCTGGAATACTGGCCAACGATCGCGCCTTTGGGCTATGATGAAGCTTTCAAGCGCAAGTGGCTCTATTATCTGAGCTATTGCGAAGCCGGTTTCGATCACGGCCTGATCGATGTCGGCATCTATCAGTACCGTAAATCGGAAAGCTGACGCTTTTCCGGATTTCGCTGTGAATGCAACCGCGTCGGTTCGCCGGCGCGGTTTTGCATATTAAGTCCATGCCTTATCACAAGAAGGAGAGCGGGGCGGGGCACGGCTTGTGCTGGCCCCCGGGCAGCCCATATTGACGAAGAATGCAACACGAGGCGTCACGGAAATGGGACTGAAAACGGGATTCGACCGCAAGATCTTTACGGCGGGGACCTTCTGGTCCGATCTCCGCTTTCTGATGTCCAACAGGGCGTCGATCCGGGCCGCCATGGCCAATCCCGACCTCGGCAAAATGTTCATGGAAAAGGTGATGATGGTGGTGACCGCCGTGAACGGGTGCCCCTACTGCTCCTGGTTCCATACCGAAGAGGCGGCGTCGACCGGCATGAGCACCGACGAAATGCAGGACCTTTTCAACCTGCAATTCGATCTGAGTGCCGGCGAACATGAGCTGCCGGCCCTGTCCTTCGCCCAGCATTACGCCGAAACCAACCGTAACCCCGATCCCGAACAGAGAGCCAGGCTCGACGAGGTCTACGGCGAAACCACGGCCGGGCACATCATGCTGTTTATCCGCATGATCTTTTTCGGCAATCTTGCCGGCAACACGTTCGATGCCTTCGTGTCCCGATTCAGGGGCGTGAAGGCCGAAGGATCGAGTGTGGTGTTCGAGGCGTTGTTCTTCCTGATCTCGGCGCCCTTCATGCTGCCGATTAAATGGAAGATGCATCAGAAGCCGGCCGATGGCGTGAAAGCGATGGCACACTGAACGAAACGCGGTTTCCGGCGGCGATGCCGCACGCCCCCGCGTTTGCGCGCGTCTCTGACGCCTGAGCATTGGGAAATAAAAGAGATTTGATTTCTCGCCAGCAACCGATGCGCCCGTTGGTTACGGCAACTCACCGTCGATTTTCTTGCGGATTCTGGTATTGGACGATGTGTAGGATCTTGTATTTTTCTTAAAAAACCGAGTAAACTTTCAACAGAAGACTCTTCAAAGCAGACATATATTAGCTTTCACTTTTTGTATGACATTAAACACTGGCGTGCATTGTATCATTCCGAAAATCAGCAAGTCTGACAAACAGGAAGATCGGGAATGGCCAGAATATTACGACTTCTCATGTCAGTTGTTGCGATTGTCTTTTGTGTCCCGGCTCTCGCCGACACCCTCAAGGTCGGGGGGACGGGTGTCGCTCTTGGCGGCATGATCAGGTTGGGCGATGCTTTCCAGGAATTGCATCTTGGGAAAGTCGTCAAGGTGCTGCCGAGTCTGGGCAGCAGCGGCGGCGTGAAAGCCGTGTTGGCGGGCGCTATTGATATCGGAGTGAGTTCGCGGCCGCTCACGGAGTCCGAAAAGGAGGCCGGCGCGCAGGAACGGGAATACGCCTACACGCCGTTCGCGATCGTCACGTCAATGGGAACCGAGGCCGAGGGCGTTACCACCAGAGAGCTTGAGGCGATCTATTCCGGCGAAATGGTGAACTGGCCGAACGGGGAACCAATCCGGGTGATCATGCGGCCGGCCGAAGAGACCGATACCAAGATGTTGCGCAGCCTGTCTGCCGGCATGGCGAAGGCGGTCGATGGCGCTCTGGAACGATCCGGCCTCGTGACGGCGATAACCGATCAGGAAAATGCCGAGACTCTTGAATCACTTCGGGGCACGATCGGAATCGTCACTTTGGGACAAATTGCGGCTGAGAAACGTCATCTCAAAGTCCTGACCCTCGATGGTCAGATGCCCTCGCTCGATACGATTCCCGACCCCGAATCTGCCTTCGGCAAGTCCTTGTATCTGGTTTCTTATTCCGGAACCTCGCCTCTTGCGCGCTCGTTCATGGCGTTTGTCTTTTCCGAACAGGGACGCGCCATTCTCCTGTCTCTCGATTATTTGCCGATCGATTAGGGGGGAGAGTGCCATGCCGATGGTTCGGGAACTGATCAAAACCATGGATCGCAAGGTCCTGCTGGCGACGACCGTCATTGCGCTTGGCGCCGCGTTGTTCGTGGCGTTCATGCCGCCGGCTCTCTATTTCTATTTCCGGTTTCAATATGAAAACGGAAGCATTGTCTCGCATGCCGATATGCGGGCCGAGCAGATCTCCCAGATCGTCGGCCGCAATCCCGAGATGTGGCAGTTCGAAACCTTGCGGATCGACGAGCTCCTGAACGGTGACGACGAGACGCTGTTTGCGCGCATTGTCGAACCCAACGGAAGCATCGTTACCGAGACGGGGCCGGACGTGCTGGCGTGGCCGACACTCAGCGCCAGTGCGCCGATCTTCGATTCCGGTATGAAGGTTGCCGAACTGACAATCACCAAAAGCCTGGAACAGCTATTCATCAAGACGATTGTCGTTCTGGCGTTTTCCGTGGCCATTGGATTCAGTGTCTTTGCCGCATTCCGTACGCTGCCACTGAGCGCTTTACGCGGCGTCGTGGACCACGCGGCATTCCTGACCAGCCATGACGCGCTCACCAAACTGCCAAACAGGGCCTTGTTCAACGGTTCTCTGGAGGCGGCGACCGCCGATGCCGAACAACATGGCAGCGCGATTGCGGTTTTGTGTCTGGATCTCGACAAGTTCAAGGAGATCAACGATATTTTCGGTCATGCTGCCGGCGATGTGCTTTTGCGGAAGGCCTCGCAACGCATGAAAGAGGTGATAGGCAAACGCGATATCCTCGCGCGTTTTGGTGGTGACGAGTTCGCCATCATCCAAAATCACGCCGTTCAGCCCGCCGCTGCCGCGACCTTGGCCGAAAGGCTGTTGAGGACGTTCGACATGCCGTTCGACTTCGGTGGCCAGCAGATCCATGTCGGGGCCAGTATCGGCATCTCGATCCGGAGCCCGGGCGTCGACTCCGATAGCGAAAGGCTGGTGCAGCAGGCCGATATGGCGCTCTACAAGGCCAAGGCCGATCATCGCGGTTCATTCCGTTTCTTCGAAGAAGACATGAACCGGCAGCTCATGACCCGAAAGAAGCTTGAAACCGATCTACGCAATGCTTTGGCGAATGGCGAACTCGAACTCCATTTCCAGCCACAGATCAATCTTGCCGACGAGTCGATCATCGGCGTCGAAGCCCTTCTGCGCTGGAAGCACCCCGTTGAAGGCTGGATTCCACCGGATCGGTTCATCCCGCTGGCCGAGGAAACGGGCCTGATCCTGCCCATCGGCAACTGGGTCATCAACGAGGCGTGCCGACACGCTAAGAACTGGCCCGGGCTCAAATTCGCGGTCAACGTGTCGCCCGTCCAGTTCCGCCAGGGCAAGCTCGTCGAAACGATCAAGGATGCGCTGGCCAGCTCGGAGATCGAAGCCAGCCGCATGGAGATCGAGATCACCGAGGGCGCCTTGCTCAACAATACCGAAGCCACGATTGCGGCACTGACCGAAATTCAGGCCATGGGCGTGAGCGTTGCGATGGACGATTTCGGCACCGGCTATTCAAGCTTGAGCTATTTGCAACGCTTTGCCTTCGACAAGATCAAGATCGACAAATCCTTTGTCTCCGGCCTCGGGATCGACGCCGATGCCGATTCCATTGTCGACGCCGTCCTGACGCTGGGCGCATCCTTGGACATGGTTTCGAATGCGGAAGGCGTGGAAACGGCGGAACAGGCCGAACTCCTCCGCAAGAAGGGATGCAAGGAAGTCCAGGGCTATTTCTTCGGCAAGGCGATGCCGGCGTCGGCCATCACCGACTTGTTGCGGGATCAGGCGTTTGAAAGATCGGAAGTTGCGCGATACCGCGAGCCGGTCAGCAGAACAGCCTGAACACGATCCGCGGCGTTCTCGGCAAGTAGGCCGATCTGACATCGGACACCATTCATCTCGCTGTGCTCGACGGCAAGGAAGCGCCGCATATCGATCGCGCGGTCGAAAACCGCCAGTTGCAGATGGGTTCTTTGTCGGGCAATGCGCCACCGCCTGCATGGCGGCCGTCGGCAAGGTTCTTGTCGCGCAGCAGGACCCGCACCTGGCCGGACTATTGCGTGGCTCTCCCGGACGGTTATCCCAAGACCGAAGCGCAGCTTATGGACGCGTTCCGCACCGCCCGGGCGAAGAATTTTGCCATCGACTTCAATGAATGCGACTATGGCACCTGTGGCGTCATATCGAGCTTCAAAGTCAATGACCGGTTGACGGCGGCCTGTTCGATCAACAGCGCCACGGTCTGTTTCGAGGAAGAACGCCTGTACGAGATGGCGGATCTAGTGGAAAAAATGGCTGAAGAACTGGCGGTTGTCGCCGCACGCATTCCCGCCCGGATGTCATTCCGCGATCTGGGCTACGGTCAGCAGGACGCCGTTATCCCCAAACAGGTCGGGCGCGCCGCAAGATGAACAAACGCGTTGCCAGGCTCGACGAGATCAACCGGCGTATCCTCTGCGCGCTGCAGCGCGATGCGAATCTGACCAACCATCAACTGGCCGAATACGTAAATCTCTCACCCAGTGCCTGCCATGTCCGGGTTCAGGCGCTCAGGAAAGCCGGCATCATCCGCCGGACCATCGCCGATCTCGATATCGAGAAGCTGCCATCGAGCCTGTCCGCCTTCATGGAAGTCAAGCTCAACAGCCATCATCCTTCCGACTTCACCTCGTTCGATGAGTTTATCGCAGAAATCCCTGAAATCGTTTGGAGTTACAAGATTTCTGGCGTGGCCGACTACATGCTTCTGGCGGTGGTCAAGGACATGGCCGAACTGCGCCGGCTATCGGACGATCTGCTCGAAAGGGCAGGGCTGATCGAGCGGCTCAACACCACGCCGGTCATCGAACGCACCAAGGCCTTTGCGGGCTTCCCGATTGACCGGCTTTTCGCGTCGGGCACCGAACGATAGGCGCGTTTGTACCCCCTCTTTTTCAAAATCTCGCGCGTTTTCACCGCTGGCTTCGAAAGCACATTCGGCTTTGGCTCGGGCACACTGAAGGCTTCGAAACAAGGCAGAGCGGAGTGATGGAAATGGTTGTGTTCGTCGGCGTAAACGAACTTTTGTCGATGGTCCGGGCGCGCGGACCCGAAACGTTCATCTCCGGTCTGGTCGATTATGTCGAGCACGATTTCCGCCGCTGGACCGCGTTCGACAAGACGCCGCGCATTGCCTCTCACTCCGATATCGGCGTTATCGAACTCATGCCGACATCCGACGGGAAGCTCTATGGCTTCAAATTCGTCAATGGCCATCCGATCAATCCCAAGACCGGCCGGCTGACGGTGACCGCGTTCGGCGCCCTGGCGGACGTCAAGACCGGTTACCCCATGCTCATCAGCGAAATGACGTTGCTGACCGCGCTCAGGACCGCGGCGACCTCGGCCATGGCGGCGCGGGCGCTTGCCCGTCCCGACAGTCGCACGATGGGGCTTGTCGGCAACGGTTCGCAATCGGAATTCCAGGCTCACGCCTTCAAGGCGCTGCTCGGCATCGACAGGATCGCCATTTTCGATATCGATCCGGCGGCGATGGACAAGTTTGAGGCCAACATGGCCGGCAGCGGCATTTCCATCAGGCGGGCCAAATCGGCCGCCGATGCGGCGGACGGAGCCGATATCGTCACCACAGTCACGGCCGACAAGACCAACGCCACCATCTTGAGGGACGGCGATGTCGGACCGGGCACCCACCTCAATGCCGTCGGCGGCGATTGCCCCGGCAAGACCGAACTCGACGCGGCCATTCTCGAAAACGCCAGTGTGTTCGTCGAGTACACCGAACAAAGCCGCATCGAGGGCGAGATCCAGCAGATGGACAAGGATTTCGCCGTGACCGAACTCTGGAAGGTGTTGTCGGGCAAGGCAAAGGGGCGGACCAGTCGCGACGAGATTACCGTTTTCGATTCCGTCGGCTTTGCCATCGAGGATTTCTCGGCGCTACGTTATCTTCACGACAGTCTGTCCGGCAAGCGCCGCACGCTCGATCTCATCCCCGATCTGGACAATCCCAAGAACCTGTTCGGACTGCTTTCGATCGAAAAAGCGACACTGGTGGCCTGACGCTTCTCAAGAACCGGGCAAGGGATCGGACGGCAGGCCGTCCGATCGTGCGCCGGGTTTGTCATCCGTCAAACGCGCGAACAACGGGCTTGCCGTTGGCGTTCGTCGGTTGAGCCTGCAAATTCAGCCATGTCATTGAAACAACTGGCACGCCCAAGGGGAATCGAACCCCTGTTTACGCCGTGAGAGGGCGTCGTCCTGACCGCTAGACGATGGGCGCGTAGAACCAGTTCTGATGCGTTTCCGTACGGGCAAACCTCGGTTCGCTGTGCCGGAAAGCGTATAACGAGCCGGATAGCAGATCGGTGCAGTGCTGGCAAGGACGCTTGTGATGCTGCGTGAACGCCAGTGGACGGGCAGGGGCGTGCCGGTATTCACGTGAGACCCCTTTCAACTGTTGCATGTGTCCGCCCGAAAAGGCATATCGCCCCGGTTGCTGCCGGCTGGGCATAACCTGTCGCCGGGCGTTTGATATTTCGGACAAAAGGTGTGAGCGATGGACTGGATTCTGACCGTCAAGTGCAAGAACCGCCCGGGAATCGTGGCGGCGGTGGCCACCGAGCTTGCCGCGCATGGCGGCGACATCACCGATGCCCAGCAGTTCGATGATCTGGAAGCCGGCGTGTTCTTCATGCGCATCGCCTTTGCGCTCGAAACCGACATCGCGGCGTTCCAGACCGATTTCGTCAAGCAGGTCGGGGCGTTCGATATGGAATGGAAGCTGCGCCCCGCCAACGAGCCGCGCAAGGTCCTGCTGCTCGTGTCGAAATTCGATCATTGTCTGGCCGACCTCATGTATCGCAATCGCATCGGCGAGTTGAACATGGATTGCGTCGGCATCGTCTCCAATCACCCGCGCGAGGTGCTCAATCTGACGATCGGGGAGGACGTTCCTTACTATTATCTGCCGGTGAGCAAGGAGACAAAGCCGGCTCAGGAAGCCGAGATCAAGAAGATCATCGTCGAGACGGGTACGGAACTCGTGGTCCTCGCTCGCTACATGCAGATCCTGTCCGAGGATTTTGCCAGTTTCCTCGCCGGCCGCTGTATCAATATCCACCATTCCTTCCTGCCCGGGTTCAAGGGCGCGCGTCCCTATCACCAGGCCTATGCTCGCGGCGTCAAGATGATCGGCGCCACGGCCCATTACGTGACGCCGGATCTCGACGAAGGCCCGATCATCGCCCAGGATGTCGAGCAGGTGAGCCACCGCGACACACCCGAGGACATGGTCAGGAAGGGACGGGATATCGAACGCCGGGTGTTGGCCCGGGCCGTGGCGCTGCACCTTCAGGACCGGGTCATGCCGCACGGCAAGCGTACGGTGGTGTTCGAGTAGGGGGACCCAAGCGTCTTCAAGACTTCCACTCCCTGCACTCTTGGCAGACTGCTATCTTATTCGAGTTTGGCCTCGTGGGCATTCGACCATCGATCTGCCTATTTCATGTATCCTGCCGTACAAGTTGTCTTGGTTACTTGAATGGCGGCTGCAAAGCACTATTTTAGCTGGATAAGCATATGGCCAGAAGTAGAGATGAGACAGGCGCTATCGGCGGTTAGTGAGATGTATTCTGATATCGAATGTCTTGATGGGGTATGCTTTTTTCTTTTTCACGCAATGGAATATATTTCCATGATTACAGAACGTTATATCCAGAAGCCTCCATCGCGAAACTAGCCCTGGCCACTTCGGCAATTCAGCCGAGGCCAGGGCGGTTTCCGATGGTGGAACAATGTTTGAAATCGGATCACATTTCCTTGCATTCGCAATTGGATTTGGTGCCGCCTTAAAGCTCAAGAAGCGCTACAAGCTTAAGATTTCTCTCACTCTGTGGGGTGGACTCCAGTGCGAAGTCTCACCGCCAGATGATCGGTGATTGATCGCTCAAATTAGTCAGAGCGCCGCAGGTAATGCCCAGGATGTCGAGCAGGTGAGCCACCGCGACACGCCCGAGGACATGGTCAGGAAGGGACGGGATATCGAACGCCGGGTGTTGGCCCGGGCCGTGGCGCTGCATCTTCAGGATCGCGTCATGCCGCATGGCAAAAGGACGGTGGTGTTCGAATAAACCAACGGATCGGATTGGCTTCAGCGTTTTGCGCCGATGGCCAACCCGGTCGGACGGTCTTGTCCCCCTAAAAAAGGGGTGAGTTTTTGCCGAGGCGGTCAGTAATTCAGATGGATGACAGGCGTCTCGCCGCCGTTGCAGGTCCAGCAACAACTTTCGCAATATTCTCTGTTGTTGTAGCCGACACCCCAATATTCCGAAGTGCTATTGCGAACCCATGCGCCATAACAGATCTTTTCTCCGCTTCGGCAGGAAAGTGCATATGAGTGGGTGTCGTAGTCTTCGATGATGTAGACTTTACTATTCCCGGGCCAGACGTGATCGCGATTCTGAGAATAGAATTCCAGGCTCACCACGTTTTTGTGGTTGGACTGGACGTAAAAAGTCAAGCTTCCAGCCGAAACGGCGGTTGGTGTCAGAGCCAAAGCAAGACTTGCCCCGAAAACCCCCGCCAGAATGCTTTTATGGTGCATATGTCACCTCCCGTAACTGGTCATCATGCATCATAGAGCAGATCACGTTTTAGCGGAATCGTGTAATCTGCACTCTCTTCTTGTTTTGTCGTGTTTTGACGCCGAGGTCATCGGGTTTCAGTCGAGGCCGGGGACGTTTGCCCGGAATGGTCGCGGAGTCCGCCTGACGTCCGTTCGTTCGCGCGGCGCAAGCGGACCTCCGGGCAAACCCGGGAGCGCCGACACATCGGCGGACATGACCGCCTCAGCAAGATCGGAGGCAGTGTCGCCGTTGTCTTTTTTTGCCACCGGCGCTTCATCGGTATAAAGAGAAAGAAGAGAAGCTGGCGCAACCGGCAATTTGCGCGCCGTGAGTCCGCCATCGGCAAGCCCCGATTTCGGGAGTGGGCGAACATGTCGCAGGCGAAAAGAGCGGCCCGATTTGGTGAGTTCGTTAACTTGACGGTTCTATACAGTGTTTTACACGGGGGCTACACCGGCCCGGACGCTTGAAAAGTCCATGCCTGCCGAACGCGGCATAGTGAGGAAAACCTAGAAAAAACAAACACAAAAACAACACACGCGCGTAAGCGCATGTCAACAATCGTGCTGCAATCACCTGTCGCAGCACCGCCAACGGTAAGGCTTTCGGTGTGAAATCGGTTTGATCAAGGTCATGGCGGCGCCATGATTCTTATAGATACAAGCCTGCGACTGCGCGACCAGGCCCCCCTCCAGAAACTGGTCGTGTCAACCTTTCGCTAACAAAAGGAATAAGGGAGCGAACTGTGACAACTCACGTCTACTCGTTCGATATTGGCGACGGCAAAAACAAAATGCTGCTCGGCGGCAAGGGTTCAAACCTTTGCGAAATGACGCAGATCGGGCTCAACGTTCCTCCCGGGTTCGTGATCAGCACGGCCGCCTGCCTTGAGTATATCGCCAACAAGGGTCTCCCTGCCGGCGTGATGGACGACGTCCGCAAGGAAATCGCCGCGCTTGAAAAGAAGACCGGCAAGGGCTTTGGCGATGCCAAGAACCCGCTGCTCGTCTCCGTACGTTCCGGTGCGGCCATGTCCATGCCGGGCATGATGGACACCATCCTCAATCTCGGCCTCAACGTCGACACGCTGAAGGGCCTTATTGAACAGTCCGGTAATCCGCGGTTTGGCTGGGATGCCTATCGTCGCTTTATCCAGCTGTTCGGCAAGGTCGCCCTCGGCATCGCCGACGAGAAGTTCGACGAGGACTTCGAAGAGATCAAGCGTAATGCCGGCGTGAAGGCCGACGTCGGTCTTTCGGCCGAAAATCTTGAAGAAGCGTCCAAGCGCTTCCTCGCCACGGTCGAAGCCGAAACCGGCAAGCCGTTCCCGGTCGACCCCTACGAGCAGCTCGAAATCGCCATCAAGGCGGTGTTCAATTCGTGGATGGGCCGTCGCGCCGTCGACTACCGCCGCGAGTTCAAGATCACCCCGCAGATGGCCAATGGTACGGCCGTCAATGTGCAGACCATGGTCTTCGGCAACTTGGGCGACGACTCGGCGACTGGCGTGGCCTTCACCCGCTATCCCGACACCGGCGAAAACAAGCTTTACGGCGAATACCTCGTCAACGCCCAGGGCGAAGACGTGGTGGCCGGTATCCGTACGCCGAAGCCGGTCGACGAAATGGCCAACGAGATGCCTGACCTGTTCAAGCAGCTCGTCGATCTCCGCAACAAGCTCGAAGGCCATTACCACGAAGTCCAGGACTTCGAGTTCACCATCGAGAAGGGCACGCTCTACTGCCTGCAGACCCGCAACGGCAAGATGAATGCCGCCGCCACGGTCCGCACCTCGGTCGAAATGGTCTCCGAAGGCCTGCTCACCAAGGGCGATGCGCTGATGCGCGTTGCGCCTGAATCGCTCGAACAGCTCCTGTTCCCGCAGATCGATCCCAAGTCCGGCGCCAAGCCGGTCGCCAAGGGCCTGCCGGCTTCGCCGGGTGCCGCTGTCGGTATCGCGGTGTTCGACGCCGACCGTGCCGCTCAGCTCGGCCGCGGCGAAGGCAAGAAGGTCATCCTCGTCCGCGAGGAAACCAAGCCGGAAGACATTCACGGCTTCTTCGCTTCGGAAGGCATTCTGACCTCCCGTGGTGGCAAGACCTCGCACGCCGCCGTTGTGGCGCGCGGCATGGGCAAGGCCTGCGTGGCCGGCGCCGAAGGCATTGAAGTCAATGTCCAGAAGCGTAATGCGATCGTGGGTTCGCACGTGATCGAAGAAGGTGATGTCATCACCATCAACGGCACGACCGGTGAAGTCTATCTCGGCGAAGTGCCGATGATCGACGCCAAGTTCACCGACGAGCTCTCGACCCTGCTTAGCTGGGCCGACGCCGAAGCCCGGATCAAGATCTTCGCCAACGCCGACACCCCGCCCGACGCCCAGAAGGCCCGCGGCTACGGTGCCGTCGGTATCGGCCTGTGCCGTACCGAGCGTATGTTCAACGCCAAGGAACGTCTCCCGGTCGTGGTCGACATGATCGTTTCCGAGACCGTCGAAGAGCGTAAGGCCGCCCTCGACAAGCTCCTGCCGATGCAGCGCGAAGACTTCAAGGGCATCTTCAAGGCGATGTCGCCGTTCCCGGTGACCATCCGTCTTCTGGACCCGCCGATGCACGAATTCCTGCCGGCCGAGTTCCAGCTGATGGACGAAATCGAGAAGCTCGAGCATCTGCGCGATACGCTTTCCGGCATGGAAGTGCTGCATGACGCCGCGCCGGATGTGTCGGCCCTGGCGTCCCCGCAGACCGTCGACGCTGCCGTGAAGCGCAAGCAGACCGTTCTCAAGATGGTCCGCAACCTGCACGAAGTGAACCCGATGCTTGGTCACCGTGGCGTCCGCCTCGGCATCTCGCATCCGGAAATCTACGAGATGCAGATCCGCGGCATTCTCGAGGCGACCGCCGAATGCCAGAAGGAAGGCATCGAGGTTCATTCCGAGATCATGGTTCCGCAGGTTGGCGAGAAGAAGGAACTCGAGTTCATCAAGGCGATGGTTGACAGCCTGCAGGCCGAGATCGAAGGCAAATACGGCGTCAAGCTGGCCTTCAAGTTCGGTTCGATGCTCGAAGTCGTTCGCGCCTGCCTGAAGTCGGACGAACTGGCCGAGATCTCCGAGTTCTTCTCGTTCGGTACCAACGACCTGACCCAGGCCGGTTTCTCGTACTCGCGCGAAGACGCCGAGAACAAGTTCCTGCCGCTCTATATCGAAAAGGGCGTGCTCAAGGACAATCCGTTCGAGGCTCTGGACCAGACCGGTGTTGGCAAGCTGATGGATATCGCCGTCAAGCAGGCCCGCGCCAAGAAGGACGGCATCAAGATTGGCATCTGCGGCGAGCATGGCGGCCATCCGGCTTCCATCGAGTTCGTGGACTCGATCGGCCTGACCTATGCGTCCTGCTCGGCTCCGCGTGTTCCGATCGCCCGTCTGGCCGCTGCGCAGTCCAAGCTGCGTGAGACCAGCTCCAAGGCAGCCGCGGCCATGGCCTCGGCCTGATTTGAATGGATGCTCCGGCAAATGCTGGGGCATCCCGCTTCATTTCGACAAGACACCTATCAGTCTCCGCGTCGCGTCTTTTGCGATGCGGAGATTTTTTTGTCTTTTTTTCGATGGTGTGGCCGCCTCGGCTGGGCAGGCTGAATAGGAACGGGAGCCGCACGGGCCAGCTCCTACGCGCCGTGACTTAGCTTCATCTCGATCATCGGCAGAGCCAGTTCCGTCGCCCTGACGCCGGCTTCGATACCGACTGCAGCCCGATGGAAGTCCATCACGCTGATATCGGCGACCTTGGGCGAGATGAGCACATGCGGCGGCTCTCCGGCGAGGCGGGACCGGGTGATGTGATCCTGCATGATATTGATGGAATTGATCAACACGTCGAAATAGGCCGGGCTGGCATTGCGCTGTTTGAACAGCTTGAAACCGGCCGCCTGCTTTTGAAGCGATGCGGGCAGGGACTTCAAAAGATCCGACATGTTCGGCAAGGGCGACGCTTCCTTCCTGATGTGCGCCTTTTCCTTCGCGTCTTCGGTCAGCCGCCGTCCGAGCACGTCCTCGTTGAGATTGACGGCGATGATGAAATCCGCGCCCATGGCGCGACACAGCGACACCGGAATCGGGTTCATCAATCCGCCGTCGACCAGCCAGCGGTCGTTGAGACGGATCGGACTGAAAATGCCGGGGAGGGCGATCGAGGCACGGATCGCCTGCGTCAGCGGTCCCTTTTGCAGCCAGATTTCTCGACCCGCGGCTAGGTCGGTGGCAACGGCGGCAAATGGCATGCTCGTGTCTTCGATATTGGCGGGAATGTCGAACTTGCCGAGCCACTCGACGATATGCGCGCCCTCGACCAGCCCCCCGGTCGTCAGGTTGACATCCACCAGCGACGCGACGGTTCGCCAGTCGGCGGTAAGCGCCCAGTCCTTGAGTTCGGTCAGCCGGTCACTGGCGTAAAGCGCGCCGACCAGCGCGCCCATCGATGTTCCGCACACGATGTCGGGCACGATTCCCGCTTCGCGCAGCGTTTCGATGACGCCGATATGCGACCACCCCCGCGCCGAGCCACTGCCCAGCGCCAAACCGATTCTGGTCTTTGACATCATGCCACTCCAGCGCGTTGATGAAGCGGGAAGTCTAGAACGGCGGGCGAAATAGTGGAATCCGGTTTTTTTCGCCAACCGTCGCGCTCATTTTAAATGAGAGTCAGGTGCTTTGAGGCTGTCAAAACGCCAACAGTGCCGTGCAGCCCGCCGACCATCGACGGAAAATGCAACAAACGCAGCCATGTCGTTGAAAAGACTGGTACGCCCAAGGGGAATCGAACCCCTGTTTGCGCCGTGAAAGGGCGCCGTCCTAACCGCTAGACGATGGGCGCATCCGTGATGCCTGTCGGTCGGGTCCGTATAGGGTGGTTGGCGCGGTAGCGCAAGAGGCAAATGGTGCCGATCCGCAATGCTCTTTTGTCGCGATCAGCAACCGGAGAAGGTAACGGGCCCTTTGGCGCCCCAGGGACGGTTGCGCACGTCGATATGGATGAAGTTCCGGCCGGGATAGCAGCCGAGTCCACCGACCAGCGGCACGCGTTTGGCGAAGGCGATGAGTTCGGACTTGGGCACGCCGGGAATGAAGATATCGGCCGCCATGCACTTGGTATGATAGGAATTGTCGGCGCCGCCGACGTCATCATTGTGCGTTTGCGTGCGATAGCCGGAATTCATCACGACCTTTTTGCCGAAATGACCTTCGATATCCATGATGGCCAGCCTCAAGGCCGGGGTCAGGCAGATGGTGTTGACCTTGTTGGATGCGACCATGGTTCCCCAGGACGATTTGTAGCCGGCGTAATCCTTGCCGCTATGGGAGGCGAACAGGGACATGGGAATGCAGCCGGACACGGCCAGTGCCAGGGCGATGAGAATGCCGGCAAAACGCTTCTTGGACACTCCATTGCCTCTTCGCCACGAAGGAACGGAGACTAAAACTAGACATATTGGCTTAACTCCGGCTCAACCCAGGTGGTTAAGCCGGAGTTAACCTTGTGGCCGCCCGTCTACCAGGTTCCGGTATTGGTCATCGAGGCCCAGGGCTCCTCGGGCGGCAGGGCATCGCCTTGCTGAATCAGCTCGATGGAGATGCCGTCCGGCGAGCGTATAAAGGCCATGTGGCCGTCGCGCGGCGGGCGATTGATGGTTATGCCCATGTCGGCCAGGTGCCGGCACAATTTGTAGATGTCCCTGGTCGCGTAGGCGAGGTGGCCGAAATTGCGCCCGCCCGTATAATCCTCGGCGTCCCAGTTATAGGTAAGCTCGACCTCGCCGCCGTTGTCGCCGGGCGCGCGCAAGAAAATAAGCGTATATCGCCCCTTTTCATTGTCGCTGCGTCGGACTTGCTCGAGACCGAGCCCCTCACAATAGAATTTGAGACTATCCTCGATATTGGCGACACGGACCATCGTGTGCAGATATTTCATCGCGATTCTCGCTAAATTGGCTGGGTAAAAGGCCAGAACGGCACTTTTTCGATCCTAGACGGCGGCAGTAATCTCGACAAGCTGTGTACGGGAGGCAGCGAAATACAAACATTTTTGTAAGAGCGCCTTAACTTTTTGTTTTGAATCGGCCAGACTAACCGCCACAAGTTAGGCGTACCTCGCGCGCGGCGGGGCCGAGTTGCTGGAAGGCATAAGATATGGGGGCCAAATTTTCCTCAGATGACGGTGGGCCAGCCGTCGAGACTGCTGGTTTGGAACAGGCAAACACGAACGGACTTGAGGCGGTCGAAGCGCGGGAGACCGCTCTCGATACGATGGAGATCGTCGGCACCATCAAATGGTACGACGTCTCGAAAGGGTTTGGGTTCATTGTCCCCGACAATGGCCTGCCTGATGTTCTGCTTCATGTCACCTGTTTGAGACGCGATGGCTATCAGACGGCCTATGAAGGCTCGCGCGTGGTCTGCGAGGCGCTGACGCGTCCCGGCGGACTGCAGGCCTTCCGCATCCTTTCCATGGACGAGTCGACCGCGCGTCATCCCGCGCAGATGCCCATGGCACGCACCCATGTGACGGTCGAAGGCACCTCCAAGCTCGAACGCCTGCAGGTGAAGTGGTTCAACCGCGTACGCGGTTTCGGCTTCCTCTCCAAGGGCGAGGGGCATCCGGACATCTTCGTGCACATGGAAACGTTGAGACGCTACGGCTTCACCGAGCTGCGCCCGGGCCAGTTCGTGCTGGCGCGCTACGGCGAAGGCTCCAAGGGGTTGATGGTGGCCGAGATCAGGCCGGAGGATTGGGGCGACGCACCCTCGTCGCACTAAGCGCATGACACACTTGTTTCGCAATCTGGCGCGACGCTTCGGTGTCGCGCTTTTCTTTGTGCTGGTATTGGCGCCGCTTGCCGCCTGTTCGAGCGAGTCCCGCGTCGTGGTGCACACAAAATCCGGGGATCACGCTTTCGCCGTCGAACTTGTCGATACGCCGTCGTCCCGGCAGAAGGGACTGATGTTCCGCACGGAGCTGGCGCCGGATGCCGGCATGCTGTTCGATTTCAAGTCGGAGCAGCAGGTCGCCTTCTGGATGCAGAACACCATCATTCCGCTCGACATGCTGTTCATCGCCGCCGATGGCACCATCCGCAACATCCACGTTAACGCCCGTCCGTACGATACGACGGCCATTCCTTCGGACGGACCGGTGCGATTCGTCCTCGAAATTCCCGGCGGCCGGTCCGTGGAAATCGGAGCGAAGGCGGGCGACACCATTAGCTATCCGCGGGTGGAAACGAAAAGCGAGTAACGGGCAGGCCCGCTTTCATGTCCCGTTTCATCTCGAACCAATCCGGTTTTGACAAAAAAGGCCGCCAGCGCAGGCGCTTGCCGATCCACCCCACCCCTTTCCGTCAAGAGGGGGGCCGTGGTGCAATGCCTCCGAAAAAACCTTGAAAGCCCCTAAACCCGATCCGCGCGTTACGCGGACGGTTCCTCCGGCGTCTGGCGCGCCGTTTGGCGCAATTGGGCGATTTCGTCTTCGTTTATGCCAAGCCATTTGAGGAAGGCCTGGTGCGCTTCGGGGGCATTGGCTTCGAAGGCCCGGTGCCAGTCCTGCATTTGAGCGTCGTCCATGCCGCTGGCGTCGAGAATACCGACCCAGGCGGCCTTGTCGAAAGTATCCGGCGTGGCGCGCCCGTCATTGCGGGCGATCAGTTCGGCGATGGCATACTGCTGGCTGCGCAGCCGGTCGATCTCGCTATCGAGTTCGCGCATCCGTGTGAGCAGGACGCTGGTCTCGACCGTCTGCGGCCCATCGACGAGCTGTCTGATTGCGTTGAGCGACAGGCCGGCATTGCGGTAAACGCAGATATCGCCGAGCCGCGTCGCGGCGTCCTTATCGTAGAGCCGATAGCCGGCCGGCGAGCGCGCGCTCGCCGGCAACAGGCCGATACGGTCGTAGTAAAGAAGCGTGGCGCGCGACAGGCCGAACTGGCGCGCCAGGTGTCGTATGGTCATCATCGCCGTCGGCCTCCCAAAAATCCGGACAACGCCGCCAGCGCGGCGAGGCTTGCCGCCGCGGCGACGAACCATCTTACCGGCAGATCGGCCGGTACTTCCATCCGCATCAGGGCGTCGAGTGCCAGACCGGACAGGGCCATGCCGATGGGCACGGAACTGTCGCCGACCGCCTGTGCGGCGCCCATGGCGGCGGCGCGTTCGGCCTCCGGCGCGACAACCTGCAGTTCGGTCATCAGCGTGACGATGATGATGCCGATGCCGGCGCCGATCGCGGCAAGCACTACGACGCTGATGGCGAGCACCGGCACGACGGCCAGCGTGCCGAAACAAAGCGCGACGCAGAAAGCGAAAAGGGCGGCGCGGCCAAGCCGGTCAGGGGTCGGTTTCAGCGTGCCGGCAATGATGAAACCGACAAGCAGGCCGATCGATTGTGCCGCCATCAACAGGCCGAACCAGCCGGCCTCGAGCCCGAGCACCCGTTCGACATAATAGGGCAGGGCGATGGGCAGGCTGGCAAAGCATAAATGGAACGCAGCAATCATGACGAGCAGCGTCCGCGTCCGGCGCACCCGCAACAATGCCCGCGTCGTTCGGATGGTACCAGACCCGAGTGCGGCGAGATCGGCGCGGGCGGACGGTTGACCGGCGCGGGCGGGCGGCGGTGCCGAATGCGCCGGCAGCCTTATCCAGCTTTCGCTCAGGGCTGACAGGGCAAAGGAGACGGCGTTGATGGCAAGGGTGCCGGCGAAACCGATTAGGGCGAACAGCAGGCCGCCCAGTCCCTGGCCGAGCGCGCCGCCGCCGGTCTGGCAAAAGCGCAAGGTAGCATTGGCGCTTTCCAGCCTGTCTTCGGCGGCGAGCGCCGGCACCAGGGCGTTGACCGCCGGCCCGAATCCCGCCCCGGCCAGACCGAGAACGACATTGCCGATGCAAAGCGCCACGATGGTTGCTGTCGGATCGGGAGCGAGCAGGAAGACGCAAAGCACCAGAAACACGGCGACGGCACTGACGAGATCGGCGCCAATGATCATTCTCAACCGTCCGAAGCGGTCGGCGATGGCGCCGCCGAGCGGTGCCAGGATTGCCGCCGGCAGGCTGGAGAATAACAGGACAAGACCCATCATGGCCGCCGAGCCGGTCGCCTGCATGATCCATAGCAACAGGGCGACATCGAAGATGCGGCTGCCGAGGGTGGTGACGAACTGGCCCTGGGCCAGAAGGATGAGGTTTTTCAACGAAGACGTATGGTTCACGGTTTTGCCTCGCCTGACGTATGAGCGGCGCCGGGGCTAAACTGTGAAGCTATAGACAGGTCAAGACCTGCCCCGGGACGTCCGGCGCCCGGGGGCAGAAAGCCGGATTGACAGAAAGAGCGGCGGGCAAAAAAGTGAACGCCGCTTTTTCGCAAACCCGCCGCGACCACTGAAAATCAAAGCCGGGCGATTTGATGCGATCAAAACGCCTGAGGCTCTAGATTCCGCCGCGCACCAGGGGACGCACTTCGTCCTGGTAGAAGGCGGCGAGGCGGGCATGGCGCTGTTCGCCGAGCGGGGGCAGGGCGCTGGCGGCGACATTGTCGACGAGCTGGCGCGGTTTGGTCACGCCCGCAATGATGGACGACACGGCCTCGTGGTCGAGGATCCATCTGAGGGCCGATTGCGACAGCGGCTGATCCTCGGGCAGAAGCGCTTTCATTTCATTGACCAGCCGCACGCCATCGGCGAAGGGCAGGCCTGAAAAAGTCTCGCCGACATTGAAGAACTTGCCGTCGCGATTGTAGTTGCGGTGGTCCTTTGGGGCGAACTGGTGATCGGCAGTGTACTTGCCGGACAACAACCCGCTGGCCAGCGGCAGGCGGACGATGATGCCGACATCGGCCTCTGCGGCACGTGGCAGCAGCTCGGCGACGGCATCCTGACGGAACAGGTTGAAGATGATCTGCAGCGTCGCCAGGCCCGGCTGTTTGAGGCAGAGCAAGCCCTCCTCGACCGTCTCGACGCTGGCGCCCCAATGCGCGACCAGTCCGTCGCGCTGGAACTCGTCCATCCAGGCAAAGATCGCCCCGTCATCGAGCACGGCGCGCGGCACGCAGTGAAGCTGGGCCAGATCGAGCGTTTCGACACCCAGCCGCCTGGCCGAGCCCTCAAGGCTCTTGCGGACGCCATCCCTGGTATATTTGTCCGGATAAAGCGATCCGTCGCGGCCGAGCTTGGTGGCCACATGAAGTCCGGCGGGTTTTTTAGTGGAGGCTGCGATACGGCTTTCGCTGAGCCCTGCGCCATAGACGTCGGCCGTATCCCAGAAGGTGACGCCGAGATCGGTGGCTGTGCCGAGAATATCCGCGGCAAGCGTTTCGGAAACCTCGCCGAAATCCCCTCCAAGCTGCCATGTTCCCAGGCCGATTTCCGTGACCTGATAGCCGGTTTTCCCAAGACGCCGCGTTTGCATGTTTCCCTCCTGAAGATTTTCTTTTTACGGAACGGTGAGGATCACCTTTTCCGTTTCTGGCGAACCCTTCGGTCCACCCCGCTAACGGGCCGAACGGCACCAGTCAAAAAGTGGCGACCCCGGCAGGACTCGAACCTGCGACCAATAGCTTAGAAGGCTACTGCTCTATCCAGCTGAGCTACGGGGCCAGATCAGTGTTCGTTTAGCCGATAGCGTTCGATTTGTCAGCGCCTAGAGTATCAGGTGGTCTGGCGTAAAAAGCCGGAGTCCACTTCTTTTGTCCCTCGCTCCAGGAGAGGTGCGGTCTTGAGCCGCGCAAGCCATGTCGGGGCATTTGGTGACGCCGAGGGAAAAGACGGCGAGAAAAAAGGAAAAGAAGGAATAGTCAAAAAGGTCATATTACTGAGTTAATGATCTGAATTAACTAAGAAAATTACCTTTGCGACTCGATTTATCCGAATTTGTGAGGAACGTACGCCAACCCGCTTGGATTCACCTTGACAGCGCTGTGTTGTATGACTGAAACTCTTGGCATCGTTTGCAGGGGAGCTTGTCAAAAGCTTTTGTAATCGATTACACGATATCGAAGGCGCCCGTCCACTGCCACATGCGGACAGGGAGCCGGATCTTTCCGTCGGAGCAATTCCTGTTCCGGCTGAAGCTTGGGAGGAATATCATGAAGAGACTCGTTGTTGTCGCGCTTGCGGCGACGCTTATGTCGGGCACGTCCGCATTTGCGGTCGACCTTGAAGTCACCCACTGGTGGACGTCCGCCGGTGAATCGGCCGCCGTTGCCGAATTTGCCCGCATCTTCGAAGAAGAAACCGGTAATCACTGGGTCGATAGCGCGCTGTCCGGTTCGGGCACCGGCGCCAACCCGGTCATCATTTCCCGCATCATCGGCGGCAACCCGATGGGCGCCACCCAGATGAACACCGGCCGTGACGCCGAAGAACTCATCCAGGCCGGCCTGATGCGCGACCTGACCCCGATCGCCGACGAAATCGGCCTTTGGGATTTCTATGCGGACAAGTCCCTGCTCGAGCCGTGCATGTATGACGGCAAGATCTACTGCTTCCCGATCAACATCCACTCCTGGGACTGGCTGTGGCTCTCCACCAAGGCCTACGAGAAGATCGGCGAACCCGTTCCGACCAACTGGAACGAGTATGTTGCATCCTTCCCGAAGCTGGCTGATGCCGGCATCATCGAGTTCGGTCTCGCCGCTGGCTGGCCGATCGCCGGTGTGCCTGGCGTGCTCCAGGCCGACGTGGGTGGCCCGGAACTGGTCAACCAGATCATGCGCGAGCGGAGCGTCGATGCCGTCCATGGCGAAGCTTTCCTGAAGTTTGCCCAGGCCCTCGAAGATCTGCGCAGCGTTATCGAGCCGGACGAACTCGTCCCGAACTTTGCCGATGTCGGCAACCAGCTGTTGAAGGGTGAGGCCGCCGGCAACATCCACGGCGACTGGCTGCAGGCCGACCTTCAGGTCGCCGGTGGCGTTCCTGGCGTCGACTACGAGTGCTTGCCGGCCCTTGGCCTGCAGGACCAGCTTTCGGGCGGTGGCGACAGCTTCTTCTTCCCGAAACTGCCTGAAGGTACCGATCAGGCTTTGATCGACGCTCAGACCGAACTGGCCAAGATCGTCGTCAGTAAGGAAGCTCAGCTCGCCTTCAACATGAAGAAGGGCTCGATGCCGATCCGCACCGACCTCGACCTGTCCCAGGCCAATGCTTGCATGACCAAGGCCCTCGTTCTTCTCAAGAACGGTCTGCTGCCGACGGGCGACTTGAACCTGTCCAGCGACACTCAGGCCCAGATGCAGGATCTGTCCATCGAATACATCAACGACAAGTCGATCACGATGGAAGATTACATCAATCGGTATGCCGACATCTTGGCGACCGCCGAATAAATCTATGTGACCGGGGTGGGCTTTTTGCCCACCCTGTGTCCTAATGCATGTCACCAACATGGCCGGCTTGCCCGTTCAGGCCGGCCATCTTGTGAAAGCGACATGGGAGATTCCCGATGGCCAATGACGTGGCAACTGTCAGTTCACCCCGAAGCGGTGTAACTGGCTGGTTGCGGTATGTCCTTTTTCGCAATCTTTCGGCCAAGATTGCGGCGCTGCCGATGATTGTGACCGTTCTAGTCGTCTTCGTCGGATGTACGGGCTGGACGATCTGGTACTCGTTCACCAAGTCCAAGATGCTGCCGAACAATACGTTTGTCGGCTTCGATCAGTACATCCGGCTGTTCAAGACCTCTCGATGGAACGTCTCTGTCCAGAACCTTCTGGTATATGGGTCCTTCTCCCTGGTGTTGACGCTGACCATTGGCTTCATTCTGGCCGTGCTCATCGACCAGAAGATCCGCTTCGAGAGCGTGTTTCGCACCATCCTTCTTTATCCGTTCGCCTTAAGCTTCATCGTTACCGGCCTTGTGTGGCAATGGATCATGTATCCCGAGCTCGGCCTGCAGAAAGCGGTGCGCGATCTGGGGTGGACGAGTTTCACCTTCGACTGGATCACCGATCAAAAAATGGTGATTTTCGCCCTGCTGATCGCCGGCCTCTGGCAAGGCACGGGCTTTGTCATGGTCTTGATGCTCGCCGGTCTCAGGGGCGTCGACCAGGAAATCTGGAAAGCGGCGAAGGTCGACGGCATTCCGACCTGGCGCACCTATTTGTTCATCGTGCTGCCCATGATGCGCGGCGTCTTCGTCACTGCGGTGGTGATCGTCGGATCCGGCATCGTCAAGCTCTACGATCTTGTCGTCGCCCTGACCAAGGGCGGGCCCGGCATCGCTTCGCAGGTGCCGGCAACCTACGTGTATGACTACATGTTCATGGCCAATAATATCGGGCAGGGCCTCGCCGCATCGACCATGATGCTGGTGACCGTGCTCATCATCATCATCCCATGGGCCCTGATCGAATTCGGCGGAAAGGGAGGCGAAAAATGAGCGACATCGCCGTTGCAACACCACTTCCTTCCGCTCCGGCAAGGGCTGTCGACGAACCGCGCGGCCCCAAGCCGAAGAAGTTCTTCACGCCATCGCGGATCGTTATCTATTCCATCCTCGTGATGGCCTCGATCTACTATCTGTTTCCGCTCTACGTCATGATCACGACGTCGCTGAAACCGATGAGCGAAATCCGTTTCGGCTCCATCTTCGCCCTGCCGGAGGCGCCGACCTTCGATTACTGGGTCAGGGCCTGGTCTTCGGCCTGTACCGGTCTCAAATGCGAAGGGCTGAGCCCCGGCTTCTGGAACTCGGTCAAGATCACCATCCCGAGCGTCATTGCCTCGATCCTCATTGCCTCGGTCAACGGCTACGCGCTGGTGAACTGGAAGTTCAGGGGATCGGAAGTCTTCTTCGCCATCCTCATCTTCGGTTCGTTCATCCCCTATCAGGTGATGCTCTATCCGCTGGTGATGATCACCTCGCAGATGAAGATCTTCGGTTCGCTCTGGGCGATCATCCTGATCCACACCATTTTCGGCATGCCGATCCTCACCCTGTTGTTCCGCAACTATTTCGCCGCGCTCCCCGAGGAGCTGTTCAAGGCGGCGCGTGTCGACGGGGCCGGGTTCTGGCGCATCTACGGCGAAGTCATGCTGCCGATGTCGCTGCCGATTTTCGTCGTGGCGCTGATCCTGCAGATCACCGGCATCTGGAACGACTTCCTGTTCGGCGTGGTGTTCGCCGGCTTCCAGAACTATCCGATGACGGTTCAGCTCAACAATATCGTCAATACCAACCAGGGTAGCCCGGAATACAATGTCAACATGGCCTCGACGATCCTGACGGGCCTGGTTCCCCTGATCGTCTATTTCGTCTCCGGTCCCCTCTTTGTCCGCGGTGTTGCCGCAGGTGCGGTGAAAGGTTAATTCCCCATGCAAGAACACAGCGTGGTCATCAACGATCTCTCGCTCAGCTTCGGAAGCATCAAGGTTCTCGAGCATCTCAATCTGGAAATCAAACGCGGCGAGTTTCTCGTTCTGCTCGGCCCGTCGGGTTGCGGCAAGTCGACTTTGCTCAACTGTATCGCCGGCCTGCTCGACGTCACCGACGGCCAGATCTTCATCACCGACAAGAACGTGACCTGGGAACAGCCCAAGGATCGCGGCATCGGTATGGTGTTTCAGTCCTATGCGCTCTATCCGCAGATGTCGGTGGAACGCAATCTGAGCTTCGGGCTCAGGGTCAGCGGCATGAAGAAGGATGAAATCGATCGGCGCGTGAAGCGGGCTGCCGAGATCCTGCAGATCGAACCGCTGTTGAACCGCAAACCGGCAGCCCTTTCGGGCGGTCAGCGCCAGCGCGTCGCCATCGGCCGCGCCCTGGTGCGCGATGTCGACGTTTTCCTGTTCGACGAACCGCTTTCCAATCTCGACGCCAAGCTCCGTTCGGACCTGCGTGTCGAGATCAAGCGGCTTCACCAGCGTTTGAAGAACACCATGATCTACGTGACCCACGACCAGATCGAGGCCATGACGCTGGCGGATCGCATCGCCATCATGAAGGGCGGCATCATCCAGCAGCTCGACGAGCCGCATCACATTTACAACAAGCCGGTCAACCTGTTCGTGGCCGGCTTTATTGGATCGCCGTCGATGAACTTCCTCAATGGCACCATCGTCAATGGCGGCAAGGCAATCCAGGTGGATTCCGAGACGCTGTCGACCCATGGCTACGCCTTTGAAGACGGTGCGCCGGAAAACGGAACCAAGGTGGTTCTGGGCGTTCGTCCCGAGCACATCGAGATCAACGAAGCCGCCAAGGCGATGCCGATCACGCTTGAACTCGAGATCGAACTGATCGAACCGATGGGGTCGGACACGCTGGCCTGGACACGGATCGGCAACCAGTCGATGACCTTCCGTTGCGCTTCGGACGTTCACGTCATGCCGGGCAAGCGGATGCTGGTCGGCTTCGATCCGGCGCGCGGCTCGATCTTCGACGAAACTTCGGGCAACCGCCTCTGATGTGACGGCGCCCGTTTGGGGCGCCAGTGCATTCTCAACTCGAAAGCGTGGATGTGTTTCGTGCGATACGGAATGCGTCCACGTTTGCGTTTAGGCGGTGTCACGAAAAACTTGCTCCGGTTTTTTAAAAAAGGAACACCGCGACAACAAAGGGATAGGGTGTGCGTTCCGAGTTTATCGGAACAAGAAAACGCACTCAGGCCGGTGCCGCGCCTTTTGGTGCTGAGGTGCGATGCGTGCTGGGTTGAGGCGGAGTGGGACCTTGTGGAATTTCAGCGCTATTATCGATTCAACGAAACCTGTACCGAATTTGCCGAGAGGGTGAAGACATGGATTTTTCCTTCCAGCTCTATAGCGCGCGAAACCTGACCTCCATCACGGGTTTCTTTCCGAGGCTCAAGGCTTTGGGTTATGCCCAGCTCGAAGGGTTCGGCGGTCTTTACGATCGGGCGGACGATCTGGCGGCGGCGCTTGAAGAAAATCAGTTGATCATGCCGAGCGGGCATTTCGACCTCGACACGTTAAAAGACACGGCGAAATCGATGAAAATCGCCGAAACGCTCGGTATCAAACGGTTGATCTGTCCGTTCCTGCCGCCGGATCGACGGACCGATGACGAGTCCGGATGGCTGGCTCTGGCCGAAACCCTGGCCGGATTGGCGGAAACCTACAGGGCGGCGGGTTTTGGTTTTGGCTGGCACAACCACGATTACGAGTTCCGGCCCACGAGGAGCGGCAAGCTTCCCCTCGAACTCATTCTGGACACCGCTCCGGCGCTCGAATGGGAATGCGATGTGGCCTGGGTGGTGCGCGGGCATCACGATCCGATCGCCTGGATCGAGCGCTATGCCGAACGCGTGACGGCCGTGCATGTCAAGGATATCGCGCCGGCGGGAACGGCCGAAGACGAAGACGGCTGGGCCGATGTCGGTGAGGGCATTGTCGACTGGACGCGGATTTTCGCGTTCATTCGCCGCAAGACGAATGCGGACCTGTTCATTATGGAACACGACAATCCCAGCAATGTGGAGCGCTTCGCGAAGCGCTCGATCGAATACTGCCAAGCGCTTGGAGCCAAAGGAAAATGAACAAGACTTACGGTGTCGGCATTATCGGCTGTGGCAACATTTCTCCCGCCTATTTGCGGCTGGCGCCGTTGTTCAGGGGCGTGGAAATCCGGGCGGTGGCGGATATCGATGCCGCGGCGGCGGAGCAGCGTGCCGCCGAATTCGGCGTTAGGGCGCAAACGGTCGATGCCCTGTTGGCCAGCGACGAAATCGATGTGGTGGTCAATCTGACCATTCCGGAAGTGCATTACGAGATCACCAAGTCCATTCTGACGGCGAATAAACACGCCTATTCCGAAAAGCCGTTGGTCCTGACGCTCGAAGACGGGCTCGATCTCAAGAGGGCGGCCGAGGAACGCGGGCTGATGGTCGGCTGCGCACCCGATACCTTCCTCGGCGGCGCCCATCAGAAGGCGCGGGCTCTTGTCGATGCCGGTGCCATCGGTCGGGTGACGTCCGGCACGGCCCATGTCATGAGCCGGGGCATGGAAGCCTGGCATCCCAATCCGGATTTCTTCTTCCGTCCGGGGGCAGGGCCGGTGCTCGATATTGGCCCCTATTACGTCACCAATCTCATCAACCTTGTCGGGCCGGTGAAACGGGTGACGGGTTTCGCCAATGCCGCACGCCGCGAACGGGTGATCGGTTCAGGCCCGCGCGCCGGCGAATCCGTTCCGGTGTCGACCCCGACGACCGTCCATGCCGTGCTGGAGTTTTTGGGCGGGGCTGTCGTCACTCTCGGCGCAAGCTGGGACGTTTACGGCCACAACCATCAGCCGATGGAGCTTTACGGCACGCAAGGGGCGCTGTTCGTGCCCGATCCCAATTTCTTTGGCGGTGAGGTGACGCTGGTCGACGAAAGCGGGCGGCGCGAAGTCATGCCGCCCTGGTCCCACCCGCTGGGTGTCCCCAATCAGGAACGGCCGGCTGGTCAACCGCCTATCGCCAATTACCGCTCCGCCGGTTTCGCCGACATGGTGGCGGCCATCGAGGAGAAACGGACACCGCGTTGCTCGCTCGATCTGGCCCTGCATGCCGTCGACGTCATGACCTCGATCCTCAAATCGGCCGAAACGAGAAGCGTCGTGGAGCTGACGACCACCTGCAAGCGTCCGGTGCCATTGTCGCCGGATTCGGCCCGGGCGCTGTTGAGATAAAAAGCATGGAACATTGCGTCTGCCACCCCCTCGTCAAGGGGCGGGCGCACTCGACCGGGGTTTTTGCTTCTGTAGAAGAAATAGGTGAATAATCAGGGCCTTAGCCCAGTTTCCTCTAGAAGCCCCAGATGCTTGGCGTCATAGTAGAACCCGCGCTGATAGAGCCGATCGGCTTTAGCGATATCGCCCCTGGCGACCAGATAGGCGCCGGCCAGGTATCTGACGGCATATTTAAGATTGATATCGGGATCGAGCAGCCCTTCGTTGGGGCCTTTGTAGCCCATGGAACGGGCCGTGGCCGGAAGGATCTGCATCAGACCCCAATAGGGGCCATTTCGGGCGGCGGGGTTGAACGTGCTCTCGCGTTTTGCGACCCGTCGCACGAGATCGAGTGGCACGCCATAGACGCCCGCATAATAGGCCATCAGCATTTCGACATCGTCGGACGGGCCGTTTGCCTCGGCATAGGACAGGACGGCATCGGGAACGATGCCGGATTTGAGCGTATCCGGCGTGGTATCGAAATCGGGGAAGGGGGCCGGTTGCGGCGCCGCCGTCAGATCGCCGATCGTCATTCGGTCGGCGGCCGCAAGCGCTGTGCCGGAAGGCGTCGAAGACAGTCCGGAACAGCCGGCCAGTAGCGTGGCGGCGACAAGCGCCATACCTAGCGATTTCGGCACGACTGCCCGCAAGATTCCGCCCCCTGAACGTGAGTACGCCATTTATCCGGCACCTGTGTGCCGCAATCATGGCGCCTGTGAGGCGGAAAACCAGGACAAACCGCCGGTTTGGGCGCGCCTCTCCCCGTTTCTCATCCCGAGCTTAGTAAAGCACGAGCCCTGTTGAAAACCGGAAGCGGCCCCATGATCCAAAAAAAGGGGGCCGCTTCATGTCTTGTACCGTCGGCGAGGCGAAAACGACTTACCGATAGGCCTTCAGATAATGGCGCTCGAAATAGCGCTTAAGCCAGTGAAACAGGATCGAACTCGGCAGGATGAGGTCGCGCTTGAGGCTGCGATAGATGACCGTCCCCTTGTCGAGCGTATCGATGATGCAGATAAGCTCCGGTTTGAATTTTGTCACCGCCGGCTTGCCGGCAAGGGTCGCGGCGATGTTGGCGGCCACGGCGACCGCCTGCAGATCGGCCTGGTGGGCCTGCTTGGCCAGCCAGTCGGGACCGGGATAGGAGCCGGCATCGCCGATCACCCAGACGCCGGGGTGATCGGCGACAGCACAGGTCTCGTCGGCGCTGATCATGCCGCCGGGCGACAGCGGCAGACCCGTGTCGGCGACCCAGGCCGGTCCGGTCATGCCCGGCATGAACAGGATCAGGTCGGCGGCAAACTCCGTGCCCTCGGTCACCACCTTGTCGGCTTCGAACCGGACGAGTTTCTTGCCGAGATAGGTGTCGATGCCGCGCTTTTTCATGTCGACCAGCACGTTGTCGACCGCCTTTTCGCCGAGACGGTTGCCGGGCCGCGCCGCCGGGGAGAAGAAGTTGAGCTTGAACTTGTCGCGCCGTCCGGTCTTTTTGAGATAGGCATCGATGATGAACATCAGTTCGAACATCGGGCCGCCACGCACCGCGCTTTGTTCCTGCGGATTGCCGGCGAAACCGAAGGCGATGGACCCGCCCGCCATGGCGCTCAGCCGCCGGTCGATTTCGGCGCCGACATCGAGCCCCTCGCAGATGGTCAGGGCGTTTTCGATGCCCGGCAGCTTCTTGAGAAAGCGTCCGCCCGTGGCGATGACCAGAAGGTCGTTGGTGAACTCGCCCTTGTCGGTGACGATTGTGCGCCCCTTGTCCTTGAGTCCGGTGACCGACCCCTCGATGTAGTCGATCTTGTTCCTGGCAAAGAAGGGCCTGAGCGGAATCTTCAGGCTGTCGGCTTTCCTGAGCTTGGCCGGAATCCAGATCGAGGAGGGCAGGTAATGCAATTCGCTTTTAGGCGAGATCACGGTGATTTTGGCGTCGACGCCGCGCTTGCGCAGTTCGCGAACGGTCGTCAGAGCGCCAAATCCGGATCCCAGAATGGTGATATCGGTCATATCGGGAGGCTCCAGCAAAAGGGTGAGGCGAGCGGATGCGCCCGCAAATTCAATAGACGTTACCTAGGAGGTCGGTCGTCAGGTTTCCATCGCCAATTGACGATGAAAGTGTGTCAAAATGTCGCAGGTGCGGCAAATTCGTCAGTTGCAATGTAGCAGAAATTCCACTCAGTGGTTTGGTTGAACAGGGAAAATTCTGTTGAGCCTTGGCGAGGAAACGAAACCGCGTTTCTTCTAAATCACCGTCACCAGTCGTATCTAATGCACTTTAGCGCCTATCGATCGGACTGATCCGACCCTTTGGCGCGAGAAACCAGCGAAGTGAAGCAAGGCGTAATGAAATCCCTGTCCGCTAGCGGAAACATCAAATACGCCATTATCATTCAGCTTCAACGGCATGGCCCGCTCAGCCGCATCGATCTGGCCCGCCGTACGGGCGTGTCACCATCGAGCATCACCAGTGCGGTCAGCGGCTTGATCAAGGACGGGATCATTTTCGAAACGGCGCTCAAGGGAAATACCGGGCAGGGCCGGCCGCCGGTTGCCATCTCGCTCGTGCCGAAAGTGGGGGCGGCGGTGGGCATCGAGTTCGGCTTCAGACATGTGCGCGGCGTCATCGTCGATCTGTCCTACGATATTCTGGCCAACGAGCAGGTCGAGCTTGGCATGGATTATTCCGTTTCGACCGGCATCGAGGCGACGCTCGACATCATCGAAAACCTCAAGAAAAAGAGCGGACTTGGCGACAAGGACTTGATCGGCGTCGGACTGGGCTTTTCCTCGCCAACGGATTTGTCCGGTATGCCGACCCGCTCTTCGATGATCCCGCACTGGTCCGGAACCAATGTCCGGCAGCTCTTGACCAATCGCCTGCAGGTTCCGCTCGTTATCGAAAACGAAACCCGTCTGAGCGCACGGGGAGAAACTGTCTGGGGCGCGGCGCGAGGCGTCGACGATTTCGTCTATCTGAAGCTGCATTCCGGGGTGTGCGGCGCCGTCTTCGCCAATGGCATGTTCATTACCGGCAAGAATGGCGGTGCCGGCGAGGTTGGCCACATCAGCCTCGATCCGGCTGGCCCGCAATGTCGCTGCGGCAATCGCGGCTGTTTTGAACTTTACGCCAGTATTCCGGCGGTGCTGGCGCGGGTTCGTCCGACCTATCCCGACATCGATCTGAAGCGCCTGTTCACGCTCTATGCCGCCAACGATCCGACCATCACCGAGGTCATGGCCGATACGGGCAGGAAAGTCGCGCAATTGCTGGCGATCCTGTGCAATACGGTCAATCCGGAACTGATACTGATCGGAGGCGCACTATCGGGCGCTGGCCAGACTTTCATTGACGGGATCGAGGCGGACATGCAGCCGCTGATCCTGGAACTGAACCGCAGCCCCAGAATTGCGGTCGGTTCTCTCGGCGCCATGGCATCCGCCCTCGGCGGCGTGGCGCGGGTGTTCGAGCTTTTCGTCAACGATCAACTTTACGGCGTCATGTCCAGCTGACGAACCGCAGGCAGGAGAAACGACACATCAAGGCTGATGAAGCCCGCCGATTTTCACACACCGCTCTGGACTCGGGTCGGCCTCAGTAATCCTGCTCGTAATAGAGCCCGATGCTGGATTCGCCGTCATTGCTGGTGGAGCCGGTGGCCTTGAGGGTGTCGGTCAGATCGAGGTCGATCGAGATCTTGGACGTGCCGCCCGTTCCCGCTTCGACGCTCAAATAGACATTGTCCTGCAAATAGGCGCCGGCCTTGACCGCCGTATTGCCCTCGGTGTCGGTGACGACGTCGAGATCGGCAAGGCCCGCTGCCGAGCGCAGGTCGTTGACCAGCGAATTGTTGCCCCCTCCGGCGAGTTCGGACGCGGCGGCGGCGAGTTTGGCCAGTTGCAACGGCGATAGATCGCCGAGCGTACGCTTGAAGATCAGTTGCGACAGCACTTCGTCCTCGGGCAGTTCGGGCGAGGACGTGAAGGCAATGGAAAGATCGGAAACCGGCCCGCTGACCGTGATGGTGACGGTGATGGACTCGCCCGGCGACGAGGCAATCATGTCGACATAAGGATTGAGATCGCCGATCAGGGTTACGGAGCCGGAATCGAAATCGACACGCTGGCCGAGAATGCTCAGGCGCCCCCGGATCAGCTCAAACCCGCCGACCGGCTGGATGGCGTCGACCGGCCCGGTCAGGCGCACCGTGCCGCCCAGTTCCGCGTCGAGCCCGCGCCCGCGCACGAAAACCTGGTTGGGCGCGGAAACGGAAATGTCGAGCCGGAGACTGCCGGACGACGCGGTCCCGTCTTTACCGCCCGCACTGTTGGCTTCGATGCGCTTGAGTGTCGTCTTGACGCCTGCGGAGGGCGCTTCGTGGGTCACGTCGAGCAGCGTTGCATCCGAGCCGAAGGTGTCCGGAATGGAGATTTCCGCCCTGTCGAGATCAAGACTGCCGGAAAGCATCGGGTTGCGCATCAGCGCACCCTTCAGGGCGAGCTGGCCCGAGGCGGTGGCGACGAAGAGGGTGCCGTCCGCATAGCGCGCCCTGTCGAGTTTGATCTTGAGATCGGCGGGCATGCCCGCTTTCGTATCGAGTGAAACCGACCCGCTGGCGCTGATCGTTCCGCCCGTCGCGAGCGTGCCGCTGATGGTTTGGATAACAAGGGCATCGTTTGAAAAACGCGCCGTCGCCGCAACTTTTTCGAGGCGCAGACTGGAGAGCGGGTCGATGACTTGCGCACCGGAGAGGCCGATTGTCCCGGCATAGGCGAGCTTGGCGACCGATCCTGTAACATGCGCGTCGATGCTGGCTGTGCCCGAAACCTGCGTGCCCCTGTTGGCAAGCAGGCGATTGGCGAGCGACAGCGGAACGGACCCCGTTACCGCGACGTCGCCGCCGCTCCCGACCATGGGCAAGCGGCCCTTGGCGGAAAGCGCCATGCCGGCCGGGCCGTCGAGGTTGAGGCGCGTCAGGGCGAGCGTCTCGTTGGCGAACTGGCCTTTGGCCGAAAGAGCCAGCGGGGTTACGCCGAATTCGGCTATGGAGGCGGCCGAGACCCCCTTGGCGGATATATCGAAACCGATCTCCGGTTTGGCGGGCGTGCCGGTAGCCTTGAGCGTGCCGTTGACCGATCCGGCCAGACCCAGATCGGGCAGAACGGCATTGGCGATGCCAAGCGGCACGTTCTTGAGACCGATCGTCAGATCAAGCGCTTTGCCGGCCGTGCCCGACGAGGTGATACGCCCACCGCCGACATCGAGCGTGGCGCCTTCCAGAATGACGACATCATCGGCGATCACCGCCGAGGTGGGTGAAACGAGACTGGCTTTGAGATTGTCCTTGGTCAGTTCGGCTTTGTCGAGCACCAGCCGATAGCCCTTGCCGGCTGGCGCAAGACTGCCCGCCGCCTGAAGCGCGGTGCCGTTGTCGAGACTGGCATCGGCCGAAAAGCTGGTGGTGGTGTCGCGCTGGCTGGCCCTGGCCACCATCCTGGAGACGGTGATGCCGGACATGACGATCTTCGCGCCGTCAAGCGTGCCGTTGATGGCGGGCACGCCGAAAAGATCGGTGATGCGCGCATCGAGTGCGGCGCTGCCGATCCGGGTTTCGCCGAGCGTGATGTCCTTGAGCCTGGCGCTGACGGTCGCGGCCTGAACACCATCGGCCGGCATAAGCGCAATAAAGGCCGTGGCGGCGCCTTTCGCCTCGGTCATGAAAAGGGCGGCAGCGCGCGTGATGTCGGACGCGTCGAGTGTGAAAGAGCCACTCAGAAGCCCCTTGGCATCCTGGGTCAGGGTTCCGGTCAGCTCGGTGCCCTGGGTGGTGAAGGTGAGCCCGGAGAGCCGGTTGACGCCATCCTTGCTGGCAAGCCCGGCGCTGAGATCGACCCGGTGGCCGTCGAGAAAACCCTTGCCTGAAAGAGTGCCGGCCAGGGCGCCCGCATCGAGCGTGCCGGTGAAGTCGAGCCCGGCCTCGCTCAGCGCGTGTCCGGCCAGAGTGCCGGAGGCAACGCCGGCGTTGAAGGCGAGGGCGATGCGGCTATTCGTTCCCTTGGCCGTGCCGGTCGCGGACAGCGCGCCAGATGTCTCGTCGGCCAGAAGGCCGAGATCGTTGAGACCGACCGAGAAACGGAAATCGGCATCGGTGCTGGAAAACCGGCCGTTCGCGGCGATCTTTGCTTGATCGTTGCCGATGAAGAACCCGTCTGCGGCAACACCCGTTTCGGTACGGGCGATCCGGCCGCCGAGCGTCGTTTTGCCGGCGAGAATGGCATCGACCGGCGCCATGTCGAATGTGAGGTCGTTGCCGGTGCCGTCAAGCGTCAGATCGAACCCGCCGGACAGGAGCGAAACCGTCCCCGAGGCCCGCATGTCGATGGCGCCGCCGAGCTGGCGTCCGGCCAGGCCGGAAAACGAGGCGATGGACGGCGTGGTCAGGGCAATGTCGCCGTCGAAACCGAAATCGCGGATCGTGCCGGCAAGCGCCATGTCGAAACCCTGTCCGCTGAGGCGCATCTGCACGAGTTTGAACGCCGTTTCCGGGCTCCATAGACCCGCAACGCCCAACCCCATCGCGCTGCCCAACGCCTCGGCGACCTGTGGATCGGCGGCGGAAATACCAGTGATCCGGCCATCGCCGTTGAAGGTGACGCGTCGTTTGACCGGATCGGCAAGGTTGCTGGCCGCACCGGAGACGTCGAGGGTGAGTTTTTCGGCGCCGAGATCTCCGGTCGTCAGCCCGGCAACGGCAAGGTTTGCCGTCCAGTCCTCGGACTGCGCGTAATCGATGCTGAGACCGGCGCTGGCAATGCCGGTCTTTTCGGCGCCGCCGGGCAAAAGCACCAGGGTTCCGTCGGAACTGGCAATGCGCGCGTCGAGCTTCAAAAGGGTGAGGAACCCGTCCGCTGTGGTGTCGGCACTGGCCGCGAGCGCCAGTTCGCCGCCGCCAAGGGTCAGGCTGTCGAGAACAATCCCGCCTTTGTCCTTGATCAGCAGCCCGGCATGAAGACGCGTCTCCGCCCCGAAAAAGCTTTTATAGGTATCCGGCACGAGCGTCGCGACAGGGCCGTAAAGATCGGCGTTTAGCCTCAATCCGCCCTCGGCCTGCCTGAGATCGGCCTTGCCTGTCAAAGCCCGTCGATCGGCGACATCGAGGCTTAAGTCCGTCGTCAGCGCCGAAAGCGGGCCCGAACCGGCAAGCCTGAGGCTGAGATTGGGCTTGCCCGTCATGTCGAGCAGGTTGACGATCACGCCGTTGGACGGCTCGTTGAGCGTCAGATCGATCGTGGCGTTGCGGGTTTCACGTTGATAGGCAAGCGCCAGAGCGAGCGTGCCGCCCGGTCCGTCCTTGCGGGTGATGTCGAGCTTGGTGTCGAGCGAACCATCGGCCAGTTCGAGACGGCCGCTAAGCGCGATTTCGGAGCCGAGACCGAAAACGTGTTCGCCGAAGGTGACGCTCGGAACGTCCAGTTTGCCGAGCACGATGGCGACCGGCAATTGCGGGATCTCAAGCGGGGTCGCTTCCGGGGCGGGCGGCGTGATGGCGCTTTTTTCCGGGATGGCGGGACGGATGTAGGCGATCTTGTCGGCACTGAGCGTGTTGATCTGCAGCCGGCCGCCGAGCAGGGCACCTTGGTCCCAGTTGAGCTTGGCGTTTTCGATCCTGAGCCACACGCCGTCGCTGTCGGAAATGGTGATCTCGGGAATGGAGACGTCCGAGGACAGCGCGCCATCGATGCCGGAGATGGAGATTTGGCGGCCGGGACCGGACAATTGACCTTCGACGAAGCCGATGAACCAGTCTTTGCCCGCGTCGGCGTTTTCCTCCGCGATCAGCGGGAGCGCGATCGCGGAGGCGATCACAAACAGGACAAGGACCGCAAGCCGTCTCAAAACGCCTGACCTATGCCAATATAAAGGGCGTAACGCGGGTCGCCGTCGCGCCGGTTGAGTGGGATCGCGAAATCGAGCCGCAACGGCCCGAAACCGGTGTAATAGCGTAAGCCCGCGCCGACGCCGACGCGGGTGCCGTCGCCGATATTGATGAGGCTGTCGGCCGCAACGTAGCCGGCGTCGACAAAGGCGACGGCGCCGAAGGTATCGGAAAGCCTGACCCGGGCCTCCAGGGAAGCCTCGGTCAGGAACTTGCCACCGGTCACCGTGCCGCTGCCGGTCTCGACGCCGATGGAACGGTAGGAAAAACCGCGTACGGACCCGCCGCCGCCGGCAAAGAACAGCTTGTCGGGCGGGATTTCGGCAATGGACGGACCGAGCAGCACACCCATCGCCGCCCGCGCTGCCAGAACGAACCGGTCGTGATCCGCCAGGCTCAGATAGCCGCGCGCTTCTGCGTTCATCACCAGGGCGGTGTTGCCGTATTGCGCTTCGTAGAACGGCTCGGCCGACACCTGGGCATAGATGCCGCGGGTCGCGTCGGTCTTGTCGTTGCGGGTGTCGTAGGTCAGGTTCGAATAGGCGCCGAGTACGGAGAAATCGCGCCAGCCATAAACGTCGTCATGATAATTGGCCTGCTCGACAGCGATGCCGGCCTCGCCGGAAAGCGTTGGCGAAAAATCATGGGAAAGGCCGGTCTTGGCCAAAATCGATGTTTCGGTGTAGCGCGCCAGAACCGTGCGCTGCGCGATCATTTCGGCCAGAAAATCGGTATCCGGCGTCAGGATGCCGGGCTTGGTGAACGTACCGCCGAGATAATAGTCGAATTCGCTGGACTGGACCGGAACGCTGATCCCGGCCAGTTTGGTGACGAGTTTCAGGCGTTCGGCCTCGCCGAACAGGTTGCGGTGCAGCCAATAGGCTTCCGTGCCGAGCCCGTCGGTCGTTGAAAAACTGGCGCCGATACCGGCCCGGCGCGGCTTGCGCTCCTTGACGGTGATGGTCAGCGGCAGGCTGCCGTCCGGACCAACCGCATCGGCTTCGACGATCCGGATCGCGCCGAACACGTCGAGACCGTTGAGCCGCTCGCGGGCGCGCTCGAGATCGTCCGGATCGTAGTCCTGACCGGGAACCAGCCCGGACTGGCGTATGATGAAATCGGCATTGACGGCTTCGGCGCCGTCAACCGCAATGGCGCCGATTACGGCATGCGCGCCCGGCACGATGGAAAGCGTTACATCGAGCAGACTGGTCTTGTGGTCGGCGGTGATGTCGTCGTCCTTAACCTCGACCTTGGGATAGCCGCGCTGCCGCCAGGCCTGTCTGGCGATCAGGGCCGCCTGGCGGACGGTACCGGCGCGGGCAACGTTGCCGGAAACGAAACCGATCGCATCGAACGATGTCGCTGCGTCCTTTGCCTCGGTCTGGTTGACGATCCGGACCGTGCCGAAATGAAAGAGCGGCCCGGTATTGATCTTGATGGCGACCTTGATCGGGTCGTCGAGCGTCGCGTCGGGCGCCAGCCCGGCCGCTTCCTTGCCGTCGACGAGAATGGAAATGGTGCCGCCGTAATAGCCGGCATTGTAGAGAGCGGCCTGAATGCGCCGGTAATCGGCGCGCGCCGTGGCCAACAGGCCCGCTGCGCCGGAGGCCGGTGCGTCGCGCCCGTCCCAAAGGGCCGATGCGGCGCGGACGGATGCGCCGAGGTCCTCGTTTCCGGCAACGGAAATATCGACACCATAGGTGCGCGGATCGGCGATGACTGCCTCGGCGGCCGCCTCGGTCTCGTTTTCGAACAGCTTGAAACCGAACAGGGAAAAGGCCTGCGCGTTGCCGGCCGAAGCCATAAGAAACACGCCGGCAACAAGAAACCCTGGCCAGAAAGTCCGAAAACGCTGCAAGCTACGCAATACCTTTCGCTCAATCAGCCGGTCCGCTGCATCGGCGCGGGCAGCCAGTATAGCACCACTCACATTAAACATTTAGTTCGCGCGGTACCGACGTTCAATTCTGTGCACAGCGTGTTGAAGCTTGAGGGTAATCTGGGCAGCAATGTGCCGGAAAGGCGTTTTTTTCGAAAGAAACAGCGTCGGAAACAAGCGGGTTTGAACAGGAAGGTCGAACCGGGCCTGACAACCATCTGACGACTTGACCGAAACGGGAAATTGGGCTCGTCCTTAGCCTCCGGCGCCGTTTCGCCGAGCGGTCAAACGAAAGGACGTCCCCGTGCGTATTGGTATCGGTGGGTTGCACACCGAATGTTCGACCTACAATCCGGTTCTGATGTCGGATATAGACTTCACCATCTGGCGTGGCGCCGAGATGCTGGACAAGCCCTATTTCGACGTGCTGAAACGTCATGAGGCGACCTATCTGCCGACATTTTACGCACGCGCCGTGCCCGGCGGTCCGGTCTCTCGCGCAACCTATGAAGGGTTCAAGGCCGAATATCTTGCGGCGCTCAAGGCCATCCTGCCGCTCGATGGGCTCTATCTCGCCATGCACGGCGCCGTCTTTGTCGATGGTCTGGAGGATGCCGAAGGCGACTGGCTCGCCGCCACGCGCGACCTGGTCGGCCCCGACTGTCTCATCGCCGTCAGCTACGATCTTCACGGCAATCTCTCCCAGAAGATCATCGATACGCTCGACATCTTCTCGACCTACCGGACCGCGCCGCATATCGATGTTTTCGAGACGCAGTGCCGGGCCGTCGACATGCTGTTCCGCGCCCTTGAAACCGGCGTCAAACCGGCGGTGGTCTGGGTGCCGATCCCTGTCCTGCTGCCCGGCGACGGCCTTATCATGACATTGCGGACTTCACCGCGCTCGGGCTCGATCCTTTGAGAGCCGGTATCGTCGTCGTCAAATCGGGTTATCTGTCGCCCGAACTGGCGCTTATCGCCAACCCGTCCTTGATGATGCTGTCCGCCGGCGTGGTCGACCAATATGTCGAACGTTTGCCGCGCCCGCGCAAAAGCCATCCGACCTATCCGTTTGATACCAATTTCGAGTGGGTGCCGGAGGCAAAGCCGTCGATCCGCGCCTGATCATGCCTGGTTATGCAAGGGCGGATTGGTCTGATCCCGAACACTGTTCAACCTCTGAAGAATAACCGCTAACGATCAGACTATAAAAGAAAAATGAAACGTTTGGTCTTGTGGAAAACCATGGCGCTTTGCGGCTCCGAATGAAGCCTATAAACAACCAATTTCCAGACAGTAGAAAACCGGTTGACGATAGGTATTTAATTGGTAACACTTGGCAGGAGCAAAGACGATGCGATGCCGAGGGACCATGCAACGTTTTGAGGATCTCATCTCTGCTATAAAAACGCATGTCGACAGACGGCATGATGGCTACACGCCGCTCTATCACCGCATCCAGCGCGCCATTCGCGACACCATCGCCGATGGCGAACTCGGCGAGGATGACGTTCTTCCTCCCGAACGCGATCTTGCCCAGGCACTCGGCGTTTCCCGCGTCACCGTCCGCAATGCCATCCGCTCGCTCGTCACCGACGGGCTTCTGGTGCAGCGCCAGGGGGCGGGGACCTTCGTTTCGCGTCGTATCGAAATGCCGTTGACCATGCCGACGAGCTTTTCGGAAGAAATGACTTCGCGCGGCATGGCGCCTGAATACAAGATGCTCGACCGGCATACCGCGCCCGCAACGCCGAACGAGATCGATATGCTGGAGCTGTCGCCAGGAACACTCGTCACCCGGCTCTATCGCGTGCGCTATGCCAACAAGAAGCCGATGTGCCTGGAACTGGCCTGCGTCCCGGCCGATGCGCTGCCCGAAGACGCGGATATCGGCACGTCTTTGTATCTGCATCTGGACAAAAACAACCAGCGTCCGGTCAGGGCGCTGCAAAAGCTCAGGGCCGAACTGCTCGATACGGAACAGGCCCGCCTGCTCGGCGTTCCGCCGGGGTCGGCGGCGCTGTTCATCGAACAGCAATCCTTTCTCGCGGACGGACGTCCCATCGAATACGTGCGTTCGTATTACCGCGGCGACAGCTACGACTTCGTCGCCGAACTGAAGATGTAGGAGCAACTCGAGTGGCAAACGACAGCACGACAACCAAAATGGTCAGCGAGACCTCGGAAGCGCCCGAGCGCATCGCCTTCCAGTTCGATGCCAATCGGGGCGTCATCGATACGCTGGTCAAGCGGATGATCACCCGTCCGCCGCGTCTTCTGATGACCTGCGCGCGCGGCAGTTCGGATCATGCGGCGACCTATGCGCAGCATATGTTCGAGCTTTACACCGGCATGCCGGCGACGTCGCTGCCTCCCTCGATTGCCTCGATCTATGATGCGCATATCGATTTGAGGGATGCCCTGTTCCTGATTATCTCGCAGTCTGGCGAAAGCCCCGATCTGATCGCCGGCGCCGCCTGGGCACGCAAGCGCGGCGCCACGGTCCTTGCCCTGGTCAATGCGGAATCCTCGCCCGTCGCCGACGCCGCCGACATCGTCGTTCCGATGCATGCCGGCGCCGAACTCAGCGTTGCCGCGACCAAGACCTATCTGGCCTCCATGGCGGCCATCGCTCAGCTCGTCGCCGCCGTGGCGCGGAACGTCGATCTGTTGCGTGCGGTGGACGGCCTGCCCGAGACGCTGTCAAAGGCGCTGGCGCTCGATTGGTCGGCGCTGGTCGCGCCGTTCGAAAAGGCCACCAACGCTTTCGTGGTCGGCCGGGGACCCGGTCTCGCCGCTGCGCTCGAAATGGCTTTGAAGCTCAAGGAAACCAGTGCGATGCACGCCGAAGCGGTCAGCTCGGCGGAAATCATGCATGGCCCGCTCGGCCTGCTGCATCCGGGACTGCCGGTTCTGGTCAACGGGCAAAACGATGCGACGCTCCAGAGCGCCACGGCGCTGGTCGACATTCTGACCGCCAAGGGTGCGCTGGTGCTGCCGGCCTTTGAAGGCGCAACCGGACCGCAGGCGCTGCCGATCGTGCCGGGACTTCATCCCGCCATCGCACCGCTCGCCTCCATACAGAGTTTTTATCTCGCCGCCAGCACCCTGGCGCTCGCGCGCGGTTTCAACCCCGACCAACCCGAACACTTGAGAAAAGTGACGAAGACGAACTGATGTTGCGTTTCCTGAAAAATGCCAGGATTTTCGACGGCGAGGACTGGATCAGTCCCGACACCGTCCGGATCGAAAATGGCAAGATCACCGGTCTGATGGCCGGGACGGATTCGGTGCCCGAAGGCGCCGAAATCGAGGATCTGGTCGGGCTGATGCTCGTTCCGGGGTTCATCGACGTTCAGGTCAATGGCGGCGGCGGCGTCATGTTCAATTCCGAACGCTCTGTTGCCGGTCTTGAGACCATGGTGGCCGGTCATCGCCGGTACGGCACGACGACGCTGATGCCGACGCTGATCACCGATACCGATCAGATCATGGCCGAGGCGGCCGAAGCCGTGCGCGCGGCGATCGCCGCTGGCACGCCCGGTATTCGCGGCATTCATTTCGAAGGTCCCTGCCTGAGCCCGAAGCGCAAGGGCACGCATGATGCCAGCTATTTCCGCCCGCTCGATCAGGGGATCGAGGCGATCTATTCCACCGAAGGGATGGGGCGGGTGATGGTGACGCTGGCCCCCGAACAGGTGCCGGCTGAGACCATTGCGCGTTTGGTGAAAAAGGGCCTGCTGATCAGCGCCGGCCACACCGGGGCGACCTACGAGGAAGCCAGGGCGGGACTTGAGGCAGGCATCCGTGCCTTCACCCATCTTTATAATGCCATGACGCCGATGGATAGCCGGGCGCCGGGCGTGGTCGGCTGCGCGCTCGATGACGCCGAGACCTGGTGCGGTCTCATCGTCGACGGTTTTCATTCGCATCCGGTTTCGGCCCGCAACGCCGTACATGCCAAGGTCACGGGCAAGATCATGCTCATCACCGATGCCATGGCCACTGTCGGCGCGGCCGAAAAGAGTTTTGAGCTTTATGGCGAGCGCATCTATGCCCGCGGCGGGCGCATCGTGAATGCGAACGGCTCGCTGGCAGGGTCCGACCTCGACATGATGAGCGCCGTCAGGAATGCGCACCGCCTGCTCGGGCTGCCGTTAGAGGAAGCCTTGCGCATGGCGACCGTCTATCCGGCGCAGTTCCTCAAGCTCGATGGGGTCATCGGACGTGTCGCGCCCGGTTTCGACGCCGATCTTGTTGCCATCGATCCCCAAACCCTGACCGTCAGGCGGACCTGGATCCGGGGCAAGGGAGAAAACGCGCCATGATCGCTTGTTTCGACATCGGCGGTTCCTTCATCAAATACGGCGTTCCCGATGCGTCGGGTCTGGTGCCGGAACTGGGGCGGGTGAAAACGCCTGTCGATGATTACGATGCCTTTGTCGAAACGCTCAAATCCATCATCGCCAGCCTGCCGGGGCAGGTTGAGATTGTGTCGATCTCAATTGCCGGCTTCATCGAAACCACGAGCGGGCGGGCGGTCATCGCCAACATTGCCAGCGTCAATGGACGCGTGCTTCAGCCCGATCTCGACAACCGTCTCGGCCGCAAGGTGGTCATCACCAATGACGCCGATTGCTTTGCGCTGGCCGAATCGCGTCACGGGGTGGCGCGAGGCAAACCCAATGTCTTCGCCATCATCCTCGGTTCCGGTCTCGGCGGCGGCCTCGTCATCGACGGGCGGCTGGTGCGCGGCGCCGATGGCATCGCCGGGGAATGGGGACATTCTCCGATCGTAGACCGCATGGCCGGCGGACTCTTGCGCGAACCCTTGCCCGATTTCGATTGCGGCTGCGGGCGGCACGGTTGCCTCGATACGCTTGGCGGCGCACGCGGTCTCGAACGCATCCATCAGGCCCTGAATGGCGAAAGCCTCGACAGCGGCGCCATCATCTCGGCCTGGCGTGCCGGCGCGACCGGCGCTGAAAAAACCGTTGCCGTTTATGTCGAGAACGTCGCGCGCGTCCTCAACCTCCTCGTCAACACCATCGGCCTCGACAGCGTTCCTGTCGGTGGCGGACTGGCGTCGGCCCCCGACCTGATCGCCCGGATCGACGAGCGCGTCAGGGCTCTGGTTCTGATGCCGCGGGACGAGACGCTGGTCGTGCCGGGCCGTTACGCCGCCGACGGCGGATTGGTCGGCGCCGCTTTTGCCGGCATGGAACACCTTGGAGACGCGGCATGAACCGACACGTGAACGATCCGGTCTTCAAGCGAACGGTGCTGGAAATCTGTGCCGACGAACCGGCCGGCGTGGCGGCGGCGGTGTCCGGCGGTGCGGATCGGGTGGAACTGGTCAGCGCCCTCAGCGTCGGTGGATTGACCCCGAGCCCGGGCTTCATGCGCATGGCGCAGGAATCGGGCATGCCGATCATGGCGATGATCCGTCCGCGGGCCGGTGGCTTCGTGTTCACGCCCGACGAGATTACCCTGATGGAAAAGGATATCGCCGAGGCGCGGGCGCTCGGGATCGAAGGCGTGGTCCTCGGCGTCGCCAAACCGGACGCCACACTTGATATCGACATTCTCAAGCGTCTGGTCGAGGCGGCCGGTCCGATGCGGACCTGTCTTCACCGCGTGTTCGACCTGACGCCCGATCCCTTCGAGGCCATCGATCAGGCGGTCGCGATCGGGTTTTCCCGCATCCTGACCTCCGGTCAGAAAAAGAGCGTGCCCGAAGGGCTCGATCTGCTGGTCAAGCTGCAGACCTATGCCGCAGGTCGCATTTCCATCATGCCGGGCGGTGGCATCACCCTGGGCAATGTCGGACAGGTTATCCGATCGACCGGGATCACCGAAATCCATGCGTCCTGCACCCGGCCCGTAGGGTCGCCGGCGAAAGAACTGGTCGATTTCGGTTTTGTGCCGGCCTCGCCGGTCAAGATGGTCGATCCGGAAGCCGTTGCGGAGATGCGGCGCATGCTGGCCGCCATCGCGGCGCCGGATCCGGAAGTCGACACTGGCGTCAAAACCTGACGCGAGATTGAGGGGGAAGATGAAAAAGAAAACAAATTACATGAATTGCCGAAATGAAGGGCATTTTTCGGTTGACGGCGCCCCCAAACCTCGCAAAGGTTTGAAAATAATTTTCAGTTTGTCTGCGTACAGAAATCAGGACGTGAAGAAATGAAGATCGGAATTGTCGGGCTTGGCTATCGGCTTGGCTATCTGGCGCGCATTGTCAAACTGGTCGTGCCGGAAGCGCGTTTTGTAGGTTATGTCGATCCGTCTCCGGTCGGTCACGACATCCCCGCAGGCGTCATCGGACTCGACCCCGATGGGCGTCCGCGCGATCTCGGGCCGGAAATCCGTGCGCCGCTCGATGCCGGTCCGGCCTACGAAACCATTGTCGAGATGCACAAGGCCGAAAATCTCGACCTGCTGATGATCGGCTCGCCCAACCACATGCATCTCACCCATATCCGCGAGGGTCTGGAACTCGGCCTCAAGATTTTCACCGAAAAGCCGGTGGTGACGACCGAACAAGACACCTTCACGCTGCTCGATCTCCTGAAAAAGAGCGGATCGACCGACAACGTCATGATCGGGCTGGTCCTGCGTTACGCGCCGCTTTATCGCGATCTCGTCGCCGCCCGCAACGACGGCACGCTCGGAACCATCACGTCCATTGAGGCGTGTGAACACATCGCGCCCTATCACGGCGCGTTTTTCATGCGCGACTGGCGGCGTTCGACGCCGTGGTCGGGCGGCTTCATTCTCGAAAAGTGCTGCCACGACATCGACCTCTATCAGGGCCTGGTCGGCGCCCGCGCCCTGCGCGTTTCGAGCTTCGGGGGACGCAAGAGTTTCGTGCCGGAAAACGATCCACGTCAGAGGGGCATCAACAATCTCGACGTTTATTACGTCAAGCCGAGCGGCTGGATGGGCACCGACAAGGTGTTCGATTCCGAGGGCGACATCATCGACTATCAGGTGGCGCTGGCCGAGTTCGAAGACGGCTCGAACCTGTGTTTCCACACCAATCTCAACGTTCCCGACGAATACAGACGTTTCGCGGTGATGGGATCGATGGGGATGGCCGAGGGCGATTTCGTCCGGAATTTCTTCCGCGTGCATGACTCCTATTCGGGCAAGAAACTCATCGACAAGAGCTATCAGGCATCCGGGTACTCCGTTCACTACGGCGCCGACGAACAGATGATCGCGGACATCTTCGCCCATCTGACAGACGGCAAGCCACTGCCGGTTTCCATCGTCGACGGGTTGGCGGCGGGGCTGACGGCCATCAAGATGGATGAGGCGCGCGCCAAGCGTCAGGTGCTCGACCTGACTGAAACCTGGAAGCATTTCGACAGTTACGGACTCGGCGCCTACCAGAAATCGTAAGAGGCAAGACAAGGGGGAACGGAGATGACATCGGGACGGAGTGCGCAGATCTTCGCTGTTTTGCTTTTATTACCTGCGGTGATCTACATCCTGTTTATTGTGGCCTATCCATTGGCCGATACCATCAATCTCTCCTTTACCGACGCCGCGCTCAAGCCTGTCGTCAATTTCGTCGGCTGGGAAAACTACCAGAAGATCTTCAAGCCCCGTTTCGGCAATATCATCGTCCGGACCTTCATCTGGACCTTCTTCTCGGTCGGCACCAAGATGATCATCGGCACGTTCGGCGCGGTGCTGCTCAACGCGGCCGTGCCCGGCCGGACGGTCTTCCGCATTCTGACCATGCCGCCCTGGATCATCCCGATGGCCATCGGCATCTTCATGTGGGGCTGGATGTATAACGGTCAGTTCGGCATGATCTCCGGCGTTCTGCAGAATCTCGGCATCATCGACAAGCCGTTCCCCTTCCTCGCCTACGGGACCACCGCCTTCTGGGCCACCATCATCACCGATGTGTGGATCGGCGTCCCGATGGTGACGATCTACCTGCTTGCCGCCGTACAGTCCGTGCCGCGCGATCTTTACGAAGCGGCCTGGACCGACGGGGCAGGGCGCTGGTACCGGTTCCGCCGCATCACCCTGCCGATGATCGCGCCGGCCATGGTGACCATGTCGATCCTCTCCCTGATCGCGACGTTCAACTCCTTCGACATCATCTGGATCCTGACCCAGGGCGGCCCGTCCGGGCAGACGACGACGATGATCATCGACACCTACAAGACCGGCATCGGCAAATACTACTATGGCCAGGGGTCGGCCCGGGCGGTGTTGATCTGCATCTTCCTTTCCATCTTCACCTTCCTTTATTTCCGCATTGCCAACCGCGTTGCCTCGGGAGAAGAGAAATGAAGAACTCCGCGATGATCGACCGCTATCGCTGGTGGGAAATGATCGGGATCTATTTCGGTATCTTCGTGTTCCTTTCCTTTGTCCTGGCGCCCTTCGTCGAAGGATTCCTGGTCTCGCTGAAGCCGTTGTCGCACCTGTTTTCGACCCCCTACAGGTTCTGGCCGGAACATGGTTCGTTCGATTCCTACATCACCATGTGGGAGCACGTTCCCAATCTCGGCTTCTACATTTTCAATTCGATCTTCATCTCGACGGTGATCACCATCGTGGTGCTGGCGCTCGTGGTGCCGGCCGCCTATGCCTTCGCCCGGTTCAGGTTTCCCGGCTCGGGCGCGCTTCTGGGCGGGTTCCTGGCCATCAACATGTTCTCCGGCGCGGTGCTCCTGATCCCGCTTTATCGTCTCATCAAGACTTTGGGACTGCTCAACACCTATTGGTCGATGATCGTTCCCGGCGTGGCCTTTTTGATCCCTACGGGCATCTGGCTGTTGCGCACCTACATGCTGCGCATTCCGCGGGAACTTGATGAGGCGGCCTGGGCGGACGGCGCTTCCCGTCTCTACGTTTTCAGACGCATTATCCTGCCGCTGTCGATGCCGGGTATCGCCGTTGTTGCGATCTCGACCTTCATCGGCGCCTATGCACAGCAATTCATCTTCGCTTTGACGTTCAACGCAAAGCAAGAGTTCATGCCATTAGCCGTCGGGCTATACGCCTTCTTCGGTCGCGAGCAGGTGGTGTGGAATGAACTAATGGCGGCCAGCTTCGTGGGCATCCTGCCGGTGCTCATCGTCTTCCTCTTCCTTCAGCGCTATCTCGTCGCCGGCATGACCGCCGGTGCCGTGAAACAATGACCAGAGGGACGAAACAGAAAGGGACGACACTCATGACTAAATACTCGACAGTAATGGTCAGCGCGATTGCTCTGCTGGCTGCGACGTCCACGGCCGCACTGGCCGAGGGCAAGACCATCTCCATGATCCAGTGCGGCGACAAGATCGCCGAGACCTATCCCGCCCTGATCGCGGAATGGGAAGCCAAGACCGGCAACACGGTCGAAGTGCAGCAGATCGGCTGGGCCCAGTGCCAGGACAAGGCGACCACGCTCGCCGCCGCCGGAGATCCGGTTGCGCTCGCCTATATGGGCTCGCGTACCCTCAAGCAGCTCTCCGAAAACGACCTGATCGTTCCGATTCCCTATACGGATGAGGAAAAGGCCTCCTATTACCCGCACATCATCGACACCGTGACCTCCGGTGGCCAGCAGTGGGGTATCCCGACGGCCTTCTCGACCAAGGCGCTGTTCTGGAACAAGGACCTGTTCGCCAAGGCCGGTCTCGATCCCGAAACGCCGCCGGCGACCTGGGAAGAGCTCTATGCCGCCGCCAAGACCATCAAGGAAAAGACTGGCGTCGCCGGTTATGGTCTGCCGGCCAAGACCATGGACAACACGATGCATCAGTTCCTGCATTATGTTTACACCAATGATGGTCAGGTGCTCGACGCGAACGACACCATCGTGCTCGACAGCCCGCAGAACCTCGAAGCGCTCGAATTCTACAAGAAGCTGGTCGACGTGGCCGAAGAAGGCCCGACCGCTTACGAGCAGGACGAGATGATCCATATCTTCAACGATGGTCAGATCGCCATGATCGAGCAGGGCCCGTGGCTCCGCGTCCAGGCGTCCGAAGATGTCAACTGGGGCGTTGCCGCGCTTCCGGTCGGCCCGTCTGCCAAGGGTCCCGGCACGCTGCTGATCACCGACTCCCTGGCCGTCTTCAAGGGCTCGGGCGTCGAGGACGAGGCCATCGATCTGGCCAAGCTCCTGACCAATCCGGAGAACCAGTTCACCTACGAAAAGATGCACGGCCTGACCCCGATGCGTCCGGTTGCCGGCGTTGCCGACCTGGTTGCCGAAGATCCGACCTGGAAGCCCTTCCTCGACGGTATCGCCAATGGCGGTCCGGAACCGCTGATGACGGACTACAAGGGCATGCAGGATGCGTTCATCGAAATGGTTCAGTCGGTCGTGACCGGCCAGTCCGAACCCGCCGACGCGCTTTCCTATGCGCAGGAAACGCTGGAATCGCTCTAGCGCCTTTCGGCGTAACGATCATGCTGTCCGGGGGAAGACCCCGGACAGCGTCCAAAACTGCAAACCCAGGAGGCTGAGGTGGGACAACTCGAACTGGACGGTGTCCACAAGACCTATGGCGATGTCGAGGTCATCAAGGGCGTATCTCTCGATGTGCGGCACGGACAGTTCATCGTGTTCGTCGGCCCTTCGGGTTGCGGCAAGTCAACGCTTTTGCGCATGATTGCTGGTCTCGAAGAGATCAGCATGGGCGAAATCCGCATCGATTCCAGGCGGGTCAACGACCTGCCGCCGGTCAAGCGCGGCATTGCCATGGTGTTCCAGTCCTACGCGCTTTATCCGCATATGAGCGTGTTCGAGAACATCGCCTTTCCGCTGCGCGTCGAACGCCTGCCGCAAAAGCAGGTGGAAGAAAAGGTCAACCGCGCCGCCGACATCCTGCAATTGCATGACAGGTTGCAGCACAAGCCCGGCCAGCTTTCAGGCGGCCAGCGCCAGCGCGTTGCCATCGGTCGCGCCATCGTCCGCGAGCCGTCGGTCTTTTTGTTCGATGAGCCGCTGTCCAACCTCGATGCGGCCCTGAGGGCCGAAATGCGGGTGGAACTGGCCAAGCTTCACCGCGATCTCGACGCGACCATGGTCTATGTGACCCATGATCAGGTCGAGGCCATGACCATGGCCGATACCATCGTGGTGCTCAATCAGGGCGTCATTGCCCAGCAGGGCTCGCCACTCGAACTCTATCACAAGCCGGAAAACCTGTTCGTGGCCGAATTCATCGGCAATCCCAGGATGAACACGCTGCCCGCAACATGCAAAAGCGTCGAGGCCGACGGCGTGGTGGTGGAAGTCGATGGCATCCCGGGCACGATCAAGGTCCATGTCGATCCGGTTCCGGGAATCGAAGGCAAGCGCTTTAGGCTCGGCGTCCGTCCCGAACATCTGGCCATCGGCAAGGGCGATCTGACCTTCGAGATCGAGCCGAATGTGGTCGAGCATCTCGGCATCCACACCGTCGCCTATACGACGGTGGGGGCCGGGGCGACGCCGTTCTGCGCCATCTTTCCGGGCAGCGTCATAACCCCGGAAGGCAAGGCGATCCCCATTGGCATCAACGGGGCCGACTGCCATCTGTTCGACGAAAACGACAAGGCGCTTTCGCGTCGGGTCGAGCTGACGGAAATCGATCCGAACCTGCTGGCTGCGACGGAGGCGTAAGCGCCTCCACCGAACGGCGTGTCGACAATCGTCCATGTGTCGCGCGATCTTGCGACAGGAATTGGTCGTCGGCGTGTTGGGGTCTGCGTTCGGCATAATATCGATGGCGAGGGCGAGGCGGTGTTTGTCCCGGCGGGCCAGTGCCGCCGTGAAGATGGGTATCCCGGCGACGCCCGATCAGCCCATGGGATTCGGCAGATAGCCGGTGAAGCCGGAAATCTTCCAGTGCCCGTCCTGATGCCTGCAGAAATAAACGGTCTGCCAGTTCATCGGGTCGAACCTGCCGTCATCGAGCGTGATGCCGCCGTCGAATTTCTTGTGCACCAGCGCGCGCGTGCCGCTGATTTCGATCGTTTCGAGAGAGGTCGCCGAGAAAATGGCGGTGCGTGGATCGTCCCGATAGCGTTGTTGGGCGAAGTCGTGCGCCTGCCGGAGCCATGCGTCGCGATAGGCGCCGAGATCGGAAAAGCTCAAACGCCAGTCGTCGGGATTGGCGCTCCCGCGTCCGTCGATGCCGATGAACGCGTCGGCGATGAAATCATTGGCGACACGGCTCCAGTCGGCGGCAAGGAACGCGGCGATATCGCGGGCGACCAGCATCTCCCAGATGGCATGACGATCCGGATCGGAAACGGGGAAGGGGTTGGCGAAGGGATCGCGCATCGAAATAATTTACACCCTCATCGAAAATTCACTGGAGAAATGTGACCAGATCTGCTGAACTGTCAATGAGGGGCGAAAATTATTTACAGTGGCTTCGGCGCTCCGAATGGGACACCAACGGCTTTGTCGGCATTGCGACAGGAATGCCGGAAAACTGTCCGAAGACCGGCGCCCTGGTCGCGATCGTCTATAAAAGGCGATACTGAGCCTTGGGATCTATGCAATGGATATTCTGGCAATCCTCAAGGACGAAAAAGACAGCCTCTCCCGGTCCGAACAGCGGATCGCGGCGCTGGTCTTCGCCGATACCGGTTTTGCCGTCAATGCCTCGATCATCGAGCTGGCGGCGCGTGCCGAGGTGTCGCCGCCGACGGTGACGCGTTTCTGCCGGCATCTGGGGTGCCAGAGCTTTTCCGAATTCAAGGTACGGTTGGCGCAGTCGACCTTTGTGGGGACGGGTTTCCTGCAACCGGAGCCCAAGCTCGACGACAGCACCGCCATTACCGATACGATCATCGAACGGGCGCAGGCGGCGCTTTATTCCGTGCATTCCACGCTCGATTTCGAAACCGCCGAACAGGCGGCGGCGACGATTTCGGCGGCCGGCATGGTCTATGCGTTCGGCTCGGGCGGCGATTCTGCCATGATCGCCTCGGAAATCGAAAACCGGCTGTTCAGGCTCGGGATCAGGGTGACCACCAGTGCCGATCACGCCATGCAGCTGATGATGGCGGCGGCGGTGAAACCCGACGACGTGATCGTCGCGACGTCCTTTTCGGGCAAGAACCTCGAACTGGCGCGGGTTCTGGCCATCTCGGGCGATGAAGGGGCCCGAACCATCGCCATGACCCGTCCGCAAAGCCCGTTAGCGTCGGCCGCCGGCCTTGTTCTGCCGGTCGATTTCGCCGAGGGCAGCAATGTCCTGAGACCGACCCCGGCGCGCTACGCCTTTCTGGCCATGGTCGACATTCTGGCCACGCTGGTGGCGATGCGGCGTGAGGGCGCTGCGCGGGCGACCCTCAGGCGCGTCGAACACCAGATGGCGCTTTATCACGACCGCGACGATCCGGAGATATCCGGCGACTGAGCCCGTTGCCATGGCCGCCATTACGGCCGCAATTCCCTCAAAACCCGGCAAGCGGGGGACCCATTTCCGAACGATGGAGACGAAAATGAACGCAGATTTTGGCCGGCTCGATGCCCGCTGGACGCCCGATGGGGATGAAAACGGCCGGATGTTGCTGACCCTGACCAATCTGTCGAAACAACCGCTTTCGGGGTTCACGCTGGTTTATACGACGCTGACCCGCAATCTCGACCGGACGAAAATCACCAATGCCAGCCTGGTTCGACGCGATGCCAATCATCACGAATTCGCACCGCCCAAGGGGTTGGTGCTGCAACCGGGTGCGTGTTGGGACTTCACGGTCGGTGCGTTGGCCCGGGCGCCGAGCCACATCACGGACGGCATCAGTACCGCCTATCTCATTTGCGCCGACGGTTCGGTGCACGATCTCGACAGCGGCGACCTCATGCCCGAAGGTTTTGTGGCCGAGGCTGCCGGAGAACTGGTGCCGGCGGGCGAACTGACCGATCCCGTGGCGATCATTCCCTGGCCGAACACGGTTTCGCTCGGCGATTTCGCCGCTGCGCCGCTCGGGCTCTATCCGGCCCCCGGCGCTTCCGGCGACGCGGTTGCGACCATGGCGGACGTCGCGGCCCTTGGGCAGCGACTTTTCCCCAATGACCACACCGCCATGACGCTAAAACCGATGACGGGCGCATTGCCGGTACGCTTTGCCGAGGATATTTCGCTCGCCGAAGAGGCCTATGAACTGACGTTCGCGCCAGAGGAAATCGTGCTGGTCTCGGCCGGCGGCAAGGGGCGGATCAATGGTTTGATCACGCTGGCGCAGATGATGCACGGCGCCCTGACCATGCCGGACGCGTTCCGCTTCCCCTGTTCGGGCCGCATTGCGGATGCGCCGCGCTATGCGTGGCGCGGCTGCCATCTCGATGTTTCCCGCCAGGTCTATGCGATCGAAAGCGTCACCCGCTTCGTCGACATCCTCGCCTGGAACAAGATCAACGTCATGCATTGGCATCTTTCCGACGACGAGGGCTGGCGGCTCGAAATCAAGAGCCGGCCGGAACTGACCCGGGCCGGTGCGCGCCAGGGGCCGAACGAGAAGATGTTGCCCCAGCTCGGGACCGGGGCAGGGGGCACCGGCGGGTTTTACACCCAGGACGAAGCGCGGCGACTGATCGCCCATGCCGCTAGGATCAATGTCGACATCATGCCCGAGTTCGACGTGCCGGGCCATTGCGCCGCGGCGCTCGCGGCTTATCCTGATCTCGCCGATCCGGCGGAGCGGGCGGGCAACTACCATTCGGTTCAGGGCTATGCCAACAATTCGCTCAATCCGGCGCGCGCCGAAACTTACAGGTTCCTCGAAGACGTCTTCTCGGAAGTGGCGGCGCTGTTTCCGTTCCCTTATCTGCATGTCGGCGGCGACGAGGTGGCGGACGGTTCCTGGCTGGGCTCACCGGCGGCGCAGGCCATGATGGATGCCGAAAACCTCAAGGGCACGATGGAATTGCAGGCGCATCTTTTGCGCCGGGTACAGCAGATCCTTGTCGGGCTCGGCAAGAAGTTCGCCGGCTGGAACGAAGTGGCGCTGGGCGGTGGCGTCGAACCGGAGGGTACGCTTTTAATGGCGTGGTACAAGATCGAAATCGGGCTCGAACTGGCCAAGCTCGGCTATGACGTCGTCATGACGCCGGGGCAGGCCTATTATCTCGACATGGCGCAATCGGACGCCTGGCTTGAGCCGGGCTTGACCTGGGCCGGAATCGCGTCGCCGAAAAAGACCTATGAATTCGAAGCCGTAGCTGAATTTCCTGATGAATTGATCGAGAAACTCAAGGGCATACAGGGCTGCATCTGGAGCGAGAACCTCACCTCGCGTGCGCGCTTCAACCATATGGTCTTCCCGCGTCTCGGCGCCATCGCCGAGGCGGGCTGGACGCAAAAAGCCAACAAGAGCTGGATGCGCTTCGCGGCCCAGGCCCGCATGATGCCGAGACTGTAGAGCACAGCCCCGTCGTCCCAATCGACACCGAAAGGAGCCACGCCGCACCTGCGCGATTCCACGCCCTTTGCCGGGAGCTAAGCGTGTGAGCTGTCGTTTTTTTTTGATGAGTGAGGCGGTGGAAAGCGTCGGGCCGGAACAGGAAGCCGCCCGCGGCGCGCGGCTGCAGGTGACGGTTGTCAGTCCAGCACGGGCGGAAGACGCCTAGTGCGTCCAGGGCTGCTTGCGGTCGTGGCGGAAATTGTCCGGGTAGGCGACGCGCTTGGGCGTGTGGTCGTGGGGCTTTTGCACGGAATAGGCCAACCCTTCACGGCGGGCATAGGCCTCGGCGGCTTCGAGCGTTTCGAACTTCAGCCGGACCTGCTGCTGGGTATCGCGCGACGAGGTGTAGCCCATCAGCGGTTCGAGTTCGCGCGGCTGTTCGGCCTCGAATTCCAGAACCCAGGACTTGGATTTGCCGCGGCCGGACTGCATGGCGTTGTCAGCGGGACGGAAAATGTGTGCGGTCATCGTCTCGAAACTCGCATTCAAACTGGTCGGGGCAACAAGATTCGAACTTGCGACCCCTGGTTCCCAAAACCAGTGCTCTACCAGACTGAGCTATGCCCCGGGCCGATTGGCTGGTCGCCTCCGATTACAGATTCTTGTGACAAAGGGCAAGCCGTGTTAGAGGCTTCAATGAAGAACCACGGGACGACCACTTGAGAATAGGTGCGTATTCGCAATGAGTTAGGGCATCAGGCAAAATAAGCGGAATCCGGAATTTCGTGAGAAACCGATGCGAGCACCAAAAAACGGAGCAGGGTGTTTTGATGTACTCAGGCACCCAAAGCGCGCCTGGGGTCTTGATCAGGCGCGAAAACGCCTTCAGGCCGGACAGCGGAGAAAAAAAAGACGCATGACCGAACTTAAGAGCGAAAAGGGCGGCTCGCGATCCCTGATGCGCGGAGGACGCATGGTCTGGGGTCTTTTCGCAATGATCCTGGGGTTTTTCGTCCTGGCGCTGTTTTTCGACGCGCGCGTGACGCGGACGTTGATGGCCTGGCCGGAGAGCGAACGCGCCTTTTTTGCCTGGCTGACGCCGTTCGGCGAAGGGGCGGTGGTTCTGGTGCCGGCCCTGGTGCTCTGGCTCGTCGGGCTTGTCGGCTGGAAGCTGGTGCGCAGCTACTGGTGTCGCTGGAGCCTGCGCGCGCTGAGTGCGTTGTCGATGTTCGCTTTTGCCGCCGTCGGCATTCCGGGGCTGGTTTCCGCCATCCTCAAGCGGCTGTTCGGACGGGCGCGGCCAATCTGGATCGATGCCGAAGGCGTGTTGTCCTTCCGCTTCCTCAGCCATTTTTCGTGGGACTTCCAGTCCTTTCCCTCGGGTCACGCCACCACGTCGCTGGCCTTTGCCCTCGCCATGGCATTGCTGTTCGGGCCCTGGGGCGCCTGGGTGTTCGTGCCGGCGGTGCTCATCGCTTTGTCGCGCATCGTTATCGGCATGCACTATCTGTCGGACGTCCTGTTCGGCGCCGGACTCGGACTGGCGCTCGGACTGATGGTGGCGGAGTACTGGCGCCGCAAGGGCTGGGTCTTTGCCGCCGGTCCGGGCTGGCGCAATCGTTTCGCGCCAGTCCTTGTGCATCAATGGCGACGGACCGTCAGGATCATGCGGCGCGACGTGCGCAAATCATGATTCTGCGGCGAAATAACGTGCGATCCCGTCGGCAAGATCCGACTTGAGGTCGTCGATATCCTCGAATCCGATATGGGTGCGGAACAGATTGCCCTCTTCGGTCCACAAAACGGCCGTGCGGGTGTGCGCCGGATCGCTGGGCACGATCAGGCTTTCATAGCCGCCCCAGGAATAGCCCATACCGAACAGGCGCATGCCGTCCACCATGGCGGCAATGGCCTTGCGCGACGCCGGCTCCAATATAAAAGAAAACAGCGAGCCCGAGCCGGTGAAATCGCGTTCGAACAAATGATGGTCCGGGTGTTCGCGTAGGGCAGGGTGCAGGACCCGGATGACGCCCGGCTGGCTCTGAAGCCAGGTGGCGATGTCGAGGGCGCGGCGCTGGTGTTCCGCCATGCGAATGGCAAGAGTCCTGAGCCCGCGCGTGATGAGATACGCGTCGTCGGATGCGGCGCACACACCCAGGGACCTGTAGGTTTCCAGCATCTGCGGAAGGGTTTCCGCATTGGCTGAAATGGTGCCGGACATGGCGTCGGAATGGCCCACGAACATCTTGGTGCCGGCATGAACGACGATATCGGCGCCCAGTTCGAACGGCTTGTAGTAAAGCGGCGTGGCCCAGGAATTGTCGATGATCACCTTGGCGCCGGTCTTGTGGGCGGCGTCGGAAATGGCCGGCAGGTCCTGGATTTCGAAGGTCAGCGAACCGGGGCTTTCGGTGAAGATGGCTCGGGTGTTCGGCGCGATCAGATCGGCGATGCCCGCGCCGATGCGCGGATCGTAATATCGCGTCGTGATGTTCATGCGCTTGAGAACGGAATTGCAGAAATTGCGCGTCGGTTCGTAGGCGCTGTCGGTAACCAGAAGATCGTCGCCGGCGGAAAGGACCGACAGAAGCGCCGTGGTGATGGCGCTGAGCCCGGATGGCGCCAGCTTGGTTCCCGCGGCGCCTTCGAGCTCGGAAACGATCTGCTCGACGGCGTCGGTGCTGGGATTGCCATGCCGTCCGTACGAATAGGTCTGCGTTCGGTTCGACAAGGTGTCGAAATCGGGAAAAAGAACCGTCGATCCGCGGAAGACGGGTGTATTGACGAAACCGAAATGGGCGGCCGGGTTGCGGCCGCCATGCGTGAGAACGGTTTCGGGTTGTTTCGAGGAGTCGGACACGTCGTCTGCCATTTCTTTAGTGTTCAGGATTGTCATGTTGTGAAAGCACGCACCGCGCCGAAATGTCCAGTGTCATGCGTCCAGACGTCGCGCCTAGTGTGGAATCGGGCTTCAAAGGCAGAATCTGGCCATCAAATGCTGCTTAATGAAAGTGCAGTCTTGACCAACGGATAAAGAATAGGCTTCGATGTCCTTATCATCACCGGGAACCAATCATCGGTGATTTCCCGTAAAGGCGAAATTCGCCTCCGGGATTTAGGGTTTGGAACAAAGGGCAACCTCATGAACAAGAAACTCCTGATTGTCGCAGCAGTTGCGGCGCTTGGAATGAGCATTTCAGCGGCCTCCGCCGACACGCTGGCGGACGTCAAGGCGAAAGGCTACATCCAGTGTGGCGTGACCGAAGGTGTCGCCGGCTTCTCGATTCCTGACGAGAACAACAACTGGTCCGGTATCGACGTCGATTATTGCCGCGCCGTGGCCGCCGCCGTCTTCAACGACCCCAACGCCGTCCGTTTCACTCCGCTGACCACCGGCGAACGTCTTGTCGCCCTGGCCTCGGGCGAAATCGACATTCTCAGCCGCACCACCACCTGGACCATGAGCCGCGACACCACGCAGGGCATCAGCTTCGTCGGCACGATGTTCTATGATGGCCAGGGCTTCATGGTGAACAAGAACAGCGGCGTTACCTCCGTCAAGGAACTGGAAGGCGCCAATATCTGCGTGCAGTCCGGCACCACGACCGAATTGAACCTGGCCGACTACTTCTCGGCCAATGGTCTTGACTACACCCCGGTCGTCTTTGCCGGTCGTCCCGAAACCATCGCCGCCTTCGAAGGCGGTCGGTGCGACTCCTACACCACTGACGCCTCGGGCCTGGCCGCGGACCGTACGCGCTTCGCCAATCCCAAGGACTTCATCATCCTGCCCGAGATCATCTCCAAGGAGCCGCTGGCTCCGGTGGTCCGCCAGGGCGACGACACCTGGTTCAAGATCGCCCGCTGGGTGTATTTCGCGATCCTCCAGGCCGAAGAACTCGGCGTGACCCAGGCAAATGTCGACGACATGCTGGCGTCCGAGAATCCCTCCGTCAAGCGTCTGCTCGGCGTCGAAGGCGACTTCGGCACGCCGCTCGGCCTCGACAAGGATTGGGCCTACAAGATCATCAAGGCCCTCGGCAATTACGGCGAAATGTTCGAACGCAATGTCGGTCCGGACACCACCATGGGTCTGGATCGCGGTCTCAATGCGCTGTGGACCCAAGGCGGCCTGCAGTACGCTCCGCCGATCCGCTAGTCTTGTGACACGAGGTCCGGCGCCCATGATGGCGCCGGATCGTTTGGTCCGAAGCGCGCTTTCGCGCCTCGGAAAACGGTCACCTTGATTGTCGGAACGGTAGACAAATGACGCAAAACACCCAAGCGCGTCACACTTCGTCGCGTTCATCATTTCTGAACGATCCCATCGTCAGGGGTCGGTTTTATCAGTTACTCACCCTCGCCGTTCTGGTCGGCTTTGTCTGGTTCATCGCCGATAACACAATGGCCAACCTGGCCAGACAGAACAAAACGACCGGTTTTGACTTTTTCTGGTTTACTTCGGGCTTCGATATCCAGTTTTCGCTGATCCCCTACAGCCGGGCGTCGACCTATGCGGCGGCGTTTCTGGTTGGCGTGCTCAACACGCTTCTGGTCGCGGCCATCGGCATTTTCTTCGCCACGATTCTGGGGTTCCTCATCGGCATCGCCAGATTGTCGAACAACTGGATCATCTCCAAGCTGGCGCTGATCTATGTGGAAACGCTTCGGAACGTGCCGCTGCTTTTGCAACTGGTCTTCTGGTATTTCGCGGTTCTGAAATCGCTGCCGGGCGTCAAGAACAGCATCGTCGTTTTCGACAGCATCATTCTCAACCAGCGCGGGCTCAACCTGCCGTCCCTTATCGTCGACGACAAGTTCGTGTGGGTCTATGCGACGCTGGCCGTGGTGATCGTTGCCATCGTGGTCCTCAGCCGCTGGGCCCATCGCCGGCTCGACATGACCGGCAAGCGCTTCCCGGTTTTCTGGACGTCTGTCGGCATGCTGGTGCTGTTGCCGCTTCTGGCCGCCATGGTGTCGGGAACCGAGGTCAGCGTGGAATTGCCCGTTCTCAAGGGCTTCAACTACAAGGGCGGCATCGGTCTGCCTCCCGAACTCGTCGCCTTGTGCCTGGGCTTGATTCTTTATACCGCGACGTTCATTTCCGAGACCGTCCGGGCCGGCATCCAGTCGGTCAGCTACGGCCAGACGGAAGCGGCGCAGGCCCTCGGGCTCAAGAATTCAGATCTCCTGCGTCTGGTCATCATTCCCCAGGCGATGCGCGTGATCGTGCCGCCACTGGCCAGCCAGTATCTCAACCTCACCAAGAACTCGTCTCTCGCCATCGCCATCGGCTATCCCGATCTGGTCAGCGTGTTCATGAACACCACGCTCAATCAGTCGGGGCGGGCGATCGAGGTCGTGTTCATTACGATGCTGGTCTATCTGACCCTGTCGCTTCTGACCTCGGCATTCATGAACTGGTACAATGCGCGTGTCGCATTGGTGGAACGGTGACCGGCCAATGAGCACTCAAAATCTGGTTTACGTCCGCACGGAAATGGCGCCGGTCAGGCCGGCACCGGCGAACAGTCTCGGATTTGGCGCCTGGGCGCGCCGGAACCTGTTCTCGACGCCGGGCAACTCCATCATGACGATCCTGGGGCTCGCCTTCATCGTCTGGGCGGTTCCCATTCTCTACAATTTCTTCATCGGCAACGCGGTTTTCGTCGCCGAGAACGGCGAAGCCTGCCGCGCCACCAGTACCGGCGCCTGCTGGGCCTATATCTGGGCCCGCATGGACTTCTTCATCTACGGCTTCTTCCCGCCGGATCCCTATTGGGACGCGCAGACGGGGCTTTTTGCCGAATTCATGTCGCACTGGCGCGTGAATCTCGTCTTTTTCTTCGGCCTTGTCCTCATCGTTCCGCTCCTGTGGCCGGAAGCGCCGTTCAAGATCATCAATGCGGCCCTGTTCTTTCTGGTCTATCCGGTTGTGGTCTTCTACCTGCTCAATGGTGGCGTGCTCGGGCTCGAGCCCGTGCCCACCGAAAAGTGGGGCGGTCTGACCGTCACGCTGATCATCGGGCTGGTCGGCATCGTTTCTTCGTTGCCGCTCGGCATCCTGTTGGCGCTGGGACGACAATCCAAGCTGCATGTCATCAGGATGCTGTCCATCGCCTTCATCGAATTGTGGCGTGCCGTGCCGTTGATCACGGTTCTGTTCATGGCCTCGGTCATGCTGCCGCTTTTCGTGCCGTCGGGCATGACCGTCGACAAACTGTTGCGCGCCCTGGTCGGCGTGGCGCTGTTCAACTCCGCCTATATGGCGGAAGTGGTGCGCGGCGGGTTGCAGGCTTTGCCCAAGGGGCAGTACGAAGCGGCGTCGGCGCTGGGTCTCAACTACTGGAAATCGATGCTTTTCATCATTCTTCCCCAGGCGCTCAAACACGTCATCCCCGGCATCGTGAACACCTTCATCGCCCTGTTCAAGGATACGTCGCTGGTCTCGATCATCGGTATTTTCGATCTTTTGAAAACCGTGCAATCCTCGACCTCGGATCTCGACTGGACCTCCCCAACCCAGGCCATTACCGGCTATATCTTTGCCGCCGCGGTGTTCTGGGTCTTCTGTTTCTCGATGTCGCGTTATTCCATTTTCATGGAAAACCGACTGAATACCGGACATAAAAGGTAAAACGCATGAGCACGGACAGCACCGATAGCGGAATGGAACAGGTCAAACGCTCGAAGCTGACGGCCTCGACCACCGAAGTTGCGGTCGAGATCATCGACATGCACAAGTGGTTCGGCGATTTCCATGTGTTGCGGGACATCAACCTCAAGGTGATGAAGGGCGAACGCATCGTCATCGCCGGGCCGTCGGGCTCGGGCAAGTCGACGCTCATCCGCTGTATCAACCGGCTCGAAGAGCACCAGGAAGGCCAGATCGTCGTCGACGGCATCGAACTGACCAACGACCTCAAGGCGGTCGACGAAGTCAGGCGTGAAGTCGGCATGGTGTTTCAGCACTTCAACCTGTTCCCGCATCTGACAATCCTGCAAAACTGCACGCTGGCGCCGATCTGGGTCAGGGGCGTTCCCAAGGCCGAGGCCGAAGAAGCCGCCATGCACTATCCTCGAGACCGGTCAAGATTCCCGGAACAGGCCAACAAGTTCCCCGGCCAGCTCTCCGGCGGTCAGCAGCAGCGCGTCGCCATAGCCCGGTCGCTTGTGCATGAACCCCAAGGTCATGCTGTTCGACGAACCGACCTCGGCGCTCGATCCGGAAATGATCAAGGAAGTGCTCGACGTCATGGTGCAAGCTCGCCGAAGACGGCATGACCATGCTGTGCGTGACCCACGAAATGGGCTTTCGCGCGCCAGGTGGCCAACCGCGTCATCTTCATGGATCAGGGCCAGATCGTCGAACAGAACGAGCCGGAAGAATTCTTCCACAACCCGCAACACGAGCGGACCAAGCTCTTCCTGTCCCAGATCCTGCACTAAACACTGCACCGTCAAAATTCGGCACGGGAGCGGAGCGAAAAAAGCTTCGCTCCTTTGTTTTGTCAGTAATCCGCGATCCGCCGGGCAGCAGATCCGAATCGGTTTCGTGCCGATAGCTATCGTGCTCTACTGAGAAGTGATCTTGAGAAGACTGTGCCGCTGTTTGAGGATCTGGGTGATGGTTGTTTCACGATGCTTGGGCCACATAGTGGGGGCGAGACGATGACCCGTTCTCGCTTGTCCCATCTTCGTGCCGACATCACCACTCTTGAGGTCGATGCCATCGTCAATGCCGCCGACGAAGCGGTGCTCGGCGGCGGGGGCGTCGACGGGGCGATCCATCGGGCAGCGGGGCCTGGGCTTTTGGCGGAATGCCGGACGCTCCATGGGGTGTGCGACGGGGGATGCGAAAGCCACCAAGGGCTACAATTTGCCGGCCAAATTCGTCATCCATGCGGTCGGGCCGATCTGGCATGGCGGCAAGCGCGGGGGAGGCGGGTTTGTTGGCGTCGGTCTATCGGCGTTCGCTGGAGGTGGCGGCGGATCTGGGGTGCAAATCAGTGGCATTTTCGGCCATTTCGACCGGCGTTTTCGGCTATCCGCGCCGGCCGGCGGCCGAGATTGCCGTCAAGACGGTTTCCGACTGGCTCGCGAAAGGCGGGGCGATCGACCAAGTGATTTTTTGTTGCTACGACGCCGAAACGGCGGACATCTATCGGGCGCTGTTGGGGAGCGCATAAAGGAAGGACGTGTTCAACAAGATCCGCATCGCCGATCGTGGCGAGATCGCGGCTACAAAACGCCGGTCTCGCTCTCCACAAGGGAAAAGCGCCGTGCTGGCTTTTATGGTGCCGGACGAGACACCCACCCCCAACCCCTCCCCACAAGGGGGAGGGGAGCGAGCTGGTTTGCCAGTTGCAATATTGGCGGTCGATGAGGTGATCATGGCGTTCGGGGAGGCATGATGAGGGGAACATTGCGGTATTCGGTTTGGGACAAAGGGCTGGCCACGCCGGCTTCCCTCCCCCTTGTGGGGAGGGATTGAGGGTGGGGGGAGCAACAATCGAAAGAGCCAGAGATCTGCGCAAGAATTCGCCGCAACCGGAGAAGACCCTGTGGCGTGAACTCAAGCAGTTCAAGTCTCTTGGTTTTCATTTCCGCAGGCAGGTGCCGATTGGGCCGTATTTCGCTGACTTCATCTGCCATGGCGCTAAACTGGCCATCGAGGTCGATGGTCATCTGCACGGGCGACACGGTTGAATACGACCGGAAGCGCGATCTTTTCTTCAAAAGCGAAGGCTACGATGTCCTCCGTTTCACCAACCACGACATCACGTGCAATTTGAATGGTGTGCTGGCGACCATCCACCATGCGCTTGGACTTGCTATCGGTGCCGATGAGCCCCCCACCCCCAACCCCTCCCCACAAGGGGGAGGGGAGCGAACTCGATAAAGATGTCGAAATCCATTTCTTCCGCCACCTACGACGCCTGGGCCGTCCGGGCACAGACCGAACTCAAGGACAAGCCGCTCACAGCGCTCGCGCGCGATTACGGTGGGTTGCCGGTCAAGCCGGTCTATTTCGCCTCGGACACGCCGGAGGCAGCGGCGGGCGAGATGCCGGGCGAAGCGCCGTTCACCCGTGGCGTCAGGGCGACAATGTATGCCAACCGGCCGTGGACGATCCGGCAATATGCAGGTTTTTCAACGGCTAAAGAGAGCAATGCATTCTACCGCAAGAACCTCGCGGCCGGTCAGAAGGGGTTGTCGGTCGCTTTTGATCTGGCCACCCATCGCGGTTATGACAGCGACCATCCGCGCGTCGTCGGCGACGTTGGCAAGGCGGGTGTCGCCATCGACACGGTCGAGGACATGAAGGCCCTGTTCGACGGCATCCCGCTCGATGAAATGTCCGTCTCGATGACCATGAACGGCGCCGTCATTCCGGTCATGGCCATGTATATCGTGGCGGCCCAAGAACAGGGGCGTGACACGGACAAGCTCTCGGGGACCATTCAGAACGATATTTTGAAGGAGTTCATGGTCCGCAACACCTATATTTATCCGCCCGAACCGAGCATTGCGCATCGTTGGCGACATCATCGCCTATACGGCCGAGAACATGCCGAAATTCAACTCGATATCGATCTCGGGCTACCACATGCACGAGGCCGGCGCGACGGCGGTGCAGGAGTTGGCCTATACGCTGGCCGATGGCATGGAATACGTGCGGGCGGCGATGGACAAGGGGCTCGATATCGATGCCTTCGCCGGACGGCTGAGCTTCTTTTTCGGCATCGGCATGAACTTTTTCGTCGAGATCGCCAAGCTGAGGGCGGCGCGCCAGCTCTGGAGTGCCATCATGTCCGACCTCGGGGCGAGAAATCCGCGTTCGCTGATGCTGAGGACCCATTGCCAGACCTCCGGCGTCAGCCTGACCGAACAGGACCCCTATAACAACGTGGTCCGCACAACCGTCGAGGCGCTGGCCTCAGTCCTGGGCGGCACCCAGTCGCTTCACACGAACTCTTTCGACGAAGCCATTGCTTTGCCAACGGATTTTTCGGCCCGTATCGCCCGCAACACCCAGTTGATCCTCATGCACGAAACGCGGGTGACCGACGTCGTCGACCCCTTGGGCGGGTCCTACTACATCGAGGCGCTGACGGCCGAACTGGTCGCGGGGCGCCGGCGCCCTGATCCGCGAGGTCGAAGAGGCCGGCGGCATGACAAAGGCGGTGCAGCAAGGCACGCCCAAATTGAGGATCGAGGAGGCGGCGGCCTTGCGCCAGGCGCGCGTCGATCGCGGCGAGGACGTCATCGTCGGGGTCAACCGTTTCCGGC
>CAXXWD010000010.1:0-459395 GCA_963667595.2 Devosiaceae bacterium | reverse complement strand
GCTGGAGCTGGCCGCACGGCTATGACAGCGTCATCGACGCGGCCACCGTCGCCGCCATCAACACCACGCTCTTAACCGGCGATACCCATTGGCTCGACCTGCCGGGTGCCCATTTCGACATACTCTTTGCCAAGGGCAAGCCGATCGAGGATTTCCGCATGATCGGCGCTTCGATCGAAAATGTATGGATCCGCAAGGCTGCCGAGGCCACGGGCCGGCACGACGCCTATGTCATGCCCAAGCGCATCCGCGACAGCGGCTGGTTCGATTTCCAGACGATCAGCATCTACAACACCGTGGCAAGCTGGTCGGTTTCGTTTGATCCCAGGGAACGCGAACGGTTGGCGAAGCTTCAGGCCAACGAACCTTATGACTGGGCGCAAAGCTACAGTTTCCATTCCAAGGGCGACGACAGCCACGACCGGCCCTGGCTCTCCTATCTCGATGGACGTTTTCCCGACTATCCCGAAACGATCCTCACCCATGCGTTGCAATCGGTGGCGCACCGGCTGGACAAGATCAGCAAAGACGATGCGGACCTGACCAGGGTGCATATCCATCATTGGCAGGAACGCAATCCCGTCACCACCGAAGCGCTGATCCAGTTGACGCTCGGCGCGCCGCAACCGCTTTACAACGGTGGTTTCATCAACAGCGCTTTCCGCTATTTCGATCCCGACGCCGCCCGGCCGGGGCTTCCGGCCGATGTTTCGGCGCTGGTGTCGGATATCGTTTCAACCGGGGCCACGCTTCAGCTCGTGAACCTGTCGCCCACACACAAACGGCGCGTGCTGGTGCAGGCTGGCTTCCTCAAAGAGCACAGGATCCTTTCAGTGACCCCAACCGGTTCCGAACCGGTGGCGGTCGGCGGCAGCTATCTTGTCGTCGATCTGCCGCCCCGTTCCGAAATCACGTTGGCGGTCAAACTCGACCGGCTTGCCGCGGCGCCCAGTTATGGATTGCCCGACTACGCAGCCCTTTCTTCCCATTCCAATTGAGGTTGCCGCTATGGTTGACATCAGATTCGATCATGTTTCCAAAAGCTTCGGCACTGTCGAGGTCATCCCCGAGATCGAATTGGACATCAAGAGCGGCTCGTTCACCGTTCTGCTCGGCCCTTCGGGCTGCGGCAAGTCCACCCTGTTGCGCATGATCGCCGGGCTCGAAGACGTCACGTCCGGTTCGATCTTTATCGATAGCAACGACGTGACGGACGACGAACCGGCGGATCGGGGCATCGCCATGGTGTTCCAGTCCTATGCGCTTTACCCGCATATGAGCGTGTTCAACAACATGGCCTATGGCCTCAAGATCGCGCACCTGCCCAAGGACCAGATCCGGGAGCGGGTCGAGAACGCCGCGAGCATCCTGCAATTGACCGAGTACCTCGACCGCAAGCCGGCGGCTCTGAGCGGCGGCCAACGGCAACGCGTGGCCATCGGCCGCGCCATCGTGCGCGATCCCAAGGTGTTTTTGTTCGACGAGCCCTTGTCCAATCTCGACGCCGCGCTCCGCAACCAGATGCGCATCGAACTGGCGCAGCTGCATGAGCGGTTGGGCGCCACCATGATCTACGTGACGCATGATCAGGTCGAGGCCATGACCATGGCAGATACCATCGTGGTGCTCAAGAAGGGCAGGATCGAGCAGGTCGGCAAGCCGATGGATCTTTATCACACGCCGGCCAGCATTTTCGTCGCCCAGTTTATCGGGTCCCCGAAGATGAACCTGTTCGAAGGCAAGATCGCTGCGCAAAAGGGCGCGCGCTATCTCGGGGTGCGTCCCGAACATCTGACGATCACCGATGCGTCCGATGCCTGGCAAGCCCGGATTTCCTATATCGAGCGGCTGGGCGCCAACACGGTGGTCCATGCGCAGTCCGATGAACTCGGCACCGTCATCGCCCAGACCGAAGGCACGTTCGACGCTGCGACGGGTGCGACCATCGCGTTGCGGCCCATGGATGGGCACGTCCATCTGTTCGACGCGGATGGATGTCGCATCAACTGATCGGGATAAAGATGGAAACGCGCATAATCGGCCGAACGGCCCTCAGGACCTGCGAACTCGGTTTCGGAGGCGCGAGCATAGAGTTTGCTGGCGATCCCGCTGGCGACGATCGCGCTGCAAAGGTGCTTGAAACGGCCTGGCAGGCAGGCATCCGTCATTTCGACACCGCGCCCCATTACGGGCTGGGTGTGTCCGAAAGGCGAACGGGCCGGTTTCTCAAAACCAAGCCACGGGACAGCTTCACCGTTTCCACCAAGGTGGGGCGGCTCATCGTCGACACGGATAACGGGCCGGACAGAGTGTTCGACTACTCTTATGACGGCATCATGCGGTCGCACGCGGAAAGCCTCGAACGCCTGGGGCTCGATCGTGTCGATATTCTTTTCGTGCACGATATCGCCCTCGACGGCGTCGGCCCGAACGGTCGCAACCATATGCACGAATTGTTGACGTCCGGATGGCGGGCGCTCGAAGAACTGCGCGGGTCCGGCGCCATCTCGGCCTTCGGCCTCGGCGTCAACGAGGTCGAGGTCTGCATCGAGATCATGAAAAAGGCCGCGCTCGACGTCATCCTTCTGGCCGGCCGTTACTCGCTGCTCGATCCGCAGGCCAACGAAGAGCTGATCGGGCGCTGTTTGTATAAAGGAACGAGTTTCGTTCTGGCCGGCGTCTTCAATACCGGCATTCTCGCCACGGGCGCGGTGCCGGGCGCCCGCTACCAGTATCGCCCGGCGAGCGAGGCCATGCTCGAAAAGACAAGAAAGATCGAAGCGGTCTGCCGCGAATTCGGGGTGCCACTGCCGGCCGCCGCGCTGCAGTTCGCCAAATACCATCCGGTGGTCAGCACCATTCTGGTGGCGGCGCAGGAGCCCGCGAAATTGCAGGCGAATCTTGAAAACTATCGTTTCCCCATCCCACAGGCGTTCTGGCTTCGGCTGGCGGAGCTGGGGCTGGCCCATCATTATTCTGTGGACGTCAAATGAACATCGCGAACACCGCGCCGGCAGTTTCCGGCACCGCCCCCGACGTCGATCTCGGGCAGGCGCTTACGCGCTGCGTGACCAAGCTTCGGGCCGTGTCGCCGATCGATGGCGATCGCGCGCCCCGTATCGGCAACGCGGATCTGAGCTGGTCCTATTGCGACGACCATGACTGGGTGGCGTCCTTCCGGATCGGAACGCTCTGGCTCGCCTACCAGATGACGGGCGAGGCGTTCTTTCGCACTCGTGCACGGGTCCGCGACGCCTTCTACGACCGCCTGATCGCGACGCCTGAATGGCACGATCATGATCTCGGCTTCCTTTTTTCCCTAAGTGCGGTCGCCGATTACCGGCTGACCGGGCGGCCGGAAGCACGTGCGCGGGGACTTGCGGCCGCGCGGCTTCTGGCATCGCGCTTCGTGGAAAAGGGCGGCTATATTCTGGCCTGGAGCGGGCAGACGGCCTTCAACGAGGCGGAACGCCGCGGAGCCTGGGCCCAGTTCGTCAGGGGAAGGATGATCGCCGACACGATGCAGAACCTGCCGCTGCTTTATTGGGCGGCCGAGGAAACCGGTGATGCGGAATTTAACAGGATTGCCACCCGGCATGCGCGAACGGCGGCCGAGTATCTGGTGCGCGCCGACGGGTCGAGCTTTCACACCTTTGCCTTCGATACCGAAACGGGCGCACCACTTGGCGGCGCGACGCATCAGGGCTACGCGGACGAGTCCTGCTGGTCGCGCGGGCAGGCCTGGCTGATCCACGGCTTTGCCCAGACCTACGCGCTGACGGGCGAGGCCTTCAGTCTCGAAACCGCCCGCCGGGTGGCGGCGCGCTTCGAAACACTGTTGGGCAACGATGATCTGCCCCCCTGGGATTTCGATGCGCCCCTGCCGTTGCGGCAGACCATCGACAGTTCGGCGGCCGCCATCGCGGCGGCGGGCTATCTTCTGCTCGCTCAACTGACCGAGGCCGATGAACGAACGCACTGGCGGACCATGGGGCATCGCCTGCTCGATGGGCTGATCGCGCGTTGCGATCTGACCACGCGACCCGAAGCGCATGGTTTTCTCGACGAAGGCGCCGCCAATGTCCCCAAGGGACGAATGCGCGCCATGCTGCCTTATGGCGACTACTATTTCATGGAAGCGTTGATGCGGGCCGAAGGCCATCGCCGCTTCTTTTGGTGAGAGAGGATCATGGACCAGGAACTGAAGCGCCCGGTTCGCGACAGGGACAGTTTCGCCGCCTATGCCCTGGCGCTGCACCGCGCCATCCAGCCTTACTATTCGAAGGGGCGGGCACGTGTGCGGCTCGGCACCTTTACCGGCGATTTCGAACCGGTGGCGGCCGAACTCGAAGGCTTCGCGCGGAGTCTCTGGGGGCTCGCGCCGCTGGTTAAGGGTGGTTTTTCGGTGCCGTTCTGGGATGACGTTCTTGTCGGCATCGCTTCGGGAACCGATCCCGCGCATCCCGAATATTGGGGCGACATCGGCGATTTCGATCAGCGGATCGTCGAATCCGCCGCGATCAGCTTCACCCTTCTGCTCGTCCCGGACGAGAGCTGGGGACGGCTCGACGTATCGGCGCGCGCCAATCTGGTGCGCTGGCTCGAACAGATCGTTTCGGTGGCGACGCCGCCGAACAACTGGCGGTTCTTCCAGGTGCTGGCGCATTTGGCGCTGCGCTCGGTCGGTGTTGCAACGCGCGAAGACGATTTGCAGGCATTGTTCGACTTCATCGAGTCCTGCGAAATCGGTCCGGACGGCTGGAGCACGGATGGAAAGCGGCCGCAGGCCGACCATTATGTCGGCTTTGCCATGCAGTTTTACGCGCTGCTTTATGTGCGGTTTGCCGGCGCAACCGATCCGGCCCGCGCCGCGCGCTTCAGCGAAAGAGCGCGGCGCTTCGCCTTGCAGTTTCGGGAATGGTTTGCCGATGACGGCGCCGCCATTCCCTATGGACGCAGCCTGACCTACCGGTTCGCCCATGGCGCCTTCTGGGGCGCGGCGGGGTATGCCGACGCCAGCCCCTTCACGCCCGGGGAAACCCGCGAATTGCTTTTGGGCAACGTGCGCTGGTGGCAGGAAACCGACATGCTCGATCGCGATGGCGTTTTGTCCATCGGTGGCGCCTATGCCAATCCCGTTGTCGCGGAATTCTATTCCTCGACCCAGTCGCCCTATTGGGCGTTCAAGGCCTTCTTGCCGCTGGCCTTGCCGGCCGATCATCCGTTCTGGACCGAACCGGCGAGGAGGGCGCCGACAAAGGCGGAACATCGCATCCAGCCGGTGCCGGGCATGATCCTTCAGCGTCACGCCGGCGATGTGGTCGCGCTGACCGCCGGGCAGGAAGCGGCCGACCGCATGCTCCATACGGCGGAAAAATACGGCAAATTCGCCTATTCCAGCCGCTATGGTTTCGGGGTGGAACGCGACGGCCGGAATTTCGCCACGGGCGCGTTCGACAACATGCTGGCCGTCAGCCGGGACAACGTCCATTTCGCCATGCGCAAGCATGTCGAGACCTTCGGAATTGCCGAGGGCATGCAATATGCGCTTTGGCGCCCGTGCGACGGCGTCACAATCGAGACCGTCACCATTCCCACCCCGGCCGGTCATATCCGGGCCCATCGCATCGAAACCGAAAACGCCCTGCATCTGGCCGAAGGCGGGTTTTCCATAAGGATGCGGGAGCGCGACGCCGTGCGCAACGATCTCAGAAAAACCGCGCTCCTTTTGTCCAGCGATGAAGATACGACCGCGCTTCGCGTTCTCGACGCGCCGGCAAAAGTCACGTTGCAGCGCATCGTGGCGTCGCCGGGCGCACATTTTTATTTCCCTCGATCCGTCGTCCCGCAAATCCGGCTGGACGTCCCTTCCGGCAGGTTTGTCTTGGCCAGCTGGTTTGGCGCGTCGACGGATCGTATTGCCATCGAAAAAGATCTGGCCGAGGCGAAGGCGCCGGGCAGGGGCGTTTTCGATCATCTGAGCAGGATCGCCCGACCGCCCGAGGGCTGGAGCATGACGGCGGGCGCCGCCGCGGCCTTTTTGGCGGAACGGGATCGCGCCGTGAACGGGCCGGCGGCATGAGCGAAGACATCATCGACAGCCATCAGCATTTCTGGCGTCTCGCGACGGGCCAATACACCTGGCTGAGACCGGAAAACGCCGCGCTTTATCGCGATTTCGGGCCCGATGACCTCGCGCCGCAACTCGCGTCCGCCGGTGTTTCGGGCACTGTTCTGGTGCAGGCCGCCGATAGTGAAACGGAGCTGTCGACACTGGCGGATTATGCCGAAGCGTCCGGTTTCGTTAAGGGCATCGTTGCACCTTTGGACCTTGGCCAGCCTCAGGCCGAAAACCGTGTGGATCGCATGTACGAGGCCGTTCCGCTGATCGTCGGGTTCCGGCCGCGTTTTTCCGATCTTGTCGATACCTGCGGCGGCCTGAACGAAACCGGTTTGTCCGGACTGGCCCGGATGTCCGAAAAGGCGCTGGCGCTCGATTGTCTGGTCGGCGGAGAGGCGCTTGCGGCGGTGCCCGCACTGGCCAAGACCTTTCCCGACCTGACCCTGATCGTCGATCACTGCGGCGAGCCGAAAATCGAGGGGCCGGATCCGTCCAGAAGCTGGACGCAGGCCATAGCCGCCATCGCCAGGGCGCCCAATGCCTATTGCAAGGTGTCGGGGCTTTTTACCCTTGTTCCCCCCGACACTGCGCGATGTGCGGTCGCTGCCCATGTCGACGTTCTCGTTTCCGAGTTCGGAATGGAGCGCCTGATGTGGGGCAGCGACTGGCCGGTGCTGACTCAGGCGGGCACCTATGGCGCGTGGCTGGCGTTCTGTCGCGATCATTTCGCGGCCTATCCGGCGGCAATCCAGAAACACCTTTTTTCCGATACGGCGCGGCGCGCCTATCGGCTCGATGAAGTGAAGAAATGACCCATCCCCAGACGCAAACCTTCGTCGCCCGCCTCCACCGCGACAAGATCGCCCTATATGAACAGGTGCATGACGGCATGACCCGCGACCATGCCGAAGGAAATCGCAAGGTCTATGATCGACTGGACATCTTCCGGCTCGACGATTTGTTGATCATGCTGGTCGACCGCAAGCCCGAACCCAGCGCTCCGGCGACCGAGGAAGACGCCGAACGCGGCCGGCAATGGCACGCGACGCTTGAAGACTGCTTCGCCGAACCCTGGCGGCTCGCCGATCCCATTTTCAATCTCGATACGGCCGGAACGAACGAGGACTAAATGAAATTCGTCAGCTTTCAGGCAAACGGCGAGGGGCTTTACGGTCTGGTCGACGGTGAAACCGTCTTTGCCGCCGACAAGGCGCTGCGCGACAGGTTCCCGACCCTTCGCGCCGCCATTGAAGCGGATGGGCTTGCCGAGGTGGCGGAGGCGTCGCGCTGGGGCGGGCTTATTTATCACTGCGACCGGATCGATTTCATGCCCGTCATTCCCGATCCGGGCAAGATCATCTGCGTCGGCCTCAATTACCGCGCCCATGGCGACGAGAACGGACGCCCGGACTTTCCGGCTCTTTTCACGCGCTTCGCCGATACCCAGATCGGTCACGGCCAGATCATCCGGATGTCTCCGGAATCGGATCGGCTCGATTACGAGGCGGAACTGGCGGTCATCATCGGCCGACCGGGGCGCACCATTTCCAAAACCGACTCCCTCGCTCACGTTTGCGGCTATAGCTGCTATAACGACGCCACCATGCGCGATTGGCAGAAGCATTCGAGTCAGTTCACGGCGGGCAAGAATTTTCCCGGCACGGGCGCGTTCGGGCCGTTTCTCGTCACCGCTGACGAAATCGGCGTGCCGGACAATCTCGCCGTGACCTGCCACGTCAATGACGAAGAGGTTCAGCATGCCAGCACGGCGGACATGCTGTTTCCGGTTGACGAGATCATCGCCTATGTTTCGCGGTTTACGCCGCTCTCGGCCGGCGACGTCATCGTGACCGGTACGCCGGCCGGTGTCGGTTCGAGCCGGAAGCCGCCGCGCTTTCTGAAACCCGGCGATGTCGTCACCGTCACGATCGACAGGGTGGGTACGCTCAGAAACGCCGTCGGGACGGCTGACATTTCGTATGGTGGAACTTCGCTCCCGCAAACCAACCAAGAAACCAGATCATGACCAAGTCCACGAAAACCAGGTTCCACGGCATCATTCCGCCGGTTTCGACGCTGTTTCATCCCGATGGCAGTTTCGATCGCGTCCAGCAGGCTAAGCTCATCGACAACATGATCGCGGGAGGCGTGCATGGCCTGTTTTTCCTCGGCAGCAACGGCGAGGCGGCGCATATGCCCGTCGAGCAGCGCTTCGAGGTGGCCGAGTTCTGCATCGGGCATGTTGCGGGCCGCGTGCCGGTTCTGATCGGCATTTCCGTTCCGGGCACGGCCGGATCGATCGCGATCGGACAACACGCCGCCCGACACGGCGCCGATGGCGTTGTGGCGATCAATCCCTATTACGCCCGGCTCGACGAGAAAAGCCTCTATGGCTATTTCCGCGATGTCGCCGATGCCGTGCCGGTGCCGATGATGCTCTACAATTTCCCCGGGGTGACCGGCCAGGATCTGTCGCCAGAACTGGTGCTGCATCTGGCGCGCGACTGCCCCTCGATCGTCGGGCTCAAGGACACGGTGGATACCCTCAGCCACATCCGGCGCGCCATCCAGCTCATCAAGCCCGCGCGGCCGGATTTCCTGATCTTTGCCGGATTTGAGGAATATATGCTCGAAACCCTGATCATGGGCGGAGACGGGTGCGTGCCGGCTTCGGGCAATTTCGCGCCGCAAATCTCCATCGGCGTTTACGAGGCCTTCCGGGCCGGAGATTACGCGGCTCTTCTTGGCTGGCAGCGAAAACTGGTGCACATCCCGCCGCTTTACGCGCTCGAAAGCCCATTCTACAGCGTCATCAAGCAGGCGATGAAAATGGTCGGTTTCGCCGATGCGGCGACGGTCTTGCCGCCGGTGCTGGAAGCCTCGCCCGAAAGCATCGCAACGATCCGGCGAACGCTGGTCCAGATCGGCGTTTTGGCCGATGACGGGGCCGGAACGCCGACATGAAACGAGAGCTGATTCTCGGTATCGATGGCGGTGGTACGAAGGTGCTTCTCGCGCTTGCCAATCGTGACGGCGATATTTTACGCGTGGCACAGGGCGGAGGTGTCAATCCGATGGACAATCCCGGCTGGCGTGCCGAGCTGGAGGCCCGGTTCGCCGGCTTTGCGCACGAGCAGGGCCTTGCGGCGATCGGTGCCGGGCTGCCCGCCTTTGGCGAATCCCGTTTTATCAGCGACGACGAGCGTCAGGCGGTGGCCGATGCTTTCGACCCGTTGGCGCAGGTGGTTCTCAACGATGTCGATGCGGCGCATATCGGCAGTTTTGGCGGTGGCGCCGGTATTCTTTTATTGTCGGGCACGGGGTCGATGGCGTGGCGACGCGATGAAATGGGCAACTCGTTTCGCGTCGGCGGCTGGGGCGATGTCATCGGCGATGAGGGCAGCGCCTACTGGATCGGTCGACGCGTGCTCGGTCTTGTCAGCCAGAGCCTTGATGGACGCTCGTCCGAAACGGGTCTTGCCGATGCGGTGCTCGCAAAACTCGGGTTGGACCGAAACGATGCCATGAACGCACTCGAAAGCTGGGTGACGGCGCTTTCGCATCCGCGCGCTGCGATCGCGGCGCTGTCGATTGTGGTCGACGAACAGGCAGAGGCCGGCGACAGGGATGCTATCGACCTGCTCGAGCAGGCGGCCGGTGAACTCGTCCGGCATTTCACGGCGATCAGGCATCCGGATACGCCCCGTCCGATATGGAGCTACGCCGGCGGCACCTTTATGAGCCGCACCCTTCGCGATGCCGTGACGGCGCGGATCGGCTATCCGCCGGTGCAGCCGCGCCTTCCTCCGGTGGGCGGTGCGCTTCTGGCGGCGGCCGGCAAACTCGGCTGGCCGGTTTCACCGTCCTTTGTCGACCGGATTGCCTCCGGGTTGCAGTCGGTGCGGGCCGCCTGATACCGGGAAACGAGCCACAGTTTTTGTCCAAGGGAGACACTCATGAGTACCACGGAAGACACCATATTCGACCAATTCGCCTACTGGCGTACGGCGCTCGATAGCGCGTGTCCGGTGCACGAATCGGACTTCAAGGTCTTTGTCGGCTGCGGGACGTCCTACAATCTGGCACTGTCCCTGGCGGGTTTGAGCAATCTTGCCGGGCAGAAGGCCATCGCGGTTCCGGGCGGCGAATGGGTCAACCGTCCCGGGGCCTATTGCCCGGACTGGACAAAAGCGCATGTGATCGCGTTATCGCGCAGCGGCGAAACCACCGAGACGGTGGCCGCCGCCAGGATCAGCCGCAAGGCCGGCGCCTTCGTAACCGCGATCACGGTCGAACCCGACAGTTCGATCGCAAAAGCGGGAAGCCAGGTGCTGGTTTCGCCGACCGACAAGCGCGAAGACATCGTCATGACGGTTTCCGCCAGTTTGATGCTTTTATTGGGCATGCGGATGCTGGGCATCGCGATTCCTCCGGATTTCATCGACGACGCCGAAAACCTGCTCAAGCAAACCGATACGGTCCTGCCGGGCACCTTCGTGACGCGGCGGCACATCGTTTATCTTGGCGCCGGGCCGCTTTACGGCATCGCGCTCGAAGGCACGCTGAAACTGATGGAGATGAGCCAGGTCTTTTCGCAGGGCTTTCATCCGCTCGAATACCGCCATGGACCGATCAGCCTGATTGACGGGCAGTCGGCTGCCGTCGTTCTGCATGGCGAAGACGAAGTCGCCAACGAAACCTCGATTGTCGGGGAGTTGCGGGACAAAGGGGCCTATGTCCTCGGGTTCGGCGGGGCAGGCGACGTGACCTTTACGCTCGATTGCCCGGCGGCGCTGCGTCCGCTCGCGGTTCTGCCCGCGCTGCAACTTCTGGGCGAACGCATGGCCGTGGCGCATGGACTCGACACCACCAAGCCGCGCCATCTTACCAAGGTGGTGACCCTCAAATGATTCCGATCGCCAGTTCCAACAGAAAGAAGGCGCTCGGTCTTTTGTTTGGCGCCCGTACGCACGATACGTTACGCGGCATCACGTCGGTATGCTCGGCACACCCGCTGGTCATCGAGGCGGCTTTGAGACGGGGGTTGGCGGACAGGGCCCCAGTCCTGATCGAGGCGACCTGCAATCAGGTCAACCATGAGGGCGGGTATACCGGCATGACGCCGGCGGATTTCCGCGGCTTTGTCGAAAAGATCGCGCGTCAGGTGGGATTCCCGCTGCAACGTCTGATTTTCGGCGGCGATCACCTCGGCCCTAATCCGTGGAAGGGCTTGCCGGCGGAAGACGCGCTCGCCCGCGCCGAAAAGATGATTGCGGGTTTCGTTTCGGCCGGATTCGAAAAGATCCACCTCGATACCTCGATGGGCTGCGCAGGCGAGCCGGCGGCGCTCGACGATGACGTGACGGCGCGCCGGGCCGCGCGGCTCGGCGCCGTGGCCGAGAAAACGGCCGCAAGCGCCGGTTTCCAGCCGGTCTACATCATCGGAACGGAAGTGCCCCCGCCGGGAGGCGCGACGCATGTGCTCGGCCAGATCAAGCTCACGGAACCCAAGGCCGTCGCCGAAACGCTCGATATCCATCGTCAAGCCTTCGGCGCGGCCGGCATCGGTTCTGCCTTCGAACGGGTGATCGGGGTGGTGGTGCAGCCTGGCGTCGAATTCGGCAATGCCAATGTCGCAATCTATCGCCCCGAGCGGGCCGCGATGCTGAGCGCCTCGCTTGCCGACATGTCGGGCCTGATCTTCGAGGCGCATTCGACGGACTATCAGCCGGGATCTGCCCTGTCGGCGCTGGTCGACGATGGCTTTGCCATTCTCAAGGTCGGGCCGGGCCTGACCTTCGCCTTGCGCGAGGCGCTTTACGGGCTCGACGCCATCGCCGAGACGCTGGACGGCGTCGTTGACGGTTCCTCCCTTCGGGCGACGATGGAACGGGTCATGCTGGCACATCCGGAACACTGGCAATCGCACTATCCGGGGACGGCCGACGAGCAGCGCCTCCAGCGCCATTACAGCTACTCGGATCGCATCCGCTACTACTGGCCGGACTCCGAGGCGGAGCAGGCGGTTGCACATCTGTTCGAACGCCTCGCCGGACGGGACATTCCCGAAACGCTGATCAGCCAGTATCTCGGACGGCTTTATTCGGACGTTACCTCCGGACAGCTCAAGTCGGGCCCGCGCGATCTTTGTCTTGCGGCCATAGACCAGGCTCTTTTGCCTTATTCCCAAGCAACCAAAAAGAACTAATAATCAATATATAAATAGGAATATTTCAAGTTATTTGTAAACTTCACGTTTCTTCCCGGAAAGAGATCGAAAGTGAAGCCTGTGCGGCAAGGTCGTCTGCCTAAAAATCTCACGCCATCCGGTGGGACGCTCGGATGGCGTGAGATCGTTTGGCGCCAACGGGAGGGGATTGACGCCAGGCTAAAGAAACGCGGTTCGCCTACAGGAGGTCAGCTAAAAGCTTTTCGACCTTCTTCTTGTTGGCGTTGTCGAGGGCGCCGAGCGGACGGCGCGGCAGACCGACATCGAGGCCCTGGGCGGTCAGGGTGTACTTGCACACTTCCTGCCAATGCGGCACGCCCTCGACCTTGTCGTTGAAGAAGTAGTCGGTATAGGGCTGGAGCTTGGCCTGCTGGGCCCGCGCCTTGTCGACATCCTTTGCCACGCAGACGTCCAGCAGGTCGCGGCAGGGACGCGGCAGAACCGCCGGGAAACCGCTCAGCCAGCCATCAGCGCCGGCAAGCAGGCCTTCCATCGCGGCGTAGTCGTGGCCGTAGAAGACGGCCAGATCGTCGCCGCAGTGGAATTTCAGCTCGTGCACGCGGTTGGCATCGCCATGGGCGGCCTTGATCGCGCTCACCACGCCTTCGTCGAACAGCGTCTTGACCTCGAGCGGGCTCATTTCGTAGCCGGTGAACCAGGGATTGTTGTAGATCATGATCGGAATGCTGATGTTCCGGTGCAGCTCCCGATAGTGTTCCATGACGGCCTTCTTGTGCGGCTTCAGATAGTAGGGAAGGATCACCATCACGCCGGACGCGCCGTGCTCTTCGGCGAACTTGGACAGTTCGACCGTGTGCAGAGTCGGATAAAGGCCGGTGCCGCAATAAACGGGCACTTCGCCATCGATGAAGGACAGGACATGGGCGATGATGTCCTTCTGTTCGTCCATGTTCATGGCAATGTTTTCGCCGGTGCTGCCGCAGATCGACAACCCTTGCGCGCCATTGTCGATCAGCCAGCGAAGATATTTCTCCATCTTCGGCTTGTCATAGCTCTGGTCATCGTTCCAGATCGTCATGCAGGCGGGCATGAGGCCAGTGGCCTTGGTCATTCTCAGTCTCCTTGGTGTCAGTGAGGTTCCACCGGAACGCGGCCATCAAAAGGGGGGGAATCGCGCGGGTGGTTCGTCTTGTTTTGTCTGGTTTTTGATGGTGTTCGTTCGGTGTTTTATGTTTGAGGCCAACCCCATTCGTTGCTTTTGCCTGGTCACTGCCTGGCTCTTGGGTTCCCGGTGTCATTTGCATCGACAACTGGATTTCCGGCGCGTGTTCCGGGCGATCCTGGCAGTCAAATCTTCACTTTCGGCACGCCCACGCTGGCAGGTGCTGCCGTCCTTCGAATTGTCCCGGAGGCAAAACCCTCCGGGACCTTTGCCGGATGGGTCGTTAGTTCGATGCAGCCCCGATACCGAGCGCTGCCATGACCTGCTGCGTCTGGGCTTCATGCCCCTTGATGAACGCGGTAAATCCTTCTGAATCAAGGAACTGGGTGCCGAAGCCACGTTCCTTCATGCCGTCGAGATAGGTCGGCGAGTCATAGGCCGCTTTGACGACGGCTTCGATCTGCTTGACCAGAGCCGGGTCCATGTCGGCCGGTCCGGCAACGCCGCGCCAGGTGCCGCCGGTCACGTCCTCGCCCGTCAATTCCTTGGCAGTGGGGACGTTGGGATAGCGTTCGAGCCGGTCGGCGGACAGAACGGCGATCGTCTTGACCATGCCGGCATCCGTCAACGCATCGGTTTCCGGAATGGAACAGAGCACGACGTCAATGCCGCCGGAGGCCAGTTCCTGCAATCCGGCTGCCGAGCCTTGCGCCGGGATCAGGTTGATCTTGGCGACGTCGACACCTTCGGCGAGCATCAGGGAAACGAACGGAATGTCCCAGCTCGCCGAGCAGGTCCCGCCACACGAGATCTTGAGGCTGGCAGGGTCTGCCTTCAGGGCGGCGATGATGTCGTCAAGCGAGGTCAGCTTGGAGTCGGTGGCGACATGAACGGCGGCCGGGTCGACATTGACCAGTGCGATCGGGGTGAAGCTCTCGGCGGTGAAATCCGCCTGACCCAGAATCTTGAACTGGGCGAACGGCGAGAGCTGGCCGAGCGTATAGCCGTCCGGCGCGGCGGTGGTGTAGGTGGTATAACCGACGATACCGCCACCCTGGGCCTGGTTGATGACGTTGATCGGCTGGCCGGCCTGTTCCATTTCGCGGGACAGCAGGCGGAAGGTGAAGTCGGAGCCGCCGCCGGCACCTGCCACGACGATCATGCTGATCGGGCGCTCCGGCCACTCGGCCAGCGCCGGGCCGGTAAACATGGCGGCACAGGCGGATGCCCCCAATAGAACACTCAGCATCTTTGTTTTGTTGAACACGGTTTTCCTCCTTGTTTTGGTCTTCGTTGGTGAAGCGTCAGCGGGAGAGTGCGGCGCTTCATGAAGTCGTGTCGGCATGGCTTTCGCCTTCCAGTGGTTTGTCATCCGGTTTGGACGTGCCGCGCACGGCCTTGAGGCCGATGGCCAGTGTCCAGATCAGGATGGTGATGACGCCGATGGTTCCGCCGATGGGCCGGCTGAAGAACGCGATCAGATCGCCTTGGGACTTGAGCATGGTGGTCATGAAATTCTGCTCGATCATGGGGCCGAGGATCAGTCCGAGGATCGCCGGGGCGAGCGGAATTTCGTTGGCTTCCATCACGTAGCCGAGCAGACCGAACACCGCGACCAGGACGACCGCGAACAGCGTGTTCTCGACCGAGAAGGCCCCGAGAATGCAGAACAGCAGAATGACCGGGGACACGATGGTGGTCGGCAGCTTGAGAATCAGCCGGAACCCGTGAATGCAGGCGATGCCGAGCGGAACGAGCAGAAGGTTGGCGACAAAGAAGATGGCGAAGATCGCGTAGATCTTTTCCGGATGGTTGAGAAACAGGGTCGGGCCCGGATTGACGCCCTTGATGAACATGACCGAGATGACGATGGCGGTGATCGCATCGCCCGGGATGCCGAAGACGGTGGCCGGGATATAGGCGCCGCCGAGGCTGGCATTGTTGGCGGCGCTCGCCGACATGATCCGTTCGATCGCGCCGTCATCGGTCGAAGTCTTGCCGGCACGCGAGAACTTCTTGGCCATGGCATAGGAGATCCAGGCGGCGATGTCGGAGCCGGCGCCGGGCAGGGCGCCCACAAGCGTGCCGATAAGGCTGCCGCGGATGAGGCCGACCTTGTGCGGCCACAAAAGCTTGCCGGCCCCCTTGAAGATCGATCCGGTGCGCCCGGTGGTCTTGTCGCCGTCCGAGAGCGCATTGGCGTTGCGCAAAAGTTCGGAGACCGCGAACAGGCCGATCAGGATCGGGATCAGGCCGAGCCCGCCCACCAGATTTGTCGATCCGAAGGTGAAACGCGGCATGCCGGAAATCGGGTCGAGACCGACGGTGGCCAGAAACAGGCCCAAAAGCAGCGAGATCAGACCCTTGAGCAGTGACGGGCCGGCAACGAAGGTCGCGCAGCTAAGGCCCAGCACGCCCAGCCAGAAATACTCGACGCTGGAAAAGGACAGGGCGACACGCGCCAGAAGGGGGGCGGCGCTGGTCAGGATCGTGGCGCTGATGATACCGCCGGCCGCCGAGGCGAAAAGACCAGAGCCGAGGGCCACGGCCGACTTGCCCTTGAGCGTCAGGGCGTGGGCGTCGTCGGTATAGGCGGCCGAGGCGGGCGTTCCCGGCATGCGCTTTAGTGCACCCGGAATGTCACCGGCAAAGATCGCCATGGCCGAGGCGGTGATGATCGAGGCAATGGCCGGCAAGGGTTGCATGAAGATGATGAACGGCACCAGAAGAGCCGTGGCCATCAGTGCGGTCAGGCCGGGAATGGCGCCGACGACGAGACCGTAGGTCGCCGAGATGAGGACCACCACAATGAGATAGGGGTCGGAAAGCTGGGCGAGGATGGAGGCGAACGTGGTTACCATATCAGCCACCTCGACACCGGCGTAAGCACGCCCCAGGCCAGTGGCACGTGCAGAACCGAGGCGAAGGCGATGTTGACGATCACCGACAGCAAAACGGCCAGACCCAGAGAACGTCCGATGGCGACTCCATTGATGATGAAGATCGTCGTCAGGATGAGTATCGCGGTCAAAAGGAACCCGAGCGGCGTGACGGCGACGAGGTAGAAGACGATCGCGGCCGGCAGGATCCAGAAGCGCAAGGCCGCCTTGCCGGAGTGAACCCACTCCGGCAGGACAAACAGTGCCTGGTTGCGCCCGTTGCGGATGCCCTGAAAAACCAGGCCGGATCCGACGAGACACAGCCCGATGCCGATCAGGAACGGAAAGAAACCGGGACCGTAGTCCAGATGGCGGGGTGGCTTCAACGTATGGGCGTACGCGGATACGGAAACGCCGAGAGCAAGCACTGCCGCGCCGATGATGGCATCGTGCACTTTCATGAGATCACCTCGAAGATGCTATTTGGCGTAGCCGAGCGCGCTCATCACGCGGGCGGTTTCCTCTTCGTGCTGCGCCATGATGGCCGAGAGCTCCTCGGTATCCATCCACTTGACGCCGAAATTGGCACTACGCATCGCATCCTGGAATTCGGAGGAGGCGACCGCCTTGCGCGTCGCTTCTTCCCACACGTCGACGATCTCCTGAGCAAGACCGGCCGGACCACCAAGCGCCCGCCACGTGCCGCCATCGACAGGGTGACCGACCGTGTCGCCGGCAAGCGGAACGTTTTCGAAGCCGGGAACCGGCTTGGGGCTGAGGACGGCGAGCGGACGCACTAGGCCCGCTTCGGTCAGCGCGGCGGCTTCGGGCAGGGATACCGTCTGGAAGTCGACGCCGCCTGCGGCCAGTTCCTGCAGACCCGTCGCGGCACCCTGGCCGGGGATCCAGCCGATCCTGGCCACGTCGATGCCGTCGTCCATCATCATCGCCGCGACCGGCACGTCCCAGACGCTGCCGCAGCCGCCACTGCAGTGAATCTTGTAGCGCGACGGCTCCGCCTTGATGGCATCGAGCGCCTCGCGCAGCGTCGTGAACGGCGATCCGGCGCCGATGACCAGCGCCGAGGAATCGCCGTTGAAATTGGCGATCGGGGTGAAATCGGCGGCGGAAAAGTTCGCCTGCCCGGTATATTTATATCCCGCATAGGGGAATAACAGACCGATTGTATACCCGTCAGGTGTCGCGTTGACGATGCTGGTCAGCCCAACGACACCGCCGCCCTGACCCTGGTTGACGATGGTCACCGGTTGATTCAACTGCGCCTCCAGACTGCGTGCGAGCAGGCGGGTCGTGGTGTCGCCGCCACCGCCAGCCGCAGCCGGAACGATAATAGTTACAGGACGTTGCGGAAAATCACCTGCCCAGACAGCAGTACCTGCCATGGCGGGCGCCAGCACGAGCGCCAGCATGGCGTAGCTTTTCGGATTCATTGGTTCCTCCAACCCATTTCTTGTCTCCCAGGTTAGAGGGATAAACTCAACCGAATTCCGTGTCAATCCCACATTTCGGGATTACTTGGAAACGAAGCGCGATTAATCCCTCTAATCCTCTCCATCCCACCCTAAGCTCTTGGAAATACATTCAGCCGTGCGCATGACGGCGGGAGCCAGCCCATCGATCCGGCTGAGCGGCATGCGGTCGCTGGTGCCGGATACGCTGATGGCGGCGAACACGCGGCCGCGGGAATCGCGGATCGGCGCGCCGATGCACCTGACGCCGATCTCGTTTTCCTCGTCGTCGACCGAGTAGCCCTGGCCCCGCACCTTGGCCAGTTCAGCCTCGAGGGCGGGCACGGTACTGAGCGTCTTCGGCGTGCGGGGTTTCAGCTGTTCCTCGCTGGCGATTCGCGCGATGAGGTCCGGTTCCTGGAAGGCGAGGAAGGCCTTGCCGACGCCGGTGCAATAGGTCGGCGCCGCCTCGATCGTGGTCAGGGTGGTCAGCCGGTTTTCGCTCATTTCCTCGCGTTCGATGCAGACCATCTGGCTGCCGTCGAAAATGTGGAGGTGAACGACTTCGCCCGTCAGCTGGTGAAGCGCGAGAATATGCGGGTGGGCATGCGTGTTGAGGTCGAGATTGGCCATGAACACGTTGCCGAAATAGAACATCTGCAGACCGAGGCGGTAGGTCTGCCGCCGTCCGTTCTGGTCGAGAAGGGCGATATCGCGCAAGGAGGCCACGATCCTGTGCACGGTCGTGCGCGGAAGCCCCGTTTTTTCAACGATATCGCTTATTGTCAGTTGCCCGTTCGTTCGTGTGAAGCAGTTGAGAACGGCCATCATCTTGGTAAAAAGCTTGGCGCCGCTTTCCCGTTCCGTCAGGGGTGCGTTTTGATTGTTTTTAAGCATTGCATCTTCCAAAGTTGGCTCGCCATGCCGGTTCGAATCTGCGATGCGCGTTTGGCATTGGCCAAAGGGTCGCAGAATGGAAAACGACATCGGATAACGCGCGGATTGCCGGCTTGAATTCCAACAAATCCTAGTGTAATCGCCTTATAATCCGCAATATGGAATATAGCAAGCTTTGCTAAGGTTCTTTGTCCAGTTTATTCTCGTCGGCCTGACCCCGAGTCGAACGTGAAAATGCGTTGATGCGATAGGTATGGGGGAGTGGCAGGCATGGTTGGCCGACTGAGGGAAAGGCATAAGGGCATGATTATCGTTTTCGGGTCGCTGAACGCCGATTTTGTTTTCGATTGCGACGTGGCGCCACGGGAAGGCGAGACGACCAAGGCACAAGCGTTTCGGCTCGAGCCGGGCGGCAAGGGGGCCAACCAGGCCGCCGCCGCCGCGCGCGACGGCGCAAAGGTCGTCATGATCGGAGCCGTCGGACGGGATGGGGTCGGGGACATGCTGATCAAGAGCCTCTCCGACAGCGGTGTTGACACCAGCACCGTTGCCCGCGGCGATGTTCCGACCGGATGCGCCTCGATCGTCATCGAGGCGTCGGGCGCCAATCGCATCGTCATTGCCGGCGGCGCCAACGACACGGCCGAGGCGCGACAGATCACCGACTCTTTGTTGACGCAGGCGTCCTATCTCATGGTCCAGATGGAATGCCCGCCGGCGGAAATCGAAGCGGCGATTGCGCGGGCCAAGGCTGCCGGGGTCAAGGTGGTGCTCAATCTGGCGCCGGCATTGCCCCTGTCGGAAACGGCGCTCAAATCGTGCGACATCCTGGTGGTCAACGAGACCGAAGCGGCGATCCTGGCAGAACGGTTTTCTTCTGCCGACGATGCGGAGGCGCTTCACAAGACGCTCGGCGTCGATGTGGTGCGCACGCTCGGCGCCGATGGGCTCGAAGCCGTGTTGGGGGACAAGAAGGTTGCACTGCCGGCCCGTCCGATCAAACCCGTCGACACGACGGCCGCCGGCGATTGTTTCGTTGGCGTGATGGTGGCGGCGCTTGATGCCGGCGACAGCATCACCATGGCGCTCGAACGCGCCACCGCCGCTGCGGCGCTGGCCTGTTCGGTCAAGGGATGCCAATCGAGCCTGCCCTGGAAAGCCGATACGGACGCGGCGCTTGCCGCCGGAAACTAACCCGCGCGATCGTCGGTTTTCTAGAGCAGATCACGTTTTGGTTGACTCGGGTGATCTGCTCTATCTTCTTGTTATGGCGTGTTCATCGGGAAAACAGTCCACTGGACTGTTTTCTGATCCTCTTCACTCGAACCGGCGAACCGGTACCCACTTCGCCTGAAAACACTCTAGCTTGCTCTTTGATGTTTTGGTCGGCGCTTTGGTTGCAATCTCGTAACTGAGGAAATCTCCGGTACCGGATGTGAACGCCGGCCCGAGGCGATTATGGTCGCGCCAGCCGAACCAGGAACAAAAAAAGTCATGTCCGAACGCGACACCCACATCGCCGCCCAGATCGCCACCGAAATCGCCGCGCGCCCCGAACAGGTGCGCGCCGCCGTGGAGCTGCTCGACGGCGGCGCAACGGTGCCGTTCGTCGCGCGCTACCGCAAGGAAGTGACCGGCGGTCTCGACGACACGCAATTGCGCCTTCTGGCCGAGCGGCTGGGCTATCTGCGCGAGCTGGAAGTGCGCCGCACCGCGATTCTCAAATCCGTCGACGAACAGGGCAAGCTCACGCCAGAGCTGACCCAGTCCATCATGGGCGTGGCGACCAAGGCCGAACTCGAAGATCTTTATCTGCCTTTCAAGCCCAAACGCCGGACCCGGGCGCAGATCGCGCGCGAGCGGGGTCTTGAGCCCCTGGCCGAGGCCATTCTCGCCGATCGCAACGCCGATCCCGTTGCGCTGGCGAACGGCTATGTCACCGAGGCGGTTCCCGGCACGAAGGAGGCGCTCGAAGGCGCGCGCGACATCATCATCGAGGGCCTGACCGAAAACGCCGCGCTCATCGGTCATCTGCGTTCCTATATGCGCGACAAGGCCATGATCAGCGCCAGGGTGATCAAGGGCAAGGAAGAGGCGGGGGCCAAGTTCGCCGATTACTTCGATCATTGCGAACCCTGGGCCAAAATCGCCGGACACCGGGCCCTTGCCATGATGCGCGGACGCGACGAGGAGGTGTTGAGCCTCGATATCGGGGTCGATGCCGACTCTGTGGATCCGGTCAAGCCTGCCGAGCGGATTGTTGCCGGTGCGCTCGACGCGAAGGGCAACGGTGCGGGCGATCAATGGCTGCGCGAGGTGGCGGGTTGGGCCTGGCGCACGCGTTTGAGCGTTTCGCTCGGCATCGATCTCATGGTCGAATTGCGCGAACGCGCCGAAGCCGAGGCCATCGGCGTTTTCGCCCGCAATCTCAAAGATTTGTTGTTGGCCGCGCCTGCCGGCGCCCGCGCGACGATGGGGCTCGATCCCGGCATCCGGACTGGCGTCAAGGTGGCGGTGATCGATGCCACCGGCAAGCTGCTCGCCACCGAGACCATCTATCCCTTCCCGCCGCGCAATGACGTGATGGGATCGGAGGCCGCGCTCAAGGCGTTGATCCAGCGGCACGCTGTCGAACTGATCGCCATTGGCAACGGCACCGCCAGCCGCGAGACCGAAAGGCTGGTCGTCGATCTCATTTCACGTTTGCCCGCGCCAAGGCCGACCAAGGTGATCGTGTCCGAGGCTGGTGCATCGGTCTATTCGGCGTCGGAGCTGGCCGCCAGCGAATTCCCCGAACTCGACGTGTCGCTGCGCGGTGCCGTTTCCATCGCCCGCCGGCTGCAGGACCCCCTGGCCGAACTGGTCAAGATCGAGCCCAAATCGATCGGCGTCGGCCAGTATCAGCACGATGTCGACCAGTCGCGTCTCGGCCGTTCGCTCGACGCCGTGGTCGAGGACGCCGTGAATGCGGTGGGCGTCGATCTCAACACGGCCTCCGCGCCGCTTCTGGCGCGCATCTCGGGCCTCGGGCCGTCCGTCGCCGAGGCCATCGTCTTGCACCGCGACGCCAACGGTCCGTTCCGTTCCCGCAAGGCGCTGCTCGACGTGCCGCGCCTCGGCAGCCGCACTTTCGAGCAAAGCGCCGGGTTTTTGAGGATCACCGGTGGCACCGAGCCGCTCGATGCGACCTCGGTCCATCCGGAAGCCTATGGCGTGGCGCGCAAGATCGTTGCGGCGAGCGGCATCGACGTTCGTGCCCTCATGGGGAACAAGTCGGCGCTTGCGGGGCTCGCTCCGGAGCGGTTCGTCGACGATCATTTCGGCTTGCCGACGGTGCGCGATATCCTGTCGGAACTGGAAAAACCCGGCCGCGATCCACGCCCCGCCTTCAAGACGGCGCGTTTTGCCGAGGGTGTCGACGACATCAAGGATCTGAAGCCTGGCATGATGCTGGAAGGCACCGTCACCAACGTTGCCGCCTTCGGTGCCTTCGTCGATATCGGCGTGCATCAGGACGGGCTGGTGCACATCTCCCAACTGGCCGACAAATTCGTCAAGGACCCGCATGAGGTGGTCAAGGCGGGTGATGTGGTCAAGGTGCGCGTCGTCGAAATCGACGTGGCGCGCAAACGCATCGGCCTTTCCATGCGCAAGGATGGCGATGCCGTGTCCTCGCGCGATCGCCCGCGCGACAGACCCGTCCGCCCGGGTCCGCGCCCGCGCCCGGAAAGTCCCCGCAGCACCGGTTCTCTCGGCGACAAACTCAGCGAAGCCATGCGCAGGAAGACGTAGAGCCGGGCGGTTTGATGCAATCAAAACGCCCGAAACCTGAATGTCGATACAGCCTAGTACCAGCCCGGCTTGATACCGCTGCCGAGCATTTCGTCGTAGCTGTCCGTGCGGCGATCGCGCAGGACCTGGTTGAAATCGTTCCAGTTGCGCTTGCGGCGGGCGTCGGCGACGTTGATCGTGGCGGTGAGGATGTCTTCGTTAACGGCACTGGCCGGCCCGGCGACCGGCCAGCCGGTCTGCGAGACGATCAGGCTCTGGCCGATGAAATCCTGTTCGCGTTCCCGTCCGATTCTGTCGGCGGCGACAACGAAGAGCGAATTGCAATGGGCGGCGCCCATGACGATGATATTGGCCATGGCTTCGCGTTTCGGATCCTGTCCGGGAATGGGCACCCAATTGGTCGGGATGCACATGATCTCGGCGCCCTGCAGCGCCGGCAGGCGGAAACTCTCGGGGAACCAGCAATCGTAGCAGATGAGGCACCCGACGCGGCCGTGGGGCGTATCGAAAACGGGAAAGCCGAGATTGCCCGGTTCGAAATAAAGCGCCTCGTCGCCCCACAGATGCATCTTGCGGTAGAGCCCGATGCGACCGTCGGGCGCGATCAGCACCGCCGAATTGTAGAGCAGATCGCCGTCGCGCTCGGTCATGCCGGCAACGATATGCACATCGAGCCGGGCCGCTGCCTTTTTCCACGCCTCGACGCTCGGTCCGTCGGAGGCTGACTCGGCCAGCGCCCGTGCTTCCTTGCGTGTTTGGAAGACATAGCCGGTATTGCACAGTTCCGGCAGCACCATCAGTTTGGCGCCCTTTGCCGCCGCCTGCTCGATGAGATCGAGCGAATGGGCGACATTGCCGGCCACATCGCCGAATTCCGGCCGCATCTGGAGGGCGGCCACTGTCACTTCGGATTCCGGTTTGCGCGCGCCCATGGCCTAGCCTTTCCTGACGCCGTCGATCAGATAGGCGAACAGGTTGGTCCACAAACGGGCATAACCCGGCCACTCGTGAAACGCCGTCGGCACCCAGTGCGGGCTGAGATCGGATGTCCAGGCAAAGCTGCGGCCCTTGCCGTAAGTGCCGACAGCGAGAAGCGGATGCCCGCCATATTCCGCGGGCAGGGTGGCGAGAACGTCCGCATCGGGCTTGGCCACCACCTCGTTGGCGCCCACCAGAAGCGGCCAGGTGCCTTCGATCCCGGCAAAGACCGGGTGATCGGCCTTGGCGAGCTGCGGCTGGAATCCTTCGGGAACCTCGATGCGGTCGTCATAGGGCAGGCAGGTGACGGGAAGGACGTCCTCAATGGGCGTTTTGCGCCAGCGCGCGCGCCCGTTGATGCCCTGGAAGCTCAGATAGCCGCCGACCATGCCGAACACGCCGCCCTCATGCGCCCAGTCGCGTAAAAGCTTGAGGCGGTTGGGCGTCGTCTTGCCGTTGAGCCAGACATCGGGATGCAGCAGGAAGGAATCGGCGCCGATATCGGACAGGATGATGGCATCGTAGGATTTGAGCCCATCCATATCGAAGGGAAAGGTGTCGACCGCTTCATGGGCCGGCATGTGGACAAGTTCGAATCGGGTGCCCTTGAGCGCCGCGACCAGAGGGCCGGCACCCGAATGGAAAGTGGCACTGTTGAACTGGTCGAACCCCTTGTAATGCGTCGCCGCACTGAGCCAGGACTCTCCGACGAGCAACACTTTCGCTTTGTTTTCAGACACGGAATACCCCTTTGGCAGTTTGTTTCATGACCATATTTAACCGGTTCAATAGAACACGATGTTGGAATAGGCAAGTGGCCAAAGGAGTCGCAAAACGTGGGGAAACTGCATTGACAAAAGTGAATGAAACGGTTCAACCTTAACCCGGAGCGCAAACAAAGGAGACTCCCATGAACTTCACACGGCGTATTCTGATCGGCGCTATGACCGTGGCGGTTTCGGTCGGCCTCGCGGCCGCGCCGATCCAGGCAGAGGGCCTCACCAAGATCACTTTCGTGCAGGAATGGCCCGTGCCCGACGGGTTCTGGATTCCGTGGATCCTCGGAGACGACAAGGGGTTCTACGCGGACGAGGGGATCGAATTGCAGATCGTGACGCCGCCGACCGTGGCGGACACGATGAAATATCTCGGCACGGGACGTGCCGATGTTGCTTTCACCACCATCATGGACGTGGTCTTCGCCAAACAGGAAGAAGCGCCGGTCACCGCCATCGCCCGCTACGGACGCAGCAACAACTGGGGCATTCTGACGGCCGAGGGCAATCCCATCACCGTGGCCGATCTCGCCGGCAAGACGGTCGGTATCTATAATGACGCCTGGACCAAGGCGCAGCTCACCATGATGCTGGCCGATGTCGGCCTGACGCTTGACGACATCAACACCGTGGCGGCGAGCGACGACACGACGCCGCTATTACTGCAGGGCCGCGTCGATGCCATCACCGGCGTCACCAATGCCGAAGGAACGGGCATGTTCACCAGCGGCGGCCAGACCCCTGAATTCCTGCCGGCGATCGAGCATGGCGTGCCGAACGCGCCGGTCTGGATGCTCGCGGGCAATCTCGACTGGCTTGCGGCCAATCCCGATCTGGCAAAGGCTTTCCTGCGTGCCACGCGCAAGAGCATCGATTACGCCATCGCCCATCAGGACGAAGCCGTTGCCGCCTTCATCGCGCGCTACGCCAATGCTTATGACAGCGCCTTCATCACCCAGCAGTGGAAGGACACCAGCGCGATTTTCGGCGAACCCGGTCCCGACATGCTGTTCAATGTGGAAGGCGACTGGGTTGCGCTTCTGGACGCGCTCAAGAAATTCGACGTCGTGGCCAATCCGCTTCCTGCGACCGATTACTTCACCAACGCCTATCTAGAGGACTGATCCGAACCATGACCACCGCTTCCGACGACCGTGTCACGCCCGCCTGGACCTATCGGCCCGGCCCGGATGTCAGCGACCTTCCTCCCGAGGGGCTGGTCAAGGCACAGGCCCTAGCCAGAAACGCAGCCCTGGCCGGTCTCGAAGCGGTGGTTCCTGGCATGAGCGAACGGGAAATTGATCTCGTCATCAGTCGATTTTTAAAAGATCACCAGGTCCGGCATGTCTGGACCATCACGAATGTCGGCGTGGGCGCCAACGCCCATGTCTGTTTCCCGACCCAGGGTCCCTCGCTGCTCGAGACTGCCGACAGGGACGTGGTGATCGTCGATGTCCATCCCATTCTTCCCGATGGGCATTGGGGCGATTGCACGCGAACGCGCATCATCGGCGACGTGCCCGAAGCACAGCGCGCACTGGCCGACCTCGAACGCATCCACACCGAAGAGTTGGCCCGCGTCCGGCCCGGCATGCCGGCAAGCGACTTGTTCGGACGGGTCAACGGACGTCTTGAGAGCGAGGGATTCGAGCTGCTCGATCTTCTCGCCAATATCGGCCACTCCCTGACCGCCGGCGCAGCATATCTTCACAATTTCATCGATGCAGGCAATGACACGCCGATGTGGGGCGCCTGGGCCGTGGAGCCCTTCGCACGCCGCGATGGCTATGCCGTCAAGATCGAGGATCTCGTCTGGTTCGGACGCGACGCCTGCACGATCATCTAGTTTCGTTTTGCCGCCTCAAATTCAGCGTAGCCACATGACCGCCAAGCTTTCTCTCAAATCCGTCTCCCGTACCTTCGGCGCCAATCAGGCCCTGTCCGAAACCGATCTCGACATTTCCGACGGCGAATTCGTTTCCGTGGTCGGGCCGTCGGGCTGCGGCAAGAGTACGATGTTCAACATCATTGCCGGCGTGCTCGAACCATCGAGCGGAAACGTGCTGATCGACGGGCGCGACGTCACCGGACAATCCGGGCATGTGGGCTATATGCTGCAAAAGGACCTGTTGCTGCCTTGGCGGACGGTTCTCGAAAACATCGTTCTCGCCAGCGCGCTCAAGGGCAAGGTTAGCCGGGCCGAGCGGGAGGAGGGCGCCCGTCTCGCCAGGCTCTACGGGCTGGGCGATTTCATCAATCACTATCCCGCCGCGCTGTCGGGCGGCATGCGCCAGCGCGTGGCGCTGATGCGGACCCTTGCCATGCATCACGACGTCCTGCTGCTCGACGAGCCGTTTGGGGCGCTCGATTCCCAGACGCGGCTGAGCATGCAGCAATGGCTTTTATCGGTTTGGCAGAACGAGGGGCGGACCATCGTCTTCGTGACGCACGATATCGACGAAGCCATTTTTCTTGCCGATCGCATCGTGGTGATGAGCCCGCGACCCGGGCGCATCACCGAACTCATCGATGTGCCGCTTGATCGACCGCGTCCGACCTCGATCCTGACCGAATCCCATTTCGTGGCGCTCAAGGCACACATTCTGAGCTTGATCTATTCGGACAACGATATCATGCAGGCATCTAGGGGAGGCGCGTAAGGCCATGGGAACGACAGAGAATAAAAATCTCGTCATACAGATCCTTTACCCCATCATCGCCTTCGTGTTGGTGGTGGCGTTCTGGGCGTTCGCGGTCTGGTATTTCAATATTCCGCGCTATGTCATGCCGTCTCCCGGAGCGGTGTGGGATCACATCCTGCTCGATCTGAATGCGCTGATGCACGGCTTCCAGATGACGTTCCTCGAATTCCTGCTCGGCTTCATCGTCGGGGCCGGATCGGGATTCCTGTTCGCCGTCATCATGGACCGGTCCGGGCCGGTGCGCGGCGTGATGTATCCGATCCTCATCGTGTCGCAGGCCATTCCCATCGTGGCCATTTCGGCCGCCCTGACCATCTGGCTCGGCTTCGGACTGTCGCCGAAACTGGTCATCGTGGCGCTGGTGGTGTTCTTCCCCGTGGTCGTCAACGTGCTCGACGGTCTGGCTTCGGTCGACCGCGATCTGCTCGTGCTCGCCAAGTCCATGGGCGGCACGCCGATGAACATCTTCCGGCATGTCAAGCTGCCGGCGACCTACTCGCCGATGTTCTCGGCCCTGAAGCTGTCGGCGACCTTCAGCGTTTCCGGCGCGGTGATCGCGGAATGGTCGGCGTCGACCAGCGGCGGGCTCGGCGCCTATCTCCTGCAGGCCAATTCGCGGCTCAACACCGCCGGCACTTTTTCGGCGATCGCTTTTCTGGCGCTGCTCGGCATGGTCGCCTTCCTGCTGGTGGTGTTCGTCGAATATCTCCTGACGCCTTGGCAATCCTCTTCGACGGCGCGCACATGGTCGTCGAGCTACTGGCGGGACGCTGTCGGGGCGGCAGAGGAGCCCCAGGCGCAGGTCAATTCGCAGTCATGACGGAACCGACAGGCATATCACCCGACAAGCCGCGTCCCACCATCCGCGACGTGGCACGCGAAGCCGGCGTCTCGGTCGGCACGGTCAGCGCGGTCATCAACGGACGCGGCAATGTCGCCGAGACGACGCGCCGCCATGTCAACCGCCTCATCCAGGAACTCGGATTCGAGCCGAACAGCGCGGCGCGCAGCCTCAAGCGCGGCCGCATTTCCTCGATCGGCTTTGTCGTTCCCGACCTGCAAAACCCGTTTTTCGCCGCCGTGGCCGAAGGCGTGCAGCGCGCGCTGTCGGCGCATGACATCCTGTTAACCCTGTGCATCACCTGGTCGCAGACCGAACGGGAAGAGTATTACGCCGGAATCCTGCGTTCGCAGCGCATGGGCGGGGTCATCTATCTGTCCGGTTCCGGCCTGCCCAGTCCCTCGCTGCTCAAGCTCGCCCAAGCCGGCAAGGTGGTTTTCGTCGATGAGAACCTGCCGGGCATGACCGTTCCGTTCGTCAACAGCGACAATCGGGCGGGCGCCCGCGAAGTCGCGACGCACGTCCTCGAAGCCGGACATCGTCGCATCGCGATCATCGGCGGTCCGGAGCGGTTGTGGACGAGCGAACAGCGCCTGGCCGGATTCCGCGAGGCGATCGCGGCGACCGGCATGAATCCGGACTCGGTCCCGGTCATTGTCGGTGATTATGACGAGCCATCCGGCTATGCGGGTGCGGCCCGGTTTCTGTCTTCTCCGCCCGAACGGAGGCCGACGGCGATCCTGTGCGCGAACGACATGATGGCCATGGGTGTCATGCGCTATTGTGCCGAGCACGGGATCGCCATTCCCGACGAATTGAGCGTTACCGGTTTCGACGACATCCCCGGCACGGGCTTCTTGCATCCGCCTTTGACGACGGTCGTGCAACCGGCGGTCCAGATGGGCAAGGCGGCAACCCAACTGCTTCTCAGCCGCATCGGGGTCAACCAGACCCCGCCGGATTCGACATGGTTCCCGACCACGGTCACGCTCCGAAAATCGGTGCGCCAATTGGGCGATCGCGACGCCTGACGTTCCGGAAGGGGCCGTGCAACCGAGGCCGGCCCTGTGGATCGAAATCCCTTTCGAACACGTCTTTCGTTACCAGGAACGTGCGTCGCCATGATCGAGGAAACCCAGCAGACGCTCAGGATCGATTATGTCGAACCGACCGGTTCGGATCGCTTTGTCAATGGTACCGTCGGCGGTCAGAAAGTGTTAGCACGCATCAAACGCGAAAGCGCCGCCACGGCAGGAGAAATCCTGCCGTGGAGGCTCGACGACGCGGTTGCCTTTGACATCGAGACGGGAAAGCGAATCTGATCATGGTCGAACGGGACATTCGGGTGCTGTGCTACGGCGACAGCAATACCTGGGCACCCGATATGAAGAACGGCGGTCGTTTCGACCGCCACACGCGTTGGGCGGGCGTGTTGCAGGACCGGCTGGGTCCGGGCGTCACCGTCATCGAAGAAGGGTTGAGCGGCCGCACGACGGTTCGGGACGATCCTTACGAGCCCTATCGCAACGGTCTTGACTATCTTCAGCCCTGTCTGTTGACCCATGATCCGCTCGATCTGGTGGTACTGATGCTCGGCACCAACGATCTCAAGAGCCGGTTCAACGTCACCGCCGAGGATGTCGGGCGCGGCGTGGCGCTTTTGTGCGATTGCATCGGCCTTTACGCGCCTGACGCAAAAGTCCTCATCGTGGCGCCGGCGCCGCTCGGCAAGGCGGTCGACCCCGAAGACATGTTCGGCCCCGGCGTTATCAAGTCGCAACGCCTGGCCAGGATTTTCGCCAAACTCGCCAGGGAACGCGGCTTCGGGTTCTTCGATGCGGGGGAGGTGGCCATCCTCGATTACGGCGACGGCATCCATCTCGACGCCAAGGACCAGCGGGCGCTCGGCAATGCGCTTGCCGATCAGATCCTCGCCTCCTCCTGGTTTGCGGCAAATGCCGCCGAGTGACGACGCAGGACGTGATGTTCGCGTTCCTTTGAAGCCAGGACGTCATTCCGCGACCAAATCGTCCAAATATCGAGAAGATGGATAGACACTCGCGCCGGCATCATTCAACCTGACGAATTACCCCGAACCTAGTGGTCGGCCCGCGCTCCTGCCGGCGCGAGCGATACCTCGTTGCAAGGAGCAAGACCAGTGAAACGCCTCGACCAGAAACTCGATACCATCCTTGCCGGACACTACCGGCCAAAGGATTTCATCATCGCCGATGCCAAGGATGCCGACATGGGCTTCGCCACCTCGGCGCCCGGTCCCGTCCTCGGCGCGGATGGCAAGCCGACCGGCAAGCTCAAGACCCTTAATGATTACCTCGACCAGATCCGCGCCGTCGTGAAGGCGGAACTGGCCGATATCATGCTGATGTCGATTTCGACCTTCGACCGGCTCACTCATGAAGGGCTGTTCGCGCAAAGCGGCACCATGCCGGCCATGCGCTACAACGACACGACCGACATCTGGGCCTTGCGTCATGCCGAATACCGGGAACAGCCCTCGCTTCCGTTCCGTACCGTTCGGCTGGATCGGGCCAAGGAGGTCGGCGCCGGGCTCGGCCTTTACTCCATGACCTTCACCAATAACGTCGACCGTGACACGGCAACCCTTGCCGCCTATCGCGACTTTCGCGGCGAGGCGTTCGACCTCGGGCTCACGCATTTTCTTGAAGTGTTCAATCCCAATATCGCCACCGGCATGAACACCGAAGCGACCGGCCAGTTCGTCAACGACTGCATCGTACATGCCCTTGCCGGCATGAGCCTGGCCGAGCGGCCGCGTTTTCTTAAAATCCAATACAACGGCGCCAGGGCGCTTGAGGAACTGGTCGCCTATGACGACCGGATCGTCGTCGGCATTCTCGGGGGATCGAGCGGCACGACCGCCGACACGTTCAATCTTGTCCACCTGACCGAGAAGCATGGCGCCCGCGTGGCCCTGTTCGGCCGCAAGATCAATTTGAGCGAGTCTCCGCTCGATATCCTTTATCTGATGCGTCAGGTCGTCGAAGCCAATCTGACGCCGCTGGAAGCGGTCAGGGCCTATCACGACGAACTGACCAAGAAGGGGCTGACCCCGAAACTGTCGATCGAGGACGATCTCAAGGTTACCGATCCGATCATAGCCGCCGATCTGTAGCCATTGGCGAAAACACACTGGGATCTTCGGGGAGGAGGAAACCATGACAAACGATGACGGACGTTCGCCGCTTCTGGTTGGCGTCGATGCCGGTACGAGCCGGTTGAAGGCGCTGGTTTTTACGCTAAACGGCGAGATTGTTGCCGAGGGCACGGCGCCGACGCCCATCGTCACCGTGGAAGATGGCGGTGAGTTCGATCCAGAAGCCCTGTGGCAGGCAACCGCCGCCGCCCTCAGAAAGGCAGTTGGTGCGGTCAACGATCCGCAGCGTATCCGCGCCGTGGCCGTGGCCAGCGTTGCCGAAAGCGGCATCGCCCTGTCCGACGATCTCAAGCCGCTGGCGCCCTCGCTCGCCTGGTACGACCAGAGGCCCCGCGCCGTCGTTCCCGAGCTTCGGGCGCGTGTCGACACCGAAGCGGTGCACATGACCACGGGCATGCCGATCCACGCCATTGCCAGCCTGTGCAAGATGCTCTGGCTCGGGCGCGAGAATCCCGAAGCGCTTGCCAGCACCCGCCATTGGCTCAATGTTGCCGACTATATTGCCTTCCGGCTGAGTGGCGTCATGGCGGCCGAATGCTCGCTGGCCGGACGCATGGCCTGTTTCGATCTCGATACGCTTGACTGGCACACGCCGCTTCTTGCCGAACTGGGGATCGATCCTTCCATCCTGCCGCCGGTTGTCGAAAACGGCATGCGGCTCGGCACCGTGACCGAAGACGCGGCGCGTGAGACGGGTCTGGGCACCGACTGCATCGTCGGCACCGGCGGGCACGATCATGTCATCGGGGCTCTGGCTTCCGGCATCTTCACCGACAATTCGTTCATGGATTCCATGGGCACGGCGGAAGGTCTGGTCCTGCCGATCCCGGCGCGCCTTTACGACACGCGCTATATGGACTGGACCCTTGAACAAACGCTCATACGCATCGATGGGCAGAAGCGTTATTTCGTCCTGACCGGGCTGCACACCTCCAGCGCCGCCATCGAATGGTTCCGCCGGCTTTTTGCCGACGGGTCGAGCTACGAGGCGATGATGGAGGAGGCGGGCAGGGTGCCGATGGGCGCGCATGGCGTCTTGTTCGTGCCGCATCTCAGAATGGCATCGGCGCCCGGCAGCTATGCCCAGCCGGGCGGCGCTTTCCTGCGCCTTTCGACCGAAACCGACAGGGCGACGCTCTATCGGGCGCTGCTCGAAGGGCTGGCGTCCGATGCCCGCAACATCGCCGATCACATGATGCTGCTGCTGGACGATACGGAACGCGCCCGGGTGCGCACCCGTCCGGTGACGGTGATCGGCGGCGGCGCGCAGAACGCGCTCTGGCTCGACATCAAGGCCAACACTTTTGGCATGCCGATCAGGTCGCTGAAAACGAAGGAAGCCGTCAGCCTCGGTGCAGCCCTTCTCGCCGGAGTGGCGGGCGGGCTCTACGGTTCCGTGGCCGAGGCGGTTGGCGCGATCGCGCTCGAAACCGATACCTATCCGCTCGATCCGTCCCGTCAGGCCTTCTACGACGCGTATTTCCAAAAGGATTACCAGCAGGCGCTCGCGGCGACCTACGCCGTCAGGCGATAGAGTGCACCCTGAAGGGCGCCTGATCCCGTGTGCGGGCACAGTATTGTTTCGTGCATGCTGCCCATGTGCCTCGACGTCATTCCGGCCTTCGCCGGGATGACGCAGACAGGGGCTAAGGCATTGCCCTCATTGCAGGGCTATCAAAGCACCAGCCGTTTGAAGGGTGGAACGGATGCCGGCTTTCACCTGACGCCTGTTTCCTAACCTCTTTTCCGAGCCACATACGCCTCATCATCCCCGGCTTGATCGGGGATCCGGCAGCGCCGCGTCTGCGGCGGGAAAGACTCCTTTTGCACAAGGATTTGCCTGAGCAGGGTTTCCGGTCTTCGCCGGGAATGGCGATGCGTTGGTCCTGCCGGCATGCCCGAAACACTTGCCAATCGTCGGATATCCCCAAGATAGATTCATAAGGATTGACTTCCGAAAGCGCTTTCGGATACCTTTTTGTTGTTCCGAAAGCGCTTTCGGATCATCTTGGCGAAAAAACAAAGAGTTAGTGCCAGGATCAGGGGAGGTTGGATTGAGCGAGTCCAAAAGCAGGCGGAATGTGACATCCATTGCGGATCTGGCGCGCTATTGCGGCCTGTCCGAAGGGACGGTTTCGCGCGCGCTCAATAATTACCCCGACATTGCGATCAAAACGCGCGAACGCGTTGAGAAGGCGGCCAAGCAGTTCGGCTATCAGCCGTCCTCGACGGCGCGGCGGCTGGCACGCGGCGTGGTCGAGACCATCGGTTTCGTCATTCCGAGCCGGCAGGACCATCTGTCCGACCCGTTTCTTTCCGAAATCCTCGACGGTCTTTCGGCCGAACTGGCCATACATGACTGGGATCTTCTGGTCGCCGCCGTGCCGGACGATCACGACGAGATCGCGGTCATGGACCGCCTGATCCGTTCGGGCAAGGTCGGCGGTTTCGCGGTGACGCGTATTCGGCGTCAGGATGCCCGCGTCGACTTTTTGAGACATGCCGGCGTGCCGTTCGTCGTTTACGGCCGCACCGAAGAGCACGACGACTATTGCTGGCTCGATATCGACAACGAGAAGGCCTTTGTCGATGCCGTTTCCTATCTTGCCGATCTCGGGCATCGCCGTATCGGGTTTTTCGGCGGCGATCTCACGCTCAATCACGCCTGGCTGCGCCGTCAGGGGTTCATCCGGGGGCTGGGCGAGCGCGGTCTCGACATCCGCGCGGACTACATCATCGATAATGTGCTGAACGAAGTGACGGCGCGTGACGCCGTGGACCGTCTGCTCAGGCTCGACGAACCGCCGACGGCGATCGTGTGCATCACCGATTCCATCGCCATTGCCACCATCCATGCCCTCAACCGCGCCGGGCTTGAGGTCGGGCGCGACGTTTCGGTCATCGGCTATGACGGCCTGCCCATCGGCGCGGCCATCGAACCGGCCCTGACCACGATGAGCCAATCCAGCTATCAGGCCGGGCGCGAACTTGCGCGCATGCTGTTGACACAGACGGCAACGCCCGGCGCCGAGATTTCCCAGGTGCTCTGGGAAGCAGTGCTGACGCCACGCGCGTCGGCCCATCCACCGGCCGATGAGCGGCCTCGAACAACGGGCGAAAAAGCGGGAACCGGTTTTTCGCGCGAAACCATCGCGACTACCAAGCGTTAGGGCTGGTCGTTTCGTTTTGAGCGAAGTGCCTGGCTCCAGGAATCCATAAGGGAGGATAATATGGGACATTTGCCGAAAATTCTGGCGCTGACGGCGACGAGCCTGTTGCTGTCGACGTCGCTTGCCAGTGCGCAGCTAAGCTTCTGGACGACCGAGGAGCAACCCGACCGCCTGGCCAAGCAGGAAGCCATGGCCGCCGAGTTCGAAGCCAAATCCGGCATCTCTGTCGATGTCATTCCGGTCACCGAAAGCGACCTCAACACCCGCGCCACCGCCGCCTTTGCCGCGGGCGATTTGCCCGATGTCATCTATCTGCCGTTGTCCTATGTGTTGCCTTGGGCAGAAGCCGGCATTCTCGACACCGAAGCGAATGATGCGGTCGTCGAGGATCTCGGCCGCGCCACCTTCGCGTCGGGCGCCCTGAACCTCGTCAATTTCGGTGGCGAAACCGCCGCCGTGCCGTCCGACGGCTGGACCCAGATGGTCATTTACAGGAAAGACCTGTTCGAAAAGGCCGGCCTTGCCGCACCGGACAGCTATGCCAATATCGAGGCGGCCATCGCCGCTTTGGGCAATCCGCCCGACATGTATGGCTTCGTCGCGCCAACCAAGGTGGACGACGACTTCATGAGCCAGGTGGTCGAGCATGTCTTCCTTGCCGACGGCGCCACGCCGATCCAGCCGGACGGCAGCGTCGGGTTCGACAAGGCCAAGCTCGTCGAAGCGCTCAATTTCTATAAAGGTCTGGCCAAGGCGTCGCCTCCGGGTGACCTCTATTGGCTGCAGGCGCGCGAGGTCTATTTCGCCGGCAAGGCGGCGATGACGATCTGGTCGCCCTTCATCCTCGACGAACTGGCCGGTTTGCGTGACAGCAACCCGCCGACCATCAACGATGATCCGACCTCGACCGAACTGGCCTCGCTGACCGGCGTCGTCACTCGGTTCTCCGGTCCGTCCAATCCGGATGGCGCCGCCTGGGCCTCGATCAACCATTTCGGAATCACCACCGACGCCGATACCGACGCCGCCGAGGCTTTCGTCAAGTTCTCGATGGACGAGGGCTACACCCAGACGCTGTCGATCGCGCCGGAAGGCAAGTTCCCGATCCGTCGCGGCACGCCAGACGATCCGGAGAAGTTCGTCAAGGAATGGTCGACTCTGCCGGTCGGCGTCGACCGCAAGGCGCCGCTTGCCGATCTCTATGCGCCTGAGGTGATCACCGACATCGTCTCCGGGCTGGACACGGCAAGCCGCTGGGGCGTGGCCGAAGGCCAGCTCGCCACGGCGTCCAAGATCATCGCCTCCAAGGAAATCAACCGTCTCGTGCGCGAATTCATCGACGGCGAGCGGGATGTGGATGCCACCGCCGATCTCATCAACGAAGAGATCGCCAAGATCGACTGACCTCCCTGACGGAACGGGCGGGGCAGAAGGCTCCGCCCGTGCCTTATCCTCATAAGGGCAACAGCAATGGCCATAACTGGACAGACTTCCGTCGAGCCGGGTTCGCGTCGCGGCCTCGGGCCAATGGCAAAACGCGAGGCGGGGCTTGCCCTGACCATGCTGCTGCCCACTTTTCTCATCGTTCTGGCCATCGTGCTTTTACCGCTTCTGGCCAATTTCTGGATTTCGGTGAAGCCGATCGAACTGTCCGATCTGCGCGCGCCGACACCGATCATTTCCGAACGCGTGCGCGGTGACATGAGTGTTGCGGGCGAACCGTTCACCATCCGCTACAGGGTGCGCAATTCCTCGCAATCCTATCCGATCAGCGACATCAGTTTTTCCGACACGCTGCCCGCGGGCGTCACGCTTGTCGATCCCGATCCGCGCTGTGCCGTTTCGGGTGCCGATCTGAACTGCACATTGGGTACGCTCGAAGGCGGAGAACGCCAGGATATCGAGCTGACGGCCGTGGCGAGCGAAGCTTTCGCCGCCGATCCGGTCACGCCGCGCGACAGCGAACCCTCCATTACCGGCACGGCCAGCAACGTGTTGCTCAACAACGAATTCACCTTCGACAATTTCGCGCGCATTTTCGACAGCCGCGAATTCTGGGTGGTGCTGTGGACGACGCTTGCCTACACGATTTTCGGCACGCTCGGCGCGATGATCCTCGGGCTGTTCGCGGCGCAGCTTTTGAATACCAAATTTCCGGGACGCTCGGTTTTACGAGGCCTGTTCCTGTTCCCCTATGTCGCGCCGGTCATCGCGGTGGCTTTTACCTGGCTCATCCTGCTCGATCCATTCTCGGGGACGTTCAATGCCATTCTCGGACGAATGGGTATGGGAGAGGGGGTCAATTTCTTCGGCACCCGTGCCGTGCCGGTCGATCTGTTCGGCATAACCTTCAATTTCCCGGTGGCGCTGGCAACTGTCATCGCCTTCGAAGCCTGGCGCTATTTCCCCCTGTCGTTCCTTTTCATCCTGGCGCGCATGCAATCCATTTCTTCGGACATGTACGAAGCGGCCGAGGTCGACGGGGCGACCCCGCTCCAGCAGTTCTGGCACATCTCGCTGCCTCAGTTGATGGGCATCCTTTCGACCCTGTTCCTGTTGCGCTTCATCTGGACCTTCAACAAGTTCGACGACATCTTCCTTCTAACCGGCGGCGCGGCGGGCACGCGCACCCTCACGGTCGATGTGTACGAACAGGGCTTTGCCCTTTCCAATCTCGGGGCGGGCGCCGCCGTGGCGGTGGTGATCTTCATCGCGCTTCTGATCTTCTCGCTCACCTATTTCCGCTTCCTTTATCGCGAGGAGTCCTGACATGCGTTACGGAACCGGTATCGTTCTCGGCGTTTTCAGCGGCGCGCTCTGGGGCGCCATCGCGTCCGGCGTCGCCGGCATATCGCTGACGCTGGTTACCGGCCTGCCGGCCACGCCGGTCGTCGCTGCCGGCGCCCTGGCCGGCGCCGCCAATGCGGCTCTGGTGATGATCCGCCCGCGCGCGTTGCGCACTGCGGCGCTTTATTTGGCGGCTTTTGTTTTGGGCATCATCGTTTTGATGCTCGCCTCGTCCATGTTGCCGTTCTCGCAGCCCTTCACAGTGGCGCCGATGGCACAGACCCTGACCGTCGCGCTGATCGGGGCGGCGCTGACCTTTGCCAACCGCGCCGTTCTCCACGATCTCAGTGCCGGCATGCTCAAGCGCTACACGATCGAGGTCATGCTGGTGCGCGTGCTCAAGGGGCTCGGGTTCATCTTTTTCACCATCATCGTGGTTTTGCCCTTCTACGTCATGGTGATGACGAGCTTCAAAACCCAGCAGGAATTGCTGCTCAATCCGCTGGATCTCAGCATTGATTTATCCAAGGGCGCCGGAAACCTGATGGTTTCCTATGTGAAGCTCTTCACCGAGTTCAATTTCGGCCAGTTCCTTTTGATCTCGTCCATCGTCTCGGTGGCGACGGTCTTGATCACGCTGGCTTTTTCCATCCCCGGCGCCTATGCCGTGGCGCGGTTGCGGTTCCCCGGGCAGGCTTTCCTTTCCCAGTCGATCCTTTTGATATACATGGTGCCGGCCATCGTTCTGGTCATTCCGCTTTACTCCGTGTTTTCCCAGATGGGTTTGCGCAACACCCTTGCCGGGCTGCTCATCGTTTATCCCGCGACGACGGTGCCGGTGGCGCTCTACATGCTGCAGGGCTATTTCCGCGGGCTTCCGGCGGAGCTGGAAGAAGCCGGGCTCATGGACGGGCTCAACCGCATCGGGGTGATCTTCAAGATCACCCTGCCGCTCGCCCTGCCGGCGCTGGCTTCGGTCTCGCTTTATGTGTTCATGATCGCCTGGAACGAGTTCCTCTTCGCCTTCATGTTCCTCGACGATCCGGGCATTTTCACCCTGTCGCGCGGCGTCGTTTCGCTCAATTCCTCCGAAGTGCCGCGTCAATATCTCATGGCGGGCGCCGTGGTGGCGACCGTGCCGATCCTGGTGATCTTTTTGTGGTTCGAACGTTTCCTGGTGAGCGGGCTGACGGCCGGTAGCGTAAAGGGTTAGGTGAAGTGGATACTCAAAGAAAAGCGGCTCTGGACGAAAAGGCCCGCGCCATCCTCAAGGATAACGACCGGGGCGGCTACACCATTCCGACCAAGGGGCTCTATCCCTTCCAGTGGAACTGGGATTCGGCTCTGGTGGCACTGGGGATTTCCAGTTTTGACCTCGATCGCGCCTGGACCGAAGTCGAGACGCTGATGAGCGCCCAGTGGGACACGGGCATGGTGCCGCACATCATCTTCTGGAAGGATGACGAGGGCTATTTCCCGGGGCCCGACAAATGGGGCACCAACCGTACGCCGCGCACCTCCGGCATCACCCAGCCGCCGGTGGTCGCCACCATCGTCAGGCGCCTGTTCACTCATCCCGACAACAAAGGACCCGAGCGGGCCGTTGCATTGGTTGAACGGCTTGATCGCTGGCATCAATGGTTCGCCGACGCGCGCGATCCCGAGGGCAGGGGGCTCGTTGCCATCATCCACCCCTGGGAGAGTGGCCGGGACAACCTGCCGGACTGGGACGCCCCGCTTTCAGTGGTCGATACATCCCGCGTCGGCGCCTATCAGCGTCGTGACACCCAGCATGTCGATGCCGACCAGCGACCGAAAAAGGTGGATTACGATCGCTACATGGCGCTGGTGCAGTTCGGCAGCGAAAACGGCTGGGACGACGAAAAGATCGCTGCGATGAGCCCGTTCTGGGTTGCCGATGTCGGTATGAACGCCATTTTGCGTCGCGCGGAACATGATCTGTGCTGGCTGGCCGATGCGGTCGGCAGGCCCGATATCGCCCGGCGGGCCGAGACCCGCGCCAGAAGGCTGGAACAGGGTTTCGAGGCGCTGTGGACCGAAGATCTTATGGGCTACGTGTCGCTCGATCTCAGAAAAAAGCGGCAGGCCGAGGATCTCAGCGCCGGTTCGTGGCTGGCCTTTTATGCCGGCGAGGTTCATGCGGCGCGGGCGGAAAAGATGGTGGCGCTGCTCGCCGACTGGCAGAAACGGGTGACCTATTCTGTCCCGAGCTTCGATCCGGGCAATCCCTTATTCGATTCCATTCGCTACTGGCGCGGTCCGGTCTGGGCCATCGTCAACTGGATGATCGCCGATGGGTTGATGCGCAACGGCTATGCGCAGCTCTCCGAAACCATCCGCAACCACACCCGTACGCTGATCGCGGAGACGGGATTTTACGAATATTTCTGCCCGTTGACCGGGCGCGGCGGCGGCGGCGACGCCTTTTCGTGGACCGCCTCGATGTGGCTCGCATGGGCCACGCCGCTGCCGGAAGAACTGGGGAACTGAGGGGACAAGACCATGGGAAAGATCGAACTCAGGAATGTCTACAAGTCCTTCGGTACCCTCGATGTTATCAAAGGTATCGATCTGACCATCGAGGAGGGCGAGCTCATCATCTTCGTCGGGCCGTCGGGCTGTGGAAAATCGACCCTGCTGCGGCTGATTTCCGGCCTTGAGGAAGCCAGCGCCGGCCAGATCCTCATCGACGGTGACGATGTGACAGGCAAGCCGCCGGCCGAACGCGGGTTGTCGATGGTCTTCCAGTCCTACGCGCTTTATCCGCACAAGACGGTTCGCGAGAACATGGGATTCGGCCTGACGGTCGCGCACGCGCCGAAAGCCGAGATCATCGAGAAGGTCAACAAGGCGGCCGAAACGCTGAAGCTCGAGCCCTATCTCGATAGAAAGCCCAAAGAGCTTTCCGGCGGGCAGCGTCAGCGCGTCGCCATCGGCCGGGCCATCGTTCGGGAACCGAGCGCGTTCCTGTTCGACGAACCGCTCTCCAATCTCGATGCGGCGCTTCGGGTCGAGATGCGCCTCGAAATCGCCAAGCTGCACCAGGCCCTCAAGGCGACCATGGTCTACGTGACCCACGACCAGACCGAGGCCATGACCCTGGCCGACAAGATTGTCGTGTTGCAGTCCGGAGTGATCGAGCAGATCGGCTCGCCGCTCGATCTTTATCGTCATCCGGCCAATCTCTTCGTTGCCCAGTTCATCGGCTCGCCGAAGATGAACGTTGTTTCGGCACATGTCGAAAAAGAGGAACTGGTCTTCAAAAACGGGGTCGAAGCTGGTTTCGGCACGTTTCCGCAAGCCGTGGCCAAGCTTGGCGTCCGCCCGGAAGGGATCGCCTTGACCGAGCCGGGCGAGGGGGTGTTGTCAGGCGAAATCGAAGTGATGGAACATCTCGGCTCCGACAGTTACGCCTATGTCGCGGTGCCGGATGTCGGGCTTTTCACCGTCCGGATCGTCGGGCATGCCGATCGCAAGGCCGGCGACGTGGTGGGGCTGAAATTCGCCCGGGAAGATGTCCACGTGTTCGACGAAAACGGGCTTGTCGTGACCGCCTGAGACGCGCCGTATCGCGGCTGTTTCAAAGGAGACAACGCGGGCGGGTGCGATGCCTTCGGGGCAGGGACCTGCCACTTTTCAGGCCGGCGGTCATCTGCCTTGACCGCTGTCGGACTTGCGGACGAATAACCGGTATCCACCTGTCCCGGAAACGCCTTGGCTTGACGTGTTGCCATGCGCTCACACCACAACAGTGTCACCCCGCGACTTGATCGCGGGGTCTACTCGCGGCGCAAAGAACAAAAGTGCGCGTGCTTGCATCTCTACTCATCCCGCGCAGAGAACGGGACAAGAAGAGCAAATCATTTGTACCTGAGTAAATACCGAGGCGAGTAGTTCCCGGTGTCAAGCACCGGGACGACGCAAAGAGGTGTGTTGAGGTTGGATCAAGAACCGTTGCGGCTAGAGCAGATCACGTTTTAATTGAATCGGGTGATCTGCTCTCTCTTCTTGTTATGGCGTGTTCATCGGGAAAACAGTCCACTGGACTGTTTTCTGATCCTCTTCACTCGAATCGGCGAACCGGTACCCACTTCGCCTGAAAACACTCCAAAACCTGCGATCTGCCTCATCATCCACATATTGCAAATAGGTCTTAATTGCATTAAGAAGTGGTAAATACATAGTTTGCGAAAAGAGGGCATCCGATTCCTCGTCTCGCATGGACCATGGATGAGAAACGGGCCGTGTTGGCAACAGGGAATTCATGCGATTGACAAAGCGATATGGCTCATTCCTAAAGAATGGGAAGAAGATTTTCGGATACGCGTTTTTCTCGGGTCCCACCTGGAGCCTTGCCGCCGACACATCGTTGCAGGGTCGGAGGATGTGTCTGTTATTTGCTATAATCCCGACAGCCAACAGTTCTGAGTGGTGAGCAAGGTGTCGCGCCAGACCCTGTCCGAAAAGACGGATTTCAAGATCCGGGAAGTGCTTGAGGGGCGTCGCAGGGGGCCGCGCTCGTTCCTCTTGTTTGCCGGGCCGGCGGTGATCGCCTCGATCGCCTATATGGACCCGGGCAATTTCGCTACGAACATTCAGGCGGGCTCGGGCTACGGCTATTCGCTGCTCTGGATCGTGGTGCTGGCCAATCTCATCGCCATGCTGTTCCAGGCGCTTTCGGCCAAGCTCGGTATCGTCACCGGACGCAATCTCGCCGAAATGTGCCGCAACCGCTTCCCGCCACTGGTTCGCTACACCATGTGGATCATCAGCGAAGTGGCGGCCATGGCCACCGATCTGGCGGAATTTCTCGGCGGCGCCATCGGCCTGGCCCTCTTGTTCCAGATGCCACTCATCTACGGCATGTTCGCCACGGCCGTCGTGACCTACGGGATCCTGTTTTTCGCCGGGCGCGGGTTCCGGCCAATGGAGCTGATCATCACCGGCCTCGTGGCGTTGATCGGCATCTGCTACATCCTTGAAATGTTCGTGGCGCCGGTCGACTGGGGCAGCGCCGCTGCCGGCATGGTTGTGCCATCGTTGCCAGACATGGCCGCCCTCACCATTGCCGTGGGCATTATCGGCGCGACCGTCATGCCGCATGCGCTTTATCTTCATTCGGGGCTGACCCAGCATCGGGTTGCGCCACGCAACGACGGCGACCGCCGGCGGCTGGTGCGTTATTCCAACTGGGAATGCATCATCGCCCTGGCCGTCGCCGGCGCCGTCAATATGGCGATGGTCATGATGGCCTCTGCGGCCTTTCATGCCGGCCATACCGAAGTGTCCGAAATCGAAAGCGCCTATCACACCCTGGTGCCTTTGCTCGGTGGCATGGCGGCGGGAGTGTTTCTGGTTTCCCTGATGGCTTCGGGCATCTCTTCCTCGACGGTCGGGACCATGGCCGGCCAGATGATCATGCAGGGCTTCGTCGGCTTTCACATCCCCATCTGGTTCCGCCGGCTGGTGACCATGCTGCCGGCCTTTGCCGTCGTGCTTTTGGGCGTCGATACCACTCAGGCCCTGGTCATGAGCCAGGTCGTCCTGAGCTTCGCCCTACCCATCCCGATGATCGCGCTCGTGGTGTTCACCCGCGACCGCAACATCATGGGCGAATTCGCCAATTCCCGCCTGATCGATATCGCCGCCATCATCGGCACCGTCATCATTCTTGTTCTCAACGTCGTTCTGTTGCTCCAGGTCTTCGGCCTTCCCATCCCCGGTTTTACCGGCTGACTGGACTTGACCCCGGATCGTTCCGGAACGAGGACTATGAATAATGATCCATCAGGTCTGGGAGGACACGGCATGGCTCCGCGCGAATTACACGCCTTCAAGATGAAGCTCAATCCGGGCATGACGGACGAATACAAGCGCCGGCACGACGAAATCTGGCCAGAGCTCGTCACGCTTTTGCACGAAGCTGGCGTGTCGGACTATTCGATCCATCTCGACGAGGAAACCGATACGCTGTTCGGCGTGTTGTCGCGCCCGGCCGATCACAAGATGGACGCGCTTCCCAACCATCCGGTCATGAAGAAATGGTGGGCCTACATGGCCGATATCATGCAAACCAATCCGGACAAATCGCCCGTGGAGATACCGCTCAAGACCGTTTTCTTTATGAAATGACCGGCCGTTCGTCTTTCGGGTAGGGACCATCATAGCCGAGCGCTTTGGAGGCCGTTCGGCCGGCTTCCAGCAAATGTGACACGTAATCCGGTTTTTTCTGCTCGTCGAACCTGAAAAGCGGGAAGGAAACACTGATGGCGGCGATGGACTTGCCAATATGGTCGAGAATCGGTGCCGCCAGACACCTGACGCCGGCCTCGCTTTCCTCGATTTCTTCGGCATAGCCAATCTGCCGGACCCGCATGAGTTGCTCGAAAAACTGATTGCGGTCGGTGATCGTGTTGGGAGCGGTCTTGTTCATGTCGAGACGCGCGAGACATTCGCGAATCTCGTCATCGTCGCGCCAGGCCAGAAGCGCCTTGCCCAAAGAGGTCGTGTGCAGGGGATTGCGGAGCCCGAGCGTCGAGGTCAGCGACAGGTTGTAGATCGAGTCGTATTTGTGAATGTAGGTGACGTATTGGTCGCGCCGATCGAGGACGCCGAGATTGACCGCTTCGCCCGTGGCGCGCGACAGCTTGCCCATGGCCGGGTCGGCGACCCGCAACAGATCCGACTGTCCGTTCAGCGAACGCGCCGCCAGACTGAAAAGGTTGAGCGTGACGAAATAGCGTTCGTTGTCCGGGTCCTGTGCGACATAACCCAGATCGATCATCGTCTGCAAAAGCCGGTGCGCGGTGGCCTTGGACGTCATCGCGCGCTGCGCGATATCGCCAAGACTGGCCTGTTTCGCCTCGACCAGGGCTTCGAGAACCGCGAACACCTTGAGCGCCGCGGCGACATTCTCGGTTTTGGTATGGACAGCGACCATTTTGCTATTCTGATTTTTTCGAAATCAGATTTTGAATTTTTGTATGTTCAAAGTCAAGGCGCTCCCAAAACCGGGGTTAGCACCTTGATTGGTAATGAAAATACATTCATTGCGAAAAGGTGACCGAAAAGCGTTGCCATCGGAATTAAGGTGTGTTTTCCTAAAAAACTGAAATTGCGTTCCGAAAAGAAATGAACGCGTTCGAAGGGAGAGAGCAGGGTGACGCTGGATCCGTTGCTCAGTCAAAAGAGCAGGTTCATCGCCCGTGACGATGTCACGGCGCTGGTGGCGCGCCTTACGCGCAATCTCCTGTCGATTCGGGACGAGACGGGTGAGTTTCTTCTTCCTCTCGGAGACGGGCGCGTTGTCGATGCCAAGGCCTGGTCGGGTTGGGAATGGACGCAGGGCATCGGCCTTTACGGTCTTTTCAAGTACTGGGAGCTGACCGGTGACGACAAGACGCTGACGATTCTGACCGACTGGTTCGAGGCGCGGTTTCGTGAAGGGTTGCCGACCAAGAACGTCAATACCGTTGCGCCGCTTCTGACACTTGCCTGCCTTTACGAGCATTTCCACGAACCCGTCTGGGTTCCCTATCTCGACCGCTGGGCCGAATGGGTGATGCGGGAAATGCCGCGCACCGAGGAAAACGGGCTGCAGCACATCGTTTTCAACTCGGTCAATCATCAGCAGCTCTGGGACGACACGCTGATGATGAGCGTTCTGCCGCTGACCAAGATCGGGCTGGTGCTCGATCGGCCGCATTATCTCGAAGAGGCCAAATATCAGTTCCTGTTGCATGCCCAGTATCTGATGGACACGCATTCCGGGCTCTGGTTCCACGGCTGGAGTTTCGACGGCAAGCACAATTTCGCCAATGCCCTTTGGGCGCGTGGCAATTCGTGGGTGACCATCGCCATTCCCGAATTTCTGGAAATGACCCGGCTTGCAAAAGACGATCCGATCCGGCGCCAGCTTCTGTCGGTGTTGAGCCGGCAGGCGGTGTCCTTGAAGACCTATCAGGACGAAACCGGGCTCTGGCACACGCTGATCGACGATCCGTCGAGCTATCTTGAAGCCTCGGCGACGGCGGGTTTCGCCTATGGGCTGATGAAGAGCGTGCGCAGGCACTATCTCGACGCCGAATACGAAACGGTGGCCGAGCGCGGCATGAAGGGCGTTGTCGACAACATCAGCGCCGATGGCGAACTCAAACAGGTTTCGACCGGCACCCCGATGGGGTACGATCTTGATTTCTACCGGCAGATACGGCTGACGCCGATGCCCTATGGGCAATCGATGGCCATACTCTGCCTGACCGAGCTTTTGCGCAGCTATATTTGATAAAGAGGAATCGAACGCAGAAGGCTTTTTAAAAAAGCATGAAATGACAAGTTGACGCCAAGGAGGAGGAACAACATGTCCAAGGTATCACGTCGTACAGTCCTGGCCGGTATGGGCACCGCGGCTGCGGTTGCCGCGCTTCCGGCAATGCCGGCCATCGCTGCCGACCGCAACATCCGCCATTTCTGGTGGGGCAACCCCGAGCGCGACAAGCGTACGTTCGCGGTAATCGAAGTCTTCCAGAAGCACTATCCGGATATCGCCGTTTCCGGCGAAACCGTTGGCTGGGGCGATTACTGGACCAAGATGGCAACCCAGACCGCCGGCCGCAACATGGCCGACCTCGTCCAGATGGACTATTCGCTTTTGTTCGAATATTCCCGCCGCGGCGCCCTCAAGTCGCTCGACGAGTATATCGGCAAGGGGCTCGACCTCTCCAATTTCGACAAGGGTCCGCTGTCGGGCGGTTATGTCGATGGCAAACTCTATGCCCTCAACATCGGGTCGAACAGCCAGGTCATGCCGCTCAATGCACGCCTGCTCGAGGAAGCCGGCGTCGATGACGACGTTCTGAGCTGGACCTGGGACGATTATGCCAAGGCCTGCGAAAAGATCACCACCAAGACCGGCGTCAAGGGCTCCGACGATCTGTCCCTGGTCACCGAGAATCAGGAAGTCTGGTCCCGTCAGAAGGGGCACGGCTTCTACAACGAAGACGGCACGCTCGGCCTCACCGTCGAGGACGTCACCGACTACTGGAACTACTGGGCCGCGCTGCGTGAAGCCGATCTGGTCCGTTCCAAGGACAAGACCGTCATTCTCGACGCGCCGTTCGCCGAAGGCGGCATGGTCAAGGGCGAGACGGCCATGTCGATGATGTGGTCGAACCAGCTCGTCGGCCTGCAGGCCCTGATCAAGGATCCGATCGCGGCCGGCATGGTGCCGTGGACTCCGGGCGGCAAGCCTGGCCAGTTCATCAAGCCGTCGATGTTCATGTCGCTGACCCGCGACGCCAAGGACGTCGAAGCCGCGATCAAGTACATGAGCGACTGGGTCAACGATCCCGAAGAGACCGCCATTCTCGGTCTCGAACGCGGCATCCCGGCCAACCCGAATGTGCGCGCCGCGCTCAAGCCCAAGTTCACGGAACCGGAAAAGGTCTCGGTGGACTATTTCGATGCGATCCAGGACAAGGTCGGCGCTTTGCCGCTGCCGGCGCCCAAGGGCCACAACGAAGTGCGCGACACCTATATGCGCATCGGTACCGACGTCGTTCTGGGCACCGTGCCTGTCGCCGACGCGGCCGAACAGTTCGTGCAGGAAGCGACCGATATTCTCGAACGCGCCAAGTAAGCGTTCGAATGTCGAAACTGAGCCCGCCCCGGAAACGGGGCGGGTTCGAGAGGAGCCGGGAGCATTATGAGGCGTTTTTTTGCGCGTAACACGCCGGGTTACGTTTTTTTGACACCCTGGTTCATCGGGTTTTTCTGTCTGGCGATCGGCCCCATCCTGGCCTCGCTTTACTTAAGCTTTACCCGTTACGACATGGTCGCCGACCCGCGCTGGGTCGGGTTTGACAATTATATCTACATGTTCACCCGCGACCGCCGCTTCTGGAAGTCGCTGAGCGTGACCTTCTCCTATGTCGTCATGGCGGTGCCGGCGCGGCTGATCATGGCCCTCGCGGTCGCCATGCTGCTCGACAAGGGTCTGAAGACCATCGGTATCTACCGGGCGATCTTCTATCTGCCTTCGCTTCTGGGCGCGTCCATCGCCATCGCCATCCTGTGGCGCCAGCTTTTCCTGGCCGACGGCGTGGTCAACAAGGTGCTGGCGCTGGTGGGCCTCGAAGGGCCGAGCTGGATCACCGATCCAAGCACCGCGCTTTACACCCTGGTCGTTCTTGCCATCTGGCAGTTCGGCGCGCCCATGCTGATCTTTCTCGCCGGCTTGCGCGGCATTCCACGTGATCTCTATGAGGCCGCCGAGATCGACGGTACTTCGAAATGGCGTCAGTTCTGGCGCCTGACCGTGCCGCTTCTGGCGCCGGTGATCTTTTTCAACCTCGTTTTGCAGACCATCGACGCCTTCAAGGTGTTCTCGCCGGCCTTCATCATCTCCAACGGAACCGGCGCCCCGTCCGACAGCATGCTGGTCTATACGGTTTTCCTGTTCAACGAGGCCTTCAAGTTCTTCCGCATGGGCTACGCCTCGGCTCTGGCCTGGGTCCTGCTCATCATCATCGCCTTCTTCACAGCCATCGCGTTTCTGACGTCGAAATACTGGGTGCATTACGAAAATGAACGCGACTAATCCCGAACTCACCCGCGAGATGGAAGAGGCGGCCGCGATCGCGCGCAGTCTCAGGATCGCACGCGAAAGACGGGCCCGCACGATGCGTCTTTTCAAGCACGTGTTCCTGATCTTTTTCTCGCTGATCATGATCTATCCGCTGATCTGGCTCATTTCGGCGTCGTTCAAGCCGGAGAACGAAATCTTCTCGACGCTCAATCTCTGGCCGACCGAATTTGTGTGGACCAACTACACCGAAGGCTGGGAAGGGCTGCCGATCTCGTTCACGACCTTTTTCACCAATTCGCTGATCGTGACCGTGCTGTCGGTCATCGGCAATCTGCTCAGTTGTTCGTTCGCCGCCTATGCCTTCGCGCGGCTGCAGTTCACGGGGCGCAATCTCTTTTTCGCGCTGATGATGATGACCCTGATGATCCCGTATCACGTCGTCCTCATCCCGCAATACGTGCTGTTCCTCCACCTTGGATGGATCGACACCTATCTGCCGCTGGTCGTGCCGCGCTTCCTGGCCGCCGATGCCTTCTTCATCTTCCTCATGGTGCAGTTCTTCCGGCAATTGCCGCGCGAACTCGACGAAGCGGCGATGATCGACGGCTATTCGGTCTACAAGATCTACTGGCTCATCATTTTGCCGCTATCGCTGCCGGCCATGGCCACGGCGGCGATCTTCTCGTTCATCTGGGTGTGGGAAGACTTTCTGGCGCCCCTCATCTACCTCAACGACATCAAGAGCTACACCGTGCCGTTGGCGCTCAGGTTGTTCCTGGCTTCGGAAGGCACCTCCGCTTACGGACAGATGTTCGCCATGTCGGTTCTTTCTCTGGTCCCGGTGTTCATCTTCTTCATCGCTTTCCAGAAACTGATCGTCCGCGGCATCGCCACGTCGGGCATGAAATAGGAAGTTATCGATGGCTGGTTTGACCCTCAGAAATGTTGCCAAGACCTATGGCGCGGTCAAAGTCATAGCGGGGCTCAATCTCGACGTGGTCGACGGCGAGTTCCTGGTGCTGGTCGGCCCGTCCGGCTGCGGCAAGTCCACGCTTTTGCGTATGATCGCGGGCCTTGAAGAAATCACCGAAGGCACGATCGCCATCGGCGACAAGATCGTCAACGACCTGCCGCCGTCCAAGCGCGCGCTGTCGATGGTGTTCCAGTCCTATGCCCTTTACCCGCACATGTCGGTGAAGAAGAACCTGGCCTTCGGCTTGCAGAACCAGAAGCTCGCCAAGGAGGTGATCGAGGAAAAGGTGCTGGCGGCGGCAAAGATCCTGCAGATCGAGGAATTGCTCGATCGCAAGCCCCGTCAGTTGTCCGGCGGCCAGAAACAGCGTGTCGCCATCGGCCGGTCCATCGTTCGCGAGCCGCAGCTCTTCTTGTTCGACGAACCGCTTTCCAATCTCGATGCCGAATTGCGGGTGCAGATGCGCGTCGAACTGGCCTCGCTCTACAAACGCCTCAGCACCACCATGATCTACGTCACCCACGATCAGGTCGAAGCCATGACCCTGGCCAGCCGTATCGTGGTGCTGCATGACGGCGTGATCGAACAGGTCGGCACGCCACAGGAGCTTTATCGTCACCCGAACAATCTGTTCGTTGCCGGGTTCATCGGATCGCCCAAGATCAACATGCTCGACGCCAAGCTCGACCAGACCAAAGCGACGGCAAAGATCACGCTCGAGGATTTCGGCACCATCGATATTCCGAAACTCGACACCACGGACACGGATCTGACCGTGTGTGTCCGTCCCAAGGCCATCCGGATCGGCGAAGGCGAGATCACGGTGACGGGCAAGGTGAAGCTCGTCGAATATCTCGGCGGTGAGATGCTGGTCCATCTGGAACTGGCTTCGGGCAACCCGCTGCTTTTGCACGGCCTGAACGAGGAAGGCCAGGACCTCGGGGATATTGCGACGGTCGGGTTCAACCATGCCGACCTGCATTTCTTTGACGCGAACGAACAGCGGATCGAACCGGTGGCCTGAATGAAAAGGAAGCTGCGCTTCGCCGCGATCGGGCTCGATCACGGTCACATCTTCCACCACATCGAAGGGCTGATCGCCGCCGGAGCCGACTTCGCCGGCTATTGCGAGAAGACTTCCGTTCCCGAACTGGTCGCGGCCGTCAAGGAGAAATACCCGGATGTGCCCGTTTGCGATCCCGATGTTCTTTTCGATGACAAGAGCATCGATATCATCTGTTCGGCCGCCATTCCGCGCGATCGCGCCGGTATTGCCATCCGCGCCATGGAAGCGGGCAAGGATGTCGTCGTGGACAAGCCGGGCGTCACGACATTCGACCAGCTCGCAGCGGTCCGGCAAACGGTCGAGAAAACCGGCCGCATCTTTTCGGTCTGCTTTTCCGAACGTCATACCGTTCCGGCGGCGGTCAAGGCCGGCAAGCTGATCGCTCAGGGCGCCATCGGGCAGGTGATCCAGACCATCGGTCTTGGACCGCATCGCAAATTGCCGGAGACCCGGCCGGACTGGTTTTTCGATCCCGACGCTTTCGGCGGCATCATCGTCGACATCGCCTCGCACCAGATCGACCAGTTCCTTTTTTACACCGGTTCGGCCACGGCCGAGGTGGCGGCCAGTTCGGTCGGCAATTTCGGAGCGCCGGAAACGCCGGCGTTCCAGGATTTCGGCGACGTTCTCTTAAGAAGCGATCATGCCGCCGGCTATATCCGCGTCGACTGGTTTACGCCGGACGGATTGCCGACCTGGGGCGATGGACGCCTGACCATTCTCGGCACCGAAGGCTATATCGAACTCAGGAAGTTCATCGATATCGGTGGCCGTGCCGGCACGGATCACCTTTTTCTCGTCGACAAGAACGGCGTGACCCACATCGATTGTGCCAATGAGCCGCTCGTCTATTTCGACGCCTTGCTCGCCGATGTCCGGAATCGTACGGAAACGGCCATGACCCAGGCGCATGTCTTCGAGGTGTGCCGGCTGTCCCTTGAAGCCCAGGCCAACGCCGTTTCCATCGCGGCACGATGAAACAGGTGATCGGAAAATGACCAGAAAACTGCGCGTTGGCGTGATCGGCTCGGGGATTGCCGGGCAGCACCTGATCGATCTCGCGGCCAATCCCGACCTGTTCGAGGTGCCGGTTCTATGTTCGCTCGACGAGGAACGGGGCAGGGCGCTTGCCGCAAAGCACGGCATCGAGACCTACACCACCGACACGAACTCCCTGTTCCGGCGCGACGATATCGACGTCATCGACATCTGTACGCCGCCGGACAGTCATTTCGAATTGAGCCGCAAGACCCTCGAATCCGGCAAGCACGTCATCTGCGAAAAGCCGCTCTTCGGTTCGGTCGCGGACGTCGATCGCATGATGGAGATCGTTGCCGGTACAGACAGGCGGTTCATGCCGATCTTCCAGTATCGTTTCGGCATGGGCCTGCAAAAACTCAAATATCTGGTCGAGGCCGGACTGACCGGAAAGCCGTTCCTGACGACCATCGAAACGCATTGGTGGCGGCCGCCCGCCTATTACGCCGTGCCGTGGCGCGGCAAATGGGCGAGCGAACTCGGCGGGTGCCTGCTGGGCCATGCCACCCATGCCCATGACATGCTCAACTACATTCACGGTCCTGTCGCCGACGTCTTTGCCTTCGGCGCGACCCTGGTCAACCCAATTGAAGTCGAAGACACCGCTTCGCTGGCAGTCCGCATGCGGAACGGGTCTCTGGCCAGCCTGTCGGCAACGCTCGGATCGCGTGAACAGCTTTCTCGCCTGAGGTTCTGTTTTGAAAATCTCGTGGCCGAGAGTTCGCACGGCGCCTATTCGATGTCGTGTGAGCCCTGGCGATTTGTCGCCGAGGATGAGGCCATCCAGAAACGCATCGACGACGCCCTGACCGAAATTCCTACAATGAACGAGGGTTATGTGAGGCAGTTCGAGCTTTTCCATCAGGCGATCATGGATGATACTGAATTGCCCGTGACGCTGAGGGACGCGCGCAACGCACTCGATCTGGTAACGGCGGCCTATCAGTCCATCCGGACCGGCCGACCGGAAACCTTGCCGATCACCAAGGACCATCCGCTCTACCACTCGTGGTTGCCGGATACCGAGACAACGAAAACAGGCGCGTAAATCGCCCTCAGCTACTGCATCGGGAAACGTTCCGAACGGGCAGGAAACCTGTTGCCGGTCCTTTCGATTTTGTTTTGCGACATGTTTTTCCCGGTTTACGTCAGGATGCAGCGGAGGAGGCGCAGATGGCACTCAAGGGCTTTGAACATGTCGGCATGACCGTCGCCAATATCGACACAAGCCTGGCGTTCTATGTCGATCTGCTCGGTCTGTCGGTGGTTTTGCGCCTGCCCGATCAGGGAGGCGCCGAGCGCTGCTTTCTCAGCGCCGGCAACGGCATGCTGGAAATAGCCGCGCCGGGCACGGGCGCCTTGCCCGCCAGTGACGTGACCTATGGACGGGCCGGGTTGCGCCATCTCACCTTCGCATTCGACGATATCGAAAAAACCTACGCGATGCTCGAGGCCGCTGGCGTGAAGATGCTGGAAGCGCCACGTGCCGCCCGGAGCGCTGGCATCGTGCAAAAAGTCGCCTTCTGCCGCGATCCGGATGGCATCGTAATCGAATTGTGCGAGCACTGACGGGGCGTTTTGGTTGCGTTCGGTTCAACCCGCCATGATGCCGGTTTTGCGCAGCATCTGGGCGCCCCAAAACGGTATCTTGCCAGGCGTCACTCGCCCCGGGAAAAGCTGGACGTGGCGTTGGCCGCGCCCATTCGGGCATTTTCGGACGTCTTGCCGCTTTTTCCTTTTTCGACATTGTTGACCAAAACCGTGGTCACACTGGAAATATCGTCCTCAACAGCCTTTCTCGCCGTCTCCGGATCATGATTGGCGATGGCCGCGATCAGAGAATGGTGTTCCGAAATATCGGTCCTGAACGTGGGGCCGATCAGATCGGAAACCTGCCGAAGATAGGGGCCAAACTGAAGCCACAGGCTTTCAATGAGCGGCAAAAACACGTTCGATCCGGACGTTGCGTAGACGGCGAAATGAAAATCCCTGTTGGCCGACAGAAAACCCGCCGCGCCGGCGCGGTCGCAGCGTTCGAGCAGGTGCTCCAGCTCGGCGATTTTTTCCGGCGTGCTGTTCAACGCGGCGCGTTCGGCAGCCGAACCTTCAAGCAGCATCCTGACATGGATGATGTCGAGAAGATGCTGCATGTCGGGCATGGGGACAGCGACCGAACGGTTGGCATTGATCACCACCAGGGCACGTTCGGCCACGAGTTGACGAAGGGCATCCCTGACCGGCATGGGGCTGACGTTGAATTGCGCGGCGAGTTTGCGAAGCGTCATTACTTCGCCCGGCGCATATTTACCGCACATCAGATCGTGGCGCAGTTTTTCGGCAACCCGGACGTGAGCGGGGCGTTCGACAGCGTTGCCATCGACAGAACTCACCGTCATCTGGGCATTTCCGTCAACAATGACGCCGTTGCGATAGAAAGCGGACTATCGTTTCGAGAAAAAATGCGAAGTCGACCGGTTCTAGACAAAAATCACTGCGTCCTTGATCGGTTCGGAATAAAGAACCGTAAAACCAATTTGAGACAGCGTCCGCGTCGTGTCAATTGTCTTGTCGTCGCGTTTGGCAGTTTTATCAAGTGTATACAAGCGCTTATGGATATCTCGACCAAAATTGTCCGTTAGCGCCGGTCAAGGGGGAGAGGCTTGAGGCAAGATATCCGTCGAATAATGAAATATATTTCATTATTCGATGCCGAATCGGGTTCCAAGTAAAATATGAAAAACCTTCAAAAAAACAGAAATCGTCTGAAAGAACCTAATACACCAGGGAATATCCGGCGGGCTGTTCTTTTTTAAAAGCGCATGGAGCCACCTGCTGCAACCAGTCGCGCCCTGCGGAGAGATCTGGAGCGTTTTGGGGGGAGAAACCCGGGTTACCCGCATGGAAACGTGACAATGCCGGGGCTGGGGATCGTGTCGAAAACGGTTCGGGAATGGCGGGAAACCAGTTTCCCTATACTCAAACGGGCGCGGAGCCGTGCGCCATATTCTACCCCGTTGCGGCGTATCGATAAAGCCGGTTGCCTGTTGTCAAACGGGCAAGCCCTAGCTGGAGAGTGCCGAGAAATCCGTGTTCCACAAGCGGGACTGTTCGGGCTGGACATTGTTCACCAGCTCGTGGAGCCGGGCCAGGTCGGAAGCAATCGTCTGGCTCAGGGCGGCGTCCGGTCCTTCCTGGGCATAGGCCTCGCGCAGGTTTTTTTCGAGCTGGGCGGCGCTGGCGCTGATTTCGGTGAAGCCGATCGATCCGCTCGATCCCTTGATCTTGTGGACGCGTTCGATGCCCGCGAACAGAAGCGGCATGAGGGTCGGGACGTCCTTCGTTTCCAATCCTTCCAGGCTGACATCCACTTCCGCCAGTTCCGAGCGCAAGGTGACACAGTGACGTTCGACGAGCGCGCGGACCTCGTTCTGCATGGTGTTCATGACGACTGACCTTCCTGGGAATTGAGCCAGATGGAACGGACTTCGTCGGGCAGGGTGATGGGATCGAAGGGTTTGGCGATCACGCCGATCGCACCGATCTCCCGGTAACGGGCGGATTCGTGCGACTGCACCTTGGCCGTCATGAAGATGATCGGCGTTTTTTCCGTCTCGGGCATGGTCCTGAGTTTTTTGTAGGTCTCGACCCCGTCAATGCCCGGCATCATCACGTCGAGAAGGATGAGATCCGGGCTGAACGCCGGCACTTTGTCGACGGCCTCGTTGCCGTTCTCGCAGAGCTGAAGGGTGAAACCGCCGATCTGGGTCAGCGAAATCTCGGCGATGGTCCGGATATCGGGTTCGTCTTCGACATAGGTCACGCGGTGCAGTTCATCTGACATTTTGACTCCTCCTCATGTGATCGCATCAAGCGATGTTTTTGATCGGATGATCGGCTTCCATCCGGTTGCCGCCCCGGCTGAGCTGGCGCAGCGGCAGGTCGAAATAAAAGATCGTGCCCGCGTCGGGTTTGCTCTCGAAACCGATGTCGCCGCCATGGGCCACGATGATGGCGCGCGAAATGGCCAGCCCGAGCCCCGTGCCGCCATGCGAACGCGTGTCCGACGAATCCGCCTGGGCGAATTTGGAAAAGATCTTGTCTTTGAACTCCTCCGGAATGCCCGGCCCCTGGTCCTGAACCTCGAAGCGGGCCGACTGGCCGACCACGCGCACCGAAAGGGTGACGGTGCCGCCGGGGGGTGTGAACTTGATGGCGTTGGAAATGAGATTCGAGACCACCTGCGCCAGCCGATCCGGGTCGGCCGTCAGCTTGATGCCGTCCGGGCACCCGCCATTGACGAGTTTCACGTCGTGATTGCGCGCATAGCCTTCATTGGCTTCGACCATGCGGGCGGTGAATTCGGCAATGTCGAGCCGCGACAGATGGAACGTCAGCTTTCCGGCCTCGATCTTCTCGATATCGAGAATGTCGTTGATCAGACGCGACAGTCTGTTGGCGTTGGAATCGGCGATCTCGACCATCTTTTGCAAGGGTTCGGGAAGCTGACCCAGGACGGACGACTTCATCAGCGACAGCGATCCCCGGATCGAGGTGAGCGGTGTACGCAATTCATGGCTGACCGTCGAAACGAATTCGTTCTTCAGCCGTTCGACCTTCTTGCGTTCCCTGAGGTCGGTCATCACGCCGGTGAACATCAGGCGGTCCTTGAGTTGGACTTTGGACACCGCCAGATGGATGGGGATGGGCGTGCCGTCCTTGGTCCGCGCCTCGACTTCGCGACCAATACCAATGATCGTCGCCCGGTCGGTCCGGTGATGTTCGTTGAGATATTGGTCGTGTTGCGCCCGATCCACCGGATTCATCAGCATCGAGACATTGTGTCCGATCAACTCGTCCTGGGTGTATCCGAACAATTTGCCGGTCGCCATATTGGCCCTCTGGATGATCCCGTCTCCGTCGATGGTCAGGATCGGATTGCCGACAGCCTCGAAAATGGCGCGAAGGCGGGCTTCCTTTTCCTCGATGTTGACCTGGCGTTCGTTGAGTGCCAGCGCCATGGCGCCAAAACTGCGGCCGAGATGCCCGACCTCGTCGTCGCGATCATCGACAATGGCCAGCGCCTTGACGTTTTCGCCCGCCGCGACGCGATCCGCCGCGACGGTCAGGTCGTTGAGCGGCCGGAGCATGTGACGGCTTATGCCGATGGCGACAAGCGCGCCGGCCAGACTGAGGCCCAGGGTCAGGATGAAAATCCACGAGTGCTGGTCGAGACCGGTTCCGACGGCGGTTTTCGGTATCATGGCCGCGGCGATGTAGAGCTGCTGCCACGGAGAGGTGCCAATAGTTTCCTGAGAAACCTGAATGAGTTGCTCGCCATTGTCGCCGAGTTCGCGGATGAACGCCGCATCCGGAAGCGCGTCGGCGAAAACGTCCTTCAACTCCGGAAATTCGTCGACCAGTTTGTAGGGATGACCGAATTCGAACAGGAACTGTTTTGAAGGATCGGGATGAAGCAGGATTTCGCCCTTGGCATTGGCAAGATAGAAACTGGCCGGTGATGGAAACCGCGTCTTCATGCGGTCGAACACGCTTTGCATGTTGATGTTGATGACGATCAACCCGAACATGGCACCGTACGGGCTGAAAATCGGCGTCGAAACGCGCAGCACCGGCACATAGGGCACTTCGATCCGATCGAATTCACGGTTCAGATTGATGCCGAACAATAAGGTATCGCCGCGTGCGGCCGTCAGGGTTTGCGCGACGTAATCGTACATCCCCTTTTCCTGTAGCTGTGCGTCGGGCACCGTTTCGATCTTGCCGTCGATCTGGTTGATGCGGACCAGTTCGCGTCCGTTGTCGGCGGCGCTGATCAGGCGAATCTGCAGGATATCGGGCGAATAGCGCGCCAGGGCGGCAAACTCCGTCGCGAGTTCCGACTTGCGTTGTTCGAGGCGTTCAGCATCGAGCGTTCCCGATGCGAGATCGAGCACGGCCGGCGTCTTGGACAGAAACAGAACCTGGGCGCTGACGGCGTTGGCGCTGTCATGCAGGTCGTGGCCAGCATGCGAAATGGCAAAATTGAGCGTGGACTTTGCATTGGAGATCAGCGTTTCCTCGCTCGTCTGATAGAGCGTGAAGCCGATCAGGAAAGCCGAGGTGACGACCAGCGTGCTGGCCATCAGTGCGAGTCGGGTCGTGATTCTCATCGGTTTGTTTTCCGAAATGCATGACGCGTCCTCAGCACTCGATAGAAAAATTGGATATTGCTCTAGTGTAACTCCTAAATCCAAATCTGGTTATGGAATCATAATTCATTTCGAATTATCAAAAAATTAATGTGCTAAACTGAAAACTAAATTGACGTAGAGTATTAAGGGGACGTTAATTTGTAACGAAAGATGTCCATCATCTTCGTTTGCGTATGTTGTTTAGGAGTGCGTAATGACTCCAGCCGCCGAAGTGGCAAGAGAAGTTAAAAAGTCTGCGTCCCGTATTCTTGTTGCAGAAGACAGTTCAATTACTCAGGACCTCCTGAAGCTTGTTCTCGGACAACGTGGTTATGTTGTCGATACAGCGGAAACCGGCCCTGAGGCTCTGGAAGCGTTGAAAAGCGGCGATTATGACGTCGCTCTGCTTGATTTCCATCTACCCGGCATGGATGGCGTCGAAATCGTCTCGGCCTATCGCCGGGACATGCCCGGACCGGGTCCCCGTTTCATCGCGGTGACCGCCGATGTCGAAGGGCTTCTGTCTCACAAGGACAATTGCGAGCTTTTCGACGAAATCGTCCCCAAGCCGGTCGATATCGGCGAGGTTTGCCGGGTTATCGAGTCCAAAGAGGCGCCGGGCGGCGAAACGCCTTTATCGTCCGAGCCGCCTGTTGACGGCGTAAAACCGTCACCTGCGGTTGCCCCGCCACCGGTCGACACGAGCTTTGCCCAGAATTTCGATTTCCTGAGCTGGCCGGACGATTTCGGTTCCGATCACGTTGCCGCCAAGATCGTTCAGGCGGGGCGCGATCCGTTGCTGTTCGACGGCATCCTCATAAGGTCCAACCCGCCTTTGGGGCGGACGGAAGTGCTCTGGCAGCATCCCGGGCTACATGTTCTGCCGGTCTTCGATTTGACGGGCGCGCTCGGGCACAAGGCCGATCTCGACCTGTCGCGGCTGGCAAGCACGGCCACCGGGCGCGTCGGCGACATGGTGACGGCCTTCAACGACAAGCGAAGCCGGCTGCATCGCGATCTGGCGCGTGCGGAGGATCCCGGCGAGAAGCTGATCGCCCATCTCTATCTCTCCGGCAACGAACTTGATCCCGTCTACGATGCCAACTCGTTGCTTTTATTCGCCTATCCGGTGCCGCTGGCCAATGCCGAGATCGTGCGACTGGCGGAAAGGCTGGCCAGCGAGGGCCTGTTGAAAAAGCGCTTCGTCGACCGTGTGCACCAGTGCGGCTCCTGCGAGTCCGCCCATCTCAACGTGCGGGAGGAGTGTCCGTCCTGCGGTTCGCCGCAACTGGTCGAACAGCCCTATATCCATCATTTCTCCTGTGCCTATCAGGGGCCGGAGGAGGATTTTCGTTCCGGCGACGATCTGGTCTGCCCCAAATGCCGCAAGACCCTCAGGCATTTCGGCCAAGACTACGACCGGCCGGGCAGCATGCTGGTGTGTCAAGCCTGCGGACACGCCACGTCCGAGCCCGATGTCGGGTTCGTTTGCGCCTCGTGTCACACCCACACCTCCGGCGAAAGCATGGGGACCAAGGATATCTTTTCCTACGCGCTGACGGATAAGGGGCTTGCCTTCGCCGAATCCGGCCGTGCCGTGCTCGGGTTGCAAAGAACGGGGCTGCGGTTTGCCGATCTGCCTTTGGAATTGGTTGTCGCCCTCAACGATCAAGCGCGGCGCTACAACGAGGACGGCACACCGTTCGCGCTCGTCGATATCGCTTATCGCAACCAGCATCTGGTGGAACGCGAAGAGGGGGCCCGCATGTTCGTGCGCGCCCGCAACCAGTTCCTGGAAAACCTGCATCAGGCCATGCCGCCCAACACGCGCATCGCGGCCGGGCAATCCTACGATTTCGCCCTCGTGCCCGAGATGACGGCCCAATCCCTCAAGACGCAGACCGAAAGCCTTGCTGCGACTGCCGCCGGTGCCATCAGTGTCGATCTCGGGGCCGTCCTTACCGTGTTTTCACCGCAGGATCTGTTCTGATGGACCGCATTTTCTCGGACGGCATCGACTTCTTTTCGTCGGTCGGCACGACCAATCTCGTTCATTTGCTCTGGCTGACACTGGTGCTCGAACTGCCGCGCTATCTTCTGGCCATGCTGTCGGCAATTCTGTTCATCCCCAAGCGCGAGGGGGATGCGCTGAAAACCCACAAGCTCGGCAAGATCAGTATCCTGGTCGCTGGCCACAATGAGCAGGACAAGATCGAAACCTGCGTGAAAAGCCTCAACGAGCAGAGCCTGGTTCCCGACGAAATCATCGTGGTTTCGGACGGTTCCACCGATGCCACGCGGGCCCGTCTGCGCGATCTGTTGCATCGCGGTCTCATTCAGGGCGCCCATGGCACCGATCTGAGGGCCGGCAAATCGGCGGCGACCAATCTCGCCTGGCGGTTGTCGAGCGGTGATATCCTCATCAATCTCGATTGCGACACGACCTTCGATCGCCACGCCATCCGCAACATCGTCAGGCCGTTCAACGATCCGCAGATCGGCGCCGTGTCCGGCAATATCCTCGTTCGCAACACCACGGCCAGCCTGATGGCCGCATTGCAGTCGATCGAATACCTCATCTCGATTTCGCTCGGGAAACGCTCGCAGGCCATGATCGATCAGGTCAGTTGCGCCTCGGGTGCCTTTTCCGCCTTCCGGCGTTCGGCGCTGGAACAGGTCGGCGGCCTCGATGCCGCTGGCGGCGGCGAGGATCTAGACCTGACACTCAGGATGAGAAAAGCAGGATACGGCATTGCTTTTGCACATGATGCCGTGTCGCGCACAGATGTGCCGGCCACGTTTCCCGCGTTTTACCGGCAACGCATGCGCTGGGAACGTGATGCCATACGGCTGCGCTATCGTACCCATGCGGAAGCGCTCAACCCGTTTTCGCGACGCTTCAGCCCGCTCGAACTGTTCCATGAAATGGAATTCCTGTTGTTCAACGTGCTGGGCGCCATGGCTCTACCGGTCTATCTGGTCTGGCTGTTCTGGACCTATGGCGACGTGGCGCCGGCTATTCTCGGCGCCGCCTTCCTGGCCATCATGGTCATCGACCTCGTTACCCTCAGTGTTGCGAGCCTGGCCATGCCTGGCCATGTCTCGCTCGGCCTGTTGACGCTGGTTCCCGCCTTCAGCCTGTTCAACGGCCTAGTGATGCGCATCGTCCGCGTCATCGCCTATGTCGAGGAATGGGTTTTCACCATGTCGACACGCGACGAATACGTTCCCCGTAAAGTCAGAGACGCCCGGAGCAGATCATGAGAGCACTGCACAAACGCCCCCGCGCCGACACCCTCAGTTCCGAACCCCGGCGCACCGCCGGACACTGGGCGCGGTTCATCTATATCGGCATCCTCGTGTTGGTCGGGGTGGGCATTTTCAATTTCCTGTGGGGGGATCTCTTCCTGTTCCGCGCCGACGGACTTGTGGTGCGCGACAGGGCGGTCGTTGCGGCCTCGGCCCTGTCCCAGGTCAAACAGGTCGACATCCAGGAAGGTGCCACCGTCGCCCGGGGCGACGTGCTCATGAAAATCGAATCGAGCGAAATGCTCGAACGCCTTGCCGATCTGTCGCTGCGTCTGGCGGAACTGACCCAGACTGATGCTGACCTGTCCATGCGCATCGCGACGGCCGATCAGTTGCTGCCGCTGGCCGAGCGCCGGGAACGGGAGGCCGCCGAAATCTTTTCCGGCCTCGAAAAGGCGCAAAGCGCCAATCTGGTGGATTCCGCCCGCTATTTCGAAGCGCTCAACTACAGCTATGACGCCAAGGAATCCCATATTCGCCTGGCGGCGGAAACCGCGACGCTTGCCCAACAGCGCGCCTCCCTGTCAGATGCGCACACCGATGCCGTAAAGGCCCTGGGTGATCTGCGCGCGCTATACGCCAATGGCGTAATCACCGCGCCGATCGACGGCACCATCGGAGGACGTATCCCCTCGATCGGCGATGTGTTCCAGGCCGGTAACGCCATGCTGTCGATCTATGCCGGTACGCCCTATGTTCTGGCCTATCTGCCGCCGCGCTATCTGTTTCCCATCTCGGTCGGCATGCGCGTCGAAATCGCCGGCGGCCGCAAGCGCGTGAAAGGGATCATCTCCGAAATCCTGCCGCTGACCGAACCCTTGCCGGAGGAATTCCAGACGAGTTTCCGGCCGCGCGACAGAAGCCAGATCGCGCGTATCAAGCTGGACGACGCGGAGCATTTCCCGCTCTTTGACAAAGTGAGCGTATCTGCCTTGTTGCTTGGCTTTTGAAGCAACAATAAGAGCAATTGTTAATTCGTGTTCGGCGAAGAGTATGCGCTATCGAAAGCTAAATACTCATGATTACTCTTTGTAAGTCATATGAATTTGGACTTCTGCTATAATTTTCTGTTTTTAGTAGATAGTGAGGATGCGCAATAGCTCTGGAGCAGTGTACAAAAAACGACTAGTCGTTTTTTTGAAAAAAACACTGCGACCACAGGAAGATGGAGCACGGTTCCGCATTTGTCGGAACGTCGCGTGCTCCGGAACAGACAGGAGCACCTCGTGGTTTCACCCAATCGCCTTTTGATCATCGACGATGATCATGAGATCAAGACGCTATTCCGTATCTTTGCCGAAGCGCTTGGTTATTCGGTCGAACAAAGCGAAGCGGATCAGGACCTGCTGGAAACCTATGACCGGCTCTTGCCGACCGTCATCATGCTCGACCTGGCCATGCCGGAAAAAGATGGCGTTGAGATGTTGCGCGAGCTTGCGAGGCGGGGGTGCGAGGCCCCGATCATTCTGACCAGCGGCCAGAGTGCACGCGTTCTCGCCGCCACGAAACGGTTGGGCAGCGAGTTGGGGCTGAATATGCCCTATTCACTGACCAAGCCCGTCAGCGAACGCGATTTACGCACCGTCCTTACTAAGACCTGGAACCACTCCTTCACGCCGTCTGCCGAGGAACTCGAAGAGGCCATCAAGGCTGGCCAGATGGTGGTGCATTTCCAGGCCAAGATCGGGCTCGCCCAAAAGGGTGCGAATTCGATCGTCGGCTCCGAGGCACTGGTACGCTGGCAACACCCCCAGCGGGGTTTGCAACCGCCGGGCAATTTCATCCCCATCGCCGAAGAGGCGGGGCTGATCGGCCTTCTGACCGACGCCGTGCTCGACAACGTCATCATACAGCTTCAGGCTTGGTCCGAGCGCGGCCTGTTTCTGCCCGTTTCGGTGAACCTGTCACCAAGCCAATTGACCGATCTCGAACTGCCGGACCGGCTGGCCGACCGTCTGGTCGAAACAGGGCTCAATCCCTCGCTTTTGACGTTCGAGGTGACCGAGCAGACCGTTTCGCCGAACAAGACGACGGCGATCGACATCCTGACGCGTTTGCGTCTCAAGGGGTTCGGCGTCTCCCTGGACGATTTCGGCGCCGGGTATTCCTCAATTGCAGAGATCTATCGTTTGCCGTTGAGCGAGGTCAAAATCGACCGCTCGATCACCTTTGCCGCGGAAACCGATCACGACGCCCGCAAGGTGGTCCGGGCCATCGTCGATCTGTGCCATTCATTCGATCTCAAGGTGTGTGCGGAAGGCGTTGAAACACAAAAAGGCGCGCTGTTCCTCACCAGCATAGGCTGCGAGATGGCGCAGGGTTTCTATTTCGCCAAACCGCTGCCGCCGGCGCATTTCTACCAGTTCGTCAGCAAGACGATCCGCGCGGCCGCTGACGCGAAGGATTTGGAAGAAGTCGCCTGATGGATATGGCGGAAGCGCCAAAATGACAAAACGAGTGTCGGCGAGCGGTTACCCGCGTGCGTGCCGTTTTCCCTCGATCTTGATCTCGTGTCCTGAAGCGTCGGTGCGCTCCCGCTCGGCCACGGCCATCATCAAGGGGCCGACGCCTTTCGGATCGTTGGCGACGATTGGCTCGCTGACGTAATAGGCGGGCGTGCCGTTGCGCTGTTTGCCGAGCGGTCCGCCAAGTCCGGCCACTTCGCAGATGTTTTCGAGCTGCCAGGTGTCGTCCGTTCGGCGCACGTAGTGTTTCGAAATGGCGTCGAGCGCGGCAAGTCCGGCTTTGTTCAAAGGCGCGGCACCTTCGACCAGGCGCGCCGCCCGGATGAGGAAATAGGAAAACATCGCCGAACTCGACATTTCCTCGTAATTGCCGGCGAGATCGGGCCGGTCCATGACCTGCAGCCAGAGCCCGTTCTCGGTGCGCCGCGATACGATTGCGTCGGCCAGCGACAGGATATGGGCACGGATATCGGAACGGGCGAAATGTCCTTCGGGCAAAAGGGCGTAGATATCGATCATCGCCATGGCCAGCCAGCCGTTGGCGCGGCCCCAGAAACTCTGTGACAGGCCGGTCTCCGGATCGGCCCAGAACGCGGTCCGCGACGTGTCGATGCCGTGATAGTAAAGGCCGGTTTTCGGGGCCCGGAGCATGTCCATCGCTCGCAAAAGCTGATCGGCCGCGTCGTCGACAAGCGCGTTTCGGCCGCGCAGGCGTCCGTATTCGATCTGGAAGGGCAGGCCCATATAAAGCCCGTCGAGCCAGACCTGCTGGGGATAGACCGTCTTGTGCCAGTAATTTCCGGACGCGGTGCGCGGGTGTTCGGCGAGCTGGTCGGCGAGCAGGTCGATCGCGGTATCGAAGCGGTCGCCGGGATGCTCGACAAGCGCGAACAGGACGCGGCCACCGAGAATGTTGTCGATGTTGAATTCCGACTTGGCGTAGCCGAGCGGAACGCCGTCGGCGTCGATCTGGATCGAAATCAGTCGCCTGAGATGGTCGCGCCAGCTTTGTCTGCCCGTGACGCCATAAAGCTCCATGAGGCCGCGATAGACGCAGGCGTCTTCGTAACACCAGATCCGGCCAGGCTTTGCGTAAGCATAGCGGGAAGCATACTGGTCGAAAAAGTCCTGGAACATGGCGCAACTCACCTAATCCCGCGTCACGACATGCGCGGGTGCTGGCGTGAGATTGAAAAAAGAGGCCGCGCCCGGATGAGCGCGGCCCCGGAGGGTTCTAGAGCTCGCCGAGGCGCTCGTTCACGCCGGCGATGATCTCTTCGGCCGCTTCCGCAGAGGACATCTGCCCGTAGGCGAATTCCTCGAGGATCGACTTGAAGGTATCGCGTACCTGCGGGTCTTCGTTGTACGGAGACACGCCGGGACCAGTGGACGCCATGACGATGTCATTGGCGGCCTTGAGGGTCGCATTGATCTTGTTTTCTTCGGTCAGCAGCTTGAGCGCCGTCTGGCTCGAGGGCATGCCGCGGGTCGTGCCGAGGGCGAGAATGCCTTCGGGTTCGTTCATCAGGCAATTGAGGATCTGGGCCGCAGCCTTGGGATCCTTGGAGCGCTTGGAGATGGCAAAGGTCATCGACGGCTTGCGATAAACGCCTTCGGTGACGGCGCCGTCGATCTGAAGGATCGGCACCGGAACCAGTTCGCCTTCAATGATCGGATCGGAATACTTGAAGTAGGTCGAATCCCATTCGTACGACCCGGCGATGACGCCATTGGCCCAGTCGGGCAGCTCGAACAGGTTGGTCGTGCCGGTGCCGGCGCCTTCCTTCCAGGAGCGGATGACGCCCTGATCGACCAGGCTCTGATAGAAGTCGATGCCTGCGGTCAATTCCTCTGGCGTCCAGGCCACGGTGTTGGTCTCCGGATCGACCAGATCCTTGCCGGTCGCCTGGGTGGTGGCCAGTGAGACGATCAGCACGGCATTGAGATCGAAGGATTCGAACGGATAGGCGTTCGCGGCGATCTTTTCCTTGAAGACCGGCGCGGCGGCGATGAGGTCGGCCCAGCTCGCGGGCACGGCAATGCCAGCCTTTTCGTAAGAGCCCTTGTTGAACATGAACACGCGACCCGTGGTCGAAACCGGCAGGCCGTTGAGAATGCCCTTCATCGAACCGGACTCGAGCTGGGCGTCCGTCCAGTTCGAGAGATCGATAATGTCGGCGTAGTCCCTGAGATTGGCGAAACCGGTGCCATTCTTGGACATCAGCGGCAGCCAGGGCCAGTTGACCTGCATGATGTCGGCTTCGGTGCCGCCGGCCAACTGCGTGGTCAGCTTTTCCTGATAGCCGGAAAAGCCGCCGAACTCCGGCGAGACGGTGTGGCCGTATTTGGCTTCACAGGCCTTCAGGGCCTCCTGGGTTGCCAGATGGCGGGAATCGCCGCCCCACCACGACATTCTGAGATCAGCCGCCCCGGCGCTCACCCCGCTGCTGAGCACCATGGTCAGAGCGGCAAGGATCATACCTGTCTTCTTCATCTTGTTCCTCCCGTTGGTTCGATGAGTTCGACGCTAATTGCTAAGTGAGATATTTCGACCCGTTTTCAGGTCGAACAGGTGCAAGGACTCCTGCTTGAGCTTGAAGAACATCGTGTTGTTCTCCGCCGCTTTCCGGTCGAAACCGGCACTTTGGGTGACGACGATGAACGGATGGCCTTCGATGAGGACATGCAGATAGATTTCGTGTCCCATGAATTCGATATGGGACACGATGCCTTGCAGGGTGTTGTCGGCGCCTTCCGGCGCCGGTTCGAGATGCTGCGGGCGCAGGCCGAGCGTGACCTCCGGCTCGCCTTTCACGGACAGGCGGTCGGTAACCGTGCTGTCGAGAAGAACGGACTGCTTGCCCAGTTGCAGCGTCATCCCCCCATCGCCGCTCCGGATGCGCGCCGGAACGAGGTTCATTTCCGGCATGCCGATGAAACCGGCGACGAAGGCGTTTTCCGGGCGTTCGTAAAGCGTCACCGGATCGGCGACCTGCATGATGCGCCCGTCTTTCATCACGCAAATGCGGTCTCCCATGGTCATGGCTTCGACCTGGTCGTGCGTGACATAGACCACGGTCGAGTGAAGCCCCATTTCTTCCTTGAGCTGGCGATGCAGCGAGGTGAGGCGCACGCGCATGGCGGCGCGGAGCTTGGCGTCGAGATTGGAAAGCGGTTCGTCGAACAGGAAAAGCTCGGGCTTCTTGATGATGGCCCGGCCCACGGCGACGCGCTGCGCCTGACCGCCGGAAAGCTGTTTCGGCAACCGGTCGAGCAGGTCCTCGATTTCGAGCAGTCCGGAAACCTCGGAGATGCCGGCTGAAATTTCCGGTTTGGGCCGGCGCGCCAGCCGCATGCCGAAACTGAGGTTCTTCATGACCTTCATATGCGGATAGAGCGCATAATTCTGGAAGACCATGGAGATGCCGCGCTTGCCCGGCACGAGATTGTTGACGATGCGGCCGCCGATGCGGATCTCGCCGGAGGTGATGGTTTCGAGCCCCGCGATCATGCGCAAGAGCGTCGATTTGGAGCAACCGGACGGGCCGACGAGCACCATGAATTCGCCGTCCCTGACATCGAGATTGATGCCGTGCACGGCCTTGAAATTGTTGCCGTAGACTTTCTCGACATTGATGAGTTCAAGCTCGGCCATGGTTCAGCCTTTCACCCCGCCGGTGGAAATGCCCTCGATGAACTGCTTCTGGGCAAGGAAGAAAATGAGGAGAGACGGCGTCAGCGCCAGCACCGACATGGCCAGGATACGGTTCCAGTCGAAGGCTTCCGTCGTATCGATCGAGAGTTTGAGGGCCAACGAGATCGGGTACTTGTCGACCGAGGAGAGATAGATCAGGGGCCCGAGAAAATCGTTCATCGTCCACATGATCTGGAACAGGCAGACCGAGACGATCGCCGGCGCCAGAAGCGGAACGACGATGAAGATCAGCACCTGAAGGGTATTGGCCCCATCAACGCGCGCCGCTTCTTCCATGTCGCGCGGAATGGCGCGCAGGAACTGGATCAGCATAAACACGAAGAAGGCGTCGCCGGCCAGCGCCGAAGGCACCCAGAGCGGCAGGAAGCTGTCGAGCCAGCCGAGGTCGCGGAACAGAAGGTATTGCGGAATGCGCGTCACCACGTTCGGCAGCAAAAGGATGGCGATGACCGAGGAAAAGAAGATCTTCTTGCCGGGAAATTCGAAGCGCGCGAACCCGTAGGCGACGGCCGTCGCCGAAATGGCGGTGCCGATGGTCTTGGGTAAAATGATCAGGAAAGTGTTCCAGAAGAAGGTTGCGAACGTATAGGGCGTCGAGGTCTTCCAGCCCTGGACATAGCCTTCCAGGGTCGGATGTTCCGGGATGAAGCCGGGATTGGCGAAAATTTCTGGATTGGTCTTGAACGACGCCCCGATCAGCCAGATCAGCGGGTAGAGCATGACGAGACCGACGGCGGCGAGGATGAAGTAGCGGACAGAGGCCGACAGGCGTTGAAGGCGTCGCGTCAGGCGGTTGGTGCGTTCGGTCTCGCGCTGGACATCGGAGAGGGATTCAAGTGTGCTCATGATATCAGCTCCTCTTGTCGCCGGCGTAATAGACCCAGCGCCGTGACGACCAGAAGGCGATCACGGTCAAAACCATGATCATGAAGAACATCACCCAGGAGATGGCCGAGGCGTAGCCCATGTCGAACTTCTTGAAGGCCTCGTCATAGATGTAGAGCGGCAACAGATAGGTCGACTTGAGCGGCGAGCCGGTGCCGTTGGTGATGATGTAGGGGCCGTTGAATTCCTGGAAGGCCTGCACCGTCTGCATGATCAGGTTGAAAAAGATCACCGGCGTGATGAGCGGCAGGGTGATGTTCTTGAAGGTCTGCCATTTGTTGGCCCCGTCGATGGCGGCGGATTCGTAAAGCGATTTGTCGACCGATTGCAGCGCGGCCAAAAAGATGATCATGGCCGACCCGAACTGCCACACGCGCAACAGGGTAATGGTGAACAGCGCGTAGTTGGGATCGCCGAAGAAATTGACCGAGGCGAGGCCAAGCCCGTTGAGCATCATGTTCACCAGCCCGTTCTCGGCGAAGATGTAGCGCCACAGAACGGCGATCGCGACGGACCCGCCGAGGATCGAGGGGACGTAATAGGCGGTGCGGAAAAAGTTGATCATCTTCAGGCGGTAATTGAGGATAACCGCGATGAACAGCGCGAAGACGAGCTTCAGCGGCACCGTGGTGAAGACGTAGATCAGCGTGACCGTCAGCGATTTGCGGAAGGTGCGGTCGTGGGTAAAAAGCTTGATGTAGTTATCAAGCCCGACCCAGATCGGCTCGGACATCAAGGGATAGTCCGTGAAGCTGAGATAGAAAGAATAGACGAACGGGATTGCCGTGAAGATCAAAAGCCCGATCACATAGGGCGAAATGTAAAGCAGCCCGAGAAATTTGCTGTCGCCGCCCATTTTCTCTCCCACACGTTCCACTTTTGCCGGGGCGTGCCGGACCTTTCGTCCAGTCCATGTCCCTTCGGGTTCGGCTAGTCGGCCCCGTGCCGATAAATCCTGCGATCTTCGATATTGTGCATGGAATTGCCGACGCAAACACACCTTTACGACAGGCCGGATCGCCTGTTCGCGTGCATATTCGTCGATTTCCTCCCTCGACGCAGGTTTTGACCCGTTCCGGGTTCCTGAGTATGTTAGTTAGACATAGGTTTTCGACCGGCGGAATAAACGGTTTGGGTGAAAAACATGGACAAAAACGTAGCCCTTGGACTTTTCGGTATTCCGCCCGATGCGCTCAGGCTCAACATGACGCGCTCGACCATCCGCATGCAGCACGACGTCAACTGGCATGTCGACAAATCCGTCGATCAGCACGACCTCGTCGTGTGTCTCACCGGCTCGGGCGAATACCTCATCAATGGCAAGCGCATTACGCTCAGTCCGGGGGAGGGCATGCTCATCCCGGGCGGCAGCCATTTTCGCGGCTGGCGTTCGACCAGCGGGCTTTACACTGGCATTGCCCAGCATTTCCGGCTCGATCTGTTCAACGAGGTCGATCTGTTGTCGCAAATGGAACTCACGACCACGGCGCGTTTCGCGCGCTGGGACATGCTCCAGCCGGTGGTGAGCTATTACCGCGAGATCGCGCCGTCGACCTCGACCAATCTCATCCAGCAGCACATGTTCATGTTTATCCTTCTCGAATTCATCGAGGCGGCCTTCATCCGCTGGCGCGAACAGGCGCTGATCAACACCTCCGGCTCGGATGCCCTGTCGCTGCACATCATGCTGATGGCCGCCGACATTTCGCGCGATCCGATGAATGAGCTGGTGGTGGAGGAAAGTCTCAACCGGCAGCCTTATAATGCGGATTACATGCGACGCGCCTTTCGCGACAAGATCGGCCATACGCCGCGCCGCTTCCGCGAGATCAAGCGCATGGAATATGCCATGAGCCTTCTGGCCACCGGCCATTCGGTCAAGCAGGCCGCAGCAAGGATCGGTTATCCGGATCCCTTGTACTTTTCCCGCCAGTTCAAGAAGATGACCGGCACCTCGCCGTCGCTCTATCGTTCCTCGCGGCGGCATGTGGTCGAGGGCGAGCCCAATTCCGACCATCCGGCCAACAGCCGCGGCACCTATACCAAAAAGATCCTTGTAGAGAGCTGACCCTCATGGCAACGCCCATCGTTTACGTCGACGCGGACGCCTGTCCGGTCAAATCCGAGGTCACGCGGATCGCCGGCCGCGCCGGGCTGGTGACGGTCTTCGTGGCCAATAGCGGCTTGAGGCCGTCGCGCGACCCGCTCATCCGCAGCATCCTGGTGCCGCAGGGCGCGGACGCGGCCGACGACTGCATCGTCGAACAGGTGTCGGCGGGCGACATCGTGATAACGGCGGACGTGCCCTTGGCCCATCGGGCTGTCGAAAAGGGTGCGATCGTGCTCGGGCCAACGGGACGTCCGTTCACGCCCGATTCTATCGGCATGGCGCTGGCCATGCGCGACCTGAAACAGGACCTGAGGGAAGCCGGCGCCATCTCCGGCGCCAATCCGGCCTTTTCCCAAAAGGACCGGCTCGCCTTCACCAACGCGCTGGCGCAGGCGATCCAGACGGCGAAGCGGGCGAGGGATGTGAGCAAACTCCCATAGCGGACAACCCATATTTGGATAAACTGGAGCGACGACAACTCGATCGCCTCCATTGACGCGGCGGCAATCTTATTCTAGTACTAGAATATGCAAACGGATTGCCTGACCGATTCCGAACTGATGTTGCTTGGCCTTGTCGGGGAGATGCCGCGGCATGGCTATGAGATTGAGCAGGTTATAGAGGAACGCGGTCTGCGCGAATGGACGCAAATCGGCTTCTCGTCGATCTATTTCGTGCTCTCAAAGTTGGAGAAAGCGGGACTGGTCGTGGCGGAAAAGCCGGCTGGGTCCAAAGCGCGCAAAACGTTCTCGATCACCGGATCGGGTCGCGATGTTCTTCTGGCACAGACTGTCGCGGCGCTTGGGAGCTATCGCCCGACATTCTCATCACTCTTGCTGGGCATGGTGCATTGGACCGCCATGACACGCGATGTGGCGCTGGGTGCTCTGGAAACACGGCTCGTGTCGGTTGATGCCGAGATCGAACGGCTGGAGCGCTTGCGACGACACCGTCAGCCCATGCCCGACCATATCGAAACCTTGTTCGATTTCTCTTCGGGCCAATTGGCCGCCGAGCGCAACTGGATCATCGCAACGCTGGACTACATGAGGAGCAAGCCATGGCCCATGACGAGCTAACTGATCTGACGCAGGACCGGGCTTTGCTCCGAACGCTCTATGCCCCCCGCAAGGGCATTTTCGAGACGGTTGATGTTCCAGCGCTACCCTTTGCCATTCTGGATGGAAAAGCCGTTCCCGATCAGGACTCCGTAGGGACGGCGATCAAGGCGCTCTACACAGCTATTTATCCGATCAGGCGCGAAGCGAGAGCGCGCATGGGCAAGGTCTTTGTCGAACCGCCGGTAGAGGGTCTTTATTGGGCCGAAGACATGGGCGACCTCGCAACTGGTCGCCGCGACAGGTGGAAATGGCGTGTTCAGATCGCCCTTCCGGTCTGGGCCGACGCGCGGCGTCTTGATAAGTCCGTTGCCGAAATGCGCTCCGAGCTTGGAGAAACGCCGATGCCTCGCTGGGAAGCGGTCCATGAGGGCGTATGTGTTCAGTACCTTCACGTCGGCCAGACAAACGATCTGGAACCGGTCATCAGGAGCCTTTATTTCGACTATCTGCCGAAAGAAGGGCTTGAGCCAGTCGGGGCCTATCACGAGATTTATCTTGATGATTTCCAACGCGTCACACCGGCGTCCCGAAAGACCATCATCCGTCAACCCATCCGAAAGTCAGCCTGAACGGGATGCAGACCGAACGACAAGTCGACAGGCCTGACCGGAATTCCGATGCAGGCGCTAGTAATTTCTGTCCAGCGCTTCCGTTCGGGCTTTCCGCTCCCGCTACAATGTCCATTTTCTCCAATCCATTGCGCAAGGCCCAAACCATAGTGCCGTCCGAGACAACCCGTGGCGGCCTTTGGCTGCGCGCTTTCGCCCGGAGAAAGAAATGGCATACGCTGAAACATCCGAAACAGATCCTCTCGTCGTCGCCGCCAAGGCACATCTTGATGCTCTTTGCGTCGCAATCACAGACAGGACGCTCGGTAGCGAAGGCAACCGCACCGCCACCGAGTACACCGGCGCACAGTTCGCCAGTTTTGGTCTCGCGGTGCAAACGCCGTCGTTCGCCGTGATGTCCTGGCAGGAAAGGGGTGCCCGGCTTCGCCTCGGGGAAATCGACTTCGATGTTCATTCAAGCCCCTATGCACCCGGGTTCGAGGGACGGGGCAGGCTGGTTGCCGCTGGTTCCCTCGAACAACTCGAAACACTTGACGCCGAAGGCAAGATCATCCTGTTGCACGGCGACATTGCCAGCTCGCAGCTCTTTCCGAAGAAGTACCCGTTCTTTTCTCTTAACGAACACCAGCACATCATCGGCCTGCTCGAAAAAAGCGGTGTCCGCGCCCTCGTTTCCGCGACCAAACGCAACGGCTCTATCGCCGGTGGCGAATACCCGGCGCCAATGTTCGAGGACGGCGACTTCGATATTCCGTCCGTCTTCATGACCGAAGAGGAAGGTGAGCGCCTGCTGCCCCATGTTGGAGAAGAGGTGTCTCTGGTGTCCGATTGCAGGCGCATCTGGACCAAGGCCAGCAATATTATCGCCAATGTGAAGGAAACGGCGCCGAAGCGCATCGTCATCACGGCTCATATCGATGCAAAAAGAGGCGCGCCGGGCGCCATCGACAACGCTACCGGCGTCACCGTCCAGTTACTTCTCGCGGAGCTTCTGGTCGGTTTTGACGGCCGGCATGGCATCGATCTGGTCGTGTTCAACGGTGAGGATCACTATTCCGCTGCCGGCGAGGTGGACTATATCAGGCAACGGCAGGGCAGGTTCGACGACGTCGCCCTCAATATCAACATCGACGGCCTCGGCCTGAAGCAAGGTCCCAGCTGCTACTCCTTTTTCGATCTGCCGGAGGCGATGCTGAGCAAGGCACGCGCAACATTGCTGAAACCCGGCACAGCCGTCGAGGGTCTGCCCTGGGTCCAAGGCGATCACTCGATCTTCATTCAGCACGGGTGTCCGGCCATCGCGGTTTCTTCGCACTGGTTCATCGAGAATTTTATGACCCAGAACATCACGCACACCGCCCGGGACAACATCTCCATCGTCGATCCCGAAAAGGTCGCGGCTGCCGCACGTGCCATTCACGCCTTTGTTCGCGGGCTGTAGCACGGACTTGCCCGTTTCAGATCGCGATGAAAGCTCTCCGATGTGTCGGGGAGCTTTCGCGCCTGTCCACGTTGGTAGTAGGATAAGCCCTGCTGCCGATCTCCAGCCGAGGCACTCATGCCATTCCGGTTCAGCCCTGCTTCGCCCGATCTTGCGCCCTTCGTCCGCCAGTACTGGGCGCTCGAAGTCGGACGTTCGCCCGACACGATGCACACAGAGCCGCTCGTTCCAAGCGGTCTGGTGGAAATCGCCTTCTACCTCGATACCCCACCGCGGGCGATGTCCAATCGCGCCGAGCTGACCGAGCGGGCGTTGATCACCGGACAGCAGACCAGCGCCTATGACGTAACGCTTCAGGGCAACATCTCGATCTTTTCCATCACCCTGTCACCGCTCGGCGCGATGCGCCTCCTTCGGGTTCCGCAGAGCGAACTGGCCGACCGCACCGTGCCGCTCTCCGCGCTCGGCGTGAGTACCCGGGAGGTTGTCGAACGCATGGCCGAGGCACTGGATTTTGCCGTGCGTGTCGCCATCGCGGAAGGCTTCCTGCGGGCGCTCGTCGAGAAAACCGAACCCGACAGTCACGACGATCGCATCGGCCGCAGCGTGGCGCTGGCGAGTCAGAGTTTTGGCGCGGCGGATATCGGCGCCCTCGCTTCGGCGGCATGCCTGAGCGTCAAGCAGTTCGAAAGGGTCTTTGGTGCTCGGGTCGGTATTAGGCCCAAGACATTCATGCGCGTATTGCGGTTCCAGAACGCCATACACCGTCATGCCATCGGCGACGCCTCCAGTCTGGCAGCGCTGGCACACGCATCAGGCTATTCGGATCAGTCGCACATGACCGCCGATTTCAAGGCGCTTTCGGGACTGACCCCGCAAAGGTTCTTCGCAATGTGCAACAGCGGCTCCGACTATTTTTCTTCGCCACCATAGCCGCGCTCGGCCCTCTTCTCGATCGGAACGGCCCCCTTCAAAAATACGTCAGCTTGCCAGCTCCTGAAACGTCGCTACCATCGGCCCGAGATGGGCGCATTGCGGACCGACTGCTGTTGAACCCGAAGCGGACCGGCTGGTTTCCGATATCGATACGGAAATGCCGTCGTTCGTAAGCGTTGTATTGAATGACAGCACCCGACCACGTTCCGGCCCTCCGCAGCGCGCATACTATGTCCTAGAGTGTTTTCAGGCGAAGTGGGTACCGGTTCGCCGGTTCGAGTGAAGAGGATCAGAAAACAGTCCAGTGGACTGTTTTCCCGATGAACACGCCATAACAAGAAGAGAGAGCAGATCACCCGATTCAACTGAAACGTGATCTGCCCTAAAGGCGGACACGCATCGCCTGACGACATCGGACTAGCCAATTCGTCAGGCGATGTGGAAGTAACGAGAGCATTTTCAGCAAAAGTGGGAACCGGCTTTGCGGTTCGAAAATGCGACAAAACAACAGGCTAGATCATTTCAGTGTTTCGTAGAAACAGTGAAATGATCTAGGAGGCGGCGCGGTGCGCCTTGACCGCTCTTTGGAAGCGTGGAAAGGCGTTGAGCCTTTCAAGTGCCCAGTGCTGTTCGAGCCATTCTGTCTTGCCCGTCCACCCGCGTTCCACGAGACGCTCGACTGCGATCACGGCCTTGCAAGGCTCGCCAGCCAAAACCCACGCAACCGCCGCGTGAAAATCGAGCCAGACGATTTCTGAGGCGCCGCTTTCAAAATCTGCAGCCAGTTTACGGCAATAGGAGATGTCGAGGTCACCGTCATTTTCAGCAGGCACACTCGCGCTAAAGGCCAGGTAGCGATCCGTAACTTCAAAGCCCAAAGCCGTGGCGACCTTCTGGGAACGGGTGTTTGAAGCGTAACAGTGCCAAGCAAAGGCGGTGACGCCTTGCTCGCCAGCTCGGTGAATACTGGCGGAAGCTGCAGCTTTCGCCAAGCCGCGCCCGCGATAGGCCGGGTGTGTCCAAACGCCGAACTCAGCATACCCATCGACGACCATATCAACCGAACAGCGCGAGATGATCTCATCCGCATGAGTGACCGATACGTCCATTAAGTGGCTACCAGCGATAAGCTCGAAGCCGCTGGGCACAGCAAAGGAACGCGCACAACCTGCTTTCAGGGCAAGCCGTAGCCGGTTGTGCGCAATCATAAATCGATTAGGCAGGACTTCGCGGATGACCGGAAGCCAGGATTCATCGGGATACACATACTCCCAATCTGCAATCGCGCCGACGAAGCTGCCGAGGTCGTGCCGGGGATCGCCGGCGAGATACAGTCCCTCCGGTCCACGCAGAATGGCCTGACGAGGGGACCGTAAATCATCGACCCAAATCTGGCCGAGAGAAGGATTTCGGAGAACAGCCTTAACGCTGCCGTGTCGAAGACAAAGTTCGCTAAAAAAGGGTTCGATGGCGGCAAAGCCATGCGGCTTGAGTTCGAACATGATGGGAAGTCCTGAGTTCAGCTCCATAAGGAGCCGCAATGAAAGGAGGCTGCGACGGTGCCGTCGCGCGAGACACGCCGGATGAACGACGGATTGTATCGGTCTTGTGCATGCGTGCCTCCTTCTACTCAGGATTTCCGGTAACCCTAGCTGAGCGCGGCTGCTGTGGTCAACGAGACAGAGCGCGGTGGTCTCGATCCATCCAACACGGACGGTACGACCGTGCTTCTCTTATTCTGTGGGCCGACTACCGTGAGTTATTGCCAGATCAGCTGCGTCAGGTTTCGACGCCTGCAGTCTCCTTCCCACCCATGCCAGACCTTCGCAGGCTGTGCACGGAACGGCAGCTTCTCGCGCCGACGGTTCGGACGGCGAGCTACAAGCATGAGGCGCATTGCAGACCGACTGCTTGCGCCAAGACCGGTCTGTCAGTTTCTGGCCGAAACCGGACCGCCCGCTACCAGACCGACACGCGATCAAGCAGCCGGTGCCAGCGGAACCTCACGTTTCAATCCGAAGTGGCTAACGACAAGCTCTCGGGAATAGCGACGAAGGCTTCCTCCACGTGACGAACGAGCATGTCGAGGCCACCGTGTCCACGAATGCCGTTTGCGTTGGGACCACGACCGGCCACCCAGTTGCTGGCGCCACATCGCCATGCGCTGAGCACGAATTCGCCCAGCATGCGGAGCCGGACATCGTTCCGGGCACTTACGCCAAGCTTGCTGCCAACAAGGTCAATCAGCTGTCGCTGTGCCCTGAGCGAGGCCAGCTCCGAATGGTCGTAGAGCGATGAATCGCCCGTGTGTGCCACGATCCGGCGCGTGACGAGGAAACGGTGGTCCCAATCGTCATCCATTGCACGGAGCGTGGTGACGAGGGATTTCCTCAATGAGATGAGCACATTGCCCCGAATGGGCGATGCCCCGACCACATCGATATAGGCGTCCCACAATTCGGTCTCCGCCGCGATCGCCACGTCTTCCTTTGACGCGAAGTAGCGGAAAAAGGTTCGCTTCGAGATTTCGACGCTGTCGCACAGTTCGTCGAGCGTCGTCGTGGCAAAACCGTTTTCCGCAAAAAGCTTGCGGGCGGCGTCGGCGAGTGCTTGCCGGGTGCGGCGCTTTTTTCGTTCTCGAAGCGGCAGAGCAACGGTGGGCGGGGCGGTAGCAGGGTCGGGCATGATGTCCTGAAGTTAGCACAACGCGTCAGAAGCGCAATTGTCAAACAACGTAAAATGCCACTTGTTGACAAAAGTTACCAAGAGGCACATAAGGCATGTAGTTCATTCTCGTTTCAAGGTCTAGCTGAATGCCGGAAATCCACAGCTCCCAAATCGATGCTCGAAAGGTTCCTATTCCCAATCGCGCGGCACTCGTTCTGATTTTGCTTGCGTCCACGCTTGGCGTGATGGCGGGGTCGGCGATCGCGCCGGTGCTGGACATCCTGCGCGGTGACCTCGGCGTCGACGGGACGGCGGCGGGGCTGATCCTCACGGCTCACGGACTCGCCATTGCGCTCGCGAGCCCTCTGGTCGGATGGATGATTGACCGGTGGGGTGTGCGCCGGCCTCTCGCGATTGGCCTTTTGATTTACGGCGTCGCCGGCGGAGCAGGCATGCTGACGGACTCCTATCCGCTATTGATTGCCAGCCGACTGATCTTCGGTGTCGGCGCGGCCTTTGTATTCACGGGAACGACGGTGGCGGCACTGTCGCTCTACCGCGGCGAGATCCGCGATCGTGTCATCGGTTGGCGAACCACCGCCACAAGCCTTGGTGGCGTGGCCTTTCCTCTTGTTGGCGGCGCGCTGGCAGCACTCTTTTCATGGCACGCGACGTTCGGGCTTTACGCCGTCGGAGTGCCCCTCGGGCTCGTTGCTCTGGCCGTGATCCCCGAATCCGGTCCGGACGCATCCACCCAAGCGGCCGGCGGTTTAGGCGCATCTTCATTGCGGCGTCCGGCGCTCATCGGCGTTTATTTCCTAGTCGTGACCCAAGCCATAATGCTGTATGCGCTGGCCGTCTTCCTGCCGCTGCGGCTAGGCGAGCTTGGCGTCGGCTCACCGGTCATCGTTTCCGGCTATATGGCGCTCATGGCGGCAGTATCGAGCATTGTTGGGCTCGCCTATGGCTGGCTTGGCAAGCGGTTTTCCTATCTCCATCTGCTTCGGCTTACCGCATTGGCCTGGGTCGGTGCCTTCCTTGTTCTCGGCACAATGGATGCGTTTCCGGCGCTTGCGGTGGCAAGCGGCGTGCTCGGTATCGCCAACGCACTTGCCTTTTCGACGGCCTCCGTGCTGATCGACGACTATGTCCCCGAGGCGTTACTCGGTCGCGCGATGGCAATCTTCAGCACTTGCATGTTTCTCGGCCAGTTTATCTCGCCCCTTGTGCTCGGGCCTCTGATGGAGGCGACTTCGATCACCACCGGCTATCTCGTTCTGTCCGGCGAGGCAGTCCTGATCCTTGCGGTTCTGTTCATGCTACGCCCGCAGGCCAAGTCGGCCGCAGGTGCAGACATGGCCTGAGAGGCGTCACCCGGTTCGGTGTGCGCATCGGCACGTCAACAATAGATGGTGCCGTAAAGCACGTCCGCTTTTGGCACGTTGCCAATTATCTTGCCGCGACCGAAATTGGGGCGCGTTGCCGACCGACCAATTCTGGGCCCGAAACGGAATGTCAGGACATGGCAAAATAGGAGCCGGAAGGAGATTGACAGCTTCCGGCACCAGAATTGCGATTGCGGATAATCAAACCGAAGGAACTGGACCCTCAACCTCCTGCTCAAGCGCACACAAAAGCACAGATAGCGCCCAAACCCTTCCGTCCGCCAGAACACGCATTCTTGTCGAGCCGGTTGCACACGTCATCCGGCCATTACCTGAAAATTTGTCTTTGCGGCCTGCCGATCATGACCGACCGAGCAGCTTGGACAATACGCCTCAGTAAAAAGGGGTGTATGTAAAACTTCTATTTTTTTATGATCGTGCCGCAACCAGGATGCGGAACACCTTTTTTGAGGAGTATTGAAATGAAGCGATGGGCAGTGGCGTTGGCGGCTCTGTTGGCAATGGTCGCAACGCCGGGGCAGGCGCGCGACATTGTCGATGCGCTCGGGCGCACCAGCACCATTCCGGACACGGTGGAACGGGTCATCTGTTCGGGATCCGGCGCCCTCAGGCTCCTGTCCTATCTCGGCGGTACCGATCTCGTTGTTGGCGTTGACGAGATCGAAAAACGCAATGATCTGTCCGATGCCCGTCCCTATTTCCTCGCCAATCCGCAATTTCGCGATCTGCCCCTGATCGGCGCGCATCGCGGCCGCGACAATTTCGAATTGATCATGGCGCTCGATCCGGCGCCGCAGGTTATCCTGAAATCGGTGTCCTCGGCCGGGCCGGATGTGCCGACCACGCACGAGCGCACCCAGATCCCGGTGATCGGCATCGACACTGGCGATTTTGGCGCCAAACGGCCGCAGCTCTATCAGGCGCTCAGGATCATGGGCGAAGTGATCGGGCGTACCGAACGGGCCGAAGAGGTCATTGCCTTTTTCGAATCCGAGATCGCCGACTTAGAGGAGCGGGCCGACCGGTCCGACATCGTGCCGCCGACCGCCTTTGTCGGCGCCGTTGCCCATGCCGGCGCGCAAGGGTTCAACTCTACCGAACCGAACTACCCGCCGTTTGCGCTGCTCGGGATTAAGAACCTGGCCGCCGAAGGCGCCGGAGCCGGCGCGAACCATGCCATGGTCGCCAAGGAAAAAATCCTCGAATGGGATCCTGAAATCCTGTTTCTCGATCTGAGTACGCTGCAAGGTGGCGCGACAGGCGGGGGACTTCACGAGCTCAAGACCGAACCGGTCTACCAGGCTCTGACAGCGGTGGCCGAGCAGCAGGTCTGGGGGCTCTTGCCCTACAACCTTTATTCCAAGAACTATGGCTCGATTCTCGCCGATGCATGGTTCATTGGAACGCTGCTGCGTCCGGACAGTTTCGACGATATCACCCCTGCCGCGAAAGCCGACGAAATCTACGAGTTTCTCCTCGGTGAACCGGTCTTTGGCCAGATGGACGAGATGTTCGAGGACCTGGCCTTCGTGAAGGTGCCGCTGCAATGAGTCTTGCCGCAAGAGCGGACAAGGCGCCCCAAGAAGAAAGCATTCAATCCGGTTATTCGAGCTATGTCGCCGGCAAAATCGTGTTTGTCGCCGGTCTCGCGCTCGTCCTGTTGCCGCTTTTGCTAATCGCCCTGTCATTGGGCGCGGCGAACGTGCCGCTGGGCGACGTGGCCCGCACCCTTGTCGGTGCGGAGGTGGCGCACCGCATCGAGATCATTGTTTGGAACATTCGCCTGCCGCAGGCGCTGGCCGCGATCCTTGCCGGTGCCGGGCTGGCGGTGTCCGGCGCAGCGATGCAGTCGATCCTGAGAAATCCGCTGGGATCGCCGTTTACGCTGGGCATTTCCCACGCCGCGGCTTTCGGCGCCGCCATTGCCGTCGTGTTCCTCGGTGCGGGCGAAATGACGGCGTCGCAGGCCGGCACCATGGCGATCTACAACCCCTATATGACGACCCTTGGCGCCTTCGTGTTTAGTCTCGTCTCGGCGGCGGTCATTGTTCTGATCGCCCGGATGCGCGGCGCGGCACCCGAAGTCATGGTGCTGACCGGGGTGGCGCTCGGCTCGTTGTTCTCGGCCGGTACCATGTTCCTGCAATATTTCGCCGACGATGTGGAATTGGCCGCCATTGTGTTCTGGACCTTCGGCGACACCTCGCGCGCTGACTGGAGCGAACTGGGCCTGCTCGCCGTTATCACCGTTGTCACCAGCCTTTATTTCATCGCCCAGAGCTGGAACTACAACGCCATCGACGCCGGTGACGAGACTGCCAAGGGGCTGGGCGTCCGGGTCGAACGCCTGCGCACGGTCGGCATGATCCTGGCTTCGCTGCTGACGGCAGTCTCGATCTCCTTTCTCGGCATTATCGGTTTTGTCGGCCTAGTGGTGCCGCACATGATCCGAAGGGTCATCGGCTCCGATCACCGCTTCCTGCTGCCGGCCTGTCTGTTCGGCGGCGGCGTGCTGCTCCTGGTGGCCGACACGGCCGCACGTCTCATTCTGGCGCCGCATCTGCTGCCGGTCTCGATCCTTACGGCCTTTCTCGGCGCGCCGGTTTTCATCTGGCTGATCATCAGGAGACGCTGATCATGTTGCAAACGAACGGGCTCGGCTTTTCCTTCAAAGAACACACCATCCTTACCGATATCGCGCTTCGCGCCGATCCCGGCCGGATCCTCGTCATCCTCGGACCCAACGGCGTCGGAAAGACGACGCTGCTCAAATGCCTCAACGGCATTCTCAAATCGAGCGCCGGCACGATCCTGGTCGATGGCGACGACCTCCGCCACCTCGCGCCGTCGGCGATCGCCACGCGTGTTGGCTATGTCGCGCAACGCTGCGAGACCTCACGGCTGACGGTGTTCGACGCGGTGTTGATGGGCCGCAAGCCACATATGAGCTGGCAGGTCTCCAAAGCCGACATCGCCCTGACCGAAGCCATCATCGGTCGTCTCGGACTGGTGCCGCTGGCGTTGAGGCATGTCGCAGAGTTGAGCGGGGGTGAGTTCCAGAAAGTGTCTATCGCCCGCGCGCTGGTGCAGGAGCCGCGCCTGATGCTGCTCGACGAGCCGACAAGCGCCCTCGATCTACGCAACCAGATCGAGATCCTTTCGCTCTTGCGCGAGATCGTCGACGACGGGCGCATGGCCGTCGTCATGACAATGCACGATCTCAATATGGCGCTGCGCTTCGCCGACGACGTCCTGTTTCTCAAGGACGGACGCATTCTCTCCAGCGGCCCGGTTGCCGAGGTTTCCGCCGAGCTCGTTTCAGAAGCCTATGCGCAGCCGGTCCAGATTCACCAGATCGACGGCGTGCCCGTCGTCGTCCCCACCTGAAGGATAAAACATGTACACCGAGCCGGAAAAACAAGCGGCATTCTGGAACTCACGGGCCAAAACCTTCCCGGCTGCACTGAGCGAACAGCATCGCGAAAAGATGTTGCAGCGGCTCGCACATGTGCCCGAGGCCGCATACCCCCGCGCCGGGCAGCGCTGTCTCGACATCGGCGCCGGGACCGGCGTGTTCAGCCTCTGGGCGGCCGAGCAGGGCGCCGAGGTCACGGCGGTGGACGTCTCGCCGGGCATGCTGGCCGAACTCAGGATCAATGCCGGCGAGCGGAATGTCGAAACGGTCGAAGCCGCTTGGCAGCAGATCGACCCAAAAGAACGCGGCTGGGAAAAAGCCTTCGATACCGTTTTCGCGCAGATGGTGCCGGGCTTCCGCGCGGCTGCGGATTTCGCGCGCATGGAGGCTTGCTGTCGCGGCTGGTGTGTCTTCATCGGCTGGGGTCATAAGCGCGAAGACCCTTGGCTAAAGGCTGCCTTTGCCGCCCATGATCTGCCCTGGCAGGTGCCGTACGGATTGCCCGCCGCGCTCGAGCTGTTGGCGGCGCTGGGACGTCATCCCGAACCGACATGGATCGAGGATAGTTGGCCGCGCACGCGCCCCGTTGCGACGGCCATCGAAGACGCCTCTGGGCATTTGTCGATCCGCGGCGTCGAACCGAACCGGGACCGCCTCGCGGCGCTCGCCGCCGAGATGTATCCTGGTCAGGACGAGATCAGCGACGCCGCCGAGGTCGAGATCGGCGTCATTGCCTGGCAACCGCCCCGCGGTGACGCAGACTCCGGCTTTCATCGGAGATAGATCGCGGCAGAATCGGACTCTCAAGCACCAACGCAGACAATGTCCGTTTTCAGCAAAAGTCCGAGTCTGCCTGAACGGCCGAGATGGGCGCAAAGCAGTCGCTCGGCGCCGCTTTTCCGGTTATCTGCCCCACACGACGTCCTCAGCCCTCACGTACCAATCTCTGCAACTCCGTCCCCTACCGCATGTGCCCGTAAATGCTCTCGGCCCTCAAATCGTCCTCGATGCGGAAGCGGTGGTTGGCCGGCGGGTGGGCGCGCTGTTCGCAATCCATGCGCGGGCAGATGCGGCAGGAAACGCCGACCGGGACGGCGAGGCTTTCGTTGGTCAGGTCGACCCCGTCCGAATAGACCATCTGGCGGGCATAGGCGATGTCGCAGCCGAGCCCGATCGACATGTAGCGCCTTACCGAGGAATAGGAGTGCCCGCCCTTTTCGAAGGCCTGGGCGATGCAGAAGAACGTGTCGCCATTGGGCATGCGCGAGATCTGCACGCTGATCCGCCCCGGCCTCAGGAAGGCCGAATAAACGTTCCAGCGCGGACAGGCGCCGGCATGGCGCGGAATGTGGATGCCGGAGAGCGAAAAGCGCTTGGAGATGTTGCCGGCGATATCGGTGCGGATGAGATGCAAGGGAATGCCCTGGGCGCCCGGACGTTGCAGCGTCGTCATACGGTGGGCGACCTGTTCGAAGCTGGCCGAGAAGCGCCGCATCAGCCGTTCGATGTCGTAGCGCGTCTCGCGGCAGGCCCGTAAAAACGGCTGATAAGGCATGATCAGCGCTGCGGCGAAATAGGAGGCGAGCACGTTGCGCGCCAGGGCAGGGGCGTCGCTGTCTTCGGTAAAGCGCGCCGAGACGATGCCGTCTATGGCCGATTTGGCCACCATGTGCGCCGTATGATGCGCCACGGTGAACAGGGCGCTTTCGGCGCTCAGAAGGTCCGAGATCTCGATCATCCGCCCGTGATTGGCTAAGCGTAGCGCCATGCCGTGCGGCAGCGAGACATAACGCCATTCGATGCCCAAGACGTTCAGCAGGAAGGTCCGGAATCCCAGTTCGAACACCGTCGAGGAATTGTCGATGTCATGGCGGATTCGTTCGGCTTCCGCCTCGATTTCGGGAAAATGGTTGGCGTGTTCCTGCAAGAAATCCGAGATGGCGTCGGTGGCGCGATGAAAGACGCGTTCCGCCGTTTCGGTATTGAGCCCGACCTGGCCGCGTTCGCGATAGTCGCGATAGCGGTCGAACAGCCGCAAAACCGTGTGTGCCACGGCCGGAGAGGTGCGGGCGAACTCGCGGATGTCCTGATTGGTCAGGTCCTCGTCGGCAAAGGCCTCGTCGCCGAACACCTCCATCAGGTCGCCGGCAAGCCGGGCATCGTCGCTTTCGGCCAGTTCGCCGGCCTCGACGCCGAAATAGCCGGAAATGGTCAGCAAAAGCGGCACGTTGACGTTGCGCCGATTGTGCTCGATCAGGTTGAGATAGCTCGGCGAAATGCCCAGCGCCGCCGCGAGATCGGCCTGGGTGATATGGCGTTGCCGCCTCAGTCGCCTGATCTTGCCACCGATTTTGAGTTGTTCGATGTCCCGCATCCCGTGCTCCCCGCTGACACTTTTCACGTTTTACACTTTTTCAGCGCGTCCCATGCACGAATTTACACCTTTACAAGGTGTCATGGCGAAAATTCTTGCCATAACGTGCCGAATGTCAAATCTTTACATTACGCACTTTACTTGAAGGGAAATGCTTGATCGCCCGACGATTCTTGTCGAGCCAGATCGAGGCCGGCGCGGTGGCGGTTCATCTCGAGGATCGGCTTGCAGCGGAAAAGAAACGCGGCCATCCGGGCGGCACGGTGCCGGTGCCGGTCTCGCAACAGATCAGGACGTATAATTCGGCGCACCTCGCCAGGGACCGACCATAATGGACGGTCCCATGTTTTCCGGGATATGTTGTTGCGGACACATGAGGCTTTGACGGGGTGTTTCGTGACGGGGACTTGACCAAGAAGAGACTTGTCACGCCCTTGCGAACCCGCTAAACGGCCTCGAAATGCAACCTCAGGGGATTGACTGAGCGAAATGGCGAAGGAAAAGTTTTCGCGGACGAAGCCGCACTGCAACATTGGCACGATTGGGCATGTTGACCATGGCAAGACGACGCTGACGGCGGCGATTACGATGGTTTTGGCGGAAGAAGGTGGTGCGCAGTTCAAGGCGTACGACCAGATTGACGCTGCGCCTGAGGAGAAGGCGCGTGGGATCACGATCAACACGGCGCATGTTGAGTATGAGACGGCGAAGCGTCACTACGCGCATGTGGACTGCCCCGGCCACGCTGACTATGTGAAGAACATGATCACGGGTGCGGCGCAGATGGACGGGGCCATTTTGGTGGTTTCGGCTGCGGACGGTCCGATGCCGCAGACGCGGGAGCATATTCTTCTGGCCTATCAGGTTGGTGTTCCGGCGATGGTTGTTTACCTGAACAAGTGCGATCAGGTTGATGACGAGGAGCTTTTGGAGCTTGTTGAGCTTGAGGTTCGCGAGCTTTTGTCGAGCTACGACTTCCCGGGCGACGACATTCCGATCATCAAGGGGTCTGCGCTTGTTGCGCTCGAGGGTGGCGACAAGAAGATGGGCCATGACTCGATCGTTGAGCTGATGAAAGCGGTTGACGACTACATTCCGCAGCCTGCGCGTCCTGTTGACAAGCCGTTCCTGATGCCGATCGAAGACGTGTTTTCGATTTCGGGTCGCGGCACGGTTGTGACGGGTCGTGTCGAGCGTGGCGTGATCAAGGTTGGCGAAGAAGTCGAGATTGTCGGGATCAAGCCGACGCAGAAGACGGTTGTGACCGGCGTCGAGATGTTCCGCAAGCTTCTGGACCAGGGTGAGGCGGGCGACAATATCGGCGCGCTGATCCGTGGCATCGACCGCAACCAGGTTGAGCGTGGCCAGGTTCTTTGCAAGCCGGGTTCGGTGACGCCGCACACGAAGTTCGAGGGATCGGCCTACATTCTGACCAAGGATGAAGGCGGGCGTCATACGCCGTTCTTCGGGAACTATCGTCCGCAGTTTTACTTCCGGACGACGGACGTGACGGGTGTTGTGACGCTTCCGGAAGGCACTGAGATGGTGATGCCGGGAGACAACATCGAACTTGGCGTCGAGCTGATCGTTCCGATCGCCATGGAAGAGAAGCTCCGCTTCGCCATCCGTGAAGGCGGCCGTACCGTCGGTTCCGGCGTCGTCGCCAAAATCATCGAGTAGTTCAGTCCGGCGCCTTCGGCGCAAAATTGGTCCAGTGGACCAATTTTAGGACTGAACGCCCGGAGAGCTACGCTCGCAGGGCTGAGGCCGCGGGGACTGAACGCCCGGAGAGCTACGCTCGCAGGGCCGAGGCCGCGAGGACTGAACGTCCGGAGAGCTACGCTCGCAGGGCCGAGGCCGCGAGGACTGAACGTCCGGAGAGCTACGCTCGCAGGGCTGAGACCGCGAGGACTGAACGCCCGGAGAGCTACGCTCGCAGGGCTGGGGCCGCGAAGGCTGAACGCCCGGAGGAGCTATGCTTGATGGGCAAGACGCGAAACAAGGATTTCAAAAGGGCGCCTTCGGGCGCCCTTTTCAACTTATCCGACCAAATAGGCGGTTAGAAATCGAACGAAATCGATGAAGAAATGATAGGCCACGGCCGCTTCGAAACCGAAACGCACGAAAACGAGCCCCATTGGCACTCCGAACAAAAGGCTCGCGAGAATCATCGTCCCGCCGGCCGGACCAAACAATAGCGACACGGGCACATGCGCGAGGCCATGTGCGAAGGCCGCGATGAGAATGGCGACGGCAAGCGCCGTTTTGCTGCTACCCCCACGCCTGCCGGCGAGCAAAAGGAAACTGACGCTCAATATGGCGAGCCGCGCCATCGCCTCTTCGGCAATACCCGGCGTGAGCGCCGTAAGGCTCAACCAGGGGGTGGTGACCCAGGAATCGCCTTGATGCGCGCCCGCCGAGATGTTGAGCAGGGCAGGCGGCAAAGCCAGGGTCAAGCCGATGCCTATCTGCTTTAAAACCGATATCCAATTGCCTTCCATGCTGGCAACTTGCGTCAAACCGGTGCGTCTTGCGGCGAGCCAGCCACCGAGCATCATAACGGGCACGAGGCTGAGATAGACTATCTGGTTGAAACTGATACGTCCCGATACAGCCTCAAGGCCGAAGCAGAGCGCACCGGCGGCAAGGGCAACAATGACCGCGAGAGGGGTGATGGAACTGCGCTCGGCTATAATGAACCAGGCACCGGCAGCCCCCGCTGTCAAGGCGAGCATCAACCAGGGATGAGTGAAAGAACCAACCGAAAACAGCACGACAAATGCGAGCATCAGGCCAGTGAGCACGATTCCAAATCCCGCACTACCCGATGGGCGCGAAGATATCTCCGGTGGTGTGATGTCCAGCCACAGCGTGGCCACAAGCACCAGAACGTAGACAATTTCGGCCGCCATTACCCAGCCGCCGCTGCCGATCAACAGTGTTGTTGGCGATATCGCTGCCGCACCGGCAACGGCTAACCCGAAAAGGGCGGTCAGTCCCCACAAAAACCGCGTCATCTTCATTTCCAACCCATATTTTTTTAAGAGGTGACGTGGATTTGTCGGCACGTAATACAACCGGGCGTAATGACGCATAGATTACGGCTGCCGCCACAATAACCCGTTGTTGCAGGCTAAGTCATTTTTCAGTCAACCGTGCGCCATTGAAAGCTCCCAACGACGGGCAACTCATTCTCCGGCCCCTGTGTTCAGTGGATCTTGGCCAACAGGGCCTTGATATCGTATTTCTTCTTGTCGAGCGTGACGGGTGGTTTGTCGCGGCCGGCCAGATTGAAGATGTCGCCGGAGGCGCTGTCGAGGATGTGACGGCGTTTTGTCTCCGGGCGGACGCATTCCCAGGATTTGGAGACCTTGCCCGTCACGGGGTTCCAGGTGCCGCCGTAGCGATAGCAGATGACCGGTGTCGGCTTTTGTGCGTCGCGCGGCTGGAGCGCGGAGGTCAGAGACATGGTGTCGAACCGAACCTGCCCCGAAACGATCTTTTTATCGCCGGCGCGCCAGAGATAAGTGCTGCCGTTTCCGGCGAGATATTCAATCTGGGTTCCGTGCTGGGCGTCCCATGTGACGAGGGTCCTGCCGGAAAATTCCGCCTTGAGATGCCGGATCGCCGCGCTGGCGCTTTCGGCCAGGGACGCACCGGATAAAAGTCCGGCGACAAGCCCGGCGATCCCGAGCACACGGACCGTATTCTTGATGAAACCCATGCACGGCTCCCAAACGAAAACATACGCTTCAGGCTGCGTTCCACACCTTTTCGCCAAAGGGATAAACGCCCGGTCGCGCCAAATCTGGCGGCCCTTTCGCGGCAGATGAACCGGTTATTTCCGGTGTCGGTTGTCTTTTGCGCCGAGAAACACCTTGAATTCTTCCCTCGGCTGGGGCAAGTAACGCGCCGGCCTTAGGGGTATAGCTCAGTTGGTAGAGCATCGGTCTCCAAAACCGAGGGTCGAGGGTTCAAGTCCTTCTGCCCCTGCCAGGCCAAGCCTTGTCTGACCCGGAGAGATAGGTAACAGATTGTCCCCAAGACATGGGTGACAATTTCGTGCGGGACGGGTTTTTTGCACGGCGCCGGGGCGTCATTCCGGCCGTCAACGGGCGTGGCTAAAAAAGCCTTGCTTTCGCCATGACATGGCACTAGATACCACGGTTCATACCGCCGGGGTGACTCGCGCGGCTATTGCGTTTGGCAAACTCACACACCCTGACCACCAAAACGAGCGGAACAGTATGGCACGCACAAACCCCTTCACGTTTATGCAGCAAGTCCGCGCGGAAGTGACGAAGGTCGTCTGGCCGACGCGCAACGAAACGTTGATTTCGACAGCCATGGTCCTGGGTATGGTGGCCATCGCCAGTCTGATCTTCATGACGGCCGACCAGATCATCGGTTGGGTCGTCCAGATGTTGCTCTCTTTGCGCGTCTAGTTAACGACAACGGTTTTTGGGAGAAGAAGACAAGAATGGCCAAGCGCTGGTACATCGTGCAGACCTACTCGAATTTCGAGCGCAAGGTCGCCGAGTCCATTCGCGAAAAGGCGGCTCAGGGCGGCCTTGGCGATCATTTCGAAGACGTGCTGGTGCCGACCGAAAAGGTCGTCGAGGTCCGGCGCGGCCGCAAGGTGGATACGGAACGCCGGTTCTTTCCGGGCTATGTGCTCGTCAAGATGGACATGACCGACGACACCTTCCACATGATCAAGAACATCTCGAAGGTCACCGGTTTTCTGGGCGCCGACAACAAGCCGATGCCGATCAGCGAGACCGAGGCGCAGTCGATCCTGCATCAGGTGCAGGAAGGCGTCGAGCATCCCAAGCCTTCCGTCACCTTCGAGGTTGGCGAGCAGGTCAGGGTGGCCGACGGCCCGTTTGCGTCCTTCAACGGCTTCGTCGAGGAAGTCGACGAGGAGCGGGCGCGCCTCAAGGTGGAGGTTTCGATTTTCGGCCGGCCGACGCCGGTCGAGCTGGAATACGGTCAGGTCGAGAAGGTTTAGAAGCGTTGTCAGGAAAAGTGCGAAGCGGTTTTCCGGTTCGACAGCGCGACCAATAAGAACTTTCTGGGCGACCAGACAACAATTCCCGGGCAACCGGGCTGGCCCTTTTGGGCCGAGCGACCCGATAAGGGTCGTCTATCGTGGGAGAAGGCGGCGGACGCCATATCGCCGGTTGACCTTCGCACCACGCCTTCAAACGCCCTTATGGGCATGAGTGAAAGGACGATCATGGCCAAGAAGATTATCGGCTATATCAAACTGCAGGTGCCGGCTGGTTCTGCCACGCCGTCGCCGCCGATCGGCCCGGCCCTCGGCCAGCGCGGTCTGAACATCATGGAGTTCTGCAAGGCGTTCAATGCGCAGACCCAGGAGATGGAAAAGGGCACGCCGATCCCGACCATCATCACCGCTTTCGCGGACAAGAGCTTCTCCTTCGAGATGAAGCTGCCGCCGGCAACCTATTTCATCAAGCAGGCGCTGAAGATCCAGTCCGCGTCCAAGAAGCCCGGCCATGAATTCGCCGGCACGCTGACGTCCGCGCAGGTGCGCGAGATCGCCGAAAAGAAGATGAAGGACCTCAACGCCGATACGGTCGAAGCCGCCATGGCCCAGATCGCCGGTTCGGCCCGGTCCATGGGCGTCCGGGTGGAGGGCTAACAGATGGCCAGGATTGCAAAGCGTACCAAAGCCGCCAACGAAGGCATCGACCGCAAGAAGCTTTATGCCATCGCCGACGCCATTCCGATGGTCAAGGCGCGTGCCACGGCCAAGTTCGACGAGACCGTCGAGATTGCCATGAACCTGGGCGTCGATCCGCGCCATGCCGACCAGATGGTCCGTGGTGTCGTCAATCTGCCCAACGGCACCGGCAAGACCGTTCGCGTCGCCGTATTCGCCAAGGATGCCAAGGCTGACGAGGCCAGGGCCGCCGGCGCGGACATCGTGGGTGCCGACGATCTCGCTGCCGAGATCCAGGAAGGCAAGATCAATTTTGACCGCTGCATCGCCACGCCGGACATGATGCCGGTGGTGGGCCGGCTCGGCAAGATCCTCGGGCCGCGCGGCATGATGCCGAACCCGAAGGTCGGCACCGTGACCCCGGATGTCGCGGGCGCCGTCAAGGCGGCCAAGGGCGGCGCCGTGGAGTTCCGTGTCGAAAAGGCGGGTATTCTGCACGCCGGTGTTGGCAAGGCCTCCTTCACGAACGAAGCCCTGCTTGAGAACATCAAGGTGTTCGCCGATGCGGTGAACAAGGCCAAGCCCGCAGGCGCCAAGGGCACCTACATCAAGAAGGTGGCCGTGTCCTCGACCATGGGTCCGGGCCTTCATATCGATCCGTCCTCGGTTCTGAACTAGAACCTCGGCCGGTTTTGCGTGGGTCGGATGTCGAACTGAAGAAGTGGTGGCCACTTTTTCCGACATCCTCCCGGGAGCGTTTTGAACCAACGCTTCCGAAAAATGAATACCCGGCCGGTCTTCGGGCCGTCCGGGGTCCAAAAGGGCAGATGCCCTTGCGGAAAAGACCTGTCCGAGACTGCAGGCGAGGGGCCCTGGGCCCGCTCTTAATTCTATAAAGAGCCTGCAATAGACGGGGAGAGAAACGGAATTTCGCCGCCGGCACCGCCGGTTGAAAGGTTCCGGTTCGATCCAGGCCAGTTGCCGAAGTTCCCTTTTAGGGCGTTCGGAGCCGGTTGACAGGCACTGAACCGTCGTTCCTGTGCTCCGTCAGACGGAAACGGGAATGGCAATTGGCTCGCATCCGATCGCATAGAGCGGATGCAAATGTGGAGAGAAGCAGTGGATAGAGCGGAAAAAGCCGAGCTCGTATCGACGCTTACCGATGCCTTCGCGGGCTCGGGCGCGATCGTCGTGGCTCAGTATACCGGTCTCACCGTCGCCGAGATGGAAATTCTGCGTGTGCAGATGAAGCAGTCCGGCGCCCAGGTAAAGGTCGCCAAGAACCGCCTCGCCAAGCTCGCTCTTAAGCAAACCGATAACGCGGACATTTCGGGCCTGTTCACGGGTCCGACGCTTGTCGCCTATTCGCCTGACCCCGTGACCGCGCCGAAAGTCGCGGTCCAGTTCGCCAACAAGAATGCGAAGCTCGTGATTCTTGGCGGCGCGATGGGCCAGACCGAACTCGACGCCGATGGCGTCAGGGCGCTGGCGGAACTGCCCTCGCTGGACCAGCTGCGCGCCAAGATCGCAGGACTGCTCACGCAGCCCGCGACCAAGATCGCGGCCGTCCTGCAGGCGCCCGGCGGCCAGGTCGCCCGGGTCATCTCCGCGTATTCGGACAAGGGCGAAGCTGCGTAAGGCTTCGAGGCCCTTTTCACATATCGAACCGAACCTAAGATCTTAAGGTAGAAACAAAATGGCTGATCTTGCTAAACTCGTTGACGACCTGTCGGCGCTGACCGTTCTCGAGGCTTCCGAGCTTTCGAAGATGCTGGAAGAGAAGTGGGGCGTTTCCGCCGCCGCTCCGGTCGCGGTTGCCGCCGTCGCTGGCGCCGCTCCGGCCGAGGCCGCTGAGGAAAAGACCGAATTCGACGTGGTCCTTGCCGATTTCGGCGCCCAGAAGCTCAACGTCATCAAGGAAGTGCGTGCGATCACCGGTCTCGGCCTGGCCGAGTCCAAGGCTCTGGTCGAAGGCGCTCCGAAGGCGATCAAGGAAGGCGTATCCAAGGCCGAGGCCGAAGAGCTCAAGACCAAGCTCGAAGCGGCTGGCGCCAAGGTCGAACTCAAGTAGTTTTTGGCCTTTTGGCCAGGTCTCCGGAAAAGGGGTTCGGAGATTTTCAATTCCGGAAGGCGGCGATCCCGCCGCTTTCCATCCCACCCCGCAATCGGGGTGACGTCGGTTCCTTGGGGAAGAAGCGGGGACGTTAGTTGCGAGAGAGGTGACGGGACCGGGAGATGCCTTTGTATCGTTCCGGTCTTGACGTTGCCCAGGAATCGAACCCTTCTTGGCGATTCAGTCGCTTGTAGGGGTCGGACTACCATAGGAATTCGGGCACCTGTCCCAAGAGCCGACGGCGGATGGTCGGCTTTTCGGACAATTGCTTTCCTGACATTGATATCCGAGGAGCTTTTATGGCTACCACTTTCAACGGCCGCCGCAAGGTACGCAAGTCCTTCGGCAGCATTCGCGAAGTCACGGAAATGCCCAATCTGATCGAGGTGCAGAAAGCCTCCTACGATCAGTTTCTACTCGTCGATGAGCCCAAGGGTGGGCGCGGCGATGAAGGCCTGCAGGCCGTTTTCAAGTCCGTTTTTCCCATTTCGGATTTCTCCAACACCGCCAGTCTCGAATTCGTGCGCTACGAGTTCGAAGCCCCGAAATATGACGTCGAGGAGTGCCGGCAGCGCGATATGACCTTCGCTGCGCCGCTCAAAGTCACCCTCCGTCTGATCGTGTTCGAGGTGGACGAGGAAACCGGCGCCCGCTCCGTCAAGGATATCAAGGAGCAGGACGTCTATATGGGCGACATGCCGTTCATGACCTCGAACGGCACCTTCATCGTCAACGGAACCGAGCGCGTCATCGTTTCCCAGATGCATCGGTCGCCGGGCGTGTTCTTCGATCACGACAAGGGCAAGACCCATTCGTCGGGCAAGCTCCTGTTTGCCGCCCGCATCATTCCGTATCGCGGTTCCTGGCTCGATCTCGAATTCGACGCCAAGGACATCGTTTACGCGCGCATCGACCGCCGCCGCAAGATTCCGGTGACGTCCCTTCTGAAGGCGCTCGGGCTCGATGCCGAAGAGATCCTCAGGACCTATTACGGCATCCATGTTTTCGAGCAGACCAAGGGCGGCTGGAAGAAGCCCTATGAATGGGAGAAGATGAAGGGCGTCAAGCCCACCCACGACCTGATCGACGCTGCGACCGGCGACGTGATCCACGAGGGCGGTAAAAAGCTTTCCGCCCGCGCAGCCAAGAAACTCGCGGAATCGGGCGTCACGCATCTGCTCGCCACCAATGAGGACCTTTACGGCATGTATGTCGCCGAGGACCTCATCAACATGAAGACCGGCGAGATCTATGCCGAAGCCGGCGAAGAGCTCGACGAGAAGCTTCTCACCAAGCTCATGGATGTCGGGTTCGACGAACTGCCGATCCTCGATATCGACCATGTCACCGTCGGCCCCTATATCCGCAACACGCTCGCGGTCGACAAGAACGAGACCCGCGAGGATGCGCTGTTCGACATCTATCGCGTCATGCGTCCGGGCGAGCCGCCGACCGTCGAGACGGCCGAGGCCATGTTCCAGTCGCTGTTCTTCGACAGTGAGCGCTACGACCTCAGCGCTGTCGGTCGCGTCAAGATGAACATGCGGCTCGACCTTGATGTCGACGACACCGTTCGCATTCTGCGCAAGGAAGACATCGTCGAAGTGGTGCGCACCCTGGTCGAACTCAGGGACGGCAAGGGCGAGATCGACGATATCGACAATCTCGGCAACCGTCGCGTGCGTTCGGTCGGCGAGCTGATGGAAAACCACTACCGGCTCGGTCTTTTGCGCATGGAGCGGGCGATCAAGGAGCGCATGAGTTCGGTCGAAATCGACAACGTCATGCCGCAGGATCTGATCAACGCCAAGCCGGCCGCCGCCGCGGTGCGCGAGTTCTTCGGATCGTCCCAGCTTTCCCAGTTCATGGACCAGACCAATCCGCTTTCGGAAGTGTCGCACAAGCGGCGCCTGTCGGCTCTGGGCGCTGGCGGCCTGACCCGCGAGCGCGCCGGATTCGAAGTCCGCGACGTGCACGTGACCCATTACGGTCGCATCTGCCCGATCGAGACGCCGGAAGGTCCGAATATCGGTCTGATCAACAATCTGGCCACCTTCGCCCGCGTCAACAAGTACGGCTTCATCGAAACCCCGTACCGCAAGGTCGTCGACAGCAAGGTGACCGACGAGGTCGTCTATCTGTCGGCCATGGAAGACACCAAGTACAACATCGCCCAGGCCAATGCGAAGATGAACCCGGACGGTACCTTCGCCCATGACATGGTCACGGCCCGTCATGCCGGCGAAGTGACGCTGACCCCGCGCGAACAGATCAACCTGATGGACGTTTCGCCCAAGCAGGTCATCTCGGTTGCCGCGGCGCTCATTCCGTTCCTCGAAAACGACGACGCCAACCGCGCCCTGATGGGCTCGAACATGCAGCGTCAGGCCGTGCCGCTGGTGCGGGCCGAAGCGCCGTTCGTCGGCACCGGCATGGAATCGGTGGTGGCGCGCGATTCCGGCGCGGCCATCGCCGCCAAGCGGACCGGCATCGTCGACCAGGTCGATGCGACCCGTATCGTCATCCGGGCGACCGAGGAAACCGATCCGTCCAAGTCCGGCGTCGATATCTACAACCTGATGAAGTTCCAGCGTTCCAACCAGTCGACCTGCATCAACCAGCGGCCGCTGGTGGTCGTGGGCGACCACATCCAGGCCGGCGATATCGTTGCCGATGGTCCGTCGACTGAACTCGGCGATCTGGCGCTCGGCCGCAACGTCCTCGTCGCGTTCATGCCGTGGAACGGCTACAATTACGAGGACTCGATCCTTTTATCCGAACGCATCGTCAAGGACGACGTCTTCACCTCGATCCATATCGAGGAATATGAAGTGATGGCCCGCGACACCAAGCTCGGGCCGGAAGAAATCACCCGCGATATTCCGAATGTTTCGGAAGAAGCTCTCAAGAATCTCGACGAAGCCGGCATCGTGCATATCGGCGCCGAGGTCGGACCGGGCGACATCCTGGTCGGCAAGATCACGCCGAAGGGCGAAAGCCCGATGACGCCGGAAGAAAAGCTTTTGAGGGCCATCTTCGGCGAAAAGGCCTCCGATGTCCGCGACACCTCGCTGCGCGTGCCCCCCGGGGACGCCGGCACGGTGGTCGAGGTCCGGGTGTTCAACCGCCACGGCATCGACAAGGACGAGCGCGCCATGGCCATCGAGCGCGAGGAAATCGAGCGCCTGGCCAAGGACCGCGACGACGAACAGTCGATCCTCGACCGCAACGTTTATGCGCGATTGAAGGAAATGCTGTTCGGCAAGGTGGCGACCACCGGTCCCAAGGGCTATGTGGCCGACACCAAGCTCAACGACGCCGTGTTCGACGGGCAGCCGCGGTCCAAGTGGTGGCAGTTCGCCGTTGACGACGACAAGGTCATGTCGGAGATCGAGGCCCTGCAGGGGCAGTACGAGGAATCCCGCAAGCTCCTGGAACAGCGCTTCATCGACAAGGTCGACAAGCTGCAGCGCGGTGACGAACTGCCTCCGGGCGTGATGAAGATGGTCAAGGTCTTCGTCGCGACCAAGCGCAAGATCCAGCCGGGCGACAAGATGGCCGGCCGTCACGGCAACAAGGGCGTGGTCTCCCGCATCGTGCCGATCGAGGACATGCCGTTCCTCGAAGACGGCACCCATGCCGACATCGTTCTGAACCCGCTCGGCGTGCCGTCGCGCATGAATGTCGGGCAGATCCTCGAAACCCATCTCGGCTGGGCCTGCGCCGGCATGGGCCGCAAGATCGGCCAATTGCTCGAAGCCTATCACGAGACCAGCGATCTCAAGCCTTTGAAGACCGAGATCGACTCGCTTTACGCCAACGACAACACCATCCTCGATCTGGACGACGACAGCGTCGTGCGCCTGGGCGAGAGTTTGTCCAAGGGCGTGTCGATCGCAACACCGGTGTTCGACGGCGCCAAGGAGCCGGACATCGTCAAGATGCTCGAACAGGCGGGGCTCGACGGGTCCGGCCAGTCGACGCTTTACGACGGCCGTACCGGCGAGCCGTTCGATCGCAAGGTGACGGTGGGCTACATCTATATGCTGAAACTGCACCATCTGGTCGACGACAAGATCCACGCCCGGTCCATCGGTCCGTACTCGCTCGTCACCCAGCAGCCTCTGGGCGGCAAGGCGCAATTCGGCGGCCAGCGTTTCGGCGAAATGGAAGTCTGGGCCCTCGAAGCCTATGGCGCTGCCTATACGCTGCAGGAAATGCTCACGATCAAGTCGGACGACGTCGCTGGCCGCACCAAGGTCTATGAGGCCATCGTTCGTGGCGACGACACGTTCGAGGCGGGTATCCCGGAAAGCTTCAATGTTCTGGTCAAGGAAATCCGCTCGCTCGGCCTCAATGTCGAACTGACCGAGAACGATGTCGAAGAACTGCCCGGACCGGATGATCCGGAAAACGTCGAACTCGAGGCACCTCCGGACGCCGCGGAGTAATTCGCAGCGCACCCCTTTTCGTCACATGAACCGAAGGACGGCGGACTGGCCGCCTTCGGTCACAGGAGACACCGGATGAATCATCATCAGAACGTCATGGACCCGTTCAATCAGCAGACCGCGCAGCAGGTCTTCGACCAGATGCGCATCTCGATCGCAAGCCCGGAGAAAATCCTGAGCTGGTCCTATGGCGAGATCAAGAAGCCCGAGACCATCAACTACCGCACCTTCAAGCCGGAGCGGGACGGTCTGTTCTGTGCCCGCATCTTCGGACCGACCAAGGATTACGAGTGCCTGTGCGGCAAGTACAAGCGCATGAAGTTCAAGGGCGTCATCTGCGAGAAGTGCGGCGTCGAAGTCACGCTTTCCCGCGTACGTCGCGAGCGCATGGGCCATATCGAGCTGGCCGCGCCGGTCGCCCATATCTGGTTCCTGAAGTCGCTGCCCTCGCGTATCGCGCAGCTTCTCGACATGACCTTGAAGGATGTCGAGCGCATCCTTTATTTCGAGAACTATGTCGTCACCGATCCGGGCCTGTCGCCCTTCACGGCCGGCCAGCTGATCTCGGAAGAAGAGTATCTGGACGCCCAGGACCAGTACGGGGCCGACACCTTCACCGCGATGATCGGCGCCGAGGCCATTCGCGAAATGCTGATTGCGCTCGATCTCGAAAAGATCGCGGTCGATCTTCGCCAGGAGATTGCCGAAGCGACGACAGAGCTTAAGCCCAAAAAGCTCGCGAAGCGCTTGAAGATCGTCGAGCAATTCCTTGTTTCGGGGAACAAACCCGAATGGATGATCATGACGGTCATTCCGGTTATTCCGCCGGAACTCAGGCCGCTGGTTCCGCTCGATGGCGGCCGGTTCGCCACCTCGGACCTCAACGACCTCTACCGTCGCGTCATCAACCGCAACAACCGGTTGAAGCGCCTCATCGAACTCAGGGCGCCGGACATCATCATCCGCAACGAGAAGCGCATGCTTCAGGAAGCGGTCGATGCGCTGTTCGACAACGGCCGTCGCGGCCGCACCATCACCGGTGCCAACAAGCGCCCGCTCAAGTCCCTTTCCGACATGCTCAAGGGCAAGCAGGGCCGTTTCCGCCAGAATCTTCTCGGCAAGCGCGTCGACTATTCCGGCCGTTCCGTGATCACGGTTGGTCCGGAACTGAAGCTGCATCAGTGCGGGCTCCCCAAGAAGATGGCGCTCGAACTGTTCAAGCCGTTCATCTATTCCCGGCTTGAGGCCAAGGGGCTGTCGACCACGGTCAAGCAGGCCAAGAAGCTCGTCGAAAAGGAAAAGCCGGAAGTCTGGGATATCCTCGACGAGGTCATCCGCGAACATCCGGTGCTGCTCAATCGCGCGCCGACCCTGCACCGGTTGGGCATCCAGGCGTTCGAGCCGATCCTGATCGAAGGCAAGGCCATTCAGCTTCACCCGCTGGTCTGCGCTGCGTTCAACGCCGACTTCGATGGCGACCAGATGGCCGTTCACGTGCCGTTGAGCCTTGAAGCCCAGCTCGAAGCGCGCGTCTTGATGATGTCGACCAACAACATCCTGCATCCGGCCAATGGTCAGCCGATCATCGTGCCGAGCCAGGACATCGTTCTCGGCCTCTATCACATGACGCTGATGTATCAGAACGAGCCGGGCGAGGGCATGGCCTTCTCCTCCATGAACGAGATCGAGGCCGCGCTCGCCGCCAAGGTGATCACCCATCACACCAAGATCAAGGGCCGCATTCGCGACTACCATCCCGATGGTTCGATCACGACCCGCATCGTCGAGACGACGCCGGGCCGCATGATCGTCGGCCAGTTGCTGCCGAAGCGCGAGGAAGTGCCGTTCGACGTGTGCAACCAGGTGCTGACCAAGAAGATGATCTCCAAGATGATCGATACCGTCTACCGCTCCTGCGGTCAGAAGGAGACGGTCATCTTCTGCGACAAGATCATGGACATGGGCTTCAAGCAGGCCTGCAATGCCGGCATTTCTTTCGGCAAGGACGACATGGTCATTCCGCCGACCAAGCAGGGGATCGTCGACGAGACCCGGCATCAGGTCGAGGAATTCGAGCAGCAGTACAATGACGGCCTCATCACCCAGGGCGAAAAGTACAACAAGGTTGTCGACGCCTGGGCCAAGTGCGGCGACCGTGTCGCCGACGAGATGATGAAGGGCATTTCCGCCGTCCAGATCGACGAGGAAACCAAGCGTCAGAAGCCGATCAATTCGATCTACATGATGTCCCATTCCGGGGCCCGTGGGTCGCCGGCCCAGATGAAGCAGGTTGCCGGCATGCGCGGCCTGATGGCCCGTCCGGACGGCTCGATCATCGAAACCCCCATCACCTCGAACTTCAAGGAAGGTCTGACGGTGATGGAGTACTTCAACTCGACCCACGGCGCCCGCAAGGGTCTGGCCGACACCGCGTTGAAGACGGCGAACTCGGGTTACCTGACCCGGCGTCTGGTCGACGTCGCCCAGGATTCGATCGTCACCGAAGAGGATTGTGGCACCGATCAGGGCCTGACCATGGAAGCCATCATGGATTCCGGACAGGTCGTGGCCAGTCTCGGTCAGCGGATTCTCGGCCGGACCGCGGCGGACGACATCCTTCATCCGGAAACCGGCGAAATCATCGCTGCCAAGGGCACCCTGCTTGAGGAAAGCGATGTGGACGCCATCGAGGCGGCCAAGATCCAGTCGGTTCGCATCCGTTCGGCCCTCACGTGCGAAACCCGCCAGGGCGTTTGCGCCAAGTGCTACGGACGCGATCTGGCGCGCGGCACGCCGGTCAATATCGGCGAAGCCGTGGGCGTCATCGCCGCCCAGTCGATCGGCGAACCGGGCACGCAGTTGACCATGCGGACCTTCCACATCGGCGGTACGGCCCAGGTGGTCGACAGCTCGTTCCTCGAAGCGGGCGCCGAAGGCAAGGTGCTCATCCGCAACCGCAACGTCGTCAAGACCAAGGACGGGCAGCTCATCGTCATGGGCCGCAACGTCACCATTGTCATTCTCGACGCCGACGGCAAGGACAAGGCGACGCATCGCATCACCTATGGTGCCAAGATCCGGGTCGACGATGGCGACACCGTCAAGCGCGGCCAGCGTATCGCCGAATGGGACCCCTATACCCGTCCGGTTCTGGCGGAAGTCGGCGGCGAGGTCGTTTTCGAGGATCTGGTCGACGGCATGTCGATTGCGGAAACGACCGACGAGGCGACGGGCTTCACCAAGCGCGTCGTCATCGACTGGCGTACCAGCCAGCGGTCCGACGGGTTGCGGCCGGCCATCGCCATTTCCAAGGGCGGCAACATCATCAAGCTCGAACGCGGCAACGATGCCCGTTATCTGCTGAGCGTGGATGCGGTCGTTTCGGTCGAACCGGGCGAGAAGGTGGCTCCGGGCGACGTTCTGGCGCGTATTCCTCTGGAAAGCGCCAAGACCAAGGACATCACCGGCGGTCTGCCGCGCGTGGCCGAACTGTTCGAAGCCCGTCGTCCGAAGGATCACGCCATCATCGCCGAGATTTCCGGCACGATCCGTTTCGGTCGCGACTACAAGAACAAGCGCCGCATCATCATCGAGCCGGACGAGGAGGGCGCCGAGCCCGTCGAATACCTGATCCCGAAGGGCAAGCCTTTCCATCTGCAGGAAGGCGACACCATCGAGCGCGGTGAATTCGTCATGGACGGCAATCCGGCGCCGCATGACATCCTCGCCATCAAGGGCATCGAGGAACTGGCCAAATATCTCGTCAACGAAATCCAGGAGGTCTATCGCCTCCAGGGCGTCTCCATCAACGACAAGCATATCGAGGTCATCGTTCGCCAGATGCTGCAGAAGGTCGAGATCACCGAACCGGGCGATAGCGGTCTTTTGAAGGACGAGCAGCTCGACAAGCTCGACTTCGACGAGATCAACGCCCAGCTCGAGGCCGACGGCAAGAAGCCGGCGGAGGCCATGCCGGTCCTTCTCGGCATCACCAAGGCATCGCTGCAGACCCGGTCCTTCGTGTCGGCGGCGTCCTTCCAGGAAACGACGCGTGTCCTGACCGAGGCGGCAGTCTCCGGCAAGGCCGACGTGCTCGAAGGGTTGAAGGAGAACGTCATCGTCGGCCGGCTTATCCCGGCCGGTACCGGCGCCATCACCACCGCGACCCGTCAGATCGCCGGCAAGCGCGACGATCTGATCCTTGAGGAGCGTCAGGCACAGGAAGCGACCATGGCGCTGAGCGCGCCCGACCCGACGCCTGCGGCGGAGCCGGTCGCGCCGGCCGAATAAGCCCGGCTGGATCGCGACTGACTATGAAGGGGGGCTTTGGCCCCCCTTTTGCATCGCCCGTGGTTGCGGAAATCCCTGGAGCAGATCACGTTTTGGCTTAATCGTGTGGCCTGCTCTATCTTCTTGTTTTGTCGTGTTTTCCAATTGGCGAACCGGTATTCACTTCGCCTGAAAACACCCCAAAGGCAATCCGGAAAGACGGGCTGTCTCATCGGTTGCTGGCTTAATATTGAGTTAATTGGTATTGATGGCACCGCCGAGGGCCTAAAGAATGCAAACGAGGACGTATCGGCGGCGGCATCGTTTTATCCGGCGTCGGAAAAGGGAAGGCTTGAGCAGCGGGCCATAAGGTGGACCTGCGGTTTCTGGCAAAACCGCCGCGACCACCAAGAAATCGAGCCGGGTGTCTTGACGTCGTCAAGTTGCCCAAGGCTCTGGCAATCAGGTAAATTTCGACGAGGGGAGATCACCGTGGTTGACCAGCAGTTGCAACTCTGGACGGACGTCGATGCCTATCTCGAGAAGACCCTGGGTGGCGACGATCCGATCCTGAACAATGCCCTGGCGCTGGCACGCGAGGAGGGTTTGCCCGCTCATGACGTTTCGCCGGCGCAGGGACGGTTTCTTGCCAGCCTCGTGCGCATGATCAAGGCTCGCTACATCCTGGAGATCGGCACGCTGGGTGGCTATTCCACCATCCATCTCGCGCGCGCCGCCGGACTTGAGGGCGAGATCGTCAGCCTCGAATACGATCCTCATCGCGCCGCCGTCGCCCGCGTCAATCTCGAACAGGCCGGGCTTGCCGATCGCGTCGAAGTGCGAGTCGGCGCCGCCGCGGAAATCCTGCCGCTGATCACCCACGAGCTGCGTCCCAAATTCGATTTCGTCTTCATCGACGCCGACAAGGTCAACAATCGCCTCTATATCGAATGGGCCTTGCGACTGGCCCGTCCCGGCGCTGTCGTCGTCGTGGACAACATCATTCGCGAGGGCAGGGTGGTCGATGCCCATTCGACCGATCCCAGCGTTGTCGGCACGCGTGAGGCGCTTGCCTTCATCGCCGCCCTCGATCCGGACGGCGTCGCGGCGCTTCAGACCGTCGGCGCCAAGGGCCATGATGGATTCATCATGTTCATCGTCCCAGAAGCGCGCGCAACTGTCTGATTTCGTCGAAACCTGACCGGATCAGGCGGTTTTTACAGGGCGTCGTGGCGGCGACGCGTTTCTATCTGGGGGGCGTGCCCGCCAGATAATTGGAGAACTGGGTGATCATCAACCGCCAGAGCGCGAATGTGGCGCTGAGATTGCCCGGGCTGACGCCGTTCTTGAGATTGATGTCCATTTCCAGCGCTGCATCGCCATCCGGGTCGATATAGGCGCGCCCGAATCGTTTGCCGGCGTTCCAGGCATTGATCTTTTCCTCGGTCGGCTTGCTGTTGAGGAATCCGGAGTAAAGGTTGATGTCGGAGCAGCTTTTCGGCGTCGAACAGTTCTGGAAATAGGCATAATAGGTGAAATTGCCAATGCGGCCGGTGATTTTCGGATTGCCCGAGGACTGGGCCTCAAGCTTTGCATTGCCGTAGTTTCGAGCGATCTCGACGATGGCATCGACGTCCGATCCGTCAATGACCATGCTTGTTTCGATCGCCTGGACGGTGGTGCTGAGAAGAAGGAAAAGGGGAATCACTGTCACAGGGAGTGTCCGCATGGTCTGGTCTCCCATCAAGAGAATCGGCACGTCTGGATGAAAGGTAACGAAATGCATCCGGATGGGAAATGCCTCGCCCGGCCCGATCGAGATTCGGCCTCGTTTTTTCTGCGCTCGCATGTCCTTGCTCCGCCTCGGCGCGCCATGGTCCGTCGAACATCCCCAAAACATGCAGTATAACGCTAAGTTCAGCAAAAATAGGCGGTCCTGCCGTACCGTGCCGGTCGGTTCCGGTACGGAAATAGTTGGCGCCAACCCTTGACGCCCCGGATGGGGGAGGGTATAGCCACGCCACCTTCGCGGTCGGTCGTGGAATGCATTGCGGATTTTCGCCGCCTTTGGTGGAGATCGAAGCGTTTCAAACACATCGCCGGGTGAAAGACGATGCTATCGCCGGACACATGATTGCTTCCCTTTTGAAGTGATCCTCTGTTTTTGGAAAAGCGCAGCGGGAGCCAAATAAGGGCTTTCGCAAGCGCTTGACGCGTATGCACCCGTCTTTCATGACCTGAGAATGGACAAATAAAGAAGGTTCGAGCGCAATGCCGACCATTAATCAGCTGATCCGGAAGCCCCGGCAGTCCAAGCCCAAGCGGAACAAGGTTCCGGCGATGGAGGCCAACCCGCAGAAACGCGGTGTATGCACCCGTGTCTATACGACGACGCCGAAGAAACCGAATTCGGCGCTCAGAAAAGTCGCCAAGGTTCGCCTGACCAATCAGCGCGAAGTCATTTCCTATATCCCGGGAGAGGGCCACAACCTGCAGGAGCACTCCGTCGTGCTCATTCGCGGCGGCCGCGTTCGCGACCTTCCCGGCGTCCGTTATCACATCCTTCGCGGCGTCCTCGACACCCAGAGCGTCAAGGACCGCAGGCAGCGCCGTTCGAAATACGGCGCCAAGCGTCCGAAGTAAGGAGCCCTTTACATGTCCCGCCGCCATCGTGCCGACAAACGCGACGTCATTCCGGATCCGAAATTCGGTGACCTCGTTGTCTCCAAACTGATGAATTCCCTGATGCTTGACGGCAAGAAGTCTGCCGCCGAAGGCATCGTCTACGGTGCCTTCGACATCATCGAGAGCCGCGTCAAGCAGGATCCGATCGCTGTTTTCCATCAGGCCCTCGACAACATCCGTCCTTCGGTTGAAGTCCGTTCCCGTCGTGTCGGCGGCGCCACCTATCAGGTGCCGGTCGAGGTTCGCACGGAACGTCAGCAGGCGCTCGCCATTCGCTGGGTCATCGACAGTGCCCGCAAGCGTGGCGAGAACACCATGCGCGAACGCCTTTCGGGCGAACTCCTTGACGCGATGAACGGTCGCGGACAGGCCGTCAAGAAGCGCGAAGACACGCACCGTATGGCGGAAGCCAACCGCGCCTTCTCGCATTACCGCTGGTAGCCACGAGAAACGAGAGACACGATCATGGCACGTGAATACGCGATCGAAGACTACCGAAACTTCGGCATCATGGCACATATCGATGCCGGCAAGACCACGGTCACCGAGCGCATTCTCTATTACACCGGCAAGTCCCACAAAATGGGCGAAGTCCACGATGGCGCCGCCACCATGGACTGGATGGAACAGGAGCAGGAGCGCGGCATCACCATTACGTCCGCCGCGACGACCACTTTCTGGAAGGGCCGTGACGGCCGTGCGCGCCGTTTCAATATCATCGACACGCCCGGCCACGTCGACTTCACCATTGAAGTCGAACGGTCGCTGCGCGTGCTCGACGGTGCCGTGGCGCTTCTGGATGCCAATGCCGGTGTCGAACCGCAGACCGAGACTGTCTGGCGTCAGGCCGACAAGTATCACGTGCCGCGCATGGTCTTCGTCAACAAGATGGACAAGATCGGCGCCGATTTCTATCGCAGCGTCGAGATGGTCAAGTCCCGCCTTGGTGCGACGCCGCTCGTGCTGCAGCTGCCGATCGGCGCTGAGTCCGAGTTTGTCGGCGTGGTCGACCTGATCGAGATGAATGCCCGTATCTGGCACACCGAAGACCTCGGCGCCGCATGGGACATCGTCGAGATTCCAGCCGATCTCAAGGAAAGTGCCGAAAGCTATCGCGAAAAGATGGTCGAAGCGGCCGTCGAACTCGATGAAGAGGTCCTTATGGCCTATCTCGAGGGCGAGATGCCGGACAACGACACGTTGCGTCGCTTGATCCGCAAGGGCACCTGCGATGTGACCTTCTTCCCGGTTCTTTGTGGGTCCGCCTTCAAGAACAAGGGTGTACAGCCGCTTCTTGATGCCGTGGTTGATTTCCTGCCGTCGCCGCTCGACGTTCCTTCCATCAAGGGGCATTCGATGGACGGCGAAAAGGAGATCGAACGTCATTCGTCCGATAGCGAACCGCTGGCCATGTTGTCTTTCAAGGTTGCCAACGACCCGCATATGGGATCGCTGACCTTCTGCCGCATCTATTCGGGCAAGCTCGCAACCGGGTCGTCGCTGGAAAATACCGTCAAGGGTAAGCGGGAACGCATCGGGCGCATGTTCCAGATGCATTCCAATTCGCGCGAACAGATCGACGAGGCCTATGCCGGCGACATTGTCGCCATTGTCGGCCTCAAGGATACGACGACCGGCGATACGCTGTGCGATGCCAAGGCGCCGGTGGTGCTGGAACGCATGGAATTCCCCGACCCGGTCATTGAGATCGCCGTCGAGCCGAAGTCCAAGGCCGACCAGGAAAAGATGGGCATTGCCCTTTCCCGCCTTGCCGCCGAGGATCCGAGCTTCCGCGTCAAGTCGGACGAGGAATCCGGCCAGACCATCATCGCCGGCATGGGCGAGCTTCATCTCGACATCATCGTCGACCGCATGAAGCGCGAGTTCAAGGTCGAGGCCAATATCGGCCAGCCCCAGGTGGCCTATCGTGAAGCGATCACCAAGAAGGTCGATTACGATTACACCCACAAGAAGCAGTCCGGCGGTTCGGGCCAGTTTGCCCGCATCAAGTTCACCATCGAGCCGAACGAGCCGGGTGAAGGCTTCGCGTTTGAATCGAAGGTTGTCGGCGGCAACGTGCCGAAGGAATACATTCCCGGCGTTCAGAAGGGCGCCGAGGCGGTTATGACGGCCGGCCCGCTGATCGGGTTCCCGATCGTCGATCTCAAGATGACCCTGACCGATGGCGCCTATCACGACGTCGACTCTTCGGTCCTGGCCTTCGAAATCGCCGCCAAGGCCGGTCTCAAGGAAGCGATCCGCATGGCGGGTCCGAAGATCCTCGAGCCGATCATGAGGGTCGAGGTGGTTACGCCCGAGGAATATATGGGCGACGTCATCGGCGATCTGAATTCGCGGCGTGGCCAGATCCATGGCACGGAAGCGCGCGGCATCGCTCAGGTCGTTGAGGCCTATGTGCCGCTGGCCAACATGTTTGGCTATGTGAATTCCTTGCGGTCCATGAGTCAGGGACGCGCGCAATACACTATGACCTTCGACCACTATGAACAGGTGCCGCAGGCCGTCGCCGACGAAGTTGTGGCCAAGTATACCTGAATATCGACATCTGATCTGGATCGAAAAAGAACAAACGCCAGCCCTTGAGCTGAGATTACGGAGAGAGCGAAATGGCGAAGGAAAAGTTTTCGCGGACGAAGCCGCACTGCAACATTGGCACGATTGGGCATGTTGACCATGGCAAGACGACGCTGACGGCGGCGATTACGATGGTTTTGGCGGAAGAAGGTGGTGCGCAGTTCAAGGCGTACGACCAGATTGACGCTGCGCCTGAGGAGAAGGCGCGTGGGATCACGATCAACACGGCGCATGTTGAGTATGAGACGGCGAAGCGTCACTACGCGCATGTGGACTGCCCCGGCCACGCTGACTATGTGAAGAACATGATCACGGGTGCGGCGCAGATGGACGGGGCCATTTTGGTGGTTTCGGCTGCGGACGGTCCGATGCCGCAGACGCGGGAGCATATTCTTCTGGCCTATCAGGTTGGTGTTCCGGCGATGGTTGTTTACCTGAACAAGTGCGATCAGGTTGATGACGAGGAGCTTTTGGAGCTTGTTGAGCTTGAGGTTCGCGAGCTTTTGTCGAGCTACGACTTCCCGGGCGACGACATTCCGATCATCAAGGGGTCTGCGCTTGTTGCGCTCGAGGGTGGCGACAAGAAGATGGGCCATGACTCGATCGTTGAGCTGATGAAAGCGGTTGACGACTACATTCCGCAGCCTGCGCGTCCTGTTGACAAGCCGTTCCTGATGCCGATCGAAGACGTGTTTTCGATTTCGGGTCGCGGCACGGTTGTGACGGGTCGTGTCGAGCGTGGCGTGATCAAGGTTGGCGAAGAAGTCGAGATTGTCGGGATCAAGCCGACGCAGAAGACGGTTGTGACCGGCGTCGAGATGTTCCGCAAGCTTCTGGACCAGGGTGAGGCGGGCGACAATATCGGCGCGCTGATCCGTGGCATCGACCGCAACCAGGTTGAGCGTGGCCAGGTTCTTTGCAAGCCGGGTTCGGTGACGCCGCACACGAAGTTCGAGGGATCGGCCTACATTCTGACCAAGGATGAAGGCGGGCGTCATACGCCGTTCTTCGGGAACTATCGTCCGCAGTTTTACTTCCGGACGACGGACGTGACGGGTGTTGTGACGCTTCCGGAAGGCACCGAGATGGTGATGCCGGGAGACAACATCGAACTTGGCGTCGAGCTGATCGTTCCGATCGCCATGGAAGAGAAGCTCCGCTTCGCCATCCGTGAAGGCGGCCGTACCGTCGGTTCCGGCGTCGTCGCCAAAATCATCGAGTAATAACACCGCGGCGCGCGGGACTTCATCGGCGCGCCGCTGTTCTTTTCGTCAGGAAAAACAGCATGAACGGTCAGAACATTCGCATAAGGCTCAAGGCGTTCGACCATCGCGTCCTCGACACCTCCACGCGTGAGATCGTCAATACGGCGAAGCGTACGGGTGCCCAGGTCCGCGGTCCGATTCCGCTGCCGACGCGAATTGACAAGTTTACCGTCAACCGGTCGCCGCACGTGGACAAGAAGAGCCGCGAGCAGTTCGAGATCAGGACTCACAAGCGTCTTCTCGACATTGTGGATCCGACCCCGCAGACGGTGGACGCTCTCATGAAGCTCGATCTTGCCGCCGGCGTCGACGTCGAAATCAAGCTGTGAACAATCGCGGCGTTTTGCCCGGGCCCATGGTCCGGCAGAACGCCAAAGTGACAAAGTGTTGCGCCTCTTCGTTCGAAAGCGCGCAAGACACTGAGAACAAAGGTTGAAACCGATGCGTTCTGGAGTGATCGCACAAAAGCTGGGCATGACCCGCATCTTCACCGAAGACGGCACCCATGTGCCCGTCACAGTTCTGGGGTTACAGAACTGTCAGGTGGTGGGCCAGCGGACCCAGGACAAGGACGGCTACGTTGCGCTGCAACTCGGCGCCGGTACCGTCCGTGCCAAGAATGTGACCAAGGCCGAGCGCGGCCAGTTTGCGGTCGCCAAGGTGGAGCCGAAGCGCATCGTCGCCGAGTTCCGCGTTTCCGAAGACAACCTGATCGACGTCGGGTCGTCCTTCCAGGCCGACCATTTCGCGGTCGGACAGAAGGTCGACGTGACCGGCACCTCGATCGGCAAGGGCTTCGCCGGTGCCATGAAGCGCCACAATTTCGGCGGCCTCAGGGCAACCCACGGCGTGTCCGTGTCGCACCGCTCGCACGGTTCCACCGGCCAGCGCCAGGATCCGGGCAAGGTGTTCAAGGGCAAGAAGATGGCTGGCCATCTCGGCGCCGCGCGCGTCACGACCCAGAACGTCGAGGTCGTCAGGACCGATAACGAACGCGGCCTGATCATGGTCAAGGGTTCGGTTCCCGGCGCCAAGGGCGGCTGGATCATGATCCGCGACGCGGTCAAGCTCGGCAAGCAGGATGGCGTGCAGTTTCCCGGTTCGTTCACGGCGCCTGACGGTGTCGCGGCCGTCGCCGAGGGGAGTAACGAATAATGGAACTTCAAGTCACAAGCCTTGACGGCACGTCCACGGGCTCGGTGAGCCTCTCGGAAGGCGTTTTCGGGCTCGAACCGCGCCAGGATATCCTGCAGCGCATGGTTCGCTACCAGCTCGCCAAGCGTCAGGCCGGCACGCACGACGTCAAGAACCGCTCTGAAATCAGAATGACCACCAAGAAGTTCGGTCGTCAGAAGGGTGGCGGCGTTGCCCGCCACGGCGCGCGGTCCGCTCCGCAGTTCCGTGGTGGCGGTCGCGCCTTCGGTCCCACGCCGCGCAGCCACGCGTTCGACCTGACCAAGAAGGTCCGCACCCTGGCGCTGAAGCATGCGCTTTCGTCCAAGGCCAAGGCCGGCGAGATCGTCATCCTGGACGCCGCGGTTTCGGCCGATGGCAAGACGGGCGGGCTCAAAAAGGCGTTCGGAAGCATCGGTCTTTCCAATGCCCTGATCATCGACGGTGCCGAGCTCGACAAGAATTTCGCCCAGGCGGCGCGCAACATCCCCGAGATCGACGTGCTGCCGGCCCAGGGCATCAATGTTTACGATATCCTGCGTCGCCAGAAACTGGTTTTGACCAAGGCGGCCCTTGAAGCACTGGAGGCACGCCTCGGATGACCGACAAGCTCAGCTATTACGATATCATCCGATCGCCTGTGGTGACTGAAAAGTCGACCCTCGTTTCGGAACAGAACCAGGTCATCTTCGACGTTGCCGTCGATGCCACCAAGCCCCAGATCAAGGAAGCCGTCGAGGCTTTGTTCTCGGTCAAGGTGATGGCGGTCAACACACTGATGCGCAAGGGCAAGCTCAAGCGCTTCCGCGGTTATCTCGGTCGGCGCAACACGGTCAAAAAGGCTGTCGTGACCCTCGCCGACGGCCAGTCGATCGATATCGCGACGGGCCTTTGAGGGACGGGAAAGGCAGATAGACAATGGCTTTGAAAACCTACAACCCGACCTCCGCCGGCCGTCGCCAGCTCATCAGCGTCGATCGCTCCGAGCTCTGGAACGGCGCACCGGTCAAGAAACTGACCGAAGGTCTCAATCGTTCGGGCGGTCGTAACAATTCCGGTCGCATCACGTCCTTCCATCGCGGTGGTGGTCACAAGCGCGCCTATCGCGCCGTCGACTTCAAGCGCGTGAAGTTCGATGTGGAAGCGACGGTCGAGCGTCTCGAATATGATCCGAACCGCACCGCCTTCATCGCACTCGTCACCTATACGGACGGCGAGCAGGCCTACATCCTGGCGCCGCAGCGTCTGGCGGCAGGCGACAAGGTGATTTCTTCCGAAGGCACAATCGACATCAAGCCCGGCAATACGATGCCGATCGAGCGCATGCCGGTCGGAACCATCGTGCACAACGTCGAACTGAAGCCCCGCAAGGGCGGACAGATCGCGCGTTCCGCCGGGGCCTATGCGCAATATGTCGGTCGCGACCAGGGCTGGGCCATTCTGAGGCTCAATTCGGGCGAACAGCGTCTGATCCACGGCTCCTGCCTCGCCACGGTCGGCGCGGTGTCCAACCCGGACCATTCCAACACCTCGATCGGCAAGGCCGGCCGCAATCGCTGGCTCGGCAAGAAGCCGGTCACGCGCGGTGTCGCCATGAACCCGATCGACCACCCGCATGGTGGTGGTGAAGGCCGGTCCTCGGGTGGCCGTCATCCGGTCACCCCGTGGGGCAAGCCGACCAAGGGCAAGCGCACCCGTTCGAACAAGTCGACGGACAAGTTTATCGTCCGCTCGCGTCACGCCAAGAAGGGCAGGTAACCGAATATGACCCGTTCCATCTGGAAAGGCCCGTTTGTCGACGGGTATCTGCTGAAGAAGGCCGAGAAGTCCCGCGAGAGCGGCCGCAACGAAGTCATCAAGATCTGGAGCCGTCGCTCCACGATCCTGCCGCAGTTCGTCGGCCTGACCTTCGGCGTCTATAACGGTCGCAAGCACATCCCGGTTCTCGGTGACCGAGGAAATGATCGGCCACAAGTTTGGCGAATTCTCGCCGACCCGCACCTATTACGGGCATGCGGCCGACAAGAAGGCCAAGAGGAAATAAGATGGGCAAGCAGAAGACACCTCGCGCCCTCAAGGACAACGAAGCCAAGGCCGTCCTTCAGGACGCTGCGGACCAGCCCTCAGAAGCTCAACCTCGTGGCTTCTCAGATCCGCGGCAAGAAGGTGGAAAAGGCATTGGCCGAGCTGGCCTTCTCGCGCAAGCGTATCGCCGTGCCCGGTGAAAAAGACGCTCGAGAGCGCCATCGCCAATGCCGAGAACAACCACAATCTCGACCCCGATGCCCTTGTCGTGGCCGAAGCCTTTGTCGGCAATTCGCTGGTGATGAAGCGCTTCAAGGCCCGTGCCCGCGGTCGCGGCGCACGCATCATGAAGCCGTTCTCGCACCTGACGATTGTCGTCCGCGAAGTCGAGGAGACCGCCTAATGGGCCAGAAAATCAATCCGATCGGCCTTAGGCTCGGCATCAACCGCACGTGGGATTCCCGCTGGTTCGCTTCCCAGTTCCGATTACGGTTCGCTGCTGCAGGAGGATCTCAAGATCCGCAAGCATGCTGACAGAAGGAACTGAAGCAGGCCGCGGTTTCCAAGATCGTCATCGAGCGTCCGCACCGCAAGTGCCGCGTGTCGATCCACACCGCCCGCCCGGGCATCGTGATCGGCAAGAAGGGCGCGGATATCGACAAGATCCGCAACAAGGTGAAGCGCTTCACCTCTTCGGAAGTGCACATCAACATCGTCGAGGTCAGGAAGCCCGAAACCGACGCCAATCTGGTTGCCCAGGGCATCGCCCAGCAGCTCGAACGCCGGGTCGCCTTCCGTCGCGCCATGAAGCGTGCCGTGCAGACCGCGATGCGCATGGGTGCCCAGGGCATTCGCGTCAACGTCGCCGGACGTCTCGGGGGAACCGACATCGCCCGAACCGAATGGTACCGCGAAGGCCGCGTGCCGCTGCATACCCTTCGGGCCGACATCGATTTCGGCTTTGCCGAAGCTGCCACCACCTATGGTGTCATCGGCATCAAGGTCTGGGTCTTCAAGGGCGAGGTGATGGAGCACGATCCGACTGCCCATGAGCGCCGCGCCGTCGAAGGCGAGCCCGGTGGCAATCAGCCCCGTCGCCGTGAGCGCGAACCGGCCGCGAACTAGGGACAAGAACAATGCTGCAACCGATACGCACCAAGTTCCGCAAGGCACACAAGGGCCGGATTCACGGCACCGCCAAGGGCGGATATGAACTCGCTTTCGGACAATACGGGCTCAAGGCCCAGGAACCGGAACGCGTTACCGCGCGCCAGATCGAAGCCGCCCGTCGCGCCATGACCCGCGAGATGAAGCGTGCCGGTCGTGTGTGGATCCGCATCTTCCCGGACCTGCCGGTTTCCAAGAAACCGACCGAAGTCCGCATGGGTAAGGGCAAGGGTGCTCCCGAATACTGGGCGGCGCGCGTTGCGCCGGGCCGCATCATGTTCGAGATCGACGGCGTTCCCGAGGACGTCGCCCGCGAAGCTTTGCGGCTGGCCGCGATGAAGCTGCCGATCAGGACGCGTTTCGTTACGCGCATTGCCGACTAGGAAAGACGCGATCATGAAGATTGCAGACGTCACGAGCAAAGACGGTCGACGAGCTGAACGATGAACTCGGCAAGCTCAAGAAGGAGCAGTTCAACCTGCGCTTCCAGCGGGCAACCCAGCAGTTGGAAAAGACGTCAACCGTCAGGACGGTGCGCCGCGACATCGCGCGCATCAAGACCGTCCTGAAGGAAAAGAGCGGGAAACTAGGAGACAGCAGATGCCCAAGCGTATCTTGCAGGGGACGGTTGTCTCCGACGCCAACGAGAAAACGGTCGTGGTGCGCGTCGAACGCCGCTTCACCCATCCGCTTCTCAAGAAGACGGTTCGCCGCACCAAGAAGTATCAGGCCCATGACGAGTCCAATGCCGTCAAGGCCGGTTCGATCGTGAACATTGAGGAATGTGCGCCGATTTCCAAGCTCAAGCGTTGGAAAGTGGTGGAGACGGTGTCCTGATTCGGACGCTCATCAAGGTTCAATCGGTCGCGTCCCGAAAGGGATACGGGCCGGAGATGAGAGAGATTTAGTCATGATCCAGATGCAGTCCAATCTCGACGTCGCCGACAATTCCGGCGCCCGTCGTGTCATGTGCATCAAGGTGCTTGGCGGTTCGCATCGCAAATACGCGTCGGTCGGCGACATCATCGTGGTGTCGGTCAAGGATGCGATTCCGCGCGGCCGCGTCAAGAAGGGCCAGGTGATGAAGGCGGTCGTCGTCCGCACTGCCTTCGACATCAAGCGCCCCGACGGTACGGCCATCCGTTTCGACCGCAATGCCGCCGTGCTGATCAACAACAACAAAGAGCCGATCGGCACCCGTATCTTCGGACCGGTTCCGCGCGAACTTCGCGCCAAGAACCACATGAAGATCATTTCGCTCGCTCCGGAGGTGCTGTAATGGCTGCCAAGATCAAGAAGGGCGACCAGCGTCGTCGTTCTCGCGGGCAAGGACAAGGGCAAGACCGGCAGCGTGCTGCAGGTTCTGCCCAAGGACAGACCGTGCCGTGGTGCAGGGCATTAATCTGGTCCGTCGCCACACCAAGCAGACCGCCGAGCGCGAAGCCGGCATCTACACCCGTGAGGCGCCGATCCACCTGTCCAACATCGCGCTGGCCGACCCCAAGGACGGCAAGCCGACCCGCGTCGGCTTTCGAGGTCAAGGACGGCGTCAAGTCGCGCGTCGCCAAGCGCAGTGGAGAAGTGATCAATGGCTGAGACCCTTTATATCCCGCGCCTCAGGAAATATTATGACGAGACGGTCCGTGCCGGGCTGCTCAAGGATTTCCACTACGAAAATCCGCTCGAAATTCCGAAGCTCGACAAGATCGTTCTGAACATCGGTGTTGGCGAAGCCACCGCCGATTCCAAGAAGGTCAAGTCGGCCGCCGACGATCTCGAAAAGATCGCCGGGCAGAAGCCGGTCATCACCCATGCCCGCAAGTCCATCGCGAACTTCAAGGTGCGCGAAGGCATGCCGATCGGCGTCAAGGTGACTCTTCGCAAGCCAGCGCATGTACGAGTTCCTGGACCGTCTGGTGAACATCGCCATGCCGCGCATCCGCGACTTCCGCGGACTGAGCCCGAAGAGCTTTCGATGGCCGTGGCAACTACGCCTTCGGCATCAAGGAGCACATCGTGTTCCCGGAAATCAATTACGACCAGGTCGACCAGATCTGGGGCATGGACGTGGTCATCGCGACCACGGCCCGGACCGACGACGAAGCCCGTGCGCTGCTGCGTGCGTTCAACTTCCCGTTCCGGCAGTAGGCGGGATGGGAAGAGAAAAGGAACAATAGATGGCCAAGACGAGCTCTATTGAAAAGAACAAGCGCCGGGCAAAGATGGCGAAGCAGTACGCCGCCAAGCGCGCAGGCAGCTGAAGCAGGTACTGATCAAGAACCAGGAATTGCCGCTCGAGGAACGCTTTCGTGCGTCCATGAAGCTGGCGGAACTGCCGCGCAATTCTTCCAAGGTCCGCATTCGCAACCGTTGCGAGTATTCCGGCCGCCCGCGCGGCTATTATCGCAAGCTCAAGCTCAGCCGCATCGCATTGCGCGAGCTTGGTAGCCACGGGCAGATCCCGGGCCTTGTGAAGTCGAGCTGGTAAGGGAGGCGCATCAGATGTCCGTGTCCGATCCCATCGGGGATATGCTCACCCGCATCCGCAATGCCCAGATGCGCAAGAAGACGAACGTGGCCTCGCCCGCGTCGGTCTCTGCGTGGCCGGGTGCTTGATGTCCTCAAGTCCGAGGGCTTCATCCGCGGTTACAGCGAAACCAAGTTCGATAACGGCACCGCCGAGTTCAACATCGAGCTGAAATATTCCGAGAATGAACCGGCCATCCGGGAAATCCAGCGCGTTTCGCGCCCCGGCCGTCGCGTCTACTCCTCGGTCAAGACCATTCCATCCGTCGCCAATGGGCTCGGGGTATCGATCCTGTCGACCCCGAAGGGTGTGATGGCCGACCACGAAGCACGCGCCAACAATGTGGGTGGCGAAGTTCTCTGTCGCGTCTTCTAGACCGGCAACAGGCAATTTGATCCGGGAAGGCATACAAAATGTCCCGTACAGGCAAGAAACCGGTCGAAATCGTCAAGGGCGTCGATGTCGCCATCGACGGCCAGACCATCAAGGCGAAGGGGCCCAAGGGCGAACTTTCGCTGGTGCTGCATGACCTGGTTTCGATCTCCAAGACCGACGAGGGGCTGGTGCTCGAACCGGCCAACGATACCACCGAAGCCAATGCCCAGTGGGGCACGGCCCGATCGCTGGTGAACAACATCGTGACTGGCGTATCCGCCGGTTTCGAGAAGAAGCTGGAAATCCAGGGCGTCGGCTATCGCGCCGCCATGCAGGGCAAGGACATCAAGCTCTCGCTCGGCTTCTCTCACGAGGTCATCTATCCGGCGCCCGAGGGCATCACCCTTTCGACGCCGACCCAGACCGAAATCTTGGTCTCGGGCATCGACAAGCAGAAGGTTGGCCAGGTGGCCGCCGAAATCCGCCGCCTGGCGCAAGCCGGAACCCTATAAGGGCAAGGGCGTGCGCTATTCGGGCGAGTACGTCTTCCGCAAGGAAGGCAAGAAGAAGTAAGGACCGGCAAAGATGGCTTCGAAACTTCAGAGCACCGAACAATCGCAAGGTGCGCGTACGCAAGGCCCTCAGGGCGCGCGCCAATGGTCGTCCGCGTCTGAGCGTCTTCCGCTCGGACAAGAATATCTATGCGCAGGTGATCGACGACACGTCCGGGCGTACGCTGGCGGCTGCGTCGACGCTCGACAAGGACGTCAAGTCCCAGGCGGTGAACGGCTCCGATTCGGCTGGCGGCCGAGCTGGTCGGCAAAGCTCGTCGCCGAGCGTGCCGTCAAGGCCGGCGTGGGCGAAGTGATCTTCGACCGTGGCGCCTATCTTTATCCATGGCCGGGTCAAGGCCCTGGCCGATGCGGCCCGCGAAGGCGGCCTGCAGTTCTAGAACAATTAAGAGAGCTGAGTGAACGATGAGAGATGTAGCTGAGCGCGAAAGCGAATTCGTCGATCGCCTGGTCCACATCAACCGCGTGGCCAAAGTGGTCAAGGGCGGCAAGCGCTTCGGCTTCGCCGCGCTCGTGGTCGTGGGTGACCAGAAGGGCCGCGTGGGCTTCGGCCACGGCAAGGCCCGCGAGGTTCCCGAAGCCATTCGCAAGGCGACCGAACAGGCCAAGCGTCAGATGATCCGCGTGCCGCTTCGCGAGGCGCGGACGCTGCATCACGATGTCAATGGCCGTCATGGTGCGGGCAAGGTGACCTTGCGTGCCGCACCTCCCGGTACGGGCATCATCGCCGGTGGCCCGATGCGCGCCGTGTTCGAAACGCTCGGCATCAACGACATCGTCGCCAAGTCCGAAGGCACGGCCAACCCCTACAACATGGTTCGGGCCACTTTCGATGCGCTCAAGCGCGTCGACAGCCCCCGTTCCGTCGCAGCCCGTCGCGGCATCAAGGTGTCCGAGCTTCAGGCTCGGCGCGGCGAAGTCGCCGCCGAGGCCTGATCTCAAAGAACGGATGGAGACCGGACATGGCTGACAAGACCATCACCGTCGAGCAGATCGGTTCGCCGATCCGCCGTGAAAAATCGCAGCGCGCCACCCTTGTTGGCCTCGGCCTCAACAAGATGAGGCGGCGCAGGACCCTCAAGGATACGCCGGATGTGCGCGGCATGATCCGCAAGGTGGATCATCTCGTTCGCATCGTCGACGAGGGCAAGTAGCAATCTCAATCCGCGCAGCTTTCTTGCGCGCGGGGAAAGCCAGTAAGGGCCTCCTAAAATGCGTTTGAACTCTTTAAGGGACAATCCCGGCGCCAACAAACCCCGAATCCGCGTCGGTCGCGGTATCGGATCCGGCAAGGGCAAGACCGGCGGTCGTGGCGTCAAGGGCCAGACCTCGCGTACGGGTGTCGCCATCAACGGCTTCGAGGGCGGCCAGATGCCCTTGCACATGCGCATGCCGAAGCGCGGCTTCAACAATCCGTTTGCTGCGTCCTTCAATGCCGTGCGTCTCGATCGTATCCAGCAGGCCATCGATGCCGGCAAGCTCGATGCGCGCGGTGTCGTCGATGCGGAAGCACTGGTCAAGGCCGGTGTGATCCGGCGGGTCAAGGACGGTGTCCGGCTGATCGCCGGCAGCGCCTTCTCGGCCCAGAAAGTGACCTTCAAGGTCGCTCACGCCTCAAAGGGCGCGGTTGCGGCTATTGAAGCTGCGGGCGGAAAGGTCGATATGACCGAAGTCGCCAAGGACGTCACCGCCGAGTAACGGCGCATCACCCGACCCGACGCAAGGGGATCTTCATGGCTTCGGCAGCCGAACAGCTCGCACGCAATCTCAGCTTTTCGACCTTCGGCAAGGCAAAAGCCCTTCAGCAGCGCCTGTGGTTTACCCTGGGCGCGCTGCTTGTCTATCGGCTTGGCACCTATATCCCGGTTCCGGGCATCGACCCGCAGGCCTATGCATCGACCTTTGAACAGGCGCAGCAGGGCATTGCGGGCATGTTCAACGTCTTCGCTGGCGGTGCCGTCAAGCGCATGGCCATCTTCGCGCTGAACCTCATTCCCTACATCACGGCCTCCATCGTCATCCAGGTGCTCACCACGGCGTCGCCGAAACTCGAAGCCCTCAAGAAGGAAGGCGAGTCCGGCCGGCGCAAGATGAACCAGTACACCCGCTATCTGGCGGTCGCGTTCTGCTCCATCCAGGCCTATGGCATCGCCAAGGGCCTGGAATCGAGCCAGGGCGTTGTGCTCAATCCCGGCTGGTTCTTCGAACTGTCGACGGTCATCACCTTGGTCGGCGGTACGATGTTCCTGATGTGGCTCGGCGAGCAGATCACGTCCCGTGGTGTCGGCAACGGCATTTCGCTGATCATCTTCGCCGGTATCGTCGCCAATCTGCCGGGCACCATCGCCCAGACCCTGGAACTGAGCCGGACCGGCGCCTTGCCGACCCTGGCCGCCGTCGGGCTGCTGGTGCTTTCGGTGGTGGTCATCGGCGTCATCGTCTTCTTCGAACGTGCCCAGCGGCGTCTTCTGATCCAGTATCCGAAGCGCCAGGTCGGCAACAAGATGTTCCAGGGCGATACCTCGCACCTGCCTTTGAAGCTCAACACGTCGGGCGTCATTCCGGTGATCTTCGGGTCTTCGCTGTTGCTGTTGCCGGCGACGATCGCCTCTTTCGCCGCCCAAGGATCAGCGCCGCAATGGCTGCAGGTCACCACGGCGCTGCTCGGCCGCGGCCAGCCGCTCTATCTGACGCTCTATGCCGTGTTCATCATCTTCTTCTCGTATTTTTATACCTCGATCGTGTTCAACCCGACCGAGACGGCCGACAACCTCAAGCGTTCGGGCGGCTTCATTCCGGGCATTCGTCCGGGTGAGCGGACCGCTGCCCATATCGACTACGTCCTGACGCGCATCACCACCATCGGCGCCCTTTACCTGATGGTCGTGGCGTTGATCCCGGAAATGCTGGTCAGCGGGCTTAATGTCAGTCAGTTCATCGGCGGCACCTCACTGCTTATCATCGTGACGGTGACGCTCGATTTCATCAGCCAAGTTCAAAGCCACCTGATCGCGCAGCAATATGAGGGGCTGGTGAAAACCTCGCGCCTCGGTCGTGGGCGCGGAACCAACCGACCTGGGGGAGTAAGACGATGAGACTTATACTTCTTGGGCCGCCGGGCGCCGGCAAGGGCACCCAGGCCAAGATGATCACGGAGCGCTATTCCATTGTGCAGCTTTCGACCGGCGACATGCTTCGCGGCGCCGTTGCTGCCGGTACCCCGATCGGGCTCAAGGCCAAGGTGGTCATGGAGGCGGGCGAACTCGTTTCGGACGAGATCGTCAATGCCATCGTCGCCGAACGTATCGACCAGCCTGACTGTGCCAACGGCTTTATCCTCGACGGCTATCCGCGCACGCTTCAGCAGGCCGATGCCGTGGAAGACATGCTGGCGGCACGCAATCTCAAGCTCGATGCCGTGGTCGAACTCGTTGTCGACGATCGTGCTCTTGTCGGTCGCATCGTCAATCGTGCCAAGGAAGCGGCAGCTGCCGGCCAGCCGGTGCGCAAGGACGATACGCCCGAGGTTTTCGAGGAACGACTGCGCGAGTACTACAAGAAAACCGCGCCTCTGACCGGCTACTACTTCGCCAAAAAGACGCTGAAAACCGTCGACGGCATGGGCTCGATCGAAGAGGTGACGGCAGGAATTGCCAAGATCCTCGGCTAAGAAGGCCAGAGGCACTGCCATTGCCACCTGTTGACTTCTGGTTGGCAAATCATTAGGAACCCCCAGTCTCAAGGATTACATGGACTGGATTCGGTTCCCGTGAAGAAGTTGGGGGTCCGGAACCGGTCCCTTGTGTTTGTGTACCGGAGGCAATTTCCGGTGCGGAGAAATTAAGGAGAGCGGGCGTGGCACGTATTGCTGGCGTCAACATTCCGACCAATAAGCGCGTCGTCATCGCGCTGCAGTATATTCACGGAATCGGCGACACGTTCGCCACCGAGATCTGCGAAAAGGTCGGTATTCCGGTGGAACGCCGGGTCAATGAACTGACCGACGCGGAAGTGATCCAAATCCGCGAAACCATCGACCGCGACTATGTCGTGGAAGGCGATCTTCGCCGCAATGTGGCGATGAACATCAAGCGCCTGATGGATTTGGGCAACTATCGCGGGTTGCGGCATCGCCGCGGCCTGCCGGTGCGCGGACAGCGTACCCATACCAATGCACGTACCCGCAAGGGTCCGGCCAAGCCCATCGCGGGCAAGAAGAAATAGAGATGGTGAAGTGGTCGATGGTGAAGTAGTGAATGGAGTGACCTTCATTTCACGATTTCGCCATTCACCATTCACCTTCTTCCGGTGGAGCCATCGAGCCATTTGGGCGCGTCGGTGGCGATGAGATCGATAGGAAAAGTTAATGGCAAAAGCAGATACCACGCGCGTACGCCGTCGTGAGCGCAAAAACATCACCTCGGGCGTTGCTCACGTGAACGCCTCTTTCAACAACACCATGATCACCATTACCGACGTTCAGGGCAACACGATTTCGTGGTCCTCCGCCGGGACCATGGGTTTCAAGGGGTCTCGCAAATCGACCCCCTATGCCGCGCAGGTTGCCGCCGAAGATGCGGCCCGCAAGGCCCAGGAACACGGCATGAAGACCCTCGAAGTCGAAGTGCGCGGTCCGGGTTCGGGTCGTGAGTCCGCTCTTCGCGCCCTTCAGGCTGCCGGTTTCAGCGTTACCAGCATCCGCGACGTGACCTCTATCCCCCACAATGGCTGCCGCCCGCGCAAGCGTCGGCGCGTCTGATCAGGCTGGGGACTCCGGGCCGGCCACTCGCCGGAGTGAGGTCAATGCGGCACCAGCCTTAACAGGCTGCACTATTTGAAAGGATGTTGAACGAATGATCCAGAAGAACTGGCAGGAACTGATAAGGCCGACCAAACTGGAATTCGTCACCGGCAGCAACGCACACGTCGCCTCGATTGTCGCAGAACCGCTGGAACGCGGTTACGGCTTGACCCTTGGCAACGCCCTTCGTCGCGTTCTGTTGTCGTCCCTGCAGGGGGCGGCTGTCACCGCCATGCAGATCGACGGTGTTCTGCATGAATTCTCGTCCATTCCCGGCGTCCGCGAGGACGTGACGGATCTGGTGCTCAACGTCAAGGAAATCGCGCTCAGGATGGAGGGCGACGGTCCCAAACGTCTGACGCTTTCCCGTCAGGGGCCGGGCGCCGTCGTTGCAGGTGACATCAAGGTTTCCGGTGACATCGAGATCCTCAATCCGGATCTGGTGCTGTGCCACCTCGACGATGGGGCGCAGTTGCACATTGAATTCACGGTGGATACCGGCAAGGGCTATGTCCCGGCCGACCGCAACCGTCCCGAAGATGCGCCGATCGGCTTCATTCCGGTCGATTCGCTGTTTTCGCCGGTCAAGCGCGTCAGCTACAAGGTCGAACCGACCCGCGAAGGTCAGGTGCTCGATTATGACAAGCTGACGCTGCAGGTCGAAACCAATGGCGGGCTGACCCCCGAGGATGCCGTGGCCTATGCCGCCCGGATCCTGCAGGACCAGCTCTCGGTGTTCGTCAATTTCGAGGAACCGCAGAAGGAAGCCACGCAGGATCAGGTGCCCGAGATCGGCATCAATCCGGCATTGCTCAAGAAGGTCGACGAACTTGAGCTTTCGGTGCGTTCGGCCAACTGCCTCAAGAACGACAACATCGTCTATATCGGCGATCTCATCCAGAAGACCGAGGCGGAGATGCTCAGGACTCCGAACTTCGGGCGCAAGTCTTTGAACGAGATCAAGGAAGTGCTGGCCCAGATGGGTCTGCACCTGGGAATGGACGTGGCCAACTGGCCGCCCGAAAACATCGACGACCTCGCCAAGCGTTTCGAAGATCATTACTGATCCGGGCGAGAGACAAGTTTCAAGGAGACAACGATGCGTCACCGCAAAGCAGGTCGCAAATTCAGCCGGACCGCCAGCCATCGCAAGGCGATGTTCGCCAACATGTCCGCCGCTCTCATCAAGCATGAGCAGATCGTCACGACACTGCCCAAGGCCAAGGATCTGAGGCCGGTGGTCGAAAAGCTCGTCACCCTCGCCAAGCGCGGCGATCTTCATGCCCGCCGTCAGGCCGTGGCGCAGGTCCGCGACGAAGCCATGGTCAAGAAGCTGTTCGAAATCATCGGGCCGCGCTATGCCGAGCGCATGGGCGGCTACACCCGCATCATGAAGGCCGGCTTCCGCTACGGCGACAATGCCGCCGTCGCTGTCATCGAATTCGTCGACCGCGATCCGGAAGCCAAGGGCACCGATTCCGGCCCGACCGCCGAGTTCGTGCATGAGGAAGAAGAAGCGGCCGCATAAGGCTTCGCTTTTTTTCCAAAGATATTCAAACGGCCGTACCCTCGAGGTGCGGCCGTTTTGTCATGGACTTTTTCCGCCGGCTCAGAGCATTTCCAGGTGAAGTGGACACCGGTTCACCGTTCGGAAATGCGATAAAACAAGAACATGGAGTCTTTCACCGTTTCCGCGAAACAGTGAAAGGCTCTAGGTGTTTGATCCCGAGTTTTGATGGAGCATTGTTTTCTTCGGCATGGAGGGATGCGCTATGGGACAGGTTCTACACGGCAGCGCCACGACGACAGAGGCGGTCCGTCGAGCGATACAAAATAGTCAAGAGAGCCTGAGAGCGCTGGCTAGGCGCTATGGGATCAACCAGAAAACGGTCGCCAAGTGGAAGAGGCGGACCTCGACCGTCGATCTGCCGACGGGGCCGAAAGTGCCGCACTCGACGGTGCTGTCTCTCGAGGAGGAGGCCGTCATCGTCGCCTTTCGCAAGCACACTTTGCTGCCATTGGACGACTGCCTCTACGCCCTGCAACCGACGATCCCACACCTAACGCGGTCTTCACTGCACCGCTGCCTGCAACGGCACGGGATATCCCGGTTGCCGGAAGTAGAGGGCGACAAAAAGCCCAAGAAGAAGTTCAAGCGTTATCCGATCGGCTACTTCCATGTCGATATTGCCCAGGTCCAGACAGCCGAGGGTAAACTCCAGCTCTTCGTTGCCATCGACCGCACCTCGAAGTTTGCCTTTGCCCGCCTTGAGACAAGCGCAACGGTGCACGCTGCCGCCGCCTTCCTGAAGGCCCTGATCGAGGCCGTGCCCTACCAGATCCACACCGTGCTCACCGACAACGGTACCCAGTTCTGCGATCTGCCCTCCCGCAGGAATGGCCCCACGGCGCGACTGCGCATCCACATGTTTGATCGCGTCTGCATCGACAACGGCATCGAGCATCGGTTGACCAAACCGAACCACCCATGGACCAACGGCCAGGTCGAGCGCATGAACCGAACCATCAAGGAGGCGACCGTCAAGCGCTTCCATTACGACAGTCACGACCAGTTGCGCCGGCACCTTCAGGACTTCATCAACGCCTATAACTTTGGCCGTCGCCTTAAGGCCCTCAAAGGCCTCACCCCATACGAGTTCATCTGCAAACGCTGGACTTCAGAGCCGGATCGATTCATTCTCGATCCACTCCATCAAATGCCGGGACTGAACACCTAGAACGCTCCGGCGGGACGGCGCAGGCTCCAGTTCGAATAAAGCGCGTCAAGTTCGCGCCCGTTGCTGCAAAGCACGAAGGGCAGGCCGCTCTCACGGGCCAGCCGGTTGTACTTTTTCGCCGAATTGCGGGTATGCCAGAGCCAGTGGATCATGTTCCACTTGACGGAATCCCGATTGCCCTCAAGCCCTCCCGTCCGCTTGCCATTCTCGAACAGGGTGCGCCGGAAATAACGGCGGTAGCGAACAAAAAGATGCTCGTCGAGCGCGATCACGCCTGTCGCGCGGGCCAGCCGAGGCGGGATAAGCTCGGAGTAATTGCCTTCCATCACCCATTCCGGCGCGATGATTGCCGCATCATGGAGCGCGTTGAATTCCGCGTCCGGCCGTTGTTGCCAGTTGGTGTCGGGCAGGTGACGCAACAGATCGAGGTGAACGACCGGAATGCCGAGCCGGTGTCCGAGCGCTGCCGCCAGCGTCGATTTACCGGCATTGGACGGGCCGAAAATGACGATGCGCCGCCCAAGGGTCTCGATCGCGGGAACGAACAGAGACATGGCTATTTGAGAACGTCGTCGACGTAATATTGCAGCCGCGTGTTGAAGCCGTTGAACGCCGTTGTCGAGGCCTGGGAATAAGCGCCGAGAAGGCCGAATTCCACCCAGTCGTCCTCGCCGATATCGGCGGGGAAGTCGAACAGTTGCGGCAGCACGTCGTAGCTGTCGCAGGTCGGGCCCCAGACGGTGAATTGCGCCGTGTCGCCCGTAACGATCTCATCGCCACGCCATACGCGGGTCGGTGGCAGGATGGGCATGAACTTGACTTCCATCAGTGCCCCATAGGCGCCGTCGTTGAGATAGACCGAGCGCCCGTTGCGCTGATGCTTGACGCGTAAGAGCAGCGATGTCGAGGAGGTGACCATCGACCGTCCGGGTTCGACGATCATTTCGGGCCGGGAACTGCCGAAGGTCCTGGTCACCGCCTTGCGCACTCTTTCGAAATAGGCACCCATGTCCGGGGCGCCGCTCGATGGGTAGGGGGCGGGGAATCCACCGCCGATATTGAGGCGCTTGAGGGTGATGCCGGCGCCTTTTGCGATGCGGCCGGCGGCGGCGATGTGGCGGTCATAGGCCGCCACTTCCTCGCATTGCGAACCGACATGGAAACATAGGCTCGGCGTATAGCCTCGTCGGACGACTTCACCGGCGATATCGATGGCGCCGGCTTCCAGAACGCCGAATTTGGTGCCGAAATCGAAGGCCTTGCGCGTTCTGCCGGCCTTGAAGCGGACCGTCACCTCGATATCGGGAGAGGGGGGAACAATTGCGGCGAGCTGGTCGAGCTGATCGAGATTGTCGATGGCGAAGGATTTGACGCCATAGGTCCCAAAAGCCGTGGCAATCTCGCGTCGCGATTTGATGGGGTTGTTGTAATGCAGTGCCGCCTGCGGGGCGAGGCGGTGAACGAGGGCCATTTCGTCGGGTGAGGCGACATCAAAGGCCGAAAGTCCCGCATCGGCGAGAATTGCCACGACATGTTCCGAAGGGTTGGCCTTGACCGCATAGGTCACCAGACCGTCGAATCCATCCTGGAATTCGGCAGCGCACCGCCTTAACTCGCCTTCCGAAAACAGGAAGGCCGGATAATCCGGTGCTTCGGCCGCGATCAGGGATCTGGTATGCGGGTAACGCGGAAAGGCGGGCAGTTTCATCGGATGAACCCCCTGAGAATTTTCGGAGAATAGCGCGCGCACTTACAGGCATATGATCCGTCCCGCAACGTCAAATATGCCTTGCGATTGCAACGTGAACCATAATTTTGCCGCGCCTTTGTGGCGTGGAGAATTCAGGCTCCCGTTTTGCCGCGTCCCGGCGCCTTTTGGGGGCGAAAAGCTGAGGATTCTCTTATGACGTCTCGAACCTGGTTCATGACGGTCGCGACCGTCGCCTTCCTGTCCGCGGGTGCGGCTTCACTGTTGACCCTCGGTGTCGTGCTGCCGAAACATGCTGCAGCGGTGCCGGTCGTTGTCGCCCCGACAAGCGAACCCGTAACCGCGCCCGAACCGGCGCCGGTCATTGCCGTGGCCCAGACGGGCAAGGTCGCGCGGGTGGTGCCGACCGAGAACGATCAGGTGCAGTTGAGCTTTGCCCCGATCGTCAAGACGGTCGCCCCGGCCGTGGTCAACGTCTATGCGACGACCGTGACCCAGGAGACGACATCGCCTTTTGCCAATGATCCGTTCTTCCAGCGCTTCTTCGGCGGAAACTCGCCTCTGTTCCGTTCGCGGCCGCGGACCTCGCAATCGCTCGGCTCGGGCGTCATCATCGACAAATCCGGGCTGATCCTGACCAATTCGCATGTGGTGCACGGCGCCACCGACATTCGCGTCACCCTGGCGGATGGACACGAATACCCGGTCGAGATCGTGCTCGATGACAACAAGACCGATCTTGCTGCCCTAAGGATCACCGACAAAACGGCCCATGACCTGCCCACGGTCGAATTCTCCGATTCCGACCAGCTCGAAGTCGGCGATCTGGTTCTGGCCATCGGCAATCCGTTCGGCGTCGGCCAGACGGTGACCAGCGGCATCGTTTCGGCGCTGGCGCGGACCGGGGTGGAGGTGTCCGACTATTCCTTCTTCATCCAGACCGACGCGGCCATCAATCCGGGCAATTCCGGCGGTGCGCTCGTCGACATGCAGGGGCGTCTGGTCGGGATCAATTCGGCGATCTTTTCGTCGTCCTCGACCGGCGGATCGATCGGCATCGGTTTCGCCATTCCGGTCGATATGGCAATATTGGTGGCCAATGCCGCCGAGGCCGGCAAGAGCGAGGTGATCCATCCCTGGTTCGGCGCCCATTTGCAGGAACTCGATGCCGATCTCGCCAGGAATTTGAAACTCGACGTGCCGCGCGGGGCGCTAGTGACCGATCTGGCCGAGGGCGGGCCGGCGGCCGAATCCGGGCTCAAGACGGGCGATGTCATCGTCGATATCGACGGACAGCAGGTCGACGATCCCAAGGCCTTCGATTTCCGTCTGGCGACCAAGGAGGTCGGCGGCACCGCACGGCTGACGGTGGTGCGTAATGGCGCCAGGCTTTCGATCGATCTGCCGCTCAAGCCGTCGTCGGCCGACAATCCAGACTTGCGGACGACCATCACCGCCAACACTGTTTTCGGTGGCATCACCGCCCAGGAATTCACCCCGGCGCTTGCCGAAGAGTACAACCTGGCCTACGACACCAAGGGCGTGGTGGTGGTCGAGATCGCCAACGGTTCGCGTGCCGCTTCGGTTGGTTTCAGGGTGGGCGATATCATCCTGTCGCTCAACGGAAACGACATCAAGACCAAGGACGATTTCGCCCGTTTCGCCGCGCAGAACAGCCGGAGCTGGCAGATCGTCTTCCAGCGCGACGGCAAGGTGAACAGGGCCTATATCGGCGGCTGATGAGCGACTTGTTTGGGGGCAGTGCCGAAGACACCCGGCCAGCGGAACCGGACGATCCCGGACGGCCGCTGGCGGATCGGCTGCGCCCCCGAACCCTAAGCGACGTCATCGGCCAGGAACACCTGCTGGGGCCGGAAGGCTCGCTGACGCGCATGCTCAAATCCGGCCGTCTGGGTTCCCTGATCCTGTGGGGGCCGCCCGGCACCGGCAAAACCACGGTGGCGCGGCTTCTGGCCGACGCCACCGGCTACCGGTTCGAGCAGATCTCGGCGGTCTTTTCCGGCGTCGCCGACCTCAAGAAGGTTTTCGAGCGTGCCCGCGACTCGCTTAGGGCCGGCCGCAAGACCTTGCTGTTCGTCGACGAAATCCACCGCTTCAACCGGGCGCAACAGGACAGCTTCCTGCCGGTCATGGAAGACGGCACGCTGGTTCTCGTCGGCGCCACCACGGAAAACCCCAGTTTCGAGCTGAACGCCGCTCTTTTGAGCCGGTCGCAGGTTTTGCGGTTCACCGCGCTCGATCCGGACGCGCTCGAGGCGCTGGCCTGCCGCGCGGAAGGGCTGATCGGCGCGCCCCTGCCGCTCGATCAGGCGGCGCGCGCGACGCTGATCGGGTTCGCCGATGGCGACGGGCGGGCGATGCTCGGGCTGATGGAAGAGGTCTACGCCGCCGCGACCGGCGAACAGGTGCTCGATCAAGAAGCGCTGCAACAGCTCGTGCAGCGGCGCGCCCCGGTCTATGACAAGGCCCAGGACGGGCACTACAACCTCATTTCGGCCCTGCACAAGACGGTACGCGGCTCCGACCCCGACGCGGCGCTTTATTATCTCGCACGCATGTTCGTTGCCGGCGAGGATCCGATGTTCATCGCGCGGCGACTCATCCGCATGGCGGTCGAGGATATCGGCATGGCCGACCCGCTGGCGCTGCCCCAGGCCATCGCTGCCCGCGACGCCTATGACATGCTCGGTACGCCCGAGGGCGAACTGGCCCTGGCCCAGGCCACCGTCTATCTCGCCACCGCGCCGAAATCGAATGCCGTCTACACCGCCTTCAAGGCCGCCACGAGCCTGGCCAAGTCTTCCGGCTCTCCCATGCCGCCCATGACCATTCTCAACGCTCCGACCAAGCTGATGGGCGCGGAAGGCTATGGCGCCGGCTACGTCTACGATCACGACACGCCGGAAGGCTTTTCCGGGCAGAATTACTTCCCCGAGGCTCTCGGGCGCCGCCAGTTCTATCATCCGGTCGAACGCGGTTTCGAGCGCGAGGTCAGAAAACGGCTCGACTACTGGCAAAAGATCAGGCTAAGCCGCGAATGAAAGCGTGCGGGTCTGGAGCGGCGGGCGAAAAGCAAAATCCGGTTTTCCGCACCGACCGCCGCGACCATAAGGAATGAGGGCCAGGTGTTTTGATGCCGTCATAACGCCCCATGGCTCTGGACTCTTGCGGGTCCGAAAGGCCATAGAACACCCGCGAAGACGAACGGCTGGGACCGTTGCGGAAAGAAACGACATGCAGGCATATCTCTTGGTTGGTCTGGGCGGTGCGACCGGTGCCATGCTGCGTTACGGCTTCGGCCTGTTCGTCGGACGTTTCCATTCCGGACCGTTTCCGCTCGGCACCTTCGGGGTCAACATCATAGGCTCGCTGATCATGGGGTTGCTGATCGGGTTTCTGGCCCGGACCACGCCCGGCTTTCAGACGGAACTGAGGCTGTTCGTCGCCGTGGGCGTGCTCGGCGGGTTCACCACCTTTTCCTCGTTTTCCCTCGACGTCGTCACTCTGGTCGAACGCGGCCAACTGGTCACCGCGTCGTTTTATGCCATCGCCTCGCTGATCGTGGGGGTGCTGGCCCTGTTCATCGGTCTGTGGTTCGCAAGGAGCGTATTTTGAGCGGTGTTCAGACACTTGTCGTTGCCGAAACCGAAAACGGGATGCGGCTCGATCGCTGGTTCTCGGTGCATTTCCCCGATCTGCCCTTCGGGCGGCTGCAAAAGATCATCCGGACCGGTCAGGTTCGTGTCGACAAGGCGCGGGCACACACCAATACGCGTCTCGAAGCCGGCCAGGAAATCCGCGTGCCACCCATCGAGACGATCGAAAAGCCGGCCGCCGGGCCACACATCAATCCGGCCGACGCCGCGTTCCTTAGGGAACGTATCCTTTACGAAGACGGCGACGTTTACGTCTTCAACAAGCCGCACGGGCTGGCCGTGCAGGGCGGCAGCGGCACCAAGCGTCATCTCGACGGCATGCTGAAAAGCCTTCCTGACAAGCACGGCGAAGCGCCGCGTCTGGTGCATCGGCTCGACCGCGACACCTCCGGGTGCCTGCTGGTCGCCAAGACGCGTTCCGCCGCCTCGCATTTCGGCGAGGTCTTTCGCTCGCGTTCCGCCCGCAAGATCTATTGGGCCGTGACGGCCGGCGTCCCGTCGCCGCGCCAGGGCAGGGCCTCGTGCTTTCTCGTCAAGCAGCCGACGCGCGACGGCGAACAGATGGTCGTTGCCGAGCATGGCGACGATGGCGCCCAGCATTCGGTTTCGTATTTCTCGGTTACCGATCAGGCGGGCGACAAGTTCGCCTGGGTTTCCCTCAAGCCGGTGACCGGGCGCACCCATCAATTGCGCGTGCACATGAACCTGCTCGGCACCCCGATCATCGACGATCCACGCTATTTCGACCTCGAAGGCTTCGAAAAGCCGGATGCGTTCGGCAGCGGCCTGCATCTGCACGCCCGCCGGCTCGCTTTGCCCTTGCCCGGCGGCAAGCGGCTCGACATTTCCGCACCACTGCCCCCGCACATGGTTCAAACCTTCGACGCGCTCGGTTTCGATGCCGCCCGCTACGACGTTCAAAATTCAGACCCGGAAGACGAGTAATGCGCCTTATTGTATTCGACCTCGATGGAACGCTGATCGATTCCGGCGCCTTCATCACCAATGTGATCCGCGATGCCTTTGTTGCGGAGAACCTGTCGCCGCCGAGCGATCAGGACGCACGCTCGATCATTGGCCTGTCGCTCGAAACGGCAATGGAACGGCTGAGCGGTCTTGCCGGTCCCGCGCGCGAGCGGCTCGTTACCGCCTATCGACGCATCTATCACCAAAGCGCGCTTCGGCAGGGTAACCAACCGCTGTTTGCCGGCGTTCACGCCATGCTGGACACGCTTTACGCCCATGATGGCACCCTCATGGCCATCGCGACCGGAAAGAGCCGTGCAGGGCTGGAACACGTTCTGGATATGCATGGCATTCGCGACCGGTTCGTTACCCTCGAGACCGCCGACAACCATCCCAGCAAGCCGGATCCGGAAATGCTGGTGACCGCCATGAACGTGGCTGGCGTTGCCCCGGATCACACCGTCATGGTCGGGGACACGTCCTACGACATGGAAATGGCCCGCAATGCCGGCTGTTTTGCCCTCGGGGTAACCTGGGGCTATCATCGCCCGCAGGTCCTGCGTCAGGCCGGCGCGCATGCCCTCGTGGTGAATGTCGGCAATCTCGATGCGGCCATCAATTCCCTGGTACTGAGACAGGCCGATGCCTAACCTCATCGAGGAAGCCTTCGATCATCGTGACGACGGTTATGGCCGCGCCCAGAAGGCGATGAAGCGCAAGCTGCCCAAGCGCTTTTATCGAACCGCCTCGGTCGGTCCGCTCGAAGACGGCGCTCATACGGTTCTTCTCGACGGCCATCCGACGCGAACGCCGGGCAAGGTGCCCGTTCGCGTGCCGCATGCCGGCATAGCCGAGATCATGGCTGCCGAGTGGAACGCGCAGGGTGCCGAGATCGATCCCGAAACCATGCCGGTCGTCAGGTTGATCAACGCCGCCGTCGAGGGCGGCGACAGCTCAATTGCCGGTCTTCGGGCCGAGGTGATCAAATATGCGGGCACGGACCTGCTTTATTACCGCGCCGAAAGCCCGGCCGAACTCAACGCCGAACAGGAACGGCTATGGGACCCGGTTCTGACGGATCTGGCCCGGCATTTCGCCATCCGTTTCGAAACGACGCGCGGCATTGCCCATGTCGCCCAACCTTTGTCGAGTCTCGATGCCCTGACACGCTCGCTCGAAACGACCACGCTTTTCGCCGCCGCCGCCCTGGCTCTCATCACCGGTATAACGGGGTCCGGCCTTCTTGCCATCGCGCTCAACGAGGGGCTGATCGATCCCGAAACCGCCTGGCAGGCCGCCCATGTCGACGAACACCATAACATGCGGCTCTGGGGCGCCGATTCCGAAGCGGAAAAGCGTCTTGCCAAACATCGCCGCGATTTCGACGCCGGCATGGCCGTGCTGGCGCTGGTAAAGGCGGCGGGGTAGGGGCTCATCTTTCGACAGGCTCAAGATGAGGGCGAGGCATCGGCTTTCTTCTCGGTGTCAGTCCGGCGCAGGCCGGAATCCAATCCACGCTGCCGCAAGCGGAAAAGCGAGTGGGTCCCGTGATCGAGTCACGGGACGACTCTATTGCGGCCGCAGCACCTGAGAAAACGCCTCGCAAGGCATGGTTGTTGAACGGACAGGCCAGTCTATTTATCCAAAGGGCTCCCCCAGCGTTATGCCCGTCCACGCTGGCACAAGCGGAAAAGCGAGTGGGTCCCGTGATCGAGTCACGGGACGACTCTATTGCGGCCGCAGCACCTGAGAAAACGCCTCGCAAGGCATGGTTGTTGAACGGACAGGCCAGTCTACATTCCCGTTTGCACGGGAATGACGGAGGGGACTTGGCGGGCTTTTCTGCTATCCCGTCCCCGCCTCGGCCTGAGCGACCAGCCAGTTCGCCATTTCCGGCGCGATTTCGCGCAAGGGGCGGAGAACGAAGTCGCGACCATGCGCGTGGGGGTGGGGCAGAATGAGGCGGTCGGAGCGGATGATCAGTTTCTCATAGGCAATGATGTCGATATCGATGAGGCGCGGGCCCCAGCGTTCCCTGCGTTCCCGTCCCATCTCCTTTTCGATGCCCAGACAGGTATCGAGCAGCGCCGTGGGCGTCAGGCCGGTCTCGATTTCGGCCACCATATTGGTGAAATCGGGTTGATCGGTCTTGCCCCATGCCCGGGTGACGATCATGTGCGATTGAGTGACGACGGCGATATCATCACAGGCATCGAGCCGTTTTAGGGCTTCCTTGATCTGAGCGGCGGGGGCGCCGATATTGGCGCCAAACCCGAGCCAGGCGCGCCGTTTCATTCGCCATCAGGCCTTTGTCGGAAGAGTTCCACGGCGAATTCGCCCGAAACGGCCGGGACGGGCGCATCCGGCTTGCGAATGCGGATGCGGATCCATTCAAAGGCGGCGAAGCGGGCGAACAGGCGGTCGATAATGTGCTGCGCCAGCGCCTCGATCAGCTTATAGCGTGTCTCCTCGGTCGCTTCCTTCACCAATTCGTAAATATCGGCATAGGAAACCGTTGCCTCGACGATGTCGGTCCGGCCGGCCCGGTTGAGGTCGAGCCCGCATTCGATGTCGATGCGGAAGCGCTGACCGAGCTTGTTCTCCTCCAACATGACGCCGTGATAGCCATAAAAGGCGAGGTCCTTGAGGATGATGCGATCCTGGATGTCCATGCTCAGACCTTTTCGGATGGCGGGCCGTAAAGACAGGCGGCCGCGACACGGAGTGCGTCGCGATTGGGCCTGACGTCATGGACCCTGAAAATGTGTGCGCCTCGTTCATAAGCCAGAACCGAGGTCGCGATCGTACCGGCGAGGCGCTCGTGTGTTGGTACGTCGAGGAGGTTGCCGATCATGCGTTTGCGCGAAGTGCCGCTGAGAATCGGCAGGCCGTAGGTCGCCAGTTCCCCGAGGCGGCGCATGATTTCGTAATTGTCGGCCAGCGATTTGGCGAAACCGAAACCGGGATCGAGGATCAGTTTTTCGCGGCCGATACCGGCCCTGGCGGCGATGTCGAGCGTCACGTCGAAAAACCGTTTCATCTCGTCCATGACGTCTTTGGCCGTGTCGCGTTCGCGGTCCCAGTGCATGGCGATGACCGGCGCATCATAGGCGGCGGCGATCTCGGCCATTTCCGGCTCGGCCTGCAGTCCTTCGACGTCGTTGATCATATGAGCGCCGGCCTGCAGCGCCTGGTCGGCGACGGTGGCGTGGCGCGTGTCGATGGAAACGAGCGCTCCGAGCCGCGCTTCGGCAAGTGCGTCGAGAACCGGCATCACCCGGTCGAGTTCGGTCTGTACCGAGACGGGATCGCCGCCCGGTCGCGTGCTCTCCCCGCCGATATCGAGAATGCCGGCGCCATCTGCGAGCATCTGGCGCGCCGTTGCGAGCGCCGCCGCTGGCGCGATATGTCGGCCGCCGTCAGAGAAACTGTCCGGTGTGGCATTGAGAATGCCCATGACCACGGGGTCGGGGCCGAGTTCGAGAACCCTGTCGCCGACGCGAACGGCAAAGGATGGATGCAGCGCCGAGGTCATGAGTCCTCGCGGTCGACATCGTCCGGTGTCACCGGATGGGCATATAAGTCGTATTCGTCGGACTCGGTCACCAGCACCGTGATCCTGTCGCCCGGCGCGACATTTTCCGCCTCGGAAATAATCACCGTACCGTCGATCTCCGGCGCATCCCATTGCGAACGGCCGATGGCGACGCGATCGTCCGGCCGCACTTCGTCGATCAGCACTTCGATTTCCCGCCCGATCCGCGTTTCCAGGCGTTCGGCGCTGACGTCGCGCGCCACTTCCATCAGCCGTTCCCAGCGCTCGGTCTTCACGTCGTCCGGCACGACGCCGGGCAACTCGTTGGCCCTGGCGCCCTTGACCGGCTCGAACTCGAAACAGCCGACCCGATCGATCTCGGCCTCCTCGATCCAGTCGAGCAGCATATTGAAATCTTCTTCCGTCTCGCCCGGAAAGCCGACAATGAAGGTTGAGCGGATGGCGAGGTCGGGGCAGGTCTTGCGCCAGGACTTGATGCGTTCGAGCGTCTTTTCCTGATTAGCCGGACGCCTCATGGCCCTAAGGACCGACGGCGCGGCGTGCTGGAAGGGAATATCGAGATAGGGCAGCACTTTGCCGTCCGCCATCAGATCGATGACGGAATCGACATGGGGATAGGGGTAGACGTAGTGCAGCCGCACCCAGGCATCCATGTCCCCGAGTTCCTTCGCCAGTTCGAAAAAGCGCGCCGGAACGTCGCGCCCGTGGAACTTCGAAGGAGCGTATTTGAGATCGACGCCATAAGCGCTGGTGTCCTGCGAGATGACGAGGATCTCCTTGGTGCCGGCCGTGACCAGCCGCTCGGCCTCGTAAAGGACCGACGCCACGGGCCGCGAAACCAGATCGCCGCGAATGGAGGGGATGATACAGAAGGTGCAGCGGTTGTGGCAGCCTTCGGAAATCTTGAGATAGGCATAATGGCGCGGCGTCAGCCTGAGGCCCTGCGGCGGCACCAAATCGATTTTGGGATCATGCACGGGCGGCAAAACCTCGTGCACCGCCTCGACCACAGCTTCGTATTGCTGCGGGCCGGTGACGGCGAGAACGCCCGGATGGGTCTGGCGAATCAGCGCTTCCTCGGTCCCCAGACAGCCGGTGACGATGACCTTGCCGTTTTCATTGAGCGCCTCGCCGATGGCTTCCAGGCTCTCGGCTTTGGCGCTGTCGAGAAAGCCGCAGGTGTTGACGATCACTACGTCGGCGCCGCTGTAATCCGGCGAGAACGAGTAGCCCTGGGCCTTCAAGGTGGTCAGGATGCGTTCGCTGTCGACCAATGCCTTGGGGCAGCCAAGACTGACCAATCCGATTTTAGGCGCCTGCGCCATGCCGGGCTCTCCTCGATGCGGGGAAGGCGTTGTCTTAACCTGTTTCCCGCAAAGGTCAACGCGGCGTACGTCGTGCGCCCGAGTTTTCAGCCTTCGTTGGTGCCGCCTTTCGGCTTGGGGCTGCGCTTGGCAGTGCGCGGTGTCCGGCGGGCCGGAGCGGCGGCGCTCTTTGCCGGCGGCTTGGCGGGCTTGGTCGTGGCCGGCGGCTTGGCGGCAGCGGGCTTGGCTGGTTTTTCGGGCTTTTCCGCCACGATTCCGGCCACGGGCTTGTCGAGTTTGTCTTCCTCGCCGAGTTGCTCGATGGCGTCGCGCACCTCGTCAATCAGGCTGGCCGGGGTTTCTGCGCGGCTGGCGGTCGTCATCGCGTCCTTGTTGGCCTCGAAATAAACGATCAGCGCCTCACAGACCATGCGAAGGACCGTCAGCCCGAACAGGCCGAATACCGCGATTTCGACCAGACCCCACAGCCCATCGCCAAGTCCGGTGCGGAAGCTGGCGAAAAAGTGATCGAGGCCCCATATGACGGCACTGGCAAGTCCGAGAAGATAAACGACGCGTACAAGGCTCGGACCATTGATGCGATCGAGGCTGAGAAACAGCGAGCGTTTGAAGAATTTGCCGAACTCATCGAGCGTCATGTCGACCCCTCCATTGGAACTTTTCAAAGACTATCAGATTCTGGCAAATCCGGTTAAGGGCGATTGAACGGCGATGATGAAACCGTTTCGAGAGGGCCGAAACGGGAAGAAAAGGCCTTTTTGAGCGCGATATCGACATCTTTCATCGAAACGTTCCGGTCCAGATCCTCAAGACTCGTCACACCGTGATCACGGATGCCGCAGGGCACGATGCCGGCATAATGGCTGAGATCGGGCGAAACGTTGAGCGACAGACCATGGTAGCTCACCCATCGGGACACGCGAACGCCAATGGCCGCGATCTTGTCCTCGGCATCGGGCCCGCGTTCCGGGCGCCGGATCCAGACGCCGACACGGCCCTCGCGTCGCTCGCCCCTGATGTCGAATTCGGCGAGCGTATCGATCACGACCTGTTCGAGATTGGTGGCGAAACAGCGGATGTCGCGCCCACGCACGCCAAGATCCAGCATGGCGTAGAGCACGCGCTGACCCGGTCCGTGATAGGTATATTGTCCGCCGCGGCCGGCTTCATGGACCGGAAAACGGTTGGCGTCGATGAGATCGGCCGGATCGGCCGATGTGCCGGCCGTGTAGAGCGGGGCGTGTTCGACAAGAAAAACCGCTTCGGGCGCCGTGTCCGTGGCGATGTCGGCTGCGCGGGCCTTCATGGCCGCAAGGGTTTCGGGATAAGGACTCAATCCGTCGAAAACCTGCCATGTAATGGCCGCGTCATCGGCGCGCCACAGGCGTTTACATGTAATCTGCCCCGGTTCGCCGTCACGCGTTAACCTTTCGCTAACCTTATGGAGAGAAGCGTCTGTCATGGCAGTGTTGACCTTAGCGAGTCTGACGACAAGATAGGAACCATGAACACACTCGACCAGATCGAAGTCGATATCAGCATTGAACTCGGCGCTGCGGTGATGCCCATTCATCATCTGTTGCGCATGGGACGTGGTGCCGTTATCGAACTCGATACCACCGAACACGACCCCTTGCGCATCTATGCCAACAAGAAGCTGGTGGCGCTGGGTGAGGTCAAGGTCGATGACGGTCAGTTGAGCATCGAAGTGAGCGAAAAGATCAGGCGGGAGGGCTGAAGCCTCCTTTCTGTCGCGCACAATTGTCGAGAATGTGGATGTGCTCTTCTCCGGCCGCCGTCGCGCCGGCGCTGCTGGAGCCTATAGAACCGAGGTTCTTCTCGTTCTTGATGAAGACGCTATTACGGACCATTTCCAGCACTTCAGCCGAGTTGTTCTGCAAAGACATCGCCGACGATTGTCTCGAACGGTGATGGGGGTGTTGGCAGGGATCGATCTGGCTACGGGAAAATCTGATCGGCGGCAAAATCTCCGTCACTCATCCTTGTTGATATGAGGCGGCAAATGCTCCGCCGGAAGTTGAGACGGATCGGGAATCGTTCCTCCAGAGTCGCGCAAAAGACGCGGAAAATGGCGCAGCAGGAACTGGTGATGGCGCACTTTCGTGCCCGTGTCGAACGGCAGGGCCAGGTAGGCCGCGCGGGCGATATGCGCGACACCTTGTATCAGGCCGCGCAGCGGCGCGGTCAGTTTCCAGCTGACGGATGTCTTCATGTCATGGATCTCCGTCTCGGCCTCGGCGAGCTGGTGCGTTATCAAAGACAGCTTGGCGGCATTGTCCTTAAGCCGTTCATCGCGTTCGGCGAGTTGTGTGGCCAGCATCTCGATCTTTTGCTCGCCTCGGCGACGTACCTGGCTTGAATGATGGTGTATGATCGGCGTTGCACGGTCGAATTCGCTACGGATGCGATCGAGATCGACCATGGCCGTCTTCGAGGCGGGATTGGACACCAGTTCCAGTAACGCATCATAGGCGTCGGCGATCCAGCCGCGCATCATCGGGTCCTGGATGATATCGATCGCAGAGTGTGCGTGATGTCGGTGTGCCGATGAAAGATAATTCGTCACCTGGTCGTCGATGTCCTCGATGGAATTGGGCCAGTCGATCGCGAGGCATTCGGTCACGCGTCGGACCGACTGCTTCCAGTCGGCGAGCAGGCCGGCATAGGTTACAAAAGCACGGGGAAGCTTTCGCGTTGTCGCCTCGGCATCGAGAATATGGCGCAGCCACAGCAGGGCGGCGTCGGCTTGCAGCATGCCGTCCCTCTGCATAAGGGAAGCCGTTACTTCGAGAGGGTTGCGGATGGGGAGAATAACGCACGTCTCGATAGTCTCGTTCGCCAGCGTCTCGATAAAAAACGGCGCAAAACGGCAAAGACGCGGATCTTTTACGAGCATCAACTGCGCGTCGGCATATTCCGCATTGAGGAGCGCGACGATCTCGGCTGCCAGCGCTTGACGCCGCGCATAGGGAATACGAGTAAGGTCGAAGCTCTGCCAGTCACTCCAGTCACTGCCGAATTCGGCGAGTATCTGGTCATGGAAATCGACGAGCTTCTTCGGCTCCCAATGGCCTGAATCATTGCCAAGATTGGCGCCCATGATGTTTTTCGGCAGCGCTGCGCCGAGAAGATTGAGGATACGCGCTACGGCGCTGGTTCCCGAACGGTGCATGCCGAGAACCATGATACACGTACGCTGCAAAGACTGTTCTGGTGGTTCGTTCGAACTCATGTTGGTTATCAATTCTGTATTTATGTATGTGGACGCCGAAGACGTCTCGACAATCGGATGGCCGGGGCGGTCTCGCCTCCGGTGCGCCGGTCATGCAATCAAAAGGTGTTTCCATGACGCGGGCCGTCATCGCGCACCGCTCGGTTGCAGGAGATCGAGAGCGGCGCTTACTTCCTCCTGCCATCCGGATGGCGTGTAACCGAAAACGGCCGAGAAACGAGCGCTGTCGAGTCGAGAGTTGGCCGGACGTCGTGCTTTCGTCGGATAATCAGCGGTGGAAATCGGTCGCACCCCGGCGCTCGGACCGCCGCGCGCACGAGAACACCGAAAGATTTCGGCGGCGAATCCTGCCCAGCTCGTTTCGCCGTCGCCGGTGAGGTGGTAAACGCCCCAGTCCCCAAACTCAGGATCGCCACCAAGCCGGTCGGCAATGGTCAGAATTCCGTCGGCGATGGTTCGTGTCGAGGTCGGATTGCCGATCTGGTCGGCGACAACATCGATCTCGTCGCGGGATTCGGCCAGCCGCAGCATGGTCTTGAGGAAATTGTGGCCGTGGTGGCTGAACACCCAGGCAGTCCTCACAATCACATGGCGGGGATTGGCGGCGGCGGCCAATCTTTCGCCGGCCAGTTTCGAACGACCATAGACCCCAAGCGGGTTGACCGCATCGCCTTCGCGATAGGGATGATTTGCCTGCCCGTCAAAGACGTAGTCGGTCGATATCTGGACGATCGGCACGCCGAGGTCGGCAGCAGCCGCTGCCACGGCGCCAGCGCCCGTGGCATTGACGGCAAAAGCCAGATCGGGTTCGTCTTCGGCCTTGTCGACCGCCGTATAGGCGGCGGCGTTGACGACAAGATCGGGCCGGTGCGCCGCGATGGCCGCAGCGATGCTGTCGACATCGGCAAGATCGAGCTGCGGCGGTCCGAGGGCGACCGGATCGATGTCGGAACGCCTCGCCGCCCGATCAAGAAAGGTGCTGACGAGCTGACCGTCGGTTCCGCCGGTTATGAGAACACGCATCATGCCCCAGTCCTGCCTAGACGCTCACCGCCATAGCGGCGCTCGCGCAAGGGGCGCCACCACCATTCATTGGCGAGATACCAGTCGATGGTCGCCGCAATCCCGGATTCGAAACTGTGGACGGGCTGCCAGCCAAGTTCGGTTTCGATCTTTGTGGGATCGATGGCATAGCGCCGGTCGTGGCCCGGACGATCCGAGACCATTTCGATGAGATCGGCGTATTTTTTCCTCGACACGAGCGGGCGTCGGTCGTCGAGGATGTCGCAAATGGTGCGCACGACGTCGATATTGCGCCTTTCGGCGCGGCCGCCGACATTGTAGCTCTGCCCGACCCGGCCATGGGTCGACACGCGTTCGAGGGCGGCGGCGTGGTCGTCGACGAAAAGCCAGTCGCGGACGTTCTCGCCCTTGCCGTAGACGGGCAGCGGTTTTTCCTCGATGGCGTTGAGGATGACGAGCGGAATGAGCTTTTCCGGGAAGTGGTAAGGGCCGTAATTGTTTGAGCAATTGCTGAGAACGACCGGTAGACCATAGGTGCGGTGCCAGGCGCGCACCAGATGATCCGAACCAGCCTTGGACGCCGAATAGGGCGAGGATGGATCGTAGGGGCTCTGTTCGGTGAAGATGCCCGCATCCAGAGGCAAGTCGCCGAACACTTCGTCGGTCGAGATATGCTGGAAGCGGAAATGTTCGCGCCTTTCGCCGGAAAGACCCTCCCAATAGGCCAGAGCCGCCTTCAACAGGCGGAAGGTGCCGACCAGATTGGTTTCGATGAACACTTCCGGTCCGTCGATCGAGCGGTCGACATGGCTTTCGGCGGCAAGGTGCATCAAGACGTCGATTTGTTCGCTGGCGAGCAGATCGCGGACCAGGGCTTCGTCGAGGATGTCGCCTTTGACGAAACGGAAATTCTTGCTTTCGGCGATCTCCCGGAGCGAATCCACATTGCCGGCATAGGTCAACTTGTCGAGGCAAACGACACGGTTGCCGGGGCTGCGCGCCAACCGACGGCAGACCGCTGAACCGATGAAACCCGCTCCGCCCGTAATCAGATATCTCATGTTCCCTCGGCTGGTGCCGTCCGTTCAGTAGGTGAAGCCGGTATCGGTGTTACGAAGTAAAGGCGCCTTGCTGTCCTTTTCGGAAAGGATAAATCCCGCCTCGGTCTCCGGCCATATAATACCGATATCCGGATCGTCGAAACGGATTGTCCGATCGTGATCCTTCGAATAATAGGCTGAAACCTTGTACTGGAACTCGGTCTCAGGCGCGAGCGTCAGGAAGCCGTGGGCAAAGCCGACGGGCAGGTAGAGCTGGTTGCCCTTTTCGGCGCTAAGCTCGACGTTGACCCAGTGCCCGAAGTTTGGGGAGCCGCGCCTCAGATCGACGGCGACATCGAACACGACACCGCGTGTCACCCTGACAAGCTTGGCCTGGGCAAAGGGCGGCTGCTGGTAGTGCAGGCCACGCAGCACGCCGACGGACAGCGACAGGGAATGGTTGTCCTGGACGAAAACGGCATCTATGCCGTTTGCCGCCCACAGATCAGCGCGAAAAGTCTCGGAGAAAAAGCCCCTGTCGTCTGCGAAGCGGTCCGGTATGACCTCGATGACGCCATCGAGTGGCAGTCTGCGAAAAACGGGCATCACGGCGCCTCTCTGGCACGGCGGCGGAGGTAATTGGCGTAATCGCCCTTGCCGAGCGCTTCGGCGCGGGCCAACACCTGCTGCGGCGTCAGCCAGCCGCTTTCAAGCCCGACTTCCTCGGGACAGGCGACCTTGATTCCTTGTCGGTGGGCGATGGTGCGGACGAAAGAGGAGGCGTCATGCAGCCCATCGGGCGTGCCGGTGTCGAGCCAGGTATAGCCGCGCCCCATGCGGGCGACGGTCAGGTCGCCGCGTTTGAGATAGACGCGGTTGACATCGGTGATTTCCAGTTCGCCGCGCGCCGATGGGCGGATGGATTTGGCGATTTCGACGACGTCGCGGTCGTAAAAATAGAGCCCGGTCACCGCCCAGGTCGATTTCGGAGCTTGCGGTTTTTCCTCAATGTCGATGGCGACGCCCGAGCCGGCATCGAACTGGACGACGCCGTAGCTTTCGGGATTGCTGACCGCATAGGCGAAGATCGTCGCCCCCGTTGGTCTGTCGACAGCCTGCTGACAAAGGGTGGACAGGCCGGCGCCGTAAAAAATGTTGTCGCCAAGGATCAGGGCGCAGGCGCCGCCATCGATAAAGCGCTCGCCGATGAGAAACGCCTCGGCAAGGCCGTTCGGCGCGGCTTGTTCGGCATAACTCAGCGCGACGCCGAAATCCGATCCGTCGCCCAGAAGTCTGCGGAACAGGGGCAGGTCGTGCGGGGTTGAGATGATGAGAATGTCGCGCAGGCCCGCCAGCATCAAGACACTCAGCGGGTAATAGATCATCGGCTTGTCGTAGATCGGCAGGATCTGTTTGGAAACTGCTGTGGTCATGGGAAAAAGACGAGTGCCACTGCCGCCGGCAAGGATAATGCCTTTCATAAGATATGCCTCACACAATCCAGGTTCCGGGGCTGCCTAACCAGAGGCACCCAACGCAACGGCCTCATTGCGACAAACCTTAAAACAGCCCACACGTCACTGCAACGACCAGTCCCAACGTCCCCAGAACCGTCTGTCGATAAAGACCGGAACGGGCAAACAACACTATCCGCTTCGGGAACTTTGCCGACCGCATCGTCTCAACGAGATGAACGAGTTCGCGCGACTCGTCGGTCAATAACGTCTCGATCGCCAGAAGACCGGCAAGATTGGCGTCGGTCCAGCCAGCGAAACGACCGTGAAACAGCTCGATGACACGCTTGAGCCGGGCCTGAGTGGTGTCGTTCGCCCCAAAAAGGTTCGAGGCATGCTGGCGATAGCCGATATGCGGAACGGGATCGTAGTGAACGATGCCGCCGCAGGCGACGATGACCAGATAGGCCCACCAATCGTGGGTTACGACTGGTTCGTTCTGACAGGCCTTCGCCAATAATTGAGCGGCAGGCCGGTTCATCACCATCGTATTTCCGCCGGCGATACTCTGAACGAGCGCGTTTCTTATATCCGGCGGCTTGCTAAAGAGCGGGGAGAGCCGCAGAAACTGCCCCTGCTCGTCAACATAGCGCGTTCGGCTGCAATAGAGCGCCGGGCGGTCAGAAAACTGCCGTAACCATTCGATGGCGACTTCCAGCTTGTCAGGATCCCAAATGTCGTCCTGGTCCGAGAATGCGACGTATTCATGCTCCTGTCCGTAGTTCACGATCAGGTGCAAGAAGTTTGCGGCAAAGCCTTTTTGGGGGCCCTCGACGATTGCGAAGTCCCCTTTTTCCCAGTGTTCTGAAAAGTGTTTGGAAATTGAAACGGTATTATCAGTTGATCCGTCATCAGATAAAACAACATCAATATTGTTGACGCTGTTATTCAGTATTGATTCCAATTGTTCCTTTAGGTAAGTCTCACCATTATACGCGCCCACCAGAACCAATACGCTGCAATTCATAGTAAAATCACCGAAGCGCCAATCTCGCTGTCACTTTGCACGCAAGGCAGAAACCTCGCGTGAGCATTCCATCGACTACGGCTACAAGGTCCTGTTCACCAGAACAACCAACCTCGTCCAGAAACTGCACGTCGCGCACCGCGAACAGACCATCGAGAGCGCCCTGGCCAAACTCGACGGGGTCCACCTGCTAATCCTTGGTGATTGAGCTGCCGCTGGTTTTAAGGATGCGCAGTTGAGCCGGCGTGGTTTGATCCTCGGATGCGCGGGCTGATGCAACGCCATCGGGGGCTATCGAGGTCTTGTCACGAGGTGCGCGCATTTGCAGTGGCTGGGCACCTACAAACTCATGACGTCTCAAATCTCTTGGGATTTCCAGGAGAACCTGGTTGTGATGGTGCGGTCGAGAAGACTCGAACTTCCACGGGAGTTACCCCACAGCGACCTCAACGCTGCGCGTCTACCAATTCCGCCACGACCGCACGTCATGTGAAAACTCGCCCTGTGGCGAAGCGGCCTAGCGTGTAGCAAATCATCATCGTCCGCTCAAGCGCATAAATCGTCTTTCTTGACGCGGTTTCGTTTTCGTTAGGTCCGATGGCATGAACGGGCGACGCAATCCGCCCGGAACCCTTAGAAAAACTCAAAAAAACCTTGTGCGGCCTTTGGGCGCCTCTGGTTTCATGCCATGACACGCGCTACATACGCCAAAAGCGTCCGGCCCGAGCCAAGCGGGGAACTGAAATGACCGATGTCAACGAAATCGGGAGTGCAGGGACGGGCGGGGCCGGAGAGCTGTTCCTGCGCGACGATGATGGCCACCTCGACGCCGGTTGGCTCGACCATCTCGAAACCCTCATCGAAGCCCATGACGAACACGACGTACGTGCGCTCGTGGCGCCGTTGCACACCGCCGATCTCGGCGACGTGCTCGAAGCGATCGGCAGCGATGAACGGTTGAAGCTCGTCACCTTGCTCGGCGACAGTTTCGATTACGAAACGCTGACCGAGGTCGACGACAACATCCGTCTGGAACTGATGGAGTTCCTGCCCAATGCTGCCATTGCCCGCGGCGTGGCGGAACTGGACAGCGACGATGCCGTCTTCATTCTGGAAGACCTCGACGAACCGGACCGCGAGGAAATCCTCGCGCGCATGCCGGCCTTCGAGCGCCTGTCCCTCAAGCGCTCCCTCGATTTCCCCGAGGAGTCCGCCGGCCGGCGCATGCAGACGGATTTCATCGCCATTCCGCCGTTCTGGTCGGTGGGGCAGACGATCGACTACATGCGCGCCGAGGAAGACCTGCCCGAGGAGTTCTTCCAGATCTATGTGGTCGATCCGAGCTACAACCTGCTCGGCATGGTGCCGCTCGACAGGATTTTGAGGGTCAAGCGGTCGGCCAAGATCGAAAAGATCATGAATACCAACGTGATCGAGGTCGAGGCCACCGAGGATCAGGAGCAGGCGGCGCGCGTGTTCGACCGCTACGACCTCGTCGAGGTCGCCGTTGTCGACGAATCGGGCCGCATGGTCGGCGTGCTGACCGTCGACGACATCGTCGACATCATCCAGCAGGAAGCCGACGAGGACTTCCGCGCTCTGGCCGGTGTCGGCGACGAAGAGATTTCCGACTCGGTCTTCGACATCGTCAAATCCCGTTTGACGTGGCTCTTCGTCAATCTCGTCACGGCGATTCTCGCCTCTTCGGTCATTTCCGTGTTCGACGTGCCGATTTCCAAGATGGTGGCCCTGGCCGTACTGATGCCGATCGTCGCCTCGATGGGCGGCAATGCCGGAACCCAGACCATGACCGTGACGGTTCGGGCCATCGCCAGCCGGGAACTCGACCATTTCAACATGGCGCGACTCATCGGCCGCGAAGCGCTGGTCGGGCTCTTGAACGGCATAGTCTTCGCCGTGGTCATGGGCGTGGTCGCCGCCCTGTGGTTCGAAAGCCTGCAATTGGGATTCGTGATCGGTATTGCCATGATCGTTAACCTGATTGCGGCGGGCATTGCCGGTATCCTGATACCGATCACCCTCGAACGACTGAAGATCGATCCGGCCGTCGCGTCGAGCGCATTCGTGACAACTGTCACGGATGTCATTGGTTTCTTTGCCTTTTTGGGTCTCGCGTCACTCTGGTTCCACCTGTTTTAACCGCAGTTCGAAAAAAGCGTCCCCCTGCGGCGCTTCGCCATCATTCGGTGCTTGAGTTTCGCTGCGCTCTTGGTTAATGAATCCTTGCGCGAACGGGATATGCCCAGCAAAGGCCAGACCGGTCGCGTGAGGCAACAGACTGAGGAGTTCGCATGCGCAACCAGGCTAAGGCCGTGTGTTGGCGCGCCGCGAGTTGGACGTTCGTATCCCTCGTCGCGCTCGGATTTGCAGTTTCACTGGTCGCGGGCATGTAGCCCAGGATTGACCGAGAATTGATGAGGGGCGCCCAAGCGGCGCCCCTTTGTCTTTCCGGGGCACCCCTGTCCGGAACGCATGCTCCCCCGCGAAGGCCGAAAAACGATGATTCACCTGATTAAGCTCTGTGTCGGCTGCGAATCGGTCGAGGATCTCGAATCCTGGCGTGCCGAACGGCGTGCGCGCGGTCTCGGGCGACCGGATGGGCTGAATTTCCACAGGACGCGGTCGACGCCGCTCCGTGCCGAGGAAATTGCCGGCAAGGGGTCGCTCTACTGGGTGATCGGCGGCGAAATCCGTGGCCGTCAGAAGATTGCCGGTTTCGAAGCGAGTGTCCGTGAAGATGGCACGCCCGCCTGCCTCATTCTCATGGAACCGGGCGTTATCCGCACCCTTCCGCGTCCCTGTCGGCCCTTCCAGGGGTGGCGCTATCTCAAGCCGGAGGATGCGCCGCCCGATCTCGAGTCCGAAGTGGACAGCGGCACGGAAACACTTCTTGCGGATCTTGCCCGTCTCGGACTCTTGTGAGAGCCCGGGATGACGCGTACACTTCGTTCAGTCTTTTTTAATCAAAAAAGCATGCTCTTAGTGATGACGTCGGATGGCGAATCGTTCCGCATTGGAAGACCTTAGGCGCGTATCGCCGGTCGGCGGAAACCATCAGACCAAAAGTGCGTAGCGACGGTGCGTGCCATTTTGTAACATGAAAAGGCACAGCATTGTCGGCCCGAGGGGCGCCGGGCGTTGAGGTGTAGTGTTCGATTTCAGCCATTCAGGCGGCCGCATTGGGGACGACCAGTATGAACGCGCATGTGATTGTCCTTGGAAACGAGAAGGGTGGTTCTGGCAAGTCGACCACAGCCTTCCATCTCGCCATCCATCTCCTTTACGAAGGCTACCGGGTCGCGTCGATCGACGTCGACAGCCGGCAGCAGACCTTTACGCAATATGTGGTCAACCGCAGGAACTGGGCGCAGGCGCGGGGGCTCAAGATCCCGCACACCACCCATTATCACCTGCCGCTGACGCGCGGCGATTCGCAGCGTGAAAACAACCGGGTCGAATTCGACCTGTTCCGACAGGCCATCATGGATGTCGAGACCACGGCCGATTACATCGTCATCGACACACCCGGTTTCGACACCAATCTGACGCGTCTGGCGCATTCGCTGGCCGACACGCTGATCACGCCGCTCAACGACAGTCTGATCGACATCGATGTTCTGGCGCATGTCGATCCGGTCAGCGGCGAGCCGCGCGAACTCAGCCATTATGCCCGGCTGGTGCAGCGCGCCCGCAAGGAGCGGCTCGATATCGACGGTCGCACCATCGACTGGGTGCTGGTCAGGAACCGCATCTCAATGCTGTCCTCGCGCAACATGCGCTTGGTACAGTCGGGGCTCGATCAGATCGCGTTGCGGCTCGGGTGCCGCGTGGCTGACGGTATCGCGGAAAGGGTGGTCTTCCGCTCGCTTTTCCCGCTTGGTCTGACGGTCTTCGACGAACTGGACGAGGAACAGCTCGGCGGCGCGCCGACCACGTCGCATGAAGGGGCGCAACAGGAATACAGGCAGCTTGTGCATGCCCTGAACCTGCCGATTTCGGAACGTGCCCGCGCCCGACGCGAATGGCTGGTCGCCTCGGCAACGCCGACCAGTCTTTTCGAACACGTTTCCGCGTGATCGGGGCAACGTCCGTGGGGTGAGAACGGCACCGTTTACGGCGCCGGCGCCCTTCAGTTCGGGCGCCGCAATTGCAGGGCAATCGCGCGGCGACCAAAGGGTGTGAACACGTCGAGATCGATTTCGACTCTGGGCTGAACGACCCGCCGCGTTCGGGCCGACAGGGCGAGGACGGCACCGAGCAGATCGCTGGCACGCCTTTGCAGCGGACGCGACTCAAGTCCAAAATCGGATTCGTTAACGACCCGGCGTCGCGCCGCATCGAATGCGGCGGCCAGGGTAGACTTGCCGGCTATTGCGGCCAGTTCTTCAAGCGCGTCTGTGGTACTCATTACGCTACTCCGTACAAATGCGTTGTCTTGGTTGGTCCCCGCCGGGTTTGCGAACACCTATCCCTGTATGGCCAAACAGCTCATGTTGATTTTCTTGAGATCTTCGCAGGTTGCCCGTGCCGCTTCGCCCGTGGTGAAGCCGGTGATGCGGGCGCGATAGAAGATCTGTCCGTTGCGTTCGATGCGCTGAACATAGCGCCGGAAGTCGCTGATCATGCCAGTCTTGGCGGCGTCGGCGAGCAGGGATTCTGCCCCGGCCTCGCTCGGCGCCGCGCCGATCTGAACCACCCAGCCGAAATCGTCGGCCCCGGCCTCGGCGGTCTTGGTGTCGATGCTGCCGCTGGTCAGAAGGTCGATGGTGTTGTTGACGGCGCTCCCGACCGCGACGGGCGGCCTGAGCGTGTTGATCGGCGCCGGAGGAACGATCGGCGTTCCGGTATGGGTATCGAGACGGAAGGTGGTGCCCATCCAGGCGCCGATGACTTCGAAGGGCCGTGCCTCGGCCGGCTTGGGCGCATCGCTTGATGTCGCCACCATGGTCGCCGCGGCGACGGGCGTGGGCGGAATGGCGACAGCGCGCGATGCGACGGCAACAGGCGGCGTCAGCGGCTGGGGAATGGGGGCATTCTGGCTGAGAACGGCGCCGGCCGGAGCCGTGCCGATGATGCGACGGAAATCGGGCAGGGGGGCCGGCTGGGCCGAAGCGACGCGCGTGGCACCGCCGGACGATGAGGACGGACGCGGAATCTGGGCCGTGGCCAGATAGGTGCCCGAACGGGCCTTGGGCAGGTACTTCTTGACCAGCGAGGTCACCTTGGCATTGCGCGACGCTCCGGTGTCGAACCCGAACCCGGCCACGACGATATGGCGGCCATCCTTGCGCGCGGCGGTCAGCAGATTGTATCCCGCCGCCCGAATATAGCCGGTCTTGATGCCGTCGACGCCGGGCACCGAGCCGAGAAGCTGGTTGTGGTTGCCGTAGCGCCGGCCGTTATATTTGAACACCCGGGTCTGGAAGAATTCGTAATAGTCGGGAAAGTGCTCGTAGATGGCGATGCCCAACCGGGCCTGGTCGCGCACCGTGGTCACCTGGCCGCGATCGGGAAGGCCGGAAGCGTTCTTGTAGGTGGTACGGCTCATACCGAGCGCCCGCGCCGTCTTGGTCATGCGCTGGGCGAATTGGCTTTCGGTGCCGGAAATGGCCTCGGCGATCGTCCGGGCCATATCGTTGGCGCTGAGGGTTACGAGCGCCTTGATGGCATCTTCCACCCGGATGGTCGATCCGGCCTTGAGACCGAGCTTGGTCGGTACGGCCGCCGCTGCATGCTTGGAGACGGTCAGACGGGAGTTGAGTTTCAAACGACCCGCCTCCAACTCCTCAAACAGGATATAAAGCGTCATGACCTTGGTGACGGAGGCGGGATAGCGAGGCGCGTCGGCGGCGCTCTGGTAAAGGGTCTTGCCGGTTTTTGCATCGACCACGATGCCGGCATAGGCGCGCGTCGCCGAGGCGGCGTAGCCTGAATCGATGGAGATGCCCAGGGTGAGCAGAACGAGGATAACCAGCAGAACCAAGCGCCAGCTCAGCCTCTGCGGATGGTCGAACACACAAGGGTTGCGCACCCGATACTCCAACTTAACTCTCGGGCGGCAGGCGCCCGTACGCTTACATATTGAAGAACCGGTTCTCCTCGCAGCGACCGATCCTCGAACTCACCCGGGCATGGTGCCGTCGCGGGCGTTACGATTGCGTAAAATACGAGAAAAAATCGCTACGATTTCCGCACGGTTCGGTGCGTGCGAAATTCACGGACGTCAGCCCCTTAACAGCGGCCACAATTTGTCTACATAATGAGTCCGCCGGCGGTTTCGCGTCGGCTGCAGGCGACAGGAAGGACTGAATGGCGACCTGCCGGAATGAAAACATGACTGAATCAAGTGCTTTTTCTCTCCTCGACGCGCATGCGGGGCAGTCTGGCATGCGTTTAGGAGGGGACAAGAAGGACACGTCGGGCGACGACGAGGGCTTCGACGCCGGGCTCGCGACCAAGACGCGTACGAAGGTCAAGCGTCCGAGCCTTTATCGCGTTCTGCTGCTCAATGACGACTACACGCCGATGGAGTTCGTGGTCGCCATCCTGCAGGGCGTGTTCAACCGCAATCAGGAAGATGCCATCCGCATCATGATGCATGTCCACAACCACGGCGTCGGGGAATGCGGGGTTTACCCCTACGAAGTGGCCGAAACCAAGGTGACTCTGGTGATGGATGCTGCACGCAAACATCAGCATCCACTGCAATGCGTTATGGAAAAGCAATAGGAATCCCTACATGCCCTCATTCTCCCGAGGTCTCGAGAAAGCACTGCATTCCGCCATGAATCTGGCCCGTGAACGCGGTCACGAATTTGCGACTCTCGAACACCTGCTTCTGGCTCTGACCGACGACCGCGACACCATCGCGGTGCTGACCGGGTGCGACGTCGATATCGAAGCGCTCAAAGCCGATCTGGAGGAGTTCATCGACGAGGAACTCGATTCCCTGGTGGTGCCCAACGGTCAGGACGCCCGTCCTACGGCCGCCTTCCAGCGCGTCATCCAGCGCGCGGTTATCCACGTCCAGTCTTCCGGTCGCGAAGAAGTGACCGGCGCCAATGTGCTGGTGGCCATCTTCGCCGAACGCGAAAGCCATGCCGCCTATTTTCTCGAACAGCAGGACATGACGCGGCTCGACGCGGTCAATTTCATCTCGCACGGCATTTCCAAATCGGGTGCGCGCGAGGAACGTCCGATCCGCGGCGCCGATTCCGGACCGGAAGGGCCGGAAGGGCCGGAAGGCGAGCGCGGCGCGCAACGCAGTTCGGCGCTCGAGGATTATTGCGTCAACCTCAACGACAAGGCCAAGGCCGGCAAGATCGATCCGCTGATCGGCCGCGACGCCGAACTCAGGCGTACGATTCAGGTCCTGTGCCGACGCTCGAAGAACAACCCGATCTATGTGGGGGATGCCGGTGTCGGCAAGACAGCCATTGCCGAGGGGCTGGCCCGCAAGATCACCGAAGGCGACGTGCCCGAGGTGTTGAAACAAACCGTGGTCTACGCGCTCGACATGGGGGCGCTGCTGGCCGGCACGCGCTATCGCGGCGATTTCGAGGAACGGCTCAAGGCCGTGATGAAGGAACTCGAAAAGCACGAAAACGCCGTGTTGTTCATCGACGAGATCCACACCGTCATCGGCGCCGGCGCCACCTCCGGCGGCGCGCTCGATGCCTCGAACCTTTTGAAGCCGGCGCTCGCCTCGGGAACCATCCGCTGCATCGGTTCGACCACCTACAAGGAATACCGCCAGTTCTTCGAAAAGGACCGGGCCCTGGTCCGGCGGTTCCAGAAGATCGACATCAACGAGCCGTCCGTCTCTGACGCGATCGCCATCCTCAGGGGGCTGAAGCCCTATTTCGAGGAGTATCACAAGCTCAAATATACCGACGAGGCGCTGACCGCCGCCGTCGAACTGAGTTCGCGCTACATCAACGACAGGAAACTGCCGGACAAGGCGATCGACGTCATCGACGAGACCGGCGCCTCGCAGATGCTTCTGCTCGAAGCAGACCGCAAGAAGATCATCGACGTGGCCGAGATCGAAACGACCATCGCCTCGATGGCCCGCATCCCGCCCAAGACCGTGTCGAAGTCCGACAGCGAGCTTCTGGCCAATCTCGAAACCAACCTCAAGCGGGTGGTGTTTGGTCAGGACGCCGCCATTGACGCGCTTTCGTCCTCGATCAAGCTGGCCCGCGCCGGTTTGCGGGAGCCGGAAAAGCCGATTGGCTCATACCTGTTTACCGGTCCGACCGGCGTCGGCAAGACCGAGGTCGCCAAGCAGCTGGCCGACACCATGGGCGTCGAGCTTTTGCGTTTCGACATGTCCGAATATATGGAGCGGCACACCGTTTCCCGGCTGATCGGCGCGCCTCCCGGCTATGTGGGTTTCGACCAGGGTGGTCTTTTGACCGATGGCGTCGACCAGAATCCGCATTGCGTTGTCCTGCTCGACGAGGTCGAGAAGGCCCATCCGGACCTGTTCAACATCCTGTTGCAGATCATGGATCACGGCAAGCTGACCGACCACAACGGCAAGTCGGTCGATTTCCGCAATGTCATTTTGATCATGACGTCCAATGTCGGCGCGATGGAGCTGCAGAAGGCGCCGATCGGTTTCGGGCGCAAGCGCGAAAGCGGTGACGACGAGGAGGCCATCAACCGAATGTTCTCGCCGGAATTCCGCAACCGGCTCGATGCGGTCATTTCCTTTGCGCCGTTGCCGGCCGAAGTGGTGCGCCGCGTCGTCGAAAAGTTCGTCCTTCAGCTCGAAGGTCAGCTCGCCGAGCGCAACATCACCATCTCGCTGACGCCGGAAGCCGCGGACTGGCTGGCGACGCGTGGTTATGACGAACGCATGGGCGCACGGCCGCTGAGCCGGGTCATCCAGGAATACGTCAAAAAACCGCTCGCCGAAGAGGTTCTGTTCGGCCAGTTGCAGAAGGGCGGTGCGGTGACCGTTGCCGTGATCGGGGAGGGCGACGAGGCCCGCCTCGAACTCGTTGCGGTGCCGCCGACACCGGCTCGTCCCAAGGCCATCACCGGCCCCAAAGCGCGCAAGGCGATCGGCAGAAGTGCGACCAAGGCGACCGGCAAGACCGCCGGCAAAACCCCCGCCAAGCCGCGGACGCGTCGTAAAGTCTCCAAGGAGACCGAGTCGGAAGAGTAGCGTGGTTTGCGTGTAAACCGCGTCGTATTCCGTTTGCGCGCGCTATATGGGCAAGGACGCGCTTGAGAGAGCAATAAAAAAGGCCGGCATGTTGCCGGCCTTTTCCATTCGGATTTTGCATCATTTGCGAACCAAGCCCAAAGCGTCTCGTGACGAGATTAAAGCGCTTCAAGCAGGTGTTGAAACGCTTTAAATCGCCGCTGCGATCTTTTTCGCCAGGTCCGCCAGCTTGGCGTGGTCGGCCTCTTCGCCCTCGACATGGCGTTTCACAGGCACGCCTTCATAGACCGGGATGATGTGGACGTGGAGGTGAAAGACCGTTTGTCCGGCCGGCTCCTCGTTGAACTGGGCGATGCGGATGCCATCGGCATTCATGGCCTTCTTGACGGCGACGGCGAGCTTTTGCACCCGCTTCATCGTCTCGGCCAGAACCTCCGGATCGGCGTCGAACAGGTTGCGCGAGCCCTTCTTGGGCAGCACCAGCATGTGCCCGTCCGACTGGGGCATGATGTCCATCATGGCGTAGACCACGTCGTCCTCATAGACCTTGTGGCTCGGGATTTCGCCCTTGATGATCTTGGCGAAGACGTTGTCGGGATCGAAACTGGTCATACTGGAACTCCCTATGAAGATTGTACTTTTGCTGGCACCAACCCTTGCGGGTGTCAATCGTTCTCGTCCGGACGTTTGCCGCGCCGGAACGGCGTATAGCGGTTGAGCGCATCCTGGCTCTTGTCGATTGCCGCGCGTTCGTCCTCCAGATATTCGGAAACGGCGCGTCTCAGGCCCGCATGCGCGATCCAGTGGAGTGAGCGGGTAATCACCGGTTCGTAGCCGCGCGTGAGCTTGTGCTCACCCTGCGCGCCGGCCTCCACCGTCTTGAGCCCGTGGCAAATCGCGAAATCGATGGCCTGATAATAGCAGACCTCGAAATGAAGGAACGGCACGTCGCGCAGCGTGCCCCAATTGCGCCCGTATAGCGTGTCCTTGCCGATGAGATTGAGCGCACCGGCGATCGGCGTTTGCCCGTCAAAGGCGAAGATCAGCACGATGCGGTCGGCCATGGCGGTAGACAGAAGCGAGAAGAATGTGCGGTTGAGATAGGGCTGACCCCATTTGCGGTCGCCGGTATCCCTGTAGAAGGCATAGAACGCGTCCCAATGCGCCTCGGTCAGATCTGTGCCGGTGATCCAGTCGATCCGCAAGCCCTCGCTGAGCGCCTCGCGCCGTTCGCGACGGATCGCCTTGCGTTTGCGTGAGGCGAGGCTGTCGAGGAAGGTCTCGAAGGACGGATAGTCCCTGTTGTGCCAGTGATATTGCGTGTCGTGCCGGATGAGCCAGCCGGCTTCGCGCGCCAGGGACTCTTCCGTCTCCGTCACGAAGGTGGCATGCACGGAGGATGCGCCGATCCGGGTGCACAGCGTTTCGGCAACGCCGAGCAGGGCGCTTTTGAGCGCGGGCGTTTCGGCGTTGAGTTTCGGCGCCGGGACCGGGGTAAAGGGTACGGAGGCCTGCAGTTTCGGGTAATAGCGTCCGCCGGCCCGTTCGAAGGCGTCGGCCCAGCCCCAGTCGAAGACGTATTCACCCTGCGAATGCGACTTGAGGTAAAGCGGCATCAGCCCGACCGGCTGCCCCTCGTTTTCAACAAGCACGTGCCGGGGCAGCCAGCCCGTTTCGGCACTGGCGCAGCCGGACTGTTCGAGCGCCAGAAAGAAAGCGTGGTCAAGGAACGGATTGTCGACCACGCCGTCGGTATGGGGAACGAGACCATTCCAGACCGCAGCCGGAATTTCGCGTGCGGAAGAGAATATCTTTGCGCTGACGGACGCTTCAGCCAATTTTCGGAGAAAATCCTTCGAAAACGATCTGGTCGGCGTGCGCGTAGGCATCCGCCGCTTCATCACCGCCGCGTATCGTCCAGCTCGTTACCGGCAGGCCGCGCGCCCGCAAGAACCGGACGGCCGGCAGATCGAGATCGGCCCGCCTGATCGATAAAAAGGAGAAACGGGTCAGCGGGTAATGCAACATGTGCCGGAGCACCAGTTCCGAGACGAATCCGGTCTGGCCGTCCCCACGTCCGGCATTGCGCATGGCGATGATGCCGAGATGGCCGCGATAGCCCGCTTTCCGGATCAGGATCAGCAGGTCCGGGTCGAAGCTTTCGACCACCACCGGCCCGGCGTAATCGGCCAGGGCGGCGGCGACCGCGGCGGCGATTTCGCGTTGGGCGGCGGCGGTTTTCTGATGCTTGACCTCGACGACGAGCAGACGCTTTCCCCCGACCGTTTCGAGCAGTGTGCGGAACCGGGGCGGGCACTCGCCCGTGGCGCTGTCAAGAAGCGGGATACGGGTCAACTGACCGGCACTGAGGGTCGAGACCCAGCCCTTCTGGCCGGTCAAACGGCTCAGCTCGTCGTCGTGAATGACGACGAGTTTGCCATCGCCGCTGAGCTGAACATCGCATTCCATGGCATAGCCGGCATCGCGTGCCGCCTCGAAAGCCGAAAGGCTGTTTTCGATGATACCCTTTTGCCGATCGTGAAGGCCGCGATGGGCAATCGGGGTGTCGAAAGCGGGTAACCGCTCCATGTCTGGTTCTCCAAGGAAATGCGATTGGTCATAAGGTGAGACGCGGGAACGGTCCCGCGTTCCGAGCGACTCGGACTCTTTTCTCTATCCTTTTGATATTGCAGTTTTATCGCATGCCAATTCAGGCCAGAATCTCGACCACGGCTTCAACTTCGACTGCAACATCGAGCGGAAGTGCCGCCACGCCGAACGCGGCGCGCGCATGACGGCCATTTTCGCCGAGCACGGCGACAAAAAGATCGGAGGCGCCGTTGGCGACCAGATGCTGCTCTGTGAAGTCCGGCATCGAGGAGACCAGAACCGTCAGTTTCAGGATCCTGAGCTTGTCAAGATCGACGCCAGCCGAAAACTTGAGGTAGCTCAGGATGCTGACGGCGCAAGACGCGGCGGCTTTCTGTCCGGCCGGCACGTCGAGATCGCGTCCCAGATGTCCCTTGATCAGCCCGTCGGGCCCCGAGGAAAGCTGTCCGGAAACATAAAGGGTGTTTCCCGCGCGGATCACGGGCACGTAATTTGCGGCGGGAGCGGACGGGGCGGAAAGTGTGTAGCCAAGGTCGGCCAGTTTGGTTTCGGCAGTCATGATGTGTCCTTATTGGAATCCTCTTGCGAGTGGGACGACTTTTCATGATAGAGGCGCCCCCTGACAAGCGCGTCGCGACCGAATTTGGTGCGAACCTTGTCGATGGCGCGTTCCGCCGCCGCCTTTCGGGCCACTTCCGGCGCGACGAGATCGACCGGATCGGATCCGTCGGCGGCGCTGAGGCCGGATAAACCGACTCCGATCAGCCGGTAGGCGGTGCCGTCGATCTCGCGCGCGAGCAGGGTGCTCGATGCCTCGAAAATGGTGTGGGCAAGCTGGGTCGGCACCGTCAGGTGACGGGCGCGGGTCCTCAAACGAAAGCCGGAAGACTTGAGCTTGAGCGTTACCGTATCGCCGACCAGGGCGCTTTTTTTCATGCGGTCCGAAACGTGTTCGCTCAAATCCATGAGAGTGCGGGCCAGCGTTTCGTAATCGACGATGTCGGTCATGAAGGTCGTTTCATGCGATATCGATTTCACCGGCTCATCGCTGTGGACGCGCCTGATATCATCGCCGCGCGCCAGATGGGCGATGCGCGCACCCATCTCGCCATAGCGTCGCATCAGGTCTTCCGGTTGCATCTGCTGCAACTGCCCGATGGTCAGAATGCCGTCTTTTGCCAGGGTCTCGGTGAACACCTTGCCAACCCCGAAAATGAGGCTCACGGGCTTCGGCGCAAGAAAGCCAAGGGTTTCCGCCTTGCCAATCACGGCGAAGCCGCGCGGCTTGTCGAGATCCGAGGCAACCTTGGCGAGAAACTTGTTGTGGGAAAGGCCCACCGAAACCGACACGCCGACCTCGTCCTCAATTTCGCGGGCAAAACGGGCAAGGACCATGGCCGGCGGGGCGCCATGCAGCTTTTCGGTCCCCGACAGGTCGAGAAAGGCCTCGTCGATGGACAAGGGCTCGACCAGCGGCGTCAGCGCTTCCATGCGCGTCCGAATGTCGCGGCTGACCGCGACGTATTTTTGCATGTTCGGGAAGATGAAGACCGCCTGGGGACAAAGCCGGCGTGCCGTTGCCGTGGGCATGGCCGAGTGGACCCCATATTGCCGGGCGATGTAGCAGCAGGTGGAGACGACGCCGCGCTTGCCGCCGCCGACGATCAGCGGCTTGTCCCTCAAATCGGGATTGTCGCGTTTCTCCACAGATGCATAGAAGGCATCGCAATCGACATGGGCAAGCGTGAGGGCATTGAGTTCGGCATGCGCCAGAATGCGCGGCGATCCGCAGTGCGGGCAACGCGCCGGCACCGGGTCGACGGAGCCAGACGCGAAACAGTCGCGGCAAATGAAATCCATGGCGTGCTCAGGATTCGGGATTGAGGCGTTGCCACAAACGTACCACCCGCTCCGGCGCAAAACCGGCATTGGCGCTGAGCGCGAGAAGCAGCGGTTCGGATCTGACGAAATATTCGATCATGCCAAGGTTGAGCCCGCGCGTGCCCACCGCCTGGCCGATCGTATCGGGCCCGTAGCCGGTTTCGGCCATGAAGTGCTGCAAATCCTCGGGATTTTGCACCAGATGGCTGAAACAGGCGTCGGCAACCGCTTCAAGTTCCGCTTCAAGAGCCGTATTCGACGCGTGCATTTCAACAACCATTTGGAGTTTCGTAAGGACAAGATGTTAACGTGCTTTACGTGCCCTGCGAAGCACGACTGAGTCGCAAACCTCGCGGATTGTCATGCCCAAGACCGTTATGATCGTCGAAGACAACGAGCTCAATATGAAGCTCTTCAATGATCTGCTTGAATCGCGGGGTTATGGGACCATCCAGACCCGCAACGGGTTCGAGGCGCTCGACCTCGCACGTGCCCATCATCCCGACCTCATCCTCATGGATATCCAGCTTCCGGAAGTGTCCGGTCTGGAGGTCACCAAATGGCTCAAGGAAGACGATGCGCTTGCCGATATTCCGGTCATCGCCGTCACCGCCTTCGCCATGAAGGGCGACGAGGAACGCATCCTGCAAGGTGGATGCGAGGGGTACATATCCAAACCGATCTCGGTATCTCACTTTTTGGAAACGATTGAACGCTACATTGGCCCGGCGCAGTAGCGTTTTCTGTGTAGTAGAGTTTTCAAAGAGGCCGCGCCATGACAGCACGTGTGCTGGTGGTTGACGACATCCCGACGAATGTCAAACTGCTTGAAGCCCGGCTAGCGGCCGAATATTTCCAGGTCACACCCGCCTATTCGGGCGCCGAGGCCTTGGCTATCTGTGCCGAGGGCCATATCGATATCGTCCTTCTGGATGTCATGATGCCGGAAATGGACGGATTCGAAGTCTGTCACCGGCTGAAATCCGATCCGCGTACCCACCACATTCCCGTCGTCATGGTCACCGCGCTCGATCAGGTGGCCGATCGCGTGCGCGGTCTCGAAGCCGGCGCCGACGATTTTCTCAACAAACCTGTCGACGACACCCAGCTCCTGGCCCGGGTCAAGAGCCTGGTGCGCCTCAAGGTCCTGACCGACGAGCTGCGCGCTCGTGCCATTACCGGACAGCAGATCGCCATCGAGGACGCGGTGCGCGTAATGGATTCGATCAAATCGGACGGCGGCAAGATTCTTCTTGTCGATACCGACACCCATCACGCGGAACGACTCGCCTCCTATCTCGAGCCGCAGCACAAGGTTACGATTCTCTCCGATCCGGCCGATCTGGTCTTTACGGCGAGTGACGGCCAGTTCGAACTGGCCATGGTGTCCTCGTCGCTCGGCAATCACGATCCCTTACGCATCTGTTCGCAGTTGCGCACGCTGGAACAAACCCGCCTCATTCCGATCATTCTCATCGCCGAGGAAGCTGATCGTCCCAAGATCATTCGCGCCCTCGATCTCGGGGTCAACGATTTCATCCTGAGGCCGGTGGAGCGCCACGAGCTTGCCGCACGCGTCAAGACCCAGATCAAGCGCCAGCGCTATGCGGTCGAGCTGAGGGAAAGCGTGTCCAACACCATGCAGCTCGCCGTCGTCGACGAGCTGACCGGCCTTTACAACCGTCGCTATTTCGATCGTCACCTCAGTCTGCTGTTCTCCAAAGCGCAGCAGCAGGGTCGGCACATGGCGCTGATGATGCTCGATCTCGATTTCTTCAAATCGGTCAATGATACTCACGGCCATGGCGCCGGTGACGAAGTGCTCAAGGAATTTGCCTTAAGGCTGCAGCGCAATATCCGCGGTGTCGATCTGGCCTGCCGCTATGGGGGCGAGGAATTCGTCGTAATGATGCCCGACACCGACGACAGCATCGCCAGCGCCGTTGCAGAACGCGTGCGCTCCGCCGTGGCGGATCGGGCCTTTGTCGTCGATGATGAAATCGAACTGACGCTGACCGTCAGCGCCGGCATCGCCGCGATCGATGACGAGGACATCAATCCCGACGCCCTGATGAAGCGCGCCGATACCGCTCTTTATCGCGCCAAGGGCAAGGGCCGCAATTGCGTCGTCGCCGACGCGGCGTGAGCAAACTGCATTTTCGCGGGCCTAAATCGCCGTAAAGCCCCGATAAAACCATCATATTGAAATAAATCTGACACGTTTACCCTTAATTTAAATGGTGAACACAAAGACAACGTTTTGTCTTGTCGGTTTGACTTGCCTTTATCCTCGCTCGTTTTATCTTCCCGGCAGGCATTGCTTTTGCCGTCAAATTCCATTCCCTACGGCTCTTCTCAGGTCCGCCGCAACTCCTGGGTCCGTAGGGAGGCTGGTCCGGCCACGCAAGAGTGGCCTCTTCGGACCGTGCCGGACCAGCCACTTTGGTTTTTGACGTGAAGCTCATTCGCCGCCCGCAAGGGCGGCCTTTTTTTGCCTTTACAAGCAGACATGAAAAAACCCGCCAGAGGCGGGTTCTTCGAATTCATGTCGCGATATCGTGGCCAGACTACTTGATCTTGGCTTCCTTGAAGTCGACGTGCTTGCGTGCGACGGGGTCGTACTTTTTCATCGTCAGTTTCTCGGTCATGGTACGCGCGTTCTTCTTGGTCACGTAGAAGTAACCGGTGTCGGCGGTCGACACGAGCTTAATCTTGACGGTATTTGCCTTGGCCATGGGTCCTAATCCCGAAACTAAAACCGCACGCGCTTGGACGTGCGGTTGGAAATCTTGGGGCAACCTACGGATTTGCACACAAATGTCAAGCGATCCGGTCGGGCTGCCGATGCTGTTTTCTTTCGGTGCCGCTATGCCTCCGGCGATGCCGGCTCTGGACTGCCGAAACCATGCATGCGTTTCGACCACTGGATGCCAACGACCAGTCCCTTGAGCGAGGGCAGAATCATAAGGGGCAGCACGATGGCCAGTGGCACCATGACGATGAGATAGGTCATCGGCGAGATATGCCAACTCATGTCGAGATGGATCATCAGTCCGACGAGCACGTGCCCGACGATGAGAATCGCCAGATAGGGCGGCAGGTCGTCGGCGCGGTGGTGATGAAGGTCTGTGCCGCACTGCGCGCAGGTCTCGACCGTTTTGAGATAGGCGCGAAAAAGCTTTCCCTTACCGCAGGAGGGGCAGGCGCAGGCCAGCCCGTGCGTCATGGCTGGCATGAGCGGTCGATCGGGCAGGATCTTGGTGGTCACGCTCACCGGCATCTCATTTTCTCCTGCGTCGCAAAGGGGGCGGACGCCGTTTGCCGTTTCGCCTTGAGACAGGGCGCGATCGCGGACCCTCGGACAGGATTTCGAATCTCAGGGCGCCCGCCATCGGGGCCGCTTCCAGAAGTCTGACCTCGACAGGCTGTCCGAGTGCGAAGGTCTCGCCCGTTCGCTCGCCTATCAGAGCCTGTTTTTCCTCTATATGACGAAAAAACTCAAGTCCAAGACTGGCGGCCGGTACATAGCCATCGGCGCCGGTTTCGTCGAGCCGGACGAACAGGCCCGACCGGGTGACGCCGGATACCCGGCCGGTGAAGCGCGCGCCGATATGGTCGGCCATGTAGCGCGCCAGAAGTCGGTCGGAGGTTTCCCGCTCGGCCGCCATGGCGCGCCGCTCGGTCGAGGAGATGTGTTGGGCGATGCCCGAAAGCCTGGCGATTTCCGCGTCGGTCAGTCCGTCGTCGCCGAAATCGAGCGCCCGAATCAGCGCCCGGTGCACGATGAGATCGGCATAACGCCGGATCGGCGAGGTGAAATGGGCGTAACGGTCGAGATTGAGGCCGAAATGGCCGAAATTCTCCGGGGCGTATTCGGCCTGGGCCTGGCTCCTCAGCACCATTTCGCTGACCTGGGCCAGGGAATTGGCGGCTTCCGCCTTTTTCAGCACTTGGTTGAAATGCTGTGGCCGGACGCTTTCCGCCCCCGAAAAAGGCAGATTGAGCGCGTTGAGGAAATCCTTGAGGGCGGCGAGTTTTTCCCGTCCCGGCGAATCGTGAACGCGAAAGATCAGGGGCGTTCTGGCGCGTTCGAGCGTTTCCGCCGCCGCGACATTGGCCATGATCATCATTTCCTCGATGAGGCGATGCGCTTCCAGCCGTTCGGGAACGCGGATGCCGGCGACAGTGCCGTCCGGGTTCAGTTCGATCCGGCGTTCGGGCAGGTCGAGCGCTAGGGGGCCACGCCGGTCGCGTGCCTCGGCCAACACCTGATAGGCGGCCCAAAGCGGTTTCAGGACCGTGTCGAGCAGAGGCCCGGTCTGATCGTCGGGCTTTCCGTCTACAGCCGCCTGCGCCTGGGAATAGGCAAGCTTGCCGGCCGAGCGCATTATGACGCGATGGAAGGAATGGGACCGCTTGTGGCCAATCTTGTCGAAAACCATGCGCACGGCCAGCGCCGGGCGGTTTTCGCCCTCGCGCAACGAACACAGATCGTTGGAAATGCGCTCGGGCAGCATCGGCACTACCCGGTCGGGGAAATAGACTGAATTGCCTCTCAGGAAAGCTTCGCGGTCGAGCGACGTTTCCGGACGCACATAGGCGGCGACATCGGCGATGGCGACGTAAACGATATGCCCGCCGGGATTGCCTGCATCGGGATCAGGTTCGGCAAAAACGGCGTCGTCGTGGTCCTTGGCGGTCTCCGGATCGATGGTGACGAACGGAATGTGTCGCCAGTCCTCGTGCCCCTTGAGAACGGTCGCTTTTGCTTCATCGGCTTCGCGCAGCACGGTCTCGGGAAACTTGTAGGGGATTTCGAGAGTGTGTAGCGCGATGAGTGAGACGGCGCCTTCGCTCATCGGATTGCCGACGACGGCCGTGACCCGAGCCTTGGGCAGCATCAGGCGGCCGGCAGAGCGAACCTCGACCTCGACCAGATCGCCATCCCTGGCGCCGCCGAGATCACCGGTATCGATGCGCATTTCCTTTTGCTTGCGATCGACCGGCACCAGCCGGCCCCCATGATCATCAAGCCGGACGATACCGATTTCGGCGCGGCGTGGCTTGTCAAGGATCTTCATCGCCCGCGCCGTATAGGTCGGCACGGGAGTGTCGCCACGATTGATGCGGGCGAGAATGCGATTGCCCGGTCCGGGCACGACGCGCGCGCCACGCGGCGTTTCGATCTCTACGGCCGGACGTTCGCCATCCGCCTCGTTCCAGCTGGCTGGATGAGCAATCATGTGCTCCGGATCGGCATCGGCGGGGATATCGAGCACGGTCACAGACGGCAATTCGGCGGCACGGCGCAAACTTTTTCTATCGCGTGCGATCAAGCCTTCTTCTTCCATCTCACGCAACAATGCCTTGAACGGCACCCGCATGTCGCCGGAAATGCCGAAAACACGCGCCAGATCGCGCTTCGAACTCGTGGTCGGCAGATCGGCCAGCGCGTCGAGAATGTCTTCGCGGCTCGGCAAGGCACCCGGTTCCACGGGCCGACGAACCGGCTTGCGTGGCGGTGGCTTTGTGGCACGGTACCGCTTCGAAGCGGCGATCCGTTTTGCCATCAGGTCTTCGCCTTGGCCTTGGCGGGTTTCGCCTTGCTCGTCTTGGCAGCGCCGGCTTTGGGTTTTGCCTTCGATTTGGCGCCTGACTTGCCGTTGGCCTTGGTGCCGGCCTTGGCGGCAATCAGTTCAAGCGCAATCTCGGCCGTCACGTCGTCGGGCTTGAGATTGCTGGGCAAAGTGGCATTGATCTTTCCCCAGTTGACATAAGGCCCATAACGACCGTCTCGCACCGTGACCTCGCCACCGTCGGGATGCTCGCCGAGCGACTTGAGCGCGGCAGGCGTCGCGCGCCGGCCCTTGCCACCACCGGCGGCTTTGGCCGCGAGCAGATCGACGGCCCGGTTGAGCCCGACCGAAAACACCTCTTCGATGTCCGGCAGATTGGCATATTTCCCGTCGTGCAGGACGAAAGGCCCATAGCGCCCGAGACCGGCGGTGATCGTTTTGCCGTCCTCCGGATGGGCGCCGATTTCGCGCGGCAGAGCCAGAAGCTTCAATGCCTTTTCGAGCGTCATCGATGCCGCATCCCAGGTCTTGGGCAGGCTCGACCGCTTGGCTTCCTTGCCTTCGCCGAGCTGGACATAGGGCCCGAAGCGGCCGGATTTGAGGAAAACCGTATCGCCGCTTTCCGGGTCGGCGCCGAGCGCCCCGTCGCCGTCTGGCGTTTCGATCGCCTGACCGGTGGCGCTATCGGCAAGCTGGGCGGTGTAGTGGCAGTCCGGATAGTTGGAGCAGCCGATAAAACCGCCATATTTGCCGAATTTCAGCGATAGTGTGCCAGTGCCGCAACTCGGGCACTTCCGCGGGTCCGAACCGTCCTCGCGTGCCGGGAAGATGTGGTCGGCCAGCATCTCGTTGAGGGCGTCGAGCACCTCGGAAATCTTGAGTTCCTTGGTCTCGGAGATGTTGTGGGAAAAATCCTCCCAGAAGCGCCGGAGCACGTCCTTCCAGGCGATCTCGCCATTGGAGACGCGGTCGAGCTGTTCCTCGAGCCCGGCAGTGAAGCCGTATTCGACGTAGCGGGTGAAAAAGCTTTCCAAAAAGGCCGTGACGACGCGGCCGCGATCCTCGGGGATAAGGGCGCGCTTTTCGAGCCGGACGTAGTTGCGATCCTGAAGAACGCTGAGGGTCGAAGCATAGGTCGAGGGCCGGCCGATCCCCAGTTCCTCCATCTTCTTGATGAGGCTCGCCTCGGTATAGCGCGGCGGCGGCTGGGTGAAGTGCTGGCCGATTTCGCAGGTTTCGAGCGTCGGCGTGTCGCCAACCGTCAACGGCGGCAGTTCACGTTCATCCTCGTCGCCATCCTTGCGGTCTTCGTTGGCGACGACGCCGTAAAGCTTCAAGAATCCGGGGAAGGTGACGACCGATCCGACTGCATGGAGCGTTATTGCCGGCGAGGAATTGATGACCGCGATGTCCGCCGTGGTGCGTTCGATCTCGGCCGATTTCATCTGGCTGGCCAGCGTCCGGCGCCAGATCAGTTCGTAAAGCTTCAGCTGATCCGAATCGAGATGCTTGAGGGATTTCGGCATCCGGAACATGTCGGTCGGGCGGATGGCCTCGTGCGCTTCCTGGGCGTTCTTGGCCTTGGTCTGATAAAGGCGCGGTTTTTCGGGCAGATAGTCGTCGCCGAACTCGGATTTGACGGCGCGGCGGGCCTGATCGATGCCTTCGGGGGCCATCTGCACGGCATCGGTACGCATATAAGTGATCAACCCGACCGTTTCGCCATTGACCGAAACGCCTTCGTAGAGCCGCTGGGCGATCTGCATGGTGCGCGCTGGCGCAAAACCGAGCCGCGAACTGGCTTCCTGCTGCAGGGTCGAGGTGGTGAAAGGCGGGTAGGGGTTGCGCCTGGTCGGCTTCTTTTCCACCGATTCGACGCGATAGGACCCGGTTTCGATGGCTGCCTTCAGCCGTTTCGCCGCGTCCTCGTTGTCGATGGCGAGCTTGTCGGTCTTCTTGCCGTCAACGGCGAAAAGCCGGGCGAGGAAGGGTTTGTCGGCCTCATTGAGCGTCGCCTCGACGCTCCAGTATTCCTGGGGCTTGAATTTCTCGATCTCGGATTCGCGATCGCAGACCAGCCGCAAGGCCACTGATTGCACGCGTCCGGCCGAGCGCGAGCCGGGGAGCTTGCGCCACAGGACCGGCGACAGGGTGAACCCGACCAGATAGTCGAGGGCGCGCCGGGCCAGATAGGCATCGACCAGCGGGATGTCGATATCGCGCGGGTGCGCCATGGCGTCCGTCACCGCCGATTTGGTGATGGCGTTGAAAACGACACGCTTGACCGGCATGTCCTTGACGGCCTTTTTCTCGTTGAGCACGTCCAGGACATGCCAGGAGATCGCCTCGCCCTCACGGTCGGGGTCAGTCGCCAGAATGAGTTCGTCCGCGCCCTTGACCGCCTTGGTGATCTCGGACAGGCGTTTTTTCGAGGCGGCGTCGATTTCCCAGCGCATGGAGAAATCGTCGTCGGGATCGACGGAACCGTCCTTGGCGGGCAGATCGCGCACATGCCCGAAGCTCGCCAGAACTTCGTAGTCCTTGCCCAGATATTTGTTGATGGTCTTGGCCTTGGCGGGGCTTTCGACAATGACGACTTTCATGCCGACAAGGCTCCAGTCACATATGAAGGGTCCGGTCTGGCGGAGGGGGGATCAGCGGAAGCCGGATGGAGGCGCAAAATGGTCATTCGCATGCGTGCTGTCAATCGCAGTGCAACCGAAACCCTAATCGGGCCGTAATGCGACAAGCTGGCCGCTGCCCCATTCGAGGCGTCCGGAAATGTCCAGTTCCAACAAGAGGACCGTGACGATTCCGGCCGGAATGCCAGTCTCCGCCACCAGTTGATCGACCGTAACCGGCGTAACGCTCAAGGCCGACAACAGGCGCGTCCGATCGTCGCCGGCAGGTTCTGGAACGTCGATTTCATCGGGTAAAAAGTCTTCGTCCTGTTCGAAAAGCGGCAGGTGGGACGGATCGGCGGACGCGAGTTCGACAAGAATGTCCTCGGCGCTCGTCACCAGTTTGGCGCCCTGCTGGATAAGTGCATTCGCCCCCTGAGCGCGTGGATCGAGGGGCGAACCGGGTACGGCGAAGACCTCTCTGTTCTGCTCGAGCGCCAGCCGCGCCGTGATCAGCGAGCCGGACCGTTTGGCGGCTTCGATAACGACCACGCCGAGCGACAGGCCGGAAATCAGCCTGTTGCGGCGGGGAAAATCCTTGGCGCGGGGGTCCCAGCCGAGCGGCATTTCGGAAATGAGCGCACCGCCGGCGGCGGTGATTTCCGCGGCGAGAGGCACATTCTCTGCCGGATAGAGCTTGTCAAGCCCGCCGGCCAGAACGGCGATGGTCCTTGTGTGAAGAGACGCCTTGTGCGCTGCCGCGTCGATGCCGCGCGCCAGACCGGAAATGACGGTATAGCCGGCCGCGCCCAGTTCGCCGGCCAAAAGCCTGGTCATGCGCAGGCCGGCCGTCGAGGCATTGCGCGCGCCGACCATGCCGACCGTCTTCGTCCAGTCAGCGTCCATGCCGCCCTTGATCGCAACGACAGGGGGCGGTCCCGGGATATGGCGCAAAAGCTCCGGATAACCGGGTTCACTCAGCGCCACGAAACGCCCTCCCAACCGGTCGAGGGCGGCGATCTCGTCTTCGATTCTGTCGCGAGAGGGAATTTTTGCCGCAGCGCCGCCACCATTGCGGGTCAGCGCCGGAAGCGCCGCAAGCGCGGCCTGAGCCGAACCGAACCGGTTGATCAGGCGCCGGAAACTGACCGGGCCGACGTTCTCGGTCCGAATGAGCCGCAGCCAGTCAATACGCTGGCTGTCATCGAGCCGTTGCGCAACAGGTTGCCTGATCACCCCGCCGCCTTCTTGTCATCGCCGATCCTGGGCTCCGTGCCTTCAATCAGCCGGCGGATATTGGCGCGGTGCTTATAGATCAACAGCACCGACATCAGCGCCGAACCGGTCGCCAGATGCACCCCCGACCACAAAAGCGCGAAGATCGGCGCCGTGGCGGCGGCGGTGAGGGCGGCGAGGGAGGAGTATTTCTTCGTCCAGGCGATGAACAGCCAGACGAGGATGAACAAGACGCCGACGATCCAGTTGATGCCGAGCATGGCGCCGATATAGGCCGCGACGCCCTTGCCGCCCCTGAATTTCAGCCAGACCGGATAGATGTGGCCGACAAAGGCGGCCATGCCGGCCAGCGAAGAGGCCAGCGGTGGGTCAGGGACGAAATAGCGGACGATCAACACGGCCGCCGCCGCCTTGCCGGCGTCGAGCAAAAGGGTCAGTGCCGCCAGCTTCTTGTTGCCCGTTCTCAGGACGTTGGTCGCCCCGATATTGCCCGAGCCGATGGCCCGGACATCACCGAGACCGGCCAGCCGGGTCAGAATGAGGCCGAAGGGGATCGAGCCCATGAGATAGCCGAAGGCAACGGCGATGAGGGTTTCCGGGGCGAACAGCAGATCCAATTGTCACTCCTCGTCGTGGCGGAACACTTCAGCGCCGCCGACAAATGTCACCATCACCTTGCCAGAAAAATGGGCGTCTTCGAAAGCGCTATTGCGCGCCCGCGACCGCATGCCGGTTTTGGAAACGACCCAGGGGTAGTCCGGATCGAGGATGATGAGATCCGCCGCGGCGCCCTTGGCGACACGGCCGGCATTGAGGCCGAGAATCTCGGCGGGACGGCTGGTCATGGCACGGAGCAGGGGCATGAGACCGATCTCGTCGGAATGATAGAGCCTCAAAGCCGACGCCATCATGGTCTCGAGCCCGACCGCACCATTGGCGGCCTCGGCGAAGGGCCGGCGCTTGACCTCGGAATCCTGCGGATCATGGTCGGAATGAATGACATCGATCACCCCTTCGACCAAACCGGCAACCACGGCCTGCCGGTCCGTTTCGGACCTTAAGGGCGGGTTGAGCTTGAAAAAGGTCTTGTAGGCGCCGATGTCGTTTTCGTTGAGCGTCAGCGAGTTGATCGAAACGCCGGAGGACACCAGCGTGTTGCGGGATTTGTGACGCCTCACGATGTCCACCGAGGCGCCACAGGAAATCTGGGCGGCGTGGTAGGCAACGCCAGTCAGTTCGGCCAGTTGCAGGTCGCGTTCGAGCGGAATCGTTTCGGCCTCGCGCGGGATGCCCTTGAGCCCGAGTCCGGTGGCGAACAGGCCCTCGTTCATGACGCCGTCACCGACAAGATCGCGATCGGCGACATGATGGACGACTGGCATGCCGAAATTGGCGGCATAGGTGAAGGCGGAGCGCAGGACGGTGCTCGAGGCGATGGAATGGCGGCCATCGGTCAGGCAAACCGCGCCCGCTTCCTTCAAGAGCCCGAACTCGGTGATCTCCTCGCCTTTGAGGCCTCTGGTCAGCGCCGCCGAACACAGGACATTGACCCTGGCGGTGTCGCGCGCCCGTCTCCTGACGAAATCGACGAGCGCGGCGTCGTCGATCACCGGATTGGCGTCGGGCATCATGACGAAGCTGGTCACGCCGCCGGCCGCCGCCGCTTCCGAGGCGCTTTTCAGCGTTTCGCGGTATTCATGGCCCGGCTCGCCGGTGAAAACGCGCATATCGATAAGGCCGGGGGCGACGATCAATCCACCGGCATCGACGCGCCGGACCTGCCCCGGCGAATCCGATGCACGCGGGGCGGCTCCCGAAACGATATCCCGGATCGTTCCATTGTCGCACAGGACCGCGCCATTGATCTCGCTGCCGCTGGCCGGATCGAGGATGCGGGCATTTTCGATGATCAGGGCGTTGCTCATGGCCTTTTCTCCGCATCATGCCCGAGCAGGGCGTCGAGAACTGCCATGCGGACCGCCACGCCCATTTCGACCTGCTCGTTGATCACCGATTGCGGTCCGTCCGCGATGGCCGGATCGATCTCGACCCCCCGGTTCATCGGGCCGGGATGCATGACCAGCGCGTCCGGCTTGGCCAAGGCCAGTTTTTCGGCGTCGAGCCCGTAGAAGCGGAAATACTCGCGGATCGAGGGAACCATATGGCCGGAAGCGCGTTCGTGCTGGAGCCTCAGCATCATCACCACGTCGGCATCCGCGAGCCCGTCGCGCATGTCGGTAAAGACTTCGGCGGCAAAGCTCTCGATGCCGTTGGGCAACAGGGTGAGCGGCGCCACGACCCGCGTCCTGACGTTCATGGCGTTCAAAAGGATGAGGTTGGAACGCGCAACGCGCGAATTGGCGATATCGCCACAGATCGCCACCGTCAGCCCGTTCAGACGCTTCTTGTGGGTGCGGATGGTCAGTGCGTCGAGCAGGGCCTGGGTCGGGTGCTCGTGCGCGCCATCGCCGGCATTGACGACCGAACAGCCCACTTTCTGGGACAAAAGCTCGACGGCGCCGGCCGCCCCGTGCCGGATGACGATGACGTCCGGCTGCATGGCGTTGAGGGTCGCCGCCGTATCGATCAGCGTTTCGCCCTTGGCGACCGAGGAGGTCCTTACGGACATGTTGACCACCTGCGCACCGAGCCGTTTGCCGGCAATCTCGAAACTGGCCTGGGTGCGGGTGGAATTTTCGAAAAACAGGTTGATCTGCGTTTTGCCCGAAAGGGTCGGCAGGCTCTTTTTTTCCTGCCGCGAGACCGGAATCATCGCTTGTGCCCGATCGAGCAGATCGACGATCTCCTGGGGATTGAGCTGGGCGATGCCAAGCAGATGGCGGTGGTGGAACGGCGGAAACGCGTGCGGCGATGTCTCGGATTTAGTGCCGTGATCTTTGGCCACCCCAACACTCCTCGTCAGGTTGTCGGTTTGAGCGTTTCGGGGGACAGGAAAAAACCGGTTGTCCATCCGGAAACGCGACCACTCAAATGAATTCGGTTCGAAGGCGATCCCGATAAGGGCGGAACGAGCCTAGGAATCGTCTATTGGGAATCCAGCCCGGGAGCAAGGCCGGTTGCGGCGCTATACCGGGATTTGCATGGCCCACCACAGGAAAAGCGGCAGACTGAGAAAGGACACGATGACCTGCATCGTCAGCGTGGCCGCGTAGAGTTCGGCATCGCCGCCCATGGTGCGGGCGAGGATAAAGCCGTTAACGGCGGTGGGCACCGCCATGGCCAGAACCAGAATGACGAGATCCAGTCCGCTCAGGCCGAAAACGAGGCCGAGACCCATTGCAATGCTTGGCGCGAGAAAGAGCTTGATGAAGGTGTTGAGCATCACCACCGTGCCGGACCGCTTGACCGCCCGCCAGCTAAGGCCCGCACCGAGCGCCAGAAGCATGACGCCAAGGGTCCCGCGCCCCGTCAGATCGAACGTCGTCACGATGGTTTCGGGCACATAAAGGTTGGAAAGCTTGAGGGTGATGCCGATCACAAGCCCCCAGATGATCGGATTCTGAAAGACCGATTTCACGATCAGGTTGACCGGTGCCGGCTCCTTCGAGGCATAGGCGGACAGGACCAGAATGCTGGTGACGTTCGTCAGCGGCACCATCACCACAAAAGCCACGGCCAGAAGACCCATGCCATTGACGCCGAAAAGCTTGTCCGCGATGGCAAGCGCGACAAATCCGTTCCAGCGCGCCGTCGTCTGGAAAACGCTGGTGAACGCTGGTCCATCTACACCCAGCCAGCGGGTGAGCGGCCGTCGCGACAGCCAGACAAGAAGCGTCACGGCCGAGATGCTGAGCAACAGCACGAACGCGAAAAACGCCGCCTGTTTCAGGTCGAGACTGGACTTCAAAAAGAGCGTGATCATGTAGGTGGGCATCAGCACGTAAAAGGTCAGTCGCTCGATGCCGTGCCATTGCGGTTCGGGGATGAGGCCGGATTTTCTGAGCCCGAAGCCCGCGGCGATCAGGATGAAGATGGGCAAAAGGCTGGAAAAGATGGTGAGCATGTCGATCCGGGGCAGGAGGAGGAAAAAACCAATCGAGCGGAAAAACGGTCTTCAGCCCGAAAGCCGGTCGAGCGCGCCTTGCAGGATGTAGGCCGCCGCCAGCTTGTCGACCACTTCGCCGCGTTTGGCGCGCGACATGTCGGCCTCGATCAGTGTCCGGGTGACGGCTGCAGTCGACAGCCGTTCGTCCCAGAAGGCAACGGGCAGGTCGATTTTTTGTAAGAGATTGCGCACGAAGGCGCGTGTCGACTGGACGCGCGGGCCTTCCGTGCCGTCCATGTTGAGCGGCAGGCCGATGACGATGCCGGTGATGGCGTGTTCGGCGATAAGCGCCACAAGCCGTTCGGCATCCTTGGTGAATTTGGTTCGCCTGATGGTCTCCACCGGTGTTGCGGCATATCTGAGCCCGTCCGAAACCGCGACCCCGATGGTCTTGGTGCCGAGATCGAGTCCCATCAGCTTGCCCTTTTCGGGCAGATCGGCGAGGGGATTGTCATCGGTTTTTGTTGGCATATGTGTTGTTTGCCGCCTATTGCACCTTACGATCAATCTCTTTTTGTATTTGCTCCGTCTCTTGCCCCATGAAGATCACCTGGTTCACAAAGACATGTTTCCGCCTTCACCTTGGCGGCAAGATCATCGTCACCGACCCCGACGATGCCCCGGCTGGAATCGCACCGGCCGAACTGGTTTCGGGCGCCGATAGCGTCATCGCCCTCGCAACAAACGATCTGGCCGATTTTTCCGCAACCGATTGGTCGAGACGCCGGCCGCCGAGCCTCATGAACGATACGGTGCCGGTGCCTGTCACGCTTTTCCGTTTCGCCGAGACCGGATTGTTCGTCGACGCGCCGGGTGAGGGGCCGCTGATTCTGTGTTCCCAAGGCGCACAATGGGGGCGGTTTGCCGATGGCGCGAGCGTGGTGTTGTTCGGCGATTTCGCCGACATGCCAGATGCGGTCGCCAGGCTTTGCGACGTTGCGCGCCCGAAACTTGTCGCCATCGCCACGGCGAACTTCGACCGCGAAAAACTGGCGGCGCTTGCGGCCTCGGGCGCCGGCACGCCCTTGCAGATCATGGAACCGGCGCTGGCGCTTGAAATCTCTTGAGCCACAGGCGCCCGAAAGTGTTGCCGAGAACGGGCCCGGCTTGCTACACCATGCCAGCTGCAGTTCCCGCCTTCAGGAGTTCCCCGCCATGCCGGTCGATACCGATACCGTCAAACGCATTGCCCGTCTCGCCCGCATCCGCGTGACCGACGAGGAACTCACGGCCTATCAAGGCGAACTGAACGCCATTCTCGGGTTTGTCGAACAGCTCGACGAAGTGGACGTTTCCGGTGTTCAGCCCATGACATCGGTTACCCCGATGGCCTTGCGCATGCGCGAGGACAAGGTCACAGATGGCGGGTATGCCGACAAGATCGTCGTCAACGCACCCCTGAGCGAAGACAATTTTTTCATGGTGCCGAAGGTCGTGGAGTAAATGGGTATTTCCATTGCCGTCGAAACGCCGCTGCAGGACGATGTTCTCCGGCTGGTAACGGCCCTCAACGCCCATCTCAATCCGCTGTCGCCGCCCGAATTCCAGTTTCAGATGACGGTCGAGGAAATGGCCGAAAGCGCGACATCGCTTTTCGTGGCGCGCGACGAAACGGGACGGGCGGTCGGCATGGGGGCTCTCAAGTTCCATTCGCCGCATTTGGCCGAGGTCAAACGCATGTTCACCGTTCCGGAAGCGCGGGGGCGGGGCGTCGGGTCCGCCATCGTGCAGCGGATCATCGCCGAAGCGCGTGCCAAAGGCATTGCCCAGTTGAAGCTGGAAACCGGCACCAAACAGGTCATGCCCGAAGCCTGGGCGCTTTACCAGCGTAACGGGTTTTCGCCGTCTTCGGCCTTCCTCGACTATCCGTCGAGCGCACACAGTGCCTTTTTCGCCATCGAGCTTGGGTGAGGAGAATGAGGTGATGCGCGGCATTTTAGCCCTGAGCCTCGTTCTTCTTGCCATAGGCCCGGCGCTTGCCGGCCCGTTCGACGGCGTGTTCGTTTCCCAGCCAGCCGCATGTCGCTGGTTTGCCGATGAAGGCAGGCAGGCCCTGTTCGAACACGATTTTCTGGCGCTGACGCTTGGCGACGGAATCACCGCCAACGAGTTCCATCGAGACTTTCTGGACGTCAAATCCGCAGGCGAGGGCACCGCGCTGGTGGTCACCTCCTTCTGCGAATATCCCGGAGAGCCGTTTCCAGACTTGATTTCGTTGAGCGAATTCGACGAAAACTCCATCATCGCGGTCTCACTCCACCAGATGCAGGAAGATGCCGGTTATGGCGTCGAAGGCGTTTTGGGGATCCCAGACCTATTTTTGTTGTGAAGACCTTAAAGAGCTCCCCGTTGACCGATCTCACCTCCAAAAGCCTTGCCGAACTTCGTGATGGCCTCAAAACGCGCGCTTTCAGTGCGACCGAGGTGACCGATGCCTATCTGTCGGCCATCGAGGCGGCCAATCCCAAACTCAACGCCTATGTGGCCGTGACTGCCAATCAGGCGCGCGCCATGGCCGGAGCCAGCGATGAAAAGCTCAAGGCAGGCACGGGCGGGCCGCTCGAAGGCGTGCCGCTCGGCATCAAGGACCTTTACGCGACCAAGGGCGTGCACACCCAGGCCTGCAGCCACATTCTCGACGGGTTCAAGCCGGAATACGAATCCACCGTCACCTCCCATCTCTGGCGCGACGGCGGGGTCATGCTCGGCAAGCTCAACATGGACGAGTTCGCCATGGGCTCGTCCAACGAGACCTCCTATTACGGGCCGGTGATGAACCCGTGGCGCGCCAAGGGCTCCGATGAGAACCTGGTGCCCGGTGGCTCCTCGGGCGGCTCTTCGGCCGCTGTCAGCGCGCATCTATGCGCCGCCGCCACGGCCACCGATACCGGCGGCTCGATCCGCCAGCCAGCTGCCTTGACCGGCACGGTCGGCATCAAGCCAACCTATGGCCGCTGCTCGCGCTGGGGCATCGTCGCCTTCGCCTCTTCGCTCGATCAGGCCGGCGTCATCGCCCGGTCGGTGGAAGACGCCGCCATCATGCTGACCTCCATGGCCGGGTTCGATCCCAAGGATTCGACCTCGGTCGATATGGCGGTCCCCGATTTCGCCGCCGCGGTCGAACGCGGCGTCAAGGGGCTGACCATCGGCGTGCCGCGCGAATACCGCGCCGATGGCATGCCGGCCGAGATCGAAAAGCTCTGGGAAGATGGCCTTAGCTGGCTCAAGGCCGAAGGCGCAACGACCAGGGACATCTCGCTGCCGCACACCAAATACGCCCTGCCGGCCTATTATATCGTGGCGCCGGCCGAGGCCTCGTCCAACCTCGCCCGCTATGACGGGGTGAAGTACGGGTTGAGGAAATCCGGGAAAGACATTACCGATCTTTACGAATTGACCCGCGCCGAAGGCTTCGGCCGCGAGGTCAAGCGCCGCGTCATGATCGGCACCTATGTGCTTTCCGCCGGTTATTACGATGCCTATTACGTCAAGGCGCAGAAGGTCAGAACCCTCATCAAAAAGGATTTCGAGACCGCCTTCAACGACGGGATCGACGCCGTGCTGACGCCGGCGACGCCCTCGGCCGCCTTCAAGATCGGCGACGAGGAAATGAACTCCGATCCGGTCAAGATGTATCTCAACGACGTCTTCACCGTGACGGTCAACATGGCCGGTCTGCCGGGTCTTGTCGTTCCCGGCGGCAAGAACGGCGCGGGCCTGCCGCTCGGCTTGCAACTCATCGGCCGTCCCTTCGACGAGGAAACCCTGTTCGCCGCCGCCCGCGTCATCGAGCGCAACAATGGCGGTAGTTTCGTGCCGGAAAAGTGGTGGTAGCCACCGGTATCGCAACGAAGAAAAGCGAATTGAAAGCCGCCGTCCTTGATGGCGGCTATCTTCGTCAGGGCGCGATGGCGAATTGCGTGCCGTCGACCCAGCCGAGCAGTGCAAAGCCGTTGAGAACGGCATCGACGGCGACGGCGGCGAGGATGACGCCCATCACTCGCGAGATGATGTTTTCTCCGGCGACTCCGATCAGCTTGTGAATGCCGGTTGCGGCGAACATCAGGGCCATGGCGATCAGCAATACCACCAGCAACAGGCCGGCCGTGATCGCCTGTTCGGTCAGGGCGAACCGGTGGTTGTCGGTCATCAAAACGATCGCCAGCATGGCGCCCGGACTGGCGAGCGACGGGATGGCGATGGGAAAGACCGCGCTCTGGGCGTGATTCTTTTTCATGTCTTCAAGATCCGAAACGGGCTTGGGCGTGCCGAAGATCATGGTCAGGGCGAACAGGAACAACACGATTCCGCCCGAGATGCGGAACGAAACAAGCGAAATGCCCATCGCTTCGAGCAGGAACTGGCCGCAGATGAGAAAGAAGGCCAGGATAATCGCGGCAAACAAGGTGGCGCGGATCGCAATCCGCCTTCGCGTCCGCAGAGTCTGGCCGGATGTTGCGGCGAGAAAGACGGGAATGGTGCCGATAGGGTCGACGACAACCCACAGGGTTACGAAGTCTCGCAAAAGCTGCGTCAAATCCATTTGTGGCTCACGATGAAAAGAGATGGGCGCACGAAGATGCGAATGACAAACGCCCTTGACGCGACACTATCGAGGTCGAAAAAGGCAAGGGATGGGCAGGCTTGAAATTTGCTTTTCCGTCCACCAGATGGGAGCGATCCCATTCCGGTACACACACCTCCTGATGTCATTTCGCCTTTGTTTTGCAAGCCATTGGTGCCTGCACGATCCTCGCCGACAAGTCGTTTCCCCTGAAACGGGATTTACACTAAGCTTGGAAAAAAAAGAAAGAAGACACGACGCATGCTCGATCTGATCGATTCCTCACTTGACCAGCCCGAACCGCCCCGTGACATGACCAAGCCGCTGCAGGCGCTGTGGTGGCTGAAAAAGGGCGGGTTCAGAATCGGGCCGGAATGGGATCAGGCCCATGCTATCTGCATGTCGATGGAAGGCGTCATGGCCTTCGACTGGGTGCATGCACTCGCCCACTGGATCGAGGCGGATTTCGGCAACGCCGATTACTGGTACCGCCAGGCCGGCACCCGCCGGGCCAAACCCAGCGTCGCCGAGGAATGGGCCTATATGGTCGAGGCGCTGAGCAAGCCGCAGGGGTGAGTGCGGGCGTTCTTTTCATTATGTACGCAAAACGAAGCACTCCATATGGCGAAAGATGTCAAATGAAGTGCTTCGCTGTTTCGCCTCTGGCAAGGACCGGCGATAGACCGATCACCGGTTATCGAACTCGGCCCGGACCAGTTCCAGCCCACGCCGGGTGATTTCATAGGGGCGTGAAGCCTGAGACCGAATCGCCTTGCGGCGTCTCAGTTTCTGGAACAGCCACATGGGACACTCGTTCAACCGCCAGCCATCGCGATTGAAGCATTCGATGTCGATGATGCGGCCTTTTTCGTTCTTGAGGACCTGAATCCGACCGCCTTGTGCGAGCGTGTGCAGAATACGCTGTTCTGCCCTGGAGATATCCATCGTTGGAAAACCCGTTTCGAAAGCGGCGCGCAAGCGCCAACGGGCCACCGCTTCAAAGCGGCAGCCGGCTCAACGATGTGCCGGTTCCAAAAAGGCATGTCGTCAAAGGCGGTCATTCGCCTTTGTGTCGTGGACATGCGGGCTTCAGGCGACAAACGCCCGATCACCCAAGTCAGGAACCGGCTCTAGCGGGTTTCCAGTGTGTGGAACATAAAATCTCCGTATAAAGCGGAATTTGGTCGTTTCGGACGCGCTTCGCAAGATGCGAAAAGGAGGATCGGGGAAAGACAATGTCGGGGCGTGGCAAAAACGACACGCAAGAGCGTCACCCTGGGCATTGATCAAGCCCCCGGCGCAATGCGAAGCTAGCCCCCTGAATTCGTTTTTCCCAAAGCAAGGACCCCACGCACGTGACGACACCTGTTTCTCCCGCCGATTGCACCACCAAGGAAGAGGTTCGCGCCGAGCTCGACCGAATCGACACGGCGCTGGTGGCGCTTTTCGCCGAGCGACACCAATACGTCACGCGCATGGCCGAACTGAAAACGGACCCGCACGAGGCGCATGATCCGGTTCGCATCGAGGCGGTCATCAAACGCATGCGCGAGCGCGCCATCGCGCTCGATCTCGACGACGATCAGGCCGAGCTGATCTGGCGGACGCTGATCGACTGGAACGTCAATTACGAAAAGGGCGTCATCGCCGCCCGCAAGCACCGGAGCCGATTATCCGATGATTGATCGCGTGCTGCTTCGAACGGCCGAGCCGGGCGATCTTTCCGATCTTGCCGCGCTTGCCTATCTTTCCTGGGAAACGGGCATCCTGCCGCTGCTCGAAGAACGGCCGGGTCTCAGGGAAAACGAACGCCGGCGCCTGGTTGCCTATGTTGCAGAGGCCCTGCCGCGCATCATCGTGGCGAGTCATGACGAGGAGATCGTCGGCTGGTGTTCGCGGGCGCGGGGAAAGGCTTATGTGCCCTTCCTGTTCGTTGCCCCCTATATGCAGAATGCCGGGATTGGGTCGGCTCTTCTGCGGCGAACCGAATCAGTTCTCGAACTGATGGGCTACGATCACGTCTTTCTCGACACGCCGGCCGATCACGTTCGCGCGGTTTCGTTCTACCAGCATCAGGGCTATCGCATTCTCGCCATGCGGCCCGAAGGGCAGGGCGGGTCGGAACCGTTGCAGTCCGTCAGGCTCGCCAAGCGGCTCACCCCCTATCGCGGGCCGATCAAAGACGATTAATCCATGCGCGCACCACAAAGTTTCAAAATCCCGGTGCTGAACACCGGACGGCTCACCCTGCGACCGCCTGTTTTCTCGGATTTTGCGGCCTATGCCGATCTCATGGCCTCGCCGCGGGCGGTCTATATGAACGGACCGCTCGACACCAGGGGCGCCTGGGCCTATTTCACCTCCGATGTCGCCCTGTGGCCTTTGTTCGGCCATGGGGGACTGATGATCGATCTCAAGAAAACCGGCGCCTGCATCGGTCAGGTCGGCATCAATCACGGACCGCTTTTTGCCGAAAAGGAACTCGGCTGGTTCCTCTACGAGGGCTACGAAGGCCATGGTTATGCCACCGAGGCGGCGGCGCGCCTGCGCGACTGGGCCTTCCAGACGCTGGGGATCAAGACCCTGGTTTCCTACATCGATCCGGACAATGCCGGTTCCATTGGCGTGGCCAGGCGTCTGGGCGCCGTCCGCGACGATGAGGCGCCGCGCGATCACCCGGCGGTTCTGGTTTTTCGCCACACGCCGGCGTTATAGGACACGAAATCCTGTTGGCCTGACGGCCGGGCATCGCTACAACAGGCTTGCATTCATTTCGAAAAGTTCACCATGAGCATCGTTGACACCCGTACCCCGAACCCCAAATCCTTCATTGCCGGCGCGACCGGCGACTGGGAGATTGTCATCGGCATGGAAGTCCATGCCCAGGTCCTTTCCGAATCGAAGCTGTTTTCCGGCTCGCCCACCGAATTCGGCTGTCCACCCAACGCCAATGTCAGTTTCGTCGACGCGGCCATGCCGGGCATGCTGCCGGTGATCAACGAGGAATGCGTGCGTCAGGCGGTGAGGACCGGGCTCGGGCTCAAGGCCAAGATCAACAACCGGTCGATCTTCGACAGAAAGAACTATTTCTATCCCGACCTGCCGCAGGGCTATCAGATCTCGCAGTTCAAGGACCCGATCGTCGGCGAGGGCGTGGTCAAGCTCGACATGGGCGAGGACGGCGAGGTCGAGATCGGCATCGAACGCCTGCATCTTGAACAGGACGCCGGCAAGTCGATCCACGACCAGCATCCGAACATGAGTTTCGTCGATCTCAACCGTTCCGGCGTGGCGCTGATGGAAATCGTTTCCAAGCCCGACATCCGGTCTTCGGACGAGGCCAAGGCCTATATCGCCAAGCTGAGAACGATTTTGCGATACCTCGGCACCTGCGACGGCAATATGGAAGAAGGTTCCATGCGTGCCGACATCAACGTCTCGGTTCGCAAGCCCGGCGGCGAATTCGGCACGCGCTGCGAAATCAAGAACATGAACTCGATCCGCTTCATCGGTCAGGCCATCGAATACGAGGCGCGCCGGCAGATCGACGTGATCGAGGACGGCGGCACGATCAGCCAGGAAACCCGTCTGTTCGACGCCAAGGCCGGCGAAACCCGCTCCATGCGTTCCAAGGAAGAAGCGCACGATTATCGCTATTTCCCCGATCCGGACCTGTTGCCGATGGAATTTAGCGACGCGTTCGTCGCCGAGCTGGCCGGGAACCTGCCCGAACTGCCCGACGAAAAGCGCGAGCGGCTGGTCAAGGATTATGGCATCACGCCCTATGATGCCTCCGTGCTCATTCTCGAACGGGCCCGTGCCGATTTCTTCGAAGACGTGGCCAAGGGGCGTGACGGCAAACTGGCCGCCAACTGGGTGATCAACGAGCTGTTCGGCCGTCTCAGCAAAGACGGCAAGGACATCGTCGACAGTCCGGTTTCCGCCGATCAGGTCGGTGCCGTACTCGATCTCATCGCCAAGGGCGATATCTCTGGCAAGATCGCCAAGGACCTGTTCGACATCGTCTGGACCGAAGGTGGCGATCCGGCTGAAATCGTCGAAAAGCGTGGCATGAAGCAGGTGACCGATACCGGCGCCATCGAGAAAGTGGTCGATGAGGTCATCGCCGCCAATCCCGACAAGGTGGCCCAGGCCAAGGAGAAGCCAACACTGATCGGCTGGTTCGTCGGTCAGGTGATGAAGGCCAGTAAGGGCAAGGCCAACCCGCAGGCGGTCAACGAGATTTTGAAGGACAAGCTCGGGCTTTGAAAAACGGGAGCGCAGCGTCGTTCCGTCCGGTGTGGCGCCGCATACCAGCGGGCATCTGGGCGATCGGGTTCACGTCGCTTTTCATGGACATCTCCTCGGAGATGATCCACGCCCTTTTGCCGGTCTATATGGTCGGCGCCATGGGCGCTTCGATGGCGCTGGTCGGCGTGATCGAAGGCGTGGCCGAATCCATCGCCGCCATCACCAAGGTGTTTTCCGGCACGCTGTCGGACTGGCTCGGGCGGCGCAAGCGTCTTGCCGTCATCGGCTATGGGCTGGCGGCGCTGACCAAGCCGATCTTTCCGCTTGCCGATTCGATCGGCTGGCTGATGGCGGCGCGTTTCATCGACCGTATCGGCAAGGGCATTCGCGGCGCGCCGCGCGATGCGCTTGTGGCCGATATTGCGCCACCCGATCTCAGAGGGGCGTCCTTCGGCCTCAGGCAATCCCTCGATACGGTCGGGGCGTTCGTCGGCCCGCTTCTGGCTATCGCGCTCATGGCTTTGAGCAGCGACAATATCCGCCTGATCTTCTGGATTGCCGTCATCCCGGCCTTCATGTGCGTTGCCGTCCTGATCCTGGCCGTGAAGGAACCTGAAACAACCCGGTCCGCGCGGCCGGCCAAGCCGCCGTTCTCCCGATCCGAACTCGGCCGCCTCGGCGCCGCCTACTGGCGCATCACCTTTATCGCGACCCTGTTCTCGCTCGCCCGGTTCTCCGAGGCCTTTCTCATCCTCAAGTCGCAGGACGTCGGTCTGGCCATGGTCTGGACCCCGGCCGTGCTGGTCGTGATGAACCTGGTCTATGCCTTTTCCAGCTATCCCGCCGGAGTCGTCGCCGACCGGGTGAACAAGGTGACGGCCCTTGCCGTCGGTGTGGTTCCCTTCGTTCTTGCGGATCTCGTTTTGGCATTCTCACCCGGGCTGATGGGATTTGCGATTGGCGTGATGCTGTGGGGCCTGCATCTGGGGCTGACCCAGGGTCTCATTGCGAGCCTGATCGCCGAAACCGTGCCGGCCAATCTGCGCGGCACGGGTTTCGGGGTCTACAACATGCTGTCCGGCGTCGCGCTTCTTGTCGCCAGCGCCGGCGCGGGGCTGATCTGGGATATGGCCGGATCGGCGACGACGTTCGTGGCCAGCGCAGGCATCGCCACGTTAGCCCTGATCGGACTATTAGTTCAGAATCACTAGATTCGAACGACGATAACTAGACACGATGTACCCATTTGGGAAAAAAGAAATCGTTAGTGAGATATTATATTAAGCCAAAGGTCGCCCAGATTGGCTTTTACTCAAAATTAACCATGCGCGCGCACTTTCCCTTAAAAGGAGTAGCGCATGATCGTACTTGCTCGTGAAACATCCGTTCCTCAGCAACGTTATAAATCCGATCGTAGTGAGTACGGTATGCGGAAGCTGGACACAGAGGCGATTTGGGCAGGCGTAGTTCTTGCTTTGTTTGCTATAAGTGCAATTGCCTACATAATCTATATATATATTCTTGTGAACGACAGCCAAAACACGGTCTGTGCGATTATAACGTCTATATTTGGTTTTGCGTTTGTTGCCTCTTTGCGTAGTTGGGCATTGCGTCGAAAGCGCAGCACTTAATTTTTGGTTGCATACCCCCAAGTTGGTTTACGATTCATAAATAATATCTGTTCATGTTGACTGCATCTAAAGTGGATGCAGTCCTATGACTGATTTAAAAGCTGTTGGGGATTTTCTTAAAGCGTCAGCTGATCACCTAGTTGCGATCGCTGATCCAGTTGGTTTGACCTGTCTTTTTGCTGTACCACTAATTGCTACAGTACCTGTTGATAAGTACCCATGGTGGGTAGGTCATGTTATCGGAGCTGCTATAGTATTCTTGATATTTGTATTCCTATATAGCTTATTTCACAAAAACTACCTGTGGTTCAGAGATGGTGTTACTGATCTGATAAAACAAAGCCCGAGAAGTCGGGTTGAAAATGACGAAGGCAAGGAAACTATTAGTTTAGAAGAGAGACCAAAAAACTAGAGAGTTTAGGACTCCTGTTTATCCGGCCATTGAAAAGTCTTAATAAATCGTCCGTCCGTGGCGATCAGGCCGACAAAGATGATGGCGACGCCGATAAAGTGTACCGGCGCCAGAGTTTCGTGCAGGACGAGAGACCCCAGGATCAGCGCCGAAATCGGCGTGACGAAGGTGTTGAGCGCGACATTGTTCGGTCCGACCCGTGGCAGGATCCAGAAGAGCAGCAGCATGGAAAAGCTTGTCGACAGGAACCCGAGGCCGAACAGGGCACCCCAGGTTTTGGCACGGGTGATAACTGGTGCGCCTGCCATGATGAAGGCGAACGGAACGCTGACCAGCGCCGCGCCGCTCAAGGAAAGCGTGGCGATGCTGGCCGGCTCGATGGCACAAAACCGGCGGGCGTAATTGAAGCTGACGGCGTAGCAGATGGTGGCGGCATAGGCCAAAAGGATGGCGATGAGGTCGGCGGACCCGCCCTGGGCGAGCGCTGGCGCGGCGAGAACCACCGCGCCAACAAAGCCGATGAAAACGCCGACGACCTTGTTCCAATTCGCTTTTTCGCCCCCCGGCCAGAGATGGGAGACGATGACGGTGGTCATCGGCGCCAGTCCGCTGATCACGCCGGTGATGCCGCTGGAAATGTACCGTTCGGCATAGGGAAACAGGGCAAACGGAATGGCGTAATTGATCACGCCGAGGATCAGCAATTGTCCGTAAAGCGCGGGATCGCGCGGCAATTGGCCTTTCGTGGCGAGAAGGTAGATCCAGCAGATGACGGCGCCGATGGTGACGCGGCCCGCCGAGACCCAGAGCGGATCGATCTCGCGGATCAGGATGGCGTTGAACAGGAAGGAACCGCCCCACACGGCTCCGAGGAAAAGGATCAGGGCCCAGTAGCGTAGCGGCACATGCGTTCTCCATTGGTTCGGGAACGCTCGTGTACCGGGCGAAATTCATCCGGTCGAACCGATTTTGACATTGCCGGACATCTTCCGGAGGGATCGGTCCGGCAAGGGGTCAGTCCATGCCGATTTCGCCGCGCGCCACACGGGCCAGGGCGGCCGGGTAAAGCTTGTGCTCCTTTTCGAGCACCCGGGCGGCCAGCGTTTCCGGCGTGTCGTCGGGCAAGACCGGCACGCGGGCCTGCCCGATAATCGGGCCTTCGTCCATGCCGGCGGTGACGAAATGAACGGTGCAGCCATGTTCCCTGACGCCGGCCGCGATGGCCCGTTCATGGGTGTCGAGGCCGGGAAAGGCCGGCAACAGGGCAGGGTGGATATTGAGAATCCGGCCCCGCCAGCTTTCGCAGAGATCCGGACCGAGCAGGCGCATGAACCCGGCCAGACAGACGAGATCAACCGCCCAGGCGTCGAATTGACCGGCAATGGCAGCGTCCGCCGCCTGCTTGTCCGCGTAATCCTTGAGGCGGATAACCGCCGTTTGAATGCCTTCGGCCTTTGCCGTTTCGAGGCCGGCCGCCTTGGGCGTGTTGGCGATAACGCCGACGATTTCGGCCGGATAGTCCGGCGCCTTTGCCGCTTCGATCAGCGCGGCCATGTTGGAGCCACGCCCGGAAATCAGAACAGCGACGCGTTTTTTGTCCATCAGAGGCCGAGCCTGCCGGAAAAAGTGACGGGAGCATTGTCGCGTGGTCTGAGTTCGCCGATGACGCTCGCGTATTCACCGGCTTCGGCCAGAGATTTGACCAGTGCGTTCGCTTCGTCGGGCGCCACAACCGCCACCATGCCGACGCCGCAATTGAAGGTGCGCACCATTTCATGTTCGCTCAAGCCGCCGACCCGCGCCAGCCAGCTAAAAACCGGTGGCACGGCCACCGTTTTGAGATCGACATGGGCTGAGAGCGTGTCGGGCAGCACACGCGGGATGTTGTCAACAAACCCGCCGCCGGTGATATGAGCCAGGGCCTTGATGCCGATCCCGGCTTTGAGCGCGGCAAGGACCGGCTTGACGTAGATGAGTGTCGGCACGAGCAGCGCTTCGCCGAGGGTTGCATCCGGATCGAAGGGGGCAGGCGCGCTATAGGGAACGCCCGACAGCTCGACGAGCTTTCTGACCAGCGAGAAGCCGTTGGAGTGAAGACCCGAGGAGGCGATGCCGACCAGGACGTCACCGGCGACGATATCGGTGCGTGGCAAAAGCGCGCCGCGTTCGGCGGCGCCCACCGCAAAGCCGGCGAGGTCGTAATCGCCTGCGGCGTACATGCCCGGCATTTCGGCTGTTTCACCGCCGATCAGGGCGCAGCCGGCCTGACGGCAACCTTCGGCGATGCCTTCGACGATTTTGGTTCCAGCTGCCACATCGAGCGCGCCAGTGGCGAAATAATCGAGGAAAAACAGTGGCTCCGCACCCTGAACGACGAGATCGTTGACGCTCATGGCAACCAGATCGATACCGATGGTGTCGTGGATGCCCGTCTCGATGGCGATTTTCAGTTTCGTGCCGACCCCGTCATTGGCGGCCACCAGAACCGGATCGGAAAAGCCGGCGGCCTTGAGGTCGAACAGCCCGCCGAATCCGCCGATCTCGCCGTCGGCGCCCGAACGGCGCGTCGAACGCACGGCCGGCTTGATCGCCTGGACAAGGGCGTTGCCGGCGTCGATATCCACCCCGGCCTGCTTGTATGACAGTCCGTTTGATGGCAGCTTCTCGGTATCGGACATGGCATTGCGTCGCTTTGGGATCGTATTGCCGCGTTCGGAAAAATCATTGTACGGGAGCGGGAGCGGCAGTATCAGCGCTGATATCGGCTCCTTATCCATGACGCAAGGGTTGCGTGCTCCATGTCCCTGCAAAACCAGATCAAGATCTGGCTTTTTCTGTTGGCGGTTACGATTCTGGCGCTTTGGGTGTTCCGCGGAATCCTTTTGCCGTTCATCTTGGGAATCACGCTCGCCTATCTGCTCGATCCGGTCGCCGACCAGCTCGAACGCTGGCATTTTTCGCGCATCTGGGCGTCGATCGTCATTCTGGCGATTGCCGTTGCCATTTTCCTGACCGCTTTCTTGCTCATCGCGCCGCTGGCTGTGCAACAGGCGTTCGGGCTGGTCATGCGTTTGCCGAGCTATTACGGCGAGTTGCAGGATCTGGTGACCCAAAGGGTGCCTGAATGGCTCGACAAGCTCGGTGAAGAGCGTGTGGCACAGTTCCAGACGTCGCTGACCGAGGTGCTCAATCAGGGGGTCGGCGTTGTCGGCGGCCTGCTGGCCCAGGTCATGCAATCGGGACTGACGCTGATCAACGCGCTTGGCGTGTTGATCGTCACGCCTGTCGTCGCCTTCTATCTGCTGCTCGACTGGGAGCGCATGATCAAAAGTTTCGACGAACTGCTGCCGCGCACCTATCGCGAGGAAATCCGGCGCGTTCTCGGCGATATCGATCGGGTCATGTCCGGCGTCATCCGCGGACAGGGTCTGATCATGATCATCCTCGGGCTCTATTACGGCATCACGCTGACGGTGATCGGACTCAATTTCTCCATCGCCATCGGCTTGACCATCGGCATCCTCAGTTTTGTCCCCTATGTGGGATTTTTGACCGGGTTCGCCCTGTCCATCAGCGTCGGGCTCGTGCAGTTCTGGTCGGACGGCGTGATGCTCACCGCGCTTTTCGGAATCTTCGTGGTCGGCCAGTTCATTGAAGCCAATGTGCTTTATCCAAATCTTGTGGGTAATTCGATCGGTGTGCATCCGGTCTGGCTGATGTTCGCGCTATTTGCCTTCGGCCTCATTTTCGGCCCGATCGGCATCGTCCTGGCGGTGCCGATGATCGCCATCACCGGTGTTTTGGTGCGTTTCGTCGTCCGCAAGTATAAATCGAGCGTTCTTTATCTCGGCACCCATGCCGAGGACAAAGCCGATGAGCCGGAAGCCTGATACAAACAGCGCTGCCGGCAGACCCGGTTTCCGGCCAGAGGATAATCACCCCGTGACACGCCAGCTCGTTCTCGATCTCGGCCATACGCCTTCTTACGAAGAAGACGATTTCGTCGTTGCCGCGTGCAACGAACTGGCCTGGCGACACGTCACCGGCTTTCCCGCCTGGCCGGGGCCGCTTTCGCTTTTGATCGGACCGACCAAATCGGGCAAATCGCATCTCGGCGCCATCTGGATGAGGCGCGCCGGCGCCCGCATGATCAGCCCGTCCGATTTCGATGAGGAGCCGAACGACAGGGATCTCAGGCCGCTGCTCGTCGAGGATGCCGATTCCGGCAATTATCCGGAATCCGGTCTTTTCCATCTGCTCAACCGCTCCATCAGGGCCAACAGGCCGGTGCTGATGACCGCGGCGAGCGAACCGCAGGACTGGCCGCTCGTGACCGAGGATGCGCGCTCGCGCGCCCGGTTGGCTACGGCCCTTCACCTGGAACCACCGGACGACGCCCTGCTGTCGCAACTGTTCGTGAAGCTTTTCTCCGATCGCCAGATTGCGGTCGAACCCGGACTCGTCTCTTATCTGGTGAAAAGGATGGAACGCGCGCCGGACGAAGTGGTAGCCCTTGTGGACATCATGGATCGAGTTGCCCTGTCGCGCGGCACCGCGATCACCCGGTCGGTGGCCGCCGAGGCCATAGCCCTCAGGGCCGCCGTTCACAATACGGAGCCAAACGACAGTCATGGATGATCTTTCCCAAACGACCGACGTTGCGACGCCCGACATCGACGCCCTGCGAGCGAGCCCGGCGCGGTTCGTCAACCGCGAGGTGTCCTGGCTGCAATTCAATTTGCGCGTGCTCGAAGAGGCGAATAACCCGAGCCATCCGTTGCTCGAACGCGTGCGGTTCGTTTCGATTTCGGCGTCAAATCTCGACGAGTTCTTCATGGTCCGCGTCGCCGGCCTCAAGAACATGATTCGGTCCGGACTGTCCCGATTGAGCATTGACGGGCTGTCGCCCAGCGATCAGCTCGACGACATCACGACCCTGGCGCGCCACCTCAATCTCGAACAGCAGGACCAGTGGCAAACGCTCAGGGAAGAACTGTTCGCCCAGAACATCGTTCTGCATGAGGCCCGGGATCTCTCCGACGAGCAGGTCACTTACCTGCAACACCTGTTCCGCGACGAAATCTTTCCGGTCCTGACGCCCATCGCGGTCGATCCGGCGCATCCGTTCCCCTTCATCCCGAATCGCGGGCTGACGCTGACCTTTCTGTTGCAGCGGCCGGGCAGCTACGAGCGCATGACGGCGCTCATCCGCGTTCCGACCAATATGGACCGCTTCATCGCCCTTCCGGCGGAGCTTTGCGCCGACCGGCGCATCGAGCTGGTGACGATCGATGCCATTGTCGAACTGTTTTTCCATCAGCTCTTTCCCGGCTACGATATCATCGGGTCGGGGTCGTTCCGGGTGCTGCGCGACAGCGAGATCGAAATCGACGACGAGGCCGAAGATCTCGTGGTGGAAACGGAGTCCGCGCTTCGGCAGCGCCGTCGCGGCCAGACCATCCGCCTTGAAATCGATTGCCGCATGCCGCGGCCCTTGCGGCGCTACATTGCCGACGAACTGCACGTTGCCGAGAACGATACCTATGAAATCGAGGGCTTTCTCGGCCTGTCCGACATCGCCCAGATCTGCGACATCGATCGGCCCGATCTCAAGTTCGTCCCCTATAACGCCCGTTTTCCGGAGCGCATCCGCGACCATCATGGCGACGCTTTCGCGGCCATCAAGGAAAAGGACATCCTCGTCCACCACCCTTATGAGACCTTCGACGTCGTTGCCCAGTTTCTGATGCAGGCAGCCGCCGATCCAGATGTCGTGGCCATCAAGCAGACGCTCTATCGCACCTCCAATGACAGCCCCATCGTCAAGGCGCTGATCCATGCGGCGGAAAGCGGCAAGTCGGTCACGGCCCTGGTGGAACTCAAGGCCCGGTTCGACGAGGAAGCCAATATCCGCTGGGCCCGCGATCTCGAACGTGCCGGCGCGCAGGTGGTCTTCGGTTTCGTGGAATTGAAGACGCACGCCAAGCTGAGTCAGATCGTCAGGCGCGAGAAGGGCAAGCTCGTGTCCTACTGCCACATCGGCACGGGCAACTATCATCCGGTTACCGCCAAGATCTATGTCGATCTGAGCTATTTCACCGCCGAGCCCCGGATCACCCGCGATGTGGCGCGCATCTTCAACTTCGTGACCGGCTATGCCCGGCCCAACGACATGGAAGTGATCTCGCTGTCGCCGATCGATCTGAGACAGACGCTCATCGATCATATCGAACGCGAGACGGCGCTGGCCCAGGAAGGCCGTCCGGCGGAAATCTGGATGAAGATGAATTCGCTGGTCGATCCCAACATCATCGATGCGCTCTACACCGCGTCCCAGAGCGGGGTGAAGGTGAGGCTGGTGGTCCGGGGTATTTGCTGTTTGAGGCCCGGCATTCCCGGTTTTTCCGATACGATCGAGGTCAAGTCGATCGTCGGGCGTTTCCTCGAACATTCGCGCATCTACTGTTTTTCCAATGGCTACGAGATGCCGTCGCGCAAGGCCAGCGTCTACATTTCCTCCGCCGATCTCATGCCGCGCAATCTCGACAAACGGGTCGAAGCGCTTGTTCCCATGCTCAACAAGACTGTGCACAAGCAGATTCTCGACCAGATCATGATTGCCAATTTTCGCGACAACCAGCAAAGCTGGGAGGTGCTCCCCGACGGGAGTTCCCAGCGTGTCAGGCTTGCCGAGGGGGAGGAGCCTTTCAGTGCTCACGAGTATTTCATGACCAATCCGTCGCTCTCAGGGCGCGGCAGCACCGGGGACGGTACGTCCGAAACGGACGACGATCAGGACTGACGGGCCGATGGTATCGACGAATGGTTTATGGGGCACAGACCTCGACCCGCAAGCGCAGGGGCGGCTGAAGAATGCCACTCCAGTCGCCGTACTCGATATCGGATCGAACTCGATCCGCCTTGTCGTCTACGAACGGCACGGGCGGGTCCTTACTCCTCTTTACAATGAGAAATCGGCCTCCGCGCTCGGGCGCGGCGTGGCAACGACGGGCCGGCTTTCCGATGAGGCGACCGATCGGGCGCTGAGGGCCATCCGCCGCTTCGCGCTGGTCGTCCGGCTGATGAATGTCAGCCATTTCCACGTTCTGGCCACCTCGGCCACGCGCGAAGCGAGCAACGGGGCGGTATTTACCGCCCAGGTCGAGGCCATTACCGGCGTGACCGTCAACGTTCTGACCGGCACACAGGAGGCGCATTATTCGGCGCTCGGCGTTCTGGCCGGCATCAACGCCTTCGTGGGCGTGGTCGGCGATCTCGGCGGCGGCAGTCTCGAACTGGCTGCGCTCGGGCCGGAGGGGGAAACCGAGGGCGAAACCCATGCCCTCGGTGCTATCCGCCTGCAGGACGACAGCGACATGTCGCTGTCGAGTGCCGCGCCCCTGATCCGCGAACGGCTCAAACGTTCCGGCATTATCAAGGCGTCCGAAGGCAAGACCTTCGCCGCCATTGGCGGCACGTGGCGAAGCTTTGCCAAACTGCATCAGAAGCGTTCGCATTACCCGCTGCACATGGTGCAGCACTATACGATCAGCGTCGAGGAAGCCGTCTCGCTTTCAGATCTCATCGTGTCCGCCGCCAAATCCAAACGGGTTCTGGCCGGCATGCGCGAGATCAGCGCCAATCGCCGCGATCTTTTGCCCTATGGGGCGCTGGTCTTAGGCGAGGTGCTGCGCGAGGGTAAATTCGCGAACGTGACCTTTTCGGCTCTGGGCGTGCGCGAAGGCTATCTTTATGCGCTGCTACCCGAAGCGGACCGGCTGGCCGACCCGCTTCTGACCGGCGCCGGCGAAATGGCGCAGCTCAGGGCGCGCTCGCCTTTGCACGGTGCCGAGCTTGTTGCCTTTTCCGATTCCTTTTTCGCCGCCACCGGCATTGCCGAAAGCGAGGAGGAAAAGCGCCTGCGTATCGCCTCGTGCCTTTTGTCCGATATCGGCTGGCGCGGCCATCCCGACTATCGTGGCGAGCAAAGCGTCGATCTGGTCGCCTACGGGTCGATGACCGGCATCAACCACGAAGAGCGCGCCTTTATCGCCCAGGTGCTGGCGGTGCGCTACATGGGGCCCAAGCACAAGAGCGTCAATTCAACCGTCATGGAACTGGCCGGCGAGAAGGCTGGCCGGCGCGCGCGCCTGATCGGCATGATCTTCCGCGTCGCCTATCCCTTGAGCGCCGGCATGCCCGGCGTGCTCGATCGGCTCAGTTTCTATGTGAAAGAGGACCATCTGGTCCTCGATTTGCCGCGGGAACTCGAATTCCTCGCCGGCGAACGCGTCCGCAACCGCCTCAAGGGCTTGAGCGACGAGGCGGGCTTTCCGGGCTGCGGCATCAGCACGGACTGAGCGGGGCCCGCAGCCTTCACTTAACTGGCCCTTGCAGGGGTACTCGAGCTTCGAAACAACACACGGAGTCATCCCGGTGCTTGACACCGGGATCCACTCGCATCGGCAATGTGCCAAAGTATTTTTATCTAGTCTATTGATATTTATTCGTTTTGTCGCTCGGTGAACCAGATTTCCAGCTTGGATGCAGGTTGTTCCGAGAGTGAGTCCCGGTGTCAAGCACCGGGACGACTCAAGTGTCCTGCCGGGGGCAAACGGGTTCGCAAGGACCGCGTGAGACGAGACAGGATCGGCAAAAAACCGATGGCATGAGGGGACCGAAAGGCCCCGACCTCACGCCTTGATCTCGATCTCGACGATACCTTTCGGCGTTGCGGACAGGCCGAGCCGGCCCTGTTTGATCGCCAGCGCCTTTTCGCCGAACACGGCGCGCCGCCAGCCCTTGAGGGCCGCTACGTCGGCCTCGTCGTCCAGAACGATCTGGTCGATATCGTCGCTTGTCGCAATGATGCGCGCCGCGACGCCTTCGCGTTCGGCAACCGCCTTCAAAAGCACGCGGATGAGATCGCCGATCGCCCCTTTGGGCGAGGGGCCGTTGGGGCGCTTGGGCAGGACGGGCAGCTCGGATTTCGGGATGGCCTCGACCTTGGCGATAATGGCGATGATTTCCGCCCCGAGCGAAGACCGGCCATAGCCTTTGGGCACGGCCCTCAGCTTGTCGAATTCGGCGCTGGATTTCGGCCGCTGGATGGCCAGTTCGGCGATCGCCTCGTCCTTGAGAATACGGCCGCGCGGCTGGTTGGTGTCCTGGGCGCGCGCCTCGCGCCATTCCCCGAGCGCCATGAGCGCGGCCAGATCGCGCGGCCGGTTGAGTCGGGCCTTGATCCGCCGCCAGGCCTCCGCCGGCTTGACGATATAGGTGTCGATGCTTTGCAGGATGCGGTTTTCGCCGGCAACCCAGTCGGCGCGCCCGTTGCGTTCCAGTTCGGCCACGAGCGCCTTGTAGATGTCCCGCAAATGGGTGACGTCCGCCACCGCGTAGGTCATCTGCTTGTCCGAGAGCGGACGCGCCGACCAGTCGGTGAACCGCGAGGACTTGTCGAGCTTGATCCCGACGATGGACTGAACCAGCGAGTCGTATGACGCGCTGTCGCCATATCCGCAAACGCTGGCCGCCACCTGGGTGTCGAAGAGGTTCTGGGGCACCCGTCCGGTCAGGTTGACGAAGATTTCGACATCCTGACGGGCGGCGTGGAAGACCTTGACGACATCCGGATCGTCCAGAAGCTCGAAAAGTGGCTTCAGCGAAATGTCCTTGGCCAACGGATCGACCACAATGGCGCGCTCGTCGACGGCAAGTTGCACCAAACACAGTTTCGGCCAATAGGTGGTTTCGCGAAGGAATTCGGTATCGACGGTGACAAAGGGTTTGTTTCGAGCGGCAGCGCAGAAATCAGCGAGGTCGTCGGTTCGAACGACTAGTTCCATTTTTGACTCAATCACTTTTTTCCATTGTTACTAGCAGCCTGTTGCGCTGTCATAAAGGCTTTGACGAGCTTTGAGCCACACGAACGCGCATTGCCTTGACTTTCTGTGTCGCGCGTGCGCTTTTCCCGCCTCGACGAATTCGTCTCGAAGGCAATAAAATGCACCTCTATCGCACCCATACCTGCGGCGCGCTGACCGCTGCAAACGCAGGTGAGACTGTCCGACTGAGCGGTTGGGCCCATCGTATCCGCGACCATGGCGGGCTTCTGTTTGTCGACTTGAGGGATCATTACGGCATTACGCAATGCGTGGTCGATCCCGATTCCTCCGCTTTCGCCGATGTCGAAAAGCTGCACGCCGAATGGGTGGTGCGCTTCGAAGGCGAGGTGAGGAAGCGCGACGACGAGGCCGTCAATCCCAATCTGCCGACCGGCGAGATCGAGGTCTTCATCCGCTCCGTCGAGGTGCTTGGACCGTCGCTCGATCTGCCGATGCCGGTGTTCGGCGACCAGGAGTATCCGGAAGACACGCGTATGCGCTATCGCTTCCTCGATCTGAGGCGCGACCGGCTGCACCAGAATATCGTTGTGCGTTCGAAGATCATCGCCGCTTTGCGCCGACGCATGACCGAGGCGGGCTTTTCCGAATACAATACCCCGGTTCTGACCGCGTCGAGCCCGGAAGGCGCCCGCGACTTTCTCGTGCCGTCGCGCCTTCATGCCGGCAAGTTCTATGCGCTGCCCCAGGCGCCGCAGATGTTCAAGCAGTTGCTGATGATCGCCGGGTTCGATCGCTATTTCCAGATCGCGCCGTGCTTTCGTGACGAAGATCCGCGCCACGACCGCGCCGGCGAGTTCTATCAGTGCGACGTCGAAATGAGCTTCGTCGAGCAGGAAGACGTGTTTGTTGCCTTCGAGCCGGTCATTCGCGGCATTTTCGAGGAGTTCGGCGGCACGCGCCCGGTAACCAAGGTCCTGCCGCGCATTCCTTTTGCCGAAGCCATGCGAAAATACGGCTCGGACAAGCCGGACCTCAGAAACCCGCTCGTCATGCAATCCGTGACCGAGCATTTCGCCGGGTCCGGTTTCAAGGTTTTCGCCAACCAGATCGCCAGCGATCCGGCTGTCGAGGTCTGGGCCATCCCGGCGCCGAAAGGCGGTTCGCGCGCCTTCTGTGATCGCATGAACGGTTGGGCGCAGGGCGAGGGTCAACCGGGCCTCGGCTACATCTTTTTCCGCGACGGCGAGGGGGCCGGTCCGATCGCCAAGAATATCGGTCCCGAACGGACGGCGGCGATTCGTGCCCAGCTCGGCCTTGCGGACGGCGATGCGGTGTTCTTCGTCGCCGGCGTGCCGGCCAAGTTCGCCACTTTCGCCGGGCAGGCCCGCAACAAGATCGGCTTTGGGCTCGATCTGGTCGATACTGAACAGTTCGCGCTGTGCTGGATCGTCGATTTCCCGATGTATGAATGGAACGAGGAGGAAAAGCGCGTCGATTTCTCCCACAACCCGTTCTCGATGCCCGAGGGTGGGCTTGAGGCCCTGGAGACGCAGGACCCGCTGACCATCCACGCCTATCAGTACGATGTGGTGTGTAACGGGTACGAGCTGGCCTCCGGCGCCATCCGGAACCATCGTCCCGACATCATGGAAAAGGCTTTTGCCATCGCCGGTTACGACCGCGAGCACCTGGAAGCCCAGTTCGGCGGTATGTTGAGGGCCTTGAGCTACGGCGCCCCGCCGCACGGTGGCCTGGCCGCCGGCATCGAGCGAATCGTCATGCTGATCCAGAACGAACAGAACCTGCGGGAAGTCACCGCTTTCCCAATGAATCAGCAGGGCGAAGACCTGTTGCTCGGCGCGCCCTCCGAGGCCACCGCCAAACAGCTCAGGGAATTGCATATCCGCGTTAACCCGCAAGACAAGAAATAGTCCGGGAAATACCCCTTGATGCCGGCGGGCCCGTGCGGTCTGCCGGCGGTTCGTTCATTCGGCACGCCGTCGAAACCGGTCAAATCCTGAGTATCGGGCCCCCACTTTATCCGGGGTGCTTAACGGGACTTTAGCCCACGCTCCCTATTGTCTGGCTCACGAGCGGACGCGTGCGGAACACCGGATGATTTCCAGATACTCCCATATTCTCATGTTGGTGAGCGCCATTCTGGCGTTCGTGCCGGTGTTTTCGGTCGACTACATCCTCGATGGTTATGTGCGCATGCGTGAAACGGCCGCGGTTCAGGAACTGGTCGATGAACTCACGGTGGAGACGCAGGAAGCCGTCTACGATGGGCTACGGGTCATTCGCACCGTGGTGGATGAGAGCCCGTCGCTGTGTACCCCGACATTCGTCCGCAATGCCCAGGACGCCTTTCGTTCGTCCCTGGCTATCCGGCAGTTCCTGGTCGAGAACGAAGACGGCGTTCAGTATTGCGATCTGTTCGGACAGCATTTCACCTATTCGGTCCTGTCGCCCACACTGACGCTGCCCGGCAAGCCGGAGACGCTGACCGCCGTTCAGATCGACGGCTACGAGTTGCCCATGCTCAAGGTAACGCGGCTTGTCGGTTCCAAATTCGTTTCGGCGTTCGTCTATCTCAGCCCGCACCTCGATCACGGCCTGCCCGGATCGCTTCGCGACGCGACAACCCTCAAGATGTCCCTGACCAATGGCACCGACATTCTGACCTTCGGCGATTACGATGCCTATGCCGCCCGGACCAACGATCAGGCCTTCATCGCCGTCAACTCCTTCGCCAGCGAAATCCCGATCCGGGCCGAAGTCGCCATTCCCTTCGTTGATGTCAGGGCGGATTTCGCCGATCTCGACTGGGCCTTTACCGCCATCGCCTGTCTGATGAGCGCCGGTTTCCTGTTCATGGTGCTGCAATACGTGCGCCGGACGGCCATTCCCGCCATCGATCTCGAGCGCGCCATCGCGCTAGGCGAATTGCAGGCCTATTATCAGCCAGTCATCAACCTCAGCACCGGCAAGCTGCTCGGCTGCGAGGTGCTGGTGCGCTGGATCAAGCGCAACGGCAAGGTCATCCCGCCGAGCGAATTTATCGATTATGCCGAAGCATCCGGCTTCGCCATTCCCATGACCATCCATCTGATGCAGCTCGTTCGCGACGAATTGTCGGAACTGGCCGCCGAAATGCCGGACATGAAGATTTCCATCAACCTGTTCGAGGGTCATTTCCGCGACAATTCCATTGTCGAGGACGTGCAGGCGATCTTCGGCGGTTCGCCGATCAAGTTCCGGCAACTGGTCTTCGAAATCACCGAGCGTCGTCCGTTCTCGAATACCGTGCAGGCCCTGAGCGTCATTGCCGGCCTTCATGCCATCGGTGCACGGCTGGCGCTCGACGATGTCGGTACCGGCCATTCCAACCTGGCCTATATGCAGACGCTGGGCGTTGACGTCATCAAGATCGATCACGTCTTTGTCGACATGGTCAAACAGGAAAGCCAGCAGGTGCCGGTTTTAAACGGTCTGATTGCCATGGCGCACGATCTCGATGCGGAAATTGTCGCCGAGGGTGTCGAGACCGAGATTCAGGCACTCTATTTACGCGACCATGGCGTCACCCAGGCCCAGGGTTTCCTGTTCGCGCCGCCGCTCAAGACCGAGTCCTTCCTGACCCTGGCACGCGCCCTCAACTTCGTTGCGCCCAAGGATGAGGGTGAAGAAGAAGCGGCCTGATGTCGAGATGGCTTTTCTTTGCCGCTGATTAGTGGCAACTAGTCCCCGCTGGCGCCAGTTCAGTGTCAAAATCCGTTTCGGCGCCGTGACCGCCAAAAGGAACTTATTATGGCAACTGAGCCCCGCGACCAGCAAAAAGCCCTTCGCGACGCCGCACTTTGTTTTCATGCCGAACCGCGCCCCGGCAAGATCGAGATCGTCCCGATCAAGCCGTTGAGCAACGAGCGCGATCTGGCACTGGCCTATTCTCCCGGCGTCGCCGCGCCCTGCGAGGAAATCGCCAAGGACCCGTCAAAAGCCGACATCTATACCTCGCGCTCCAATCTGGTCGCGGTCATCTCCAATGGCACCGCCGTGCTCGGGCTCGGCAATATCGGCGCGCTGGCCGGCAAGCCGGTGATGGAAGGCAAGGCGGTCCTGTTCAAGAAGTTCGCCGGCATCGATTCCATCGACATCGAGGTCAACGAGACCGATGTCGAAAAGTTCATCAACGTGGTGCGTCCGCTTGAACCGAGCTTCGGCGGCATCAACCTCGAAGACATCAAGGCGCCGGACTGCTTTGCCATCGAAGAGTCCTTGCGCGGTCAGATGAATATTCCGGTCTTTCACGACGACCAGCATGGCACCGCCATCATCAACGCCGCAGCCGTGCTCAACGGTCTCGAAATCACCGGAAAGAAGATCGAAGACGTCAAGATCGTCACATCCGGGGCCGGTGCGGCCGCCATCGCCTGCCTCAACCTTCTGGTTTCGCTGGGGGCAAAGCGTGAAAACATCTGGATCGGCGACCGCAAGGGCATCGTCACCGAGAAGCGCAAGCCGGACGTCGACAAGTGGCGCGGCGCCTATGCCCAGGATACGGACCTGACCGAACTCAAGGACGCCATGGACGGGGCCGACATCTTCCTCGGGTTATCCGGTCCTGGAACGCTGACCCCGACCATGCTCAAGAGGATGGCGCGCGATCCGCTGGTCATGGCGCTGGCCAATCCGATCCCGGAGATCATGCCGGAGCTGGCCCTTGAAACCCGACCCGACGCCATCATCTGCACCGGCCGGTCGGATTATCCCAACCAGGTCAACAACGTTTTGTGCTTCCCGTTCCTGTTCCGCGGCGCGCTCGATGTCGGCGCCACCGCCATCAACGAGGAGATGAAGCTGGCGGCGGTCAGGGCCATCGCCCAACTGGCGCACGAGCCGGCGCTCGAAGCCTCTTCGACAGGTGTCCGCAATTGTTTCGGGCGCACCTATCTCATCCCCAATCCCTTCGACAAGCGCCTGATCCTGAGGATTTCCCCCGCCGTGGCCAAGGCGGCGATGGAAAGCGGCGTCGCCCGGCGTCCGATCACCGATTTCGACGCCTACCACGAAAAGCTCAACCGGTTCGTGTTCCGCACCGGGCTTGTCATGGAGCCGGTCATCGCCCTGGCCAGCACCAGCCCGAAGCGCATCGTGTTCGCCGATGGCGAGGATGAACGCGTGCTGCGCGCCACCCAGGTGTTGCTGGAGGACAAGCTTGTCCAGCCGATCCTCATCGGGCGGCCGGCGGTGATGGAACAGCGCATCGAACGGTTCGGATTGACGCTGACGCCCGGCAAGGATTTTGAACTGATCAATCCGGAAAACGATCCGCGCTATCGCGACTATGTCGATCTCTATCATTCGCTGGTCGGCCGCAAGGGCATTACGCCCGACACGGCCCGCACCCACGTGCGCACCCGCACCACCGTCATCGGGGCGCTGGCGGTCAGGCGCGGCGACGCGGACGGCATGCTGTGCGGGTTGCAGGGCCGGTTCATCCGCCACGCTGACGATCTCAAGAACATCATCGGGTTGCGCGAGGGGATTTCCGACATTTCCGGGCTCTCCATGCTGATCGTGCAGCACGGCATTCTGTGTCTGGCCGATACCTATATGCATATCGATCCGACCGCCCGGCAGGTGGCCAATATCGCGCTCGAAGCACGCGAACATCTCAGGCGCTTCCAGATCGAGGCACGGGCGGCGCTTCTCAGCTACTCGAATTTCGGATCGCGTGACGGAGAGACGTCGCAAAAGATGCGCGATGCCTATGCTATCTTGAGGGAAACGGCGCCCGACTTCATCGTCGAGGGTGAAATGCAAGGCGATCTGGCGCTCAATCAATCGATCCGTGAGCGCTACATTCCGGATTCCATCCTTCAGGGCGATGCCAATCTGCTGATCTTCCCCAATCTCGAATCGGCGAACCTGTCGATGACGCTTTTGAAGGAAACCAACAACGCCATGGCCATCGGTCCGATGATCCTCGGGCTCAATGCCCCGGCCCATATCCTTGCGCCATCGGTCACCAGCCGTGGCATCGTCAACATGGCCGCCATCACGGCGACCGATGCCATCGAACTGGAGACAGTGAAGGCGGGGTAGGGCGTCCCCCAATGTCGTCCCGGGACCTGATCCCGGAACCTGCTCTCATCAGCCAAATGGCACTTCAAGGGTGATGGGAAAGAGACATCGCAGACGCCAGACAAAGCTGCATCGCGAGTGGACCCCGGGATCAAGTCCCCGGGGCGACTCCTGCGTTGGGGGTCCCGGGGCGACTCCGGCGTTGGGGGAATGCATGATGAAGCCTCAACGCACCGTCATCGTGGCCCGGTCGACGGCGAGAGAGCCGCCGACGCGACGCTGCTGGATCCCGGTCAGATCGGGATGACGGCGTGATCCGTCGGAATTTGCCCTATTTCACCTTCATCGTGGCCCGGTCGGTGATGAGCGACCCATCGACGATGGTATCGCTCGGATGAAGGACCACCCGCTCGCCGGGCGTGAGGCCTGACGTGACCACGGCGAAGCCGTTGTCGCGCGCACCCAGAGCCAAGATCCTGAGACGCACGGTTTCGCCTTCGACCACATAACAGGCCCAGTCCGTCTCGTTGCGGAACAGGGCCGTCGTCGGCACCAGCGTGGCGCCGTCATGACGCGCGACCTCGATTTCGGCATAGACGCGATAAAGGTGCCCGAGGCTTTCCCAAAGTGTCGGGTCCGAGGTGATGTCCAGAAGAACGTTGACCCGTTGCTCTTCGATGCCGAGCGCCGAGGTCTTGGTGAATCCGATCGGCTCGACCAGACGGACCATGGCCTTGAGCGTCGGCTCGCCGCCCCAGTTGGAGATCGTCGCCTTGTCGCCCGCCTTCACCCGAACGGCGTCGGACGAGACCAGATCGACGGAGATTTCGAGATCGCGCGGATCTCCAATGGTCATCAATTGCGAGCCGGCGGCGAGAAAACGGGCGTTTTCGTTGGAAATTGCCAGGACCTGTCCACTGGCCGGTGCCTTGATGTCCAGCCGGGTGGTGCGGCGGTCGAGACTGGACGGCTCGATCAGTTGCGCTTCGGCCTGTTCGAGCTGGCGTTCCTTGTACTCGAGAATGGCCCTGGCGTTGGTGAGGGCCGACTGGCGGCTGTCGAGTTCGTGTTGCGCCTCGTCGCGGGCCTGGGTGGTCACCAGTCCACGCTCGAACAGTCTCAAGGTGCGCGCGACCTCGCCTTTTTGATAGGCAACGGTGCTTTCGGCTGCCTGGAGTTCGGACTTGGCCGACGACACGCCCGCCCGGGCGGCCTTGACCGCCGCTTCCGCTTCGGCCAGCGACCGCTCGTCGAGAAAACCGCTGAGCTGAGGCATGATGGTCGCCACGACCTGATCCTTCTCGATCTGGTCGCCCACCGAGAAGGGGATGCGTTCGATATCGCCGCTGATCGGGATCGAGACTTCGTAGGTATCCCTGATCCGTGCAACGCCTTCGTCGCCGACGGTGACCGAAAGCGTGCCGCGCGCGATCGTGGCCAGATCGACCCCGATCGGCTGCGTACGGAAGGCCCAGGCGCCAACAAACACGACAAGGGCGGCGATCACGACAATCAGGATGATGTTGCGCAACTTTTTCATATTTGTCAGTCCCTTGTCTTGAGCACCGCGACAAGATCCAGCGACGCAACGCGCTGCTGGACGATGGCCGCCGAAACGAGAGCAGCGATGAGAGTCACGATGGTTGCCGAGGCGTAGGTGGCGCTGGTGATGATGAGCGGAAAGGTGAACAGATCGCTTGAAATGCCCGTCAGCATGCCGGCCGAGGCGCCAAAGCCGAGAAGCCAGCCGAGCGGCAGCGACAAAAGCGTCAGGAGCCCGACCTCGGTCAGCAGTACGGCCGAGACTTCGAACTTGGTGAAGCCGAGCACCCTCAGGCTGGCAAGCTCGCGCGAGCGTTCCGACAACTGGATGCGCGCGGTGTTGTAGACCACGCCGAAAACGATGATCACCGCCAGGGCGACGTAGATCGCCCGGTTGATGCCGATGTTTTTGCCGATCGTTTCGCGAATCTGCTTCAAGGCCATGCGCGACAGGGTGATCGAGGCGATGACCGGTGTTGTCTTGACCGCTTGGTAAAGGGCGTCCGTTTCGTTGGAATCGATCATCAGATAGGCGCCGTCGACGTAACCGATCTGACCGAGCACGCGGTTGAGCGCATCGATGTTCATGTTGGCGCCGATGCCGATGTATTGCTGGACGACGTCGGTTACCGGCAGGAAAAGCACCTTCCCGCTGCCGTCGAGAAGATGCGCCTCGATGGTGTCGCCGACACCGACATCGAGTACCCTGGCCATGCCCGAGGACAGCGCCAGTCCGGACGAGGGCAGGAAGATCGGATCGAGATTGGCGTCGATCACCCGATTGAGGTCGGCATTGTTGGGCTTGCCATCGATGGCGCCGAGCCGGGAGTGCGTGCCGTGATGGAACTTTACCGCCACCGAGCGGAAGGGCTCGACCGCCAGAACGCCGGGCAGACGCGAAACGCTTTCGATGCCGGTTTGCGTTACCGGATGGGTGAATCCGAGCGTCGCCTGTTCGCGCTGGGCGTGGAAATACTGCACGTCGAGCATGTAGTTCAGCGAATCCTCGACGAACAGCCCGCTGACCAGAAGCGCGGTGGAAAGTGAGATGCCGAGCATGGTCAAAAGGGCTCTGACCGGTCGGCGGATCATGTTGCGCAAGGCCATGTTCAGCCCCTGCGGCAGGAAGCGCGTCACCCCAATCCTGTCGAGCAGGAAGGGACGATAAACGGCCGGGGCAGGGGGCGCCATGGCCACGGCCGGCGACAGGCGCATGACCGACAGCACCGCCTGGATCGAGCCGAGTGCCGCCGCGCCGAGTGCCGCCGCGCCGGAAATGGCATAGACGTCGGGCTGAAGCTCGAACAACAGGAACGGGAACTTGTAGAATTCGGCATAAAGCACCGCCATGCCGCGCGTCGCCCAGGCGCCGACCACCCAGCCGAGGATCACGCCGACCAGGGCAATGAGGAGCGACAGCTTGACGTAATGCCAGGCGATGGAAACGGGCCCGTAGCCCAGCGCCTTGAACAGACCGATCTGTTCGCGCTCGAGCGCGACGAGCCGCGCCAGCGTCATGTTGACCAGAAAGGCGGCGACGCCGAGAAAGATCGGCGGCAAAACGGCGCTCATGCCTTCGAGCTGGATCAGTTCGGAATCGAGGAAGGCATAGGAGATCTGCTGGTCGCGTCCATAGGCGCCCTGGCCGCCATAGGGTTTCAAAAGCTCGTCGAGGGCCTCGATCACGCCCGTCTTGCTGGCCCCGCGCGTCAGCTTGAGGCTCAGGGAATTGAACCCGCCCTTGAGATCGAAGATCGCCGCCGCTTCCGAATAGCGCATCCAGATGACGCCGAAGCGCTTGTTGTCGGGCATGATGTCGCCCGGCCCGATCGAATAGATGTATTCAGGCGACAGCACGATGCCGGTGATGGTCAGGAAGCGCTTGACCCCGTCCATGGTCGCGGCCAGCGTGTCGCCGGGCTTGTAGCCGTGCGCTTGTGCAAAGCTCTGGGAAACCACCACGGCATCCTGTCTGCCCGATTCGGGCAACGCGCCCTCCATCAGCACCAGACGGTTAAGTGCCGAATCGCCATGGTCTGGCAGGGAGAGAACGAGCCCGCTGGCCGGTTCCGACATGCCCATGATATCGAGTATGGCGACGCCCTGGACCCGCGCATCGATGCGGGCGACGCCGGGGATGGCCTCGATGCGGGTCGTCAGGCTATTGGGCGCGCGCACGGCGCTGGCAAACACGTCCGCGAAGGCATAGCGGTCGTAATAGGCCTCACGCGTATCATAAAGGGCGCGATAGGTGCCGATGCCGACCAGAAGCGTCATGACACCCGCCGCCGCTACCAGGGCAATGGCCAGGGCCTGCGCCCAGGTGCGCCTGAAATCGCGAAGAAGCTTCTTGTCGAGTGCGGTCACCACGTGACCTCGGAGGGGCGCATGCGGTTCGGGTTTTCCTTCTCGTCGATGATCTGCCCGTCGGCCATGAACAGCACGCGATGGGCGATCCGCTGGATTTCGGCATTGTGGGTGATGATGACCGTGGTGGTGCCGAGATCGTTGTTGATCTCGGTCAGCGCCTCGAGAACCGTGATGCCTGTTCTGGAATCGAGCGCGCCGGTCGGCTCGTCGCACAGCAGCACGTCCGGGCGCTTGGCGATGGCGCGGGCGATGGCGACGCGCTGCTGCTCGCCGCCCGACATCTGGGCCGGGAAATGGTCCATGCGGCCTGCCAGTCCGACCCGGTCCAGCGCTTCTTCTGTGCGCATCGGCGTTTTGGCAATCTCGGTGACCAGAGCCACGTTTTCCCGCGCCGTCAGGCTAGGCACGAGGTTGTAGAACTGAAAAACGAACCCGACATGGTCGCGCCGGTAGCGGGTCAGCCCGTTGTCATTGAGGCGCGTCAGCTCCGTTTCGCCGAAGAACGCGCGCCCGGAGGTCGCAGCATCGAGCCCGCCGAGGATGTTCAGAAGGGTGGATTTGCCCGAGCCGGAATGGCCGAGAAGGACCGTCATCTCGCCGCCCGGAAGGCTCAAATCCGCCCCGCGCAACGCGAAAACCGCCGTCTCGCCGCCGCCATAAGTTTTGGTCAGCTGCTCGGTACGGAAAGCCGGTTCCGACATTTCCTACCCCGCTCTGAGTGTGTAAGAAGTCGCAAGGGGATATGGGGGTCCTAAACCAAAGATCAACCCCGGCAAAAGAGCGCGCCTTAAGGAGGCCTTCATCAGCCGAAGATTAAATATACTAGAAAATTACCCCAAATAAATACATATTATAAACATAATAAATCAGTGAGCGATTAAAACCGCTCACTGAAAGACTGGCTACAGAAATATTGGAATCTTCTTAGTTTTTCCACCTTCTATGACTTCAATAACTGGATCGTTTCCAGATATCTTTTGCTTCACAAGAGTGTGGTAAACCAATATCGCTCTCCTCACCACTTCGCTTGGATTTGAAGCAACAGTGATTTCCTCCAGTTCACTTATTGCCGCACCAAGCTCTCCGGATAGCCTGACAGTCACTCTAGACGACGCCTTTCTATCCAAATACTCATCCCCTCTTTCAGCCTCTGAGAAAAGCATATCCGTTCCAGTCACATAAGTGTCCGTCATCGGGACCTCCCATGCGAATAGAAAACCCCGCGTTCATTAGCGGGAACTCCGGATTTGTATGCCAAGTGGGTACAGTTGTCAACATTGTCCGACAAAATTGATTGACTTCCAATTTTGTTAACCCTAATTTGAGCGTGCCAACTTAAGGCAAAATAAGGAGGAACAGATGAGGAACAATGTTTGTTGGCACTTCAGGGTTGAGGGAAACGCAAAAAGGCGTGACCCGGGGTAATGCTCTCGCCCTAAAGTGGGGGCAAATATGGAGCTTTGAAAATGGATTTACATCCGGACTTCAAAGAACTCATCGACAAGGCGGTACAAGATGCCGTCGATAAGCACGTTAAAACCTCGCTATTTGACTGGAAGGTAGTTTTTCAGGGTGTAATTGCGGGGATAATAGTAACACTTATCGTTTTCGTAGCATCAGGGATTATCCCAACATAGGGAGCCTTATGGTGATGAAGGGCAGAAAGCCCGAAACGCCTACATATTTGGTTTCAATGTGTTTTGTTGCATTGCGATCGAGAACGAATACCATGCACGATTCTTGTTGACGGGCGAAATATATAGTCGCCCGTCATTTCTTTTTGAAAAAAGGAAGAATATACGAAATTTTACAAAAATTTAGTTTTAAAAAATTGGAGACACGAGGTTTTCGCATTCATCTGAGACGTCGTTGCGCGACCCAGGGAAACCGTGTCGCATCTTTCTTTCTTCACATGAGAGGTATATCAACGCCCTGAATTTTCCCTCCTCGAAGAAGAACTAAGGAAAAAGCGATGTCAGCCATTATTGATGTCCATGCGCGCCAGATTTTTGATAGCCGCGGCAACCCGACCGTTGAGGTGGATGTCGTGCTCGATGACGGCAGCTTCGGCCGCGCGGCTGTGCCGTCGGGCGCTTCGACCGGTATCCACGAAGCCGTGGAACTGCGCGACGGCGGAACCGAATACATGGGCAAGGGCGTGACGAAGGCCGTCGACAACGTCAATGACGAGATTGCCGACGAAATCCAGGGCATGGATGCGCTCGACCAGATCGGCGTCGATCAGGCCATGATCGAGCTTGACGGTACCCCGAACAAGGGCCGGCTGGGCGCCAATGCCATTCTCGGCGTTTCGCTGGCCGTCGCCAAGGCCGCCGCCGAGTCGTCCGAACTGCCGCTTTACCGCTATGTCGGCGGCACCAGCGCCCACATCCTGCCGGTCCCGATGATGAACATCGTCAACGGCGGCGTACATGCCGACAATCCGATCGACATGCAGGAATTCATGATCCAGCCGGTTGGCGCCAGCTCGATCGCCGAGGCGGTCAAGATGGGCGCGGAAGTGTTCCACAACCTCAAGAAGGCGCTTGCGGCCAAGGGCCACAACACCAATGTCGGTGATGAAGGCGGGTTCGCCCCCAATCTCAAGTCGGCCGACGAAGCCCTGGGCTTCATCGTCAACGCCATCGAGGCGGCCGGGTTCGTTCCGGGCGAGGATGTGTGCATTGCCCTCGATCCGGCATCGAGCGAATACTTCAAGAACGGCAAGTACGAGATGGCCGGCGCCGGCCTGTCCCTGAGCCCGGAAGAGAATGCCCGCTTCCTTGAAGATCTGGTCAAGCGCTATCCGATCATCTCGATCGAAGACGGCATGGCCGAAGACGACTGGGAGGGCTGGAAGGCCCTGACCGACGCCATCGGCGACAAGATCCAGCTCGTTGGCGACGACCTGTTCGTCACCAATACCGAGCGTTTGGAAGAAGGCATCAAGAAGGGCGTCGCCAACTCGATCCTGATCAAGGTCAACCAGATCGGTACGCTGACCGAGACCATTGCCGCCGTGGAAATGGCCCACCGCGCTGCCTACACCTCGGTGATGTCGCACCGCTCGGGCGAAACCGAAGACTCGACCATCGCCGACCTGGCGGTGGCACTCGGCACCGGCCAGATCAAGACCGGCTCGATGTCGCGTTCCGACCGTATCGCCAAGTACAACCAGCTCATCCGTATCGAAGAGCAGCTCGGCAATTCGGCCGTCTTCGCCGGCAAGGGCATTCTGAGGGGCTGAGGCTCCGGTATCGGCGGCATCACTGCTGCCACATACTGACGTTTTCGGGCACGCGGTCTTTATAGGATCGCGTGCCTTTGTTTTTTGATGCTGTTGGAGATCGTCATGGGCAAGACCAATACCGAATGGCACAAGGCCAATCGGATGCCGAAAAATCCGAACGCCGACCAGCGGCTCGCCTGGCATCTCGAGCACCTGAAGCATTGCCAGTGCCGCACCGACCTGCCGAAATCGGTGCTGAAGACGATGGAGGAACGCGGCATTCCGCTTCCCGAAGGCTACGGCGCAAACCTGAAATAGGCAGTCGGCAACACCGCGGCGAAGGATCGGACAGCGCCGGCCGTGGCGGGGCGTGACGAACCTCGTTCGTCGTTGTCAGCTTTTTTTATCCATTGTCTGCTACCGGAAAAGCCTCGTACCCATTCCGGCATGAGGCAGCCCGGTGTCCACGTTCTCCCATCACTATGGCCTTAAGCTTGTCGTCGCCCTTGTTCTGTCGGCGCTGTTCCTGTCGGGTACGGCGGTTCGGGCCGAATGGAGTCTCGGACGCGGGTCCGATTCTTCCGGCACATCCTACCTCGCAATTGTCAACGACAGCGCGGACGGGACCCGCCTTGAACTTGACTGCGCGCCCAGCGGACAGGCCTTTTTGGCCCTCATTTGGCGGTCGGACGTCGATTCCGTCACCGAAGTGCCATGGAGTCTGCGGTTCGTCATTGACGGCTCACACCGTTTTGCTGCACAAGCGCGCCTGCGCATACCTGAAAGAGGCCTGAGTGCTCTGGAACTCGTGTCCTCCGATATCATTGCGCCACTGACCGAGATTCTCGTTCTTTCGGGCGGTGAGCTGGAGGTGGACGCCGTCCAGCAGGGCACGTCCATCGTTCACGCCGTTTTCCATGGAGACGGGGCAGGGGAGTCCATCGCCCGCTACCGCTCCTATTGCCGTTTCTGACGGTGCGGAACCGCCGCAGGGTCCGCCCGGTCCTTACTCTTGCTGCGATGCAAGGACTTGATATGCTTAGAGGTCACGGAATCAAGGGGGCTCCATGAATCGTGCAGTCCATTGGCTTGCGTTCGGAGTCGCATGGGCGATCCTCGTCCTGCCAGCTCAGGCTGGCTGGACGGCGCGGCCGTATTATGACGGTCAGGGGCGCGACTATTTTCTTGCGAGCGAGACTGATGACTCCTCTCGCGCGGATTTGTTCTGCAGCGCGGATGGCATCGTCAATCTTTCGCTGACCTGGCCCGACAGAGCCCATGGGGATGCCGCCGACAAGGGCGATCCGGTGACCATGCTGATTACTGTCGATGAAACGACCAGATTCAAGGCGACGTCCTACTACTGGGCTTCGGGCAAGGGGCGACTCATCCTCGATTTCGGTAATCCGCTTCTGGTCCGCGACATCGTCACGGCGATCGGGAACGCCAAGTCGGGTATTACGATGTCGGTCGACGATCCCGCCAACGGCATCGAAAAGACCGTCGCATTCGGAACAGATGGCGCCGGCGAAATGGCCAGGGCCTATCTCGACTGGTGCTACGGCGCCGATCCGTAACGCAGCCATCACGCCGTAGCGCCTTTCAGTTGCGACTCGCGCGCCAGTCGAGTCGCGGCTGGTTTTCGGGGGTAACGCCGTCGAGGCTGCCCCCGCAACAGGTCCTTAATATCGTTTTGCAATACTGATAGCAGCGCATCGCGCGTGCCGGGCAAGCCCGGCTGTCGCGGACACGGTGCGTTGCGTATCCAAGGTGCATCCATCGTGGTTGCACGGCGTCAGTGTTGTTGTGTTCTGGGTGTGAGTCATGTCGACCCGTCTCAAGAAGCCGTCTATTCTCAAGCAGTTGGGTGTGACCGTTCTGCTTGCGGGTTTTCTGGCCTATCTCGGCGCCAATGCGGTCAGCGGCCAGTTCGGCCTGACCGGACAGGCCGAGATGCGAGATGACGTCGCCGCGCTCGAAGCGAAGAGCGCAACGCTCGAAGCGGAGATCGATGCCCTCAAGCATCGCATGAGCCTATTGGACCCGTCCGCGCTTGATCCCGATCTTCTGGAGGAACGCGCCCACGCCCTGCTGTCGATGGCGCATCCGGATGACATCGTCCTGCTCGACAAGAAATAACCGAATTCCGATTAACGTTCAGACTTAACCGAAATTAAGCTAACACCCAAATTCCTCTTTTATTTCTGCATCTAAGAGCAAATCGTTCTTATTGGCTAAAGGCTTGCCGTTTGGGTGCATTCGGCTATTCTTTGCGACCTGATATCACGCTGATTGCCCCGAAGGGGACGCCAGCATCACTTCACGGAGGCATTTCATGGCGCGTAAGGCGGCTGTCACGAAAACGGCCGGAACGAAGACCTCTTCGCGGAAACCATCCGGAACCGGCACCAACGTTCCCGCATTCACCAAGGATGAGGAACTTCACGCATTTCGCGAGATGCTGCTCATCCGCCGCTTCGAAGAGAAAGCCGGCCAGATGTATGGCATGGGCCTGATCGGCGGATTCTGCCATCTCTATATCGGCCAGGAAGCCGTCGTCACCGGCGTGATGATGGCCACAGAAGAGGGCGATGCCCAGATTACCGGCTATCGCGATCACGGCCACATGCTGGCCATGGGAATCGATCCCAAGGGCGTCATGGCCGAGCTGACCGGACGCACCGGCGGCTTGTCCAAAGGCAAGGGCGGCTCGATGCACATGTTCTCGCAGGACCACCGCTTCTATGGCGGCAACGGCATCGTCGGGGCGCAGGCGAGTCTCGGAACCGGCCTGGCTTTCGCCTCGCAATACAAGGGCGACGGCAAGGTCTCGATCACCTATTTCGGCGACGGCGCCGCCAATCAGGGTCAGGTCTACGAAAGCTTCAACATCGCCAAGCTGTGGAACCTGCCGGTCGTCTACATCATCGAGAACAACAGATACGCCATGGGCACGTCGCTCGAACGCGCCTCGGCCCAGATCGATTTGTCCCAGCGCGGCGTCTCGTTCGGCATCCCCGGTGAGCAGGTCGACGGCATGGACATCCGCTTCGTGCGCGAGGCGGCGCAGCGGGCCATTGAGCACGCCCGGTCCGGCAAGGGGCCCTATATCCTCGAAATGCTGACCTATCGGTATCGCGGCCACTCCATGTCCGACCCGGCCAAGTATCGCTCGAAGGACGAGGTTCAGACCATGCGGGCCGAGCGCGATCCGATCGAGCAGGTTCGCCATCGCCTCATCGACAATGGCTGGGCCAGTGAAGAGGCCCTCAAGGAGATCGAGAAAAGCGTCAGGGCTGTCATCACCGAAGCCGCCGATTTCGCCACCAATGATCCCGAGCCCGATCCGTCCGAGCTCTGGACCGACGTGGTCCTGGCCTGACAACCGGCAACACAAGAAATCAAGGAGTTTGTTGATATGCCAATCGACATTCTGATGCCGGCCCTGTCGCCGACCATGGAAGAAGGCACGCTGGCCAAATGGCTGGTCAAGGAAGGCCAGTCGGTGGCGCCCGGCGATGTCATCGCCGAAATCGAAACCGACAAGGCGACCATGGAGGTCGAAGCCGTCGACGAGGGCACGATCGGCAAGATCGTCGTTCCCGAGGGCACCGAAGAGGTCAAGGTCAATTCGGTCATCGCCGTATTGTTGGGCGAAGGCGAGGACGGCCGACGACATCGGCGCGGCACCCCTGCCGCTGCAGCCGCAGCGGCGCCTGAAGCGGCGTCCGCGCCCGAACCGGCACCTGCTGCCGAGAAGCTCCGGCCGCAGCGCCTGCCGCGCCGGCCATTGTCGTAGCGTCCGATCCCGACATTCCGGCTGGCACCGAGATGGTCGAGATGACCGTCCGTCAGGCGCTCAACGAGGCCATGGCCGAGGAGATGCGCAAGCGACGAGACGGTGTTCGTCATGGGCGAGGAAGTGGCCCAGTACCAGGGCGCCTACAAGGTCACCCAGAACCTCTTGCAGGAGTTCGGCGACAAGCGCGTCATCGACACCCCGATCACCGAACACGGGTTTGCCGGCATCGGCGTCGGCGCGGCTTTTTCGGGTTTGAAGCCGGTCGTCGAATTCATGACCTTCAATTTCGCCATGCAGGCGATCGACCAGATCATCAACTCGGCCGCCAAGCAGCTCTACATGTCCGGCGGTCAGGTCCACGTGCCGATCGTTTTCCGCGGGCCGAACGGGGCCGCCTCGCGCGTCGCCGCCCAGCACTCGCAGGACTATTCGGCGTGGTATTCGCACGTTCCGGGCCTCACCGTCATCGCGCCCTATAGCGCGGCCGACGCCAAGGGCCTCCTGAAGGCGGCGATCCGCTCGCCCAACCCGGTGGTGTTCCTTGAAAACGAACTCTTGTACGGGCACAGTTTCGAGGTGCCCAAGCTCGACGACTACGTTTTGCCGATCGGCAAGGCGCGCGTCGTGCGCGAAGGCAAGGACGTGACCATCGTCTCGTTCTCCATGGGCATGAAATACGCCACCGAGGCGACAGAAAAGCTCGTCGCCGCCGGCGTCGATGTCGAATTGATCGACCTCAGGACACTTCGTCCCATGGACACCGCGACCGTTATCGAGAGCGTCAAGAAGACCGGGCGCTGTGTCACCGTCGAGGAAGGCTGGCCGCAGGGTGGCATCGGCGCCGAGATCGCTTCGGTGCTGATGACCGAGGCGTTCGACTATCTCGATGCGCCCGTGACCCGCGTCACCGGCAAGGACGTCCCCATGCCCTATGCCGCCAATCTCGAAAAGCTGGCGCTGCCGTCGACCGAAGAGGTCATCGCAGCGGTCAACACCGTAACCTACAGGAGCTAGACGGTTCTGCGGCCTGAGCAAAAGTGCAGGGAGCATTGATGATGGATACCGGCTTGGTTCTCTTGGTGCCGGAAGTGGAGCCGATCGTGTCGACATATCGTTCGGCGCACGACACTTCCGCCGCCGCCGGTCTGCCGGCGCACATCACGGTGCTTTATCCGTTCCGGCCCTTCGAACAGATCGATGAGGCTTTCATGGCGCGGATTGCGGAGGTTTTGGCGGACTCGAACGAGATCGACATCAGCTTTCGCCGACAGTCGCGCTTTCCCGGCGTTCTGTGGCTCGCCCCCGAACCCGCGGAGGCGATCATCGAACTGACGGAAAAGCTGGTCTCGCACTTTCCGGAGTATCCACCCTATGGCGGCGTTTACGAAACGATCACGCCGCATCTGACGGTTGCTACGGGAGAGGACGATCTGCTCGAGGATCTGGCCGATGATATCACCGAAGCCTTGCGAACACCGGTGACGGCCCGAATCCGGAGCTGCGTACTTTATGCATATGACACGGAACGCTGGCTCGAAAAGCGAAGCTTCCCGTTTGGCGGACAAACATCATGAATTCGTTCTTCGGAACAAAGAAATAGGCGAGTGAGACGATGAGCATCAACATCACCATGCCGGCCCTCAGCCCCACGATGGAAGAGGGCACGCTGGCCAAATGGCACGTCAAGGAAGGCGACACGGTTTCCTCCGGTGACGTGATCGCCGAGATCGAGACAGACAAGGCGACAATGGACGTCGAAGCGGTCGATGAAGGCACCATCGGCAGAATTGTCGTTCCCGAAGGCACCGAAGACGTCAAGGTCAACTCGATCATTGCCGTGTTGCTGGAAGATGGCGAAAGCGCCGCCGATATCGGCGACGTTTCGGCCGCGCCGGCCCCGAAGTCCGAGGTGAAGGCGCCCGAAGCCGCGCCCACACCGGCTCCGGCTGCGGTGGCGCCTGTCGCTGCGTCCGCGCCCGCTCCTGCGCCCGTTGCGCAGGCGCCTGAAGGCGAGGCCAAACGCGTCTTTGCTTCGCCGCTGGCCCGGCGTCTCGCCAGGGATGCCGGAATCGACGTTTCAGCGCTTGTCGGCTCCGGTCCCAAGGGGCGCATCGTCAAGGCCGATGTCGAACGGGCCAAAATCGAGGGCGTGCCCTTAAGGGCCCAGCCGGGGGCTGCACCTGTCGCCGCCGGTCCTATCGAACTCGATCCGACCGGGCTTTACGAAGTCGGGACGTTCGAGGCGGTCAAGAACGATGGCATGCGCAAGACGGTTGCCAAGCGGCTGACCGAGGCCAAGCGCGACATTCCGCATTTCTACATCACTGCCGACATCCAGATCGACGCGCTGATCAAGGCGCGGGCGGAGATCAATGCCGCCGCCCCCAAGGACAAGGACGGCACGCCGGCCTACAAACTGTCGATCAACGATTTCATCGTCAAGGCTTGGGCGCTGGCCCTGCAACAGGTTCCCAAGGCCAATGCCACCTGGGCCGGGGATTCAATCTACTACCACCAGCATTCCGACGTTGCGATCGCGGTTGCGATCGATGGCGGATTGTTCACGCCGGTCGTCAAGGCGTGCGAGACCAAGTCGCTTCGCCAGATTTCGGTTGAGGTCAAGGATCTCGCCAAACGCGCCAAGACCAGGAGACTCGCCCCGCATGAATACCAGGGCGGCACCACCTCGGTCTCCAATCTCGGCATGTACGGGGTCAAGCACTTCACCTCGATCATCAACCCGCCGCACGGCACGATCATCTCGATCGGCGCCGGCGAGGAGCGGGTCTATCCCGATCACGGCGAGATCAAGATCGGCACCTTCCTGACGGCATCGCTCAGTTGCGACCACCGCACGGTTGACGGTGCCCTTGGAGCCCAGCTTCTGGCCGCGTTCAGGAAGATGATCGAAACGCCGGTGATGATGCTGGTGTGAGGCGCGACATGAAGACCATTCTTTGCTACGGCGATTCCATTACCTACGGGCACAATCCGGTCGATTACCGGCGCCACGCCTACGAGGATCGTTGGCCAACGGCCCTCGAAGCCGGGCTCGGGCGCGACAAGGTCAGGGTCATCGCCGAAGGCCTCGGTGGGCGCACCACGGTGTTCGACGATTATTCTTCCCTGGCCGACCGCAACGGCGCACGGCTTCTGCCGACCTTGATCGACACGCACAAGCCGTTCGATGCCATTGTCATCATGCTCGGCACCAACGACCTGAAATCCTACATTTCCGGCAGCGCTTTCGGCGCGGCCAAAGGCGTTGGGCGGCTGGTTGAGATCGTCAGAACCTTCCCCTATGGCGACGGCGAGACGGTGCCGGAAATCGTCATCGTGTCGCCGCCGCACTGCATCCCCAGCACGCATGTCGATCTGGGACCGATGTTCGTGGGCGGGCCCGAAGAAAGCCTGATGTTCGCCCGGTATTATGCCGAACTGGCCGAGACGTGCGGCTGTGCCTTCTTCGACGCCGCCAGCGTCGCCAAGCCGTCGCCGCTTGATGGAGTGCATCTGGATGCAGCAAACAGCCGCGCCATTGGCACGGCGCTGGTGCCGGTCGTGCGCGATCTTCTCGGACTGTAGTCAGGGTTTTTAAAAAGCTCGGCCGAGAGAGGCGGCCTTTCCTGACGGGGGACGACAAACATGATGAACGTGCTGCACGAGCTCAGCGAGGATTTCCGCACCAAAAGGAGCGCATGCAGTTGCTGAGATTTGCCGATCCGCAGTTCTTTGGAACTCTATAGCGAATACCACGAGGTCAACCCGGCGGTTTTGAAGGCTAAAGACGACGAAGAGCCGATGGGTGACGATCAACTGAACGCGCTGCGCCACAGACGGGTGCAGCTCAAGGACGAAATCTACGCGATGCTGACGACCACCTGACGGCGGCCGGGCGGCTCAAGACGAGGAACTCATGGCAGATACATACGATCTCATCGTCATCGGATCCGGACCCGGCGGCTATATCGCCGCCATCCGCGCCGCCCAACTCGGTTTGAAAACCGCCATTGTCGAACGCGAACACATGGGCGGGATTTGCCTCAACTGGGGCTGTATCCCGACCAAGGCGCTGTTGCGCTCGGCCGAGGTCTATTCCCACATCGCTCACGCCGCCGATTACGGCATCAAGGCGGAGAACTATTCCGCCGACATCGACGCCATCGTCACGCGCTCGCGCGGTGTGACCCAGCAGATGTCGAACGGCGTCGGGTTCCTGATGAAGAAGAACAAGGTCGACGTTATTTGGGGCGAGGCCGCGCTAACGGCGCCGGGCGAGATCGTCGTTACGGAGACCCAAAAACCGGTGGTCGAGCCGCAAAATCCCAAGCCCAAGGGCGTGTTGCCCACCGGTACCTACAAGGCGAAGAACATCATCATCGCCACTGGCGCCCGGCCGCGCGTGCTGCCCGGCATCGAGCCGGACGGCGACCGGATCTGGACCTATTTCGAGGCCATGAAGCCCAAAACCCTGCCCAAGTCGCTTCTGGTCATGGGATCGGGCGCCATCGGCATCGAATTTGCCTCGTTCTACCGTACGCTCGGCGTCGAGGTGACGGTGGTCGAGCTTTTGCCGCAGATCATGCCGGTCGAAGACGCCGAAATCGCCGCGACGGCGCGCAAGCGCTTCGAGAAACGCGGTATCCGCATTCTGACCGACACCAAGGTGAGTAAGGTCGAAAAGACCAAGACCGGCATCACGGCCGAAGTGGTGCTGAAATCGGGCCAGACCGAGAAGCTTGCGGCCGAGTACCTGATCTCCGCCGTTGGCGTTCAGGGCAATATCGAAAATCTCGGGCTCGAAAAGCTCGGCATCAAGACCGATCGCGGCTGCGTGGTCATCGACGCCCTGTGCCGGACCAATGTGCCGGGCGTCTGGGCCATCGGCGATGTCGCCGGTCCGCCCATGCTGGCCCACAAGGCCGAGCACGAGGCCGTCATCGCCGTTGAAGCCATTGCCGGACTGGCCGAACACCATCTCGACAAGGGCAAAGTGCCGGGCTGCACCTATTGCGAGCCGCAGGTGGCCAGCGTCGGGCTGACCGAGGCCAAGGCCAAGGAGCAAGGCTACGACATCCGCGTCGGCCGCTTCCCCTTCATCGGCAACGGCAAGGCCGTGGCGCTCGGCGATGCCGACGGGCTGGTCAAGACGGTGTTCGACAAGAAGACCGGCGAACTTTTGGGCGCCCACATGGTGGGCCCGGAAGTCACCGAGCTGATCGAAGGGTTCGTCGTTGCCATGAATCTCGAGACAACCGAGGAAGAGCTGATCCACACCATCTTCCCGCACCCCACGCTTTCCGAAACAATGAAGGAAAGCGTCCTTGACGCATACGGCATGGCTCTCAATATCTAGGGGAGCGTTTCCAGAAAAAGTGGGCACCACTTTTTGGGTTCGGAAGCGCGACAAACGAAAAGAGAGCGTTTCCAGAAAAAGTGGGCACCACTTTTTGGGTTCGGAAATGCGACAACCGAATATGGAACGCAGGCGGGCAGTCGGCCCGCCTGTCCAACTGGAGACAGGCATATGTGGGGTTTACTGATCGCAATCGTCGTCGGCGGCATCGCCGGCTATATCGCCGAACGGATCATGAAGGTCGATCATCCGATCTGGTTGAACGTCGTTCTGGGCATCACCGGTGCGTTTTTGTTCAATATCATTCTGTGGGTCCTCGGCTTCGGCGGCGCGACCAACATTGTCGGACAGTTGATCGGAGGCATTATCGGCGCCTGCCTGCTGATCTGGGGCTATCGCGAATATGAGAAGCGCCGGAGCTGAGGTCGGATGCTGCATTCCCTCATCATCTGGATCGTCATCGGTCTTATTGCCGGGTGGCTGGCCAGCCTCTTTCTCGGTGGCAAGGGTTTTGTTCGCTACATCGTCGTGGGGATCCTCGGCTCGGTGGTCGGCGGGTTCCTGCTGTCGGTTATGGGGATCAACCTGTCGCTCGGCAACGCCCTCATCAGTGACATCGTCACCGCCTTCATCGGCGCCTTGATCGTCATCGCCATTGCCCGTTTCATCGCGCGCTAGAGTGTTTTCAGGCGAAGTGGGTACCGGTTCGCCGGTTCGAGTGAAGAGGATCAGAAAACAGTCCAGTGGACTGTTTTCCCGATGAACACGCCATAACAAGAAGACAGAGCAGATCACCCGATTCAACTAAAACGTGATCTGCTCTAGAGTGTAATCGGGCTGGCTCGTCGCCCGATGCCCTGACCACGAAAAAGGAGACACGAGATGCCCTCGCCAAAAGCCGCCTTTTTCCTTGTTTTCGGAATGTCCATCCTGATCGGACTGGGGATCGGCAGTCTCAATCTGGCATCTCCTGACACGGTGGCGCTGACCCTTGACGGCAAGAACATAGAAGGGATGGGCGGTATCTGGCTCAGCCTGTTCGCCAGCACCTTGCCCGGCGCGATCCTGGGCGTCGTTGCCATGGGTGTTCGGTCGCGGTTCGTCCGGCAGGCGCTGGTCGAACAGAAAGCGGAGTAGGGCGCATGGTGGTTCTGCTCGACAAAAAGAAAACGGACGTTCGCCATCCCGAAAAGGCGCATCGGCCCGATACGGAAACCGGGCGAAAGCCGGACTGGATACGGGTCAAGGCGCCCGGTTCGCCCGTTTATGGCGAAACCCACAGGATCATTCGCGAACACGGCCTGGTGACCGTGTGCGAGGAGGCCGGTTGCCCCAATATCGGGGAGTGCTGGTCGAAGCGTCAGGCCACCATGATGATCATGGGCGAGATCTGCACGCGGGCCTGCGCCTTCTGCAATGTCCGCACCGGCTTGCCGTTGCCGCTCGACCGGGAAGAACCGGATCGCGTCGCGGACGCGGTCGAAAAGCTTGGTCTCCTTCATGTCGTCATCACGTCGGTCGATCGCGACGATCTCGCCGATGGCGGCGCGCAGCATTTTGCCGATGTTATCGCCGCCATCCGCGCCCATACGCCGCAAACGACCATCGAAATCCTGACCCCGGATTTTCTCAGGAAGCCCGGCGCGCTGGAAATCGTGGTCGCAGCGAAGCCGGACGTCTTCAACCACAATCTTGAAACGGTGCCGTCGCACTATCTGACCATCCGGCCCGGCGCCCGCTATTTCCATTCGATCCGGCTGTTGCAGCGAGTCAAGGAACTCGATTCCGAAATGTTCACCAAGTCGGGTATCATGCTCGGTCTCGGCGAAGAGCGGAACGAGGTGCTGCAATTGATGGACGACCTGCGCTCGGCCGATGTCGATTTCCTGACCATCGGACAGTATCTGCAGCCGACCAGAAAGCACGCCAAAGTCGAGCGCTTCGTGCCGCCGGCCGAATTCGACAGTTATGCGACGATCGCCAAGACCAAGGGTTTTCTCCTGGTCTCGTCCTCGCCGTTAACGCGCTCGTCGCACCATGCCGGCGAGGATTTTGCCAAACTGCATGCGGCGCGGCGGGCAAAGCAGGGCAACTAGGAACCGGACCGATGCCGAAACTGTCTTTCGAACGGCATGTGCGTCATACGCCCGATGAAATGCTGTCATTGGTCGGTGACGTGCGCTCCTATCCCGGCTTCGTGCCCAATTGTATCGACATGTCGGTGCGCGACAGGCCAGACGAAGGCAGCAAAAAACTGTGCCTTGCCACCATGACGGCCAGCCTCGGGCCGTTCACAAAGGCCTATACCAGCGAGGTCAGAACCGACCGGGACGCAGGCACGATCACGACCGATGCCATTGACGGACCGTTCTCGCACCTCAATGGCAAATGGCAATTCACGCCGGAAGAAACCGGCACGCGTGTCCGTTTCGATATCGATTTCGCCTTCAACAATCCGCTGATTTCCGCTATTGCCGAACCGGCCTTCGCCGCCAAGCAGGACGAGATCATGGACGCCTTCCTGAAAGAGGCGCAGAGGCGCTACGGGCAAGGTCCTTGAAGTTGCAGCGCTTCGGTCAAATCCTGAAAAACTCCAGGGGCTCAGCTTCGCTAACCCCTTAGAGTGTTTTCAGGCGAAGTGGGTACCGGTTCACCGGTTCGTAAACACGCCATAACAAGAAGATAGAGCAGATCACCCGATTCAGCTAAAGCGTGATCTGCTCTAGTCTTTGCTTTCTTTCCAGCATGGGGGGAGAGGAAAGGCGGTGATTTCTTAAAATGGCTTTGCTCCAGCTGTGAGCTTTCAAGAGGTTATGCGTCGGACCGGCCGTTCCATTCGCGCCAGACCTTTCGTATCAGCCAGGCATAGACCGGCAGCAAAACGATGGCTGTGATCACGCCTGGCTGTACCGAAAGGGTCCGAATGCTAGCGGCGATGTGCATGAGGAAATTGAGAACCATCACGCCCAGAAACGCCAAAAGCGTGGCGCGGGTCGCGCGCGGACGAAGACGCAACGCGAAGGCGAGGGTGAACAGAGCCGCGCTCAATGCCGCGACGACAAGGGCGAAACCCGACTGATCGAGCGCGGTCGTTGGCAGATCGAAGCCGTGTGCGCGGCCCCATGCCGGCAGGTCGAAGGCGATTTCCTCGAGATTGTGCAGCGTGAAGAGAACGAAGATCGGTAGCCACAACCAGGTGCGCCGGGCGGTTCCGTCTTTCACATTCATGGGTCGGTTTCGTGTGCCAGGAGTGCCGATTTGAGCATGCCAAGCGCGGTCATGACTGTCGCCTCGCGCACTTCGGCCCGACCGAGATCGCCGAACAGGTGCTTTTCGGCGACAGTGCCATCCGGCCCGGCCAGACCGAACCAGACGAGGCCGACCGGCTTGTCCGCCGTGCCGCCGCCCGGGCCGGCGATGCCGGTGACCGCCACGGCATAAGTGATGCCGGAAACGCGTCGCGCCCCTTCGGCCATTTCGCGCGCCACCTCTTCGGAGACCGCGCCATGGGCGTCAAGGGTCTCGGCCCGGACCCCGATCATCTTCTGCTTGGCCTCATTGGCATAGGTCACGAAGCCGCCATAGACCGCCTCCGACGAGCCGGCGACCGAGGTCAGCGCGCCAGCGATCAGGCCGCCGGTACAGCTTTCGGCTGTCGCCACGGTAGCGCCTTCGGCGATCAATGCCGCGATCACCTCGGCGGCACGGCGGACAACGGGGTCGGTGAGGGCGATCATTCATCCTCCTCCGGAAGCGCGATGGCGGCGCTGCCAATGGTGGCGATGCCTTCTTCGCGGCCGATAAATCCCATTTTCTCCGAGGTCGTCGCCTTGACCGAGACGCGGGTCACGGAAATCCCGCAAATGCGGGCGATGGTCTCGCGCATCGCGGCGACATGCGGGCCGATCCTGGGGCGTTCGGCGACGATGGTCAGATCGAGATTGATGATGCGGCCGCCTCGCGCCGCCACCCGTTTGGCGGCAAAGCTCAAAAAGGTTGCGGACGGCTCGCCGCGCCATTTTTCATCGCTCGGCGGGAAATGCGCGCCGATATCGCCTTCGGCCAGCGCACCGAGCAGGGCATCGGTCAGGACATGCAGCCCGGCATCGGCGTCCGAATGACCCTTGAGGCGTTTGTCATGGGGGATGGTGACGCCGCCGAGAACGACGACCTTTCCCGGAACGAAAGGATGGACATCATAGCCATTGCCGATTCGCGTTTGCATCGCGCGCCTCTTTGTCAGGATGTCGGCGGCACGGGCAAGATCGCCGGGCAGGGTGATCTTGATATTGTCCGGGCTGCCCTCGGACAGCACGACATCGATGCCGGCCCATTGCGCCACCGCCGTATCGTCGGTGAATCCGTCGCCGATGGCACGCGCGCGCCGATGCGCGTCGTAAATCTTTGAAAAGACGAAGCCTTGCGGCGTCTGGGCGGCGAAAAGCTCGTGCCGGTCGAGCGATTCGGCGATCAGGCGGTGATCGGGCGCGCGCTTGATCGTGTCGGTCACCCCGATCGCCGGCAGCACGGCGTCCGCTGTCTTCAATCCTTCGATCACCCGGTCGATAAGCTCAGCGGAAACCAGCGGCCGCGCCGCGTCGTGGATAAGCACCAGGTCGGGTGCCTTTTCCTTAAGGGCCGTAAGGCCGTTGAACACGGAAATCTGTCGTGTCGCGCCTCCCGTAACCGGCGCCAGAAGCGTATCTGTCGTCGCGAAATCGAGGGCGGCATAGTGTGGTGCGTCCGCATCGCCGATCACCACCAGCACATGGTCGATACCAGGATGGCTGGAGAAGGCGGCAACCGAGCGCTCCAACACGGTTTTGCCGCACAAAGCGAGATATTGCTTGGGCAGCGCCGCTTCCGACGACAGACGGGACCCACGCCCCGCCGCCACGATCAGCGCCGCAATCGTTTTGCCGTCTCTCACCTGTCACTCCAGCCGTTGCCTTAAAACAGTGGGTCCGAAGCAGTCTCGCGTTCCGATGGACTCGGCACCATGCTCCGGATTTCCAGTGTTGCAGTGTCTTTGCGAAAAACCGGTACTCATTTTTCGCACATTGCTCTAGCCGCCGACACCGCGACCGGCAAGAGCGTTCCGAAAACGGTCGAGAATGAGGCAGTTTAGCAGCTTTGCCCATTGCAACGGCGTCAATAATGATTATTGTGCAGGCTCAATGCATCGATTGACTTAAATGAGGGCATTTCTGGTGAAAGCTACGGATTTGCCCGGCGTCGCCGCCCACCAAATGGGCAATCGCGCCGCTCTCGCTCCCATGGCAGGGATTACCGACCGTCCGATGCGTCGCTTAGCGGCGCGTTTCGGCGCTGGTTGGGTTGTGTCCGAGATGATTGCCAGCAACGCTCTTTTGGCAGGCCAGCATGACATGGTCCGGCGCTTGAGCAAATGGGAATCCGATCTGCCGCACGTGGTACAGCTCGCCGGCAACGAACCGGACTGGATGGCGCTTGGCGCGCGTCTGGCCGCCGAGGCCGGCGCCGATATCATCGACATCAATTTCGGCTGTCCCGCCAAGCGCGTGACCAATGGCTATGCCGGCTCGGCGCTGATGCGCGTTCCCGATCAGGCCAGATGGCTGATCGAGGCGGTCACCAGCGCAATCGACCTGCCGGTCACCGTCAAGATGCGCCTCGGCTGGGACGATGAGAGCCTTAACGCACCGGATTTCGCCAAAATGGTGGTCGATGCCGGCGCCAGGCTCGTTACCGTTCATGCGCGGACCCGTCAGCAGTTCTACAAGGGCAGGGCGCGCTGGGCCCTTGTCCGCGAGATCGTCGAGGCGGTCGACGTTCCGGTGATCGTCAATGGTGATATCACCGATCTCGCCTCAGCGCGCGAAGCGCTGCGTCTGTCCGGCGCTAAGGCCGTGATGATCGGACGTGGTGCCGAAGGGCAACCCTGGCGGGTCGGCCAGATCGGCGCGGCGCTCGACGACCGCCCCGTGCAGCCGACGCCGACGGGCGCGCAACTGGTGGATCTCGTCGCCGAGCACTACGAAGCGATTCTTGATGAATACGGGTCTCGTATCGGTGTCCGGGCCGCGCGCAAGCATCTCGACTGGTATCTTGCTGCCAATGTGCCGGACGTCCCGCCCGAAGTGAGGCGATCGCTGCTCACCGAAACCCGTCCCGATCGCGTGCTGGCGCTGTTGCCGGCCGTGTTTGGTTGTCCCCGTCTGGAGGCGGCGTAATGACCGAGACGCATCCGCTTGAATGGTGCATCCTGCAGTCGCTGCCGCAGCCCGTTTTACTGTGCGGGCCGGCAAGCGAAATCCTTATGGCGAACTACGCCGCCGAGGCGTTTTTCGGTGCCTCGTCGTCGGTGCTGACCCGCCAGAGTCTCAACGATCTCATCGCGTTCGGTTCGCCGATCCTCAATCTCGTCGAAACGGTCAACGCCCGACGCGCGCCGCGCACCGAATACCGCATGCGGGTCGGCTCGTCGCGGTTCGGCGACGATCGCACTGTCGACGTTTTCGCCGCACCTCTTGCGGAACACGAGGATCGGGTGGCGCTCCTGTTCCAGGAACGCACCATGGCCGATACCATCGACCGGCAACTGGTTTCGCGTGGCGCGGCCCGTTCGGTTACGGGTCTTGCCTCCATGCTCGCCCACGAGATCAAGAATCCGCTCTCCGGCATTCGCGGTGCCGCGCAGCTTCTGGAACAGTCCGTGGCCGAGGACGAAATTCCGCTCGCCCGCCTGATCCGGCAGGAAACAGACCGGATCGTGGGCCTGCTCGACCGCGTCGACGTGTTTGGCGACGACCGGCCGCTCGAACGCACGCCGATCAACATTCACGACGTACTCGAACACGTCAAACTGCTCGTCAAATCCGGCATCGCACGCAATATCGCCTTTACCGAGGTCTACGATCCGTCGCTGCCACCGGTTCTCGGCAATCGCGACCAGTTGATCCAGGTCTTCCTGAACCTGGTGAAGAACGCCGCGGAAGCCCTTTCACGGACGTCGAATCCCGAAATCAAGCTGTCGACCGCTTTCCGGCCCGGCATCCGCATTTCGGTTGTCGGCATGCCGGATCGTATCTCGCTGCCGCTCGAAATCGTCATCGAGGACAACGGGCCGGGCGTACAGGGCGAGGTCATGCCTTTCCTGTTCGACCCCTTCGTAACCACAAAGACCAATGGCTCGGGCCTCGGTCTGGCGCTCGTCGCCAAGATCATCGGCGACCATGGCGGCGTCATCGACGCGGACAGTCGGCCGGGCAGGACGCGTTTCCGCATCCTTTTGCCGGTTTACGACACCATACCCGGTGCCGAGAATGAAAAGGAACACGTGTCGTGAGCACCAATCTTGTTCTTTTGGCGGATGACGATGCTGCCATCCGCATGGTTCTCAATCAGGCGCTGACCCGGGCCGGCTACGATGTGCGTCCGACCGGCAATCTGTCGACCATGTGGAATTGGGTGTCGCGTGGCGAAGGCGATGTGCTGATCACCGATGTCGCCATGCCCGATGGCAATGCCTTCGACATCATGCCGAAGATCCACAAGATGCGTCCGGACCTGCCGGTCATTGTGATGAGTGCCCAGAACACGTTCATGACCGCCATCCGCGCCTCGGAGGCCGGGGCCTATGAATACCTGCCCAAGCCTTTCGATATCGGCGAGGTTTTGAGCGTTGTCGCCCGTGCCCTTTCCGAAGCCCAGACGCCGCGTTCGGCCGAGCCGCCGCCGGAAGACGGGCAGGAAAACATGCCCCTGGTCGGGCGTTCCGCCGCCATGCAGGACATCTATCGCGTATTGGCCCGTCTGATGCAGACCGACCTGACCGTGATGATCACCGGCGAGAGCGGTACGGGCAAGGAACTGGTGGCGCGAGCCCTTCACGATTTCGGCAAGCGCCGCAACGGCCCCTTCGTCGCCATCAATATGGCGGCGATTCCGCGCGACCTCATCGAAGCCGAATTGTTCGGCCATGAAAAGGGCGCCTTCACCGGCGCCACGGCGCGTTCTTCGGGTCGGTTCGAACAGGCCGAGGGCGGGACGCTGTTTCTCGACGAAATCGGCGACATGCCGATGGATGCCCAGACCCGTCTCCTCAGGGTCCTGCAGGAAGGCGAATACACCATGGTCGGCGGGCGCACGCCTTTGAAGACCAATGTCAGGATCATCGCCGCCACGCACCGCGATCTCAACCAGATGATTCGGCAGGGCCTTTTCCGCGAGGACCTGTTTTACCGGCTCAATGTCGTGCCGATCCGGCTGCCGCCCTTGCGGGAGCGTACCGATGACATCCCGCATCTGGTCGCGCACTTCCTCAGGGTCGCCCAGCAGGAAGGCGATGCTCCCAAGGCCATCTCCGCCGACGCCCTCAAGCTGATGCAGGACTATTCCTGGCCGGGCAATGTGCGCGAACTCGAGAACCTCGTCAGGCGCCTGTCGGCGCTATATGCCGACGAGACCATCACGCCCGAAATGGTGCAGCACGAACTGCACCTGACCGACCGCACGCCGGCCGGTGTCGCTACGGGACCGGTCGATATTGGCACGGCGGTCGAGCTTTACGTCTCGCAGCTATTGCGGGAGGCCGATCCCAACCTGCCGGCTCCCGGCCTTTATCAACAGATCCTCGACAGGGTGGAATCGCCGCTTATCGCCATGGTGCTCAACGCCTGCTCGGGCAATCAGATCAAGGCGGCCGAACTGCTGGGGCTCAACCGCAACACATTGCGCAAAAAAATCAGGGCGCACGGCATCGAAATCGTCAAACAGTCGCGCCGCACCTGAACCCTTGGTTTTGTAGGATTTCGACCATCGACAAAAACGGATTTACGCCCCGGGGCAATCCCGAGTGTCTCAATTATGCAACAGCGGTCTTGATTGGGCCGCAGTTTCTTGCAAAATTCCCGCTCCAACGCAGCTCAACCGCTGAGGCGCCACGCGGCGTGTGACATGAACGACACAGCCGCAAATCGCGACACTCCAGACATTCCGGCCCAGCGTCCGGGACCGCTTTTGCGCCTGAACGGCACGGCCTTCGTGCGCTCGCTCGGCGTGGTCATCGTGCTTGCCTCGACGATCTTCGCCTCCGGTTCCTTTCTGGTCATGACCGGCGCCACCAAGATCGAACCTGCGCCGGAAGTCTGGTCGATCATCTGGATCGTCAACGCCGTCCTCATCCTGATGGTGGTCGCACTGGTCCTGACCGAAGTGATCCTCATGTTCCGGGCGCGTCGGCGTAAGCTGGCCGGCGCGCGCCTGCAGACCCGCATGGTCGGCATGTTCGCCATCATGGCCTCTATCCCGGCCGTCATCGTTGCCGTGGTGGCGACCATCGCGCTCGATCAGGGCCTCGATCAGTGGTTCTCCGATCGCACCAGCACCATGGTCGAAAACTCGCGCCTCGTGGCGGCGTCCTATCTCAACGAACATGCCCAGGTTTTGAGGGACGACATCATCTGGGTGGCGAAGGAACTGGAATCGGCCCACGAGCTTTTCGTGTCCGACCGGGACAAGTTCCAGAAGGTTCTGACCTCGCTGTCCATCACGCGGTCGCTGCCTTTCACCTCGCTCATTCGCGCCGATACCAGCCTGATCATGCGGGCCCAGATCAATGTTCCGACCTCGGCGCCAGCCATGCCCTTGTCCATCATGCCGGGGGTTCAGGAAGTGGTTCCAACCCTGATTTCTCCGGGCTCGACCAATTTCGTCGGTTCGGTGGTCAAGCTCAGGGGCTATGACGACACCTATCTGTTCGTGGCGCGACCGGTCGATCCGGAAGTGCTCGAATACATGCGCCTGGCCGACCAAACCATCACGGAATACCGGCAATACGCCTCCAACCGTTTGGTGTTCCAGCTGACCTTCGCCATCATGTATGTCGGTGTCGCTGTCGTGCTGCTTCTGGCGGCGCTGTGGATCGGCATCGCGCTGGCCAACCGTTTCGTCGCCCCAATCCGCAACCTGATGATCGCTTCCAATCGCATGTCGAAGGGCGACATGATGGTCAGCGTTCCGGTGACCGAAAAATCGGGCGATCTGCACGATCTCACTATCCAGTTCAACCAGATGACCAGCCAGCTCAGGCAGCAAAGGCGCGCACTCGTTCAGGCCAGCGAAACCAACGAAAAGCGGCGCCAGTTCACCGAGGCGGTGGTGGAGGGCGTGTCCGCCGGTATTATCGGTCTCGATCCCTTCGGCCAGGTGACCCTGGTCAATTCCACCGCCTGCGCCATGTTCGACACCACGGAAGTCGATCTTTTGCGCGAAGACATCGCTTCGGTCATTCCCGAACTTGCGCCCATTCTCGAAAAGGCCAATCAGGGTCGACGCGGTCAATTGCAGGATCAGATCAAGTTCGGCCCGGCGTCCGATCCACGCATCTATCAGGTGCGTTTGACGCGCGAAGGCTCAATGACCGAGTCCAAGGGCTATGTGATCACACTTGACGACATGTCGGAACTGGTCACCGCCCAGCGCAACAGCGCCTGGGCCGACGTGGCGCGGCGTATCGCCCACGAAATCAAAAATCCGCTGACCCCGATCCAGCTGTCCGCTGAACGTTTGCGGCGCCGCTACGCCAATCGGGTGAGCGACGATTCCGAGATTTTCGACAAGTGCATCAATACCATCGTTCGCCAGGTTGGCGATATCGGCAAGATGGTCGACGAGTTCTCGTCCTTCGCCCGCATGCCGGCCGCGACACAGGATCGCGCCGACCTATCCGACACCATACGGCATGTGGTTTTTCTCGAAAGCGTCAGGCAGCCCGAAATTGAACTAAGGGTCGATCTGCCCGAAACGCCCATTTTTGCCTATTTCGATCACCGACTGGTGTCTCAGGCGTTGACAAACATTATTAAGAACGCCGTAGAAGCTATTGAAAGAGCAGGCATTAACAAAATTCCAAACCCACGTATCGTTACGGGTGCGCGCATTGAAGGCGATATGGTCCGCGTAAATGTCAGTGACAACGGCCTCGGCTGGCCACGCGAAAACAGACACCAATTGCTCGAACCCTACGTCACCACGCGTGCAAAGGGGACCGGACTTGGTCTTGCTATTGTCGCAAAGATCGTCGAGCAACATGGCGGCACGATAGAGCTCAGGGATTGCCCTGCCGACGAGAGCGGTCGGATTGGCGCGTGCCTGAGCTTCACCCTGCCGCTTCAAGCCCCGGGCCAAACAGGCGCCAGACCGGACGGAAGTGCTGACTCTGAGGAGGCCGCGGCGCGCGCAGGCGCCGGCGCGGATTTGTAACATGGCATTGGACATACTGATTGTCGACGATGAGGAGGATATTCGCGATCTGATCGCGGGCATTCTGGAAGACGAGGGCAACGAAACGCGTCAGGCCTATGACGCCGATTCCGCGCTTGAGGAGATCGCCCATCGCCGGCCAAGCCTTATTTTTCTCGACATCTGGCTGCAGGGGTCGCGCCTCGATGGGTTGCAGCTTCTCGACGAATTGCAGAGCCAGCATCCCGATCTGCCGGTGGTGATGATTTCCGGGCACGGCAATGTCGAAACGGCGGTCTCGGCGATCCGGCGCGGGGCCTACGACTATATCGAAAAGCCGTTCAAGATCGATCGATTGCTGCTCGTTACCCAGCGCGCCATGGAAGCAACGCGCCTCAAGAGCGAAAACGCCGAACTCAAGCAGCGCTCTTTTACGCCGTCCTCGGAAATGGTGGGGCAGTCGTCGAGCATATCGACCGCGCGCGCCGTGATCGAAAAATCGGGCCCGACCAATTCGCGCATCTTCATTTCCGGCCCGTCCGGGACCGGCAAGAGCCTGTGCGCGCGCCTTGTCCATCGTCACAGCCATAGGACGGGGGGATCGTTCGTCGAGTTCAACGCCACGCTCTACGACCCGGAAGAAGTGCCGGTGCTCTTGTTCGGGCGCGAGACGCGCGACCGGGCGGGCAGCGTCAGGACCGAGGTCGGCGCCCTCGAACGGGCCCATGGCGGCACGCTTCATCTGGCGGAAGTCACCGGCCTGCCGCAGCCAGCCCAGACTGCGCTTTTGCGTACGCTGGTCGAAGGCAAGCTACAGCGCGTCGGCGGCCAGATGAGCGTCCCGATCGATGTCAGGATCATCTCGTCGAGTTCCCAGAACATCGCCGCCCTGATCGAGGAGGGCAGTTTTCGCTCCGCCCTGTTCGACAGGCTGTCCGTGGTTCCGCTGAAGCTCTTGCCGCTGCGCGAGCGGCGCGAGGACGTGCCGGCGCTGGTCGAACTGTTCATCGAACAGGTTTGCCGCACCCACAACCTGCCGAAGCTCAAGATCGGCGACGACGCCCTGGCGGTTCTGCAAGCGCAGGACTGGCCGGGCAATGCCCGCCAGTTGCGCAATTCCATCGAACGGTTATTGATCCTGATGAAGGATCAACAACCGGAAAACGGCGTTATTTCCGCGACGCTCCTGCCGTCCGATATCGGCGAGGTTCTGCCCACGGTCGGCGATACCGACGCCTCGGCGCATCTGATGAGCCTGCCGCTCAAGGAAGCGCGCGAAATCTTCGAACGTCAGTATCTGACCGCCCAGCTTGAACGCTTCGGCGGCAATGTATCAAAGACGGCAGAATTCGTCGGCATGGAACGCAGCGCGCTGCATCGCAAGATCAAGTCGCTTGGGCTTGCCGAGCGTAACGGTGAGTCCGCCAGTTCCGTCGAACAGGAAGAAACATGCGAGTAATCGTTTCCGGTGCCGGTCAGGTCGGCTACGGCATTGCCGAAAAGCTCTCCCAGGAAGGAATCGAGGTCACGGTCATCGATTCCAGTGCCGATCTGGTGCAACGCGTGCGCGACAATCTCGACGTCAGGGGCGTGCACGGGCATGGCTCGCATCCGGACGTGCTGGCTCAGGCCGGCGCCCGCGACGCCGACATGCTGATCGCCGTTACCCAGGTCGACGAGGTCAACATGACCGCCTGTCAGGTTGCCCATTCCATCTTCGAGGTGCCGACCCGCATCGCCCGCATCCGCGCGCAATCCTATTTGAGCCCGGAATGGGCCAGCCTGTTCACCCGCGAACACCTGCCGATCGACGTCATCATTTCGCCGGAGGTGGAAGTCGGCGATCTCATTCTCGAACGGCTCGCCTATCCCGGGGCGTCCGAAATCGTTTCCTTCGAGGACGGGCAGGCGGTGGTTCTGGCCATCGACGTGCATGAGGATTGCGCGGTGATCGACACCCCGCTCCGGCATCTGACGGAGCTTTTTCCCAACCTCAAGGCCACTGTCATGGGGGTTCGCCGCAAGGGACAGGCGGTGATCCTCAAGTCCTGGGAGAGCATGGTGGCCGGCGACCAGGCCATCGTCGCGGTCGCACGAGATCAGGTCACGCGTACGCTCGGCCTGTTCGGGCGCGATGAGCAGACTCCCTCGCGCATCGTCATCGCAGGGGCCGGCAATGTCGGCCGCTACGTCGCCAAACACCTGGAAAACCGGGCGGAACCGACAACGGTCCGCTTGATCGAAAGCAACCGGACCATTGCGCAGATCGCCGCCGAGGAAATGAACCGGTCCATCGTCGTGTTCGGCGATGCCTTGCAGGAAGATATCCTCAAGGAAGTCGACATCCGCGACGCCCAGATGTTCCTCGGGCTGACCAATGACGACGAAACCAATATCCTGAGTTCGGTTCTGGCCAACGAATTGGGCTGCAAGGCAAATTTCGCCCTGGTCAACCAGCCGCAATACACGCGTTTCGCCCGGCGGCTCGGCATCGATTCCTTCATCTCGCCGCGCGCTGTCACCGTGTCCAAGATCCTGAGACACGTTCGACGCGGCCGTATTCGCGGTGTCTATTCCTTGTTCGATGGCAGCGCCGAACTCCTTCAGGCCGAGGCTCTCGAAACATCGCCTCTGGTCGGCAAGCCCTTGCGCGAAATCGGCGTCAGCGACGGCATCCGTTTCGGCGCCATTATCCGCGGCAACGACGTTATCCTGCCGACCGGCGACATGCGTATCGAGGCAGGCGACTTCATTATCGTCATGGCGCTCTCCAACGCGGTCAGAACGGTCGAGCAGATGTTCCGGGTCAGCATCGATTTCTTCTGACGCACCCGGTTCCCCTATGTCCCCAGGCCATTGCGATTCGTCATGTTTTTTAGGGTGTTTGCACCTATTGGGTCTGGTCAAAAGCTCGTGTATGCTCGTTGGTGCGAATGTTTCGTGTCGAGTATAAAAGATAAAGAGGGTGGAGGCCCCACGACAGTGATTCTCCGACAAGGGGGGTCGGATCGCGGTGCAGGGCCGCCCAAAAAACAGAAGGCGAAAAAATGCCCAACGAAAAGGTGCAGAACCTACAAGACTCTTTTCTCAATCACGTCAGACGCCAAAAAGTTTCCGTCACCATATTTTTGGTCAACGGCGTCAAGCTGCAGGGCGTGATTACCTGGTTCGATAATTTCTGCCTGTTGCTCAGACGGGACGCCCAGTCGCAGCTTGTCTACAAACACGCAATCTCGACGATCATGCCGGGTGCGCCGATCCAGTTGTTCGATCCCGAACACACCGGAGGCGATCACGACTGACCGCGACGAGACCGGGCAGGGCGCGGGCAACTCTGCACGGCAACCAGATGGTTTGGAAGCGGCGTCGCTTGCGGCGCTGCCGCGCGTTGCTGTTGTCGCCATCGATCTTGGTGGCGCCAAAAGCCTGCGCAGTTTCGCCGCCCGTCGCGACGAGTTCGTCGGGCTGTCGGAAGCCATTCCCATCAATCATGTCTTCACCGAATCCTTTCGGCTGAAAACGATCCGGCCGGCCACCTATCTGGGGGGCGGTGCCGTCGAGACGCTGGCTCAACGCATCAAGGCCGAAGACATCGACCTCGTGCTCGTCGATGCCCAGCTGTCGCCGATCCAGCAACGCAATCTCGAACGCGCGACCGGCGCCAAGGTTCTCGATCGCACCGCTTTGATTCTCGAAATCTTCGGTGATCGCGCCTCGACGCGGGAAGGCGTGCTGCAGGTCGAACTGGCCCATCTCAACTATCAGAAAAGCCGTCTGGTCCGCTCCTGGACCCACCTTGAACGCCAGCGCGGCGGTGGCGGGTTTCTCGGCGGCCCCGGCGAGACCCAGATCGAGAGCGACCGGCGCCAACTCCAGGACCGGATCAAGCTTATCGAAACCCGCATCGACAAGGTCCGGCGCACCCGCGCCCTGCAACGCAAGCCGCGCAAGGAGGCGCCGTTTCCGGTCGTCGCCATTGTCGGGTATACCAATGCCGGCAAGTCGACGCTGTTTAATCATCTGACCGGCGCCGGCGTGATGAGCAAGGACCTGCTTTTCGCCACGCTCGACACCACGGTCAGGAAGGCGACACTCCCGCACGGGCGGGCTGTCATGATGTCGGATACGGTCGGGTTCATCGCCGATCTGCCGACCGATCTCGTTGCGGCCTTTCGCGCCACGCTCGAAGAGGTGATTTCGGCCGATATCGTTCTGCATGTCCGCGACATCTCCAACCCTGACCACGCTGCCCAGGCTGAAGACGTGTTGCTGGTTCTCGCCGATCTCGGCGTTTCCGGCGACACCACGCCCATCATCGAGGCCTGGAACAAGACCGATCTGTTGCCCGAAGGCCTTGCGGCCAGCGTCGTGCCCGCCGGCAAGACTTTCGCCGCGGTGCCGGTTTCGGCGGCAACGGGCGAGGGGCTTAACGCCCTTCTCGGGGAGATCGAACGCGCCCTGTCCGAACAGAGCCGCGAGTTTGCCCTGAAACTGCCGCACGATCGCTCCGACGCGCTCGGCTGGCTTTACGCCAATACCGAAGTGCTTTGCCGTGCGGAGCCGGACATGGACGGGACCCAGTTCACCGTCCGGGTCGAAGCGGCGCATCGCGAGGGTTTTTTCCGCCGGTTCCGGCCCTTCCTCACGGGACGCGACGCGGCGTAGGCGTTTCTGGCGGAATCGCCGCCGGTTTTTCGCATCAACCGCCGCGACCACCTGGACCTGGGGCTGGGTTTTTTGGCGCGACCAAAACGCCCGACGCTTCAGTCTTTCTCGACTGCGCCATTCTCCCGCGCCCGGATTTCGTTCCAGAAAGCGTCGAGCTTGTCCATGCCGGCGTCGGAAACGGCAAGCCCTTCGTCGCGGCAACGGGATTCGATATGGTGGAAGCGCCGGGTGAACTTGAGGTTGGCATCGGCCAGTGCCACTTCCGGTTCGACACCGAGATGCCGGGCCAGACTGGCGACGGCGAAAAGCAGATCGCCGACTTCCTCGTGGATCTTGTCGGAAGCGCCAGCATGGGCGGCTTCGCTGACCTCGTTCAGCTCCTCGTGCACCTTGGCGATTACCGCGTCGGCATTCGGCCAGTCGAAGCCGTTGCGGGCGGCGCGCTTGTCGAGCTTTGCGGCGCGGATGAGCGCGGGCAGGGCGCGCGGCACGTCATCGAGCAGGGACGGCGGTGTCGCCTCGCCATTCCGTTTGGCCTTTTCGGCGCGTTCGCCGGCCTTGATCTCTTCCCAACGCACCAGAACCTCGGCGGCGGCATTGGCCGACGCATCGCCGAAGACGTGCGGATGCCGGCGGATCAGCTTGTTCGTGATCGATTCGACGACGTCGCCGAAATCGAACAGACCCTGTTCCTTGGCCAATTGCGCGTGAAAGACCGGCTGCAAGAGCAGGTCGCCCAGTTCCTCGCACAGATGCTCGAAATCCCCGGTCTCGATCATATCGGCAACCTCATAGGCTTCCTCGACCGCAGCGTATCTCACACTCATGAAGTCCTGTTCGAGATCCCAGGGGCAGCCGCCATCGGGATTGCGTAACGCCGCCATGATTTCGAGAAGACGCGAGATGTCGCGTGAAGGTTGCATGACATGGCTCCGATTGATCAGTTGGAATGTTGCCGGGTCCCGGAAACGTCGAAACGCTTGCACACAAGCCCGTTTCGTTCGCGGTAGGTGCGAAAGCCCATGGCGTCGTAATAGGCGAGTCCGGCTCGGTTGTCTGCGGCAATGCTGGCGTCGATGAAAGGCAGGCCGGCACCCCGCGCGGCACGAAGACTGGCGGCGAACAGGGCACGACCGACGCCTTGTCCGGCGTGGTCCGGTTTGACATAGGAGCCTATGACGCCCCATCCGGGCGTGACGTCATAGGCATTGGCTTCGCCGACGCGTTTGAGAGACTGAAAGCCGATGAGGGTGCCGTGACGATCCAGTGCGACGGAGCAGCGGACTGTGTCTGGGTGGCGGATGTAGAAAGCGACGATATGGGGCGGGTCGCTGCGCCGGGAATGGCCCCATAACCTGACGATTTCACCAAGGATCGCGCTCATTGCGGAGGCGTCTCCGACATCGGCTTGTCTGACATATGTCTGCGCGTCAGCTTTTTCAGGCGTCATCGGCATAATCGTGCGTGCGGCCCATGAAGTCCGTAACCCGGTAACGCCTGTCGCCGAGGGCGACAATGGCATCGGACAAAACGGGCACCTTGCCAAAGCCCCCGGGAATATCGAGCATCAGGGACGGCTGGCACAGGCCCGACAGATGTCCGCGCAGGCCGTTCACCAGTACTGCAGCCCTGTCGAGCGGCACACGGAAATGACTGGTGCCGCGGGCCTTGTCGAGAATGTGCAGATAATAGGGCTTGATGCCGAGAGAAACGCAGGAGCGCATCAGATCGGCCAGGGATTGCGGATCGTCGTTGATCCCGCGCAACAGGACCGACTGTCCGAGCAGAACGATCCCGGCGGCACGGAGGCGTCGGCAGATATGGCGGACGGCGTCGGTGTGTTCGCGCGCATGGTTGGTATGGATCGCGAGATAGACGGCTTTGTTTGTGGCGCCCAGCGCCGCGATCATCTCATCGCTCATGCGATCCGGATCAACGACGGGCACGCGCGAATGCCAGCGGATGACGCTGACGTGATCGATGGCGTCGAGCCGCTGGACGATATCGCCGATGCGGCGCGGCGACAAGGTGAGGGGATCACCACCGCTCAAAACCACTTCCCAGATTTCGGGATGCGTCTCGATATAGGCGAAAGCGGCCTCGCGTTCGCCGGAATTCAGGGTTTCGGAGGTATCCGTCCCGATCATGTCGCGGCGAAAACAGAAGCGGCAGTGAACGGCGCAGGTCGGCGTGATCTTGAACAACACGCGATCTGGATAACGGTGAACGATGCCCTTGACGGGCGCATGCGGTTCGTCGCCGATCGGATCGGACAGTTCCCAGGGCTTGATCTCGGCTTCGCGCGGGTCGGGCAGGAACTGACGCGCTATCGGGTCGCTGTCGCCCGCGATCAGCGCCGTCATGGCGGGCGTGATGCGGTACACGAAAGCCTCGTTAGGGACCTTCATTACGCTAGATATCCGCCACGGGCGTCTGACCCATAAGCCAGTTCAACTCACTGTCGATCATGAACTGATGCGACCAGCGCGCATTCGGCCATTCACGAAATCCTGCAATGATTTCATAGAGTTGTTCGATCTTTGCGGCGTCTCGTGTCGTGAGGACGTCATCGATCAGGTCCATCACACCGTCGGGTTTTTCCCTGACGCCGGACAGAACGCGCATGAACCATTTGTGGGACGGATAAAGAACTTCGTTCTCGGCCAGAAGGAGGCGGCCGCCGAACAGGATCAGGTTATCCATCGCATGGTTGAGAAGATAGGCATTGTCGTGTTTGACCGCTTCGCCGCGATACCAGTTCCAAGCCTGGATCTGGGCAAAGAACCGCTTGAGATTGTCGGTCTTACGTTCTGTCGGGTAACGGGCGATTTCGGCGATCAGAGGTGCGATGCGCTCGTCGCGCGAAAAAACCAGCGACGCGCCGTGATAGGCGAAGCGTGCCGGCTCGCTGCCGATATCCCTGACGCGGTCCATCAGCTTAAGGCTGACATACTTGATGTCGATATAGCCGCCGTCATAGGTGCAGTTGTCGAGATCGATGGCGGTCAGTTCGCCGCGCGCCTTGCGTTCTTCGAAGACGTCGTCCGGGACGACAACCATGATGTCCACGTCGGATCCGGGCTGTTCGAAACCATGGGCAATCGATCCGACCAGTAGGATGCCGAGGGTTTCATCCGCTTTGGCAAGGTGTGAGGTGATGTTGTCGAGCGTTTGCCGATGATGCGGATACATGGTCGTAATCTGGAGTCACTTGGGGAACGGGAAATCGGACCACTCATAATCAGCGGGAGGAGGTGCGTCCATCCCGGATTTGGGGCAATTTGGCGCCCTCATCACCAAACACATAATTCGCATAATATATATTATGGAACTTTTCGATATATGGAAAAGCGCCGATGGAACATGTTGTCGGCACCCCTCGGTCCTCCCGACAAGACCGTCGCGCTATTTTGGAAGCGCAGCGATCTCTTGTTCGGCGATAATGGCCCAGACCCAGACCTGCCAGGACGCCCAGATGGCCGGACCGAGAAGGATGATGCCCACGATGATCTCGCCGAGAATGCCGAGCATCATGAAACTTCCCGCGCTCCACACAACCAGAGCCACCATGATCCAGAGTTCCGACCAGACCAGAACGATGCCTGGCAGTGCGGAAATGACGATTTTAGGAGAGATTGGAGAATGCGGCACTTCCGGTTCGGAATCGTCGCGGTGAGACACTTCAGAAGCATCTTTATGCATTTTCGGAGGCACTCAAAACGCCAGGTGCTGGCGCAGCGCCGGAGAAAACGCTCCCGGATCGTGGCGGATTTGTGGTTTCTGGATTTGGGCTCTGCGTCTATTCCGCACCGGTCGCGTTCAGCGCATCCATGATGTCGCTGGGCGCATCGGCGCTGGGCAAAATCCGGCCGTTCGTGACGTCGATTTTCATGCCGTCATAGGCCGGCGTTACGTTTTCAGGCGTTTCGTCATCGAGCGCCTGATAATCGAGATCGACGTGCAGGTTGGTCAGGACGGCCTGTTTCGGCGTCAATCTGCCGATCCAGTCCATGGCGTCTTCGACGCTGAAATGGCTGGGGTGCGGCCGGTGGCGCAAGGCGTCGACGATCCAGATGTCGAGACCGGAAAGATACGGCAGCGCCGCATCTTCGAGGCCGTTGAGATCGGGAGAATAGGCAAGATTGCCAATGCGATAGCCGAGTGAGTTGATTTCGCCGTGAACCTGGCAGAAGGCGGTGAAGGTGAGGGTGCCCCCCTCCCCGTTTACGGTGATTTTGTCGCCGGGCGCGATGGTGTGGCCGTCGAGAATGGGCGGATAGCCGCTGCCCGGCGGCGTAACGAAACAATAGCCGAACGCTTCGTTGAGGCGTCTTCCCGTCGCTTCGTCGTAATAAACCGGCACCCGTTTCTGCGAGACCAGCACCATGACCCTCAAATCGTCGATGCCATGGATGTGGTCGGCATGGGCATGGGTATAAAGCACGGCGTCGACCGAGCCGACCCCCGCCGCCAGAAGCTGTTCCCTGAGATCGCACCCGGTATCGATGAGAACGCGCGTTACCCCGCTGCCCTCGCCGCTTCGTCCCTCGACAAGAAGCGAGCAGCGCCGGCGCCGGTTCTTCGGGTTTGTGGGGTCGCAGGCGCCCCATTCATCGCCGATGCGTGGCACGCCAGCCGATGAGCCACAGCCAAGAATGGTTGCCGCGATCCGTTCCGCCGGCCTCTCCATCAGGTTTTCAGCCCGGTCTTACTGAACAAACGCGCGAAGTTACGCGTCGTTGTTAAAGCAATTTCTTCAAAACTGACGCCGCGCAGATCCGCCAGCTTTTCGGCCGTGTGCACGACATAGCTCGGCTCGTTCGATTTGCCGCGATGCGGTACCGGTGCAAGGTAGGGAGAATCGGTTTCAACCAGGATCCGGTCGGCCGGCACTTCGGCCGCGACCTTCTGGATATCCCGTGCGTTCTTGAAGGTCACGATGCCGGAAAAGGAGATGTAGCCGCCCAAGGCCAAGGCGCGATGGGCCAGGTCCGGCCCCGAGGAAAAGCAGTGCAGCAAAAAGGGAAAAGCGCCCTTTTCCGTTTCCTCTTCGAGGATCGCCGCCACGTCATCGTCGGCATCGCGGGCATGAATGACCAGCGGCAGGCCGGTGATCCGCGCCGCCGCGATATGGCGGCGAAAGACCGCGGCCTGCACCTCGGGTGCGGCGCTATCCGGGAAATGATAGTCGAGCCCCGCCTCGCCGATGGCGACGCATTTGGGATGTTCGGTCAGCCTGACGATCTCTTCGACCGGCACATCCGGTTCGTCGCCGGCGTGTTCGGGATGGGTGCCGAGCGAACACCAGATGTTGTCATGCGCTTCCGCAATGGCCCTGATCCGGTCGAATTCGCCGATGCGCACGCAGATGGTCACGCCGCCGCCGACGCCGTTCGCGGCCATGCGGGAGAGCACGCCGGACCGATCCTCAGCCAGTGCACTGAAATCGAGATGGCAATGACTGTCGATCAGCATGCTTTGGGTCCATACCCGAAACGAGCCGATGACAGGCGGCCTGCGGTTGGGATCATGCGTTGGCGCCCTCGTCCGTTTCCTTGGCGACATAGCGCGGGAAGACGCCTTCCGGCTTGGGAAGATCGGTGCCCGCAACCAGCCGCCCGGCGCTGCCGAGCGCGGCGAAATCGCGCTTGTTGGCGGGAACACCGATGAGATCGAGAAGCTTGCCGCACGAGGTCGGCATGATCGGCTGGGTGAGGATCGCCACTTCGCGGATCACCTCGGCCGTGACGTAGAGCACGGTCTGCATGCGGTCGAAATCGGTCTTCCTGAGCGCCCAGGGCTCCTCACCCGCGAAATAGCGGTTGGCGTCGGCCACCACCTGCCAGATGGCTTCGAGCATCCGGTTCATGGCGAAATCCGTCATCGCCTCGCGCGATTTTTCGAGAAGCGCATCGGCGGCGGCAAGGATCGTTTCGTCGGCTTCGCTCAAAGGACCGCAAACCGGCACCTTGGCATCGCAATGCTTGGCGACCATGGAGAGCGAACGCTGTGCCAGATTGCCGAGATCATTGGCGAGATCGGCATTGATGCGGTTGACGATGGCGTCGTGACTGTAGGAGCCGTCCTGTCCGAAGGAGACTTCGCGCAAGAAGAAGTAGCGGACCTGGTCAACGCCGTATTCTTCGAGCATGCCGAACGGATCGATGACGTTGCCGGTCGATTTCGACATCTTCTCGCCGCGGTTGAACAGAAAACCGTGTCCGAAGACGCGCTTGGGCAGCTCGATCCCGGCCGACATCAAAAAGGCCGGCCAGTACACGGCGTGAAAGCGGATGATGTCCTTGCCGATGATGTGGGTATCGGCCGGCCAATAATGCCAGAGCGGATTGGTTTCGTCGGGAAAGCCGACACCGGTGATGTAGTTGGTCAGGGCATCGACCCAGACATACATCACGTGCTTGTCGTCCTCCGGCACCGGGATGCCCCAGTCGAAGGTGGTGCGCGACATGGAAAGATCGCGCAGTCCGGACTTGACGAAGCTCACGACCTCGTTGCGCCGTTCGTCCGGACCGATGAAATCGGGATTGGCCTCGTAATGGTCCAACAGCTTTTGCTGATAGGCGGAAAGGCGGAAGAAATAGCTGTCCTCTTCGATCCACTCGACCGGCGTGCCCTGCGGCCCGTAGCGGACATTGTCCGCGCGCACTTCCGTCTCGTCCTCGCCGTAATAGGCTTCGTCGCGCACCGAGTACCAGCCGGAATAGGTATGCTTGTAGATGTCGCCATTGGCGGCCATGCGCTTCCAGATCTCGGTCACCGACGCATGGTGGCGCGGCTCGGTCGTTCGAATGAAATCGTCGTTCGAACAGTTGAGCGCCTTGACCATGGCCTGGAACCGCGCCGAATTGCGATCGGCCAGCGCCCTGACCTCCAGCCCTTCCTTGCGCGCCGTCTGCAGCATCTTCTGGCCGTGCTCGTCGGTGCCGGTCAGAAAATAGGTGTCGAAGCCGTCGAGCCGCTTGAAGCGGGCGATGGCGTCGGTGGCCAGGGCTTCGTAGGCGTGGCCGATATGCGGGGCGCCGTTGGGATAGGAAATAGCGGTCGAGATGTAGAACTTTTTGGGCGACATCAGACGTCGATCGGGTTGGCCGACGCCATCGGGCTTTCGGCCCTGATCGCGTCGAGCAGGATGACAAAGGTTTCAACCACGTCGAGGTTGTAGGTCTCGGCATTGGCGAAGAGCGGGACGGCCTTGTCCCACAGCTCGGTTGCGGAGGCAAGACGATAGCCCGAAACCCCCGCGCGCGCTCTGTCTTGCGCTTTGGCGGCGATATGTTCAAGCAGCATGTCGCGAGCCATTTGCCGCTCCACCTCGGACGCGGCAGCAATGCGTTGGGCAAGCGCAAGCGTCGCCCCCGCGCCGGCCCGTTCCGGTGCGCCCAGGAAAGTGTTGAGCGCGTTCAGCGCTTCGGCCTCGCCAAGGCTCAGATACTCGAAAGCGCGGCGCGGGCATCCCCCGGCCAGATCGCGTAATTCCGGCGAAAGCCTGTTGGCGATGCCGCTGTCGTCCAGAAAGGCCTGCATGTCGTTATCGGCAAGCGGCCTGAGGGCGAGGGACTGACAACGCGACCGGATGGTCGGCAACAAGCCGCCCGGCTGATGGGAGACCAGCACGAAAACCGTCTCGGGCGGCGGTTCCTCGAGAACCTTCAAAAGCGCATTGGCGGCGCTCTGGTTACAGTCGTCGATGGTGTCGACCACGACGATGCGATAGCCGGGCCGTCCCCCGCGTCCGGTGCAGGCGCTCGATCAGCCCCCTCACCTCTTCGACACGAATGAAGGCGGAAAAACCCTTGCCGGTGTCCTTCAGCGTCCGTCTCAACACGAAAAGGTTGGGATGGACACCCGCCGCCACCTGCTCGGCGACCCTGTGGGCGTCTTCGTCGCCAGTGGTGGCGATCAGATCGCGCGCGAAACTGAAGGCCAATGTCGCCTTGCCGATGCCCTTGGGCCCGTGCAGCAAAATTCCGCTCGGCACCCGCCCGGACACGATGGCCGCATTAAGCTGGGCCCGAACGCGGGTGTGCCCGAAGGTGCGCGACTGCTGTTCGGGCAAAGGCACGCCGTCGAGGTAATCGGCCGTGGCGACAGACGCATCGGACGGGGTCACGCCTCGCTCCCGTTCGCCGTCGCTTGCGCGTAAGGATCCTTGCCCTCAAGCTCCGGAAAGCGCTCGCGTACCACGCGCCAGACTTCCTTTTCGACCGCATCCTCCCCGGCTTCGGCCGAAACGATGACGCAGCGTCCAGGATTGCACAGCGCTATGGTCAAAAAGCCGTCGCGCAAGCGTCGGTGCCAGGAGAGATCTTCCTTCTCGAAACGGTCGGGCACCGTTGGAACGCCGTCTTCCTGGGCACGTTGGGCGACGCGACGAAAGGCGAATTCGGGGTCCATATCCAGAAGGATGGTCAAATCCGGCGTATGCCCTTCGAGCGCCAGTTCCTCGAGCGCGTCGATCATCCGGTCATCGACTCCGCCGGTCAGTCCCTGATAGGCGCGGGTTGAATCGGCAAAGCGGTCGGACAGGACCCATTTGCCCGCTTCGAGATTGGGCACGATCATCTGGGTGACGTGGTCATGGCGGGCCGCGGCGAACAGCACCGCTTCGGCGCCGGCGCCCCAGGCTTCGGACCGGCCTTGCAGGATAAACGAACGGACGGCTTCCGCCTTGGGCGTGCCACCGGGCTCGCGCGTCTTGACGGCCGTCACGCCGACGCGCGCCAGATTGGCCAGAAGGCGCCGGATCTGCGTCGATTTTCCGACGCCCTCACCGCCTTCGAAGGTAACGAACCGAGCCTTGTTCGGCGTCTTGGATTTTTCCATGTGGCCCTGTGGACTACCCTTGTTGCGCCTTTTGCGCCCGTGTGCGGTCGACCGGGACAGACCCCGTCGCGGAGCGTCTTACATCCAGCCGAGCGCAAGCTCCTTGACGGCGTCGGTTGCCTTGCGTACCAGCCCGCCGCTCCCCACCGACTCAGCCGCATAAAGGGGGGCTGTCTGGATCAATTGCCCATCGCACATGATGTCGAGATCGGCAAGCTTGGCGCCTTTTTCAACCGGCGGCAGAATCGGCGCGTGATAGCTCACTTCGGCGGACAGGCAACGACGAGATCCTTTCGGAATATAAAGCGCGATGCCCTCTTCGCCGACCAGCCCCACTGTCGGCTTTTCGCCGCCATAAACCGGGATGTCGATGACGGATTGCCCAGGCGCGAAGGCGTCGATGCGTTCGAAGCTGCGCGTGCCCCAGGTCACGAGCTTGCGCGCTTCCTCGCCGCGTTCCCGCATCGAGGTCAGTCCGTGCAGGACCGCGATCAAGCGACGTCCGCCCTCGGTGGTCGAAACCACCTCGCCGTACCCGGCGTTTTCCGTGTGGCCGGTTTTGAGGCCGTCAACCCCGATGCCCATTTCGAGAAGCGTGTTGCGGTTTTGCTGATTGATGCCGTTCCACTTGAATTCAGGTTCGGAGAAGATCGGATAGTATTCCGGATAGGTCCGGATGATATGGCGGGCCAGATTGGCGAGATCGCGGGCCGTCATATACTGGTTTGGATCGGGTAATCCGGTGGAATTGGTGAAATGCGAACCGGTGAGGCCGAGATCGTGGGCGCGCTCGTTCATGATGCGCGCAAAGGTTTCCTCGGTGCCGCCGATGCCCTCGGCGAGGGCGATGCTGGCATCGTTGCCGGACTGGATAATCACCGATTTCAACAGGTCTTCAACCCGAACCTTGGAATTCAGCTCGGCGAACATGGTCGATCCGCCCGAACTGGCACCGCCGTCGCGCCAGGCATGCTCGGAAATGAAGAACTCGTCGTCTAGGCTGAGTCGGCCTGTCTGCAGCAGGTAAAAGACGATATCGACGGTCATCAATTTGGCCATCGAGGCGGGTTCCAGCCGCTTATCGGCGTTCTTCTGAAAAAGGATCGTGCCCGATTCATAGTCCATCAGCACCGCAAAGCGGGCTTTCGTGTCGAAATCGAGCTGCGCCTGAGCCGGCACGCTCATCAGAACAAATCCGATGACCGCCGCCAGTGTGCACGCAAGCCTTTTCAGAATCGCCATAATCGCCTCGCCGTTTTCGGTTCCGCGAGTCCTAGTTAGTCGGGAAACGCGACATCCTCAAGGCCAAGCTTTTCGGCAAGGCTTATGACGTCGGCGCGCGTGGCGCCCGGTTTGAGCCAGCTCAGGTGTATGCGAACCGCCTCGCCGCCGGCCAAGGGCACGGTTTTGGTCTCGACGGCGGCGATCAGCGCAAAGGCGCGCGCCACGCGATCGGCGCGGAGCGGGTCGGCGAAATCACCGAGATCGAGCGAAATCCGACGCTGGTCGACATCGACGCTTTTTTGCCAGGCGGCAAGGTCCACGCCCGTCGCCACCGCCTCGGTCGCGGCGAAGGCGGCATTGACCGGGTTCGCCTCGGTCGCGCCGTCCGCATAGCCGAACAGGTCGAGCGGCGAGGTGAACAGCGTTTTAAGCGTGCCGAGCACGCGCTCGGGCTGGCTGGTCGAGGCTGGAACGGGTGTATCGGTCGAGGCTACTCGCGCGGGCGCGGGCAACGGGGTGGTGTCAGACGAAGCCAGACGCACCGCCCCGCTTTCGAGCGGGCTATGGGTATCGAGGCTGGCCAGAAGAATGCGCGTATCGTCGCCTTCGAGCGGCGCCGGTCCGACATATTGCACCCGGACGCTGGCCACGCCATGGTTGATGAGGCCGAGCAGATCGGCGCTCCGGCGCGACAGATCGATCAGCCGGTTGGCAACGAATGGCCCGCGATCATTGACCCTGACGATGATGGAGCGATGGTTTTCGAGATTGGTCACCCGCACATAGGACGGCAGCGGCAGGGTCGGATGCGCGGCGGTCAGCGCGTTCTGGTCGAAGATTTCGCCATTGGCCGTCAGCCGGCCGTGAAAATCGGCCCCGTACCAGGAGGCTTTGCCGGTCTTGTCGTAATCGGTATCGATACGTGGCGTGTACCAGCGCCCGGCAACCTGATAGGGTTTGCCGACCATGGCGCGCCCGCCACCCTTGGGCACATTGCTCGATGTGGTCACGCGTGGAGACGCCGCTCCCCATTTCGAGGTCGGAAACTTGAAATGAGTGCCGTCCGAACACCCCGACAGCAACGAAGCCGCGAGCAGGACTCCGGCAACAATCCGCATCGGGCGAACGGCCATGAGGCGCAGTTCTGTGAGTGCATAAGCTTTTTTCATCGATAGGCAGGAGTTTAGTCAAATCGCACAGAGCTTTGGAGCAAAGCTCGCCCGCATGGTTGGCATATGGTTAACGTTTGGCCCCGACACTTTGCCAAAGCCGCATTCGGAACAAGCTCGGCGCTGTCGCCTTCGTTCCCTTTTGCGCCCGATGCCCCACTCTATCCGGGTTGCACTGCCATTATCGCTGATATAAAGAATTCTTTATCTCTTTATATCTCTACTGTCCGAACCGCCTTTCATAAGGATGCCGATCATGCGCGCCCCTCGCACTCGTGAACTCGAAGATCTCATCGCCCAGCGCATCGTGATCCTTGATGGCGCCATGGGCACCAATCTGCAGAAGCACCGTTTCTCCGAAGCCGATTTTCGCGGTGAACGTTTCAAGGACTGGCCGCGCCAGCTCCAGGGCGACAATGATCTTTTGAGCATCACCCAGCCCGAAGCCATCAAGGAAGTGCATCTCAACTTCCTGCGTGCCGGCGCCGATATCGTGGAGACCAATACGTTCGGGTCGACGTCCGTTGGCCAGGCGGATTACGGCCTTCAGGATTACGTCTTTGAACTCAACCAGAAATCCGCCGAGATCGCCAATGAAGCGGCAAGGCTGGCGGAAGCTGAAGACGGCAAGCCGCGCTTCGTCGCCGGTTCGCTCGGGCCGACCAACCGCACTGCCTCGATCTCGCCGGACGTCAACGATCCGGGGTTTCGCGCCATCACCTTCGAGCAATTGCACGACGCCTACAAGGAACAGGCGCGGGGTCTCGTCGAAGGCGGCATCGATCTGTTCATGGTCGAAACGATCTTCGACACGCTCAACGCCAAGGCGGCCCTGTTCGCCATCGACGACGTCGTCGAGGAAACCGGGCTCGATTTGCGGGTGATCATCACCGGTACGATTTCCGACAAGTCGGGGCGCCTCCTGAGCGGGCAGACCCCGGAAGCTTTTTGGGTGTCGATGAAGCATGCAAGGCCCCTCGCCTTCGGCCTCAATTGCGGCCTCGGCGCCAAGGAGCTCAGGAATTACGTTGCCGAACTGGCCCGCGTCGCCGACGTGCCGATCTGCGTTTATCCCAATGCCGGCCTGCCCAACGAAATGGGCGAGTACGATCAGGCGCCCGAGGAAACCGGCGGGCTTCTGGGCGGCTATGCCAAGCAGGGCTACATCAACATCGTTGGCGGCTGCTGCGGCACCACGCCCGACCACATCAAGTGCATCGCCGACAACGTCAAGGGGGTCGCGCCGCGCCACGTCCATCATCACGACTAGAGCCTTTCATTGTTTCCGTGAAACAGCGAAAGGCTCCAAGTTCTTGTTTTATCGCATTTCCGAACGGCGAACCGGTGTCCACTTCACCTGGAAATGTTCTAGGGACGTTCATGATGGTTTTGAACGATCGGGTTGGGAATGACGACGGATCGAGCGGAATCGCTTCGAAAAAAAGAACGTCGCATCCGTCATGACAGTGCAATACAGCAGCACCCGTGTGCACGCTCTTTTCAGAAACGAGTGGTTCTATGAGAGAACCCTGTCCCCATTTCGCATAGTTTCGTAGTGGAGCCGACCTTGTCCGAAACGCGTTATCTCCAACTGTCCGGTCTCGAACCCTTCACGCTCACCCCGGAAATTCCCTTCGTCAATATTGGCGAGAGGACCAACGTCACCGGCTCGGCGAAGTTCCGCAAGCTGATCGAGGCCAATGATTACGCCGCCGCGCTCGACGTGGCCCGCCATCAGGTCGAGGCCGGGGCCCAGATCATCGACATCAACATGGACGAGGGCATGCTCGATTCCAAGGCGGCGATGGTCAGGTTCCTCAACCTCATCGCGGCCGAACCGGATATCGCGCGCGTGCCGGTGATGATCGACAGCTCGAAATGGGAGGTCATTGAGGCCGGTCTTCAATGCGTTCAGGGCAAGCCGGTGGTCAATTCGATCTCCCTGAAGGAAGGCGAGGAGATCTTCATCGCCCATGCCAAGGCCATCCGCCGCTATGGCGCCGCCAGCGTGGTCATGGCTTTCGACGAGGACGGACAGGCCGACACCTATCAGCGCCGGATCGATGTGTGCGCCCGCGCCTACAAAATCCTGACGGAAGTCGTTCACTTCCCGCCCGAGGATATCATCTTCGATCCCAACGTCTTCGCGGTCGCCACCGGCATCGAAGAACACAACAATTACGCCGTCGATTTCATCGAGGCGACACGCTGGATCCGCAAGAACCTGGCCTACACCCACATTTCGGGCGGCGTTTCAACCTGTCCTTTTCCTTCCGCGGCAACGAGCCAGTCCGGCGGGCCATGCATTCGGTGTTCCTTTATCATGCCATCACCGCCGGCATGGACATGGGTATTGTCAACGCCGCCCAGCTCGACGTTTACGACAAGATCGATCCGGAACTCAGGGAGTTATGCGAGGACGTCGTTCTCAACCGCCGATCCGACGCGACGGAACGGTTGCTCGACGCGGCGGCCCGCTTCAAAGGCGACGGCACCGTCAAGGAAAACAAGGCCGATCTCGAATGGCGCAGCCTGCCGGTTGAAAAACGGCTCGAACATGCGCTGGTCAACGGCATCACCGAATTCGTCGTCGCCGATGCCGAGGAAGCGCGCCAAAAGCTGGCCCAGCCGCTCGACGTCATCGAAGGCCCGCTGATGGACGGCATGAGCGTGGTCGGCGATCTGTTCGGCGCCGGCAAGATGTTTTTGCCCCAGGTGGTAAAGTCAGCCCGCGTCATGCGACAGGCCGTCGACTATCTGACCCCGTTCATGGAAGAAGAGGCCGCCGCCAATCCCGAAGCCGCATCCCTGACCAAGGGCAAGGTGGTGATCGCCACCGTCAAGGGCGATGTGCACGACATCGGCAAGAACATCGTCGGCGTGGTTTTGCGCTGCAACAATTACGACGTCATCGACCTCGGCGTCATGGTGCCCTCGGACCGCATTCTCGAAACGGCGCGCGCCGAAAAGGCCGACATCATCGGCTTGTCCGGCCTGATCACGCCCTCGCTCGAGGAAATGGTCAACGTTGCCGGCGAGATGGAGCGTGAAGGCTTTTCCGTGCCGCTTCTCATTGGCGGCGCCACCACCTCCAAGGTGCATACGGCCGTCAAGATCAACCCGCATTACCAGCGCGGTCAGGCGATCTATGTGACCGATGCCAGCCGCGCCGCCGGCGTCGTCTCGCATCTTTTGTCGCGCGAGACCCGCGACCAGTACATTGCCGACATCCGGTCGGACTATGCCGAGGTCGCCGAACGCCATGCCCGTGCCGAGGCCGCCAAGCAGCGCCTGCCGCTTGCCCGCGCCCGCGCCAATGCCATGCCGATCGACTGGGCGGGCTACACCCCGCCCAAGCCGAGCTTCCTGGGCACGCGCGTTTTTACGGACTGGGACCTTCGCGATCTCGCCAATTGCTTCGACTGGTCGCCCTATTTCCAGGCCTGGGACTTCAAGGGTCGCTACCCCGCCCTGCTCGACGACAAGGACCAGGGCGAGGCGGCGCGGTCCGTCTGGCACGACACCCAGATCCTGCTCGATCAGCTCATCGCCGAAAAATGGTTCCATCCGCGCGCCGTGGTCGGCTTCTGGCCGGCCAATGCGTTCGGCGACGACATTCGCCTTTATACCGACGAGACGCGGCGCCAGGAGCTGGCGGCCTTCCATGGCCTTCGTCAGCAGATGGCCAAGCGCGAAGGCCGGCCGAATGTCTGTCTTTCCGATTTCGTTGCCCCGGTCGAAAGCGGCAAGCCCGATTATATCGGCGGCTTCGTCGTTACAGCCGGCGCCGAGGAGGAAGTCATTTCCGAACGCTTCGCCCGCGACAACGACGATTATAAATCGATCATCGTCAAGGCGCTTGCCGACCGCTTTGCCGAAGGCTTCGCCGAACGGCTGCACCAGAAGGTCAGGACCGAATTCTGGGGTTACGCGCCAAACGAAGCCATTTCCGACAGCGAGCTTACGAACGAAGCCTATCGCGGAATCCGCCCTGCCCCCGGCTATCCGGCCCAGCCCGACCACACGGAAAAACAGACCCTGTTCGATCTGCTCGATGCCGAAAAGGCGACCGGTGTCCGGCTGACCGAAAGCTTTGCCATGTGGCCCGGTTCCTCGGTTTCGGGCGTTTATTTCGCACATCCGGAGGCCTATTATTTCGGCGTAGCCAAGATCGAACGTGATCAGGTCGAGGATTACGCAGGCCGAAAGAACATGCCTGTCGAGGAAGTCGAACGCTGGCTGGCCCCGATCCTCAACTATACGCCGATCAAGACCGACGCGGCGTGAAGTCGGTCCAGGCGAAAAAAGTCTGGGCGTCACCCCGGGGGATCGCGTGAATCAGATTGCCAGACTTGAAACCCTGATTGCCGGGACACCGGAGGTTGCCTGGTCCATCGCCATCGACGATCTGTCCGGAAAAACCCGGCTCTTCGCGTACAATCCGCTTCTCACGCTGAAAACGGCCAGTCTGGCGAAAATCTTCCTGCTTATCGAAACCGCTCAGCGAATCGAGACCGGGCAACTGGATCCTGATCTTTTGGTTCATCGCGACAGCGTGGCGCGTGTCGAGGATTCCGGTTTGTGGCGGCATTTGCGGGTCAAAAACCTGCCACTGGAGGATGTGGCCGTGCTGGTCGCGGCGGTAAGCGACAACTGGGCGACCAATGCCCTTTTATCCATTGTCGGTCTCGACGCGGTCCGGCAGAGAAGTTTGTCGCTGGGGTATGCCGAAAGCCGTCTTCTGGATTTTGTCAGAGACGTGCGCACGCCCGATCATCCGCCCACACTCAGCCTCGGCAATGCGGGAGAATGGGTCGACCTTTTAAGCCGCCTTCATGCCGGCACGCTCGTTTCGCCAGCGGTCGATGCAAAGGTGGCGCGCTGGCTCGCCACCAGCTTCGATCACTCCATGGTCGCCGCTCCGATGCGGTTCGATCCCTTGTTGCACGGCATGGATCAAGGCGAATTTGTCATGCTCAACAAGACCGGTTCCGATACCGGCGTGCGTGCGGATGCCGGTATCGTTACCGCCACCAGGACCTGCGCCTATTGCGCCATTGCCAACTGGAGTGAACTGGATACGTGCCTTGATGCCGTTCTGGACGTCATGGCTGCCATCGGGCAAGTGGTCCGGATGACGGCATCCCCCGATCCACGCTGACTTGCAGATCGTTCCGGCTTCATGCCGTCAGGTCCGCCGTCTTGGCCGCCAGCACTTTGACCGCGTCGGCTGGCGCCAGCTCCACCATCATGCCGCGCTGGCCGCCATTGATGAAAACGTTCGGGAAACCGAGCACGCTCTGTTCGATCGCCACCGGCACGCGCTTGCGCTGGCCGAATGGAGAAATGCCGCCGACGTGATAGCCGGTCAGCCGTTCGGCATCGGCCGGCTTCATCATTTCCGCCGTCTTGGCGCCGAAAGCATGAGCCGCCTTTTTCATCGACAGTTCGTGATCGACCGGAATGACGGCGCAGGCCGGCTTGCCGTCGGCTAAAAGCATCAGCGTCTTCAGGACCCGCTCCGGTGCGATGCCGATGGCCTCGGCGGCGGCAAGGCCGATCTTATGGGTGTCATGGTCGAATTCGTACGGGTGCGCGGTAAAGGCAATACCGGCCCGCGTGAGGGCCAGAGTGGCCTGGGTGGTTTTCGCCATGCTGTCCTGCCCTTCGGATTCGCTCCTCTACGAGGCGTCGTCCTTGATGGCGAAGCGCTTTTCGCCTTCCGCCGAGGAATAGCGGATCTCGGCGCTTGCGGCGGCAAAATCGACGTCGAGGACGATCCAGTCATCCCCCTGCGCCCAGCGCATCGACAACATGCTGGCCGAAGGCTGTTCGAGCGCGAAGCTGCCGTTGAAGGCCTCGTGCGTGTTGCGCAGCTTGATGAGACGGACGAGCGCCTGCACCATCGGCGTTTCAAGCGCGGTTTCGACTTCGATCCGCGTGTAATAATGGCGGTTGATGTCGCGCCCGACATTGGTTCGGGCCAGAAGCGCCATATCGTTGGTGCTGCCCAGTAGTCCGACATAATAGACCTGCGGGATACCGGGCGCGAAAAACTGCACGGCGCGGGCGATGAGATATTCATTCTCGCGGCGGCCGAGCGCATCGAAATAGGTCGAATTGACCTGGTAGATGTCTAGATTGGAGGCCGTCGCCCCGGTCGCATGACGGGAGCCGCCCGAGCGTTCGTGCATGGTCTCGACCAGATTGTGGATGGCTTCAGGCGGCAGCAGACCCGGCCGGCCGTCGGAATGGCTTCCCACATCGATGACGCCGATGCCGTCATGGGTGTCGAGCACGGTGATGGCGTTGCGCGGGCTGATTTCCAGCCAGCGGAAAAGCGGTCCGGCCTCGCCGGTATAAAGCGCGTGAAGAATGAGTGGCGGCAGGGCAAAATCGTAGACCCGATCGACCTTTGTCGCGATTTCGATCTGGTCGCGGTAATAGGAATGGATTTCGACCAGCGCTTCCATGCCGCGTGCCTTGGCCTTGGTGGTCAGTTCCTCCAGAAAATCGAAGGTCTCCGGCGTCATGAAGCAGCTCGTGCCCGCCTTCTTGATGGCATAACCCGCCGCATCGAGCCGGATGCAGGAGATGCCGGCCTCGGCGAACTGGTCGAGAATGGCGTCGAGATAGGCCACGCCCTTGTGGGAATGAACGTCGATATCGATCTGGTTGGCGGTGAACGTCGTCCAGATCAGGTGCTTGGAGCCATCCTTCATGTTCATCTGGATGAAGGGCAGGCCCGGACGGGGACGATAGACAGTCAGAAGATCGTCCTCGCTGGCGCCGTTCGGAAACACCTTGGCATAGGTCAGGAACAGTTCGGCGTATTCGGACGCATCGCCCTTTTCGACGAAATCGAGAAAGGCGGGCGATTGCGCCGAGATGTGATTGACGATGAGATCGGCCATGATGTCGATGGTATCCGACAGCGCGCCGACATCGCCCCAGTCTCCAAGACGTGGATCGACACTGGTGTGATCGATCGGATCGAACCCGGCATCGGCCCCGTCATAGGGGGTAAAAAACGGCAGCGCATGCACGGTGCCGAACAGATCGTTGAGCGGCCCGTCGAGAAGATCCTTGAGTGCTGGGAAACCGCCCCCGCTCAGGCGATCGACATAGGTGATGAGCTGGACCTGGTTTTTCATGCTGGGACACCCTGTTCAAAAGGACGGTGCAGTTTTAGGCACACGGAGATCATCGACACAAAGTGATAACCGCTTCGTGAAAGTCGATACCGCAGACTTGGCAGTCTCCGACTATGCCGTCAGATCTTCGGGCGGTTCAATTCCGTTGATCAGGCAGCAGGTCGTCACGGTATTGGCCAGAAGGCAGGCAATGGTCATCGGACCGATGCCGCCGGGCACCGGCGTAATGGCACCCGCCACGTCGATTGCCGTTTCGAACTCGACATCGCCGACCAGCCGCGTCTTGCCCTCGCCCTTTTCCGGCGCCGGAATGCGGTTGATGCCGACATCGAGCACCGTCGCGCCCGGCTTGATCCAGTCGCCCTTGATCATTTTCGCCCGACCGACCGCGGCCACGACGATATCAGCACGCTTAACGACATCGGCCAGGTTTTTTGTTCGCGAATGCGCCATGGTCACGGTGCAGTTTTCACGCAACAGAAGCTGGGCCATTGGCTTGCCGACGAGATTCGAGCGCCCGATAACGATGGCCTCCTTGCCGGCGAGCGCATCGCCGTGCAGATCGCGCAGGAGCATCAGGCAGCCGAGCGGTGTGCAGGAGACCGGCCCCTTCTGGCCGGTCAGAAGCTTGCCGGCGCTCATCGGATGGAACATGTCGACATCCTTGTCCGGATCGATGGCGTTGATGACCGCCACCGGGTCGATGTGATCCGGAACTGGCATTTGACAAAGGATGCCATGAACATCCGATCGATTGTTCAACTCGTTTATGAGCGCGATCAACTCGTCCTGCGGCGTCTCGGCCGGCAGTTCGTACTTGAAGGACAGCATGCCGACCTCGGTGGTCTGCCTGGCCTTGTTGCGCACATAGATCTGGGAACCCGGATCCTCGCCGACGATGATCACCGCCAGACCCGGCACCAGGCCGTGTTCGGCCTTGAGCCGCGACACATGTCCGGCGACCCGTTCCCTGATTCCCGCCGCGAAGGCCTTTCCGTCGATGATCGTCGCACTCATTTCAAAGTTCCCGATTCTGTCGTTCTGGCGTGGACTTCGCGCCCGCGCCTCAAAATTCACGAAAAGGCGCTTTCCACAACGATGCCTTCCTGTTCAAGCGCCTCGCGCACCTCGTTCGCCATGATCGGCGCACCGGGCGTATCGCCGTGCAGGCACAGCGCCCGCGCCTTGGTTTGCAGCACTCGCCCTTCCCGGCTGACGATCTCGCCGCGCTTGGCCAGCAACAGGCAGCGCGCCAGAACGTCGGCGCGCCGGGTCAGGATGGCGCCTTCTTCGCCACGCGGCACCAGCATGCCCTTGCGGTCATAGGCACGGTCGGCATAGGCCTCGCGCACGACCTTCATGTCGAGCGCCTCGGCGGCGCGCACCTGGGCTGAATTGTCGATGGTCAGAACGGCGAGCGACGGATAGGCGCTATGCACCGCCTCAAAGATCGCCATGGCCAGATCGTCTCTTTCGGCCGCCATGTTGCCCAGCGCCCCGTGGAGTTTGACGTAACGGATGGGAAGGCCTTCTTCCCAGCCGATCCTGACGAGGCGCGTCACCTGCTCCTCGACTTCCTCGGCGATATCGTCGTTCGGCATGTCGAGCCGCTTGCGCCCGAAATTCTGTTTGTCCGGAAATCCCGGATGCGCACCCACGACGACGCCATATTCCTTGGCCAGCCGTACGCAATTGCGCATGGTTTCCTCGTCGCCGGCGTGACCGCCACAGGCGACCGAAGCGCTGGTGATGACCTCTATCAGGGTCTTGTCCGTGCCGGTGCCTTCTCCGATGTCGGCATTGAGATCGATTGAATTCTTCACGTCTTTTCCCCTCAACTCTTCTGCTCAGCGCGTGAGCGAAACAGGTACGAACCGTATAGCAGTTCCTGGCCGGATCTGGGCAAATCGGCTGACCTCCGCACTCAACAATGTCGCAATGCGCGGATAGCCGCCAGTCGGCTGATGATCGCGCATCAGCACGATCGGCGTTCCATCCCCGAGAATCTGGATATCGCCGGGGACGACGGAATCCGAAACCAGCGACAGGTGTTGAGATCGAGTAAAAACACCCGCCCGATCCTCCAGCCGCACGCCCATGCGATCCAGCCGATGCGAGACGAAAAAGGAAGAGGACACGAAGTCGCGCCGCATCGATGTTTCGAAGAGATCCGCATGCAATCCCCAGACGAAACGGAACGGCACGTCCCTCTCCGGAGGCTTTTCCGCAGGCACCGGCTCTATTGTTGTTTCAGCGATGATGACGGCCAGCTCGTCGCCGGCCCGCAAGGCCCGTCCCTCAAAACCGCCGAGCCCGGCAATGGTGTTGGTGGCGCGGCTGCCGATGACGTTCGGAACGTCGATCTCGCCGGAAAACCGCAAATAGCCATACATGCCCCAGACGCCGGGCGTGATCGAAACGCGGTCGCCTGCCTTCAGCGATAATCGTGTCGGCCAGGGGTGCGGCGTTCCGTTGACCTTGAGAGCGAACCCGCCGCCGCCGAATCCCGCCTCGATCGTTCCGGACAAAAGCATGAAATCGAGCCCTGTGCGGGTGAATTCCAGTCCCGATTCGCCGCCGCCGGCCTGTGCCCAGCCGATCGCGTCCATCGGCCCCGATGCCGCGATGCCGAACCCCAGGGCGCCGAAACGGCCCCGATCCTGAACAGTGCTCAGAGGTGCGGCGCGGGTGATGCGAAATTGTGCAAGCACGGTCATTGGGCAACGAACCTCACACTGTCGCCCGGCGCGAGCCGAACGGGCGGCTGCGCCGCCGCATCGAAGGCTCGGAAAGTCGTTCGGCCGATCACGTTCCAGCCGGTCGGGAGCGGGGTTGCGGTCATCGCCGTCTGCCCGGCGGCAAAAAGGATCGTTCCCGGCGGCACGACCGGGCGCACCTCGTTCCGTCGCGGCAGGAGCGGCAGCCCTTCGTGAAAACCGCAATAGACGAAACCGGGGGCAAACCCGATGGCCAGCACGCGCAAGGGGTGCGCCGTGTGCCAGGCGATAAAACCGGGGGCATCAAGACCCGAAGCGGCGGCGACAGAGTCGAGATCGGGGCCCTCTCCGCCGCCATAACGGACCGAAATGTCATGCACCTTGTCCGGGTGCGGTTCACTCTGGTTTTCGCAAAGCATCAGGCGCACGCGCACCTCACCGGCCAGTTTCTCGAACCCGATACGAGCCGGATCGTAGCGCAGCAAAACCGAAATCAGATTGGGGACGACTTCCTCGACACCCGGCGGCGGCTCGGTTTCCATCTGTCTGGAAAAGGCAATGGCCCGACGATTGGCCGCATCGTCCAGCGACTCGGCGAAACGGATCAGCAAGAACCTGTCGCCCAGCGGCAGGATGAGCGGCATCAGCGTCACGAAACCGGTGCCTCTTGGTCAAGCGCGATCCCGGCGGCGTCGAGAGCGCTGAGTGCGCGCCGCTGTCCTTCGACGGCCCTGACGCTCCCGACCGGCATCTTCATGTTCTGACCCGCGGCCAGCAACGCAACCGCACCTTCTGGCAGAGCGTGCTGGCGCGCGCCGCCTGCGCAAAGAGCGCGGTACCAGGCATAAGGCAGCCGGTTTTCGACGATATATCCGGGCTGCGGCAGATAGGTTGCGGCCGAAACGGGCGCCCCAGAACCATCGGGACGGACATCGATCTGTGCCCTTTGGTAAACCTTCGGAGCCCCCTCGAACCTGTCGAGGACGCCACTCTCGTCCAGATCGATCGAAAACAGCACGCCCCAGGCCGTTTTGCCCGTCGCCCGTCGCAATCCGGCCTTGGCGGAACCGTCCGAGGAGGCCAGGCAATAGGATACATAGACCCCTGTTGCCTCGGCCCGTCCGATCACTTCGGCGCTGGGGCAGCGCGCGGCAAGCCTTTGGGTCAACATGTTGGAACCATAAGCGAAATAGACGAAACGCGACATTGGAATCCGGCCTCATGCGGCCCTTTGGCCGCCGGCGCGACCTAATCGCGATCGATGGCGGTTGTCAAACCTCTAGCACGCCAGAATGACGATTCCGACACGCGGGGAATAGGGAAAAAATTCTAGTATTCCAAGCGGTTCTGTGATTCCAGGTTGCTTTTCATCTTCGTGGACACAAGCGCGACACCCCATCGTGTCGGCTGGTGAGTCGAAGTGCAGTGAAAATTCATAAGATCGTTCTTTAATTCAGAGATATGGATTTATATATGTACCTTCTGACTGATTTGAGGAGGAGCGCAAATGATTTTTCACAATGTCACGGTACTCGGCACCGGTGTTATGGGTGCCCAGATTGCCTTTCAAACCGCCTATCGCGGATTTCCGGTCATTGCCTACGACATCAATGACGAAATGATCGACAAGGCCCGCAAAACCATTAATTACCTGGTCACGCACTATGCCAAGGACGTCAAGAGCGCCGATGACGGCGCTCTCATGGCGGCGCAGGCACGCCTGAGTTTTTCGACCGATCTGGGCGAAGCCGCGAAGAAAGCCGATCTGGTCATCGAAGCCGTTCCCGAACGCATCGACATCAAGCGCGACGTCTATACCAAGCTCGCCTCCGTTGCGCCGCCGAAGACGGTGTTCGCCACCAATTCTTCCACGTTTCTGCCGAGCGCCATCGCCGAAGCGACGGGTCGGCCGGATCGTTTTCTCGCGCTACATTTTGCCAACAGGATCTGGACGCACAACACCGCCGAAATCATGGGACATCCCGGCACGTCGCCGGAGGTCTACAGGACGGTTGTCGATTTTGCCCGCGACATCGGTATGGAGCCGATCGAGCTGCACAAGGAGCAGCCCGGTTATGTGCTGAATTCCCTGCTGGTTCCCTTCCTCGGCGCCGCAGGCGCTCTGGTGGCCAACGGGATTGCCGAACCGCGGGACATCGACAAGACCTGGCGCATCGCCACCGGCGCGCCGGTCGGGCCGTTCCAGATCTATGACGCCGTCGGGCTGAACACCGCCTACAATATTTCCCTCAACGGCGATGCGACGTCGCAGCGTTTTGCCGCCTATCTCAAGGATAACTACATCGACAAGGGCAAGCTGGGGGTCCTCAGCGGCGAAGGATTCTACAAATACAAGAGCTGACGCCGCCCTGGTTCACGCCTTTTCTCCCCGCGCCCGTGCGGGGAGACCATTTCGTCGCCCGACGCTTCAGTCGAAGAACAGGGCCGCGCCGGTGCTATTCGCGTAATAGCGCTCGCCGAACACCTGCCGGATGCGTTCCACCGCCTCGGATCCGGTGCAATGCGATGCCCCGATGATCTTGATGTCCTTTTGACGGAAATAATCCAGCGTTACCCCGATCCGGTCGGAAGAGGCCTCCATGAGATGCGTACCGCCGATGACGGCATAAATCGGCTGGTTCAGACGCTCGCTAACGGCATCGAGCATGTTCTTGATCCCGGGATGCGAACAGCCGACCACGGCGACCAGGCCCTTGGGCGTCTCGACGGCCAGCATCACCTCGTCGGCGAACGGATCGTCGGCCCAGCCGCCATCGACACGCAGCTTGAAGCGCGGATTGACGACCTCGTCCGAATGAATGCGCGGGAAATCGGTGAGCGCGTGAACGCCCGGCACCACCTCCCAGACCGGCATGTCGACGCTTTGATGGGCGATGCCGTGTTCGGACAGCCAGTCAGCGTCGAAATCGTTGCCCACATATTCGTAGGCCACACCCATCGTGGCGTATTTCGGCTCGAAAAAGCCCTTGCCCGTCACCAATTCGAAATCCGCGTTTTGCTCGACAAGAGCCCTTATGCCGCCTGAATGATCGAAATGCCCATGGCTCAGGACGACCCGCCGCACCCGTTTGAGATCGAGGGCGAGCCGGAGTGCGTTGGGCACCAGCAATCCCGTTCGACCAGTGTCGAACAACAGGGCATCGCGCCCGGTATCGATGAAGAAACTGAGACCGTATTCGGCGATGAGCGCGTTGTGCGTTCCCGGAGAGTTTTCGACAACGGTGGTGATCTGGATCATGAGGGTGCCCCTTCTGCCTTGCCCTTTTCATACGACGATCTCCGCAATGAGGCGATTTGCCTTTTGGTCCCAACCGCGCGCATTACGCGCGAACGGCAGAACCATCCGGGATTCGCGCGCCTCCGGTTATCCGGGTTTTTCAAATGCGGAAGGCCAATTCCGGACGCCCTCAATGGGCCCGGAACGCCAAAGAGTGGCACGCCGAGGTCGGGGACTAGCCCGATCTGGTGTTATGTCTATAATACCAGTTAGCACCCAGAAGCATTATCTGGTTTTTTTTGCGAAGGGGAAATGCTGTGGATGAAGCAGAAATCTTGAATGCGCTCGCAAGCGCGCTCGCCAAAGGCGACGGTCAGCCCCTCTATCGCAAGATGGTCATCTGTATTGACGACCTCATTGCCAACGGGACGCTCCGGCGCGGGGTGCTTTTGCCCAGCGAACGCCATCTGGCAACACAGCTCGGGATTTCGCGCGTCACCGTACGCAAGGCGCTCGATGCACTGATCGCGAACGGCGCCATTCGCCGCCGACAAGGCAGCAGAACCGAAGTCACATCGCGGGTGGAAAAATCCCTGGCACGTCTGTCGAGCTTTTCCGAGGACATGCTTTCCCGCGGGTTCGCTCCCGGATGCATCTGGATTTCAAAGGAGTTAGTACATCCGACATCGGCCGAGGCCATGGCGCTTGGTCTCGGTCCCATGGCTTCGGTCCTGCGGCTCAAGCGTGTCCGGACGGCCGATGGCACACCTATCGCCCTCGAGGTGGCGAGCGTGCCCTCCTTCATCCTGTCCGATCCGGATATGGTCGGGGATTCCCTTTATCACGCGCTCGATGCCGTCGGAGCGATGCCGGAACGCGCGGTGCAGCGCATGAAGGCCGGACCGGCTGAATCCGACGACAGGGATCGGCTTCATTTAGAAGAGCATGCGAGTCTGTTGATTGTGGAGCGGCGGTGTTTTCACCACGAGCGCGTCGTCGAATTCACCCAGACCCGCTACAGGGGCGACGTCTACGACTTCGTGCTCGAACTCCACCGATAATACCAGTAAGAAACCAGTTGCGCGCCATTTTTGCGATGCTATCGTCTGGTCATTGAACTTGGAGTGACTGACGTGATTGCGCTGCTCGAAAAACTGAAATCGGGTCTAATCGTTTCCTGCCAACCTGTGCCCGGCGGCCCGATGGACAATGTTGCCTGCGTTCAAGGTTTCGCGCTCGCCGCACTCGAAGCCGGCGCCGTAGGTCTTCGCATCGAGTCGCTCACCTATGTCGAGGCTGTACGCGCCGTCACCGATGCGCCGATGATCGGGATCATCAAGCACGATCTCGAAGGCTACGACGTCAGGATCACGCCCAAAGCGGAAATGGCACGTCAGCTTGCGGATGCCGGAGCGGATATCGTCGCTTTCGACGCAACATTGCGCCCGCACCCCGATCCCGTCGAAACCATTCTCGCCACCGTGCGCAAAACGGGTGCGCTGGCGATGGCCGACTGCGCCGATATTGCCGATGCACGCGCTGCCGAAGCCCTGGGTTTCGATTGCATCGGTTCGACACTGTCGGGCTATGTCGGGCCCGGTCCGGAGCCAACCCTGCCCAATTACGAGCTGATCCGGCAGATGGCCAAACTCGATGCCTTCATCATCGCCGAAGGGCTCATCCGTCAGCCCGATCAGGCTGCCGCAGCGCTGGCCACAGGTGCCGATGCCGTCGTTGTCGGCTCGGCGATCACGCGCACCGAACACATCGTGTCCTGGTATCTCGACGCCATCGGCTGGCCCGATGGCAAGAAGCGGAGCTGATCCATGACGGGTGCGTCGCCTTTTGAAACCGTTCTGGCGATCGATATCGGTGGCACCAAGATTCTTGGCGCTCTTGTCAGTGATGACGCGATCGTCGATCCCGTCCAGATCGCCACGCCCACAAATGGCGATCCCCGTGACTGGATCGCCGCCTTGCTGCAAAAGGCGCCGTCATGGACGGGGCGCTACGCCCAGGTTGGCGCGGCCGTTACCGGCCTCATCGACGATGGGATCTGGTCCGCACTCAATCTCAAGACACTTACGATCCCCCCTGACTATCCGTTGGCGGCGACACTGACCGAATTGACCGGCAAACCGGCACGCGCCGTCAACGATGCACAAGCTGCAGCCTGGGGCGAATTCACCAAAGGCGCCGGGCGGGACACGCACACTTGCGTGTTCCTGACGATTTCGACCGGCATGGGCGGCGGCGTGGTGGTCAATGATCGCCTGCTGACGGGGCTGGCCGGTCATTTCGGGCAATTTCACAGCGAAACGCCGACAAGCGCCCCCTTCGAAAGCGTGGCTACCGGGCGCTGGATCGCCGAGACCGCACGCGCCAAGGGACATGACACCGATGCGCGCGGCGTATTCGAAGCCGCCATGAATAAGCAGACCTGGGCGGAAGAGATATGCGCCCTTTCTGCCCGCCGTATCGCCACCGCCTGCGCCAATATCCAGCTTGCGCTGGCGCCGGAGCGAATTGTCATCGGCGGTTCCATCGGCCTTGCCACGGGCTTCATCGCCCGGCTCGAACACGCACTTTCCGATTTGCCGCAGCGCCAACGACCGCAACTGGTTGCGGCACAGCTCGGAGCCCAGGCGGGCATCGTGGGCGTCGCCCAGCTCGCCTTGTCTGCTGCAAAGAACTCGTCATCAAAAAAGGGAGACAACCATGCCTAGACACCTGCTCAAGGCTCTTGCCATCGGGCTCGTCGCATCTGCGGCACCTATCGCCGCGGCTCAGGCCGCCGTCACCGTTCTCGGCTGGCCGGGTGGACCGGAAGAGACCGCGCTCAGGGCTGCCGTCGAAATCTACAATGCCCAGGAAAGCGTCGCCGACAAGGACAAGGTCGAGGTCCTGTTTTTTGCCCGTGACGGCTTCTGGGACAAGCTGCAGGCCGATCTGGCCGCCGGCACCGACGCCTTCGATCTGAACCTTTTGGCCACCTACTCCATCGGCCGTTACGCGCCCTTCATGGATCCGGTCACTCTGTCGGACGAAGCCGAGACCGTTTACGGCAGCTCCGTGTTGTCGACCATGCAGTATGAAGGCCAGCAATATGGTGTGCCGACGGATCTGTCGCTGCACTTCATGTACTATCGCAACGACCTGATCGACGCCTTGCTCAATAACGCGTCGGCAGCCGAAACCTATGGCGATATCTCGGAGAAATATCTGGGCAAGCGTCTTGCGCCCAAGGATCCCGACACCTGGACCTGGGATGATTACGCCGCGACGGCGCTTTACTTCACCAAATCGATCAATCCGGCCAGCCCGACGCGTTACGGCACGGTTCTGCAGATGCAGAATCTTCTGTTCAACATGATGGTCTGGCAGTCCACCGCGCGTTCCTATGGCGGTGACTGGATGGACGACGAGGGCAACATCACGGTCGATTCCGATGCCTATCGCCGCGGGTTGAAGCTCTACAAGATGCTCTATGACGCGGGCGCGACGCCAGCGGATTCGACCTCCTACGAGTTTGCCGAATCCAATGCCGCCTTCGTTTCCGGGCAGGTCGCAACCATGCTGCAATGGAACGCGGCGGCCGGCGATGTGACCAATCCCGAGACCGCGCCTGCCATAGCCGGCAATGTGACGATCATCGCGCCGCCCGCCGGCGACAAGGGACGGGCCACGCACATCCACGGTCTCGGCTACGGGCTGAACAAGAATGCGCCCAACAAGGACGGGGCCCTGAGCTTCTTGAAATGGCTCTCGACCGAGGACGCAGCGCTTGCCTACGCCGCCAATAGCGGTGCGCCGGCCCTGACGCCGGAAGTCGTCGCCAAGATCGCCGACGAGCGCCCCGATCTGGTGCAGCTCGGCGAGTTCGCCAGTAAGTACGGCTACGTCATGACCGGGGCGACCAGCGCCAACGCACTGAGCGTCTATGAACTGCAGGCGCAGCATTTCACCGGCTACTGGACCGGCCAGGAGACGCTTGACGAAGCGCTTTCCGCCGTTACCAAAGGCATGGAAAAGCTGTTGAAGTAGGGTTTTTACTCTGACGGGCCGGGCGGCGGTTTTCCTCCGCCCGGCGCCGATTTGTTTTTCTTGGCGATGGACCGACACATGGACAGCAAGCGACAATTGGGATGGGGTGTTCTGACGGCGCCCATGGTTTTGTTCCTGCTGCTCTTTTTGGGCTTTCCCGCGCTCGTCAACATCGTCTATTCGCTCTCGAACGTCAGCTTTCAGAACCTGCGTGCGCCTGAGCTTTCGGGTTTCGCCAACTATACCGACGTGCTGACGGACAGCGATTTCTGGCGCGCCATCTGGTTTTCGCTCAGATTCGGCTTCATTACCGCGCTCGCCGAATGCCTGATCGGCTTCGTGCTTGCCATCTTTCTGGCGCCGCTGTTCGACAGGCATTCCTGGCTTCTCGCCATCATCATGCTGCCGCTCATGGTCGCTCCGGCCCTGGTGGGCCTGATGTACCGGCTGGTGCTGCATGAATTCGTCGGCCCCGTGCCGTTCTATTTGTGGGCCTGGTTCGGCTCCTCGCCGGCATTCCTCAACGTCGACAACGCGTTCTGGACCCTCACCGTGGTCGAAACGCTGCAATGGACGCCGTTTGCATTTCTGCTGTTTCACATGGCCTATCGAGCCATTCCCGACCATGTGCGCGAGGCGGCACAGATCGATGGATCATCGGCTTGGGACATGCTGTGGAACATCGAAATCCCGATGATGATGCCAACCATCGCCGTCGCCCTGTTCATCCGGTTCATCGATGGCTTCCGCGTCTTCGACAACGTCTATGTCCTGACTGGCAGTGGCCCGGGCGGATCGACGCGCTCGCTGTCGATCTATGTTTACGAAGCCTTTTTCCGCAAGGGCGAAATCGGGCCAGCCGTCGCGGCGTCGGTCATTCTGTTCGTAGGCGCGTTCTCCATTCTGTTCTTCATCAACCGCGGCATCGCACGGGGGTCGAAATGATCATGAAAACCTTGCGTTGGGTGGTCTTCGCCGTGACCGCTTTCATCCTCAATTTCCCGGTCATCGCCACCCTGTTGACCTCGTTCAAGAGCAGCCGCGAGATCGCGTCCAATCCCGGTCTTTGGGTGAACGCTCCCACGCTTGAGCATTATGCCAAGGTGCTGACGATCAGCGACCGGTTGAACATTTTCGCCTATTTGTGGAATTCCACGGCCGCCGCCCTGATCGGCACGACGTTATCGATCGTGCTCGCCTTTCCTGCGGCCTATGCGGTGGCGCGTTCCGGCTACGGGCAGCGCATTTTGATGCCGCTTATCGTCAATCTGCGCGCCCTGCCGCTGATCATCTTCGCCATTCCCATCTACATGATGTTTCAGTGGGTGGGGTTGCTCGATACCCAGCTCGGCCTCGGGCTCATCCTGACCATCGTCAACCTGCCGCTGGCCCTGATCATTCTGGTCAACGCCATCAACGACATCACCACAGAACTCGACGAGGCGGCGATGATGGACGGGGCCGGGCGTCTCAAGATCATCACCTCGATCATCGCGCCGGTATGCCGGCCCGCCATCGTCACCACCTTCATTTTCGGATTCATCACCGCCTGGAACGAGTTCCTGTTCGGCCTGATGCTGACCACGCGCGAAGCGGTGCCGGTAACGGTCGGCGCCTCGTTCTTCTTTTCCTCCGGCGGTGGCGGCGGCATCCAGTGGGGTGCCGCCTCGGCGGTGATGATCGTTGCCGCCCTGCCCCCGGCCGTGCTCGGATTGATCATGTATCGTCAGATCAGCCGCTCGATGACCGTAGGCGCCGTCAAGGGCTAACCTTGGCTGGCATTGCCGGCAAACCGGAGCGAAGCGCTCGGTCTTCATCCATGGGTTTGCCGGCAGGCGTTGCGAAATGGGTCAGGAAAGCTCGGTCGTTTCGCGAGCCGATGCCCGCGACAAGCTTCTTTGAAGCCCGCGCCAGCGCGTTTGTTTTCCAGTCCGGCTACAAGCGCAACCATCCCCCGGCGCGGTCGGCCCCTTCGCCGAGAGAACGGTTGCATCTGCGAATCCAGCCGGTTTTACAGGCCTTCATCGAGCGTCAGCGGACGTGGGTGGCGACCGTCGATGTCGACAATCCCGAGGTCCTCGGCCAACCGGGCCGAAACAATCGTCTGCCCGGAATAGGACATGGGATCAACATCCGCGAGCAATCCCGTAATGACCCTGCCCTGAAACTCAGGTGATTCCGAATTCGAAAGATCCAGATAGTCCGCAGCAAACATCACGCGTTCGGTCCGGACGAGGCCCGGGTAAAGTGAGACCACGGCGACGCCAAAATCTTTCAGTTCATAAGCGCAGTCGGTCGTCAGGCGGTCGGTCGCAGCCTTGGACACGCCATAGCACGTGTTGCCGGAATAGGCCTTTGCAGCCCAGTAAGATAGGTTGACGATCAAGCCGCTGCGTTGCGCCGTCATCAACCGAGCCGCGTGGTGGCTCGCCACCCACGCAGCGCGCACGCCGGCACCGAACATCCTGTCCCATTGCGATATGGGTTGTTCCCAGAACTTTCGCGCCCACACATATTCGCCGGATGGAGCGTACATCGTCTCATAGCCGCCCCATGCGTTGTTCACCAACAGATCGAGTTTGTCTCCCGATCCGGCGATTTCCGAAAACACGCGCTCAACGGCGACATCGTCCGTGTGATCACAGGGCATGGCCACGCAGGTTCCACCCGCCGCCTCGATTTCCGCCTGGGTCTCGGCCAGGCTACCAGGGAGCCCCGTTTCGTCGGCGTTACGTTCCATGGTACGCGCCGTGACAACAACTTTCATGCCCTCTTTTGCCAGAGCGAGCGCAATGCCCTTCCCGATGCCGCGACTGGCTCCTGTTACGAGCCCCAGTTTTCCCGCGAGTCTTGCCATGTCCATCTCCTTCAATTTGGTCGGCACAGGAGCCACATAACGGGATCATGGACTGTCTTCTTGATCCTGGTTGCTTTTCTTGTCGTCAATCGCAATCCAGATGCCAATGCGGCTGTCCGGAGAGTCTCCGGAAAAGCTTTGGTCGACGACCAGAACATCGAGTCCGATGCTCGGAACGATGGACGTGTGCGGGAGCCAATGCGTGTAGATGCGATCATAGGTCTGGCCGATCTGCTTGATCGAACCGTGGTGCTCGAACCAGGCGATTCGACAAGCGGGAACCTTCATGATGACGTAGTCGGCGGGAAGCTGTTCGTTACGGTCTTTCACCAAAACACCGGCGACGTAGTCAAACACCTCCGGATCCTGTGACTCCGCGGCATGTCGACAAACCCCGAAGAAGCGGTTGTGAAGATCGGTCAAGCCCGCAACCTGTGCGCTCTGCCAGAACCGCTCCCACACTCTGTTCACATCGGCGGTATCTTTGCTGCGACACGCAATTCCCGCGACGGCGAAGGATTTTGACCAACTGAACGCGGGCGCCGGCACGACCTGACCGCGAGACAGCTTCATGTCCAGTTGCCCGATCAAAAGTGGTGCGCCAACCTCGTAGGAGGCATTGGTTTTGCGGAAATGCGCGGGGCTGACCCCGAACGCGCGCCTGAAAGCACGACTGAATGCCTCGTGCGACCCGAAGCCATATCTGAATGCGATATCCACGATTCTTTGCCTGCTGCCGCAAAGTTCGTGGGCAGCATGCGCCAGGCGGCGCGCCTCAACATGTGCCATGAAGCTCCGGCCGACCAAGGCCGAGAATATGCGATGAAAATGAAAGTTCGACAGGCCTACCGATCTCGCAACAGAATTCAGCGAGATGTCCTGCTCAAGATTGCATTCTATGAATGCCAGAGCATCGTTGATCCTTGAAGAGTGGTTCACGTCTTGGTCCTTACCCGGCGACGGATCTCCACCAATGCCTGATGCATGATTGGAATCCAACCGCAAGTCCCGTCAGTGAAGGGGTCGAGATGTGCCGCAGAGTTGATGTCCGCTTCCGAGCGATCATCATGACGGCAATGGCCACGATGGGGCACAAAGCCGTCGTTCAGCGAACGCGTCTTCGGTGGCCGCTACCGACCCCGGTCGAGGCGCTCCAGACATGTTTCAAGGCATCTGGAATGGTGGGCGAAAAGTGGACCTGTGGTTTTCCGCGAAAACCGACGCCCACTTTTCGCCCGATACTCCAGGGCCAGAGCAGGTCACGTTCTGATTGACTCGTGTGATCTGCTCCAGCTTCTAGTTTTGTCGTTTTTTACGAACCGGCGAACCGGTATCCGCTTCGCCGGAAAGCACTCTAGAGGTTCCGCTCCAGAACCCAGGCCGCGCCCTCAAACGCCTGACCGACCGGGATGACCAGCATGCCGGCCCTGAGCTGCGGTGCGGGCCCTGCGGCGGGAAAAGCCGCCTTGATGCGCCAGTCGCCATCGGGCAGCGGGACGTTCACCTCTAACGGGTGGGGCGCGGCGAAACTGTGGTAAACCACCAACGCCTGGCTGCCATCGGCGGAAACGCGCACCAGGGCCTGGGCGCCTTGAGGGTGTTCCCAGCTGGCGCCGCTGGCCTGGACAAACCGGCTGCGGCCGGCGCGGATGACCGGGGCGGCGAGACGATAAACGCCGAGCGCCTCTTCGACCACCTGCCATTGTTCCTCCGAAAGCTGTGCAATCTCCCCCGAGAGGCACAGGCGACCCAAAAATCCGGCGGCCAGCGAATAGTGCAGCCGCTTCAGGCTGTCGCCGGCGCGCAGCACGGCCCAAACCTGCATCTGGCGCGGTGGCACCAGGCGATGTTCCGAGGCGGCGAGGATGGGAATCTGCACGTTTTCAAAGGCATCCGAGAATGATGCCTGGCTGGCGCGCATGAGGAAAGCAGGCGCCAGACGTTGTCCGCCGGAGGCGCAGTTCTCGATCACTAGATCAGGCAGCTCGGTCCTGAGCGTATCGAAAAAGCTCAACACGCCCTCCATGTGCTGGCGCAAGCCCTCACCAAGCGAGTCGGCGCCGTCCACCCCGATACCGATCGTTTCGTTGTAGTCCAGCTTGACATAGCCGAACCCGCTGTCGCGTAACTGGCCGACCACCTTTTCAAGCAGATAGTCCTTTACCCACGGGTCGCGGAAATCCAGGAAGCGCCGGCCGGAAGCAGTCACCGGCAGCCCGTCGCGTTTCAGGAAATGGGTGGTCTCGTTGAATCGTGGCGATTGAGACCCCACGACCTCCATCTCGAACCACAGGCCGGGGATCAGGCCACGCTCGCGGATAGCCTGCGCCGCGCCGGCCAACCCTTTTGGGAACAGGCGTGGATTGGCTTCCCAATCTCCCTGGGCGAGCATCCAGTTGCCGCCGTCCTTCTTGTACCAGCCGCAGTCGATCGTCAGGTAGCGCACCCCAGAGCCTTGCAGGCGGTCGGCCATCGCCACGATGTCCTCGTGATGCGGATCGCCCCAGGACGTACACCACTCGTTGCAGGCAACCGGCAGATCGTCTTCCACGGAGGGCACGGGGTGGATGCGCGCCTCCTGCAGTTCGACCAGGCGCGCGCACAAATCATCGATATCGCCCTGCGCCGTGGCGACGATCGCCTCGGGTGAAGCGAAACGCTCGCCGGGGGCAATGGTTTTCATCCAGTGGCCAAACTCGCGGTCGGGCAACCCGCCCGAGAGCACCATCTGGTCGTCTAGGCGGTAAAACTCCATCTGCCACGAGCCGGGCGTATAAAGCTGCGCACCCCACAGCACGCCGGTCTCATGGTCTTCGATGGCGGCGCATGGGAAAAAGCCACGCGCGGGCATGGAGCCAAGGTGTCCAAACCGTTCGGAGTGAGCAGAGAGCCCCATCCACGAGCGTTCCAGGTGCAGCGCCTCCGCAATTAGCCGTTCGTGCCGACCTTCCGCCGACCAGTTGGAGCGGAAACGATGGACGAAGAGCTGTTCGGGGGCGTCATCGCAGGCAAAAGGAGAGATGCTGCCGAGCGAGAAACTGGCCAGCATCTCCAGCGTCAGGTTGCTGGAACCTGTGTTCTCAAAGATGGTCTTCAGCCCAAAACCGGGGGCGCCTTGCTGCCAGGACAGGCGGTGCTCGCAGGCGTAGCCGCGCTCGGAAATCAGGCGGGTGACCACCGTCTGGGTGTCCCCATCCGTTTCCAGCCGTTGCCCTTCCAGTCGCAGGCTGGCCAGAGAACTGCTGTTGCGCATGGAAAGGCCCTGGTGATAACCGTCGATCTCATCGCCAAGCAGTTTGAACTGCACGAGCGGTTCCAGGTTCCAGGCGCGCGTCTGGAGCACTCCCGTGATGGCAAAAGGGTCCAGAACGTCGCGCCGCCGGGCCAGCTTGTCCGCCAGAGCGGCCGGGTAGATGCGCATACCAACCGTGCCGCCCGGTTTGGTCAGTCCATAATCATCCTGGATGGTGGTTTCTTCAGGACGGTCGTAGAGATATTCCACCACGCTGTCGCCAAAGGTGTATTTTTCCAGTGTCTCGATTGTCATTGCAGTCTGCCTCAAGAGGGGTTTTCTGCTTTGAGCATATGCCGATTACGCGGAATCCACCTGAGACATATTCTGCCATTGTCGTTGCCTTGGTCACGACCTCGATCGCCGCCTGCGCGACCTTGTGGATCGATCTTCAGGCCTAAAAACGCGACCGCGTGCCAGGATGTTCCGCGGGATTAGGAATTGCGCGATACAGCCTTTCAAGATGCCCTTCGTTGACGGTCACTAATGGCGCTAAGCGGCCAATAAAGAAGTATTTCTGCGCCAACACATGGCCTGTAAATCATATCGCAATGCAACTAACACCATGATTAGATCACGTATGTTGCAGGTGAAAGGCGCACATTTTTCTATAACCATCTATAATGATAGCCATGGTCATGCGTCTCCGGCCAGACAAGAGGTGTATTTTCTCTGTCAGTGTCGAGATATGCCAGGGTTTGTCTTGTTGTGATTTTGAACATGGACCCGTTTATCTGGCCTATTTCTATAAGTCAGATAAAATCAGTGGCGGGTGGGGAGGGATTCGAACCCCCGGGACGCTTGCGCGCCCACCGGTTTTCAAGACCGGAGCAATCGACCACTCTGCCACCCACCCGGGTTGCGCGAACCGCAATGTGGCTCTTTGCAACAAGAGTGCTTTCTAGCGGAGAACGAGACCAAAAGGCTAGAGTGATTTCAGGCTATCTGGCGGGCGTCGGCGCTGCGGCTCCAGGTACGGTAGAGGCGCATGATGCGCTTTCTTTGCGGTTCCTCGACGATCAGCCAGCACAGCCAAGCCACCAGCAGGGTCAGCGCCAGAAAGATGGGCAGCATCCAGATCGGCAGCGCGCCGCGCTTCCAGGGACCGATGACCTCGACCAGCTTGTAGCCGATGGTGTCGACCAGGGCGTGGGTCATGTAGATGCTGAAGGAAATAAGGCCGATGAAACGCAGCCAGCCGGGAACGGCGAGCCTGCTCATGTAAAGGCCGACAAGCAGCACTGGAACAAGCACCACGAACAGGATTTCCCATCCCGCCCAGAGAGACGCGGCCATGGCGGCGATAACGGCCAACGGAACGGCGGCGATCCAGTTGCGCTCTCGTCCGCACACAAGACGGGCCGCGCCCAGTCCGAGACTGAACTCGGGCACGATCCGAAGCGCCGCAAATCCATCCCCCATGCGAAAGATGGACGCGGCCCCGTCCATGGGCAGGATGAACCGATCCAGGATGAAAAAGCTACTGGCGGCGGCGATGCCGGCCAAAAGGACGGCGTTCCGCCGCGACAGGAGGATCAGCGGCGTGGCCAACAAGGGAAACACGATATAGGCCGTGAATTCGGGGCTGAGCGACCAGGACGGATAATTGAGATGAATGCCGGACGTAACCCCCCACCCATAGAGCAACGTCAATTGCGGCCAGAAATCGGCGAGACTTTCCTTGGCGTTCGGGGCGAGGCCGATCCTGTCACCGACAAGAACAAAGAGGGTAATGGCAAGAAGTGTGACCAGATGAACTGGATAAATTCTGGCAAATCGTTTGGTGATGAATTCGGAGTATCTAAAACTTCCACTTCGCAATGCCGGGGCATAGACGTAATACATTATGAATCCCGACAAAACGAAAAAAACATCGACACCCAGAAAACCATAGCTGACGGCTTTCCAGAGAAATAAGGGTTCATAATTGACATGGAAATGAAACAAGACGACGGATAGAGCCGCAATACCGCGCAATGCAGTAATGGACTCAATTTCACCTTGTGATTTCATACCCACTTCCAAAATACTATTTTGTGCAAGTTATACAAACACATAGCAAGTGCAATGACAAGTTGAGCTGAAGGGTATGGTTTATGGCGACGCATCTTGCCGGCGTAACCATGCAAGCGATCGGTTTTCGTTTTTCTCTGTCACGCCGCGAACACGTTGCCGTAAGCGCATCAATGACACGCAAAAAGGTGACGCGGCATGTTCTGTTCCGTCACAAAATCGCCAGACGTACCATCGTTCCGACTGGTCGCGATTGAGGACGGGGCGGTCTTTTCTCGTCCTCAAAGCGCTTTAAATGCGATTATCACGCCTCATTCTCAGGGGATCAGCACCGTTGAGCCCGTTGTTTTCCGCCCTTCGAGCGCGATATGCGCTTGTTTTGCTTCGGCAAGCGGGAAGCGTTGGCCGATGGCAATTTTGACCACGCCGTCCCGGATCTTGGCCCACAGTTTTTCGGCCCCGGCGATCTCGGCCGCCCGGTCGGGGAAATAGTGCCCGAGGGTCGGACGGGTCACGTAAAGCGAGCCCTTGGACGACAGGATTCCCAGAGACGGCACCGAAACCGGCCCCGAGGAATTGCCGAAAGAAACCATCAGCCCGCGTGGTCTCAGACAGTCGAGCGAGGCTTCGAACGTCACTTTGCCAACCGAGTCAAAGACCACGGCAACGCCCTTGCCCTCGGTCAGTTCGCGCACCTTGGGGGCAAAATCCGGATTGGCCCTGGTGTCGATGACGTGATCGCAACCGAGTGAACGGGCGATTTCCGCCTTTTCCTCGGACCCGACCGTGCCGATAACCTTGACGCCCATGGATTTGGCCCATTGCACCGCGATCTGGCCGACGCCGCCGGCCGCCGAGTGAAAGACGATGGTGTCGCCCGGCTTGAGATTCGCGGTCATTTCGAGCAGGTAGCAGGTGGTCAGCCCCTTGAGGGTCGCCGCTGCCGCCACGTCGAGCGGAACGGTGTCGGGCACGGGAATGAGGCGCGAGGCCGGCAGGTTGCGCGTCTGGGAATAACTGCCCAACACGCCCGCATAGGTGACGCGATCGCCGGGCTTGAGGAAGTTGACCCCCTCCCCGACCGCCGTCACCACACCGGCGCCTTCGCTGCCCGGCACCAGCGGCAGAGGCAGCGGATAAAGCCCGATACGATGGTAGACGTCGAGGAAGTTGACGCCGACCGCCTCGTGCCGGATCTGCGCTTCTCCCTTGGCCGGCGGAGCGATCTGATGCTCCTCGTAGACCAGGACCTCCGGTCCACCGGTCTGATGAACGACAATAGCCTTGTTCATGGCTGGTTACGCCTTTCCTTGCGACGCGCCTGCGCGAAAATGTTGAAGCTCTCGACCAGAACGGCGAAAGCCATGGCCGAATAGATATATCCCTTTGGAACGTGTACGCCGAGTCCATCGGCAACCAGCGTCACACCGATCAGCAACAGAAAACTCAGCGCCAGCATCTTGGTGGTCGGATGGTGCGAAATGAAGGCAGCGATCGGAGACGAGGCGAAATACATTAGCCCGACCGCGATGATCACCGCGATGATCATGATTTCGAGATGCTGCGCCATGCCGATGGCGGTAATGATCGAGTCTATGGAAAACACCATGTCGAGCACGACGACCTGTGCGATCACTGCCCAGAAACTGTGCGGCGCCGAGGCGGCCAGTTCCTCTTCATAGGGCTCCTCGATGGCGTGATGGATTTCCGAAGTCGCCTTGTAGATGAGGAACGCCCCGCCGGCGATCAGGATGACATCACGCCAGGAAATGGCATGCCCCATGACCGAGGCGATCGGGACCGTCAATCCGATGATCCAGGAGATGAGGATCAACAGGGCGATACGGAAGATCAGGGCAAGCCCCAGCCCGATCTGGCGGGCACGCCTGGCAATTGCGTGCGGCAGACGCGACACCAAAACCGAGATGAACACGACGTTGTCGATGCCCAGAACGATTTCGAGAAGCGTCAGTGTGGCAAGGCTCGCCCAGGCGGAGGGGCTGAAAAGGAGTTCGATCATGCCTGTCTCGCAAGAAAAGGGAGCACGGACCCCAAAGCATCGGGCAAAAAAGTGGAATCCGGTTTTTCGCAGCAACCGATGCGACCGGTTTTTATCTGGAAAACCTGATAGTGTTCCTTCTCGCCATGATCGCGGGCACCTATCTCGGCGGAATCGTGATCAGATGGCGGTCGCGCTGGCCCGCTTTTGCCTGATGGAGCCAAATTGAAACACTACGATATCGCCATGATCGGTGGCGGCCTGGCCGGCAGCGCCGCCGCCGTCGCTCTCGCCAGCAAAGGCGTGTCGGTCGTGCATTTCGCGCCGCAGGGACCAAAAGACCGCCGCACCTCCGCGCTGATGGCGCCGACGGTTGATTTTCTTGTTGAAACCGGTCTGATCGACGGCCCTGCCGATCATGCCCAGCCATTGAAGCGCATCCGCATCATCGATGCCACGACGCGATTGATCCGGGCGCCGGAAACCCTGTTCGATTCCGTCGAGACCGGGCGCGAGGCGTTCGGCTGGAATTTCGCCAATGCCCCTCTTCTTGATCATTTCGCCGCGCTCGGCACCGAACACGCCAGCCTGACGACCCTTGCCCAGCCGGCGAAGAGTTTTGAACGTATCGATAAAGGGTTTGCCATCACGCCGGAAAAAGGAGCGCCAATTGGTGCCCGTTTGCTCGTCGGAGCAGACGGCAAGCGATCGCCAGTCCGGCGTTTTGCCGGACTTTGCGTTACAGAACGGCCGTTCGAGCAGGCGGCTCTGGTGTGCGATCTCGAACTCGAAACGCCGCTTGATGGCGATTCGGTCGAGTTCCACTACGAAAACGGCCCGTTCACGCTGGTGCCGGCGGGCGGCAACAAGGCCAATCTGGTCTGGATCGACAGGCGTGAGGTGCTGGATGCCGCCCGCGCCGTCGATCTTGCCAATGTGCTCCGGGACAAAAGCCAATATCTGTTCGGTGCGCTGAGCGTTACCAGCCCGAGCGCGGTGTTTCCGCTTTCCATGCTGAGCGTTGCCCGCGCCGGCGCCAATGGCGTCGTGCTTGTCGGCGAGGCCGCTCACGCCTTTCCGCCCATCGGGGCGCAGGGACTGAATCTCGGGCTGAGGGACGTTGCCGATCTTGTCGCCGCCCTCCAACGGGTTGACCGCAACGAGACGGATTGGCCTCGCCTGGTATCCGAGGATTATGCAGACCGTCGCGCCGCCGATCTGTCACGCACCGGAGGCGGCGTCGAAGCATTGTTCCGGTCGCTGCTTTACGATTTTCTGCCCGTGCAGGCAGTACGAGCCGGCGGTCTCTGGGCTTTGAAGCTTCTGCCCGGTCTCAGAAAGATGGCGATGAGCGCCGGCATGGGGCAGTGACCACCCAAATCAACGGATAGTAAAAAGGGGCGCATTGGCGCCCCCTTTTTTTATTCTGGCTATTGCCCGTTTGCCGGCGGCGCATCCGGAGGCGGCGTGGTTTCGCTCTGCTGGCGGCGCATCTGTTCGGCCAGATCCTGAACCGCCTGACCGAGCTTGTCGGTGGCGTTGGTGTCCTGCTGCTGCTGACCTTCAAGCGAGATATACTGGTCGCCGTCATAGGTGGCGGTAAATCCGGCCAGATCGATTTCGATGACGACATCGGAACCACGGGCATTCTTGGCCTTGAGCTTCAACACGGCGCCGCGTTTCAGGCTGTTGATGAACGCCTCGTTGACCGTCGAACGGACATTGCACAACTGGGAGTCGCAGGCGATGTAGGGCAAGATGAGTTCGCGCCCATTGTCGATCTGCAGGCGCAAGCCGTAGGGCAGCGTCACGCCAAGCGGCATGGAGGCCAAGACCATGAGCGGGCTGGCTTCGGCCGGATTGTTACGGACAATGAAACGGGCAAGCATCTTGTTTCGCGCCGTAACGATCTGGCGCACGATGCACAGCTTGCGGCCGTCGTCGAGATCGCCGCAGAATTTCACCCAGGGCATGGCCGGTTCGGCCTGGGGCGCGGCATCGGCGGCCGGTTGAGCCGCATCGCCGGTAGCCGGAGCCTGTGTCTGGGTGCCGGTGTCCTGCGCCACAGAGGCCGCAGGAACGATCATCAGGGCGAACAGGGCCATGAATAGGCCAAGCGCACGTTTCGCTATCATCACTAGGTCCGTTTTTCGGTTTCGGGCGGACTCGCCCCTGTAGTTGACTTGGTTTCAAGGCAGAAAATCGGGCAATAACATGGCCACCCGTGCATTCCAATCGATTATCCGGCGCGTGTTGCCGCGTTGCCATCCGCTTCGGCCAGGCTGACCAGCCGGGTGAGGATGGCCGCCGCCCCCCGTAAACGCTGCTCCGGCTCAGGCCAGTTGCGGGAAAAGACCAGTTTCTGGTCGGGCTTGAGGCGAACCATCTGGGTCGGATCGGAGACCAGTTTCACCAATCCGGCGGGGTTGGCGAACGAATTGTTCCTCAAAGCGATCACTGCGCCTTTCGGCCCGGCTTCCAGACGTTCGACATTGGCCGACCGACACAACGACTTGATGACCACGACCTTCAAAAGCGAGGTGACCTCGTCCGGCAACGGGCCGAACCGGTCGATCAGTTCGGCGCCGAACGCATCGATCTCGCGGGTTTCGCTCAAATCGCCAAGCCGGCGGTAAAGCTGCATCCTGACCTGAAGATCCGGCACGTAATGCTCCGGGATCATCACCGGCATGCCGAGTGAAATCTGCGGCGACCATTCGCCCATCTCGATCGCCTCGCCTTCTCCGCCGAGGCTGGCGACCGCCTCTTCCAGCATCGACTGGTAAAGCTCGTAGCCGACCTCGCGGATATTGCCCGACTGCTCTTCGCCCAAAAGATTGCCCGCGCCTCGGATGTCGAGATCGTGACTGGCAAGCTGGAACCCGGCCCCAAGCGATTCGAGCGATTGCAGCACCTGCAAACGCCGCTGCGCCGTGTCGGTCAGCTTGCGGTCGGCCGGCACCGTGAACACGGCATAGGCGCGGGTCTTGGACCGGCCGATGCGACCGCGGATCTGATAAAGCTGCGCCAGCCCGAAATGATCGGCGCGATGCACGATCAGCGTATTGGCATTGGGAATGTCGAGTCCCGATTCGACGATGGTCGTCGCGACAAGCACATCGAAGCGGCCGTCGTAGAAGGCGTTCATGATGTCGTCGAGCTGTCCCGGCGCCATCTGACCATTGGCGACGACGAAACTGATCTCGGGCACCTGTTCTTTCAGGAACTCGGCGACCTCCGGCTGGTCCTTGATCCGCGGCACGACGTAAAAGGCCTGCCCGCCACGGTATTTTTCGCGAAGCAGAGCCTCGCGAACCGTCAGCGCATCGAAGGGCGAAACGAAGGTACGGATCGCCAGCCGGTCGATGGGCGGCGTTGCCAGAAGCGACAGGTCCCTGACCCCGGCCAGCGCCAGTTGCAGGGTGCGCGGGATCGGCGTCGCCGTCAGGGTCAGCACATGGACATTGGACTTCAACTCCTTGAGCCGTTCCTTGTGGGCCACGCCGAAATGCTGTTCCTCGTCGACGACCAGAAGGCCGAGATCCTTGAACCTGATGGATTTGCCCAACAGTGCATGCGTGCCGACGATGATGTCGACCGTCCCGTCGGCAATGCCCTTCTTGGCCGCCTTCAGCTCACTGCTCGAAACGAGCCGCGACGCCTGGGCCACGCGGATCGGCAACCCCATGAAACGTTCGGAAAACGTCCGGAAGTGCTGGCGGGCCAGAAGGGTCGTCGGCACCACGACCGCAACCTGCCGGCCACTCATGGCCATGCCGAAGGCGGCACGCAAGGCCACTTCCGTCTTGCCGAACCCGACATCGCCGCATACCAGCCGGTCCATGACGCGGCCGGTGGTCATGTCCTCGAAGATCTGGGCGATGGCCGCAAGCTGGTCTTCGGTCTCCTCATAGGGGAAGCGCGCCGCGAACTCGTCATAGAGTCCCGAAGGCAGATCGATCGGTTCGACATGGGCCAGTTCGCGCTGCGCCGCGATCTTGATCAGCTGGTCGGCCATATCGCGGATGCGCTGCTTGAGCTTGGCCTTCTTGGCCTGCCAGGCGACACCCCCGAGCCGGTCGAGTTCGATGCTTTCGGTATCCGAACCGTAGCGGGTCAGCAGTTCGATGTTTTCGACCGGCAGATAAAGCTTGGTTTTGCCGGCATATTCGATCTCGACGCAATCGTGCGGCGCCCCGGCCGCCTCGATGGCCTTGAGCCCGAGAAACCGGCCGATGCCGTGCTCGACATGCACGACCAGATCGCCGGCCATGAGGCTCGACGCTTCGGTCAGGGCGTTCTCGGCTTTCTTGCGCCGCGTGTGCCGGATGATGCGTTCGCCGAGAATATCCTGTTCGGAAAGGACCAGAAGCGCATCGGTCTCGAACCCGGTTTCGAGTTCCAGGGTCACGAAAGCGGTTATGCCGGGCGGCGTCATCTCGGCGTCGCGCCAGTTCTCCGCCTTACGGGTCCGGGTCAACCCGTGATCGGCCAGAAGCTGCATCAACCTCTCGCGCGTGCCTTCGCTCCAGGCCGCGACGACGACGCGTTGCCCCGTCTTGCCGCGTGCCGTGATGAGGGAAACGACCGCCTCGAACAGGTTGGTGTCGGCGGCGCTGCGTTCGGCGGCAAAACTCGGCGGCATGCGCCCGCCGGCATTTTCCGCACCCGTTTCGGTAGCGAAGGGCGACAGCACCAGCCCGGTGCCACCCGCGAGTTCGGCCAGACCTTGCGTCATCTCGTAGAGCGTTTCGGGTTTGACCGGCTTGTAGGCGGTCGCGCCCGAGGCGAGATGCTCGTGCCGCGCGCTTTCACGGGCGTCGTAATAATCGGCGATCTGGTCCTGTCGCTCGGACAGGGCGTGATCGGCCTGATCGTCGAAAACGAACTCCGCCGATCCGGTATAGGCCGTCAGTCGGTCGAGATGGGTGTAAAAGAACGGCAGCCAGTGCTCCATGCCGGGAAAGCGCTGTCCAGCACTTATGGCGGCGTAAAGCTGATCGTCGGCGGTGTTGCCGCCGAAACTCGTGGTGTATCGGCCGCGAAAGCGCTTGATCGTCTCCGGGGTCAGCATCACTTCGCTCATCGGGGTCAGCGAGACTTCCTTGAGCGTGCCGGTGGTGCGTTGCGTTTCCGGATCGAAGGTCCGGATGGTTTCGAGGGTCGAGCCGAAGAAATCGAACCTGAGCGGGGCTTCGGCGCCGGCGGCGTAAAGATCGATGAGCCCGCCGCGCACCGCATATTCGCCCGCCTCGCGCACGGTCGGTACCCTGAGATAGCCATTCCCCGCCGCCCAGGCGATAAGCCTTTCACCATCGACCACCGCGCCTGCCTTCGCGGCAAAGGACATTAGGGCGACGACGTCGCGGGGCGGCAGCTTTTGCACCAGAGCGTTGATCGTCGTCAGGACGATGGCGTGTTTCGTCGCCGGGTCGGTCAGCTGGGCCAGCGTGTTCATCCGGGCCGACAGCGTCACCGCGTTCGGCGACACACGGTCATAGGGCAGACAGTCCCAGGCCGGCAGCGACAACACCATGTGGCCGGGCATGAGAGACGGCAAAACGTCGGCGAGCCGCTGCATGCGCCGTCCGTCGCGTGCAACGAAAACCAGGGCCGCCGGCCCCGACGCGCCCTCGCCGAGCGCCCGTTCGACGAGCTTGGCGATCGTGAAGGGTTGCATGCCCTCCGGCACATTGCCAATGGCCGACAGATGTTGGTCCGTTGCACTCATGAGCGGCGTCTTTCACGCGCGAAGGCGACGATTTCGCCGATCATTTCGGCATTTTCAGTATCGGGGATCGGGGTTTGTCCCGTGACCCAAGCGAGAAAATCGGCGTCTGCGAATTCCAGAACCGTCTCGAACCGCGCCAGTTTTACGGCATCGAAAGTCTCGAGAAACGCTTCGGAAAACGTCCCGAGGACAAAATCCATCTCCTTGGTGCCACGATGATGGGCGCGATAAAACAGGCGCTTGCGTACCACGTCGAGGTCTTCGGTCATCGGGGCATCTTTCGAATTTGGAACACGCAAAAGCCCATCGCGGCGGGTTTCGACGCAATGAGCGAAAAGGGTTCTAGACCCATGCGTTTCGATTGTCAGCCTTTTGCTCCTGTCGGATTGCCGCGCTAAACTCCCTGCGATCATGGCTCAATAGGAATCGCCTTGTCCCGACCGCCGCTGCTCAATCCGCTGTTTCGTTCGGTCACGTCCCTCAAGGGTGTCGGGCCACGGCTGGCGCCGCTTCTGGCACGGTTCCTCGGCCAGATCGAGGGGCAGGACGCGCTGGTTCTCGATTTGTTGATGCACATGCCCTCGGCGGCAATCGACCGGCGAAAAGAGGTGCCGCTTGCCGAGGCCTATCTCGGCGATATCGTCACGCTCGATCTTCATATCGATCGTCATCTGGCGCCACCGCGCGCACGCGCCGGCACGCCGCACCGCGTCTTTGCCCATGACGAGACCGGCGAGGTACAGCTCGTTTTCTTCCGTGCCGAGGGCGGCTGGGTCGAAAAGGCCCTGCCCGTCGGCGAACGGCGCATCGTTTCCGGCAAGATCGATTTTTTCCGCGGCGAAAAGCAGATCACCCATCCCGACTACATCGTCGAACCGGACAAGCGCGCCTCGCTGCCTCTGGTCGAGCCGGTCTATCCGCTGACCCACGGCCTCAGTTCCAAGGCGCTCAACAAGATGATGGCGCAGGCGCTGGCCGCGCTTCCCCCCCTGCCGGAATGGATCGAGGCCAACCGTCTCGCCCTCAATGGCTGGCCGAGTTTCGCCGACGCCATGCGCGCCGTTCATGCGCCGGAAACGCCGCGCGATGGCGACATGACCGAACCGGCTCGTACGCGGCTGGCCTATGACGAATATCTGGCCGGTCAATTGACCCTGTTGCTGGTGCGTTCGAGCCTTGTTCGCGCGCGCGGACGGCCACGCACCCTGACCGGCGAACTGACCGGGCGGGTCGAGGCCGCCCTGCCCTTTACCCTGACCGAAGGCCAGAAACGGGCCTTCGCCGAAATCGCCGCCGATCTGAAGGCCGAAAACCGCATGTCGCGCCTGTTGCAGGGCGATGTCGGCGCCGGCAAGACGGTGGTGGCTCTTCTGGCCATGGCCGGGATGGCCGAGGATGGAGCCCAGTCGGCTTTCATGGCGCCGACCGAACTTCTGGCGCTACAACATTTTCGCACCATTGCCCCCCTGGCCGAAAAGGCGGGGCTCGGCTTCGCCCTTTTGACCGGCAAGACGCCGGCGGCGGAAAAGCGCGCCATTCAGGCCGGCCTCGCCTCGGGCGCGATCCAGATCGTCGTCGGCACGCACGCCCTGTTCCAGGCCGATATCGGTTTTGCCAATCTCGGACTGGTCGTCGTCGACGAACAACACCGGTTCGGCGTCCATCAGCGCCTGGCCCTTTCCGACAAGGGACACGAGGCCGAACTGCTGGTCATGACGGCAACGCCGATTCCGCGCACGCTCGTGCTCACCCATTTCGGCGACATGGCCGTTTCCGTTCTCAATGAGAAGCCGGCCGGCCGCCAGCCCATCGACACGGCCATCCTGCCCGACAGCGAACTCGACCGCGTCGTCGCCCGGCTTCAGGCCCGCGTTGCCGAGGGCGTTCAGGCCTTCTGGGTTTGCCCGCTGGTCGAAGAAAGCGAGCAAAGCCCGCTGACGGCCGCCGAACAACGTTTCGCGGCGCTTAAGGAGGTGTTCGGCGATCGGGTTGAACTCGTTCACGGCCGGATGAGCGCGGCCAAGAAAGATGCCGCCATGCAACGCTTCCAGTCCGGCGATGCGCAGATACTGGTCGCCACCACGGTCATCGAGGTCGGCGTCGACGTGCCGGCGGCAACCATCATGATCGTCGAGCATGCCGAACGCTTCGGGCTGGCCCAGCTTCACCAGTTGCGCGGCCGCGTCGGTCGCGGTTCCGCCCGGTCCGCCTGCCTGCTCATCTATGCCGAACCGCTCGGCGCCATTGCCAGGGCCCGGCTCGAAACGATCCGCTCGACCGAGGACGGGTTCATCATCGCCGAAAAGGATCTGGAACTGAGGGGCGAAGGCGACGTGCTCGGCACCCGCCAGTCGGGCATGCCCGGCTACCGTCTCGCCGTGCCGGACGTCCATCGCGACCTGATCGACATGGCCCATGACGACGCCCGGGCGTTTTTGGCACGCAACCCCGGCCTGACCGGACCGGAAGGCGACGGCTTGCGCGTGTTGCTTTATTTGTTCCGGCGCGATCTCGCCATCCCACTGATCCGAGCGGGTTGATTCACAAGCTCTTTACTACGCGTTGTCACCACTTCTTCTTTAGTCAAATTCTTAAGGTCCGGCCGGCATCTTCTCGCTTACAAAAAGTCAGTCAGGACAGCGGGACGAATATGGACGCTTGGGACTTGGTCATCCCGACCGTACTTGCTGTATTCACCTTCGGTGCGGGTGGAATTCTCGGCGCCCTCCTTTTCGGGCGGTGCGGATCGGACGCGCGCGCGCGTTTGGCCGAGCTCGACGACCGCCTTCGTTCCGTCTCCAGTCACAACCGTCTCATGGAGATGATCGCGCTCAACGCCAGCGACGGCTTGCTGCTTCAGAACCTTGACGGCAAGGTCGAATGGTTCAATCCGGCCCTTTCGCGCATGACGGGCTACCTCGCAGACGACATACTCGGCCGGAACCCGCTCGAATTCATCGTCCCGCCAGAGGACCGCCCGACCCCGGACTTCATCCGCGACTATCGCTACGATATCCATTCCGACGCTCTCAACGAGCTGGAAATCGTGAAAAACGTCCGCAAGAACGGCGAGCTCTTCTGGAACCAGTTGAGCTTTGCCGTCGTCGAGAACATCGATGGTGGCGAGCCAAAGGTTATCGTCATCGCGCGCGATGTCACCGAACAGATCGAACGCGAGGAAGCGCCCAAGCGCGCCAAGGCCGATCTGCAGATCCGGGCGGAGACCGATGCCCTCACCTCGTTGCCCAACCGTATGAAACTCGATGCCACGCTCTCCGAGCTTCTTCGCGAAGCGGGTGGCGATCGTGGCGAAGTCGGGATCATTCATGTCGATCTCGACCAGTTCAAGGAAATCAACGATGCCCTCGGGCATGCCGCCGGCGACACTGTGCTGATGCACACCGCCGAGATTCTCAGGCGCCATGCGTGCGAGACCGACCTCGCCTGCCGTTTCGGCGGCGACGAGTTCCTGATCATCTGTCCCGGCGTCACCAATACCGATGTTCTCGAAACGATCGCGCGGCATATCCTTGTCGATTTCGAGCATCCCGTCATTAGCGAGAGCGGTTCCATCACCGTCAGCGCCAGCATCGGCATTGCGTTGTCATGCCCGGATTGCCGCAATGCGCAAACCCTCATGCGCCAAGCCGACATCGCGCTTTACGAAATCAAGAATTCCGGTCGCAACAATATCATGGTGTTCTCCCGGCGCCTTGGCGAACAGGTTGCCCAGCGCAACGAGATTTCCTCAGCGCTGTCCTATGGCATGGCCAATAACCAGCTCGGCGTCATGTTGCAGCCCCAGCTCGACATCGCAACGGACGAGTTGATCGGTTTCGAGGCGCTGATGCGCTGGCACCATCCAACGCGCGGCCTGCTCGCGCCCGGCGATTTCTTTGCCGTCGCCGAGCAGAACGGGCAGATGGAGGGCATCGACAGGATCGCCGTCCAAAGCGCGCTCGATGCGTTGCGCACCCTTCATGATGCCGGACACGATTATCTGCGCATGTCCATCAACGTATCCGGATACGGGCTCAACCAGGACGACTATATCGACCGGCTCAAATGGGAGGTCGAAAAACGCGATCTCAAGCCGGAAAACGTCGCGATCGAAGTTTTGGAAACGACCCTGATCGAGGGACGCGACAACAAGGCCGCCCGGTCCATCGAGGCCCTGTCGGCCGCCGGTTTCGCGGTCGAGCTCGACGATTTCGGATCGGGCTATTCCGGTTTGGTCAATCTTGCCCGTCTCAAGATCCAGGGCGTCAAGATCGACAGGGCGCTGATCATGCATCTGGTGAACGACAGGACGTCGCAAACCATCGTGCGCTCGATCTTCCGACTATGCGATGATCTCGGGTTGAGCGTCATTTCCGAGGGCGTCGAACGCCCGGAACAGGCCGCCGCCATTGCCGCGTTCGGAGGACATGTCATTCAGGGCTATGGCATTGCCCGACCCATGTCGCTCGATCAGGCGCTGACCTGGTTGAAAACCACCAAGCTCAAGGGCCTGTTGCTCAACGCGGATAGCCTCGATACCCGGCAGAAAGCCTGATCAGTTTTTCTGCGCCAGGGCCTGTTCGGCCAGCGCGGCTGTCTTTTTCTGGTATTCGGGCGACACCAGACCGGCCGACACGATCAGCTTGGCGGCATCCTCAATCGTCATGTCGAGGATGATGATTTCGCTGCGTGGAACGAAGAGCAGAAAGCCCGAGGTCGGGTTCGGCGTCGTCGGCAGGAAAACGCTCAGCACCCCCTCGCCTTCGACCTTTTCGGCTATTTCACCCTTGGCTTCGGTTGACACCAGAACGATCGCCCACAGGCCCGGACGCGGATACTGGATCAGCCCGACCTGCTTGAAGCTCTGGGCGCTCTGGTGCACCACCGTCTCGAAGATCTGCTTGAGCGCCTTGTAGATGGTCGAAACCATCGGCACACGGCCAAGAATGCGTTCGCTTGTCTGCACCAGTGTGCGTCCGACCAGATTGGCGGTCAAAAATCCCAAAAGAGTGAGCGCGACGAGACCGACGATCAGCCCGAAACCCGGGATTTCGAACGGCAGGTAGGTGCTGGGATTGAAGGCGTGGGGCAAGAAAGGCGTGACAATGTTGTCGATCACCCCGATCAGCCACCAGGCGAGATAAAGCGTGATGCCGACGGGGCCGGCAATGACCAGACCCGTGAGAAAGTAGTTGACGATCCGGTGGGTAAAGGTGACGCGCACGACCGGTATCGCGTGCTGAGACTGCGGTTCGTGCGGCTCGTTCACGTCGGACTCCTTCAAAGGATTCGCGTTTGGCGAAGATCCTTTATCTCATCACCCAAGAATTGGGGCGGAATTGGGATGAACCGCTATTCCACCGTCACCGACTTGGCGAGATTGCGCGGCTGATCGACATCCGTGCCCATCTGCACCGCAGTGTGATAGGCCAGAAGTTGCACGGGAAGCGCGGCGACGATCGGAGCCACCAATTCGTCGACCTTGGGCAGAAGGACAAGGTCGGCCACACCCTGACCGACCGTTTTCGCGCCCTGTTCATCGGTGATCAGCACGATCTTGCCGCCACGTGCCGCCACTTCCTGCATGTTGGACAGCGTTTTTTCCATCAGTCCGTCCGAGGGGGCCACCACCACCACCGGCATGTCTTCATCGACAAGGGCGATGGGGCCGTGCTTGAGCTCGCCCCCGGCATAGCCTTCGGCATGGATGTACGAGATTTCCTTGAGCTTGAGCGCGCCTTCGAGCGCCAGCGGATACATCTGGCCGCGTCCGAGATAAAGAACGTCGCGCACATGCTTGAAGCGCTTGGCCAGGGTTTCGATCTGGGTTTCGCATTTGAGCGCTTCCGCCAGCGCCGACGGCAGGTGCGTCAGGGAGTCCACCAACCGGTGTTCGTCCTTGTTGCTCAACACATCGCGGGCGCGGCCCGCCGCGATGGCAAGCGCCGCCAGAACGGTCAATTGCGCCGTGAAGGCCTTGGTCGAGGCCACGCCGATCTCCGGCCCGCACAGGATGGGAAACACCACCTGGGATTCCCGGGCAATGGTGGATTCCGCGACATTGACCACCGAGGCGATGGCCTGTTTGTTCGCCGCGCAATATCTGAGAGCCGCCAGCGTGTCGGCCGTTTCGCCCGATTGCGAGATGAACAGAGCCAGCCCGTGTTCGGGCAGGACCGGTTCGCGATAGCGAAATTCGGAGGCGACATCGATGTCGACCGGCAGGCGCGCATAGCGTTCGAACCAGTACTTGGCGACGCTGGCGGCATAAAAAGCCGTGCCGCAGGCCACCATGGTCAGCCGGCTCAGTCCGGCGAAATCGACCGGCAGTGTTTCGTGAAGCGCGACTTCCCTACGGGCCATGTCGACATAATGCGCCAGGGCGTGCGAAACGGATTCGGGCTGTTCGTAGATTTCCTTGGCCATGAAATGGCGATGGTTGCCCTTTTCGGCGATCACCGAGGAGGCGGAGGACACCGTCATGGGTCGTTCGACGACCGTTCCGTCGAAGGTGCGGATCACCGCCGAGCCGGGCTTGATCACGGCCCAGTCGCCCTCTTCCAGATAGGTGACGCGGTTGGTGAACAGCGCCAGCCCATAGGCGTCCGAACCGAAATACATCTCGTTGTCGCCATGCCCGATGGCCAAGGGCGACGCCTGCCGGGCGGCGATCAGCGTGTCCGGCGCGTCGCGGAACAAAAAGACCAGTCCGAACGCGCCCCGCAAACGCGGCAACACCGCGCCGACCGCTTCTTCCGGGGAAAGACCGCGATCGAGTTCGCGGGTGACCAGAAGCGCAACGGATTCCGTGTCCGTCTCGGTTTCGGGCGTGTAGCCGTCCCTGGCCAGATCGGCCAGAAGCTCGCGATAGTTTTCGATGATGCCGTTATGAACGACGGCCACCTTGTCGGTGGCGTGCGGGTGGGCGTTGCGTTCGGTCGGCCCGCCATGGGTCGCCCAGCGCGTGTGGCCGATACCGGTAGACCCGGAAAGTGGCGCCGATCTAAGCTTTTCTTCGAGATTGCCGAGTTTACCCTCGGCCCGCCGGCGGGCGATCGCACCGTTTTCGACGGTGGCAATGCCGGCACTGTCATATCCGCGGTATTCAAGTCGTCTCAGCGCCGCAACCAGCCGATCCGCAACCGGTCCGGTGCCGATGATGCCGACGATTCCGCACATGTCATGACCCTTTCCTGGCCTTTTCCGCCTTGAAAACCTCGTTGCGTGCCCGGATCTTCGGCGCATAGTCAGGTTTGTTCACCTGACGCCCGCGCGCAATGGCCAGCGCATCGGCGGGCACGTCTTCGGTCAAAACACTGCCGGAACCGACATAGGCGCCGTGACCGACACGGACCGGCGCCACAAGCGCCGTATCCGAACCGATGAAGGCATCGGCGCCGATCTCGGTCCGATGCTTGTTCAGTCCGTCATAATTGCAGGTGATGGTGCCGGCGCCGATATTGGTACGCGCCCCGATCGTGGCATCGCCAATATAGCTCAAGTGATTGACCTTGGCGCCCGCGCCGACCGACGCGTTCTTGATTTCGCAGAAATTGCCGACATGAACGCCCGTGGAAATGTCGGCGCCCGGCCGCAAGCGGGCAAACGGCCCGATAATGGCATCCGAGGCGACATGAGCGCTTTCGATATGGGAAAAGGCCCTGATCGTGGCGCCGCTCTCGATGGTGACGCCCGGTCCGAAAAAGACCGATGGCTCGACGGTCACGTCCGGCGCGATGGCGGTGTCGAAAGAAAAATAAACCGTCGCCGGATCGATAAGCGTGACGCCGCTGACCATGGCCTTGTGCCGCAAACGCTGCTGGAAGAGGGCTTCGGCCATGGCAAGCTGGTCGCGGCTGTTGACGCCCATCACGTCCGCTTCCGGCGCCAGTGAATAGCCGACCCGATAGCCGGCCGCATTGGCGAGCGGCACGAGATCGCCGAGGTAATATTCGTGCTGGACGTTGTCGTTGCCGACCCGGTCGATCAATTCGGCGAATACCTCGGCCCGGAACGCCACGATGCAGGCATTACACAACCCGATCCGGCGTTCCTTTTCGCTTGCATCCTTGTGTTCGCGGATATCGATGAGCCGTTCGCCCTCGGTCACAAGACGTCCGTAACCGGTCGGGTCCTTCGGTTCGAAACCAAGGACCGCGCCATCGAACCCTGCCTCGATGCGGGCAAGCACGCCGGCAAAATTCTCGCCGCGCAACAGCGGATGATCGCCATAAACGACCGCCACGATGCCGCTTGCGCCTTCGAACATGGGACGCGCCATACGGGCGGCATGCGCCGTTCCCAACCGCTCGGTCTGTACGAAAAGCTCGGTCTCGGGAAAGACCGCTTTCAGGGAAGCCCCGATTTCCGGCCTGTCCGGTGCGGTGACGATCCCGACATGGTCGGCACCGGCATCGAGTGCCGCCTGGCAGACGTGATGAACGATCGGACGACCCGCGACCGTGTGCAGGACCTTCGAGGTTTTCGACTTGAAACGCGTTCCCTCGCCCGCCGCCAGAATGATAACCTGAAAAATGCCCATAAACATCTCCGGCGATTCGTTAACCGCATCTACATCGGTGAATAACACAAAACTGTGGCGTCGATTACATGAGGCCACCGAACTTTAGTGGCGATGGTAAACTACGGTTTGTATTTGATTCGTATGGGATGAGACGGCTTGTCCATGTCGGTGGAGCGCTATCGTCAGTCGGACGTGAATTTCTGGGGCATGGTCGCCATCGTCGCCAGTGGGCTCGCCGTGGCGACATCCAGCCTGCCGGCTCTGCTTCCGGCACAGGTTTTTACCTTTTTTCACGCCAGCTGGATGGATGGCGCCGACATCAACAGCCTTCGTGCCGAGCTGGCGACGCTCAGTAGCGAGACGGCTGCCCTCAAGCTCGACACCACCGAAATGCTGACACGCATCGGGCTGGCCGAACGCAATCGCGGCGACATCGTGCAGCGCGTCGGCGCGCTCGAAAACACGCTGCCGTTCCTCGTCGAACAGATCCCGCCCGGCACGCCGATCGACGCCAGCATCGTTACCTCTTCGATCGGCGACAACGCCGAGACGTCCCGGATCCCCGGCGGCAGCGTCGAAATCGCCCGGACGCCGCTTTATCCGTCCGAAACGTCCACGCTCAATCCGGTATCCGGCGCCCTGCCCATGCCCGGGACAACGGTCAAGACCCCGGTGCATGTCGAAGGGCTCGATCTCGAACGTGTCGATACCGACGCATTCGGCATCGCCATGGGGAGAACGGTCACGGTCGATGACGCCTATGTCACCTGGATCGATCTCAGGAACAAGATCGGCGCCCTGCTGATCGGCATGGATCCGATCCTTTCGGGCGATCATGCCGACTACCACATCGTTGCCGGCCCGATCGATCGCATTGCCCGCGCCGAGGAGCTGTGCGGCTACATCACGCGCGCCGGTTTGCAGTGCCTGCCGGTGCCCTATACCGGCTATCGCATGCCGCAATAGGCGTTCTGCGCACCTTACGACAACAATGGCGGTTGACACGCGGGGCCGAGCCTCTATTTTCCGCCGCACCCGCATGGGTTCGTACGCCACAGCCGAACCCATCTTTGCGCCCGTAGCTCAGTGGTAGAGCATCCGACTTTTAATCGGATGGTCGACGGTTCGAATCCGTCCGGGCGTACCATTTCCTTGTTTTCGTTTTGCCAGGTGCACAAAAGCAACCGGCAGCCCATGGGACTGCCGGAATGGGAATGTTTGTGAGGGTTGGCGCGGGATCAGCCGTGGAGCTTGTGGAAGTAGTCGAGCAGCCCCTGGGTTGAGGAATCGTGTTCCTCGCTGAGCGCAGTGCCCTCGACCAGCGGCATCAGGGCCTTGGCAAGCTGCTTGCCCAGTTCCACGCCCCATTGATCGAAGGAATTGATTCCCCAGATCGTGCCCATGACGAAAACCTTGTGCTCGTAAAGGGCGATGAGGCTCCCGAGGGTTTCCGGGTCGAGCTTTTTGTAGACCAGCGTGTTCGACGGCCGGTTGCCGGGGAAAAGCTTGTGCGGCATCAGTTTTTTAATGGCCGCGTCGTCGAGGCCGGAGCTGGTCAGCTCGGCGACGACCTCCTGTTCGGTCTTGCCGAGCATCAGCGCCTCGGACTGGGCGAAGCAATTGGCCACGAGCTTGACATGATGGGGTGGCAGATCCTCGTGCGGATTGGCCGCGATGAGGAAATCGCAGGGAATAACCGCCGTCCCCTGGTGGATGAGCTGATAGAAGGCGTGCTGGCCGTTGGTGCCCGGCTCGCCCCAGACGATCGGACCGGTCTGATAGTCAACAGGCGTGCCGTCGAGCATCACCGACTTGCCGTTCGATTCCATGTCCTGCTGTTGCAGATAGGCGGTGAAGCGCGACAACCGCTGGTCATAGGGCAGAACGGCATGGGTCGCGAAGCCCCAGACGTTGCGATACCATACGCCCAGAAGGCCCATGATCACCGGCAGGTTCTTTTCGAGCGGCGTTTCGCGGAAATGCGCGTCCATCGCCGCCGCGCCCTTCAACAGCCTCAGAAAATTCTCGTAACCGACCGCCAACATCACCGGCAGGCCGATGGCCGACCACACCGAATAGCGTCCGCCGACCCAGTCCCAGAACCCGAAAATGCGATCGGCGTTGATGCCGAACTTGGCGCAGGCTTCGAGATTGGTCGACACGGCGGCGAAATGATGCGGGACCGCCTCCTCGCCCAGTGCCATGGACAACAGACCGCGCGCCGTGAGGGCGTTGGTCATCGTCTCGTCGGTGGTGAAGGTCTTGGAAGCGATAACGAACAGGGTCGTTTCGAGATCGAGATGATCCAGCGTGTCGTGAATGTGGGCCCCATCCACATTGGACACGTAATGCACCCTCAGATCGGCGCGCGTATAGGGTTCGAGCGCCAGCGTCACCATGGCCGGCCCGAGATCGGACCCGCCAATGCCGATGTTGACGACGTCGGTGAAAGCCTTGCCCGTCGAACCGGCAATGGTGCCGGACCGGACATCGGCGGTGAAGGCGCGCATGCGTTCGAGCACGTCGCGGACATCCGGCATGACATTCTTGCCGTCGACCAGAACGCTGTCGCCCTGATAGCGCAACGCCATATGCATGACCGCGCGGTGCTCGGTCGCATTAATCGGCTCACCGGCCCACATGGCATCGCGGCGCGACTCGACGCCGGCGCTTCTGGCCAGATCGAAAAGTGCTTTCAACGCTTCGTCGTCGACGCGATTTTTCGAGTAGTCCAAAAGGATATCGCCGCAACTTGATGAAAACCTGGAGAAGCGGTCAGGTTCCTCTGAGAACATCTGACGCATCGGCCGGTTTTCGATGCGGGCGCGATGGGGTTCGAGGGCGTCAAAGGCGGATTTGCGTTCGGAAGCCATGGGAAAAGCTCCTCAATTGGCGTTCATAGGGGGCTGAGGTCACCGCGCGCCCAACCGGCGCGCGTCGCCGCTGCATAGTCCGAAAATTCGCCGCGCTCTATAGCAATGCGGGCACCGGCCGTCAGTTGCTGATAGTAGTGCAGGTTGATCTGGGACAGGACCATCGCACCTAGTATCTCTTCGCTCCTGACCAAATGATGAAGATAGGCGCGCGAAAAGCGGCGGCAGTTAGGATTTGGTGAATCGGCGTCGAGCGGACGTGGATCGTCCTTGTGGCGGGCGTTCTTGAGATTGATCACCCCGAAACGGGTATAGGCGTGGCCGTGCCGACCGGCGCGGGTCGGATGCACGCAGTCGAACATGTCGATGCCGCGCTCGATCGATCCGAGAATGTCGTCCGGTTTGCCAACGCCCATGAGATAATGCGGTTTGTCCGCCGGCAGGACCGGAACCAGATTTTCGAGCACGTGGAACATGGTTTCCTGCGGCTCGCCGACCGCCAGTCCGCCGACCGAATAGCCATCGAAACCGATCGCGGCCAGCCCTTCGGCGGAGCGGCGCCGCAATTCTTCATCGTCGCCACCCTGGACGATGCCGAACAGAGCCCGTTCCGGCCTGTTGCCGAAGGCCTGTTTGGAGCGTTCGGCCCATCTCAGCGACAATGCCATGGCCCGCTCCATCTCCGGACGCTCGGCTGGCAGATGGATACACTCGTCGAGCTGCATGATGAGATTGCTGTCGAGCAAAAGCTGGATTTCGATTGAACGCTCAGGGGTCAGTTCGTAGGCCGATCCGTCAATATGGGAGCGGAAGGTCACCCCGTTCTCGGTCAGTTTGCGCAACTGGGCCAGCGACATGACCTGAAAGCCGCCGCTGTCGGTGAGAATCGGGCCGGGCCAGTCCATGAAGGTATGAAGCCCGCCAAGCGATGCCACCCGCTCGGCGCCGGGCCTCAGCATCAGGTGATAGGTGTTGCCCAAAAGGATCTCGGCACCAGTCTCCCTCACCTGTTCGGGATACATCGCCTTGACCGTGCCGGCGGTGCCGACCGGCATGAAGGCCGGCGTATTGATCTCGCCGCGCGATGTCGCGATGCGTCCGCGCCGGGCCGCGCCATCCGTGGCCATGAGGGTGAAGCAAAAAAGGGTCATTGTGAGATGTGAGACCGTGTTGTCGATGCCTTCACTGTCGGCAAGGAGCGATGTAAATGGATCCCGGTGTCGAGCACCGGGATGACACAGAGTGGATGGAGATGCACTGCCAATCCCTCACACGCAGACTCGTTCCGGGACTTGATCCCGGAATCCACTCGCCGTGCAATTATCCGCAGCGCCGACTCCTTCACGCCTTGTCCTCGCGAAAAAGCAGCGAGCCGTCACCATAGGAATAGAAACGATACTGCGTGTCGATGGCGTGCCGATAGGCCTTTTGCATGGTCTGAAGGCCGGCAAAGGCCGAGACCAGCATGAACAGGGTCGAACGCGGCAGGTGGAAATTGGTCATCAGCACATCGACCACCTTGAAGCGGTAGCCGGGGGTGATGAAGATGTCGGTGTCGCCTGCAAACGGTTTGAGTTCACCGGTTTCGCGCGCCGCGCTTTCCAGAAGCCGCAAACTGGTGGTGCCGACGGCAACGATGCGGCCCCCTGCCCGTTTCGCAGCCAAAAGCCGCGCAACCGTTTCCGGCGTCACCACGCCCCATTCCGAATGCATTTTATGCTCGGCCGTGTCCTCGACCTTGACCGGCAGAAAGGTGCCGGCCCCGACGTGAAGCGTCACTGTCTCGAAGCCGACGCCCTTGGCGCGGAGCCTTTCCATCAGGGATTCGGTGAAGTGCAGCCCGGCCGTCGGCGCCGCGACGGCGCCGTCTTTTCGGGCATAAACGGTCTGGTAATCGGTCAGATCGCGCGGTTCGACGGGTCTTTTGAGCCCGATATAGGGCGGCAAAGGCATGGCGCCGTGCGATTTGATCGCCTCGTCGAGTTCGGCGCCGCCAAGAGCGAAACGCAGAACGATTTCGCCTGCCTCCCCGGTCGTATCGACGACGGCGTCGAGCGTCGCCTTGTTGTCGTCCGCATCGCCGAAAACCAGCCGGTCGCCGGGTTTCAGGCGCTTGGCCGGCCGCGCAAAGGCGGCCCAGCGCATGGCGTCAATCCGCTTGTGTAGGTTGAACGAAACCTCGGCGCGAAACGCGCCGCGAATGCGCACGCCCTTGAGTTCGGCCGGAATGACCCGCGTGTCATTGACGACCAGCACGTCACCGGGCGTGAGCAGTTCGACCAGGTCGGTAACCCGGCGATCTTCAAGCGGCGCGCCGGGATGAACGACGAGAAGCCGCGCGCTGTCGCGCGGCTCCACTGGATGAAGCGCGATCCGCTCCTGCGGCAGATCAAAATCGAACAGATCGACGCGCAATGATGTTCCGGGTGTCGCTTACGCGACGTCCGCCGCTACCTTCATCGAGACGATCTTGTCGGGATTGCGCACGGGCTCGCCGCGTTCCAGCGCATCGATGGCTTCCATGCCCTCAACGACCTTGCCCCAGACGGTATACTGCTTGTTGAGGAAGGGCGCGTCGGCGAAGCAGATGAAGAACTGCGAATTGGCCGAATCCGGAACAGACGTCCGCGCCATCGAACAGATGCCGCGGACATGCGGCTCGGCATTGAACTCCGCCTTGAGGTCGGGCTTGTCGGAACCGCCGGTTCCGTTGCCCTTGGGGCAACCGGCCTGCGCCATGAACCCGTCGATCACCCGATGGAAAACGATGCCGTCGTAAAAACCTTCGCGCGCCAGTTCCTTGATGCGGTTGACGTGGTTGGGCGCCAGGTCCGGGCGAAGTTCGATGACGACGCTTCCCTTGGACGTTTCCATGAGAATGGTGTTTTCGGGATCCTTGATGTCGGCCATTGCCGTATCCTTTTTTCTGCTGGAGCATCGCAATCAAACGATGCGTTTTCAGGAATGCGGAGCGTCCGGCCCGAAATATCGGACCGGCATTGCTTCGGGTTAAGGCCGGTTAAGGCTGGTAGTCCGGATCGAGCTTGAAGCTGACGATCGTATCGGGATCGGTCACGAGACCATTGGCTGCGGGACTGCCCTTCTTGATCTTGTCGACGTTTTCCATGCCCGAAACGACCTTGCCGACCACGGTATAGGATCCGTTGAGCTGCGGCGCCGGGCCGTACATGATGAAAAACTGCGAATTGGCCGAGTTCGGATCGTTGGTGCGCGCCATGCCGACGACACCGCGCACATAGGGCTCGGAAGAGAATTCGGCGGGCAGATCCGGAAGATCGGACCCACCGGCGCCGGTGCCGGTCGGATCGCCGGTCTGGGCCATGAAGCCATCGATCACCCGATGGAACTTCAATCCATCGTAAAAGCCTTCGGAGACCAGCGTGGTCATCTGCTCAACCGCCTTGGGGGCAAGGGAGGGCAGGAAAGCGATCTCCACCGGGCCGTCCTTGAGTTCGAGCGTCGCATAGATCGGCGCGGCGTCACCCGCAGCAAAGGCCTCGGTCGGCTTGAGCCATGTCTCGTAGGTGACGAACACCACGAACAGGGCAACAAAAGCGAATGCCAGCGTGCCGAGCACGCGGGGCTTGGGGAAGTTGAGATTTGTCATTATTTTTTCAAAGCCTTCAAAACGACGGCCGGCACGAAGGCCGAGACGTCACCACCCATTTTCGCCACTTCGCGGACAAGCGTGGCGGAGATATGGCGAACATTCGGCGTTGCCGGAACGAAGACGGTCTGCAAGTCGGGCGCCATCTGCGAATTCATGCCCACCATCTGCATTTCATAATTGTAGTCCGTGGTGTCCCGCAGACCGCGGATAACGATCGTGGCACCGACCTTGCGCGCCGCATCGACCATCAGTTCGTCGAAATCGACGAAATGGACCTCGGTATCGGTACGCGCGGCAATCGGCGCGCAGGTTTCCTTGAGCAGGGAAAGCCTGAGTTCATCGCTGAGGAGCGGCTCTTTCTTGGAATTCACCCCGATGCCGATAAAAAGGACGTCAACGATGGTACAGGCCTTCTCGATCACATCGAGATGGCCGTTGGTGACCGGGTCGAAGGAGCCGGGATAAAATCCGGTGAGCTTGCTCATAAGGCGCCTTTTGTCATGCCTTCTGGCTCATGGCAAGCCAGAGTGCCGCACCGATCAGGACGGTTCCGGACACCCAGCCGAGCATCTGCTCCGCTTTTGCGGAAAACAGGGTCCTCACCCGACCGGACAGGACGATGTAGATCGAATCCGTCACCGTTGCCGTGCCAATCCAGATTACGCCGAGCAACAAAAGCTGCGGCACAAGCGGCGCCTCGGTCACGATAAATTGCGGCAGAAGCGCGCCGAAGAACAAAAAGGCCTTAGGGTTCGACCAGACGACCGCAAACCCCCTCAGAACCATCGAGCCGAGGCCCGGCGACGCCGGTTTTACGGCGGAAAGATCCGGCGGATGACGGATGGCCTTGATGCCGAGCCAGATCAGATAGGCCGCGCCAGCAATTTTGACGACCTGATAGGCCTCGATCATGAAGGCGGTGATGGCGCTGAGCCCGAGCCACAGGGCGACGAGCATCGACAGCCGCGCCAGGTTGACCCCGATTTCCATGGTCATCCCGGTACGCGTTCCCAGGCTCAGCGTCGTCCCAAGAAGGCTCGTGACTGTGATGCCCGGCGTCACCATGACAACCAGCGTCGTTACGAAATAGGCGATGAGGGACGAAGCGGTCAGATACATGATGTGTGGGTCAGGCGCGTTTGGTCAGGGCCAGCCAGATGCCGCCGACCATCAGGACCAGTCCGGAGAGGCGCGCAACGAACCGCGCCCGGGCCTCGGTCATGAGGTGGCGCAAGCCGCCGGCGGCGAAGGCATAGCCGAAATCGTTGAGGGTGGCGAGCAGGATGACGATCGTGCCGAGGACCACGAGTTGCGGAAGAACCGGCGCGTCTCTGATGACGAAATGCGGCAGGAAGGCGCCGAGAAACAAAAGCGTCTTGGGATTGGACCAGACCACGAGAAAGCCTTGCAGAACAAAACTGTTGCCGACCGGCTTGCCGGCGTTCTGCGTTTCGGACAGGGGCGTTCGCGCGGTGAACATGCGCCAGCCGATATAGACGAGGTAAGCGGCACCGATCAGCTTGATCCACTCGAAAGCCCAGGCCATGAAGGCCATGACCGCCTCCATTCCGAGCGCGACGACACCCAGCATGGTCACGACGGCGATTTCCGCGCCGAGTGCGGTCAGTACGCCCGAGCGCGTCCCGTGGCGCATGGAATTGGCAACGACGACAGCAACGGTCGGGCCGGGCACGATGCCGGCGATGGCAGTGGCCAGGGCGAAGGTGAAAATGGCGGGAAGCGACAGCATCTGTTGATCTCATCAGGCTCGTTTGGTCAGGGCCAGCCAGAAACCACCGCCGATCAGGATGGTCCCCGCAACCCGGCTGAGGGTCACGATGCGTTCCCGCGTGAAGGCATGGCGCGCCGATCCGGCAAGGATGGCGTAGCCTGCATCGGAAATGCCGGCGGTGATGTTGAAAATGATGCCGAGCACGACCGCCTGCCAGAAGGTCGACTGGCCCGGATCGATGAACTGCGGCAGGAAGGCACCGAAAAAGACCAGCGCCTTGGGGTTCGACCACAACACGATGTAGCCCTGCAGGACGAGCTGGCTGAAGCTTTTGTCCTTCACCCGGCCCGCGCCCAGTGTCTCGCCGGTCGAGCGCCACATGGAAAGCCCCATCCAGATGAGATAGGCGGCGCCAATCAGCTTGATCCCGTCGAAGGCCCAGCCCATGAAGGCAACGAGCGCCTGCATGCCCAGTGCGACGACGAGGAACATGGACAGATTGGCGAGCTGCGTGCCGATCAGGATGCCGAACCCGGCTTTCGTCCCCCGCGCCAGCGACTGCGCCACGATGGCCGACACCGTCGGACCGGGCACGATGGCCAGCAAAAAGCAGGCGCTGGCGAATGTGACGAGTGTCGCAAGTAAAAACATGAGGAACGATCTCCGCAGCACAAAGCAAACGCAGAGGTCGCTCCTGAAAGCAAGACCGTTTTCGTCGCGGTCATTCCCATCTACGAAGACCTGTGCCGGATCGATCTTCCGGTTTTTCTTACAACTGCTTTAGACGAACTCGGGCAAGTACCTGCCGGCTTCTTGCCTGATATGGGCTATATCGGCTGCGGGCACGCCGTCAAAGGGCCACATCATATCTGGATTGATCCTGGTCCAGCCGCCGGCGACGGCCATGGCCTTGTCGATGGCGTTGCCGAAATAGCCCGAGGCCAGAAGTGGCCGGATGGCCTCGTTCATGAAGGCGGCAATGCGCTTTTCGAGATCCATCGCACCATCCGGGTCGCTGGTGCATTGGCGCGCCCATGCAACGGCGGCGGTGGGATTGAGACAGGCCATGTTCGAGTAGGACCCATGCGCGCCCTGCCCCGTGCCGCTGGCGTAGAAATGCCCCGGAATGAACACGGAAATCCGATCGAGAACCGGCGCCATGTCGCGATACCAGCCTGCGTCTCCGCCAGCACATTTGAGGCCGGCGAACTGCGGAACCTCCCGCGTCAGCATGGCAAGCGTTTCGGGTGACAAAACCGTCTTGGCGTGCGGCGGATTGTAAAGGACGAGCGGGACGCCATCGGCGGCCTCGGCGCATCCCTGAAGAAAGCGCAGGGCCTCGCTCGGACGTATCGGGGTCCAGTCGGGCAAGGTTACCTGAATGGCCAGCGGTTCGAGCGCGCGGGCCTGGCGGAGGCGCTGAAGCGTGCCCGGCGGCATCGGATTGGAGGCGCCGATCTGAAACGGAAGACCGACGCGACGGGCGGCGGCGGCGGTCGCCGTGGCCACGGCGAGGAACTGATCCTCGGTCTGGCAGTGAAACTCCGTCGTCGTACCGTTGCAATAGACGCCATCGACGCCGGCTTCGGCGTAGGCGTCAACCTGTTCGTTTATGCAGTCAAGGCGCGGCATCCCGTTCGCGCTGACATCGAGCAAGACCGTCGCCCAGACACCGCGGATCCGCTCCGTCCCGTTCACGCCAGCCATTCTGCGACCTCCGGCTGCTTGAGGAAGGCGGCGATTCGGGCTTCCGGCTCCACGCCATGCAGCGCCATCGGCGCCCGCGACGGACCGACATCAATGCCGTTGAGGCGGAAGGCCGTCTTGACGCCCGGCATGGTGCCGACATCGGCGAGAATTTCGACAAATCGCTGGGAAATGTCCTGCAGCGCCCGCGCCCGGACGATGTCCGAGCGCTCGATCGCATTGGCAATTTCGACATAGAGCCGGCCGAACAGATTGTAGGTGGTGCCGATACCGCCATCGGATCCGAGCGTGGCAGCAGCGGCATAGACCTCGTCGAAACCGAAATAGAACACCGAATCGGGCCGGGCGCGACGAAGCGAACTGAACTTGAACATATCCATCGAGGAAAACTTGAGCCCGGCGACACCCTTGAGATCGAGGATGCGGACAAGAAGATCGAAGGGAAGCGGCCGACCCGTCCTGATCGGTATTTCGTAAACGATCAAAGGGAGATCGGTGGCGGTCGAAAGTGCCTCGTAATAGGCAAAGATTTCGCCGTCGGAAAACGGATAGGAATGCGGCGGCAATGCCGACAGGGCATGATAGCCCAGGCTCTCGGCCCGCTTCGCCAAGGCGATGGAATGATCGAGAGACGGCAAGCCAACATGGGCGATCAGGGTTGCGTCATGCCCTTTTGCATCCTCGGCCACGACCCCGAGCAGTTCGCTCAGCGCGGCACGCTCCAACAGACCGGACTCGCCGCTGCTGCCTGCGACATAGAGCCCGGCCAATCCCTGACCGAGCACATAGGAATCGAGTTTGCGCTGGCGTTCCGGCGAAAACTGACCGTTCCCGTCCATTGCCGTCAACAGCGCGGCATACATGCCGCCTAAGCCTTTTGTCATGTCCAAATCCATTGCGTCTAGCGTTCCATCCGATCTTACCAGACCGGTGTGCGAAACCTATTGACTGTGTGCCAGAGCACATTTGGTTTGACAAGAACAAAATCTTCTCATACCAAACCTAAGTTATGGCTAGACCAAATACCTAATTTGTCAGGCTGGATTGTTGCAAAGGGGAGCGCGCGTGATCGCCAGGCCACAAGAAGACGACGGGACTCCACACCAGGCGCCACAGGCCATTGCCGACGCCCTGATCGGCGAAATCATTCGCGGCGAAATCGCCGTCGACGAGCCCCTTCCGACGGAACGTGATCTGTGCGTACGCTTTGAAGCCTCGCGGCCGACGGTGCGCGAAGCCCTGACGCTCATGCACTTACGCGGCTATCTGAACGGCGGCGGCGGGCGCAGGCCTCGGGCGGCGCTCCCGTCTCTCGGCGATGTCCTGCGCAACGTTGGCGGCGTTATCCGCGAAATCCTCGGCGATGACGAGAGCATCGCTCACCTCGAACAGACCCGCGGTCTCATCGAGATCGGTGCCGTACGCGAAGCAACGATCCGGGCCGACAATGTGCAGATCGCCAAGATTCACGCCGCGGTCGAGGCCAACGAAAAGGCAATCGGCACGCCGGCCTTTTCCGACACCGATATCGCCTTTCACCGGGCTCTGGTTTCGGTGGTCGGCAATCCCATCATCCTGACGCTGCACGATCTTTTCGTGTCCGAACTGTTGGCCCGCCGTCCACCGGACTCAGATCAGAAGGCACATGACCGCATGGTCTACGAGGAACATCTGGCGATCTTCCAGGCGATGATCGACACCGACGTCATTCGCGCCACGGACGTGATGGAACGCCATATGCGTCGTTCCTATCTGTCCCGCCTCTTTCCCCGTCGCATGGCGACGGACGCCCACTCAACGAACAACACGAAAATATAGGACGACCCAAAGGAGGAACATATGAAAATGAACCGTTTCTTGGCCGCTGCTGCCGTAGTGGCTCTCATGGCGGGTGCCGCCGAAGCACGTGAATTGTCCATGGGGTCCCAGGACAACGAAAATTCCAACCTTTACAAAGGTATGGTGGCATTCCAGGAAAAGCTGGCGGAGATTTCCGGAGGCGAACTGACAGTCAAGCTGTTCCCGTCCTCGCAGCTCGGCGACTTCAAGGCGATGGTTGCCATGCTTCAGGCCGGTGAACTCGACCTGGTGACGACCGGCTATCCCGACATGTCCTATGTCATTCCCGAGCTCAAGCTCGTTGGCGCGCCTTATGTCGTGAGCGATTTCCCGGAACTCGAAAAGATCATCAATGGTCCGTGGGGCCAGAAGATGGAAGCCAAGTTCGAGGCCGAGGGCGTCAAGATCGCCGACATCTGGTATTACGGCACGCGCCAGACCACCGCCAACCAGCCGATCTACTCCATGGAGGACCTCAAGGGCCTCCGGATGCGGACGCCGAACGTGCCGTTCCTGATCGCCTATGCCAAGGCCGTCGGCGCGACACCGGCGCCGGTGGCTTTCGCCGAGGTTTATCTCGCCCTGCAGACCAACCAGGTCGACGCCGAGGAAAATCCGCTTCCCACCATCGAGGCGATGAAGTTCTACGAAGTGCAGAAGGCCATCGCGCTCACCAACCATTTCATCGCATCCGAAGCGATCCAGGTCTCGATGAACACCTGGAACAGCCTCAGCGAACAGGAACAGGGTTGGATCGTCGAAGCTGCCAAGGCCGGTGGCGAAGTCAATGACCAACTGACTTTTGCGTCCGAGGCGAGCCTTGTGTCCAAGTTCAAGGAACTCGGCCTGGTCGTTACCGAGCCCGATCTGACGCCCTTCCGCGCCGCCATGCAGCCCTATTACGACGAACTCGAAGCCGAGTTCGGCAAGGGGTCCATCGCCGAAGTTCGCGGCGAGTAGATCTTGCAGGTGGTCGGCGCCTGCCGGCCACCCCTTTTTTCGGGAGGAACTCACGTGAAGCCACGGAGTATCTACAGTCCGGAAGGCATCGCTGCGACCCTGATCTTTTGCGGGCTCATCATCGTGCTTCTCATCCAGGTCCTCGGACGGACGCCATTGTTTCACGGCCCGGTCTGGACCGAAGAACTGGCGCGATGGCTGTGGGTGTGGATGGCCTTCATCGGAATCGGTGAAGTCGAGCGGACCAACAGCCAGCTTCGCATGGACCTGTTCGGTTCGGCGCTCGGCAAGCTCGGGCGCAAGATCCTGTTCACGCTGATCGACCTGGTTTATCTCGGCATCGTGCTGAACCTCGTCTGGATCGGCTATTTCACCGTTCTCAGGACCTGGCGCAATGAAAGCGTAACGCTGCCATTGCCTGACGGTGCGATGTATCTCGCCGCGCTGATCGGTCTTGTTCTGGTGGTCTGGCGCGTCACGGCCCGTCTGATCGGTTTTTTTGATCGTGACGAGAACGGAACGGCATCATGATCCTCGCAATCGTCGGTGCCACCTGGCTTTTTCTCGTTCTTGTCGGCGTGCCGATCGGCGTCGCCATGATTCTGGTCTCGATGGGCTATTTCTATGTGTCCGGCATGGGATTGAGCTTTGCCGTGCTGCGCATGGTGGATGGGCTCAACAGTTTCCCGCTGCTTGCCGTGCCGTTGTTTCTTCTTGCCGCCAGTATTCTCAATTCGGCCGGGATATCGTCCAAGCTGTTCGGCTTCGCACGCGCGCTGGTCGGACACATCACCGGCGGCCTCGGTCACGTCAACATCCTGGCATCGCTGTTCTTTTCCGGCATGTCCGGTTCGGCCATGGCCGATGCCGGAGGCCTGGGCAAGATGGAAATCAAGGCGATGCACGACGCAGGTTACGACGACGAGTTTTCCGGCGCCGTCACCGCAGCCTCCTCGATGATCGGACCGCTGGTGCCGCCATCGATCACCATGGTGCTTTACGGCGTCGCCGCCAACACCTCGATCGGCGCGTTGTTCCTGGGGGGCGTCGTTCCCGGGTTCATGTGTGCCTTCTCGCTGATGGTGATGGTCTATCTCATCGCGCGCAAGCGGAATTACCCCGTCGAACCGCGCCGCAAAGTATCCGAAGTCGTCTCGCTGTTCTTCGGCTCCCTGCCGGCATTGTTGACGCCGTTTGTGATCATCGGCGGCATTTTCTCGGGCTATTTCTCACCCACGGAGGCGGCGGCGGTCACCGTCATCTACGCCATCCTCATTGACGTGCTGTTCTATCGCGAACTGACCCTCAAGCGTTTGTGGAATGCGCTTTACGAAACCATGTCGACATCGGCGTCGATCGCAACGATCATCGCCGGCGTCAGCCTGCTCGGCTTCGTTTTGGCCCGTGAACAAGCGCCGCAGCAGATCACCGCGCTGTTTTTGCAACTCACCAATGATCCGATCAGTTTCCTGATCGCCGTCAACCTGATGATCTTCGTTCTCGGCGCTTTCATCGAAAGCTTGGTGATCCTTTTGATCGTCGTGCCGATTCTGGTGCCCATCGCGCTTGGCTACGGCATAGATCCGGTGCATTTCGGCATCATCATCGTCCTCAACCTGATGATCTCGATCCTGACCCCACCCATGGGCATGGCGCTGTTCATCGTCGCCCAGGTCGGCAACATCCCGTTCCAGCGTCTGGCCCGCGCCATCCTGCCCTGGCTCATCCCGCCGATCGTGGTGCTGATCCTCGTAACGACATTCCCGATCCTGTCGACCGGCCTGCCAAGCCTGATGCAGTAAAGTATCGGAAAAAGCAGGCACTGGTTTTCGCGAAAAGCCGATACGACCACTCAGGGACAAGGGTTTCGGGCGTTTTGATTCCGTCAAAACGCCCGAAGTTTTTAATCAATGCGTTTAGGAGCGGATGCCGGTCGGTCACCGAAGCCTGGAGCGCCAAAGGCAAAATCGGAGCCCGTCTTTACCTTTGATACTCCAGCCGTTTTTCGAAGCGGAGATCGCCGTTTTCCAATGCGCCCAGTTCACTAAACCCCAGACGCGTCAGCAAGCGGACGGAGGCGTGGTTGCGGCTGTCGACCTGAGCCTTTGCTACGATAACTTCATAAAAATCAGAGAGTTCGGTCAGCATGGCTTCCACTGCAAGCGTGCCGATGCCTTTGCACCAGAACGGAACACCCAAGACATAGCCGATCTCCGCCGTTTGATCTTTCTGGACGGTCGCCTGCACATAGCCGGCCGCCTCACCCGAGGACAGGCGGATGATCCAGTTGAGCCAAAGCGCGCGTCCATCCGGAGACGTGCCGGATTCAAGTGACCGAAAGCGCTGGCGCAGGGCCTCAAGACAGTCTGGAGGCGGCGCGTCGATATAGGCGTGGACTTCGGGCGCCGACAACAGAACGAACAATTCCAGCGCGTGTGCTTCGCGCTGGGGTTCAAGCGTCAGACCGTGCGCATCAAGAATGCGCATCACTCCTCGGTCGCGTCTCCTGGTTCTTCACCCTCGCCTTCATCCTCGGCTTCGTCTTCCGGCTCGAAGATGCGTTCGACCGACATGACGCGTTCGTCTTCGGCGGTGTTGAGCACGATGACGCCCTGGGTCGCCCTTCCGGCGATGCGGATGCCGGCGACGGGGACGCGGATCAGGGTGCCGCCATCTGTGACGAGCATGATCTGATCGTCCTCTTCCACCGGGAAGCTGGCGACAATGGGCCCGTTGCGCGGGGTCACGGCCATGGCCGTGATGCCTTTGCCGCCACGGCCTGTCACCCGATATTCGAAGCTTGAGGACCGCTTGCCGAACCCGTTTTCCGAAATGGCGAGCACGAATTGTTCGGCGGCGCCCATTTCGGCATAGCGTTCGGTTGGCAGTTCGCCGCCGATCGCCTCAAGCTCTTCACCTATATCTTCAACTTCGCCGCGCATGGCCCGGCTCCGCTTGATGTATTCGGCCCGCTCTTCCGGCGTTGCCTCGAAGTGCCTGAGGATGGTCATCGAGATGATCCGGTCGCCCTCGGCAAGGTTGATGCCTCTGACGCCGACCGAATTGCGTCCGGAGAAGACGCGCACGTCGTCGACGCGGAAGCGAATGGCCTGGCCCTGTGCCGTGGTCAGCAACACGTCGTCGTCCGGCGTGCAGGTCTCGACCGCGAGGATGGCGTCACCTTCTTCTTCGAGCTTCATGGCAATCTTGCCATTGGCCCTGATGCCGGTGAAATCGGCCAGCGAATTGCGCCTGACCGTGCCGCGGGTGGTGGCGAATATGATGTCGAGCCCGCCCCAGGCTTCCTCGTCTTCCGGCAGGGGCATGATCGAGGTGATGGTCTCGCCCGCTTCGAGTGGCAAAAGATTGATCAGCGCCTTGCCGCGGGCCTGCGGCGCCGCCAGAGGCAGCCGCCAGACCTTGAGGACATAGGCGATGCCGCGCGAGGAAAAGAACAGGACCGGGGTATGGGTGTTGGCCACGAACAGGCGCGCGACGAAATCTTCTTCGCGCGTCGCCATGCCGGACCGGCCCTTGCCGCCGCGCCGCTGGGCCCGATAGGTCGAAAGCGGCACCCGCTTGATGTAGCCGGCGTGAGACACCGTCACCACCATGTCCTCGCGGGCGATGAAATCCTCGTCCTCCATGTCGCCGGCAGAGTCCGAAATCTCGGTCTTGCGCGGCGTGGCGAACTGGCCCTTCACTTCCAAAAGCTCGTCGCGGACGATGCCGCGGACGCGTTCGCGCGATCTCAAGATGCCGAGATAATCCTCGATCTGTGCGCCAAGGGCATTGAGTTCCTCGCCGATCTCGTCGCGTCCGAGCGCCGTCAACCGGGCAAGGCGCAAATCGAGAATGGCCTTCACCTGCTCGTCGCTGAGCTTGAAGGTGCCGTCTTCGTTGACCTTGTGACGCGGATCGTCGATCAGCTGGATCAGCGCCTCGACATCACGGGCCGGCCAGTCGCGTTCGAGCAGGCGTTCGCGGGCCGTGGCCGGGTTGGGCGAAGTCCGGATGATCGAGATGACTTCGTCGACATTGGCGACGGCGACGGCCAGGCCGACCAGCACATGCGCCCGGTCGCGCGCCTTGTTCAAAAGGAACTTGGCGCGCCGCGTCACCACCTCCTCACGGAAGGCGATGAAAGCGCCGAGCATGTCCCTGACGCCCATGAGCTGCGGCTTGCCGCCGTTCAGCACGACGAAATTGCAGCCGAACGAGGATTGCAGCGGCGTGAACCGGTAGAGCTGGTTCAAAACGACGTCGGCCACGGCGTCGCGCTTCAGCTCGATGACCACGCGCATGCCGTGCCGGTCGGATTCGTCACGGATATCGGCAATACCTTCGATACGCTTTTCGCGGACCAGTTCGGCGATGCGTTCGATCATCGCCGCCTTGTTTACCTGATAGGGGATTTCGTGAACAACGAGTGCCTCGCGCTCCTTGCGGGTTTCCTCGATCGTCACCTTGCCGCGGACAAGGATCGACCCCCTGCCCGTCTCGAAAGCGGAATGGATGCCCGCGCGCCCGAGAATGACGCCGCCGGTCGGGAAGTCCGGCCCCGGCATGATCTCCATCAAGGAGGTCGCGTCGATCTCCGGATTCTCCATCACGGCCAATGTGGCATCGATCACCTCGCCGAGATTGTGGGTCGGGATGTTCGTGGCCATGCCCACGGCGATTCCGCCGGCGCCGTTGACCAGGATATTGGGGAACCGCGCCGGCAGAACCGCAGGTTCCTTGAGCGAGTTGTCGTAGTTTTCGCGGAAATCGACCGTGTCCTTGTCGAGATCATCGAGCAGGAAACCGGCGATCTTCTGCATGCGGCATTCGGTGTAGCGCATGGCCGCCGGCATATCGCCGTCGACCGAACCGAAATTGCCCTGCCCGTCGATCAGGGTGTCGCGCATGGAGAAATCCTGCGCCATCCTGACAAGGGACATGTAGACGGCCGCATCGCCGTGCGGATGGTATTTACCGATGACGTCGCCGACCACGCGCGCCGCCTTCACATAAGGCCGGTTCCACACGATGTTCTGCTCGTTCATCGAATAGAGAATGCGCCGGTGCACGGGTTTGAGCCCGTCACAGACGTCGGGAAGCGCCCGGGAAACGATCACGCTCATGGCGTAATCGAGATAGGACCGGCGCATTTCCTCATTGATTGAGACTGGAGCGATGTCCGAGCCCGTTGCGGGGCTCGACGGTTCAGTGGGCGTGTCGTTCACGTCTTTGTCTTCTTTCCAGGTGACTCTCTTCTACTTAGGCGATTCCGCCCTGCTGTACCACGCGCCCGGCCTTTGGTGGGGGAATCGTGTTCCGTGCATCCACAGTTCTCCCGCATTCGTCAGCCGGCAAAGGCGATATCCGGCGCCAGGGCCCACCCGCCCCGTTTCGGGCGGACGCGTTCGATCGACCCGATCCGCACCCGAGATGCCTGCTGCTGGACGGAATCGATCCAAACCCATAAAAACACCGAAACCAGGGCGCGCGAGGGAGAGGTTTGTTGTCGATCGGATTCGGAATCGAGCGGCTCGGACACCTGACCATGAGGTTTCCGAAGGCGATGGCAGTTGTCGTCGTTGTGATGACAGCATTCTGCGTTGCGCAGTTTCCATCCGTGTCGGTCGATGGTGACATTCTCAGGGTCTACCGCAATTCCGGTGACAAGTACGAGCGCTATCTTCAACTTCAGCAAACGTTCGGAACCTTTGAAAACGATGCCTATCTTCTGGTCAAGTCGCCCGAGCTGACCAACCCGGCCGTTCTCGAACGCATACGCGAACTCTCGTTCGATCTGCAGATGAGTTCCTACGCGGTCGGCACCCTGTCGCCGTTCTCGCTGCGCGTTCTGACCGATGACGGAAACACAGTGCCGGCCGTTCCGGAAAACATGAAATCGCGCGAGGAAGCCGCGATTGCGCTGACCAATCTGCGCAATTCCGATCCGATGATGCGCAACCTCATTCTCGACGATCTGTCCGGCCTGGTGATGATCCTGTTTCCCGATCCCGAACTGACCAAGGGAAAGGGCGAGGCGGGCATGCTCGACGAGTTGAGGGACATGATCGCCGAGTACCAGTCGGACACGATCGATATCGAACTGACCGGTCCACCGGTCTGGAAGGTCGAGATGCTCGACGCCACCGTTTCGGATCAAATCAAGTTTTCGGCCGTCGGGTTCGTCGTTGGCGCCATTGTCTCGTTCATAACGCTCAGGAGCTTCTGGGGCGCGGTTCTCGCCACTCTCACGCCCCTCGTATCGGTTGTCTGGCTCATCGGAATCGTCACCGCGCTTTTCGGCCAATTCACCTTCTTGACCAATATCGTCATCATTCTGGTGCTGGTCATCGCCTTTGCGGAAAGCATGTATTTCTGTTTCACCTGGCTGAGGCTCTGGCGCGACGGCATGGATCCGGGCGCGGCCATATCCGAAACGGTCAACCGGGTCACGCCGGCCGCTGCCCTCACCTCGATCACGACGATGGTTTCGTTCGGCACACTGATCGTGACCCAGGGGCAGGGTATCGAGGAATTCGGCGTTTCCGGCGTCATCGGCGTCGCCATCACCTATATCGCGCTGGTCACCTTCCTGCCGCTGGCCATCAAACTGGCGGTCCGTCTCGGGTTCAAGCCACCCGATCACATGAGCATCGCCGTGTCGGCGCCGATTCCGGTGGCGCGCTTTTTTGTCGACAGGTTTCCGCGTTCCGTGGCCATCACCGGCGTCGTTCTGGTCGTTCTGTTCTTTCTGCCGCATTTCGCCATGCAGCCGCGTTTCGACTTCCAGGATTTCCTGCCCAGAGGGTCGCAGGCACTGGCGACGGCCGAAGGGATCGATGCCGGTGTCGGCGGCGTCGCGCCACTTTACGTGCGCGTGCCGCTCAAGGATGGTGTCGAGAATGTCGGCGATGCCGATTTCGAGCGCATTCGCAAGGTGCACGAGATCGTCGAAAGCCATGTCGGCACGGGCAAGGTCATTTCAGCGGCCAGCTTTTCCCACTATGCCGAAAGCGGCTTCACCCGCGAGCAGATCTTTTCCGCCGTCGGGCCGTTCCTCAAGCACCGGTTCGTCACCGAAGACAACAAACAGGCGCTGATCACGGCCTTCGTTCCGACCATGATGCGTTCGGCCGAACTGCATGAACTGGTCGATTCCATCGATAGCGATCTTCAGGCGGCGGGGTTCGACGATGTCTATTCCAGCGGGCTCAGCATCCTCACCAGTTTTGCCAGCACCGACATCATCACCAGTCTGAGGAACGGGCTCAGCATCGCCATTGTCGTCAATATCTTCATCATCGGCCTCGCCTTCCGTTCGCTGCGCGTGGCGCTTCTGGCCATCGTTCCGAACCTGTTGCCAATACTCGGCACGGAGGTTTATCTCTATTTCTCCGGCGCGGGCCTGCAGATGACCACGGTCTTCGCACTGACCATTGCCTTTGGCATCGCGGTCGACGACACCATTCACTTTCTCGCTACCTATATGCGTCATCGTGCGCAGGGACGGGACAACCTGCAGGCGGTCGACATCAGTCTCGAACGGATCGGGCCGGCTCTGGTTGCCACGACACTTATTCTTTGTGCCGGTGTTTTCGTCGTGATGTTCTCCGCATTGCCGCAAGTGTCGCTTTTCGGCACGCTGACCGTTTTGACCTTCATCCTCGCCCTTGTCGGCGACCTGTTCGTTCTGCCAGCCATCATGCACGCGAGCGGGCGCTATCTTGAGACCCTCGGAGCCCCCAAACCATGAGTTCCCGCTTTTCCTTTCGTCCCGCTCTCGCAGCCCTCGTGCTTGCCGTCGCAATAATCCCGGCCGGGTCGGCCATTGCGGCGCAAAGAGATCTCGATCTGTTGCAGTCCTATGTCGGCCAGTGGCAGGGCCGCGGCAGTTTCGGCACCGGAGACAACGCGGAATCGGTCAAGTGCAAGCTGACTGTTTCCAGATCGTCGCCAACGCGGGTGCAGTTCAACGGACAATGCGCCATGGCCGGTGGCGCGATCTCGCTCTACGGCACCCTCGGCTATATCGAGGAACGCAACCGTTTCGAAGCGACCGGCAGTTCGAACGTCATCGACAAAGTCGTCGCCATCGGCCGACGCAACGGGTCCGGCATCGATTTTAACATGCGCCCGGTGGACGACGAAACCAACGAAGCCTACGACATCATTGTCGGGCTCGGTCTCAGAGACGACTACATCATGGTCAAGGCACAGGTCACCGACGTCGATTCAGGCAAGAAACTGACCGCCGACGTGCCGCTCGAAAAGAAATCCTGACATCGCCGGATTTGAAAAAACGCCGGGTCGAAGATCGCCCCGGCGTCTTTTTTTGAGCGTTTTGGGAAACAGCGATCCACAAGGATCGGTCTTTTCGCTCTCCCCCTGAAGGCTCCGGGTCAGGACGCGGTGAAGAAGGCCGGATGGAACCCCATCGTTCCCCTGGGCTCGGCCGATCCGAACCCGAGCGCCATGGTGTTTTCCATCGGCACGCCGTCGCAAACCAGCCCGTCACGCGACCGGAAACCGAATCGCGCGTAATAGTTCGGGTCGCCGACCACCACGCAGCCGGATGCGCCCAAGGCTTCAAGCCGGGCAAGCCCCTTTTCGATCAGGGCGGAGCCGATGCCCTGATGGTGCAGGTCGGGACGAACCGCGACCGGGCCGAGCCCATACCAACCGGTGAAGTCGTCGAGCGTCGCCGGCGAGAAAGCGACATGACCGACGATCTCGCCGTCCTTTTCGGCCACCAGTGAAATGGTCAGCGCCTTCGCCGCCCTCAAGGCGTCGATGATGGCGGATTCGGTTCCGCTGGCCTCGGCGATGGTCTTGAAGGCCGCCGTCGTGATCGCGGCGATGACGGTTTCATCGCCCTTCCGCTCGTCGCGGATAATGATGTTCATGTTTGTTTTTTTACGATGGCCGGTGCCGTCAGTCGGCACACCACCGCTCTCCTTGTTCAGGCATCCCCCAAAGCAGATCATGCTTGGCTGATACGGATGCTCCTCAAATCAGACGCGCGCGACCGACGGCTGCCGTGTCGCACCAAACGATGTGTTTTTTGCCGAGCCGTCCCGCCCCGTTTTCGGGACCAGGTCCGGCTCTTCACACAAGGTCTATCCGATATGAAGACAAGGTTTTCATGACGCCGCCTTATCAGAAGGGGATATCGTCATCCATGCCACCCGGATCGAAGGCCGGCGCATTCGAGGCAGACGGCCGGCTCTGCTCGCCCATCGCGCGCGGCCCCGAAAAACCGCTGTCGCCCCCCTCGCCACGTCCGTCGAGCATGGTCAGGGCCGAATTGAATCCCTGCAGCACGATTTCGGTCGAATAGCGGTCCTGCCCGGACTGATCCTGCCATTTGCGCGTCTGAAGCTGACCCTCGATATAGACCTTGGAGCCCTTCCTCAGATACTGCTCGGCAATCTTGGCCAGCCCTTCGTTGAAGATCACCACGCGGTGCCACTCGGTCCGTTCCCGACGTTCGCCCGAATTGCGGTCGCGCCAGCTTTCGGACGTCGCAATCCTGAGATTGACGATCGGCCGACCATCCTGGGTGGTCCGTATTTCCGGATCGGCGCCGAGATTGCCGATGAGAATGACCTTGTTGACGCTCCCAGCCATGGGTTCTTCCTTCCGAAATCCGGTTACCGCGCCGCGGTTCTAGCGCGCGACCTGTCGGCTTTCCAGCGCCAAGACCGTCGTCACGAACAACAAAGCACACACGTCCACAGGTTGCGGCCAGCCCGCTCAGTTTGTTCCTGTTATGTTCGCAAAGACGGTTTCGTTTGTCAATTGGCCCCGTAGCGCGGATCTCCGGCAATACTCTGCCGCGCGCATCTTCCGATATCGCACAAACCATCCCGTGGTCCGGGTGGGACTGGATTTCCCAATGTCGCAACCTATATGGCTAGGGCGACGAACGTTCTGACCAAGTCAAAACGGGTGCTTCGGTTCTTGCGGCCGCGTCGTTGCTTGCGAAATGAAAGTATTCGCATTTTCGCATACCGTCGCGACACCGCCAACCTGATCGAACCGAACCCGAATTATCTTGTTTACCCGATACAAAAAGTCAGGAATTCCGTAATGAGCGAGAACAATTGCAGCAATTGTCCCTTGCGGGCAAAATACGACAAGGCGCCCAAGTCCTTTGCCGGACGTTTCTGGCGCTGGCACATTAGTTTCTGCCCGGGGTGGAAGAGCTATTTCACCTCCCTGCCCGCGGACGAAAAGGCGGAAATCGCCCTCCGGTACAACCTGCGGACCGCACCGACGCGCTGAAACCGGCCTTGGGGCATATCGGCGTCCGGACCTGTCTATCCGGCGCGTCGTGTCGGCATGTCGGCGGAACGGTTTTCCAATGCGGACGCCCCGGCAAGATATCAGGATCTGGCGGTTCAAACCGGCGGATCCTGCCAAAAGCGCGCCAGTGATTCTTCGCTCCTGCCAGCATTTGTCATCAGTCGGCATTAGGCCAGTGCCGGACGGGATTTACCCGTCTATCTTGATCGGAGCGTGTCGGAGCCGCTTGACTTCGGTTTTAATGTTCTGTCTATGTTCCTGTCGTTGTCGTCCGCACTATCATGCGACGGCTCTCCAAACTTGCCGGATCGCCCAATGTCTGAGAACAGCAACCGCGAAATCGTCATCCGTGGTGCGAAAGAGCACAATCTCAAGTCCATCGATTTGAGGCTGCCGCGCGACAAGCTGATCGTCATGACCGGATTGTCCGGCTCGGGCAAATCCTCGCTCGCCTTCGACACCATCTATGCCGAAGGACAGCGGCGTTACGTCGAATCGCTTTCGGCCTATGCCCGCCAGTTCCTAGAGATGATGCAAAAGCCCGATGTCGAGCAGATCGACGGGCTTTCTCCGGCCATTTCCATCGAGCAGAAAACCACGTCGCGCAACCCGCGTTCGACCGTGGGGACCGTCACCGAGATCCACGATTACCTGCGCCTTCTGTTCGCGCGCGTCGGCATTCCCTATTCGCCGGCCACCGGCCTGCCGATCGAAAGCCAGACCGTGTCGCAGATGGTCGACAAGGTGCTGGCCCTTGCCGACGGCACGCGCCTTTACCTGCTGGCGCCGATGGTCCGGGGCCGCAAGGGCGAATACAAAAAAGAACTCAACGATCTGATGAAGCGCGGTTTCCAGCGCGTCAAGATCGACGGGACCTTCTACGAGATCGAAGACGCCCCTGCCCTCGACAAGAAGATCAAGCACGATATCGAAGTGGTGGTCGACCGAATCGTTGTCGGCCCCGACCTGGCGACGCGCCTTGCCGACAGTTTCGAGACCGCGCTCGGGCTGGCCGATGGCATCGCCATCGCCGAACTGGCCGACCTGAAAGAGGGGCAGTCGGAACCGGAGCGCATCGTCTTTTCGGAAAAGTTCGCCTGCCCGGTTTCCGGGTTCACCATCGCCGAGATCGAGCCGCGCCTGTTCTCGTTCAACAATCCGTTCGGTGCCTGCCCCGTCTGCGGCGGTCTGGGCGCGGAAATGAAGATCGACGCCGATCTCGTCGTGCCCGACACCTCCCTGTCGCTCCGGGATGGCGCTCTTGTGCCCTGGTCACGCTCGTCGGCCGCCTATTACAACCAGACCATGGATGCGGTCGTGAAGCATTTCGGCGGTTCCATGGGCACGGCCTTTGCCGATCTGCCGGTGGGGGCGCAAACCGCCCTGCTCTACGGCACCGGCAAGACGCCGATCCATTTCGTCTATGATGACGGGCTCAGGACCTATAAGACCACCAAGCCCTTCGAGGGCATTATCGGCAATCTCAGCCGGCGCTATCGTGAAACCGACAGTGCCGGCGTGCGCGAGGAAATCGAGCGCTACATGTCCACGGCGCCGTGCGAGGCCTGCAACGGGTTTCGCCTCAAACCCGAGGCGCTGGCGGTCAAGATCGCCGGCCTGCATATCGGCCAGGTCGCCGACATGTCGATCCGCGAGGCGTCGCGCTGGTTCGAAGAGCTTCCCCCCAAGCTCAATCCGACGCAGATGCAGATCGGCGAGCGCATCCTCAAGGAAATCCGCGAGCGGCTCACCTTTCTCAACGATGTGGGACTCGAATATCTGACGCTTTCGCGCAATTCCGGCTCACTGTCGGGCGGCGAGAGCCAGCGTATCCGCCTCGCCAGCCAGATCGGGTCCGGCCTGACCGGCGTGCTCTACGTGCTCGACGAACCGTCGATCGGGCTGCATCAGCGCGACAATGCCCGGCTTCTCGAAACGCTGAGACGGTTGAGGGACCTCGGCAACACCGTCATCGTCGTCGAACACGACGAGGATGCCATCCTGACGGCGGACTATGTCGTCGATATCGGGCCGGGCGCCGGCGTCAATGGCGGCCATATCGTCGCCGAGGGCACGCCGTCCGATATTCTCGCCCACCCCGACAGTCTGACCGGCAAATATCTTTCCGGACGCCTCGCCATTCCACTGCCCGAAGAACGGCGCACGCCCAATCCGACGCGCCAGCTTTCCATCCGTGGCGCGACCGGCAACAATCTCAAGCATGTCTCGGTGGATATTCCGCTCGGGCTGTTCGTATCGGTGACCGGCGTGTCCGGTTCGGGCAAGTCGACGCTCTTTATTGATACGCTTTATCAGGCAGTGGCGCGGCGGCTCAATGGCGCCCGCACCAACCCGGCGCCGCATGAAGGCATTTCCGGTCTCGAGTTCCTCGACAAGGTCATCGATATCAACCAGTCGCCCATCGGACGCACCCCGCGCTCCAATCCGGCGACCTATACCGGCGCCTTCACGCCGATCCGCGAATGGTTCGCCGGTCTGCCCGAGGCCAAGGCGCGCGGCTACGGTCCGGGGCGGTTCTCGTTCAACGTCAAGGGCGGTCGCTGCGAAAAATGCGAGGGCGATGGCGTCCTCAAGATCGAGATGCACTTTTTGCCCGACGTTTATGTGCCCTGCGACGTGTGCAAGGGGCAGCGCTACAATCGCGAGACGCTGGACGTGCAGTTCAAGGGCAAGTCGATTTCCGATGTCCTCGACATGACGGTCGACGAGGCGGTCGACTTTTTCGCCGCCGTGCCGGCCATCCGCGACAAGTTCGTAACCCTGCAACGCGTGGGCTTGGGCTATATCAAGGTCGGTCAGCCGGCCACGACCCTTTCGGGCGGCGAAGCGCAACGCGTCAAGCTGAGCAAGGAGCTGTCCAAGCGCGCCACCGGCCGCACCCTCTACATGCTCGACGAGCCGACCACGGGCCTGCATTTCCACGATGTCGCCAAACTGCTCGAGGTGCTGCACGAACTGGTCGATGCCGGCAATACGGTCGTCGTCATCGAGCACAATCTCGAAGTCATCAAGACCTCGGACTGGGTGATCGATCTCGGCCCCGAAGGCGGCGACAAGGGCGGCGAGATCGTTGCCCAGGGCACGCCGGAGGACATCATCGAAGAACCGCGCTCCTACACCGGCAAATTCCTCAAGGAAATCATGACGCGCCGGTTTTCCGGGCTGGAGAGCGCCGCAGAGTAGTTGCATTATTGCAACATAAGCGTGCCCGGCCTGAAGTTTCCGGTTTGTGAGCAAGGCCATTCGACCGCCGGAATCGTGAAAACGCCGCATTTTCTGCCGGTTTTCCGGCCTTTTGGGCACAATGTGATGAAATGGCGACATCGCCATGCACCGGTTGCAGGTCTTGTTTGCTCTGGGACGCATAGCTGAATCGACGCAAATCAGCCATTTGTCCCCCTGTCCTTCGCAGGAACGGAGACAAGCCATGTTTGTAAGAGTTGTCTGGCAGGAAAAACGCCATTCCGAAATCCCGGAAACCTTCCGGGAACCGAATGGACAGGCCAATCGCGGGGCGTATGCCTTCCCCGCTCCCGGCGCCGACATGCGCCGCATGACACTCGGCCTGTTCGATCGCCAGTAGCGAAACCCCGAACGCCGATGGCCGGCTCGCCGGCCTTAGCAAACACCATGACTTACCAAGAGCAGGATCGCGGGCTCACTAGAAAAAGCCCGGTGGTTTTGCAGTCGCTCGCGGCAACGAATGCCGCGCGTGAAGACCTCGTTAACCTTCGCAGCCCGAGCCCCGCAATATCTGCATAGGTGAGTTGAGCAAAAACGGACTGCACATTCAAACCGACTGATCCTAGATAAGGGTCATCAAAGCAAAGGAGAAAACAAATGGGTATCCGCACAATCGTTCGTCGCTGGAATGCTTATCAGCAGACCGTCCGTGAGCTTGAAGCTCTCGACAACCGTTCGCTGACCGATCTGGGCATCGCCCGCGTCGACATTCCGCGCATCGCTCGCGCTCACGTCAGCGACCTCTAATGCGTGATCGGTAAACGATCATGCAGAAACAAGACCTCCAGAGCGCGGTAGTGAAGCACTAAGCTGCTATCGCGCTCCCGGACAAAAGCGAGCAAGGACCAAGACCGGTCGAAGGCCGCTTTAAAACAAGGACACAGGAGTAGATCATGACTATGGAAAAGATCCTCCGCCGTTGGAACGCCTATCGGCGGACCGTTAACCAGCTGGAAGCTCTCGACAATCGCGTGCTCGCCGATATCGGCATCAAACGCGGCGATATCGACACCGTTGCGCGCGAATACGCGGCGCAATTCTAGGTTGCGACCCAGGGCTGTCGCAACGAAACAAGCCAATTCGAGTGTTGTGACCCAACAAGGCGCCTTCACTCGCTGAAAAACCGGCTCACGCCGGAACCCGCCTTCCTCCTCCTCCCGGAAGGCGGGTTTTTTCTTGTCTCGCATTCCCTGAGCGGCGGGTGTTTTGATTGGCTTGTCGCACCGCCTTAACTGTAGGCGATCTCGACACCCTTGACGAAACCGGGACGTTCACGCAGCCGGGCGTGCCAGGCATCGACATGCGGCATGGCGATGCGTTCGACATCGAGCCGCGCCCAGCGATAAAGCGACACCCCGATGAGAATGTCGGCATAGCTCAGCGTATCGCCGGCAAGGAACGCCCGATCCGCCAGCACGCTGTCGATCAGAGCAAAGCAGGCATTGGTGGCATCGACATTTGTCTTGAGCAGTTGGGCATCGCGCTTGTTCTCGGGAACGCGCACCAGTTGCACGAAGACCTCGAGCCAGGCCGGCTGGAAAGTGGTGTTGCACCAGTCGGCCCATTGATCCGTGATAGCGCGGGCCCTGGCCTTTTCGGGCCACAAAGACCCCACACCATATTGCGCCGCCAGATAACGCACGATGGCGCTCGATTCCCACAATGTCAGGTCGCCGTCCTGCAAAACGGGAATTTTCCTGTTGGGATTCATCCGGCCGAATTCAGGTGTATCGAGCCCGCCGAACGCCCCGCCGACATCGTTCCGGATATAGTCGAGTCCCAGTTCCTCGAGCGTCCAGATGACTTTCTGCACATTCGCCGAACTGTTGCGGCCCCATAAAACCAGCTTCTGCATCACCATCTCCCGATTGCGCGATCGCACGCCTCTTGATAACAGCCACGCATGTCAAATCCAGTCCCTTCGTCTGTTCACGTGATCGGCGGCGGTCTCGCCGGCTCGGAAGCCGCCTGGCAGGTGGCTAACCGTGGCGTGCCCGTCATCCTGCATGAAATGCGCCCGACCAACAGTTCGCCGGCCCATGTCACCGATGGGCTGGCCGAACTCGTGTGTTCCAACAGTTTCCGGTCCGACGACCGCGACCGCAATGCCGTCGGGCTGTTGCACGAGGAGCTGCGGCGCGCCGGATCGCTGATCATGAGTGTTGCGGATCGCCATGCCTTGCCCGCCGGCGGCGCGTTGGCCGTGGATCGAGTCGGCTTCTCGGCCGCCGTCACCGAGGCGATCGTTTCGCATCCTCTCATCACCGTCGAACGTGGCGAGATCACCGGTCTGCCGCCCGAGGAATGGGGCGAGGTCATTATCGCCACCGGTCCTTTGACCTCCGAACCGCTGGCCCGGGCGATCCAGTCGGTGACGGGAGAGGAGTCCCTCGCCTTTTTCGATGCCATCGCGCCGATCGTTTACGGCGACTCAATCGACCGCAACATCGTCTGGGCCCAGTCGCGCTATGACAAGCCCGGACCGTCCGGCACCGGTGCCGACTATCTCAACTGTCCGATGAATGAAGCGGAGTACGCGCGTTTTATCGACGCTCTGCTTTCGGCCGAAAAACACGCCTTCCACGCGTGGGAGAAGGTGCCGTATTTCGATGGCTGCCTGCCCATCGAGGAAATGGCGGCGCGCGGACGCGACACCTTGCGGTTCGGGCCGATGAAGCCGGTCGGACTGACCAATCCGCGCGATCCGGACACGCCGCCTTATGCCGTGGTGCAGTTACGTCAGGATAATGCGCTCGGCACGCTATGGAACATCGTCGGGTTCCAGACCAAGATGAAATATGGCGGCCAGACCGAGACTTTGCGGATGATCCCCGGTCTCGAACATGCCGAATTCGCCCGGCTTGGCGGGTTGCATCACAATACGTTCCTCAACTCACCGAAAGTGTTGCGGCCCGATCTTAAACTCAAAGCTGAACCGCGCCTTCGCTTTGCCGGCCAGATCACCGGTGTCGAGGGCTATGTCGAATCGACGGCCATCGGTCTCATGGCCGGGCGTTTTGCCGCCGCCGAACGGCAGGGACGCGCCGCCATCCTGCCGCCACCGGAAACGGCGTTCGGCGCTCTGATCGGCCACATCACCGGTGGCCATCTCAACGACGAAACGGCGACGCTGAGGAGTTTCCAGCCGATGAACGTCAATTTCGGCCTGTTCCCGCCGGTGACGCTCACAAAACCGGAAGGCATCAAACGCTGGCGCGGCAAGGACAAGGCCGAGGCCAAGAAGCTGGCCATTACCTCGCGGGCACTCGCGGCGCTGGAGGCGTGGCTGAAGGCGTGATCGCGCTATGCCCAACCGCTTTTCTTTGTGAAAGCGCGGGGCCGGATAATCGCAACGCCGCCACATCTGCTTCGTCATTCCCAACTTGCCTGGGAACCCAGCGTGAGACGTCTGCTGAGCAGAAGACTCCTTTCACGCGCGGAGACCCGTGCGTAACTGGATCCCCGACCAGGTCGGGAATGACGAGCAGAATGTTCGGGTGTCGCCCCCTTACACGATCTCCACCAGTTCGACCGCGAAGGTCAGGTCCTTGCCCGCCAGCGGATGGTTGGCGTCGATGGTGACGTCGGTGTCGCTGATCTCGATAACGGTAAAGGTGAGCTGCTGCCCGGATTCGGTGCGGGCCCCAAGCGTCATGCCGGTCTGAAGATCGATCTCGGCCGGGATCCTGTCGCGCGGCACTTTCTGGATCTTGCCCGGATCGTGGGGACCGTAGGCATCGGCAAAGGCAATGGAAACCACGGCGTTTTCGCCCACTTCCATGCCGGTAATGCCCGCGTCGAGTCCCGGGATAATTTGTCCGGACCCCAGAGTGAACTGCAAAGGATCGCCATCGGCATTCGAATCGAACTGCGTTCCATCACTCAAGGTACCCGTATAGCGGATACGCACGGTATCGCCGGCTTTGGCCTGCGTCATATCGTTGATTTTTCTGAAAGAATTAAGCTTCGCCGACAGCGGCTCTTCAGGCCCGTCAGCACTTCACATCTGAAACGTCCTCAGGCGTTTCGGCGATGGGAAAAGTCTAGGAAAGCGGGCGGCATATGTAAACGCCACCCGCGGAATAGGAGTTGTCTAGACCTCGTTGGGCGTATCGTCGTCATCGTCTTCGGGCCCGGCGTCATGCTTTTCTTCGCGCACCACTTCCAGGCGCACCTTGACCAGAAGCCCGGCCAGGGCGCCGAGGATGGCGAGCCAGGGCGCTGTCAGCACGACGACACCGCCGATGACGGCGGTTGCGGTCAACGGAACTTCGAGCACGATATCGTCGTTCTGCGAACGGATGCGCACCTTGCGCACGTTGCCTTCGGCAATCAGCCGGGTCACCTCTTCGACGAGGTGCTGACCGGCGATTTCCACCTCTTCGGAGAAGGTCTGCCACTGGTCCTTGTGATCGTCTTCGTCACGCATTTCTGGCCTCCTTGGGTCAGCTTTCGATCGACCGGCAATGCCGGCCGTATTTGCAGTCAATAGGTGGGAATGGCTTGTTGTCTCGACAAGACCGGTCGGTTATTTTTGTAAAACCAAGTAGTTTCCGGTTGCGCAAAAGAAAAGCCGCAGCGTCCGGGGGATGACGCTGCGGCCGTTTGTTCCGGTCGGCGAGTTGAGGGCTAACTCAGAAGATGTCGACCGCATACCGTTCGCCCCGGTCTGGGCAGTGACCGTTATGGGCCGAACGTCATCCTTTCAGGTAGGAGCCGAAACGGGCCAGACAAGGACCTTCACTCAATGGTGATCGAAACGCATCAGCACCGGGTGCCTGTTGCGCTCTGTCGCAGAAGCTGGCAAGCCAGTGCACCCTCGCTGAGAAAGTTACGCCCATGGATATGATCATTCCCGAGCCGCTTCCCACTCGCCGCTTCGACAAGCCCGAGTCCGCCTGGGAATATGTGGCCGAAATCTACAAGCGCAATACCAGTTTCATCCGCCAGCATCTGTTCGACCTGCTCAACGGCGCGGCGCCGCATGGCCATGTTCGCGCCTCCTATCCGGAGGTACGGGTGGAATCGACCAGCTTTCAGCGTGTCGACTCCCACCTGCCCTACGGGTTCCTGCATAGCCCCGGGCTTTACCGGACCACGCTGACGGCGCCTTCGTTGTTCCGCAACTACCTGATCGAGCAGTTCGGCCTGATCCTCAGCCATTACGACACCGAGATCGAAATCGGCGAGAGCGACACCCCCATTCCGCTCCACTTCACCTTCCATCCCACCGAACGCCTGAGCGGCGGGGCGGTGAACGCGATGAACGTGCCGCTTCGGGATATTTTCGACGTCCCCGACCTGACCAATACCGACGACGAGATTGCCAACGGCACCCTCATCCCGGATCAGGGCGGCCCCTATCCGCTGGCGGTGTTCACGGCGCCACGTATCGATTATTCGCTTTATCGGCTGACCCATTACACCGCGACCGAACCCGAATATTTCCAGAACTTCGTGATTTTCACCAATTATCAGTTCTATATCGAGGAGTTCTGTCGGCTCGCCAAGCAATACATGGAAGCGGGCCACCCCGACTACACGGCCTTTGTCGGGCCGGGCAATGTTGTGACGAAGAACGCCCGACTGGGCGGCGGCACCACGGGAACCCCGCCCACGCGCGATCCCCAGATGCCGACCTACCACCTTGTCGCCGATGGCAATCGCGGCATTACCATGGTCAATATCGGCATCGGCCCGTCCAACGCCAAGACCATCACCGACCACATCGCGGTTCTAAGGCCGCATGCCTGGATGATGCTCGGCCATTGCGCCGGTCTCAGAAATTCGCAGGAACTCGGCGATTACGTGCTCGCCCATGCCTATGTACGCGAGGATCACGTACTCGATGCCGATCTGCCGCTGTCGGTTCCCATCCCGGCTCTGGCCGAAATCCAGGTAGCGCTCGAACAGGCGGTGGCCGAGATCTCCGGTTTGAAGGGCGTCGACGTCAAGCGCATCATGCGCACCGGCACGGTGGCCACTTTCGACAATCGCAACTGGGAGTTGCGGGACCAGAACGAGATCGTCGAACGCCTGAGCCAGTCGCGCGCCGTCGCGCTCGACATGGAATCGGCGACCATCGCCGCCAACGGTTTCCGCTTCCGCGTGCCCTACGGCACGCTTTTATGCGTATCCGACAAGCCGTTGCACGGCGAAATCAAGCTGCCCGGCATGGCCTCGGAGTTCTATCGCACACAGGTCAACCGCCACCTGCAGATTGGCATCAAGGCCATGGAAATCCTGAGAAGCCAGCCGCCGGAACGGTTGCATTCACGCAAGCTCAGGAGCTTTGCCGAAACGGCATTCCAGTAGGAAACCTCTTCTCCCTCCCCTCGATGGGGAGGGAATAAGGACCAACTTGAGATAACTCTTTGTTCGTAAAGACGCCTACAACACGCCCTTGGTCGAGGGGATGGCGTCACCGAGGCGTGGATCGATGGCAACGGCCTGGCCGAGGGCGCGGGCCAGCGCCTTGAACAGGCTTTCGGCGATATGGTGGTTGTTGTCGCCGTAAAGGCACTCGGCATGAAGCGTGATACCGGCATTCATGGCAAAAGCCTGGAACCACTCGCGGAAGAGTTCCGTGTCCATCTCGCCGATCTTGTCGGCGGTGAAGGCGACCTTCCAGACGAGGAACGGCCGCCCGGAGACGTCGAGTGCCACCCGCGACAAGGTCCCGTCCATTGGCAGGTCGGCGCTGGCATAGCGGGTGATGCCCTTCTTGTCGCCGAGCGCCTGTTTGATGGCGCTGCCGAGCGCGATACCGACATCCTCGGCCGTATGGTGGAAATCGATATGCAGATCGCCCTTGGCCCTCAGGGTAATGTCGATCAGCGAATGCCGCGACAACTGATCGAGCATGTGATCGAGAAAACCGATACCGGTCTGGATGTCGTGCTTGCCCGACCCGTCGAGATCGACAGACACCTTGATGTCGGTTTCGTTGGTCTTGCGGGAAATTTCGGCAACGCGCATGTCCGGCCTCATGAGAAAACGGGCGGGTTATAGGCTTTTCAGTCTAGAGTGCAAAGGCTACCGGAGCGTTGCCAGGAAAAGTGCACGAGACTTTTCCGGTTCGGCAGCGCGACCAATAAAACCGCGGCACCCCTCACATCGCTATTTCGGCTTCGTGATGGCAAGGCTCTGATAGAGCCCGCCGAAGAAGGATTTCTGCGTCAAGGTGCACCCCTTCATCTGGTCCGCCAGCAGATCGGTCAGCTCCGTACGCCAGAGCGCGATGGCAAAGGGTTCGAGCCAGCCGAGGAACGGCAGGATGCAGAAGCGCATCGGGTTCCAGCGCTTGGGTTTGCCGTAATCGACCACCACCAGCTTGCCGCCCGGCTTGAGCACGCGCATGGCTTCGCTGAACGCCTGCCTGCGACTTTCGGGCGGCAATTCGTGCAAAAGGAAAAACAGAAGCGTGCGGTCCTGGGACTCATCGGGATAATCGAGCGCGCAGGCGTTCATCTGGCGCGTCGTGACGGGGGCATCGGCCGGCAGCTTGGACTTGAGGTTGTTGATCTGGGCCGGCATCACGTCGACAACTTCAAGCGTGCCGCCGCTGGCCATTACCTTTTTCGTCAGGTTCGGCGTCAGTTTTCCGTAACAGCAGGAAATCTTGAGCGTTTTGCCTTGGAGATCGTCGCCCATCGCCTCAAGAGCGGCGGCGCCGAGTTTTTTGTAATTGCCGAAAAGAACGAGATTGATCAGCCAGTCGCGTTCCCAGAACCAGATGGCGCGCGGCTCGACATAAGCCCACCAGTAATAGGTATCCAGATAATCGGGCGCATCGGGATTCGGTTTACGCGCAAACAGCCGTGGCGAAAAAAACGGACGGGGACGCGGAGCGATCGCGTCGGCTACCGCAATTCCGCAAGAAGGATCGACATATTTCATGAGACTCGATGGGTTAGGATTCAGAAGGTAACAGTCGAGGACAGTCAATCCGTCCGCATTGGGGTGCGCTGAACCAGAGCTTGTTTACGGCTTCAAGCGCCGCGCCATCCGGGCCATCAATGCGTGTCGGGTCGTCAGGGCTTTACACAGCCTTCATACTCTATGTTTGGCGCGAATGCCGATAAGGAAAATGCGACACAGCCGCCCATCTTCTCGTCACGATCGAAGCAGAGATTGCCGGTTTCGCACTTCCTGGAATCGCCGAACACGGATTTTCCAACCGGCGATTGGCACCCGAAAGACTTGTTTTTTTGCGCCAAGGTTCTATCTGCCGGGTGAGAGGTTTTATGAATGGCCAATGATACGACTGAATTTCCCGGCTGGCACGGCACCACGATCGTTTCTGTCCGCAAAGGCGGCAAGGTGGTGATTGCCGGCGATGGACAGGTGACGCTCGGCAATGCCGTCGTCATCAAACACACCGCCAAGAAGGTCAGGCGACTGGCCGGCGGCAAGGTGATCTCCGGGTTCGCCGGCGCGACTGCCGACGCCTTCACCCTGTTCGAGCGGCTGGAAACCAAGCTCGAGCAATATCCCGAACAGTTGATGCGCGCCTGCGTCGAGCTGGCCAAGGACTGGCGGACCGACCGCTACCTGCGCAAGCTCGAAGCCATGATGATCGTCGCCGACAAGACCGACACGTTGGTCCTGACCGGTACGGGCGACGTTCTGAGTCCGGATGACGGCATGACCGCCATCGGTTCGGGCGGCAATTATGCCCTTTCCGCCGCGCTGGCCCTGTCCGACAGCGACAAAAGCGCCGAGGAAATCGCCCGCATCGCCATGGGGATCGCCGCCAGGATCTGCGTTTACACCAACGATCAGGTGACGCTCGAAAGCCTGGACGCCGACAGATGAATTTTGCCATCCGCCGGCTCGGACCGGAGGACGCCGGGATTTACCGCGCCTTCCGGCTCGCCATGCTTGAGAACGCGCCGGAAGCCTTCGGCGATTCCGTTGAGGAAGCATCCGCCCGTTCCGATGAAAGTCTGCGTGCGGCGCTGTCCGGCGACCGTATCTATTTCGGCGCGTTCGACGGCGAAGCTCTTGTCGGCTCCGTCGCTTTCGAACCGGAAAAGCCGGCAAAGACCTGCCATATCGGCTGGCTTGTCGGCCTTTACGTCGCGCCCGAAGCGCGCGGCACCGGTCTTTCCTGGGCGCTGGTCAACACCGTGCTCGCCTATGCGCGGGGACGGGTGTTGCAGGTTCACCTGGGCGTGGGGACGAACAACATCCCGGCCAAGCGCCTTTACCAGCGCGCCGGTTTCAGCATTTGTGGAACCAGACCGCGCAGCCTTTTCGTCGGGGGGAACTTCATCGATGAGCACGAAATGGTGTGCTTTCTCGACAAGGACAACAATCAATGAGTGAAACCAATTTCTCCCCGCGCGAGATCGTCTCCGAACTCGATCGCTACATTGTCGGCCAGCACGATGCCAAGCGCGCCGTCGCCATCGCCCTCAGGAACCGCTGGCGCCGCCAGCAACTGCCCGAGGATCTGCGCCGCGAGATCACGCCCAAGAACATTTTGATGATCGGGCCGACCGGCGTCGGCAAGACCGAGATCTCGCGACGTCTGGCGCGGTTGGCGCAGGCGCCCTTCGTCAAGGTCGAGGCGACCAAATTCACCGAGGTCGGCTATGTCGGCCGCGACGTCGAACAGATCATCCGCGACCTGGTCGAGGCGGGCATCGCCCTGTTGCGCGACAGGCGGCGCGGTGAGGTCCAGGCCAAGGCCCATCTCAATGCCGAGGAACGCGTGCTCGATGCGCTGGTCGGCACCTCCGCGACCCCCTCGACGCGTGAAAACTTCCGCCGGCGCCTGAGGACCAACGAACTCGACGACAAGGAAATCGAGGTCGAGATCGCGCCACAAATGCCCGGCGTTTTCGAGATTCCCGGCCTCGGCGGCGGCGGCAATGTCGGCATGATCAATCTTTCCGACATGTTCGGGAAGGCCTTTTCCGGCGGCAAGGGCGTCAAGAAACGGATGTCCGTCAAGGATAGCTACACTCAACTGATCACCGAGGAAGCCGACAAGTTGCTCGATCAGGAGCAGATCAAGGCCGAAGCCGTTTCGCTGGTCGAAAACCACGGCATCGTCTTTCTCGACGAGATCGACAAGATCACGCTGAGTGAAAACCGTGGCGGCGGCGATGTTTCCCGCGAAGGCGTGCAGCGCGACCTGCTGCCTTTGATCGAGGGCACGACCGTTTCGACCAAATATGGACCGGTGCAGACCGATCACATTCTGTTCATCGCCTCGGGCGCCTTCCACGTCGCCAAACCGTCGGACCTTCTGCCCGAGCTGCAGGGGCGCTTGCCGATCCGGGTCGAGCTGCATGCCCTGACGCGCGAGGACTTCATCTGCATCCTCAACGACACCGACGTATCGCTGATCAAGCAGTACGTGGCCTTACTCGAAACAGAGGGCGTCAAACTCGAATTCACCCCGGATGCGGTCGAGGCCGTTGCCGACGCGGCGGTGGCGGTCAATTCGAGCGTCGAGAACATCGGCGCGCGGCGCCTGCAAACGGTGATGGAGCGGCTGGTCGAGGACATTTCCTTCGAAGCGCCTGACAAGGCGGGCGAATCCATCCGCATCGACGGCGATTTCGTGCGTCAGAAGGTCGGTTCGCTGGCCGGCGACACCGATCTTTCGAAATTCGTGCTGTAGGGGCTTTCCCGGGGGACGTCTTCCGGGAAACGCACCACACAACAGCCAATGCCGCATCATCGCGACCTGCCAAACACTTCGGTGTCATCCGCGACCTGATCGGGAATGACAGAGCGTTTGTGGCCCCTCGTGTCCGGAACTTGCGGGCTTAGTCCTCCTCGTCGCGCCTGTGCGCGTCGAGTGATTTTTCGGCCCGTGCCTTTTCCAGTCTGGTCGTCTGCTTTTCGGCTTTGGTCCGCCCAAAGGCCAGCCGGTTAGCCTCGGCGGTCTTTTCCTTTTCGGCCCGGGCCTTGTGCTTGCGGGCCTGTCGCAGATTGACGATCTCCGCCATGCTCAGAGCAGCGCCTCGATATCAGCCCGAAGCTCTTCAGGCGGCGTGCGCGAACCGAAGCGCTTGACCGGCATGCCGTCGCGGCCGACGAGGAACTTGGCGAAATTCCATTCGATCCGCTTGCCGTTCGATCCGGGCGTTTCTGCTTTGAGCCATTTATAAAGCGGATCGGCGTGCCGGCCGTTGACGGCGATCTTGCCCATCATCGGGAAAGTGACGCCATAGGTCGACGTGCAGAATGTGGCGATCTCGTCGGCACTGCCCGGCTCCTGCCCCAGGAACTGGTTGCAGGGGAAGCCGATGACGGCCAGTCCCTTTGGACCATAATCCTCATAGAGCTTTTCCAGCCCTTCATATTGCGGCGTCAGCCCGCATTTGCTCGCCACGTTGACGATGAGCACGAGTTTGCCAACATAGTCGGACAACGCGACGAGGTCGCCACCGACCAAGCGGGTTGCGGAAAAATCGGAAAGCGACGACACAAAGATCCCTTTCGCATCTGGTTCGAAACGGAACCATAGGCAACGCAAAGCGGCCCAACCAGTCTACCCTGATCAACCGCACTGAAAAGTGATTCCGTATCCGCTATACCAGCCGGCTCTGCTCCAGAGCCGCGTGGACGAAGCTGGCGAAGAGCGGGTGCGGCTCGAAGGGGCGCGATTTCAGTTCCGGGTGGAACTGCACGCCGATGAACCAGGGGTGGTCGGTGCGTTCAACGATTTCGGGCAGCTCGCCGTCGGGCGACATGCCGGAGAACAGGAGCCCGTTCTTTTCCAGCACCTTGCGATAGGCCATGTTGACTTCGTAGCGGTGGCGATGGCGCTCGGAAATGCGGGTGGTGCCGTAGATGTCGGCGACGCGGGAGCCCTTGGCGAGCTGGGCCGGATAGGCGCCGAGACGCATGGTGCCGCCGAGATCGGTCGTTTCGGTGCGTTCCTGCTTCTGGTTGCCCTTCACCCATTCGGTCATCAACCCGACGATCGGTTCCTTGGCCGGGCCGAATTCGGTGGAGTTGGCGTTTTTGATGCCGGCCATGTTGCGCGCCGCCTCGATTACCGCCATTTGCATGCCAAAACAGATACCGAGATAGGGAACCTGCCTCAGCCGCGCGTATTGGGCGGCGTTGATCTTGCCGTCCGTGCCGCGGGCGCCGAAGCCGCCCGGCACGATGATGCCGTGTACGCCCTCGAGATAGGGACCGGGATCGTCATGCTCGAAAATCTCGCTGTCGATCCACTTGATGTTGACCTTGACCTTGTTGGCGATGCCGCCATGCACCAGCGCTTCGTTGAGCGACTTATAGGCGTCCTTGAGGCCGGTATACTTGCCGACGATGGCGATGTTGACCTCGCCCTCGGGATTGTGGATGCGCTCCGAAATCTCCTGCCATTTCGACATGTCCGGCTGGGGCGCATCGGTGATGCCGAACGCGGCCAGAACTTCGTCGTCGAGGCCCTGCTTGTGATAGGCCATCGGCACGTCGTAGATCGAGGAGACGTCGAGCGCCTGGATGACGGCGCTTTCGCGGACGTTGCAGAACAGCGACAGCTTCTTGCGTTCGCCCATCGGAATCGGCCGGTCGCAACGCACCAGAAGGATGTCGGGCGAAATGCCGATCGAGCGCAGTTCCTTTACCGAGTGCTGGGTCGGCTTGGTCTTTAATTCGCCGGCGCTCGGGATGAAGGGCATCAGGGTTAGGTGTATGTAGAGCGCCGTGCCGCGCGGCAGTTCGTTGCCGAGCTGGCGGATGGCCTCGAAGAACGGCAACCCTTCGATGTCGCCGACGGTGCCGCCGATCTCGTTGAGGACGAAATCATAATCCTCGTTGCCGTCGACGATGAAATCCTTGATCTCGTTGGTGACGTGCGGAATGACCTGCACCGTGCCGCCGAGATAGTCACCCCGTCGCTCCTTGGCGATGATGTCGGAATAGATGCGCCCCGTCGTGACGTTGTCGCGCTGGTTGGCCGACCGGCCGGTGAAGCGCTCGTAATGGCCGAGATCGAGATCGGTTTCGGCGCCGTCGTCGGTGACGAAAACCTCTCCGTGCTGGGTCGGCGACATCGTGCCGGGGTCGACGTTGAGATAGGGGTCGAGCTTTCTGAGGCGCACCTTGTAGCCGCGCGCCTGCAGTACGGCGCCGAGCGCCGCTGAAGCCAGACCTTTTCCGAGGGAGGAAACCACGCCTCCGGTGATGAAGATGTACCGAGCCATGGACCCTTACCTTACATCCGATTCGGCGATTCGGACGCTCATTTCTTTCTCCAACAAAGAAAAGGGGATGTTGCCATCCCCTTGTCCGTCTTTTCCACTCCGTGGCATCAGTTGCCGGTGGTGTCGGTCGTCGCCGGCGCCTCCGGTACCGCCAGTGCCGGGGAATCCACGGCTGGGGCAGAGTTTGTCGTGTCCGTCGCAGAGGAGGCGGCCGAGCTGTCGGCCGGCGACGATTCGCCGCTCCTTTGTTCCTGCACCTGATTGAGCGCGTCGAGCACATTGTCGGGCGCCGTCGCATCCGCGGCGGGTTCCGTCGTCTGGGTCAGCGCCGCGTTATCGAGAATGGCGGTCGAACCGGGTTCGACGCTCTTGATCACCGTCAGGGCGATGGCAAGCACGAAAAACAGGGCTGCGAGAATGGCCGTCGTCCGCGTCAGCACGTTGGCCGAGCCACGCGCCGTCATGAAGCCGTTGGTGCCGCCACCCATGCCGAGCCCGCCGCCTTCGGAGCGCTGGATCAGGATCACAGCGATCATCGCGACAACGATCAGCAGGTAGGCAACGAGCAGTACAGTATCCATGACACACTTCCGTCAGGCCGAACACGTGCGGGGTTCTAGAGCAAACCCGTGCCCATTGCCAGAGGCTTGCGGACTTTTTAGGGCAATAGGCGCACAATCCGGCACAGGTGCGTTTGAACATGAAAGGTCCCGTCATGGACGGCAATGCGAAAGAACCTCCGCCAGATACGGATTTACGCGGTCATGCACGTTCTGGCGGCGGAGTTGATTTCGATGCATTGGTGTCCAAAACGCCGCAGACGACCGATATCCCGGTCTATGCCGATCTCGCCACCGCCCTCGCCGCCGCGCCGGTGAACGGCACCCTGCCCTTCCGCATCCGTCTCGATCCCGGCGCGTGGCGCGAACGCGTCACTGTCGACAGGCCGAACGTGCACCTGATCGGTATGGGAATGGACCGGTCCCGCCTGGTCTTTTGCCGCCATGCCGGTCTTGCCGGGCCGGATGGCGCGCCGATCGGCACGTTCGAGACGGCGACGCTGAAGGTCGTCGCCCCCGGTTTCAGAGCCGAGGCCCTGACCATTTCCAACGACTACGCCTATGTGGACGACCTGCCGGATAGGAACGGCGACAAAAAGGTAGGTCATCACGGCGCGCAGGCGGTGGCCCTTGCCATCGAAGGCGATGCCGACCGGACCGTTCTGGAACGCGTTCGCCTCGAAAGCCATCAGGATACGCTTTACGTCGCCGCCGGGCGCGCGCTTTTCCGTCACTGCCGAATCGAAGGGAATGTCGACTTCATCTTCGGGCCGGGCCGGGCCTGTTTCGACCGGTCGATCATACTCTCCCGTCAAAGACCCGGCCGGGACGTCGCCGGCTTCATTGCCGCGCCCAATACCGACATCCATCAGGAACACGGCCTTGTTTTCAGCCAGTGCCGGCTGGAACGAGCCCCCGGCGTTGCAGACAAAAGCGTTGCGCTCGGCCGACCCTGGCGCCGGACCACCCAGTTTGCGGACGGTTTTTACGGCTCTCCCGACCATGTCGGCGCCTGCGCCTATCTCAAGTGCTGGATGGATGCCCATATCGTTTCCGAAGGCTGGCATCCGATGAGCTACAACAAAAAGGGCGGCGGACAGGCCGTGCTCGAACCGGAAGACGCTCGCTTTTATGAATTCGCCAGCACGGGACCGGGCGCCGGCCAGCCATCGGCCCGCCGGCGCACGCTGAGCGAAGACGAAGCGGATGCCTATTCTATCGAGAACGTGCTGGAGGGATGGGCCGGGTGAAAGCCCCCATATTGCCCTCGTCATTCCCGACCTGATCGGGAATCCAGCTGCACGCAAGCCAATGCACGCGCATGACTCTTTCGCGCCACGCTCTCCGAGTCATCCCGGTGCTCGACACCGGGATCCACTCGCCTCTGCCACACGCCGCAGCTTACTTTTTTTAAAAAGTCAGCGCCCAAATGCTCGCTTGAGAGCGAGGAACCGACAACAACCGAGCAAGCTGCTCGGCGAGAACCGAGCAAGCTGCTCCGCGAGTGGTCCCCGGGATCAAGTCCCGGGGCGACACAGCAATTGGTACGTGCTTCGGACTCAGCCCAGCTTTTTCGCCGACGCGACGATCGACAGGAAGCTGTCGGCCTTGAGGGACGCGCCGCCGATCAATCCGCCGTCGACATCGGCAACGGGCAGAATTTCGTCGGCATTCTTCGGATTGAGCGAACCGCCGTAAAGGATGCGGATTTCGTCGGCGCCGGCGCCGAACTGGGCCTTCAGATGCCCGCGAATGGCGGTGTGCACTTCGGCGATCTGTTCGTTGTTCGGCGTCAGGCCGGTGCCGATGGCCCAGACGGGCTCATAGGCGATGACGATGCGGCCCGCGGGCGTCACCGAGGGAACCGAACCGGCCATCTGGGTTGCGATCACCTTGAGAGTTTCGCCGGCTTCGCGTTGCTTGAGCGTTTCACCGATGCAGATGATCGGGCTCAGACCCCCCGCCAGAACCGCTTCGGCCTTGGCCTTGACGATGGCGTCGGTTTCGCCGTGATCGGCCCGACGTTCGGAATGCCCGACAACAATGTAGGACGCACCGGCCTCGGCGAGCATGGCAACGCTGAGGTCGCCGGTATGGGCGCCCTTTTCAGCCGTATGGCAATCCTGCGCGCCAAGAGCGAGCGGCCTGGCACCGACGGTGGCCTTCGCGGCTCCGAGAATCGTTGCCGGCGGACAGATCAGGCATTCGGGGTCGGAAGCACCGCCGGAACCGATTCCGGCCGCGATGGCATCGATCACGGCGGTTTCGGCCGCAAGCCCGTTCATTTTCCAGTTTCCGGCGATAAGACGTCTGCGCATTGTAATACTCCTTTATCCGGCTCACCCTTGCGCTCGCCGGCGGATTGTCATACCCACGTCCGGCACCTTGCGGCATCCGGATAACCCTGTCTAATATCCGCCGCCGCCGCGCCGCAAGCGCTATTGTCCCTTTGGGAAGTTCTTTCATGCTCGACAGTCTGCGTAAACTTGGCTCGTCCATCCCCGGCAAGATCCTGATGGCTTTTCTGCTCGTCGGGTTGGCCGGTTTCGGTATCTCCGGCGTTCTGACGTCGATCGGCTCCAACACCATCGCCAAGGTGGGGGATCAGGAGATCACGATCCGCGATTTCCAGCGCGCCTATTCCAACCAGCTCAACGCCATTGCACAAAGCCAGGGCGCCGTTCCGACATCGGAACAGGCCGTCGCCATGGGCATCCCGATGAGCGTGCTCAACTCGCTGGCCGCCAGCGCCGCTCTCGACGCGCTCGGTTCGCGCATGGGACTTGGCGCCTCCGACGATCAGCTCGCCACGATCTTGCGCGGCACCACGGCCTTTGCCGGTGTCGATGGCACGTTCGACAGGGCCATTTTCCAGCGCGCCCTGCAATCGGCCGGCTACACCGAGACCGAATATCTCAAGGTGATGCGCGAGCAGATCAATCGCCAGCAGATCGTTTCGACAACGCTGTCCGATGTCGTTTTGCCCGAAACCATGCTTGACATCATCAACCGCTATTCCGGCGATCGCCGCACCATTTCCTATTACGTCCTGCGCCCGGTCAATGTCACCACGCCGGCCGAGCCCACCGAAGAGGAAATGGCGGCCTATCTCAAGGACAATCAGCAAAGCTTCCGTACCGCACCGACGCGTACTGCCAAGTTCATGGTGCTGGACATCGCTTCCCTGGCCAAGACGATCAGTGTCAGCGACGACGCGGTCGCGGCCGAATATGAAAAGAATAAGGACAGCTACGCGGTTGCAGAAACCCGGACGATCCGTCAGGTCATCCTCAACGACGAAAACAAGGCGCTTTTCGAAAAGGGCCTCGCGGATGGCAAGAGCTTTGACGACATGGTCGCCGAAACCGGCCTCAGCGCCAGCGAACTCGGCACGCTCAGTCGCGACGACATCACCGACCAGACCCTGGTCGACACTGCGTTCACGCTTGCCGAAGGCGGATATGCCATTGTGCCCGGCGTCATCGGCAACCGTGCCATCGAGGTTTCCAAGGTCAATCCGGCGCACACCAAATCTCTCGACGAGGTCAAGGACGCGATCACCCAGTCCTTGACGGAGAAGGCCGCCAAGAACACGTTCGCCGACGTTCTCGACCAGATCGAGGAGCTGCGCGCCGCGTTCCGGCCGCTCGACGAAATCGCCTCGCGCTTCGGTCTCGACGTTACGGAAGTGAAACTGACCAGCGCTGGCAGCGAGCTTTCGGCCATTCCGGCCATCCCCGCCGAGTCCGACGCACGCGTCGCCTCGACGGTCTTTTCGACCGAAATGGGCACCCTCGCCCCCTCGATCACGCTGGCGTCCAACCTCAGCGTCTGGTTCGATCTGGAAAATGTCGAGGATGCTCGCGACCAGACACTCGATGAAGTGCGCGACACGATCAAATCGACCATGCTGGCCGCACGGACCGATGCGATCCTGCAGGCGGCGGCCGACGACGATGTCACCGCGATCAAGGGCGGCATGCCGTTCGATCTCGCCGCCACCAGCCGCGGGACCTTCGCCGTCCCGTCCGAAGCGTTCTCGCGCAACGGCCTTGCCAATTCGGAGATCGACAACAGCATCGCTTCGGCCGCATTCGATGGACCGGTCGACACGATTGGCGCGGCCCGCAACGCCAGCGGCAACTACGTCGTGTTCTCCGTGGCCAGTGTCACGCCGCCCAGCAGCACGCCATCGCAGCAGGCCAAGGACTATGTCGCCAGTGGATGGCGCAACGACATCTATAGTGCCTTCGTCGCGGGCCTGCGCAGCGATTCCGGCATGCGGATCGCCCAGAACACGCTGGCCCAGCAGATCGGTCTGAACAGTAAATAACGGGGTAAAACGGGGGAAAATGGGTGAGGTCGTCGACTTTGAAACCTTCGCGCGAGGATACGATGCCGGACAAGCCCAGATCGTCTGGCGTCGCGTCGTCGCCGATCTCGACACGCCCGTAGGCACCTATCTCAAGCTCGCCGACGGGCGCACCCATACTTTCCTGCTCGAATCGGTCGTCGGCGGCAACGCCAAGTCGCGCTATTCGATGATCGGAACGGATCCCGATCTGCTTTTCCGCGTGGTCAAGGGCGTTCCGTCGGTGAACCGGCGCGTTCAGGCCGATCCGGACGCTTTCGAGACCATCGACGCCGCCCCGCTCGATGCCCTCAAGGCGCTGATCGACGAATCGCAGGCCGATATTCCCGAAGGTTTACCGCCCAACTCCGCCGGCATGTGGGGCTATCTCGGCTATGACATGGTCCGGCAGATGGAAGTTCTGCCCGACGCAAATCCCGACGAGATGGGCCAGCCCGATGCCCTTTTGATGCGGCCGGGTCTTCTGGCGATCTTCGATATCCTCAGGGACGAGCTCTACCTGACCGCACCGGCCTATCCGCGCGACGGGGTTACTGCCCGTCAGGCCTGGGAAGCCGCCCTCGCCCGCATCGACGATGCCTCGGTTCGGCTCGAACGGCCGCTCGAGCGCGCCGTCAACCCGCCCGCCAGCGAGAAGGTCGCCATCCGCTCGAACACCACGCCCGAAGAATACGGCGCCATGGTGGAAGCGGCCAAGGAGTACATCCGGGCCGGCGACATCTTCCAGGTGGTGCTGTCCCAACGCTTCACGGCCGAGTTCGACCTGCCGCCGCTGTCGCTTTACCGGGCGCTCAGGCGGACCAATCCTTCGCCCTATATGTATTTCCTCGATTTCGGCAGCTTCTCGGTCGCCGGATCGAGCCCCGAAATCCTCGTGCGCGTCGACAAGGACAAGACGGTCACCATCCGGCCGATCGCCGGCACGCGTCGTCGCGGCAACAGCCCGAGCGAGGACAAGGCGCTGGCCGACGAATTGATGGCCGATCCCAAGGAACTGTCCGAACACCTGATGCTGCTCGATCTGGGGCGCAACGATGTCGGCCGCGTGTCGCGCATCGGCACGGTCAAGGTCACCGACAAGTTCTTCCTCGAATACTATTCGCACGTCATGCACATCGTCTCCAATGTCACCGGCACGCTGGCGCCGGACAAGACGGTCATCGACGCGTTGAGCGCAGGCTTTCCGGCCGGCACGGTTTCCGGGGCCCCCAAGGTTCGGGCCATGGAAATCATCGACGAACTGGAAAAGTCGCGACGCGGCATCTATGGCGGCTGCGTCGGGTATTTCGGCGCCGACGGCACGCTCGATACCTGTATCGTTCTGAGAACCGCCATCCTGGCGAATGGCAAGCTCTACGTTCAGGCCGGGGCCGGAATCGTCGCCGACAGCCAGCCGCGCCTCGAATATCTCGAATGCGAAAACAAGGCTCGTGCCCTTTTCAGTGCCGCCGAAGAGGCGCTACGCTATGCCGGTGAAGGCCGGATCGGGCAATAGGTCCCAACCGGCAGGAACCCGCCCCATGAACGTGCTCGTCATCGATAATTACGACAGTTTCACCTACAATCTCGTTCACTATCTCGGCGATCTGGGCGCAACGCTCGACGTGGTCAGAAACGACAAGACCACCACCGAAGAGATTGCCCGCAACCGGCCCGACGCCATCGTTTTGTCGCCCGGCCCCTGCACGCCGCTCGAAGCCGGCATCACCGTCGATGTGATCACAGATCTAGGATCGTCGATCCCGATCTTCGGGGTGTGCCTCGGCATGCAGTCGATCGGACAGGCCTTTGGCGGCGATGTCGTCCGGGCGCCGACCCTCATGCACGGCAAGACCTCGCGGATCAACCACGAGGGCAAGGGCGTTTTCAAAAACATCGCATCCGGCTTCGTGGCCACGCGTTATCATTCCCTGGCAGTTGCCCCCGAAACCATGCCTGAGGTGCTGGAGGTGACGGCAACGACCGACGACGGCATCGTCATGGGCTTGCAACATCGTCAATTTCCGGTACACGGAGTCCAGTTTCATCCCGAGAGCATTGCATCGGAAAACGGGCACGCCATTTTGCAGAATTTCCTCGACATCGCGCACGCGTTCAACGCGAACCGCGCCGGTTGAGGTTTTGAGGATTGCGAAGGAGCTGACATGGATATCAAGGGGGCACTTGGCCGTATTGCCGAAGGCCACGATCTGACGGGCGAGGACATGCGCGCCGTCATGCGCCAAATCATGAGCGGGGAAGCGACCCAGGCCCAGATCGGCGCTTTCCTCATGGGCATGGCCATCAAGGGCGAGACCGTCGGTGAAATTGCCGCCGCCGTTTCGATCCTCAAGGAAAAGATGGTGCCGGTCACCATTTCGGAAGATGCCATCGATATCGTCGGGACCGGCGGCGATCGTGCCGGGACGCTCAACATTTCGACCGCCTCGTCGCTTGTCGTCGCCTCGGCCGGCGTTCCTGTTGCCAAGCACGGCAACCGCGCCTTGTCGTCCAAATCCGGCGCCTCGCAAGTGCTCGAATCCCTCGGCGTCAAGCTCGACCTCACGCCGGACCAGATCGCCACCTGCCTTCACGAGGCCGGCATTTGCTTCATGTTCGCCCCCGCCCATCACCCGGCCATGAAATATGTCGGGCCGGTCCGGGCGGAAATGGGCGTCAGGACCATGTTCAACCTGCTCGGACCCCAGGCCAACCCGGCCAATGTCCGCCACTTCCTGTTTGGCGTGTACGACCGAGACTGGGTGGAGCCGGTCGCCGCGGCCCTGCTCGCCAATCAGGTCAAATCCGCCTGGGTAGTCTATGGCGACGGCATCGACGAGATCACCTTGACCGGCCCGACCTTTGTCGCGTCCATCGCCGATGGCGATCTCAGGAGTTTCGAGATCATACCGGAAGATGTCGGGTTCAAGCGCGTGCCGCTCGATGACCTCAAGGGCGGCGATCCCGATTTCAACGCCGCCGCCATGCGCGCCATGTTCGACGGCGCCCCCGGCCCCTATCGCGATGTCGTCTGCCTCAATGCCGGCGCCGCCTTCATCGTCATGGGCAAGGACACCGATCTCGCTTCCGGCGTCAAGCGCGCCGCCGCGCAGATCGATTCCGGCGCCGCCCGCGAAACGCTCGACCGCCTTGTGACCATCTCCAATGGAATGACGTAATGGCCGACATCCTCAACCGGATTGCCGAATACAAGCGCGAGGAAATCGCCGCCGCAAAGCAAAAGAAACCCTGGAACGAGATCGTCACGGCGGCGCATGACGCCACCCCGACCCGGGGGTTTCGCGATGCCCTTGTCAAAAAGAGGGCCGCCGGCGCGTACGCCCTGATCGCGGAAGTCAAGAAGGCCAGTCCTTCCAAGGGATTGATCCGTCCCGACTTCAATCCGGCCGAGATCGCCCGCGATTATGAACGGGCCGGCGCCACCTGTCTCAGCGTTCTGACCGACCAGCCCTCCTTTCAGGGTTCCGGCCGTTTTCTTGTCGAAGCGCGCTCCGCCGTCAGCCTGCCGGTCCTCAGAAAGGACTTCATGTTCGACACCTATCAGGTCGTCGAGGCACGCTCCTGGGGCGCCGACTGCATCCTGATCATTTTGGCCGCCGTCAATGACGAAACCGCCGGATATCTGATGGAAACGGCGGCAGAGTGGAATATGGACGCCCTTGTCGAGATCCACGACCTTATCGAACTCGATCGCGCCTTGGCGCTCGGCGCCAAATTCATCGGCATCAACAACCGCAATCTCAGAACCTTCGAAACCCGTCTCGAAACCTCCATCAACATGGCGGTGGGCGTTCCGGACGATATCCTTTTGCTCAGCGAAAGCGGCATCGGCGGGCATGACGACATCAAGCGCCTCGAACGGGAGGCCGGCATCGGCACATTCCTGGTCGGGGAAAGCCTGATGCGCAACGATGACGTCTATGCGGCCACGAGGCGACTTCTGACCGGCAAGGTCTGATGGCATCGGAACGGCCGACCCATCTCAACGACCGGGGCGAGGCTCACATGGTCGACATTGGAGACAAAGCACAAACCCGCCGCCGCGCGGTTGCCGAGGCTGTTCTCAACGCCAATCTCAAGGCCATCGCCACCTTGATGGGCGGCATGCTCGGCAAGGGCGATGCCCTTGCCGCCGCGCGTATCGCCGGCATCATGGCGGCCAAGAAGACCGCCGATCTCATCCCCTTGTGCCATCCCGTTCCGTTGACCCGGGTCGAGATCGATATCGCGCTTATGTCCGACACGTCCATCGCCATCACTGCAACGACGGAAACCGTGGGCTCGACCGGGGTTGAAATGGAAGCCTTGAGCGCTGTCAGCGTCGCCGCCCTGACGCTTTACGACATGGCCAAATCGCTCGATCGCGCCATGACGATCAGCACTGTCCGGCTTCTGGAGAAGACCGGCGGCAAATCCGGCAGTTTTGCTCGTGTCTGACCTGATCAGCTATGACGATGCAAGGGCACGCATTCTTGCCGCCGCAACGCCGCTTGATGTCGAAAGGCATTTGCTCGCCAGTGCCGCCGGCCATTATCTGGCCGAACCGCTCATATCCCGTTTGACCCAACCGCCGTTCGACGCCAGCGCCATGGACGGTTATGCCGTTAGCTGCTCAGAGGTTGTCGACGGCGTGCCCCTTAAGGTGATCGGCCGGTCCGAAGCCGGGTCCGGTTTTTCCGGAACGATCGGTCCGGGCGAAGTGGTGCGCATCTTCACCGGCGCACCGATTCCGGCGGGAGCGGATGCCGTCATCATCCAGGAAATGGCGCAATGCGACGGAGATCTGGTCCGTTTCTCCGCTCTTCCCGAGCCCGGCCAGAACATTCGATTGTGCGGCAATGATTTTTCCGCCGGAAGAACTGTACTTGAAAAAGGCGCACGCCTGACGCCCGCCATGCTGTCGCTTGCCGCCGCGTCGGGTCATGCCGAGTTGCCCGTTTTCCGTCGGCCGCGCATTGCGCTCATCACGACCGGCGATGAGTTGGTGCCGCCCGGCACGATGCCCGGCCCCGACCAGATCGTTGCCTCCATCGGCGCCGGTCTCACCTCGCTGTTGGCGCCTCATGCGGACAGGATTTCCGATCACGGTATTGTCGGTGACGATGCTGAACAGATGCGCCACGCGCTTTGCAAGGCGCGCGACAGCGATGCCGACGTCATCGTTACCACCGGGGGCGCCAGCGTTGGCGACAAGGACCTCATTCGCCCGGTTCTCGCCGCACTCGGCATTTCGCCCGATCTCTGGAGGATCGCCGTTAAGCCCGGCAAGCCTTTGCTGTTCGCCCATTTTGAAAAAAAGCTGATTTTCGGCCTGCCCGGCAATCCCGTTTCGGCATTGACCACGGCCTCTATTCTTCTTGTTCCGGCGCTTCTCGCCCTGGCCGGCGCCGCCGATCCCGGCCCGCATTTCCTGACCCTGCCCCTTGCCGCCCCGCTCGGCCCCAACGGTCCCCGCCGCAATTTCCGCCGCGCGCGCCTTGTCGAGGGCGAGACCTCGATGTGTGTTGCCCCCATCGCGGAAACCGACAGCGCGCACCTTTCCTCTTTTGCCAAGGCCGATGCGCTGATCGTGCACAGCGAACAAAGCCCCGCCCTCGCCGCCGGCACGCCGGTCAAGGTTCTGCTTTTGTAGTCAGACTTTTAGTGGAAGCGAATTTGGGGCTTCCCTCCCTCTTGTAGGGAGGGAAGCGGGCGGAGACCTCTTGTCGTTCAGGCCAGATCCAGGGTCTCGATGAAGGCATCGAGCCCCATGCGCATCGGATCGAAGGCCGGCAGGCCGGTTTCCTCGCTGGCCTTGGCGAGCACAGCCTGCGCCCCGGCCTCGTCGAGATCGAAGGTCGAGATCGATATGCCGACCACGCGGGCCTTCGGATTGGTGAGTTGCGCGACGTTCTCGTAAAGCGGAATCGCCTTGGTGAAGGACGGCGTGGGATAGGTCGAAAGACCGGACAGGCGATCGCGGCCGGCCCGATGGCAGAGCACCATCAGATCGGGCTGCGACCCGTGGATCAAGCCCAGCGTCACCGCCGCGAAAGACGGATGGAACAGCGATCCCTGCCCTTCGATGATGTCCCAGTGATCCGCCGCGTTTGCCGGCGACAGCGCTTCGGCGGCGCCCGAAACGAAATCGGCGACCACCGCGTCGATCGCAACGCCGCGACCGGCGATCAAAACGCCGGTCTGGCCGGTCGCCCGGAAGTCGGCATTGACGCCACGCGCCGTGAGGGCGCGATGGATGGAAAGGGCCGTATATTTCTTGCCGACGGCGCAGTCGGTGCCGACCATCAGCATACGCTTTCCGGACCGGGGCAGACCGGAGCCAACCTCAAAGGTCCGCTTGGCGTGCCGTACGTCGTGAAGGCTGCGTCCCTTGGCCTTGGCGTGCGCCGCGATTTCCGCGTCGTCGCTCAGTCGCATATGCAGGCCGGACGCGATATCGAGACCGGCATCGAGCGCGTCAAGCAGCGCCGGACGCCAGCTCGCGGGCAGCCTGCCCCCCGAGGGGGTGATGCCGATGACGACGGTTCTGGCACCTGCCGCAAAGGCCTCTGCCGGCATCATGTCCTTGAGGCCGAGATCGACGGCATCATCGGTCAGGCGCAACTGGCCGATACAATCGTCTCGACACCAGTCGCTGAGCCCCAGCGCCGTCTTGGCGCTGTCGCGATCGGCCATGTCGCCGGTCATGAGCAGATAGGGCTTTTCAATTCTGTGAATAGGCAGCTCGGCTATGCCCACCTCTGCCTTTTGTTGCGGATCCCGCATGTTTTTACCTCAATTTGCCGGAAACCGGACACTGACTTCGTCCTTGCGGACAGGTTTTGCCGTGACCCGCGACCGGCGCGCTGCGCATTGGGCGGATCACATCTCAATCGATCTTTACAAAAGCGCGCCCAGGCCGCTCACCAATCTGTCGATCTGTTCGGGGCTGTGGGTCGAAAACACCGCCACTCTCAGCGATTCCACGTCCGGCGCATCCGAATAGCTCAATGGCCCGTTGCGTTTGACGATGATGTCCTGTTCCGCCAGACGATCGCTCAGACGGCTGAGATCGGTAGCGGCCCTGACATTGACGATGGGAACCGGCGTATCCTCGATAGCGAGGCCGAGCCCACGCAATCCGTCGCGCAGCCGTTTGACGTTCTCTTGCAGCCGGGTGAGCATTTCGGGGTGTTCCTTAAGAATCGTGATCCCCATGGCCCCTGCCGCAGCGGCCGGAACCGGCGGCGGCGATGCCCCGGCCATCAGCTTGACGGTATCCGTGATCCTGTCGATCAGCGAACGAGAGCCCGGAATAATGCCGCCAAACCCGCCGAAGGCCTTGCTGAGCGTACCGGCGCCGTAAATGCCGGGGCCGGCAACGCCGAGATGTTCTAAAGAACCGCGCCCATGGACCCCGAGCACGCCGACGCCGTGCGCGTCGTCGACGCAAAGCAGCGCCCCGTCATACGCGCCGATGACCGCCGCATACTCGGCGAGCGGCGCCAGTGCGCCGGTGACCGGGAAAACGCCGTCCGTGACCACCGCTGGGACCTGTCCCGGTGGCAGGTACTGTTTCAGCTTGTCGGCGAGATCGTCCGGATCGAGATGGCGAAAGGTGATGATCGGCTTGCCGAGAATGGCGACGGCGTCGCGCCCGCTATAGTGGGTGGCGGCATCCATGAAGATCAGGTCGAACGAATCCTTGAGACCTTGCAGGAGCACCAGCGTCGTCATGTAGCCGGAGGCGAAATAACTCGCCGCCTCCGTGTCGAAAAAGTCCGTTATCGCGGCAAGGGCCTCCGTGTAGGCAGGCATATTCGCCGACGTGCCCGGCCCTATTCCGTAGAGCCGGGTTGCCTTTGAAGCGGCGGCGATGACGCGCGGATCGCCATGCAGCGCGTGGTAGCTCGTGCCGCAGAAATAATCGACGTCGCGGCCGTTGATGATCATGCGCGCGCCGATGGGCGAGTTCATTCGATATGGCGTACCAGCCATTTCGTCACCTACGCCTTAACGCCCTTGTCGATGCTGATCGTTTCCAGCCCGGCAAGGTAGTCGGGATCGATGCTGGCGCCGAGACCGGGCGTGTCGGGCAGCGTGATGGAGCCACCGGGGCCGTAGACCATGCCGCCCGTCACCGGATCGTCCTTGAGCATGACCGCGCCGTCGAGATCGGCAAAGGCGATGTTCGGCCGCGAGGAGACAAGATGCGCCGCGGCCGTCAGCCCGAGACGCGTTTCGGTCATGCAGCCGACCATGCAGCGGATATTGGCCGCCTCGGCGACAGTGTTGATGCGCAGCCCGATATTGAGGCCGCCGGCCTTGGCCAGCTTGATGTTGAGGTACTGCACTGCCCGCGCCGAAATCAACTTCAACGCATCGCGTTCATCGAAGACCGACTCGTCGGCCATGATCGGAATGCGCGACCGCGCTGCAATCGCCGCCATGCCCTCGAAGTCCCAGGCGCGAACCGGCTGTTCGCAATACTGGATGACGTAAGGCGTGATGGCATCGAGCACGACCATCGCCGTCGCCCGGTCCCAGCCCTGGTTGGCGTCGATGCGGATACCGATATCGTCGCCGACTTCGGCACGAATGGCCTTGATGCGGGCGATGTCCTCGGCCGCCGTCGTGCCGAGCTTGACCTTGATCGCCGGATAGCCGTCGTCGGCAATCTCGCGGGCGTGCTCGGCCATCTTTTCAGGCGTGTCGATCCCGACCGTGTTGTCGGTATAGACCGTGCGCTTCTCGCCGCCGAAAAGCGCGTAAAGCGGCAGGCCGGCCGCCTGGCCGGCGATGTCGTAAAGCGCGATGTCGAAAGCGGACCTTGTGGTCGGCGTCATCGGCAGGAAATTGCGCATTTCCATGACGAGCTGGTCAACGGCCAGCGGATCGCGTCCGATAAGAAGCTGGGCGTATTCCTGCGCGGCGGCGAAGGCGATGAGCTGGGATTCCCCGACGACCGGGCGATAACTGTCGGCTTCGCCCATGCCGACAAGTCCTTCGTCGGTCGAGATGCGGACGAACAGGGTCTGGGTCGTCAGCGAAGTACCGAGGGCGATCCGGAAAGGCCGCTTGAGCGGCATGCTGGCTTTGAAAAGCTCGATCTTGGTGATGCGCATTTGTTATCTCGTTTCATGAAACTCGGGGTTAGGCGCGGCGGGCGAGGAACATCGGACCGACACGGATGCCCTTGGCGCCGTTCTCGTCGGTTGCATCGAGTTCCAGTGTTTCGTCTTCGTACAAAAGACCATGCATACGGAACCGGTTGTCGCCAAGTGGCTCGCAGTCATGGGTGCTGAAATATTCGATCAGGCATTTCAGCTTTCCATCGGCGAAAAACAGATAGGTGATGTTGAAGTCGGGCCCGTATTCGCCAAGGTACGGCGCCAGATCGGCCGGCGGCGGCGTCGTGTCGGGATCCTTGCGCTGCCAGGTCACATTTTTCCACGTCATCTCGCCGGAGGCCGAAAACGCGACGTCGCGATGGGCATAATCGGTTCCGTCCGAATGAATACGGCCATCGACGATGTATTGCGTGTCGCCGACCGGCCGGATTTCGAGCGGCATACCGTCGCCCATCAGATAGAGCCGGCCATTGCCGATGCGGATGTCGACCGACTCGTCGCCCTTGACGCTGACATAGTGACCGACGCGTCTGGCCATCTCCTCGGGCGATGCCGATCTGACCGGGTCGGGCCGTGCCGGCATTTCGCCCATCTTGCGGTCGGCAAGCGCGATCTCAAGGCCGCGAATGACAAGCTGACCGGCAATCTGGTTGGTGAAATCGAGCGTCGAAAAGACCAACGCGCCGATGCCGGCATGGGGCAGAAGCGTCATATGAGTGGCATAGCCGTAAACCGCGCCCGAATGCCCGACCGACATCCAGCCGTCGACGGTGCCGACGCCAAACCCGAACCCATAGCCCTTGAGGCCCCGGTAGCCGGCCGGACGAAGGCCCGCGACCTGCCACATCTGGGTGAGCGTGTCGGGGCGCACGATCTGCGTTCCATCCGCGCAGAAGCCGCCGCGCAGCAGCATGGCACCAAACAGGGCCATGTCCGGCGCGGTCGAAAAGATGTTACCGGCCGGCGAACCGCCGAGACCGAAGACCGGCGCCGGCACATCGCCGTCGATGGTCCACATACTGGCCGGCGCCAGACGGGCGTCGATCTCGGGCGTCAGAATGGCCGAGGTGTTCGCCATGCCGACCGGCTCGAAGATGTGTTCCCGGACATAGTCGGGATAGGACTTGCCGGACAGACGTTCGATGACCGAACCGACCACGGCGATACCGGCGTTCGAATAGCGGAAGATGCCAATGCTCGGATCTTCCTTGAGCGTCGAGTCCGCCAGTTCGTCGACCGTATCGGCCAGGGGGGGACGGAACGCGTCGAGATAGTGCCCGCTCTTGGGTTCGCGCGTCAGCCCGGAAGTGTGACTCATCAGCTTTCTGAGCGAGACCTGGCTGCCCAAGGGGCCGCTCGGCGCATCGGCGAACGGATTGTGCGGCTTGAAATGCGGGATGTAGGTGGAGACGTCTGCGTCGATGTCCACCAGCCCCTGTTCCTCGAGCTGCATCAGGCTGAGCGTCGTGAACATCTTGGTCAGCGAGCCGATGCGGAAGACCGAATTATCGTCGATGGTCTTTTTCACCCCGTCCGGCTGAACATGGCCCATGGCAAAGGCGCCGTTCTGGTCGAGCAGCACATAGGAGATCGACGGGATGGCCTTGTCGTTGACCTGATGGGCGACGAATTCCTCGAACCGCGCCCTCACCTCTTCATTCGTCTTGTTCATGCCAGCGCCTCTCATTGTTGGGTGATGCGGGGGTCGAAGATGTCGCGCAGAGCGTCGCCGACCAGGTTCCAGGACAGAACGAACAGGAAGATCGCAACGCCCGGGAAGAACAGTGTGTACCAATAGGCAAAGGGATTGTCGGTCGTGCCGACGATCCAGTTGCGCGCATAGGAGATGAACTGGCCCCAGTCGGCATAGCCGACTTCGGTGCCGACCCCGAGGAAGCTGAGAGCCGAAGCCGACAGCACCATCGACCCGGTGGCCATGGTGGCCAGAACCAGAACCGGAAAAAAGGCATTGGGCAGGATGTGTTGCAGGATCAGCCGCCAGTCGCTGGCTCCGTAGGCGCGCGCGGCGTTGACGTAATCCATCTCCTTTATCCGCAGGATCTCGGATCGGATGACGCGCGCATAGTTCATCCACCCGAAGGTCGTGAGGGCAAAGACCATTGGCCATAACCCCTTGCCCAAAAGCGTTGTCAGCACCATCGCCGCGATCAGGAAGGGCACGGCCATGAACACATCGACGATACGCATGAGGATCTCGTCGACAACCCCGCCGTAATAAGCCGAGACCGATCCGATGAGCACGCCGATGATCGAGGAGACGAAAACCACGCCGAGCCCGATCTTGAAGGCGGTACGGGTCCCCCACACCAGGCCGTAATAGATGTCGTACTGACCCTGGGTCGTGCCCAAAAGGTGCTCGGGCGACGGCGGTTGCGGGGTTTGCCAGAACCCGGAACGCGGCGTGTCGTAGGGGCTGAGCTGATAGGATTCGGGCACGGCCAGGACCGGCGCAAAAGCGGCGACGATAACGAAGATCGCCAAAACGATCATCCCGAACAGCGACAGGGGATTTTGCAGGAGGTAGCGGAAAACTTTCATCTCAGTTTCACCCTGGGATCGAGCAACGGGTAGAGCATATCGACGATCAGATTGATGACGATCAGCACCAGGGCGAAATAGAGCGCGAAGCCCAGAACGCCGGGGAAGTCGAGGTGTGCGGCCGCGTTGGCGGCGAACTGGCCAATGCCGTGATAATCGAAAATCGTCTCGGTGATGACCACGCCGCCCAGCATGGCGGCCAGTTCCATGCCGGCAATGGTAATGACGGGCAAAAGCGCATTGCGCCGGCCGTGCTTGTTCTCGACAATGCGTTCGGGAAGACCCTTGGCACGGGCGGTGCGGATGTAGTCCTGGCGAAGGGTTTCGAGCATGGAGGTCCGCATGACGCGCGTCATGCTGGCCAGGTTCACGTAGGTCAGCGTGATCACCGGCGCGACGAGATGGCGGATCGAATCGAGAAAGACATCCAGACGTCCGTTCAACAGGGAATCGACGGTATTGGCGCCCGTGTAGCGAACGAAATCGGCCTTTTCGACAACGAGTGTCGCCCATTGGCTCAGCCGTCCGGGCGGAAACCAGTTGAGCGATCCGTAAAAGAACATGAGCATCAAAAGGCCGAACACGAAGGTGGGGAACGACCAGCCGAGAATGGTGAAGATCCGTATTCCGTGGTCGAGCGGCTTGTTGAGATGCACGCCCGCCTTGGTGCCGAGCCAGATGGCGCCCAGCGCCGAAAAGGTGAATGAAACCAGGACCAGTTCGACGGTGGCGGGAAACAGTGACATCAGCGCCTCGGCCACCGGGGCACGGGCCGTTTCCGACCACCCCAGATCGCCGGAAAAGATGTTGCCGATCCAGCGCCCGTACTGGGTAAGGAACGGATCATCCAGCCCATACTTTTCGATGAGAGCCGCAACCTGCTCTTCTCCGCCCTTGAGAAAGGATGGATCGGGAGCATAGGCCGCAATGCGCTGGGTGGGCGTCAGCATCATCTGCAGCGAAAAGATCATGAGCGTCAGCGCGAGGAACACCACCGGAACGAAGGCGAGGCGTCGGACGACATAGCTGAACATTGGCGTTCAAGAAATCCTGAAATGCCCGTTTCGGGCAATTGTTCGGGAAACAGCGCCAGGGATCGCAAAGACACAATGAGGTCCCCGGCGCCGCAGTTCGATGAAGCGACCGGCCCGCCCTCGCCGCGTCGTGAAGATGCGACGAGGGCAAGCGGACTTCAGGCCATCAGGCCAAGGCTATTCGCCCTTGGTGATGTTGTAGAAGTCCCAGGCTCCGTAGGTGACCATGTTGTGGACGTAGCCGTTAATCCAGTCGCGGGTCACGATGTACGAATACTCCTCCCACAGGAACTGGGTGGTGGCGTATTCGTAGCTCATTTCCTGCAACTTGGCATAAAGCGGCTCGCGTTCCGCCGGATCGGTCAGGTTCCAGGCCTCGTCAAGCAACGCATCGAAATGATCGCGCATCAACTGACGGTAGCCGTCGCCGCTGAACCCGGCCACAAGACCCGTGCTCGACAGGTAGTAGGTCGCGGCGCCGAGCGGCCCACCCGGATCCGAATAGTCCGGACCCCAGCCCATATAGGCCATCGGCGCACTCGGGTTCTGCTGGCCGTAGATACGGTCGGACAGGGCCGACCACGGCACGGCCTGGATGTTGAGGCGGAACTTGGGATTGATCCGCGCCAGGTTCTGCTGCAGCACCGACAGGGCGGCATTGGCCAGCGAACTTCCTTCCGTGTGGAAGGCAGTCAGTTCAAACCCGACATCCCAGAGCTTACCGCCGAAAGCCTTGCGGAAATGCTCCTCGGCCTTTTTGGGATCGTATTTGTAGACCGGGCTGTCAGAACGATAGCCCATCAGGCCACGCACAGTCGGGCCGCGTAGCTGCACCGTCTTGTTGAGATTGACCTGTTCGATCAGCAGATCGTAGTCCTGGGCAAAGTTGAAGCCCTTGCGAACATCGATATCGCCGAAGAAGTCGGGCGGAATGCCCTTGCCGTCGAGCTTGCCGCTGCCGATGGCGGAGCTGTCCGAGGTGATCGGCCACATGAAGAACAAGGACCGGCCGTAGATCTGCGGCAGGCCTTCGGTCACCGTGACGCCGTCGGTCTTTTTCATCTCGTCGAGGAATTCGACCGGGGTGGCGACGACGTCGGCATCGCCGGCTTCAAGCTGCAACCGACGGGTCGTCCATTCCGGCACGTTCCGCAAAACGACGCGTTCCAGCGGCGCCGGATCGAACATGTAGTTTTCGAAACGCTTGAGAACGAGCTTGCGCTCGCCCTGGTCCCATTCTTCGAGCATGAAGGGACCGGTGCCGTTTTCGGCCTTGAACAGCGGATCGGCGCCCGTGTCGGGCTTGTAGAAATCGATCCACGTATCGGCGTCGCCGGACCAGTCGCCCTGCGCGACCGCCCATTCCTTGTCGACGATCGAGGTGCCATAGGGCAGCGCGATGACGCCGAGCGTCGCCGGGAACGGCTTGGCGAGCTTGATGGTGACGGCGTCGTCGTCGATGGCGATCTTTTCGGACAGGGCCTCATAGACGTTCGCCAGCCCGGCAGCGTCCACCTCGTCAAGCTTGTCGACGCCGGCCAGTTTGGCGGCCCAGACGGCGATATTGGGATATTCACCCGCCGTGATCATCTCTGTGATGGCGTTGGACATCCAGGATTCGCCCTGCATCATGGCGCGCATCAGGGAATACTTGACGTCTTCGGGCGTGATCTCGCCATAGCCCGGCTTGATAGCGGCCTTCTGCTCATCGGTCAGGTCATCGTAATAGAGCCACTCGACAGACCCGTCGGCGGCGGCGACGCCTACCTTATGGGCATGAACACCCTTCCGGATCGGGAAAACATACTCGACCGATTGGTCGTCGTTCACCTTGATCAGGCCGTTCTCGATGCTCGGCACCTCGGAAGACAGGGCCGGTACGAAATTGGAGGTGTTCTCGCCGTCATAGTTGAGCAGGCGGCTATAGATGTTCAGCGATGCATAAGTGCTCGGCGTATTTCCGACATAGGCAGGATCGAGCGAGGTGACCCCGTCGGTCCATAAAAAGACCAGCGTACCCGGATTCGGTATGTCCTGGGCCTGCGCCCCTACCGAAAACAGCGCGAGCAAGCTCGTACATGCGAGCAGTTTTTTTATCATGGCGTCCACTTTTCTCCGTTGGCGAACTGCACGTGTTCCAGACATTGAAACGTTATTTACGGCTTGAGGACCTGTCTAATGCTGTGTCAGGATGAGTTATGCAGAATGTGCATAGAGGTATCGATGGAACTTCGCTGGCTGGAAGACTATCTCGAGATCGTCGCAACCCGTAACTTCTCGACGGCCGCCGCTGCCCGCAACACCTCGCAGCCGGCGCTTTCCCGTCATATCAGGGCGCTCGAAAACTGGGTGGGCGTCGATCTGATCGATCGCAGCACCTATCCGGTCAAACTGACCAAGGCCGGTGAATTGTTCCGGCCGCGCATTCAGGAGATCATGCGCGATCTCTACCGACTGCGCACCGACTGCCAGCAGCATTCGGACCCGGGCAAGCGCCTCATCTCGTTCTCGGCCCTGCACACGATCGCGCTCTTCTTCTTTCCCGAATGGATGAATGGCGTCGCGCACGATCTGGGAACCCTGCATCTGAGCATGCACGCCACCGATTTTCACGACTGCATCGAGCATCTGGCCCTCGGACAGTCCGATTTCGCCATCGCCTACGATCACCCCGAAGGACCGCCGGTCTTGCGTGACGGCCCGTTCGAATCCCTGCGGATCGGCATCGATCCCCTGATCCCGGTTTCCGCCGTCACACAGGATGGCCGTCCCAAATTCACGCTGACGCCCGTCGATGGAAAGCGCATCCCCTATCTCGCCTATTCCTGGGACGACGGCTATGTCGGCAAGCTCGTTTCGCTCATCCACGCCCGCCTCGATTACGCCATTCCGCTTTCCACGGTTTTTGAGTCATCGATGGCCGAGGCGATCAAACGCATGGTTATGTCGGGGGCCGGCATCGGCTGGCTGCCCTTGAGCTGCGTTCACGACGCCATCTCGCGGGGCGATCTCGTGCAGATCGGTGGTCCGGATTTGACCCTCAACATGGAGGTCCGCATCTTCCGCCGGCTCGGCTCCGCCGAACCGGACGTGGCCTCCTTCTGGAGGGAGATCACGCAGAGCCTTCTGGCACAAAACCAGCAACTATAGACGTCCGGGCGTGACCGCGCCGCCCCTGCCCTTGCCGAGATCGAGGAACGCGCCACGGCCATCACCGCGCCGCGCGCCGTGAAAGCAAAAGCTGACGATCCGGTATGGGCCATGCGAAATTGACATAACGTCACATTATCCCGGAATCTCGGGCCGCAGGGACAAGGATGCGGCGTGACTATTTTTTAGGCTTATTGACAAGTTGCCCACTCTGCGCCTGGTATAGGCGAAATCCGCCGTCTCATGCGTATCGGTGACCGGTTCGTTATCTTCCCGTCGTGTCGCCGGACTGTTCCTATTAGGGTATCGTTTCTCACATGACCCAATCCGGAGAGCCCGACTTTCCTTTCGAGCGCGTGCTCCAGGTCGAGGACCTGCACGTTTCCTTCAACGTTGACAAGGATTACCGGCTCGACGCCGTCAAGGGCGTGTCCCTTCATATCGACAAGGGCGAAACCCTGGCACTGGTCGGCGAGTCCGGTTCGGGCAAATCGGTCACGGCCATGACCGTGATGCGCCTGACCGAACATGAAGGCGCGACCATCATGGGCGGATCGGTCCGCATGCGCCTGCGCGACGGCCGCATACCGGATCTCACCAAGCTGAGCATTCCGGACATGACCCGGATCCGCGGCGCCGACATTTCCATGGTCTTCCAGGATCCCATGGCCAGCCTCAACCCGGTCTTCACCATCGGCGACCAGATCGCCGAGGCGGTCATCCAGCATCAGAATAAGAGCCGCGCCGAAGCCATGGAGGTCGCGCTCAAAACGCTGAAACTGGTGCGGGTTCCCGATGCCGAACGGCGTCTGAAACAGTTTCCGCATCAATTGTCCGGCGGCATGCGCCAGCGCGTCGTCATCGCCATCGCCCTCAGCTGCCGTCCCTCGCTGATGATTCTCGACGAGCCGACCACGGCGCTCGACGTGACCATTCAGGCCCAGATCATCGATCTGGTGCGTGCGCTGCAGGACGAGATCGGCATGTCGGTTCTCTATATCACCCACGATATGGGCGTCGTCGCCGAAGTCGCCGACCGCGTCTGCGTCATGCTCAACGGCAGGATCATCGAAACCGGTCCGGTCTACGATATCTTCGCGGCGCCAAAGCACCGCTACACCCAATCGCTGATGGCGGCGGTTCCCCGGCTCGGCAGCATGGAACACTCCGACACGCCCGAGAAGTTTCCGCTGGTCAGCTACATCCCCGATGCGCTGGATGCGGCGCCCATGGACAAATCATAACAAACACGACCATGACGAACCAGAAATCCGGCACGCCCCCCCTGCTCGACGTCACCAACCTTGTCACCAGGTTCGACCTGCGTGCCGGCCTGCTCGGCAAGGTCGTCGGACGCGTGCATGCGGTCGAGGATGTTTCCTTTTTTATCATGCCCGGCGAAACGCTGGCGCTGGTCGGGGAATCCGGCTGCGGTAAATCCACCGTCGCCCGCTCCATCCTGCAGCTCGACAAGCCCGTTTCCGGTTCGATCCGGTTCGAGGGTCAGGAGATTATCGGCGCGCCGCGTGCGGTGCGGGAGCGCTTTCGCCGCAATGTGCAGATGGTGTTTCAGGATCCCTTCGGCTCGCTCAATCCGCGCATGACCATCGCGCGCGCCCTGATCGATCCCATGCTGGTCCATCATGTCGGGGGCTCGCGCGCCAAAATGCGGCAAAAGGCTGCCGAACTCCTGCAACGCGTCGAGCTTTCCGAAGAGCATCTTGACCGCTATCCGCACGCGTTTTCGGGCGGCCAGCGCCAGCGTATCTGTATCGCGCGCGCCCTGTCGCTCGATCCGCGCCTGATCATCGCCGACGAGGCCGTCGCCTCGCTCGACGTCACCATCCAGGCCCAGGTGATCAATCTTTTGATGGATCTGCAGGCCGAGCTGGGCATCTCCCTTTTGTTCATTTCGCACGATATGGCCGTGGTCGAACGCATCGCCCATCGCGTCGCCGTAATGTATCTGGGCGAGATCGTCGAAATCGGCGACCGGCGGTCGGTCTTTACCAATCCGCAGCACTCCTACACCAAAAAGCTCCTGGCTTCGGTACCGGTGGCCGACCCCACCAAACGCCCCGACAATCGCACGCTTCTGGCGGACGAGATCCCGAGCGCTCTGAAACCCGTTGACTACGAACCGATCGTTCGTCCCATGGTCCGCGTTTCCGACACCCATTTCGTGCGACAGGAAGCCGCCTGACGGGTATCGGCTTTGCCGCTGGCGGGACCAATGCGGTCCGCGTGAAGCAAAACCGTCGATAGAGTATCGGGCAAAAAAAGGGGTATCGGTTTTCGGGAAAAACCAACCTAGTGGTCAAAATCTGACACTTGGTACCCGCAAGGATCGATCGCCCAACGACCGGGATTGGTGGTTTCCGGCCTGACTTGTGTTGAACAGTGGGTGGGAAAAGCAGACATAAGCTGCTTCTCGGATTGCCCCAAGCGACAATCTTGAGCCGCCCAGGAATTACATCGGGCCGTGGTTTGTCCGGCTCAGCCACTTTCGTGTCGGCGAGCAACAATGTTTTCTCGCCACAATATGTCCTATCCCATTGTCATCGGTTAGTCGTTCAACGGATCGCCTGCACCATCAATACCCGAGAAGCTCCGAAGCCTTTTGCTGGTCCGAGAGGCTCAAGACGTAGTGCGCGAACACCGGATTCTCAGAAATTGAACGATCGGAGAGCTCGCCAAGCAGCCGCAGGGTTCGGTGCTGCTGCGCCGTCAAGCCATTCCGCGTCCTTACGATTTCATCGTGAGATGTTTCGCATATAAACGAGAAGAACTTGCCTATCAGGCCGATGATCAGGTCCGCGATCTGAATTCCCGGTTCATCGTGGGAAACAGCGAAGCGATAGTGCGTGAGAACATAGTCACCATCGCGGAACTCGATCCCCGCAAGGTGCTCGCGAATGACCTCCTCGACATCAAGAATGTGGTTAGCATTCTTGAGGAGGCAAAGCCTCTCCACGAAGAACTGGCCAAAACCATCAATCAGCACGTTCGGCTCAACATCCTCAAGGAACGGCAGACTATCCAACGTCTTCGCGATCTGCACGACGCCTTTCAGCATCATGAAGTTGAAGGGGATCAATAGCGCTTCATGCGCTTGGATGAGATCGAGTAGATCAGCAATGAATGCAGGACACCTCTCCCGCCCGACGTTCGGATAGGAATATCGCCGGAACAGCGCGACGGTTTGATCGTAATCGTGTCGCAGCACGGCGTAGAGATCATTCTTGAGCTGCATGTGATGCACAAATAGCGCCGGCTCGTCGTGCTCCCCTAAGATCGAATCCACCACGTCGACGATGGACCAGTACAGCGGATCAAGCACCGAGAAATGGATAAAAAGGTCTTGGTCTTTGACCCAAGCAAGGAATGTCTCCATCCGCGCATTGTCGATCAATTCCAAGAAATTACCCTTTGCGATATGCTTGAGTTTCAGTTCGGCTGCAGATTTCTGAATCCGAAGCGTGTCGCGCAACTCATTCAGCATGATGGACCGAACAGGTCCTGCGTGAGCGACGCCACCCACCACGAAGCATTGCGGGTTTGGAACATTCAAACCGTCGGGACGAACGTGCAGCCGCCGGATATTGTTCGTCTCGTCGTAGTACATCACGTAGGCGCGATCGGCCGTCATGAGGCCATGCAGCGCGATGACCAAATCCCGCATTTTGTTGACGTCTAGTCCTATCGGTGTCACGCCCTAACCATAGCTTCGTTGGTGTCAATCGTACCGAAGCAAGCCGGGATCAGAGGCGCATCCAACGTGCATTGGTCCTCACCGGTTGGATCTCGAGGGCTCGCTCTTCAGCGGCGAGCGCCTTGATCTTCTCCGCGGAGGCCGCGAAGTACGCAGCATCCTCGCCGCCCATATCAGGATGGCTGCCAATGTCGGCCAGGTGTCCCCCAGACGCGGTTCTCACAGCATGCTCCCCGTCGTAGGGGCGCTTTCGATAGGTCCCAAGCGATTCATAGGAGAGATGGAAGCGTTGCAACGCTCGGTGCCGCGCCGCCATTGAGGGTTGCGAGTCGATTGCCGACACGATACGCGGGATCAAACGCTGAGCCTCTGCGGACGTAGCGACCTCGTTCTCGGCCGCCTTCCTGCGTGCAGTGGCAGCGTCACGTTTCCTAACGTCCTCTCGTCGGACGAGGCTGGGCAGACTGTGATAGTCGTGATGCACGACGTAAGTCTCAGCGCAATCTGGACAGTCGATTTCCGCAGTGTAGCTGATTTGGCTCTCCCGCACCCATGCACGGTCGGGCATGGATTGCGTCACGACGATCTTGCCTTTACCGCAAAGACACGGGCTCGATATCTTGGTGATGTCATCTGTCGCCATGCTTCGTCCTATCAGGCCAGCCGCGCAGAGAGTAATTTCGTCCCATCGGCTGCGCAACAACTTCATCGGATTCAAATGACTGAAAATGGGGTGCTTGGCGGATACGGCCCATTGCGGCTGAATGGCAGCTTTCGAGACTTTCACATGGGACGGCAACGACCGAAATGAGGTCGATTGCCGACGCCCGCCCCACGGCACCAAGTGTCAGATTTTGACCACTAGAGAATCTTTCAGGTTATGATCGAAGTGCAGCCGCACGGCTTGCCTTCCCTTGACGGGAAGGGTTGGCGAACAGGACTTATGCCAGCAGCCCTTGCCCTAAACGCGTTTGATGTTTTTTGTCGTGGTATGTTTTTCAAATAAACGTCTCATCTCTTCCGTGGTCGTTTCGGCACGTGATGCCGGGACCCACTCTTGGTGCACCTTGTCCCTAGCTGGAAGTATACTCACCGGCCGATAAAGCGAATAGATATCAATCGATTATCCAAAAGGCACTTTGGCATGCTGCCGATGCGAGTGGGTCCCGGCGTCAAGCACCGGGATGACTCCGGGCATTGTTGCAACGCTCAGATGACGAACGACAACCGGTCACTTTGAAAGGCCGATGGTTCTAGAGCAGATCACGTTTCAGTTGAATCGGGTGATCTGCTCTCTCTTCTTGTTATGGCGTGTTCATCGGGAAAACAGTCCACTGGACTGTTTTCTGATCCTCTTCACTCGAACCGGCGAACCGGTACCCACTTCGCCTGAAAACACGCCAGTTCTTCCGCCTACCGCTTCAAACAACCGTTTCACGGCGCCACTGGGTTTTTATCCGGATTTCGCCTGTCAGCCCCTCGGGAAGGCAGACACAATCCTTGTCGATGCCAAGGTTCATCCCCTCATGGCTTGTCGCCGTCGCCGATTGCAGCACGAACGGTTCCGGCGCGCGGATACGCAGGCGGATCGGCGCGCCGGGACGCATCGGAAGGCTGACGCTTGCCGAGATTTCGCCGTCCTCGATACGGGAGATCAGCGAAAAGCCGATCTTGCCGCGACGGCTTGGGGCGTTTGTCACGCCGATGGTCTTGCCATGCGCCAGACAGGTGCGCGGGATGCCTCGGCCAAGGGTGATTATGCCGCTCACCGGCTCCTCGTAGACCAAAAGCCATTTGGCCGCGATCGGCACGGTCATCTGCGAGGGCAGGCAATAGGGACTGTGCGCGCCACGGGCGCGATCCATGTCGACGCATTCGATCGCGGTCCAGGTGCCGCGCGTGTGGGCGTGGATGGCCTGGGCGTAGAAAACGAGCAGCGCCTCGGGGATCATGTCGTTCTGAATGAGACCGGCGATTTCCTCCCAGACAAGAAAACCGACAAGGCTCTTTCTGTTGTTGAACACGCCGAGAGTGGTGTGGCCTCGTTCCCCGGCAATCTCCCAGATACGTCGGACGCTCTTTTCGGAGGTGGCACCGCCGAAATAGAGTTCCGACCACACGCGGTTTTCATCGTAGGATTCCGGCCGCGCCCGATACGCGTGCTCCCAGTAGAAGGTTTTGTCGCCGGCGATGATCGGCAGGCCTTCGACGCCGTTTTTGACGATCCAGGACCGGTCGACGCCGTTTCTCGCATCCTTGAAGATTTCGGCCGCCGCTGCCGCCAGGTCGCTGCCGCGCTGCGCGAGGTTCGCATCCGAAGAGGTCTCTGCCAAGGCGCTGTAGGCCGCGGCGATATCCCTGAGCCCGCGCCAGGCCTCCCCGGTATTGGACAGATAGGGCCGGTCGTAGCCGAGTTCGTAGACATTGGGCGTAAGGAAGTTGATGTCCGCCTCGTGATAGCCCGGGATCATGCCATAGGCCGGATCGTTCGGGGCGCATTCGCGCGCCCTGCGCCAGCGGCCCAAGAGCATGTCGGCAATGGCGTCGATCTTTTCCCGGTGCGCAACGAGCAGCGAACCGTCGCCGGTATAGGCGGTGTAAAGCCCGATACAGGTGAGCGACACTCCGTATTTGCCCATTTCCGGCCCACGATAGTGCAGCGTGCCGTCGGATCGGACGAAATGGGTGAAATAGTCGTCGAGATAGGCGCGGGCGCGGGTGAAATACCCCCATTCGAGACACCCCAGAACGCTTGAAACAAGCACGTCCTGAAACCCGTCATGCTCGGCGCCGGCATAGGCCTGGTCGGCGATGCCGTATTTCGGATGGGCGCCGTGGCGCGTGATCATTTCGCGGGCAAAGGCATGGTGGCTGCGCTTATCGAGCCAGTCCCAGCCGGTAACGACCATGCCGCCATCGATCTCGCGATCCCAATAGGCGAGCGTCTCGAACAGCTCCGCGTAGAAACGTTCCCTGATGTCTTTGCCTTCATGCGGATGCGGCAGGAACGAATCGACATAGCGGGTTTCGACGACCTTTCCGGCTTTGAGATGAACGAAGCGGTACCAGACGGGCTGCTTGAAATCGTTGGCGGTGGGGCTCGATGCGAAAGTGATGACTTCCCAGCAGTCTTCGGGGCCGATCGGATAGACGGTGCGCACCAGCGGCGTCCAGCCGCCGACGAGCCCTTCCCAGAGGTCGCCGGCCGCCATGGCCTTTTCGCTTCCCGGCGCGACGACACCGATCGGTACGCGACTGACCATGGTGACGTCTTCATAAAAAAGCGGCACGACGTCGTTGGAAATGGCCGTGCCGACAAAGCTGTGCGGCCGCAAATGGCCTTCGAAAAAGGCCTGACGAACAGGAGGATAGCAGCCTGCGACGTCTTCGAAATCGGGATCCCGGCCGTTGGCGAGCAATTCGTCGCGCATCACATCGCGATGATCGGGCATGACATCTTCCTTGGCGTGTCCGCGATACCAGGAAGCGACCTTGTTGGCCTGAAGCCCCGCCTCCCCTTCGCTGGTCGGTTCGAGCGACTTGCCGCTCATCCGCATGACTCCGGACGCGCCGACAAAGGCAATATCGCCTTCCTGCGTGTCGATCTGCTCGAATACGGCGACCGGATCGGTCCCGCGAAGGAAGACGGCCATCAGCATCCAGGTGCCGACGCACTGACCGGGAACCGGGTCATCCAGAACGGCCTGCCCAAGCGACGCAACAATCAACTTGTTGTTGTCGAACCTCACCTCCGGCGGCGTCGCGCTGCCCGATTCACGGCTCGAATAGCCCGGACAGATCGGTTTGCTGGTCGTGCTGATGGTCATGCAACCTTCTCCAAATTCGCGATTTTTGCCGGAAAACGGCCGGTTTTCGCCTTTTCTGGCAGGCTTTCATACACACGTGTGTTCCGATCCGGAATCGCCTCTTGCATATTTGCCAGAACTTGATAACGTTTCAACTTAGTTGATCGAGCGACCGACAACAACAACAATTTCGCGCTCATCCAAAGGAGGAATGATATGTCAAAAGTGAGCAACTTCATGTCCCGGACGATCAGCCTGGCGGCCCTTTCCGTGGCGGCGATGGCCGGCACTGTGTCGCTGGTGCAGGCCGCCCCCAGTGGCGAACTCGTCATTCTCAACTGGCTGACCGGTTCGGACGGCAAGATGTGGGAGGAGATGGAAGCGGCGTTCAGCCAGGCCTATCCCGACGTGAAGATCCGCAATTTCGAGGTGACGGCGCAAGGCGACGCACGCGGCGGCATCCGGACCGCGCTTTTGGGGGGCGAGGTCGTCGACATCATCATCAACACCTGGCCGGCCTTCCGCGCCGAGCTTAATGACGCCGGCGTCCTGCGGCCGGTCGACGACGTGTGGGACAGCTATGGCTGGGACGCCAAGCTCTCCGAATCCTGGCGTCAGCTCGGTTCGATCAACGGCGAAACCTATGGCGTGACCTTCACCTATGGCGACCGCTCGGGCATCTGGTACAAGACCGGACATCTTGAAAAGGCCGGCATCGAAACGCCCAAGAGCTGGGACGAATTCCTTGCGAGCTTCGACAAGCTCAAGGCCGTCGGCTACGACGTGCCGGTCGCCATGCCCGGCAAGTACTGGGCCCATGGCGAATGGTTCGAAACGCTGCTTTTGAGGACCGCCGGCGTCGATGTGGCGGCCAAACTCGCCGCGCACGAGATCTCCTGGACCGACCCCGTGATCAAGACGACCATGCTCAAGTTCGCCGAGATGCTGAACGCCGGCTGCTGCGGCACGCCCGCCCAGATGTTCGCCAATGACTGGGACGGCGCGGCCGACCAGGTTTTCCAGGCCAACACCAGCAACTACCTGCTGATCGGCACGTGGATGAATGGTCGCGCGACCAATGATTACGGCCTCAAGGAAGGCGTCGACTATTCGCTCTTCCAGTTCCCGACGCTCGGCATGGGACATGACGACACCTCCAGCGTCGATGCCAAGGAACTCAACGTGACGTCCAATGGCGCCAACCCGGAGGCGGCCAATGCCTTCCTCGACTTCGTTTCGAGCAAGGCGGCGACCGAGGTTCTGGCCAAGTACGGCTATTCCTCGCCAAGCAGCGAAGCCGATACCTCCCTGCTCGGACCGGTTCAGCAGATCGCCACGGCGGCCGTTGCCAAGGCCAAGGTGCAGTTCGTGCTCGGTGACCTGCTTCCCGGTGATCTCGTCGACGAATATCGCGTCCAGCTTCAGCGTTTCCTGCAAGATCCTTCCGAAGCCAATATCGACAAGGTTCTGGCGGCCATCGAAGCCAAGGCCGAGAGCGTCCAGTGATCGCTTCTGCTCGACATGCCGAGACTGATCTCGACGGTACGGGTTCCTCCCGGAAGACTGGTGGGCGTGGTTTCACGCCCGCCGGTCGCCCCAAGCGCCTGAGAGCGGTGCCAACGGCCTATCTGCTGATCGCTCCGGTTATCCTGTTGTTCGCGATCTCGGTCCTGTACCCGCTTGCCGAAACGATCAGGCTGAGCTTTTTCAGCGCCAAGGGACTTAATCCCGGCAAGTTCATCGGAGTAACCAACTATCTGAAGCTCTTCGTCGATCCGGCTTTCCGCGAAACACTGCTGACAACGCTCGTCTTCACGCTCGTCACGACCACTGTGTCAGTGAGCCTCGGCTGGGCGATCGCCATGCTCTGTTCCTTCTCGCCGAAACGGACCTTGCCCTTCAGGGTGATGATCTTTGCCGCCTTCGGCGTTTCCGAAGCTGTCAGCGGCTATATGTGGATCGGCATCCTGCGTCCCGATCAGGGCGGGCTCCTCAATTCCGTTATCGGGCTGTTTTCGCCGGGTTTTGCGCATCCCTGGCTGGGCGACGCCAACACGGCTTTGTGGGCCATCATCATGGCCGCCTGCTGGAGCGCCGTCGGTCTGCCGTTGATGCTGTGTTTCGCATCGGTGCAAGCCATCCCCAAGACCGTTCTCGAAGCCGCCTACATGGACGGCGCCAAACCGCTCGCCATCATGCGTCACATCATGGTGCCGTTGTCGATGCCGGGCGCGCGCGTCGCCATCTTCCTTAATCTTCTGAATGCCTTGCGTGCATTCGACATCATCTATGTGCTGACCGGCGGCGGGCCGATGCGGGCCACCGAAACGGTCGGCTACTTCATGTACCGGGAATCGATGATGCAGTTCAAACTCGGCTATGGCGCCGCATCGACCGTCGTCCTTCTGGTCGCCGTTCTCGTCATCTCGCTTCCGGCCATCATCCAGCGCACGGCAGGTGCCAAATGATCGGTCGCAATTATCACTGGCCCACCTACGTGGTCGGGCTCATCGCCTTCATCTGGATCATTCCGATCGTCGGCATCATCGTGACCTCGATCCGGCCGCCGAGCGAGATTTCGCTGGGCTGGTGGCGCATCGACAACCTGAGCTTCACCCTCAGCGCCTGGCAACGCGTGTGGAGCGAGTATCCGCTCGCCCAGTCCTTCTGGACCACGGCGCAACTGGCCGTCATTTCGACCTTCCTCACAATGCTGATGACGCCTGCGGCCGCCTATGCCTTCCATTTTCTCAAATTCCCGTTCCGGCGGGTGATCCTGATCGTCATCATCAACGCATTCGTGCTGCCTGTGCAGGTTGTCATCATTCCGCTCTTCCAGCTCTGGCGAAACCTCGGAATGCTCGACAATTTCATCGCGGTCATCGTGCCCTATGTCGGGCTGAGCTTCGCCTGGTCGATCTTTCTGGTCAAAAGCTTCCTCGAAGACTTCCCGAAAGAGCTGATCGAGGCCGCACGCGTCGACGGATGCGGGCCGATGTCGACATTCTGGAATGTCGTTCTGCCCAACATGATCAGCCCGATTTTCGCGGTCGGCATCCTGCAATTCCTCTGGACCTGGAATTCGCTGCTTCTGCCCATGCTCTATTTGCGCACCAACCTGCCATTGCCGGTTCTGTTGACGCGCGTGTCGGGCACCTACGATCTCAACTGGGATCTTCGTTCGGTGGCCGCCATCGTGACAACCAGCGTTCCGCTGATTGTCTTCCTGGTGTTCCAGCGTCAGTTCACCGCCGGCTCACAGGTCAGCTCCGGGAACAAGGGGTAGCCATGCCGCGCCAACGAACCAACTTTTGCCTGATTGGAAATCCTTCCCCTTTCCGGCGTTCCTAGAGACGTCCGGATTGGAAAAAAGCAAGAACTCGATGATTATGATGTCCTTCTGTCACCAAGCACTGAATCGGCATGGCTATCCCGTACGGGACCTCGTTTCCGGTCAGGATGTCCAGAGCTCGTATTGTGCCGTTCGGTCTTTCCAGGAGAGTTGCGTCATGAGATCTCGCGTTGTTCCGCAAACGCTGCGCCGGTTATTTACAGATGGGAATCGTCGATGACACTCGAACCTGCCCCATCGAAACGCAAACGACCGGCGACCATTGTCGATGTCGCCCAGCTTGCCGGCGTGGCCGTCGGCACCGTCTCGCGCCATCTCAACGGCCTGCCGGTGAGGACCGGCAATCGCGCCCAGATCGAAAAGGCCATCGCGACACTCGGCTACCGGCGCAACAGCACCGCGGTCGCCATGAAGACAGACCACACCAATATCGTGGGCGTGATGATGCCGAGCATGAGTGAGTTTCACGCAGCCCTGCTCGAACAACTGACCCGACGCATGCGCCTCGCCGGACGGGCGGTACTGTCCTTCTGTCACGATCTTGAACCGCAATCGATCCATGAAGGACTGGAATTCTTCGCCGCCCATCGCGTCGATGCAATGGTGATCGATGGCCAGGAGGCCATGCGCAGCGCCTTACAGAACTATGTCGACGACGGCATCATCTGCGTTCTTTATGACAACGACATCCCTGAACTGCCGCTCGACCGCGTGTTCGTCGACAACCGAAAGTCCAGCACGCGTATCGTCAACCACCTGCTCGATCTCGGACACGAGCGGATAGCGATACTGCACGGCGACCGACGCGACAGCGCCGCGCGCGAACGCTCCAACGGCTTTTTCGATGCCTTTTCCGCTCATCATCTGACGCCCGACCCGGAACTGATCGTCAATGGTCACTGGAAGGAGATGGGCGGCTATAACGGCATCCGCCAACTGCTGTCGCTGCCCAACCCGCCAACGGCAGTGTTTTCCGCCAACTACAACATGACGTTCGGCGCGCTGACCTATCTGCATGCCTATGGCGTTTCGGTGCCGCGCGATCTGTCGCTCGTCGGCTTCGACGACGTCCCTGCTCTGCAATTGCATCAGCCCGGCATCACCACAGTTGGCCAACCTATTGAGAAAATCGCAAAGGCGATCACCGACATCGTCGATGCACGCCTGCGCAATCCGGCCGGGCTCGGTCGACAGGAAATAACAATCGAATGCGACCTCGTGCTGCGGGAATCCGCGGCGCCGCTCCGCTGAGTACGGCGAGAAAGGACTGCAATGGCCAGCGTGACACTTGACAACGTGAGTAAATCCTACGGCTCGATGGAAGTCATAAACGACTTCAATCTGAGCATCGACGACGGTTCGTTCACGGTTCTCGTCGGCCCATCTGGCTGCGGAAAATCGACATTGCTGCGTATGATCGCCGGTCTCGAAGAGATAACCGCCGGAGAGGTCCGCGTTGACGATCGGCGCGTGAACGAGGCCGATCCGATCGAACGCGGCGTGGCGATGGTCTTCCAGAACTACGCGCTCTACCCACACATGACGGTTGAACAGAATATCGGCTTTTCGTTGCGCATGGCGCGGCTGAGCAAAGCCGAAATCGCCGAACGCGTCACCGCGGCGGCGACCTCCCTGCAGATCGAGTCGCTGCTAAAGCGCCGTCCGAGCCAGCTTTCGGGCGGTCAACGCCAACGCGTCGCCATCGGCCGCGCCATCGTTCGCGATCCGGAAGTCTTTTTGTTCGACGAACCGCTCTCCAATCTCGATGCCGAACTCAGGGTTTCGATGCGCGTCGAAATTGCCAAGCTGCATCACAGGCTAGGCTCGACCATGATCTACGTGACCCATGACCAGACCGAGGCGATGACCCTTGCCGACCGGATCGTGGTCATGCGCCAGGGCGTGGTCGAACAGGCGGGCAAACCCGAAAAGCTTTACGAGGATCCCGACAATCTGTTCGTTGCCGGGTTTATCGGATCGCCGAAAATGAATTTCTTCAAGGCCGGTCGCACGGGCAGTGCCATACAAATCGGCAAGGATGCCACGCTGGATATCCCCGGGCTCGGCGGAAACGGCGACGTGGTCGTTGGCGTGCGCCCCGAGCATTTCGTTTTCGGCGCCGGCGATGCAGAAATGACCGTCAAGGTCGACGTCGTCGAGAACCTCGGCGGCACTCGTTACATCTACGGCATGCTTCCGTCCGGCGAGGCGATGGTTATCGAGGATCGCGATCTGCACGGTTTCAAGGCGGGCGATGTCATTTCGGTGGGAATCCGCACCGACAAATCGTTCGTTTTCGATGCCGAAGGCCACCGCATCCGCCCAGGAGACTAAAATATGATTGATCTGGAACTTTGGTACCGCTCCCCTGCGGTGGAGTGGACTGATGCCTTGCCCTTGGGCAATGGTCGGCTCGGCGCCATGATCTTTGGCGGTGTGGGCCGCGAGGAGATACAGCTCAACGAGGAGACGCTGTGGTCCGGCGGTCCCTATCAGCCGGTCAATCCTGACGCCCTGCCAAATCTGGACAAGACCCGTGCGCTGGTTTTCGAGAAACGCTATGCCGAGGCCCAGGCCTTTGCAGATGCCCATCTCATGGGACGTCCGCTGTACCAGATGAGCTACCAGCCCGCCGGCGCCCTGTTCCTGGAATTTACCCACGAAGCCGTCCCCGGCAGTTATCGCCGCTCTCTCGATCTCGATACGGCAATCGCTGAGACGCACTACGCGCTTTTGGGCACAGGCATCAGTGACGACGCGGCGGTTTTCAAACGCGAGAGTTTCGTGTCGGCCGCCGATGGCGTCATGTTGGTCCATCTCACCACGTCTCGCCCCGGGGCCCTCGCCTTCGAAGCCTGGTTCGACAGCCCGCAGCCCGGTCGGGACGTTTCCGACGCGCCGGATCGCATCGCCTATGAAGGCCACAATTTCGGCCAGAATGGCGTCGACGGCGGCTTGCGTTTCGGTGTCGGCATGACGCTAAGAACCGAAGGCGGCAGCACGGAACGGCGCGGGCGGCGGCTGGTCGTGAAAAACGCCACGACCGCGACCTTCATCATCGATATCGCCACGAGCTTTCGACGTTTCGACGACGTTTCGGGCGATCCCCAGGCGCTGCTCGAAGCGCGCCGCAAGGCCGTTACCGACAAGGACTATTCCGAACTGCGCCAGGCGCATATCCGTGACCATCAGCGCCTGTTTCACCGGTTGCAGATCGATCTGGGACCCGGCCGCGCCGATCTGCCGACGAACGAGCGCATCGCCCGCTATGGCGACGGCCAGGACCCGGACCTTGCCGCCCTTTACGTACAATATGCCCGTTACCTCATGGTGGCCTCCAGCCGTCCGGGCGGACAGCCGGCGACCCTGCAGGGTATCTGGAACAATCACACCACGCCGCCCTGGGGCAGCAAATACACCACCAATATCAATGCCCAGATGAATTACTGGCTGCCCGATCCCGCCAATCTGGCGGAGTGTTTCGAGCCGCTTTTATCGCTATTGGAAGATGTTTCGATCAGCGGAGCTGAAATCGCCAAACGCCATTACGGCGCGCGCGGCTGGGTGCTTCATCACAACACGGATCTGTGGCGGGCGAGTGCGCCCACCGATGGCGCGCGCTGGGGGCTGTGGCCAAGCGGCGGCGCCTGGCTCTGCGCGCAGGCCTGGGACCACGCCGTGTTCGCCGGACGGCCCGAGGCGCTGGTGCGCCGTCTTTATCCGGTCCTGAGCGGGGCAACCCGCTTCATGCTCGACGTGCTTCAGCCGCTGCCGGGTACCGATCTTTTGGTCACCGTACCGACGATTTCGCCGGAAAACCTCCACCCCTTCGAGGCGACGATTTGCGCCGGACCGGCGATGGACACCCAGATCCTTAGAGATCTGTTCGACGCCTATCTGGCCGCCGGAGCCCAACTCGCCGTCACCGACCCGATGCGGGACGAAGTCTTGGCCGCGAGGGCGCGCTTGCCGCACCCCCGTATCGGCAAGAGCGGACAGTTGCAGGAATGGCTGGAGGACTGGGATCTCGATGTCCCGGAACGCCATCACCGCCATGTCTCGCACCTTTACTGCCTCTACCCCAGCCAGCAAGCCAACCGCCACGACACGCCGGAGCTGGTCGATGCCATCCGGCATTCCCTTGAAATCAGGGGCGACGAGGCGACCGGATGGGGGATCGGCTGGCGCATCAACCTCTGGGCGCGCCTGGGCGAGGGCGAGCACGCGCACGATGTTCTCAAGCGCCTCATCAGCCCCGAACGCAGCTACGCCAACCTGTTCGATGCGCATCCCCCCTTTCAGATCGACGGCAATTTCGGCGGTGCGGCGGGCATTCTCGAAATGCTGGTACAATCGCGCGACGGGGTCGTCGAACTGCTTCCCGCCCTGCCCCGCGACTGGGCGACCGGTTCGGTCAAGGGCCTGCGCGCCCGCGGCGGCATGGAGCTGGACCTTGACTGGACCAACCATCGCATACGGCACCTGAACCTGAGATCGGCCACCGACCAGACCTGTCTTGTCCGTTGGGGCGACAGGACCCGGGAGGTGGTCCTCACGGGCGGCGGCGAAGTGGCTCTCGATTTCAACGCCGACCCATGATCGAGCGCGGGCAATTCCGGATGGGGGCGTAAACGTTCGCCGGCAATCCATTTCGGGATTGCCGGCTGGCTTTTTCATGACACGGCAGCTTTCCACAGCCGCCTCGTTTTTTTTAAAGGAAGCAGCGGCCAGCTATATTTCCAAACGCAGCGTGACAATTTCGAACGGACGGACATCGAAAACGATCGTGTCGTTCTTCATGCCAACGCGCTCGATTGTTTCTTCCAGAAGGTTGACCTTGGCGGCGCCGGTGATGGCGAAGGCCGGAGTCAACCTCACCTTGCCTCGTGTGCGGAACGTCTCGTAGAGCCGCACGATTACGCCCTTGCCGTCTTCGGCCATCTTGACCGTCTCGATAACCACGTTGGGATTGTCGCAAATCACGAACGGCGCCGGCAAATCCGCCGCCGGATCACCCTCGCCCGCGATAGCGATCACCGGGTCGTTGAAGCCATAGGCTTCGGCCAGAACATGCCGATCCCAGCGTCCCGCGTGAGGCAGGAGTGCATAGGAGAACCGGTGCACGCCGCGATCCGCCTCCGGGTCGGGATGAATCGGACTCCTGAGCAGGGTCAGGCGCAGCGTGTTCTCGAAGACGTCGTGGCCATATTTGCTTTCATTCAGAAGGCTGACGCCATAATCGCCTTCGGAAAGATCGACCCATTTGTGGGCGCAGGTCTCAAAGCGCGCCCAATCCCAACTGGTGTTGCGATGCGTCGGACGCTCGACATTGCCCCATTGCACATCGAAAGTCGCCACGGGGCTGAAAACCTCGACCGGGAAGGCGACCTTCAAGAGCATCTGGCGTTCCTGCCAGTCGATCTCGGTAGCGAAATCGAGCCGCGCCGAGGTTGATCCAAGCGAGATCACCTGTCGTATCGTGCTCGACATGAGCTTTCTTTCGATCGAAACGGCGACGCGCAAGGGTCCCTGTTCGACAACGCGAATGCTGGTTGCCGGCTCGGCCGTCCACATCCGGTCCGCATAGAACAGGTCGATGTCCCAGGCTTCCCACTTCAGCGGGCGATCTTCAAAAAGCTGGAACTGGTTGGCGATCGCATCTTTGGCCAGAACCTCGCGTGCAGCCGTCTTGTCGTAGAGACGTGTGATATCGCCGGCTGCGTCGAATTCGACGCGCAGAAAGCCGTTTTCGAGGTGATCGGTTCCGACCGACAGTTCGGATGGCGTGTCCGTGCCTTCCTTCACGACAGCGCACCGCGTAAGGCTCAAAGGTGCAAGACCGTTGGTCTCGACGAGTGTACCCGTCCCAACCTTCTGCGTCCGGCGGTGGCGTCCGCTCGCATCGACGAGCACGGCGCCATCCGGCAGATCGAGTGCCGTTTCGGCGATGTCCTGCCGGACGAATCCGGTCGGATTGACCAGAAGAACCTCTCCCTTTTTTGCACCGAGGACCGCCAGCGCTTCCGCTTTCAGGATTTCGAGGCTTGCGAAGATATCGGCATAGGCTCTGTCCGATTCCGCATAGACCTCGGCGATCGAGGATCCCGGAATGATATCGTGGAACTGATTGAGGCAGACGAGCTTCCACAACCGGTCGAATTCGGCATAAGGATAGGCGTAGCCCGTCTTTTCAAGCGCCGCCATTGTCGCCAGAAGCTCGGCATCGTGCAGGCCGAATTCGGCCTTGCGGTTGTTGCGTTTGTTGTTGGCCTGGGTTGTGTAGGTGCCGCGGTGATATTCGAGATAAAGCTCGCCATTCCACACAGGCAACCTGTCTCCGGCCGTTTCCTCAAGCTTTTTGAAGAAGTCGCCGGCAAAGCCGTGATGAACGTCCGGCGCGGCTTTGAGCCATCCCATTTCGCGGATGTTTTCCATCATTTCCGCCGTCGGCCCGCCGCCGCCATCGCCATGGCCGAACGACATTAGAAGCTCGGCATTGATGTGTTTCTGCTGATAATTGTTCCAGCTCTCGACCGCCTGATAAGGCGAGGCCACCGCGTTGTAGGTTGAAACCTCGCCTTTGGTTTCGCCCGGCGTCGGCGAGAAATGGGTCAGAACGCGCGTTCCGTCCATGCCCTGCCACCAGAAGCTGTCGAACGGCAGACGATCGTACTGGTTCCAGCCGATCTTGATGGTGAAAAAGTATTGGAGTCCGGCGAGCTTGATGAGCTGGGGTAAAGACCAGGCATATCCAAATACGTCCGGTAGCCAGAGGACGGGGGTATCGACGCCTTCTCCGAACATCTCGGCGAACATCGTGCGCCCCAAAAGGAACTGCCGCGCCAGCGCTTCACCACCAGAAAGGTTGCAGTCGGCCTCGACCCACATGCCTCCGGTCGGTTCCCAGCGCTTTTCGGCGACCCGCCTGCGGATATCCGAAAACAGCGCGGGATAGTCCTGACGTATCCAGTCGTAGAGCTGAGGCTGGCTTTGGGTGAAGGTATAGTCCGGAAACCGATCCATGAGCGCCATGACAGTCGAAAAGGTCCGCGCGCCCTTCTGGCGCGTTTGATCGGTCGTCCACATCCAGGCGAGATCGATATGGGCATGACCAACGGCGGTGATGTGGGGCACCTCTCCGGCATCGATCCCGTCAAGTCCGGCATCGAGAATCTCGCGTGCCCTGGCCAGGCTGGATGGCAGATGCTCGGCAAGCGGTTGACGGGTGTCGATCACCATGAACGCCCTGTCGAGTGCGTTGAGCAGGGATTGCCGTATCATGTCGGCTGGCGCGCGCGCTTCGGCAATGCCAAGCGCCACGCGCGCCCGCGCCACGAAGGCACGCAGCTCCTCATCGGCAAGGCTAAGGGCGCTTTCGCCCATGAAAAGCTGCCGCCCCTTTTGCCCGAATCCCGTTTCGCCGCTGCCATTGCCCGTCCAGCCATGCAAAAGCAGATCGTGGCGCGCGCCGTCCGCCACATTTTCCGGCAACACGATCTCGGTGTGAAACCTGTCGCAGGCAGCGATGCGTTGTCCGTCAACGTAAACAAGTGCCTCGGGATGAACGAAATCGCCCGCTTCACCGATATCGAACAGGACCGAGACCGGGCCTTTTCCGATCCACGTCTCCGGTATGGAAAAACCGGTTTTCAGAACAAAGCTCATCCGCCACTCGCCCCAATAGGAGTGGGAGGGGATATCGGTCCATGCTTCCGGCGCCGGATCGATGTTTTGCCGATCGAGCGGACCGACATGGTCGAGCTTTTGAATCGAGAAGGCCGGCAGAGGCACCCTCGTCCTGTGAATCTCGTTCGCAATCAGCGCGATACGGCGCTGAAGCTTCGGAAAGGTCCAACGGACGTCATGGTCAAAACTCATTCACGAAGCTCCTTATTGTTGATGCGCCGCCAGCCCGAGGGCGGCGGCGCAGACATCCTGGCGGCGGCGATGGGGTCAGTTCGGCACGGGATGGCCATTTGCATCAAACCGATGCAGATGATCGCCAAGCAGCGAAAAGTCCAGCACTTCTCCGGGGTGTCGTTCGCTGTTGCCTGCCTCGCGGATGACGACCGGCTCGTTGGTGCCGACATCGAGATAGACATAGGAATCCGACCCCAGTCGCTCCGAATGGACCACCTTGCCGGACCATGTTCCGCTGTCGCTTTTTATTTCGAGGTGTTCTGGGCGCACGCCAAGGCTATGCGCCCCGAATTTCTCGGCCGATGCACCCGAGAAAATGTTCATCCTGGGCGAACCGATGAACTGGGCGACGAAGAGATTGGCGGGGGTGTCGTAAAGCTCCATCGGCGTACCGATCTGCTGCACGGCGCCGTCTTTCAGCACCACGATGCGGTCGGCAAGCGTCATGGCTTCGACCTGATCGTGCGTCACATAGATCATCGTGGTGTTGCTGAGCTTGGTGTGCAGACCCGCCAGTTCCATGCGCGTTGCAACGCGCAGGGCGGCATCGAGATTGCTGAGCGGTTCGTCGAACAGGAACACCCTTGGATCGCGGACGATGGCGCGCCCGATGGCGACGCGCTGGCGCTGACCACCCGACAGTGCCTTCGGAAGCCGGTCGAGATAATCGGTCAGTTGCAGCATATCGGCCGCCCGGTTGACCCGCTCGGCGATCTCGGCCTTGCTTGCACGCCTGAGCTTCAGCGCGTAGGCCATGTTGTCGTATACGCTCATGTGCGGATAAAGCGCATAGGACTGAAACACCATGGCGATTCCCCGCCGCGACGGGGCAACGTCGTTGACGATGCGTCCGTCGATCTCGAGCGTGCCGGACGTGATTTCCTCCAGCCCGGAGATACAGCGAAGCAGCGTTGACTTTCCGCATCCGGAGGGTCCGACGAACACGACGAATTCACCCGATTCGATGTCGAGATTGACGTTCTTGAGCACATCCACCGCGCCGAAGCGCTTGTGAAGTCCTGTGACCTTCAGATTGGCCATCGGATCTCATCCCTTTTTTTTCAAAACCTTGACGCAGGTGGGGCTGCCAGTTCGGGCAATGACGGTTTCCTCCGACAGCATTCCGGTTGCGGCGTTGCGGGAACAGGCGCGAATTTCGCCCGCGTCCTGACACGCCACAGCGAGCCATGCGCCGTCTCTGGCAAAAGCGAGATCTCGCGGCGTCCGGGCCGTATCGAGCACACTCTGAGCAAGCGCCAGCCGTCCATCGGGGCCGACGGAAAAACCACGGATTTCGTCGGTGCCTCTGACCGAGGCAAAAAGCTGCCGTCCGTCGGGCGACAACACGATCCCGGCAGGCTGCGCCACGTCCGGCGAACCGATCCTTATGGATTGCACGAGCTGGAGCGTTTCGCCTTCGGGCACAAGAACGTCGATACGCGGCGAAAGCTCGTGAACCACATAGAACGTGCTGAAGTCCGGTGACGCCGTAACGTGGCGAGGCCCGCTTCCGGGAGGAAAGATAAAAATCGGCTGCGGCGCGATCGGTCCCGTACCGTCAAGCGGTGTCGTGAACAGACCATCAAGCCCCAGATCCGTGGTCAGCAGGCGCGATCTGGGCGTATCGAACAAGGCGCAATGGGCATGCCGCCGGTCCTGTCGTCCCGTTGCGCCCGGTGTCGCTCCGGGGTGCTGAACGGTCCTCACCATGTCCTTGGACCCGACACGGCACAGCCCCAACGATGCATCCGAGACGGCGCCGGGCGGCAAGGTGCCGTAGTTCGCCCAGGCGATGTCGCGACCATCGGCAGAAACGGCGACATGACAGGTGGCGCTGCCATTGCTCATGTACTCGGCGACAGGCGTCAGCCGGCCCGTTTCCGCATCAATTCCAAAATGCGCGATGAGGCCGTCAGCCGACCCGTGCCGTTCGCTCGTCGCGTAGAGGCGACCTCGCGCCGCATCGATGGCAAGCCAGGACGGATTGACCACATCCGTGACAACCTGCACGCGTTCGAGGGCGCTACCGGCCTCGTTCCAGCGCCAGACGACAATGCCTTCGCCCGCGGCCTCGGGAAAGAAGGCCGATGGCTCGGTCATGCTGCCGGTATAGACGAATTCGGTCATGAGCGCGGCTACCCACGCCCCGGCCGGTCGTCATAACGGACGAGGTTCTGAACATAGCCGCCGTCGATGACAAGCTCGGTGCCGGTGATGTAGCTGGCGCGATCCGAAGCGAGAAAGGCCACGGCCTCGGCGACATCGGATGTGTTGCCCAGCCGCCCGGCTGGAATCCATGCCTCGAAATGCTCCCGCCCGAAATGCGCAATGGCCTGGCGGTTCATGTCGGTTTCGATGGCGCCGGGTGAAACCGTGACGACACGGATGCCGTATTCGGCCCATTCGAGCGCCAGGCTGCGCGTCGCCATGTTGAGACCCGCCTTCGAAGCGGTATAATGGGCCAATCCCTTGCGCGGTATCTGTGCGTGGATGGAGGAGAGATTGATGATGACCCCTCCCCCGTTCCTTTTCATGCGCAACGCCGCCTGCTGGGCAAGCAGGAATGGCGCCACGAGATTGACCTCGAGCACGCCACGCAACTCGTTCTCGGGCAGATCCTCGGCAGCGCCCGTGGTCTCGTAGCCGGCATTGTTGACGAGAATATCGATGGTCGCGAACGTCTTGTCGTAATCGGCGAACAGGTGCGTGGCCGCACCGGGCTGGAGAAGGTCGGCACCGATCGGCAGGCAGAAAACGCCATGGGTTTCGGCAAGCCGTTCGGCATATTCGACGAGGGCCGGCGTCACGGTACGGCCGAGGATGGCCAGAGACGCGCCCTCACGCGCCAGCGTCTCGGAAATGGCCGCGCCAATACCGCGACCGCCTCCGGTGACCAGCGCCGTTTTGCCGTTGAGCAGTCCCTCGCCCATTTTGGCCCCCTATTTCTCGACCGTCAGTTCGATGCCCGTCCAGCCGCGGGCGGCGATATCGAGCGACAGCCGTCCGGCGGCGACAACCAGATCGGTCAGCTTCCTGCCATCAAGGGCGACCTGCCGCGCTGCTTTCGGCTTTGCCATGCCCGACGCGATTTCGAGCCTTTTCGGCGCATCGGCGGTGTTGAGCACGAAAAGTGTGATCGTGTCGCCGACCCGGCGTGCGCCCGTCAGGATCAGATCATTGGCCGAAATGTCGAGCAACTGGCCGGAAGCGGCTCCGCTCGCCTTGAACACATGGATCTGCGGTTCGCTGACATAGGGGAGCACCTTCTCGATGGAAGCACCGATCGGCTCCGCCTTGTGCGGGACCAGCGTAAAGCGGGTGACAAGCGGGCCGGACTGGGTCACCTCGAAATTGGTGTCCCAGTAATTGTTGTTGAGCCAGGCGTTGAGGATCGGGCCCTTGCGCATCACCTCGCCGCGATTGTGTCGGCCAAAAGTGAAGCCGCCGACCTGGAACAACGGCAAATCGGGCGTCGCAACGCTGAGACCGCGCGAGGCGGTTTCGACACGAATGAAGCGCTGGGTCGGAATGAAGGTCCGGTTGGCGCCCGGCAATTGTTCGCGGTCGAGTTCGACAACGGCGCCAGCCGTTTCGTAATGCGTCCTGAACCCACCCGCTTCATCGGCGAGCGGCATGGGCAGATAATAGGAGTGCGGATCGGGCAGACGCAGCTTGTTGATCACGACCTTGACTTCAAGCGCCGCCTCGCCGGCCGCCAGCCGCCAGGTAATGTCGGCACTGTCGCCGCACAAGAAGCGGTAGGAGCGCTTCATCTCGGCATAGCCGTCATAGACACCGAACGAGGATGAGGTCGGCTCGCCTAATTCGTGTACTGCCTTCCAGTCAGGATGCCAGGCCTTGTACATGTCCCAGGCCTCCAGCTGACCGAAGGTCGGCGGCCCGTAGATGGTCGTGCGCTTCTGCGGATCGGGCCGTTCATAGATCGGCACGCCGAAGCCGAATTCCGGGGCCACAGCGACATGCTCGTCGCCATCGAGTTTCAGCGATGTCACCGCGCCGCTCTTCGCATCGAAGGTGACCTTGAGGCGATCGTTCTCGAGCGACGTCGAGGACACGGCGATCTTGCCTGCCGGCGTCTTGATATCGGCGAAGGGTGTGATCGTGTAGCCAAGCGCCGGCAGATCGACTTCGACGATCTTCATCTGCGTGTCCGGATAGTCGGAAAATTCGACATCCTGCTTGTGCACGACGTGCGAGGCCGTATCGAAAAGAAACGCGCAGACCTCTTCGTTCGGCACCCTTAGCGTGCGGCGCACGGGATAGGGAAGCGGGTTGTAGACGAGCATGGACCGCGTCGCACCGGCATGCCTGTCCGCGATGGCGGCGAGGCCGTCGCGCCTCAGCATGCGCGCAAGGCTCAGGCCTTCATAGGCGACGGCCTTCTTCCAGTGGATCTGGTTGTCGACATCCGGCGAGTCCGGCCTGTTGGCGGCGCGGTCGGCCGTATAGGTATGCTCGACATAAAGCGCGATGTCCTCGGCCGCTTTCGTTTCAAGTTCGTCGGAACGACGCAAGCGCGCACCCTGCCAGCAACCGAGCTGCTGGGCATCGCGTAGCGCCCGTTCGCCGCAAAGTGTTACCGCCGTTTCGCGCATGGTGCCGCCCGAACCGAAGGTCCACCAGTCCGGCCAGTCTCCGCGCTGGGTCGGGATGCCGGAGAGGTCGTTCTGGCGCAAGCGATCGAAGGCTTCGTCGAGCGTCGCGATCCTGAGTTTTGTCGGCCCACCTTCCTCATTATAGGCGCGGATGTGGTCGGGCAGGTCCGGATTGGGCGTGTTGTTGTCGCAATAATGGACGTTGGTCGCCTGCATGATCAGCACATCGTGCGGATAGCCCCGCCCGTGAAGCTGTTCGAGCAGCCGAGGGATCGCCCGACGCGTCAGGTTCATGTCATAGGGAATGCCAAGCCAGTCCGAAACGCTCGAACCGTAGATCAGCCCGTTATAGACGAGCAGCGACCGGCCCGAGGGCGAAGCCCAGCGAAAGGCCTGCGGCCTTGGCAAAACGGCGTGGCCGAAATGCTCGTTGATCGCCATCGAGAAGTTCTCGATGCCATAATCGAGCATGACGTCGACCACGCCCCAGTTGACACCGTTGACATCGGTGTTCATCGCCGAGCGGATCGGGACGCCCGCTTCGCGTAGGATTCTGACCGGCTCCATCGCTTCGATCAGCATGTGGTGATCGGAAAGATGCGCCTGGTTCCAGCGCATGCCGCCCACGCCAACCCGACCTGCCTTGGCGGCGGCAACGAAACGGTCCTTTTCGGCCGATGTCGCCATGCGCCACCAGTCAAGAGCCGTACCGGACACTTCGACCATCCATTTGAAGGCGCTGCCATCGGTGCGGTCGGCCGTAGCCTCGGCGAGATCGAGCGCCTCCTCAAGGAACCTGCGATGCAACTCCATCACGATCGGTTGCGGATGGGTGTAGCCGATATCGGTGTGGCTGTGCGGAACGAGATAGATTTCCTTGATCATTTCGAACCTTACTTGATGGCGCCGGCCGCGATGCCGCGCAGGAAACTTTTCTGGAAGATGAGGAAGAGGACGACTTCGGGCAGAATGACCAGGGTCGAAGCCATGTTGAGCAGATGCCACTGTGTCTCGTGGGTGCTCCTGTAAAGGCTCAGACCGATGGCGAGCGTGTATTTGGACTCGTCCTGCAGGTAGATGAGCGGATTGAGAAAATCGTTCCAGGAATTGAACACCGCAAAGACTGCGACGACCGCTATGGCTGGCAGGGTGAGCGGCAGGACGATGTCGCGCATGATCTGGAACTCGTTGGCGCCGTCCATGCGGGCTGCGTCGGTCAGCTCGTTGGGAATGCGCAGGAGAAACTGGCGCAACAGGTAGATGTAGAGCGCATTGCCGAAATAGCTCGGCACAATCAAAGGCAGGAAGGTATTGACCCAGCCGAGCCGCGTAAACATGTCGAACAGCGGGATCAGGGTAATGACCGGAAAGCCCGTCAGAAAGATCGAGCCCAATACCGTATAGAAGAGAAGATCCCTCCCCGGAAACTGGATCCGCGCGAACCCGTAGGCGATCACAAAGCTCGATGCGACCGAGCCGATAAGCGAGAATCCGGTCACGATCACCGTGTTGGCGAAATACCGCCAGAACGGAATGAAGGTGGTCGCCGCCTCGAAATTCCCCCAGGCCCATGTCTGGGGAATAAAGGTCGGCGGAAAGGCTCCGAGTTCCTGAGGCGTCTTCAGTCCGCTCGTCACCATCGAGTAGATCGGCAAAAGGAATGTCAGGCAGAACAGGTAGAGCACCAGCCGCGAGAGGAGCTTTCGCCAGTTGAACCGACGCCTGTTGGGAACAAGGGCAATCGTATCGGACATACTCATCCCACAGCCTCATAGCGAACGCGGTTTGCCGAGGCCTTGAAGACCAGGATGGCCAAAACCAGACTAACGAAGAACAGGACCGTCGCCATGGCCGCACCGAACCCGTAGTCGGCATAGCTGAAGACCTGCTGATAAAGATAAAGGGCGTAGAACAGCGTCGAATCCTGCGGTCCACCGCCTGTCATGACATAGGCCTGGGTGAAGACCGAAAGCCCCATGCCGATGCCGATGACCACCTGATACTGAATGACCGGCGAGACCAGCGGCAGCGTAATGGACCAGAAGCGCTGGAAGGCGTTGGCGCCATCGAGAATTGCCGCGTCGTAAAGCTCCTCGGAGATCCCCTGCATGGCGGCAAGATAGATGAGCGCCACCTGCCCTGCGCCGAGCTGCGCCAGAAGCACGATGGAGAACTTGGCCCAGCCGGGATCGCCAAGCCAGTCGATGGGAGGCACTCCCAGATAGGACAGAATGTAGTTGACCAGACCGAAGCGCGGATTGAGCAGCCAGACGAAAACCAGAGCCAGCGCAAAAATCGGCAGGACGGACGGAATGATGAGGATGGCACGGATAATCGGCGTTTCCTTCATCTCCACCTTCATGGCAAGCGCCATGAGGATGGTGAACGGCACGCCGATGATCACCGCCCAGAAGGTGTAGTAGATGGTGTTGCCAGCCGAGACCCAGAACACATCGTCCTGAAAGAACATGCGGACGTAGTTGTCGAGGCCGATCCATTCGGGTGAGCCGAACCCGTTATATTCAGTGAAGCCGAGATAGATGTTGTAGAAAAGCGGATACAGGATCAGCGCGCACAGGCCTACCAGCCAGGGCGATATCAGAACGTAGCCGAGCAGGGTGCGCCCCTTATTGCCAGTCATCACGGTCCGTCCGTGTCAGGACCATCCGACGGTCGAACCGCCGGATGGTCGTTTTGAAGAAAAGACTACTTGCAGGCGCGGTCGAGGCGTGGCTGAACGCGCTTGGCGACATTGGCCATGGCGGCTTCAGGCGTTGCCTGACCAGAAAGGACCTGCTCCTGGGCACGGGTCAGCTCATCCCAGTAAAGCGCACCTACCGGCAGCTGGAAGAGCGGGCTGGTATGCGGCAGCAAGTCTTTGAAGAACATGTGACTTTCATCATAGATGTCTTCGTTGAGCAGCGACTTCCAGGTCGGCAGATGGGCCGAGACTTCGGTATAGATGCGCTGGCCTTCCTCTCCGGCGGCGAACCGGGCGAAGTCGTAAGCTGCCTGGGCATTCTTGGCGCCGGCAGGAATGGCAAGCGACCAACCCGCAGACCAGGAGTGGATGTTGCCGTCGCCAGTGGGCAGATAGGTCATGGCCCAGTCGAGGTCGGGAGCGAATTCCTTGAGGCTCGCAAGCGTCCAGTCGCCATTGACCATCATGCCGACCTTGCCGGTGAAGAACGGGTTTGACTGCGTCGGCGAATTCGGCGGGAAGTACGAGTTGAGGAACTGCGTTACATCGGTATAGCCGAGCGCCTTGGCGCTGTCGGCCATGTAGGTCATGCCGGCGACGGCGCCCGCGTCTTCCGGGGTGACCTTGCAGTTGCCGTCCTGGAACTTGCCGCCGTACTGAACGCCCCAGGTGAAGTGCCAGCCCTGCTCGAACCACGGGATGAAACCGATCTGCTCGTACTGGCCATTGGCGTCCTTGACGTTGAGCCTGGCGGCGATCTCGGTCACCTGTTCGGTGTTCATCGGACCGTTGGCCGGATCGAATACGGACAGATCGATACCGGCATCCTTCAGCATGCCGCGATTGTAGAAGAGCACGCGGGCGTCGGTATCGAAGGGCAGCGCGAACACGCCCTTGTCGTTGGAGACATCGCCCCAGGCAAAGTCCATGTACTCCTTGGACAGGTCGACACCCTCGGCATCGATGAAGGGCTGAAGATTTTCGAGAATGCCCTGGGATGCACGTTCCTGCGCAGCGAAACGGTTGAGAAAATAGACATCCGGGCCAACGCCGCCGCGTACGGCCGTCATCAGCTTGCTTTCATCCGTTTCGGTCGAGGAAACCGGCACGTAATTGACGTCGACGTCCGGATTCTGGGCTTCGTAGGCGGCGATGATCTGGTCGAGGGCCTGGCGGTCGGCGGGTGCCAGCGATTGCCCCCAGAACGTGACCGTGGTCGATGCGGCCAGGCCGGCCGTGGTCAGCGCGACGAACGCCGTTCCCATGGCCAGAGCGCCGAGTGTGAGTTTTGTTTGCATGACAACCTCCCTTTGCGAGTTTTGTTTGTTTCCGGCTGTTTTTGAGGCATTCAGCGTGTTGCCGGTCCCAGCGCTTCTGCATTGTTGACGAGCGCCCTGAGGTAACCGAGGGCATAGGCCATGCCCGCGTGCCACGGGGCATCGCATTCGAGTTCAGGTGTGTGATCGGGGATGAAGACCCCCTCGTAATTCTCGTCTCTCAGAATGCGGACGATCTCGGCAACGTCGATGTCGCCCTCATCAATGAAGGTTTCGACGTAATGGGGCACCTTGCCCCTGACATTGCGGAAATGGATGTAGCCAATGCGATCGCGACGCGCGAACCTGCGCACGGCGGCGTAGATATCGCCTTCGGGCATTTCCTGAAGCGTTCCCAGGCACAGCTCGGCGGAATTGAACGGAGTGTCGATGATATCGAACAGACGGTCGTACTTGTCGGGTCGGTTGACCAGCCGGGCGGCGCCCCGCAGCACATCGACGGGAGGATCGTCGGGATGTGCCGCAAGGCGAACTCCGGCTTCTTCGGCCACGGGAACAAGGGATTTGAGCATGTCTTCCAGGCGCTGCCAGAGTTCTTCGTTGCTGACGCTGATGGGCCTGGGGTGGTCCGAGATGTCCCGATAGCGCATGTTCCACAGGACGCCGTCCGGAATGGGCGCCTGAGCGTCGATGGCATCGAGATCGAAACCGACCGACATGGCACCGCCGCGGGCAAACGGCCCACGCTCCCACCCCCAGACGCCGGCGATGGAGAAATTGTAGCCGAAACACGGTATCCCCGCCCGGCCGACATCGCGGATCAGCTTCTTGAGACCGTCGAGCTGCTCGGCCTTTCGCGGCCCATCGAGCAGGATGTCGGACCAGAAATTGGGCGAGAAATTCTCGATCGCCGCAAGCTTCAGACCATGTGCCTTCAAATCGGAGACGAGGCCCGCCATGTCCTCATAGGTCCACATGGGCTCGTTTACGCAATCGCCCCAGCCCTCGTCTTCTCCGCCACGTGACAGTTTCGGCGAAGCGCCCGAGAAGTAGCGCGCCAGATGGGCAACGATATGTGTGGCACCAGCCTGAACGGCGAACCGGTAGTTCCGCTCGTTAAGAGAGTCCCGATAAAGTCCAAGTCCTACGTGCATCATCGGGCCTACATCACTCCAGTACGCGCAAAAACAGAGGTTGTGGTCTCACCGTCCCGGATGGCGCGCTGCACATCCTGTTCGATATGCAGCTTGTCGAGAGCCGCACCGATGATGTCGGCGAGCGCGGCAGAGGGGATGGCAACCACACCATCCAGATCGGCGACGATCACGTCGCCGGAGTTCACGACCACGCCGTTGGCAAAACGCGTCGGGCAGCGAAAATCGATAACCGCGCCACGCGGCCTTTGATCCTGGCCATAAGCGCCGGCGGAAAAGACGGGAAAGCCGAGACGTCGGATGCCGGCGGTATCGCGGTGAAAGCCATCGACCACCGCACCGAGGCCGCCATTGCGCATGGCGCGCGTGCTCATCAGCTCGCCCCAAAGAGCGAAAGCACCCGTCGAACCGGCACATACGTAAATTTCGCCAGGCTCCAACTGATCGAGCGCTTCGAACATCCGCCCGAAATCGCCCTGACGCTCCGGGTCGTCGTCGAGATCGGCCTCGATAACGGTCATGGCACGCCCGACCAGACATGGCCCTTCGTTCACGGGCTTCAGATAAGGCGGAAGGAACTGGTGCCGAAAGCCGGCGGCGTCCATCACATCGCCGAGGACAGCCGTGAACAGATGCTCGCGGATCAGCGACAAAAGATCCGCATCGCTACTCATTTGCGTGCGCCGCATCGTTGAGTTCATCGAGGTAGCGCAGGCCCAGCCCCATATGGTCAGAGGTCAACGACACCAGTTTCGCGCGATCGCGCGCCACGATGGCATCAACGACTTCGAGATGGCTGCGATGCGCCAGGCTTCCTCCGCTGCGCGCCTTGCCGAGCGTCATGATCTGCACGATCACGCCCGACAGCATCTCGTAGACCTTGAGTGCGGTCTCGTTACCGGAAATGGCGATCAGCCTCTTGTGAAAGGCGAGATCGATCTCCGCCAAGGTCACCACGGCATGCGTTGACAGCAACCGATCGTTGATCGTTTTGAGCTCGGCAATGTCCTCATCGGTGCATTTGGCAACGATGTCGGCGGCCAGCCCGGTTTCAAGCACGCGACGGAAATTCTGCACGTCGCGATAGGTCTTCTCATCGCTGCCGAGCTGGAACGACAGGATCGAGATCATCGCGTCGACGGAATTGTTGACGATGCGCGCACCCTGTTTTTGTCGCGTCTCGACAATGCCGTACGCTTCGAGCCGCTTGATCGCCTCACGGAAGGTGTTGCGGCTCACACCCAGTTGCTGCGCCATGTCGCGTTCGGTCGGCAGATCGTCGCCAACCTGCAACTGACCGGTCTCGATCATCGAACGGAAGCTCTCGACGATGCCGTCGACTGCGGAAGTTTTTCGTTTGCGGGGATGAATTTCAGTCATATCACTTTGGTTTATTGCCCGACCATTGGTCCAACAATTAATCCACGGTGATCCGGTCGTCAAGTGGTGAGACGTCGGGTTGAGCGCCCCTCGGCAATTGGATAGTGCCGTAAGCTGCGAAGTGAACTGATGGGGTAGGTGCCCCTCCGGGCGGCATCGCATGTCGCCTGACCGGGGCCGTGCGCCAACAGAAACCTGCGCCAACAGAAAAGAGGCACACGACCCTGGCACACGTGCTTGTCTATCGATCGGACGAAGCGGAGCTTCCAGTCCTGCGCGACGGATCTGGGTGGGACGGGTCAGATACTTACTGCGTTTTCAGTCCCGAATAGTGAGGTCAGCCAGTCCCAAATAATCCCGCGTGCCTTAACCTTACCGTATTTTTAACCCCAAAGGTTGCAGAACATTTTGGGAACATGTACATATGTTCCATCTCTGTTCCGATTCCCGCTTGGGGGGGAAGCCATGCTGACGCGCAAGCAATACGAGCTTTTGATGTTCATCCACGAACGTATGAAGGAAAGCGGCGTGCCGCCTTCGTTCGACGAGATGAAGGAAGCACTGGATCTGAAATCCAAGTCCGGCATCCATCGCCTGGTCACCGCCCTTGAGGAGCGCGGGTTCATTCGCCGCCTGCCCAACCGGGCGCGCGCGCTCGAAATCATCAAGCTGCCCGAATCCTACAATCCCTCGCTCGGCGGCCGTCGCGCCCGTTTCGAGCCGGAGGTCATCGAAGGAACGCTTGGCAAGGTGGCTTCGCCGCCGCCGCGCGCATCCGGCGAAGAGGTGCGTTCGCAACAATCGGTCGTCGTGCCGGTCATGGGCCGCATTGCCGCCGGCACGCCGATCGCCGCGATCCAGACCCATTCGCATACGGTTGCCGTGCCGCCCGAAATGCTGGGCGGCGGTGAGCATTTCGCGCTGGAAGTGCGTGGCGATTCCATGATTGAGGCCGGGATCTTCGACGGCGATACCGTCGTCATCCACAAACAGGACACGGCCACCACCGGCGAGATCGTCGTCGCTTTGATCGACGACGAGGAAGCAACGCTCAAACGCTTGCGCCGCAAGGGGAATTCGGTTGCGCTCGAAGCAGCCAATCCGGCCTATGAAACCCGGATCTTCGGCCCCGACCGCGTCAAGGTGCAGGGCCGGCTGGTCGGCTTGCTGAGAAAGTACTGACGCTTTCGGTTCCGAGCGGGAAACGGTCGCACCGTCTTCTTCCCCGTGACGGAAAGGATGGTCCGGCATTATCGGGCCAGGTTGGGCGACGTGTCACCGGCTGGAGCGTCAGCCGTTTTGATCGCTTCAAACACTTGGCTTCATTTCCTGGTGGCTACTTTTTTAAGGAAAAACCGAAGCCTGTTTTTTCAACCCGCCGTTCCATTGTTCGCAACGGATTGACGCGAAAGCGGGGGTCCGCTTTTTCGCCCGCCGCACCAGCGACGCGCGTTCCGCGAACCAACGCCGATACCGCTACCCTTGATCCCTCCCCGCAAGGAGGAGGGAAAAAGAGTCTTGTTCCATCAATGGCTGTCGCGCGGGATGCCCTTGGTCTGGGCGACGCGCTGATATTTGACGGCCGGTTTCAGTACGGCGCCTTCGCTCAACTGGTCGATCATGCCGCGCTGGATTTCCTGCCAGGGCGTCTGGTGATCCGGGTATTTGTAGCCTCCAGCCGCCGCCAACTCCCGACGGCGCCGTTCCAGTTCCTCTTCGGGCACCAGCATGTCGGCAGTGCCTTTTTTGAGATCGATGCGGACCCTGTCGCCGGTCTTGAGAATGGCCAGCCCGCCGCCGGCCGCCGCTTCCGGCGAGGCATTGAGGATCGAGGGAGAACCGGACGTGCCGGATTGCCGCCCATCGCCGGCACAGGGCAAAGCCGAAATGCCTTCCTGAATGAGATAGGCGGGCGGACGCATGTTGACCACTTCCGCCGCACCCGGATAGCCGATCGGGCCGGCGCCGCGGATGAACAGGATGGTTTTTTCGGTGATGGCGAGCGCCGGATCGTCGATTTTCTTGTGATAGTCCTCTGGCCCGTCAAACACCACAGCCGGCCCCTCGAACGCGTCCGGATCATCGGGATTGGACAAATAGCGCGCCCGGAAATCGTCCGAAATGACCGACGTCTTCATGATGGCGCTGTCGAACAGGTTGCCGCTAAAGACGACAAAGCCGGCCTTCTGCTTCAGCGGATCGTCGATCGGGCGAATGACGTCGGGGTTTTCCGTTTGCTTGCCGGTGCAGTTTTCGCCGATCGTCTTGCCGTTGACCGTGGGCGCGTTTTCGCGGATCAGCCCTTTGCTCATCAACTCGCCGACGACTGCCGGCACGCCTCCGGCGCGATAGAAATCCTCGCCGAGATACTCGCCCGCCGGCTGCAGATTGACCAGAAGCGGCACGTCATGGCCTTCTTTCTGCCATTCCCTGATGTCGAGATCGACCCCGATATGTTTGGCGATGGCGCCGATATGGATCGGTGCGTTTGAAGATCCGCCGATGGCGGAGTTGACGCGGATGGCGTTGATGAAATTGTCCTTGGTCAGGATGTCCGAGGGCTTCATGTCCTCGCGGACCATCTCGACGATGCGCTTGCCGGTCAGATAGGCCATTTCCTGGCGGTCGCGATAGGGCGCGGGAATGGCCGCCGAGCCGGGCAACTGCATGCCCAGCGCCTCGGCCAGACAGTTCATCGTCGTCGCCGTGCCCATGGTGTTGCAATAGCCGCCCGAAGGTGCCGACGAGGCGACCAGCTCGACGAATTTGCGATTGTCGATCTCGCCCGCTGCCAGCATCTGCCGGGCTTCCCAGACGATCGAGCCCGATCCGGTACGCTGCCCCTTGTACCAGCCATTGAGCATCGGCCCGTCCGAAAAGGCGATGGCCGGAATGTTGACCGTGGCCGCACCCATCAAAAGCGCCGGCGTGGTCTTGTCGCACCCGATGGTCAGAACGACGCCATCGATCGGATAGCCGTAAAGCACCTCGACCAGTCCGAGATAGGTCAGGTTCCTGTCGAGCGATGCGGTCGGGCGCTTGCCCGTTTCCTGGATCGGATGCACGGGAAATTCCAATACGATGCCGCCGGCTTCGCGCACGCCTTCCCGGATACGATCGGCGAGCATGAGATGGGGGCGATTGCATGGAGAAAGATCTGATCCCGTCTGGGCGATACCGATGATCGGCCGGCCCGATTGCATTTCGTCGAGCGACAGTCCGAAATTGAGATAGCGCTCAAGATAGAGCGCGGTCATGTCGATATTGGCCGGATTGTTGAACCAGGCTTCCGAACGCAGCTTCCCGCGCGGCTTGCCGCTCTCCTGATGATCGTTATCGCGCTTTGACATCTTATCTCCTCAACCGCGCCATCCCCAGCCTATCGGGATGCGCCGCTAGTGTTCTAGGCATCTTTGATCAAGAAGAAAATGGCGCCAGACCAAAATCGTCATGCGGCATGGCGCCAGCCAAAGACTCTTTGTAGCATCGCCTTTACGCATCGCATGGAGATCGGGTGCGCACGATCCTTGGGGGAGGACGTTTCTCATGGACAAACCGCATTGGATCGCCGCCGATTGGGGCACCAGCAACCTGCGGCTCTGGGGCGTGGACGCGAACGGCGAAACGCTGTTTTCCTTTGTGTCCGGACAAGGCATGTCGCATCTGACGCCGGCCGATTATCCCGAGGTTCTCGCCGATCTACTGGCCGACCATCTTGTCGCGGACGGCCCGGCGCTGCCTGTTTTGATCTGCGGCATGGCCGGCGCGCGCCAGGGCTGGGCCGAAGCGCCCTATCTGCCCCTACCCGCCCGTCTCGACGGAATTGGACAGGCGGCAGTGCGGCCCGATGTGCTGGACGATACGCGTTTCCTGCCCGCCATCCTGCCGGGCCTTTGTGTAACCGAAACGGGGCACGAGGACGTCATGCGCGGCGAGGAAACCCAGCTTCTCGGCCTTCTCGACATCTCTCCCGGTTTCGAGGGAATCGTGTGCCTGCCCGGCACGCATTCCAAATGGGTGATGATCGAAAACGGCACCGTCGCGCGGTTCGAAACGGCGATGACCGGCGAGCTTTACGGCGTGTTGTCCGCCTATTCGGTGCTACGCCACGCCCTCGCCGGCGATACCGCCGAACCGCCTTCCGATGACGGGTTGGCCTCCGGTCTCATGGAGGGTCTCGATGGCCCGGAACGCCTCAGCGCCAACCTGTTTCGCACCCGCGCCGCTGCTCTGGTGGCCGATCGTCCACCGAGCTGGTGCCGGGGCTATCTTTCCGGCCTGCTGATCGGCACCGAAATCGCCGCGCATCGCGACTGGCGCCAGTCGGGAAAAATCACGTTGATCGGCACGCAGAAGCTTTGCGACCTTTATGCTGCAGCCCTTGCCGAAGACGGCGCCGAATCCGACTGCATTGAGGCAACGCGCGCGGTGCGTCTCGGCCTTGATGCCGCCCGCCGCCAGATACTGGAATTCTAGAGTTAGGTGAGACCGCCCCATGCCCGACAAAGCCCAACTTTTCGTCGATTGCCGTTGCAGTCTCGGTGAGGGACCGCTCTGGCATCCGGACCGAAACGAACTCTTCTGGTTCGACATCAACAACCACAAGCTCTTCCGCGCCGATGCAGGCGGCACGATTCTCTGTGTCACCGATCTCGGCGAACCAGCGGCGGCGGCAGCCATCATCGACGACAAAACACTGCTCGTGGCCTCGGCGACCGCGCTTTTCAAATTCGATATCGAAACCGAACGAATGACCCCGCACCTGCCGTTCGAGGCTGACAATCCGGTCACGCGCTCCAATGACAGCCGCGTTTGCCCGCAGGGAAGCTGGTGGCTCGGGACCATGGGCCGCAAGCTCGAAACCGGCGTCGGGTCGGTCTATCACTATCGCGATGGCGTGCTGAAACCGATCCGCAGGGATGTGTCCATTCCCAATGCCACCTGCTTTTCGCCGGATGGGCGCATTGCCTATTTCGCCGATTCCCCGACGCGACGGATCGAACGGGTGGCGATCGATGCCGAGACCGGGTTCCCGTCGGGGGATTGGGAGGTGTTCATCGATCTGACGGATCAGTCGACAGTGCCCGACGGCGCCGTTACCGACACCGAAGGGTGTCTGTGGGTGGCCGAATATGGCGGCGGCCGGGTCAGGCGTTTTACCCCGGACGGCAAGTTCGATCGCGCCATCGAGGTTCCCAGTCCCAACGTCACCTGCTCCGCTTTTGGCGGCGCGGATCTCAAGACCCTTTTCATCACAACGGCCGCCCAGGACATGGATGATGCCACCAGCCGGCGCTTTCCGCATGCCGGCGGCATCTTTGCCTTTCCGCTGGACGTTGCCGGCCTGCCTGAAACTCCGGTCAGGCTGTGAAAGCCAATCGTCATTCTGCGATGCGCCAGGGCCGGTCGGGGTCGGTTATCGCGGACACGAGATCGTATGTCCCGGTATCCTTGCGCCAGTAACCGGCAACCACGCCGCCGCGCGCGAGATCGCTTCCGTCGATCACGTTTGTCGTCTCACGGCACCAGACGGGGGCCTTGAGCCGCGTCACGACGAGATCGACCACATCGCAATCCTCGATAAAGGCGGATATGTCCTTGTCGACGGCAAGACGGGTGCCGTTGGCCGCCGTGCCGATGCAGCCGCGTTTGTCGCAGGCGATGGTCTTTCCGCCAGTAACGACATTGAGCCCATAGGTTTCGGCCCAGACATCGGTGATGAAGCTTTTTGAGCGGCCGGTAACAAGATGCAAAATGTCGCCATCGCGAAAACCGGTCGCCTGCGTCCGGTCCGAAACCAACACGTCCGGCACCGGCGCGACGCCCCATCCCAGTATCAGCACCAGAGCGACGGCCGGACCGAGGAGGCGCAGCCGTCCGGTGAAGAACACGAACCAGGCCATCGCGCCGAGCGAGAATAACAAGACGTTGGTCGCAAGCAGCGGCCGGAACGCAATGGCGCGACTGGCGATGGCGACCAGCTCGGCATCGTTGAGGACCTGGGTAATGCCCCAACCGGCCAGATCGAGAAACGGCGCTTCCAGACCAAGCGGCATGACGAGTACGCCGAGCGTAAGACAAGGCAGGATGAGAAAGCCCAGAAGCGGAATGGCGAAGAGATTGCCGACAAGCCCGAGCGGCGCCGTCTGCTGGAAATGAAAGGCGGCAAAGGGTGCCGTCGCCAATCCGGCGATCAGGCTCGTTGCCATCAGGCCGGCAAAGAACTGCCAGACGCGATATCCCCAGCCATCCGCGTAACGGTCGCGCCGCCTCGCCTGTTCATAAGCGCCGATCAGCGCCGCCACCGCCGCAAAGGAGAGCTGGAAACTGGGCCGGAACACCCCTGCCGGCTCGACGATGAGCAAAAACAGCGCGGCGAGCGCGACATTGCGCATGGTCAGGGCCTGTCGTCCGGCCAGCATGGCCCCGAACACCAGAATCAGCATGACGCTGGCACGGGTTGCCGAGACGCTGGCGCCGGATATGGCGAGATAGACAAGCACCACGGCGATGCCCGCCAGCGCCGCCAGTTTCTTGACCGCCACATGCTGCGAAAAACGCTGCGAGACGGCGAACAAGGCCCGGAACGCCGCAAAGGCACCGCCGGCGACCAGACTGAGATGCAGCCCCGAAATGGCCAGCACGTGCGCGATGCCCGCCGTCGCCATGGTATCGCGCGTGTCATCGTCGATCCGGGATTGATCGCCGATGGTCAGGGCGCGCGCCACCGCCGCCGGACGACCGGTGAGGGTTTTGTCGATGCGAATGCCGATGCCGCGACGCAACCCGTCCACCAGTTCCGAAAGCCCCGCGGTTTCGTGGCGCAGGATCTCGGGCGTGCCGATACTGGTCCCGTAAGCGCCGATCCCGGCGAAATAGGAATGAAACTGGGCATCATAGCCCCCGGGAATGGCCGGCCCCGGCACCTCGGCAAGCCGCATCTTTGCCGAAACGATGTCGCCGGGCGCCAGTTGGGGACCATTGCGCACGAACAGGCGAACCCGCCTCGGCCCCGGATCCCGGCCGTTCGGCGCTTTGAGGTGTGACAGGATCAGCCGCTGTTCGGTTTCGGATGCCGACAGAATTTCGTCGACCCGCGCCTCGAACATGCCGAAACGCGATCCGTGCAGCATGTCGGTGCCGAAGAGCAGTCCATGCAGGGGCAGAATCGCGAAACCGAGCGCCAGTCCGAACACGATCTGGGCGACAACGCCCCGCCTTTTTTGCCAGCGAACCGCTACCAGCCAGCCGGCTGCCGCCAGTGTCAGCAAAATGACGGCGACCGGATTCGGTTCGACATTCGGGAGACGATAAAGGATCAGCCCCGTCATGAGCGCGAAGGGAAACAGCAGAAAGCCGCGCCGTTCGTCGAGCGCCCGCCTGATGGCATCGGCAAAGGCGTCTGCCGGAGCGAGCCTTTCGGCCTCGCTCGGGGCGCTCTTTTCGGCACGCATGCCCCCGCCCTCGACGCTTGCGTCCCGCTCCACCGTTCTCACGCCTTGCACTCGTTGCTGCCTATGGTACACAACGGCCCGTCGAAACACCAAGACAAGACGCCATGAGTAAACCCGTCGTCACCCGCTTTGCCCCCTCGCCCACCGGATATCTGCATATCGGCGGTGCGCGAACCGCCCTGTTCAACTGGGCCTATGCCCGCCACACCGGCGGCAAGATGCTTTTGCGGATCGAAGACACCGATCGCGAACGATCGACCGACGCGGCCACCGCCGCGTTGATCGACGGTTTGACCTGGCTCGGGCTCGACTGGGAAGGCGAGCCGATCTCGCAATTCGCCCGCGCCGCCCGTCACGCCGAGATCGCCCACCAGCTGGTTGCGGCCGGCAAGGCCTACAAGTGCTATTCCTCGCCCGAAGAACTGGCCGAGATGCGCGAGACGGCCCGCGCCGAAGGCCGCGCGCCGCGTTATGACGGCCGCTGGCGCGACCGCGACCCCAGCGAGGCTCCGGAAGGCGTCGCCCCGGTCATTCGCATCAAGGCGCCGGTTTCGGGCGAGATCCGCATCAACGACCACGTGCAGGGCGAAGTCGTCTTCAAGACGGAGAACCTCGACGATTTCATCATTCTGAGATCGGACGGCACCCCGACCTATATGCTGGCGGTGGTGGTCGACGATCACGACATGGGCGTGACCCACATCATCCGCGGCGACGACCATCTGACCAACGCCGCCCGCCAGATCGTCATCTACAACGCGCTCGGCTGGGACGTGCCGGAAATGGCCCATATCCCGCTGATCCACGGTCCGGATGGCGCCAAGCTTTCCAAACGCCATGGCGCGCTCGGCGTCGATGCCTATCGCAAGATGGGCTATCTGCCCGAGGCCATCTGTAATTATCTGGCGCGTCTCGGCTGGTCGCATGGCGACGACGAAATCTTTTCCATGGAACAGATGGTCGCGTGGTTCGAACTCGGTGCCATCAACAAGGGCGCCGCGCGTTTCGATTTCACCAAGCTCGGTAACCTCAACGGCCTTTACATCCGCAACACCGACCCGGCCCGGCTGTACGACATCATGGTCGCAACCGCCGACGAGGTCGAACGCGATGGCGATGCGGCCGGTCTGCGTGCCAGCAAAGCCATGGTACTCGCCGCCCTGCCCGAGTTACAGCCGCGTGCGAAGAGTATTCTCGAACTCATTGATCTTGCTCAATTCACTTATGCCAAACGACCGCTGGAAATAACCGAGCCCGCCGCCGCACAGCTGACGGACGATACCCGGAAAACCATCGGAGCCATTTATGACCGCCTTGCCTCCGCCGAAAGCTGGACAGCCGACGCCCTTGGCGCCATCGTCCGCGCGTATGCCGACGGGGAAGGTCTCAAACTTGGGAAAGTCGCCCAACCGTTAAGGGCCGCCCTGACCGGGCGCACCGTTTCCCCCGGCGTTTTCGAAGTCATGGAACTGCTTGGACGCGAAGAATCCCTTGCGCGTCTCGCCGATCAGCGCTGATGCTTTTTTGGCAAAGCGGTTACCGGTCCCCGGCTTGAAAACGCAATAAAACTAAGACCTGGATCAATTCGACGTTTCTAGCAAAACCCGAAATGATCTAGACTGGACGGGCCATGTTTTGGTCCGTGCCGAGTTCGCGTATGGCAATGATATTGCGTGCGCAAAGGAATTTGGTTACCGAAGGGTTAACGGTAACCTCTCACCGCCGCACGTCCGGTGCGGACTAATCTGAAAACTAAGCGCGTCAAGCGCCTCAGGAGGCCACGCTTAATGTCTGACAAGGTAGCCAAACTTACTATCGGCGATGAGACTTTCGAATTCCCAGTGCTCGACGGTACCGTGGGTCCGTCGGTGATCGATATTCGAAGCCTTTACGCCAAGACGGGACTGTTCACTTACGATCCCGGCTTTACGTCGACGGCATCCTGCGATTCGACCATCACCTATATCGACGGCGACAAGGGCGAGTTGCTCTATCGCGGGTATCCGATCGAACAGCTGGCGGACAAGAGCCACTACCTGGAAGTATGCTATCTTCTTCTTTACGGCGAATTGCCCACGCCCAGAGAACTGTTCGTTTTCGAAACCCGGATCACCCGTCACACCATGGTGCACGAACAGGTGCATATGTTCTTCCGCGGTTTCCGTCGCGACGCCCATCCGATGGCGGTCATGACCGGCGTTATCGGCGCCCTGGCGGCGTTCTACCACGACTCCATCGACATTCTGGACCCGCAACAGCGCGAAACCGCTTCGTTGCGGCTGATCGCCAAGATGCCGACCATTGCGGCCATGGCCTATAAATATTCGATCGGCCAACCCTTCGTTTATCCGCGCAACGACCTCACCTATGCGGCCAATTTCCTGCATATGTGCTTTTCTGTCCCGGCGGAGCCCTATGTGGTCGATCCGGTCCTGGCGCGCGCCATGGATCGCATCTTCACCCTTCATGCCGATCACGAACAGAACGCCTCGACTTCGACCGTCAGGCTTGCCGGTTCGTCCGACGCCAACCCGTTCGCCTGCATCGCCGCCGGTGTGGCGTGCCTTTGGGGGCCCGCGCATGGCGGCGCCAATGAAGCGGCGCTCTCCATGCTCAAGCAGATCGGCACTGTCGATCGCATTCCCGAATTCATCGCCCGCGCCAAGGACAAGAACGATCCGTTCCGCCTGATGGGCTTCGGACACCGCGTCTACAAGAACTATGATCCGCGCGCCAAGGTGATGCAGGAAAGCGCCCGCGAAGTGCTCGGCCTGCTCGGGGTAGAAAACAATCCGACCCTGCAGGTGGCGCAGGAACTGGAGAAGATTGCCCTCGAGGACGCGTATTTCGTCGAGCGCAAGCTCTATCCGAATGTCGATTTCTATTCGGGTATCATTCTCGACGCCATCGGCTTCCCGACCTCGATGTTCACCGCCATCTTCGCCCTGTCGCGTACGGTGGGCTGGATTGCGCAGTGGAAGGAAATGATCGGCGACCCGCAGAAAAAGATCGGCCGGCCACGCCAGCTTTACGCCGGCGCCGTCACCCGCGACTACGAGGACATTGAACAACGGTAAGCCGTTCGTTCTGTCTTGCCTCTTTACGGTCGGCCCTCGCGCCGGCCGTTTTTTTATTCCTGTTCAACAAGGCGCGCGCGGATCCGCGCTGCCGCACTGGTGCGCGGCGAATCCGGCAAGCCATTGACGATCTGATCGCGCACTTTCGCAAAGCCCGCGCTCTGGCGCTCCTGTGCTTCCGTGTCGTCAAGAATCTTCTTCATGGCTGCTGCCACCCGGCTGGCATGGTCGGGACCCGGTCTGATTTCAGGCAGGACTTCCTCGCCGAGGATAACGTTGGGCAGGCCGATCAACGGTCGGCCCCAGCGTTTGTAGGCGCGCATCATGAACCAGTCCGGCACGTAGGTGCAGACCATAGGCACGTCCATCATCGCCAGCTCCAGCGTCACCGTTCCGGCGCCGACCAGAGCGACAAGCGTTTCGTCAAAGACCGACTGCCTGTCCTCTGGCGTCGCGACCACGCGAACCGGCACCCCCCAATTCGCCACTTCGGCGTCCAGTCTCGTCTTGAGGTGAGCAAGCGTCGGCAAGGCAAAGCCGGTCACACGCGGATGATCGGCAAGGCGCTCCGCCACTTCGCCGAACAGCGGCAGGTGGCGTTTGAGTTCGCCGCCACGGCTTCCCGGCAACAGCGTCACTAGGCCCGTGTCCGGTTTCCTGCGATCGGGATCGATCAGGTTCTCGGCCGGATGTCCGACGAAACTGGTCAAGGGGCCGCCGAGATCGGCCATGATCACGGGCTCGAAAGGCAGAACCGCCAGCACTTCGTCGAACAGCGGCGCAATTTTCCTGGCGCGGTCCGGTTTCCAGGCCCAGACCGAGGGGGCGACATAAAGGAAGATGGCGCCGCGATAGCCTGCCCGCTTGAGGCGTTTCGCCACCATCTGCGAAAACACCTTGTTGTCGATGAGCACCACGGCGTCGGGCTGCCAGGCGAGCGCGGCGCGGACGACCCGATCGAGCCGCAGGTAAAGCCGCGGGATCGCCCCCACGACATCGACAATGCCCATGACCGACAGATCGGACATGTCGAACAGGGAAACGAGCCCTGCTGCCCTCATGTCCGGACCGCCCACGCCGCGCGCTTCGAAGGAAACGGTCTTTTTCAGCTCGGAAAGAAACGCGCCACCCAACTGGTCGCCGGATGGCTCACCGGCAACAACGAACAGCTTGCGTTGCGTGGCCAGCAAACGGTTTCCCGACTTTGCTGGAAGAGATTTATTCGCTGGTTTCGCCATTGCGCGGCATGCAGAGCGGGCGGTCGTTGCCCATTCCGATGAAATTGACCACGTTCTGGACCAGCTCGTCCTCGCTGAACAGCGCTGCGGCGTCGTCCACCCGTTCGCGCAGCGTACCTTCGCTCGAAAAGATCATGCGATAGGCGGTGCGCAGACGGTGAATGGCCTCGCGATCGAATTTTCTCCGTTTGAGCCCGATGAGATTGAGCCCGGCCAGCTTGGCTCTGTTGCCGACCGCCATGCCGAAGGGAATAACGTCGGCATCGAGCATGGAATGCGCGCCCACAAAGGCATGCGCGCCGACGCGTACGAACTGATGCAGGCCCACCATGCCACCGATGATGGCGTAGTCGTCGACCCGGCAATGACCGGCAATCCCGCCATAATTGGCGACGATGACGTTGTTGCCGACATGACAATCGTGCGCCACATGGCTGGACGCCATCAACAGGCAATTGTCGCCGACCACCGTCTCCATGCCCCCGCCGCGCGTGCCGGGATTAATGGTGACGTTCTCGCGGATGGAACAGTTTCGGCCGATACTGAGGGTACTTGGCTCGCCCTCGTACTTAAGGTCCTGTGGGCGATGGCCGATCGAGGCAAAGGGAAAGATTTCCGTATGCGCCCCGATGCTGGTTCGACCGTCGACCACGACATGGGAAATCAGGCTGACGCCATCGTCGAGCTGGACATTTTCTCCAACGACACAAAAGGGGCCGATGGAAACGCCCTCACCGATCCTGGCCCCTTCGGCAACCAAAGCTGTGGGATGAATATTATTTTGTGACAAAATCGGTCTACTTTTTCTTGATCATGGCTGCAATCTCAGCTTCGGCAACCACGACGCCATCGACAATCGCCTTACCTTCAAATCGTCCGACAGGGCCACGCCGGTGGATTTTACGGACATGATATTCAAGCTGATCGCCGGGGCCCGTCGTTCGGCGAAACTTGGCCTTGTCGATGGTAAGCATGTAAACGACGTAGTCGAATCCCTTGGAGCGCTCCTGCGCGATGACAATGGCACCCGCGGTCTGCGCCATGCCTTCGATAATGAGAACACCGGGAAATATCGGCTTTTCGGGGAAATGTCCCTGAAAAACCGGTTCGTTGTAGCTCAAGTTCTTGATGCCGACCGCAGATTCGTCTCCATCGATGTCAACGATGCGGTCGATCATCAGAAAGGGATAGCGATGAGGGAGACAGTCGAGAATATCGTCCGTCGACATGCTGGTGAGATCCGCAGGCGTTTCGGTTGCGGTTTCAGTGTCTGAACTCAAAGTTTTTCCCCTTTTCCGAGGCGTCGGATGATCGCCAGACCACGCCAAAAATCCTTTACATCCTGAGCAGGTACGCCGGCAAGTTTTGATCCGGCGGGCCAATCTTTTGTCACCGCCGTTCGGCCCTGCAGGATGCTGCCCGAACCGATCGACAAATGACCCGCCGTGCCGACATTGCCGCCCATCAGAACGCTGTCGCCGACAATGGTCGATCCGGAGATGCCGGACATGGCGGCAATCAGGCAGTTGCGACCGATCCGGCAATTGTGTCCGATCTGGACCAGATTATCGATCTTGGTTCCCTCACCCAGCACGGTATCGTTGAGCGCGCCACGGTCGATGGTCGAATTGGCGCCGATTTCCACATGATCCTGAATGATCACGCGGCCGAGTTGCGGAATCTTGCGATTGGAAACACCGTGTTCGAGCCAACCGAACCCCTCGGTTCCTATTCGAACGCCGGACCACAACACCACCCGATCTCCCAGGTGCGCGCATTCGATGGTGACGTTCGCGCCGATCAGACAATTGCGGCCGATGGTGACCCCCCGTCCGATCACCACGCCGGGACCGATGACCGTTCCCCGGCCGATTTCGACATCAGGGCCGCAAACGGCGCTTTCGGCGATGGTGACGTCCTCTTCCGTCTTCGGTGTCGTCCCGCCGCGCGCCGTCACCAGGGCGAGTGAGCGGCTGACATCCGGATAAAGGTATTCAAGCATCTTGACGAAGACGACATGCGGCTTGTCTACGGCCAGGGTCACGCTATTTGCAGGCAGATCGGCTTCAAGTCCCGGAGCAATGAGCATCACACCGGCATGGCCTGCTTCCGCTTCCTTGGCATATTTACGGTTGGTGATCAGGGCAATCTCGCCGGCCTGCGCCAATGACGGTTCGTTTGCGCCGATGATTTCGATCGACGCCCGTTTGTCATCCGGCGAAAGCTCGATGCCGACTGCGGCGCATAACGTTCCGAACGGCATCGGTCCAGTGAACGAGAAAAACCGTGTATCGACCATAATTCTTCACACTGACGGCACGATTAGGTGAAACGCCAGCCACTCCTTTCCAACGCTCAATGCCCGAAAATTCCACACCTTGCCGGCATTCGCAACCAGCGAACACCCCTGAGCATCGGTCCTTTCACCAAAACAGACCGAAACTGTGCTTTCTTCGTCATTCAGCGTCTCCCGAACGGATTGGCCGCGACCGTTACGCCAGTCCTTCAGGAAAAAACGAGGGAGCGATGCGCATGAATTGTGTCTTGTTCCCGACGGGCACGTTGACGTTACGCGGTGCATCCTGCCCTCACACCTCACCATCTTCCCAAGGAGCATCGTGTGTCTTGATTGCGTCACACAACCCGGCTTTCTTTCCCCAGGAACGCGACGGTTTGGCGCGATAAACCGCAAGACCGTTTTTCCGTCCGTAGCCCAAAACAGATCACGCTTTAGTTGAATCGGGCGATCTGCTCCAGCTTGCTTTCTTGTCGCGTTCCGGAAGATGGCAGCCACATTTCCTGAAAACGCTCGGATACGAGATCGGCGACCCATTGGGCCGCCGATCATGGAATTTTCTGTTTGGGCTCTTCCCTAGAAGACCGACTTCAAGGAGAGCGAGAAGACGTTGGTCTTGTCGCCATCGTCCTTGTTGATCACGTAGGCGAAATCGCCACGCAACGGCCCGAACGGCGATTCCCAGATCAGCGACGCACCAACCGACGACCGCAGCTGCTGATCCATGCCACTGAACACCGACGTCTTTGCCTTCACCGCATCCGAAGTATCGCCGACATAACCGACATCACCCCAGAACGCCGTGGACAGGCCATAGCTTTCAGGTATGCCCGGGATCGGGAATTCGATCTCGGCCGACAGACCGGCATAATAGGTCGCACCCAGGGCTTCACCCGAAGCCGCGCGCGCGCCCATACCGCTCGACTTGAAACCACGCACAAGCTGGCTGCCTGGACGATAGGCGTCCAGCCCGTTGACGCCGTCGCCGCTGAAATCGACCAGGAAGCCGCCCTGCGCCTTCAAACTGGCAACGACATGGGCATCATCCATAATCGGCGTGTAGTAACGAGCCTTGAATGTCGTATCGAGATAGTTGGCATCCCAGCCGTAATATTGTTGCGTAACGGAGGCGACGACCCCGGTCGTCGGCCTCTTGACACTGTCAATCGTCATGTATCTGAGCGTATAGCCAAAGACCGACTTCATCCGCTTGTCGCCATCATCCACCAATACGGAGTCATGGCCGTCTTTGTCGGCATAGACCACGTGATCCACGCCGCCGAACACGGTCGCCGTGAGGTCCTCCGTAATCGGAACGGAAAACCGCAGCTTCGCGCCGGTCGTGTCCGTCCCGTAATAGAAGGAAGAACTCTCGTCGACGATGTTCTTGTAGAAATCGAAGCCCGTACTGATCTTCATGCCGGCGAAACGCGGCTCCGTGAAGGAGAACGTGTAGGAACGACCCGTCTCGCTCGCCCCCAGGGCAGCCTTCATATACTGCCCGCGGCCGAGGAAGTTGGTCTCGGTAACGGAGACTTCGCCCAGAATACCGTCATCGGTGCTGTAGCCAGCGGTCAAACCGTAATCGCCCGACGACTTTTCGACCACCGCGATATCGATCACCACCTTGTCCGGGGCACTGCCCTGTCTGGTGCTGATGTCCACCGATTGGAAGAAGCCGAGACTTTCGATCTTGGTCTTGCCGCGCGTCAGGATACTCCGATTGAAGGGGTCGCCTTCGGCGAACTCGAGTTCGCGCCGGATGACGAAATCACGCGTCTTGTTATTGCCATGGATATTGACGCGCTCGACATAAACGCGGGCGCCTTCATCAACCAGATAGGTGATGTTGAAGGTCTTGTTGGCGATGTCGCGATCCACGCGCGCGCGCACGTCCGCAAAGGAGAATCCCTGGTCCGCCGCGGCAATCGCGAGATTTTCGGTGCTGGCATCAAGCTTGCTCTGCGAGAAGAGCACGCCCTTGTTGGTCCGGATCCGCCCCTTGAGTGCATCGGTGTTGAGGCCGACGATACTGGTTTCGATACCGATATCACCGAACGTGTAGCGTTCGCCTTCCGAAATCGAGAAGTTGACGAAATAGGCGTTCCTGGATGCATCGTACTCGCCGATCGCCGACAGCACCTGGGCGTCGGGATAACCGTGATTGACATAGTACAGACGAATGAGTTCGCGATCGACCGTCAGCTTGTCCTCGTCATAAAGGTCGTCCTGGAACAGCCAGCTCATCCAGTTGCTTTCCTTGGTCCGGATGACATCCTTGAGCGTTCCGGCGCCGAAGGTCGAGTTCCCTGTGAAGGTGACGCTGGCGATGCCGACACGGTCGCCCTCGTCGACCACGAACACGATGCGCAGGCGACCGTCGTCGGCGTTTTCCTTGCGGGCGGTCACCTTGACGCCCTTGTAGCCGGCGCGTTCGTAGGCAAGACGGATCGTTTCGAGATCCGATTGCAAGCGCGCTTCGGAGAAAGTGCCATGCGTGCTGAGCGACACCATATCGGTCAGGTTGTTGTCCGACAGGCGTTTGTTGCCCTCGAACAGCACAGAGCCGACCATCATGTTTTCGATGACGTTGACGTTCAGCGTGTAGCCGGACATGGCAAGCTTGGCGCTCGAGAACAACCCGGTTCCCATGAGTGCGTTGGTTGACGCTGTCAGCTTGGCCCGCGTCGCCGTGTCCCCGACACGGACGGTCAGATATGAGATGACCGTTTCGTCATCGACGCGTTCATTGCCCGAGACATTGATGCGGTTGATCGTCTGAGCCTGGGCGGCCTCGACGCCGAACACCCCACTGGCTGGTCCGACAAGAGGCGAAAGCAACAGGATGCTCAAGGCGAGAAGAACGCTTTTGCGCAATTTGGATAGAATGACCATGACCATCTTTCGCAAGTTCGGACCAAAGGGCATGGGGAATCGGCAATAGCCCCACGCTAAATCCTCTGAACTGTTTTACTGTTTTTTTAACCAAGGGCAAGGCCTTGGATCGTGATGGGTTACCAAATGATTGTGTCCGGTGCAAACGCGCAACAGACACCAAATCCGATTTCGTCCCCGCATTCCATGACCACGCCTAAACGATATCGTTGATGATGGTGAACAGCATCAATCCAGCCACCAGGACAAGACCGATACGGAAACCGAACTCCTGAATCCTGGGACTCAGCGGACGCCTGAGAACCACTTCGAAGACATAATAGAGCAGGTGCCCCCCGTCGAGCAACGGAATTGGCAGAAGGTTGAACAGACCGATATTGAGCGAGAGCAATGCCGTCAGATTGACAAGGGCGAGCAGGCCGAGCGACGCGACCTCGCCGGAAACCTGGGCAACCTTGACTGGCCCGCCGAGCTGGTCGAGGTCCCCGCGTCCCACGAAGAAATCGCCGAGAAATGCCACCGTCCTGTCGATGATGAAGCGAATTTCCTCGACACTCATGCCAACGGCCTCGACCGGGCCGGGTCGGTAGAGCTCGATCTCGTCGGCATTTGTCTGCCGCGACACCCCGATCCGGCCGATGCGGATCGGATTGCCGAAATTGTCCTCGGTTTCGACGGCCTCGGGCACGAGCGAAAAATCGAGCACCTGCCCGTCGCGCCTGACTTCGACCAGAACCGGCCGTTCCGGGCTGGTCGAAACCAGCCTCTGGAAATCGCTGAATCCCCTCACCGCATACCCGTCGACCGAAACCACCCGGTCGCCCGGTTCGAGTCCAGCCGCCTCGGCAATGCTGCCCGCCACCACGGTGTCGATCACCGGCGGAATGGTGTAGCGGCCATAGCCCAGCAAAAGGGCGTAGATAACGAGAAAGGCGAACAGGACATTGGCCGCCGGCCCCGCCACGACCACGGCAATACGCTGCCAGACCGATTTGTTGACGAACAGGGCCGGCTGGAGCGCCGGATCGATGGCCGCGATCCCAGAAGGATCGGGCTGGCTGGCCGCGTTCATGTCGCCCAGAAACCGGACATAGCCCCCCAAGGGAATGGCCGCAACGCTCCAGCGGGTGCCATTCCGGTCGGTACGCCCGAACAGTTCCGGACCGAATCCTATGGAAAAGGTCTGGATGGCCACTCCGTTCCAGCGCGCCACCAGATAGTGCCCCATTTCGTGCACGAAAACGATCGCGGTCAGGACCACGACAAAAGGCACGATGTAGGACAGAAACCAGATGGCAAAATCGAGCATACGCAAACCCCGCGTTCGCAAAAAACCTAGAGCTTCTGGCGTGTTGACCGTATCAAGCCGCCCGGCTCCGTTCTATTTCGGTCGTGGCGGCCTGGCGAAAACCGCAAGTCCAGTTTTTTCGTCCGCCGCCCTGCCTTCACCGAAGCCATGCACGCCTTGCCCCTAGGGCCAATATAGAAAGCCCTCGGCGATCAGGGGCCAGCCTGCATGCCAGGCACCGATAACAAACAGTCCCAGAACGGCAAAACTGAGGCTATCAAGCCTGTCCATCAATCCGCCATGTCCGGGAATGATGTCGCCCGAATCCTTGATGCGGAACCGGCGCTTCAATCCGCTCTCGGCCAGATCGCCGATCTGCCCGATAACGCTGAGCCCGCTGGCGAACAGAATGCCGATCCACCAAGGCGACGGCGTCGCCAGCGCCCAGACCACGAAGGCCAATGCCGTGCCGGTCAACAGCCCGCCGATAGCACCGGACCAGGTCTTGGAAGGAGAAATGTCCGGCGACAACTTGGCGCCGCCCAGAATCCGCCCGGTAAAATAGGCCCCGGTATCGGTCAACCAGACCGTGGCGGCAAGGAAAAGGCCGGCATAAAATCCCGACACCCCCTGACCGCGTATGGCAAGCAAGGCCAGTGTCACGACGGTGAAATAGATCAGCCCCACCGCGTCCCACCAACGCCGCCCGCCCCCGGCGACAAGCGCGAAACCAAGTCCGAAAGCGAGAAGAACGAAGCTCGCGAATGGCCCAAACAGCGCATAGCCCACGGCACCCAGCGGAATCAGCGCGGACAGGATGTAGTCGTAGGGCCCGGGCCGCCGCCCGCCCGTCATCGCCTGATATTCGTGATGGCCGCCGGCCAGAACGCCGCCCGCCAGGAGTGCGAACCACACGCCGCCAAGATAAAGCCCGGCCAGAGCGACGGGAATGAGAACCGCAGCCGACAGAAGACGTGGGCCGAGATCGGCACCGAATGGCCAGACCCATGGACGTTTGGCGTTGTTTTTTTCGTTCATTTTGCCCCTGCGCCGAGCCCTCCAAACCGGCGGTCGCGTCGTCCGTATTCGATCAGCACGTCGCGAAAAGCCGTTTCGTTGAAGTCAGGCCACAGGGTATCGATGAAAATCAGTTCAGCATAGGCCGATTGCCACAGCAGGAAGTTCGACAGCCGGTGTTCTCCGCTGGTTCTGAGCATGATGTCCGGATCGGGCACGCCCGCCGTGCTCAAGGCGTCGCCAAACAGCGTCTCCGACAGATCGTCGGGATCGATTTCGCCATTCCGGACGCGAATCGCCAGCGCGTGCGCTGCCTCGACAATGTCGAGCCGTCCGCCATAGTTGAAGGCAACCAGAAGCGTAAGCCCGGTACACGCGGCCGACTGCGTTTCGACCCTGTCGATCAGGGCCAGCATGTTGGCATCGAGCCGCGCTCTGGAGCCGACGATACGGATCCGGACGTTGTTCTTGATCAGGCTCTTGAGATCGGTTTCGACGAATCGCGGAATGAGTCCCATGAGAAAACTCACCTCCGCCGCCGGTCGCGTCCAGTTCTCCGAGGAAAAGCTGAAAACCGTCAGGTACTCGACCCCGTAGGCCAGGCAATACTCGACCAGCCGTCTCAGCGCGGCCACGCCTTCGGTGTGGCCGTCGGTACGCGGGCGGCCGCGGGCCTTTGCCCAGCGACCATTGCCGTCCATGGTGACGGCGAGGTGACGCGGAATTCGAAGCCCGTCGGCCTTGGCAGACATCTGTTGTGCCGTCGGATCGCTGCTCATCGCGGGTCCACGCAAGGCCGGCTCAGACCTGCATGATTTCCTCTTCCTTGGTGGCCAGGATCGCATCGATATCGGCCACGGCGGCGTCGGTTGCCTTCTGGACTTCGTCCTGGTGGACGCGGACCTCGTCCTGGCTCATGTCGCTGTCCTTTTCGAGCCTTTTCAAAAGCTCCATGCCGTCGCGGCGGATATGGCGCACCGCCACCTTGGCCTGCTCGGCATAATTATGGGCGACCTTGGTCAGATCACGGCGGCGCTCTTCGTTGAGTTCGGGAATCGGCACGCGGATCACGGCGCCCTCGGCGATCGGGTTGAGCCCGAGGCCGGAATCGCGAATGGCCTTGTCGACGGCATGGGCGAGATGGGCATCCCAGACCTGAACGCTCAACATGCGGGGCTCGGGCACGGAAACCGTGGCGAGCTGGTTGAGCGCCATTTTCGACCCATAGGCATCGACGGTGACCGGCTCCAAAAGATGCGGGCTGGCCCGCCCGGTCCTCAGACCGGCGAATTCATCCTTGAGCGAGAGGACCGACTTCTTCATGCGTTCCTTGATGTCGCCGAGTGAAAATTCTTCAGCCATGGTCTATTCCCTTCCCTCTTGGGTCTTGTCACCGGATGCGAGACGTCAGCCGACCTTCGTACACGGCACCGTCCCCCCAAGGACGCCGCCGAGGCCCTGATCCGTATCCAGCTCATAAACGATTATTGGCAAGCGGTTGTCGCGCGCAAGCGCAAAGGCGGCCGTATCCATGACCCGCAAGTTCCGCGCAATCACTTCATTATGGCTGATGGCGTCGAACCGCTTGGCGTCCGGGTTGGTCGCGGGGTCCGAATCGTAGACGCCGTCGACCTTGGTCCCTTTCAGCAACACGTCGCATTTGAGCTCGACCGCCTTGAGCGCCGCTGCCGTATCCGTGGTGAAAAAGGGACTGCCGGTGCCGCCGGCACACAAGACAACCGCGCCGTCCTCCAGCGCCGCGATGCCCGCGCGCTGCGTGAAGGTTTCGGCGATGGTCGGCATCGAGACATTGGAGAAAACGTGCGACTTGCCGCCAAGGCGCCGGATGGCGTCGCCGAGCGCCAGCGCATTGATCACCGTGGCCAGCATGCCCATCTGGTCGCCGACCACCCGGTCGCCGCCCGATGCCGCAACGGCCATGCCGCGAAAGATGTTGCCGCCGCCGATGACAATGGCGATCTCGACCCCGGATCGGGCGAGGTCGACCACCTGGCGGGCGATCCTGTCGAGAAAATCGGATTCTATGCCGTAGGATTGTTCGCCGGCGAGCGCTTCGCCGGACACCTTGAGAAGAACGCGCTTGAATCGGGATGCCGTCATGGCCGCACCTGCCTTTGAGGTACCATGCGGATTCACCTGATGACCTGCGCCCGCACTCATACTTTTCTTGAACGCATGATCTTGTCCGAAATTCGACCCCGGGTCAGGACCATACGCCGGATCGACGCGTCGGCGCCTCCCGTCCTTTATACGAAGCGGCCGCCCGGAAGCGGCCGCGTCATGAAGGTTACTTCTGGCCGGTCGCCGCCGCAACCTCTGCGGCGAAATCGGATTCCTTCTTTTCGACGCCCTCGCCGAGAACGAAACGCCGGAAACCGGTGATGGTGATCGGGGCGCCGACATCCTTTTCGGCCGCCTTGATGACGTCTTCGATCCTGGATTCGCCATCGACGACGAAGACCTGCGCGAGCAGGCAGACTTCCTCGTAGAACTTGCGGATACGACCCTCGACCATCTTTTCGGCAATCGCGGCCGGCTTGCCGGACTGAATCGCCTGTTCCTTGAAGATGGCGCGCTCGTGGGCGACCACTTCATCGGCCAGATCGTCGGAACTCACGGCCAGCGGACTCGGATTGGCGGCAGCCACGTGCATGGCGAGCTGACGGCCGAGCGCTTCGAGCTTGGCCTTGTCGCCGGTCGACTTGAGGCCGATCAAGATGCCGATCCTGCCGAGATTCGGCGCAACGGCAGCATGCACATAGGTGCCGATCACACCGTCGTCGACCGACAGCGCATCGGTGCGCCGCAGGGTCATGTTCTCGCCGATCTTGGCGATGGCCTCGGTCACCTCGCCGGCAACGTCGCGGCCGGTGCCCGGGAAGGCGGCGCCCGAAACCGCGTCAAGCGTGCCGTCAGTGGTCAGCGCCACTTCGGCGATGGTGCGAACCAGCGCCTGGAATTCCTCGTTGCGGGCGACGAAATCGGTTTCCGAATTGAGTTCGATCACCGTGGCCTTGGTGCCGTTGCTCGCCACGCCGACCAGACCCTCGGCCGCAACGCGGCCGGCCTTCTTGGCGGCCTTGGCAAGACCGCGGCTCCTGAGCCAATCCACGGCGGCGTCCATGTCGCCATTGGTCTCCTGAAGCGCCTTCTTGCAATCCATCATGCCGACGCCAGTTGCCTCGCGCAGCTCCTTGACCTGCCCAGCCGTAATAGCCATGTCAAAATCCTTGTTCTTTGCAGCTGGAACACCTTGTCCCGGGCGGAACCGGACAGGTTGTTCCAGCTTCATTGTACTCGCATCGCGTCTTGCGGAACCCGATCCGGGTTTTCGCGCGATACCGTGATACCCAAAAAACCCTTTGCCGGGTCGAGATTACGATTCCGTGACGGTCTCGCTCGGTGCGATCGTTTCGGCATCGGCCATGGTCGCGTCCTTGGCGGGAGCCTCTTCGACGAGCGCCGGCTCTTCGATCACATCCGCGGCGGCACCGAGATCGATGCCGGCGGCACTCGAGGAGCGCGAAATGCCGTCGATGGCGGCGCGCGAGATCAGCGAGCAGTAAAGCTCGATGGCGCGCGACGCGTCGTCATTGCCCGGAATGGCATAATCGATCTCGTCCGGATCGCAGTTGGAATCGACGATCGCAACGACCGGAATGCCCAGACGGCGCGCTTCCTTGATGGCAATCGACTCTTTGTTGGTATCGATGACGAACAGAAGGCTCGGCAGGTTGCCCATGTCCTTGATGCCGCCGAGGTCGCGCTCCAGACGCTCCATCTCGCGGTTGAGGTTGAGCCGTTCCTTCTTGGTCAGGCCCTGCATGCCCTCGGCTTCCAGAGCTTCGAGTTCGCGCAAACGGGCGATCGACCGGGAAATGGTCTGCCAGTTGGTCAGCATGCCGCCGAGCCAGCGGGAATTGACATAATACTGGGCGCAGCTCTTGGCCGCCTCGGCCACCACCGGCGCCGCCTGGCGCTTGGTGCCGACGAACAACACGCGACCGCCATCGGCCACCGTGTCGGACACGAGCTGAAGCGCGCGCTGCAGCAGCGGTACGGTCTGGGACAAATCGATGATGTGGATGTCGTTGCGAACGCCGAAGATGTACTTTTCCATCTTGGGGTTCCAACGGTGCTTCTGGTGGCCGAAGTGAATGCCAGCCTCGAGCAGCTGACGCATGGAAAATTCAGGCAATGCCATGATTGCGGGTCCTTTACCGGTTATGCCGCCGCAGGCGATGTGTGGGGACGAGCCCCGGCACCGGATGGCCAAGGTTCCGTGACGGAAACCGGCCGCGCCTGCGTGTGAGTTTTTCCGCACCAATGCGGATGGCGGGCCTATAGCCGAAACTGGGTGGGAAGGCAAGCGGAGGCGGTCGGATACGTCGGTGGTCCGAGGGGCAAATGCATCCTTCTTCTCGGAGTCGTCCCGGGACTTGATCACGGGACCCATTCGCCTCTGCAGTTTGCCGCAACGTGGGTTGGATTCCGGAGTCAAGCCCCGGAATGACTGCGGTTTGGAGATGCGCAGCGCCTTTTCCACAAACCGGCAGCCTTCCCTGTCGGACTCTATTGCACGTTCGCATCGATCACCCCGGCACTGGCGCGGATGGCGCCGGCCAGTTCCGTGGTGACGCGGTAATGGCCGGGCAATTCGATCTCGATCTCCCGAGCGCCGGACTCGCGAATGACGACGAGACTGACCGTTCCCTCTCCGCCCGGCCGCAATTGCGACCGGATCGGGGCAAGACATTGTTCGTCGCCGACGAAAACCGTCAAACGGCGGCCGATCTTTTCGGCCGCCTCGGCAAGGGGCCTGACGCCGATCAGCCTCAAGCCGACCCCGTCGGGCCGTGCATCCGCCTCGACTTCGAGAATGACCGATTTGCCCGTTTCGAACAGATCTCCGAACTGCGCCAATTGTTCGGAAAACACTAGGCACTCGAACGAACCGGTCGGGTCGGACAGGGTAACGATGGCCATGGGTGCGCCCTTTCGGGTGCGGCGGTCCTGCCGCGCCGAGACCGTGCCGGCCAAGCGGCCAGCCGAAACGCCCCCCTCCTTGACCGCCCGCTCGAAATCGATCCAGCGCTGCACCCTCAGCTTTTCGAAAAGCGGCGCGAATTCATCGAGCGGATGGGCGGACAAGTGAAAGCCGATGGCGCCGTATTCGCGTTCGAGCCGTTCGGCCAACGGCCAGGGCGTCACGTGCTCGGGAACCGGGATGGCCTGGGGCGTGTCGGTTGAGAACATGTCGACGATGCCGTCGTTCTTGTCGGACTGAGTGCGCTGGGCGGTGCCAAGAATGGCGTCGATCACGGCGAAAACCTTCTCGCGGCTTTCTTCGAGACAATCGAAGGCGCCGGCGTTGACGAGGGTTTCGAGGGTCCGGTGGTTGATCACCTTGGGATCGATCCGCGTGGCGAAATCGGCGAAATCCCGGAATGGTTTGTCACCGCGCACCTCGACCAGATGCTCGGCCACGTGCTTGCCCACACCCTTGACCGCGCACAGCGAATAAAAAACCCGCTTGTCCTTGACCGAGAACATCACCTCTGACTCGTTGATCGAGGGCGGCATCAGTTCGATGTCGAGCCGGTCCGCCTCGCGCTTGTACTCGCCAAGCTTGTCGGTATTGCCCATGTCGAGCGTCATGGTCGCGGCCAGGAACTCGTGCGGGTAATGCGCCTTTAGATAAGCGGTCTGGTACGAGACCAGGGCATAGGCCGCCGCGTGCGATTTGTTGAAGCCGTAATTGGCGAACTTGGCCAGCAATTCGAAAATCTGGTCGGCCAATCCCTTGCCGATGCCATTCTTGACGGCGCCTTCGAGAAAACGCGACTTCTGCGCATCCATCTCGGCCTTGATTTTCTTGCCCATGGCGCGCCTGAGCATGTCGGCCTCGCCGAGCGAATAGCCCGAGAGCACCTGGGCAATCTGCATCACCTGTTCTTGGTAAACGATGATGCCGTAGGTTTCCCTGAGGATCGGCTCCATCAGCTTGTGGGCAACCGAAGTGTCCTCCTTGCCGTGCTTGCGGTTGCAGAAGGTCGGGATGTTGTCCATCGGGCCGGGACGGTAAAGCGCCACAATGGCGATGATATCCTCGAAAACGTCGGGCTTCAGATCGAGCAGCACCCGTCGCATGCCCGGACTTTCAACCTGGAACACCCCGACGGTGTCCGCCCGCTGATAAAGCGCGTAGGTTTCGGGATCGTCGATCGGAATGGTCTCGATGGCGAAGTCGGGGTCATGCGTCCTGCGGATCATCTGAACGGCGGTGTTGATCACCGTCAGCGTCTTCAAACCGAGAAAGTCGAACTTCACCAGCCCGGCCGGCTCCACCCATTTGAGCGAATACTGCGTCACCGGCATGTCGGAACGCGGATCGCGGTAAAGCGGCAGCAATTGTTCGAGCGGCCTGTCGCCGATGACGATACCGGCGGCATGAGTCGAGGCGTGGCGTAAAAGCCCTTCGATGCTCTGGGAGATTTCCAGAAGCTCGGCGACGGTCTCGTCCTCGTCGCGCATGGCCTGCAGGCGCGGTTCGATCTTGATCGCCTCGGGAATGGAGGTCGGATTGGTGGGGTTGGCCGGCACCAGCTTGCAGATGCGGTCGACCTGACTGTAGGGCATCTGCAATACGCGCCCCACATCCCTCAGCGCCGCGCGCGCCTGGAGCGATCCGAAGGTGATGATCTGGGCGACACGGTCGCGACCGTATTTCTCCTGAACGTAGTGGATCACCTCTTCGCGCCGGTCCTGACAGAAATCGACGTCGAAGTCCGGCATCGAGATACGTTCCGGATTGAGGAAACGTTCGAACAGAAGGTTGTAGCGCAAGGGATCGAGGTCGGTGATGGTCAGCGACCAGGCGACCACCGAGCCCGCACCGGACCCACGCCCCGGCCCGACCGGAATACCATGGGCCTTGGCCCATTTGATAAAATCCGCAACGATAAGAAAATAGCCGGGGAACTTCATGTCCCGGATGATCTTGAGTTCGTAATCCAGCCGATCGAGATAGTCCTTGCGTTCAAGGCCCGGCGCCAGTTCATGCGTTGCCAGGCGAATGTCGAGCCCCTCACGGGCCTGGCGTTCCATCTCGTTGCCTTCGGCCTCGTTGGTTTCCTCGGGCGTCATGCCCGGCTTGGCGGCGAAGTTGGGCAGGAGCGGCCCGATGGTCAGCGGCCGGAAATGCGCACGCCGGGCGATCTCGATGGTGTTGTCGAGTGCTTCGGGCAGATCGGCGAAGAGCGCCATCATTTCGGCGCGCGTCTTGAAATAATGCTGGTCGGTGAGCTTGCGGCGATCGGACTGGGCAATCACGGTTCCGCCGGCGATGGCCAGAAGCGCGTCATGCGCCTCGAAATCCGTCCGCTTCGGGAAAAACGGCTCGTTGGTCGCAACGAGCGGTACACCGCGACGATAGGCGAAATCGATGAGCGCGGCTTCCGTCGCCGCTTCGTTCGCCCGACCGTGACGCTGCAACTCGACATAGAACCGGTCGCCAAACAGGTGCGTCAGCTTGTCGAGACGCTTGAGTGCCTGACCTTCCTGCCCATTGACGAAATAGGGATCGACCGCCCCTTCCGGTCCGCCGCTCAGACAGATTAGGCCCTCGATATCGCCCTCTTCCAGCCAGGAGAGCGGCACGACGGCGCGCCCCCCCTCGCCTTCGAGATAGGCATGGGATACCAGACGCGTAAGGTTGGAATAGCCAGCCGTGCTCATCGCCATCAGGACGACGCTCGACTTGCCGAAACTGCGCTCGCGACCGTGATCGTCCTCGGAGCCGAAATCGATCGGCATCTCGCAACCGATCAGCGGCTGGAGGCCCTTGCCCGCCGCTTTTTCCGAAAACTCCAATGCACCGAAAAGATTCGCCGTATCGGCGATGCCCAATGCCGGCTGCTCGTCGCCAACCGCCAATCCCAGAAGCTTGCCGAGCGGCAACGCGCCTTCCAGAAGCGAATAGGCTGAATGGACATGCAGGTGCACAAAACCGGGACCGGGCATAAACGACTCCTTGTCATCGTCTTGTGCCACCCGTGACAGGCGCGGCCAAGCCGTGCCGATCACACGTTCACGTTTTCCTCAGACCAGATGGACGATGACGTCGAGCCAGAAAAGCGCCGAAAGGCTGAAGCCCGTCAAAGCCACAAAGGCGAAACTCTCTTTGACAAAGGCGATCATCCTGACCTCCGTTCTACTTTCGTTCTTATTGTTGTACGTTCTTATTTCGTTCTCGTCCAGCCCTGTTGGGCGAGAAGCGTGAATTGGTTCACATGGGGTAAACGGGCCGGCCCGGCCTTGCTTGCAGCAGGAAGCACCAAGTTATACGGCGCGCCCAGCGATTCTGGGCGCAATTATGTCGACAAGACAGATTCCGGTGGAAAATGGTACGGCCGCAAGTGGTGGTGACAGCGAAGAAAATCGGCGCACGGATGGGTCGCCGCCACATCATGATTGTGTTCGAACGATGGAGGCATTGTTCACCTCCGGGTCGTCTCGTGACGTGATCACGGGACCCACTCGCTCTTCGTCTTGCCGCAACGGGGATTGGTTTCCGGCCTTCGCCGGAATGACGCCGAGAGCAGGGGTGAGGCATTGCTCTTGTCCCGAGTCCGTCGAAGGACAACCCCGTCGGATCCACCTTCACAGCTCCAGCGGCACCACCTTGTTGCCGGCGATGGTCACGACACGATGGGCGCGGCGGGCCAGGGCGTGGTTGTGGGTGGCGATGAGGGCGGCGGCGCCCTCTTCCGATATGAGGCCCATCAGCGCCTCGAACACCTTGTCACTCGTCGCCGGGTCGAGATTGCCGGTCGGCTCGTCGGCAAGAATGAGCTTCGGCCAGTTGGCCGCCGCCCGCGCGATGGCGACACGCTGCGCCTCGCCACCCGACAGTTCCGCCGGCCGGTGTTCGGCGCGCGTTTCGAGCCCCATCAGGGCCAGAAGCTCGCGGCCGCGTTCCCTGGCCTGGCGCTTGCCCATGCCGGCGATCAGCAAGGGCATCATGACGTTTTCGAGCGCCGAGAACTCCGGCAGCAGGTGATGGAACTGGTAGACATAGCCGATGCGGTCGCGCCGCAATTGCGTCCGTCCCCGGTCGGACAGGCCGACCGTCGCCTCGCCGCAGATGCTGACCTCGCCGGCCTGCACCTGTTCGAGCAACCCGCAAATATGCAGAAGCGTCGATTTGCCAGCGCCGGACGGCGCCACCAGCGCCACCATCTCGCCGGCCCTGACGCTCAGCGAAGCGCCCTCGAGGATGTCGAGCACCTCCTCGCCCATGCCGTAGCTGTGCGAGACAGCGTCGAGCTCAAGAAAGACCTCACTCATAGCGCAACGCCTCGACCGGATCGTGCTGCGCCGCCCGCCAGGCCGGGTAGAGCGTGGCAAGGAAACTGAGGATCAGAGCGGTCAGGGTGATGAAGATCACGTCGCCCTGATCCACCCGCGATGGCAGCGCCGACAGGTAAAACACTTCCGGCGGAAAGATGCGGATGCCGATGAGATCGGAAATGAAGGCCCGCAAGGGCTCGGCATTGGCCGCGATGACCAGCCCAAGCAACAGCCCGACGATCGTGCCCATCACCCCGATCGCCGTGCCGGTCATGCAGAAGATGCGCATGATCGCACCGCGCGTCGCCCCCATGGTTCTGAGAACCGCGATGTCGCCCCCCTTGTCCTTCACCAGCATGACGAGGCTCGAAATGATGTTGAAGGCGGCGACGACCACGATCATCGACAGGATGACGAACATCACCACCCGCTCCACCTGCAGGGCGGAAAAGAAGGTTTCGTTTCGCTGGCGCCAGTCGGTCAGGATCACCGGCTGGTCGACCGCCATCTGAATGGGCACCCGCATCGCATCGACAGCGTCGGGATCCTTGATGAAGATTTCGGCGGCGGTGGCGAAGTAATGCCGCTCATAGGCGGACTCAATCTGTTCGTCCGTCGCGTCCATCGACAGTTCGTCGTAGCCCGGTTTCAGCTCGTCCTTGAACTGCTTGAAAAAGATCTGGGCCGGCTTCATCGGTAAATAGACATAGAAGCTGTCGAACTCGACCATGCCGAGATCGAAGATGACGTTGACCGGATAGGAACGGATCTGCGGCGTTGTGCCGAAGGGCGTTACCTCGCCGTTCGGATTGATGATGGTGATCGAATCCCCCATCGAAATGCCGAGCTTCTGGGCCAGGCGATAACCGATGGCCGCCCCCTGCCCGTTGTCCCAGTCGTCCCAGCCCCCCTGTCTGACGCCGTCATGCAACATCTTGAGCTTGGAAATGTCGTTAAGGCTCATGCCGCGCACGCTGACGCCGGTCGAACCGCCGAAACCGGAGGCCAGCGCCTCGCCCTCGACGAAGGAGACGGCGTAAAGGACGCCGTCGACCTTTTGCCATTTGATGACGTCGGCGTCATAGCCTTCGAACTGGCTTTCGATCGGATAGACGGTGAAATGACCGTTGAGCCCGAGGATCTTCGACAAAAGCTCCTCGCGGAACCCGTTCATCACCGAGGTGACCACGATCAGGGTCGCCACCCCTATAGCGACGCCGACAAGCGTCAGCGAAGCGATGACCGAAATGAACGTATCCTTGCGCCGGGCACGCAGATAGCGTCCGGCGATCATCCATTCCACCGGGGAAAAGGCTCTGGTCGCACTGCCGACTTTTGGCTTTTTATCGGTCAAATCGTTTCCAGTCGCGCCGGAACGATCAGGTCCATCAGCCGCTTGATCGCGTCTTCGATACCGATGGTCTCGCGTTCGCCGCTCTTGCGGTGCTTGATCTCGACGACGTTGTCCTTGAGCCCACGCGGTCCGACGATCAGCTGGAAGGGAAAGCCGATCAGGTCGGCGGTGGCGAACTTGGCGCCGGCGCCCTGAACGGTATCGTCGTAGATGACATCGATCCCGGCCGCTTTCAGCCCGTCATAAAGCTTTTCCGAGGCGGCGTCGCACGTCGCATCGCCGGTTTTCAGGCTGATCAGAACCGCCTCGAACGGCGCCACGGAAACCGGCCAGATAATGCCTTTGTCGTCGTGTCCGGCCTCGATGACGGCGGGCACCACGCGCGTCAGCCCGATGCCGTAGGAGCCGGAATGCACTTCGATCTCCTGCCCGTCGGCGCCAGTCACGGTCGCGTGCATCGGGGCCGAATATTTCGTGCCGAAATAGAAGGTCTGTCCCACTTCGATGCCGCGCGCCGCCAGACGCTTGTCTTCGGGAACGCTCCGTTCGAATTCGGCTAGGTCGACCATGTCCTCGGTCGCGGCGTAAAGCGAGGTCCAGTCGTTGACGATCGGGGTCAGATCGCCGGTAAAATCCGTGTCCGGACCGGGGATCGGCTTGTCGAGAAGATCGGCGTGGCAGAAGACGGCGCTTTCGCCCGTTTCGGCCAGAACGATGAATTCGTGGCTGAGATCGCCCCCGATCGGCCCCGTTTCGGCCCGCATCGGCACGGCGGTCAGGCCCATGCGCCGGAACGTCCTCAAATAGGCGACGAACATGCGGTTATAGGCTTCGACAGCCCGCTCCTTGTCGAGATCGAAGGAATAGGCATCCTTCATCAGGAACTCGCGGGAGCGCATGGTGCCGAAGCGCGGCCTCACCTCATCGCGGAACTTCCACTGGATATGGTAAAGGTTGAGCGGCAGGTCCTTGTAGGAGCGCACATAGGTCCTGAAGATCGAGGTGATCATTTCCTCGTTGGTCGGGCCATAGAGCATCTCGCGCTCGTGCCGGTCGACGATCCTGAGCATTTCCTTGCCGTAATCGTCGTAGCGGCCGCTCTCGCGCCAAAGATCGGCCGACTGGACGGTCGGCATCAACAGTTCGATGGCGCCGGCGCGATTCTGCTCCTGCTCGATGATGTCCTGGACCTTTCTCAGAACCTTGTAGCCGAGCGGCAGCCAGGCATAGAGTCCGGAGGCCTGCTGGCTGATCAATCCGGCGCGCAGCATCAACCGGTGCGAGACGATCTCGGCCTCCTTGGGGTCCTCGCGCAGAACCGGGAGGAAGAAACGGGAATAACGCATGGACAGTCCTTTTCCATCAGGCATTCCGGATCTCGTCGGAAAATCCGGCTTTTTGTCGGCCTACCGTTTAGACCAAGTTTCGATTCTTTCGTACAGCAAACACCAACATTCAGGCAGCAAAACAGCTGTTCCGATACGCACCCGCTTATCCGATTAACTGTTGCAATTGTGCATCTTTTCCCGAAAAATCACGTGACACAAAGATGTAACCCTGTTAAGTTTCCAGCCAAGTAAACAGGCGGATCAAACCGCCGCGACGCCGACAACGTCAAGGGAGGAGCGCTGGCAGCCCATCTAGGTGCCTAAGACCAGCGGATTGTCGCTAAACTTTTTATGCAGGGCTTCGGCCCTGCTTTTCTTTCACACACTCCGAAAACGTTTTCGGCCGCACCTTCCGGACGAAATTTCTCTTGAAATCGTCCCTTTATGCCCAATTCGCCCGATAAACGCGCCTTTTTTGCGAACCGTTCGCCGCGCCCTGCTCCATCGGGTTGTCGCTGAGCTATCCTTTGCGCAATGTGCGCCCGTTTTTCTTCCTGAGCGCAACGCGTCAGGTGAGGCACATTCCGGCGCGTTCCGAATCATCTACGGACGGGTCTTCCGGCGAAACGCAGCACGCGCCGGGGTTTCACATGTTAAAAGCACGAATTTGGAGCCGTTCGACACATCCTGGAAAACGGCGTGGCAATCCGGTTTTCGGGACCGGTTCGTGGCTAATAAAGCATCGGCGCAAGCGGGTCCGGTTTTTTCGCGAAACCGGACAGTAGGGCCCTATTCCCAATAGTGCTGGAGGAACGGGCTCGATAAACCCCACATCACCAGCAAAAGCACCACGCCGGCCAGGATGGTCGTAGCAAGGAATTTCGGCCAGAGTTTCAGGAAGGCCGGCGCGCCGGGTTCGGTTCCCTTTGTCACCTCCCCTTCATCGTGCTGGTTGCTGACGCCGAAAGGCAACACCGCGAACAGGCACACCCACCACAAAATGAAATAGACCGCTGCCCAACTGATCCAGCTCATGTGACGTCTCCTTGATCGCGAGAACGCGTGAACTCACACCTTATGGACAAAAATCCTTACGTTCGGCTTCTTGCCCCAATACGACGCCAAATCGGAGCGCACCGCCCGCCTCAGCGCCTCGGCCACCAGATCGGGATCGACGCGACGTTTGGCGGGCAGGCTCTTCATGGTCGCACGAATGGCTTTGAACGCAATTTCTTCGGGCGTTTCCTCGTCTTCGAGTTCGGGCACGCCCTCAACGCTGATCTCGGGACCGGAGACGAGTTTTCCCGTGCGGTCGAGACAAAGACTGACCGCAACCATGCCGCCGAACGACAGCCGTCGCCGGTCGCGCACCTTGCTTTCCTCGGGGGTGCACAGAATCTGTCCGTCGAGATAAAGCTCTTCGGCACGAACTTCGCCGGGCATGTGCATGGGCTTTGGGAACAGACGCACCATGTCGCCATTGCGGATTTCCATAACCGTGCCGATGCCGGCCTCGCGTCCAAGCTGTGCGTGGGCATGAAGGTGCCTGGCCTCGCCGTGCACGGGCACGAGGATTTCCGGTTTCAGCCAGTCGTAGAGCTGTTTGAGCTCGTTGCGCCGCGGATGACCGCTGGCGTGGATCAGCTGGTCGGCATTGGTGATCACCTCGACGCCCTTGTCGACGAAACGGTTCTGGATATCGTTTACCGCCTTTTCGTTTCCGGGAATGGCCCAGGACGAAAACAGGATCATGTCGCCGGGATCGAGATCGATGCTGGGATGTTCTCCGGCGGCGATGCGGGCCACGGCGGCACGCGACTCGCCCTGTGAGCCGGTACAGATGAGCAGGACCTTGTTGCGCGGCAGCTGAGAGAACACATCCTGGTCGTGAAAGGCGGGAATGCCGTCCAGAAGCCCGAGCTCGCGCCCGATGGTCACGACCCGATGCAGCGCACGACCAGCCAGCACGACCTCACGGCCCGCCGCCCGCGCCGCGCGGGCGATCGCCACCACCCGCCCGAGATTGGACGCGAAGGTCGTGACCGCCACCCGATGCGGCGCCTTGGCGACGATTTCGGTGATATTGGCTTCGATCTCGGATTCCGAGGCGCTCTTGCCGTCCTTGAGCACGTTGGTGCTGTCACAGACCAGTGCCAGCCCGCCGGTTCGCCCGCCGATTTCGACGAAGCGGTCGCCGTTGCTCGGCGGGCCGAGGATCGGCCGGTCGTCGAGACGCCAGTCGCCCGTATGCAGCACGCGCCCGAGCTCGGTCTCGATATGAAGCGAGGAGCTTTCCGGAATCGAGTGCGCCATCTGCACCGGTTCGACAAGGAATGGCCCGATCTCAAACGGCACACCGTCGCGCATCGTCTTGATGTCGACATCGGCGGTGATTTCGTTGGCGGCGCGCTTGGCCCGGATCATCGCTTCGGTGAACGCGGTGCAATAGACCGGCAGGTCGAAATCCGACCACAGGTCGAGCACGGCGCCGTAATGGTCTTCGTGGCTATGGGTTATAACGAGCGCGAGGACGTTTTCGCCTTCGTCTTCGAGAAAGCTCGGATCGGGCATGATCAGCTCGATCCCCGGCAGGTCGGGCCCGGCAAAGCTCACCCCGCAATCGACGACGATCCACTTGCGGTTCCGCGCCGGCCCGAACCCGTAAGCGGCGAGGTTCATGCCGATTTCGCCCACGCCTCCCAGGGGAACGAAAACAAACTCGTTGCGCGTGTCGGCCGCCATGGTCGCCTTGTCCTTTATTCAAGCATCGGGCGTTTTGACTGGATCAAAAGCCCGGCTCCAGTTTTTGTGGTCGCATCGTCTTCTCGCCTGAAAGCTGTCCGGGGGACAGAGTCCACCTGTTTGGTCGGTTCGAAGTATGAAAAGCCGGTATCCGCTTTTCGCACGATGCAGTTGTTGCCCTTTTCGGGAGAGCCGGTCTGTCGTTGAGCGCGGGTCAAGCGCCGATACTGGCCACGGATCCGAAATGCACATCGCCGGCCGAAATCGTGACGATCTCGCCATTCGCCGTGCGCACCATCAGGCGTCCGGTTTCGTCCAGCGCTTCGAAAATGCCCTCGACCGGCCCCGTCGGCGTCGCAACGGCGATAGGACCGCCAAGTCCCGCCGCATGGCGCCGCCATTCTTTAAGCACCTCTTCAAGGCCGCGACCGTGACCGTGACGCCAGATGACGAAGGTCTCCGCGAAGCGCTCGGTCAGAACCCGGAACAGGTCCGGCGCCGTCACCGCAATGCCGTTTTCCAGCAAGCTGGTTGCCGGATAGTCGAGATTTTTGGGCGCCGCAACCACATTGACGCCGATTCCGACGACGACAGCCTGTTTTCCTTGAGAAAGCGGCAGGGCCTCAAGCAGAATTCCGGAAAGCTTCTTGCCATCGAGGAGCAGGTCGTTGGGCCATTTGAGCTTAAAATCCGCGCCCGGCGCCAACTGGTTCAGTGCTTCGGCAAGCGCCACGCCGGCGACAAAACCGAGTCCCGAATGATCACCGATGTCGTCGAAGACCAGCAAAAGACTGGCGTGCAGATTGCCCTTTTGGGACTGCCAGACCCGCCCGCGCCGGCCACGGCCACCGGTCTGCTCGATGGCGGTGAACCAATGGCGTCCGATATCGCCGTTACGTCCCGCGTCAAGGGCGAGCGCGTTTGTGGAATCTGCCGTTTCCACATTGGTGAGGCGGCATCCCGCAAGCCTCGACCGGTTACCTAACTCAAAAACCACCGTAAACCGAACCCTGGAGCGTTTTCTTGAGGCAAAGCGGATCCCGCTTTTCCGCCACGAAAACGCAATCAAACAAAAGGCTAGAGCAATCCATCCGTATCCACTCAAACATGATCTGCTCTAGAACAGACTGCCCACCGCGCTGTGCGCCCAGGTGCCGAGCGGCGCGCCGATGGAGAAGAAATAGGTGACGAGCACGAACGTGCCGAGCCCCATGACCACTTTCAGCTCCGTGGGAACAGCGCCGAACTGCAGGACCGGCTCGTCGAAATACATCACCTTGACGATCCTTAGATAGTAATAGGCACTGACGGCACTGGCGAGCACGCCAATGACCGCCAGTACATAAAGCTGCGCTTCGACGGCGGCAAGAAAGACGTACCATTTGGCGAAAAAGCCCGCGACCGGCGGCACGCCGGTATATGAGAACATTAAAACGACCAGCGTCGCCGCGACGAACGGACGCGTCTGGGCGAGACCCGCGAGATCGGAGATGTTTTCGATCAGCCCGTCATCGGTTCTGAGCGACAACAGCGCGGCGAAAAAGACGATGGTCATGATCACGTAGATCGCCAGATAGATGGCAACGCCCTCCACGCCCGCCTGACTGCCGGCGCTGAGCCCAACCAGGGCGAAACCGACATGGGAAATGGCCGAATAGGCGATCAGGCGCTTCAAGTTCTTCTGGCCGATGGCAGCGAATGCGCCGAGCACCATCGAGGCGACGGCAAGGAAGATGACGATCTGTTGCCATTGCGGCGCGACCGGCTCGAAGCTTGTCATGACGACACGGATCATCATGGCGAAAGCCGCCACCTTCGGCGCCGAGGCGAAGAAGGCGGTGACCGGCGTCGGCGCGCCCTCATAGACGTCGGGCGTCCACATGTGGAACGGCACGGCCGAAATCTTGAAGGCAAACCCGGCCATTAAGAAGACCAGCCCGACCGTCAGCCCGAGCGAGCGATCGCCAAGCGCGATGACTTCGGCGATCTTGTCGATCTGGGTGTGCCCGGTGAACCCGTAGATCATCGAGGCGCCGTATAAGAGCATGCCCGAACTCAGCGCGCCGAGCACGAAATACTTGAGGCCCGCTTCCGATGCCTTGGCGTTTTCCCGCTTGATGGCGGCGACGACGTAAAGGGCCAGCGATTGCAGTTCGAGACCGATATAGAGTGACATCAGGTCGTTGGCCGAGATCATGATCATCATGCCGAGCGTGGCGAGCACGACCAGCACGGAATACTCGAACTTGGCCAAGCCGTTTTCGGACGCCGAATTGAGCGACAGGACCAGAGCCAGCGCCGAGGACCCGAGCGCCAAAAGCTTCATGTAGCGCCCGAAGCTGTCGGCGACGAAAACGCCGTTGAACAACACGCCGTCCACCGGGAACAGCATGACCAATACGCCGACCGCCACGATGAGGCCGATGGCGATGCCGGTGATATTGGCGTGCGTCTCGTCCTTGATGAAGACGCCGGCCATCAGCAACGCCAAAGCGCCGATGGCCATGACGATTTCCGGCAGGACCGGCAGAAGATCGGCAAAACTGGTGAGATCGGATGTCATCGCATAATCCCTAGTTTACAGCCGTCTGGGCCAGATCGGCGGCCATGCCGATGGCGCCGGAATAGGAATGGACGAGCGCCTCGACCGAGGGCCCGATGGTGTCGAGGATGGGTGCCGGATAGAAACCGAATAAGATGATCAGAACGATAAGCGGCACCAGGATCAGCATCTCGCGCCTGTCGAGGTCGAGGATCGACTTGAGGCTTTCCTTGTCCATGACGCCGAAGAACAGCCGCCAGATCAGCCACAGCGCGTAGCAGGCCGAGAAGATGACGCCGAGCGCGGCGATCGCCGCCACCCAGGTGTTGACCGAGAAGGCCGCGACCAGGGTCAAAAACTCGCCGATGAATCCGGACGTGCCCGGCAGGCCGATATTGGCCAGCGAGAAGATCATGAAGACGGTGGCGTATTTCGGCATGCGCTCGACCAGACCGCCATAGGCGGCGATCTCGCGGGTGTGCATGCGGTCATAGATGACGCCGACGCTGAGGAACAGGGCGCCGGAAACCAGACCGTGGCTCAGCATCTGAAAGACCGCGCCGTCGACGCCGTTCTGGGTGCCGGAAAAGATGCCCATGGTGACAAAGCCCATATGCGCCACCGAGGAATAGGCGATCAGTTTCTTGACGTCCTCCTGCACCAGCGCGATCAACGAGGTGGTGACAATGGCGATAACGCTCAGAACGAAGACGAAATTCGTCATCATCGCCGAGGCGTCGGGGAACATCGGCAGCGAGAACCTCAAAAAGCCATAGCCGCCGAGTTTCAGAAGGATCGCGGCAAGGACGACCGAACCGGCCGTCGGGGCTTCGACATGCGCTTCCGGCAGCCAGCGGTGCAACGGCCACATCGGCAGCTTGACCGCGAAACTGGCGAAGAACGCCAGCCACAACCAGAACTGCGCATCCTTGTTGAACTGGAAGGTCAACAGCTTGGCGATGTCGAGCGTGCCGGCCTGCCAGTACATGGCCATGATGCCCAAAAGCATCAGAACCGAACCGGTGAAGGTATAAAAGAAGAACTTGTAGGACGCCTGCACGCGCCGCTTGCCGCCCCAGATGCCGATGATCAGGAACATCGGGATGAGGCTGCCTTCGAAGAAGACATAGAACAGCGCCAAATCGAGCGTGGCGAAGGCGCCCATCATCACCGTTTCGAGCACGAGGAAGGAGATCATGTACTCGCGCACCCTGACGGTCACGCTCGTCCAGCTCGACAGGATGGTGATGGGCATCAGCAGCCCGGTCAGGACCACAAACAGAACGGAGATGCCGTCGACCCCCATGCGGTAGCCGATGCCGCCCGCCAGCCAGTCGTAATTGACGACGAACTGGAAACCGGTATCGGCCGGATCGAACATGATCCACATGACCAGCGTCGCCGCGAATACGGTCAGCGTCGTGGTCAGCGCGATCCAGCGCATGGTGTTGTCGTAGCGGTGGTTTTCGCTGGGCATCACCATGACGGCCACCGCTCCGATCAGCGGCAGGAAGGTGATGACGGTCAGGATTGAGCTCTCGATCATCTAGAGGATCCCCCCGGTGGCGATAGCCCAGGTCAATAGCGCCGCCACGCCGATCAGCATGGCGAAGGCATAGTGGTAGAGATAACCGGACTGAAGCTTGACGACGCGCGCCGTCACGTCCTTGACGCGGTTGCCGAGGCCTTCAACCAGCGTCTTGTCGATGAACCAGTCGTCGAACCCGTGCCACAGCACCCGGCCGAGCCAGAGTGTCGGCTTGACGAAGAGGACGTCATAAAGCTCGTCGAAATACCACTTGTTCAAAAGGAACTTGTAAAGGTGCGGTTGCGCGGCCGCGAGCTTTGCAGGCACCGATTTGTTGACCATGTACATGTACCAGGCGATGGCGAAACCGATCAGCATCGCGACGGTTGCGCTCCATTTGGCCCAGACCGGCGCGGCATGTGCCGCTTCGAGCGCCGGCGCATCGACCAGCACGGAGCCGGAGAAGAAATGCGCGATATGTTCGGCATGGCCGAAGAAGAACTCGTTGAACATCACGCCGGCGAAAATCGCCCCCGCCGCCAGTACATAGAGCGGGATCAGCATGACATTGCCGCTCTCGTGGGCGTGCGAATAGGTGTGTTCGTCCGCCCGTGTCTTGCCGTGGAAGGTCAGGTGGATGAGACGCCAGGAATAAAAGCTGGTGAACAGTGCCGCAATGACCAGGGCCCAGAAGGCGAAGAACCCGGCCGAGCCGCCCACCCCATAAGCCGCCTCGATGATGGCATCCTTGGAAAAGAAACCCGCAAAGCCGAACGGCGTGCCGGGAATGCCGACGCCGGTCAGCGCCAGCGTGCCGATGAGCATGAGCCCATAGGTGATTGGGGTCTTGGTCCGCAAGCCCCCCATCCGGCGCATGTCCTGATCGCCATGGATGGCGTGGATTACCGAGCCGGCGGTGAGGAACAGCAAGGCCTTGAAGAAGGCGTGGGTGAACAGATGGAAAATGCCGGCCGAATAAACGCCCGCGCCGAGCGCCACAAACATGTAGCCGAGCTGGGAGACGGTCGAATAGGCGATCACCCGCTTGATGTCGTTCTGCACGAGCCCCACCGTCGCACCGAAAAAGGCGGTGATGGCGCCGACGAACAGCACCACGGTCATGGCGCCCGGCGCCGCCTCGAACAGAGGCGACAGGCGCGCCACCATGAAGACGCCGGCCGTGACCATGGTCGCGGCATGGATGAGAGCGGAAACCGGGGTCGGGCCTTCCATGGCGTCCGGTAGCCAAACGTGCAGGAGGAACTGCGCCGACTTGCCCATGGCGCCGACGAAGAGCAACAGGCTCAATAGCGTCAGCGCATCCCAGTCACCCCAGAGGAAGTGCAGCGTCGTGCCCTTCACCCCGTCGATGGCGTGGAAGATGGAATCGAAATCGAGAGCGCCGAACAGGAAGAAGGTGCCGAAAATGCCGAGCGAAAAACCGAAATCGCCGATGCGATTGACCACGAAGGCCTTCATGGCGGCGGCGTTGGCGCTGGGTTTCTGATACCAGAAGCCGATGAGCAGGTATGAGGCCAGACCCACGCCTTCCCAGCCGAAGAACATCTGCACGAGATTGTCGGCCGTCACCAGCATCAGCATGGAGAAGGTGAAAAAGCTCAGATAGGCGAAGAACCGCGCCCGGCTCGGATCGTCGGCCATGTAGCCGATGGAATAGACGTGCACGACCGCCGAAATCGTCGTCACCACGACCAGCATGACCGCCGTCAGCGTGTCGATGCGGATCATCCAGTGAATGTCGAGATCGCCCGACTGGATCCAGCGGAAGAGTTCAACCTTGACCGCTTCGGCATGAAGGGCGGCGTCCGCGCCTTCCGCCGGCGCACCGCCCAGCATGGGCAAGAACACGATCCAGCTCAAAAGCGCCGAGATGATCAGCAGGATCGACGTAACCAGCTCCGCATTGCGGTCGCCGATCGACTTGCCGAAAAGCCCCGCGATCAGGAACCCGATGAGCGGGAAAAAGACGATCGCCTGATAGGTAAGTGCCATTCTCGCCTCAGCCCTTCATCATGTTGACGTCGTCGACGGCGATGGAGCCGCGGTTTCTGAAAAAGATCACCAGGATGGCGAGGCCGATGGCGGATTCAGCGGCGGCCACGGTGAGGATCAAGAGAGCGAAGACCTGCCCGGCCAGATCGTTGAGGCTGGACGAGAACGCCACGAAATTGAGGTTGACCGCTAAAAGGATGAGTTCGACCGACATCAGGATGATGATGACGTTCTTTCGATTGAGAAAGATGCCGAACACCCCGATGGTGAACAGGATGGCCGCAACGGCCAGGAAGTGACCAAGTCCGATTACCGGTGTCATTGCTATAGCTCCCATCCCATCCGTTGGTCATTCCGGGGCTTGACCCCGGGATCAAGTCCCGGGACGATTCCGGGTTTGTGGCTAGTCTCGATAAGCATCTTCACAAGCCCTGCCCGCTTTTTACCTTGACGATCTCGATGGACGTTTCCGGCGACCGCGCCACCTGATCGGCGATATTCTGGCGCCTGACGCCCGGCTTGTGCCTCAGGGTCAGAACGATGGCGCCGATCATGGCGACCAGAAGCACCAGCCCCGCCCCTTCGAACAAGAACACGTAACGGGTGTAGAGCACCTGCCCGAGCGCCCGCGTGTTGGTGACGGCCGCATTGATGTCGACAGCGCTGCCCGCAGCCACTTCCGGCGGCATGACCCAGGTCCCGGCCACCATCAGAAGTTCGATTGCCAGAATGACCCCGACCATGAGGCCGATCGGCATGTATTGCAGGATGCCCTTTTTCAGTTCGGCGAAATCGATGTCGAGCATCATGACGACGAACAGGAACAGGACCGCGACCGCGCCGACATAGACGATGACCAGCATCAGGGCGAGGAACTCGGCCCCGGCCAGCATGAACAGGCCCGCCGCGTTGAAGAAGGCGAGGATGAGGAACAGGACCGAATGCACCGGCGAGCGCGACGAGATGACCATGAAGGCCGCCCCGATCAGCACGATGGCGAAGACGTAGAAGAAGAAGAGGGACAGGGTCATGGCGCGCTCCTATCGGTACGGCGCGTCGAGCGCGATGTTGCGGGCGATCTCGCGTTCCCAGCGATCGCCATTGGACAAGAGCCGCTCCTTGTTGAAGTAGAGCTCCTCGCGCGTCAGGGTGGCGAACTCGAAATTCGGCCCCTCGACGATGGCGTCGACCGGACAGGCTTCCTGGCAGAAGCCGCAATAGATGCATTTGACCATGTCGATGTCGTAGCGGACCGTGCGGCGGGTGCCGTCGTTCTGGCGCGGCCCGGCCTCGATAGTGATGGCCTGGGCCGGACAGATCGCTTCGCACAGCTTGCAGGCGATGCAGCGTTCCTCGCCGTTCGGGTAGCGGCGCAAGGCGTGTTCGCCACGAAAACGCGGGGATTGCGGCCCCATTTCATGCGGATAGGCGACGGTCGCCTTGGGCGCAAAGAAATAGCGCATCGCCAGACCGAAGGCCTTGGACGAATTCCTTCAAGAGCAGCGAGTTGAAAAACTGGGTTGTGCGCATCATCCGGCCTTTCTATGCCACGCCCGGGGCAAAGCCCCAGCCGGTCAGTTGCAGGACGAGCGCCACCACGACCACGGCGACCAGCGAGATCGGCAGGAACACCTTCCAGCCGAGCCGCATGAGCTGGTCATAGCGGTAGCGCGGCACGATGGCCTTCGCCATGGCGAACATGAAAAAGACCAGCGAAACCTTGATGATGAACCAGACCGACGGCGCCACCCAGGTGAAGGGCGCGAAATCGAGCGGCGAAGCCCAGCCGCCCATGAACAGGATGGTCATCATCGCGCTCATGGTGATGATCGACACGTATTCGGACAGCATGAACATCATGTACGGGGTCGAGCCGTATTCGACCATGTAGCCCGCCACCAGTTCGGATTCCGCTTCGACCAGATCGAAGGGCGGCCGGTTGGTCTCGGCCAGCGCTGAAATGAAGAAGATGACGAACATCGGAAACAGCGGCAGCCAATACCAGTCGAGAAACGACAGGGCCGGCAGGCCGAGCATGTGGGCGATGCCGCCCTGAGACTGCGCGACAACGATATCGGAAAGGTTGAACGAGCCGACGCACAGAAGAACGGTGACGATGACGAAGCCGATCGAGACCTCGTAGGAGATCATCTGCGCCGCCGACCTGAGGGCGGACAAGAGCGGATATTTTGAGTTCGACGCCCAACCGCCCATGATGACGCCATAGACCCCGAGCGAGGAGATGGCGAGGATATAGAGCACGCCGACATTGATGTTGGCCATGGCCCAGCCGGCATCGATCGGAATGACCGCCCAGGCCGAAAGCGCCAGCGTCGCCATGACCAGCGGCGCCAGAAGGAAGACGACCTTATCGGCGCTGGCCGGAATGACCGGCTCCTTGAAGGCGAATTTGAACAGGTCGGCAAAGCTTTGCAGCAGGCCGAAAGCGCCGACCACGTTCGGGCCGCGCCGCATCTGTACCGCAGCCCAGATCTTGCGGTCGGCCAGGAGCACGAAGGCGATGAAGATCAGCAGCGTGACGAGGAGCAGCAGCGCCTTCCACACGAAACCGATCTCGTTGCCCCAGCCGAAGAACGAGAGACCGAACAGATAGTCGAGGCCGTAAAGAAATGACTCCATGGGGCTCCCCTACTCCGCCGCCTGCCTGAGACCCGCCTGCAATTGCGCGCATTCGCCCATTACGGTCGACGCCCGCGCGATCGGGTTGGTGAGGTAGAAGTCCTTGACCGGCGAGATCAGAATCGCGTTGGCGAATTCGCCCGGCCGTTCGGCCCGCTCCCAAAGCTCGGCCACATTGCCCGGGCTGACGGCATCGAGCCGCGCCAGATGCGGATGGACTTCATAAAGCCGCGCCCGCAAGGCCCTCAGCGAATCGTAAGGCAGCGGCGCGCCGAGCACGCCCGAAAGGGCGCGGATAATTGCCCAGTCCTCCTTGGCCTCGCCCGGTGGGAACACGGCGCGGGCGGTCTGTTGCACGCGCCCTTCGGTGTTCACATAGGTCGCCGACTTCTCGGTATAGGTGGCGCCCGGCAGGATGACGTCGGCGCGGTGGGCGCCGGCATCGCCATGGCTGCCGATATAGACGACGAAGGCGTCGCCCATGGCTTTCATGTCGATTTCGTCGGCGCCGAGCAGGAACATGACGTCGAGCTTGCCGTCCGCCGCCAGTTTGCATTGGTCGGCCGAGCACACGCCGCCATTATGCGGCACGAAACCGATATCGAGCCCGCCAACCCGCGCCGCCGCGTTGTGCAGCATGCCGAATCCGACCCAGTTGTCGCGGAGCGCATCGGCGGTCCTGGCCACCTGAAGGGCCAGAGCTAGCACGTCGCGTCCGGCCTGCTTGCCAAGAGCCGCATGGGTCACCGCCCCCTCGCCGACGATGATCAGCGGATGTTTGGCGGCTTTCAGGACCTTGGCAAAATCATGCTTGCCGTCGGCCAGCGACGCGAGCGCCGCCGTGTCGGCGCCGATAAACGTGTAGTCGTAGGTGAGGTCCGCCTTGTCGCCGATGACGCCGATCTCGACCCCGCCCTTGAGCCAGGCCTTGCGGATGCGGGCATTGACCAGCACCGCTTCCTTGCGCGGGTTGGTGCCGACGAGCAGGATCGCATCGGCACTCTCGATACCGGCAATGCCGGTGTTGAGCGTATAGGCGCCACGCGGCGTCATCGGATCGATGCCCGACATGGGCGGGCGGCAATCGGTCATGCCCGAACCGAGCGACTCGACCAGATCCTTTAGGGCAAACATTTCTTCGACGCCGCAGAGATCGCCGGCAATGGCGCCAACCTTGTTACCCGCCTGCTTGACCTTCGCGGCCACGGTCGAAAGCGCCTCGTTCCAGCTCACGGCGGTCAACCGGCCGTTCTTCTTGATGTAGGGCTTGTCGAGCCGCTGTGTCTTCAATCCGTCCCAGATGAAACGGGTCTTGTCGGAAATCCACTCCTCGTTCACGTCCTCATGCAAACGCGGCATGATGCGCATGACCTCGCGGCCGCGCGAGTCGACGCGGATGTTGGAACCGACCGCGTCCATGACGTCGATACTTTCGGTCTTCTGCAATTCCCAGGGACGGGCGTGGAAAGCATAGGGCTTCGAGGTCAATGCCCCGACCGGGCACAAATCGATGATGTTGCCCTGTAGTTCGGAGGTCAGCGCCTGTTCGAGATAAGGGGTGATCTCGGCATCCTCGCCGCGACCGATCAGGCCGAGTTCGGGCACGCCCGCCACTTCGGTGATGAACCTCACGCAGCGCGTGCAATTGATGCAGCGGGTCATCACCGTGCGGACGAGCGGACCCATGTCCTTGTCCTCGACGGCGCGCTTGTTCTCGGAAAAGCGCGAATGATCGACGCCATAGGCCATGGCCTGGTCCTGCAGGTCGCATTCCCCGCCCTGATCGCAGATCGGGCAGTCGAGCGGATGGTTGATCAAAAGGAATTCCATCGCCCCTTCGCGGGCCTTTTTGACCATCGGGGTGTTGGTGAAGATTTCCGGCGGTTCGCCGTTCGGGCCGGGCCGCAAATCCTTGACCGCCATGGCGCAGCTCGCCTGGGGTTTGGGGGGGCCGCCCTTCACCTCGACCATGCACATGCGGCAATTGCCGGCGACCGACAAACGCTCGTGATAGCAGAAGCGCGGAATCTCGGAGCCCGCCGCTTCCGCCGCCTGCATCAGCGTGAAGTGGTCCGGAACCTCGATCAGCTTGCCGTCGACTTTGATACTGGCCATCTGCCGATTTGCTCCTATTCCGCCGCAACGGACGGTTCTTCAACCGCGCCGTCACTGTCGGCCCGGTGGGTGTAGGCGTCGATGCGCGCCTCGATCACCGGCCGGAAATTCCTGATCAAGCCCTGGACCGGCCATGCGGCCGCGTCCCCGAGGGCGCAGATCGTATGTCCCTCGATCTGCTTGGTAACGTCGAACAGCATGTCGATCTCGCGCTTTTCGGCGCGCCCCTCGACCATGCGTTCCATCACCCGCATCATCCAGCCCGTGCCTTCGCGGCAGGGCGTGCACTGCCCGCAGCTCTCGTGCTTGAAGAAGGCCGAGATACGCCAGATCGCCTTGATGATGTCGGTCGATTTGTCCATGACGATCAAACCGCCGGTGCCGAAGCTCGAGCCGATGTCGCGCATGCCGTCGAAATCCATGACGGCGTCCATGATCTGGTCGGCGCGGACCGCCGGGCACGAAGCCCCGCCGGGGATGACGGCCAAAAGGTTGTCCCAGCCGCCGCGAATGCCGCCTGCGTGCTTTTCGATGAGATCCTTGAACGGAATGCCCATCTCTTCTTCCACCGTCAGCGGCGTGTTGACGTGGCCGGAGACCATGAAGAGCTTGGTGCCGACATTGTTCGCCCGTCCGATGCCGGAAAACCAGGTCGCGCCGCGCTTCAGAATCTCGGGCACAACGGAAATGGATTCGACATTGTTGACGGTGGTCGGGTTGCCGTAAACGCCCATGCCGGCCGGGAACGGCGGCTTCAAACGCGGCTGACCCTTCTTGCCTTCGAGCGATTCCATCAGGGCCGTTTCCTCGCCGCAGATATAGGCGCCGGCGCCATGGTGGACGATGATGTCAAGGTCCCATCCGTGGACATTGTCCTTGCCGATGAGCTTGTGCGCATAGGCCTCCGCAACCGCTTCTTCGAGGTGCTGGCGCTCGCGCATGAATTCGCCGCGCACATAAATGAAGGCCAGATGCGCATCCATGGCCCGGCAGGCCAGCACGCAGCCCTCAATGAGCCGGTGCGGTTCGTGGCGCAAGATTTCGCGGTCCTTGCAGGTGCCCGGCTCGGATTCGTCGGCATTGACCAGAAGATAATGCGGACGCCCGTCCGACTGCTTGGGCATGAACGACCATTTGAGACCGGTGGGGAACCCCGCCCCGCCGCGCCCGCGCAAGCCCGAGGCCTTGACCTCATTGGTCAGCCAGTCGCGCCCCTTGTCGACGAGCGCCCTGGTGCCCGACCAGACGCCTCGCGACTGGGCGCCTTCGAGCCGCCAGTCGTGAAGACCATAGAGATTGGTAAAGATGCGATCCTTGTCCTGCAACATCAGCGCACCTGCCCTTTGCTGGGTCCTCGGGTCAAGCCCGAGGACGCTTCGCTGCGCTCGCGATTGGTGAAGATGCGGTCCTGGTCCTTGAGCATTACTTCTTCCTCGCCCAGGCAAGCCCGTAGGCCGCGGCCGCGCCGATGACGGCGCCGATCACCGTGGCGGCGTTTTCAGGCAGTCCCAGATCCAGGACGCCGTTGAACCCGTCGACGATCAGCACGAAACCGACGACCATGACGCCGCCGTAAATCCAGTCGCGAGTCTCGAACTTCACCGCCTTCGATTCCGTGGCCGGCTTTTCAGTGGGCTTTTCGTCCGACATCAGCGCGGATCCTTTCCGAACACCTTGCGGTATTCCTCGACGCCGCCCATGGCGAGCGCCTTGGCCTGCTTGACCCAGTCGTCACGTTCGATGCGGCCCTTGAAATTCAGCCCCTCATCGAGCCTGGCGATATCGGCCTTCTTGAAACCGGCGATCTGGGCGAACTGGGTCACGCCGAACGCATTGAGCTTTTTTTCAAGCACAGGCCCGACACCCGAAATGAGCTTCAAATCGTCCGGCGCGCCTTCCGGCGCCACGAACAGGGCGCCCGGCGCCGGCTCGGCAGTGGGTTCCGCCTTGGGTTTTGGGGCGGATTTCGTTTTCTTTTTAGTCTGTTCGACTGGAGTCTTGCCAACATCCTTGAGCGTTGTCGGCCCGGTCACGGGCGCCGAGAACTGGCGGCCGATCTGCGAACCGGTGGGGATCGTGTCCCCCTCGCCGCGCGCAAAGGCATCGAGGATTTCCTCGAGCCTCTCCGGCGTCAGGTCCTCATAGGTGTCCTGACCGATGGCGACCACGGGGCCATTGACGCAGGCACCGAGGCACTCGACCTCTTCCCAGCTCAACGTCCCCTCTTCGTTCATGTGACGCGGCTCGGGGTTGATCTTGCGGCGCAAGACCTCCTTGAGCTTGTCGCCGCCGCACAGCATGCACGGTGTCGTGCCACAGACCTGGACATGCGCCATGGTCCCGACCGGTTCGAGCTGGAACTGGGTATAAAAGGTCGCCACTTCCAGAACGCGGATCTTCGGCATGCTGAGCATGTCCGCCACATATTCGATGGCGGCGCGGCTCAGCCAGCCTTCCTGCTCCTGCGCCCGCATCAAAAGCGGGATCACCGCCGATCGCTGCCGGCCTTCGGGATAAAGCGCGATGCGTTTCTCGGCCCAGGCGCGATTCTCCTCGGAAAAGGCGAAACTCTTGGGCTGGACGGCATCATCTGCCAGACGACGCACGGACATTAGCGGTCAACCTCCCCGAACACGACATCGATGGAGCCGATAATGGCAGAGACGTCGGCAAGCATGTGCCCCCTGGTCAGAAAATCCATGGCACTCAGATGGGCAAAGCTGGGTGCCTTGATCTTGCAGCGATAGGGCTTGTTGGTCCCGTCCGAAATCAGATAAACGCCGAACTCGCCTTTCGGCGCTTCGACGGCGGCGAAGACTTCGCCCTTCGGCACCTTGTAGCCCTCGGTATAAAGCTTGAAGTGATGGATCAACGATTCCATCGATTGTTTCATCTCGCCGCGCTTGGGGGGCGAAATCTTGTGGTCGGACACCGAAACCGGCCCCTTGCCCTCATCGCTGTTCAGTAGAGCGATGGCCTGACGCATGATTTTGACCGACTGGCGCATTTCCTCCATGCGGATGAGATAGCGATCGTAGCAATCGCCGTTCTTGCCGATCGGAATATCGAACTCCATACGATCGTAGCACTCGTAGGGCTGGCTCTTGCGCAAATCCCAGGCGGCGCCGGCACTGCGGACCATCACGCCGGAGAAACCCCATTTCCACGCCTCTTCCAGCGTGAACACGCCGATATCGACATTGCGCTGCTTGAAGATGCGGTTGTCGGTCAAAAGGGTTTCGAGATCGTCGACCACCTTGAGGAACGGGTCGCACCAGGCTTCGATGTCGTCGATCAGATCCTGCGGCAGGTCCTGATGCACTCCGCCCGGCCTGATATAGGCCGAGTGCAGGCGCGCACCCGAGGCGCGCTCGTAAAAGATCATCAGCTTTTCGCGTTCCTCGAAGCCCCAGAGCGGCGGCGTCAACGCGCCGATGTCCAGGGCCTGGGTGGTGACGTTCAGCAGGTGATTGAGGATGCGACCGATTTCGGAATAGAGCACGCGGATCAACTGCCCGCGCATTGGCACGGTGATGCCCAACAGCTTCTCCACCGCCAGCGCGAAGGCGTGTTCCTGATTCATCGGCGCGACATAGTCGAGCCGGTCGAAATAAGGCACGGCCTGCAGATAGGTCTTGTTCTCGATCAGTTTCTCGGTGCCGCGGTGCAGCAAGCCGATATGCGGGTCGGCGCGCTCGACGATCTCGCCGTCAAGCTCCAGCACCAGACGCAAAACGCCATGCGCGGAAGGATGTTCCGGGCCGAAGTTAATGGTGAAGTTGCGAAGTTCCGCCTCAGACATTGTCAGTCCTTCGCTTTCTCGTCGCCGGGCAGCACATAGTCCGTGCCTTCCCAAGGCGAAAGATAATCAAAGTTGCGGAATTCCTGCGCCAGACGCACCGGCTCGTAGATCACGCGCTTGCGCTCTTCGTCGTAGCGCACCTCGACGAAACCGGTCAGTGGAAAATCCTTGCGCAACGGATGGCCTTCGAAACCGTAGTCAGTCAAAATTCGTCTGAGATCGGGGTGATCGGAGAACAGAATTCCATACATGTCATAGGCTTCCCGCTCGAACCACTCGGCACCCGGGTAAATCTCCGTCACGCTCGGGACGGGACTGTCCTCGGCGGTCGCGATCTTGACGCGGATCCTCAGATTCTGGGTCGGACTCAACAGGTGATAGACGACATCGAACCGCTCGGCCCGCTCGGGATAATCGACCCCGCAGATGTCGGTGAAACTGACGAAACGGCAGCGGCTGTCGTCGTGCAGGAAACGCAGCACGGCAACGAGTTCGTTCCGGGTCGTCAGAACCGTCAGTTCGTCATAGGCGATCTTGAATTCGATCTTGTCGCCGAATTTTTGCGACAGATATTCGCCCAGTTCCGAAAGCATTTCGTCCATTGGATGCGCCTAGCGTTCGATGGTGCCGGTGCGGCGGATCTTCCTTTGCAGCAGCAGGACGCCATAAAGAAGCGCCTCCGCCGTCGGCGGACAACCGGGCACATAAACGTCCACGGGCACCACGCGGTCGCAGCCCCTGACCACCGAATAGGAATAATGATAATACCCGCCGCCATTGGCGCACGAGCCCATCGAGATGACGTAGCGCGGCTCGGGCATCTGGTCGTAGACCTTCCTGAGCGCGGGCGCCATCTTGTTGGTCAACGTGCCGGCGACGATCATCACGTCGGACTGGCGCGGCGAACCGCGCGGCGCGAAACCGTAGCGCTCGCAGTCGTAGCGCGGCATCGACATCTGCATCATCTCGATGGCGCAGCAGGCCAGACCGAACTGCATCCACATCAGGGAGCCGGTGCGCGACCAGTTGATCAACTCGTTGATCGTGGTCATCACGAAGCCCTTGTCGGCCAGATCGTTGTTGATCTCGACAAAGGTCGGATCGTCCGCGCCGACCGGCTTGCCGGTCTTGGGATCGATGATCCCCTTGGGCTTGGGTGCGATCAGGGTTTCATCGGAACCTAATCCCATTCAAGAGCTCCTTTGCGCCATTCGTAGACGAAGCCAATGGTCAGAATACCGAGAAAGAGCATCATCGAGACGAAGCCGAACCAGCCCACGTCCCGGAAAGCGGCGACCCAGGGAAACAGGAATGCAACTTCCAGATCGAAGATGATGAACAAGATGGCGACGAGGTAATAGCGCACGTCGAATTTCATGCGCGCGTCGTCGAAGGCCTCGAAACCGCATTCATAGGCGGACACCTTTTCCGGGTCCGGCCTTTTGATCGCGATGAGAAACGGCGCCACCAGGAGCGCCAACCCGATTACCCCGCTAAGGGCGATGAAGATCACGACTGGTAGATATTCACTGAGCAATTCAGACATGTGCCAACCTAAAACATCAACCCAAGCGGTCTGTTTACGACGGCCCGTGCCTGCGACATTCGGCCCATCGCGGGTATTCGAACCGGCTTAGCCTAGCACCCATCGCGTTGCAAGAGCCCGTTCCGCCTGCAAACACAGGCCGGAAGCCCGATTTCGGCGAGTGTTTTGGGCCAAAGCGCGTTTACCGGCATCGCCGCCGGCAAAGTTTATGCGAAAAAACATATGTATCTGAACTGTTTAGCAAATTCGTACAATGCTTGAATGATTCAATTTTTGCATGCGCATGCGGTGTCCGGATTTCGGCGTGATTATCTGAGATAAATCCTGAATTTGGATGTCAACACAACCGGGCGTCATGCGGATCGCGCCAATCCTTTATAAAAAAGCCCTGCCGAAGCAGGGCTAGCTCGTTTGGAGGCTTGGCGGCCGCGCCTCCATGAAACTTTTTTCGATTAACCGACAGGTTGGAGCCGGCAAACCGGTATCCGCCGAAAAGCCGGCCTGGGGCTACTTCATATGCCAGACAAGGCCTGCGGTGATCTTCGCGCGGTCGAGACCTTTACCGATATCGCCGGTGCCGAGAACATCGCCGCGAACGCCGATTTGCGGGGCGACGATCGCCTCGGCGCCTGCCCCCACGGCCCAGGAGGTGTCGCCGTTGACCAGGCCGAACCCGGCGGAGCCATAGACCATGGCATCGGGCGAGACCGTGCCGCCAACCCTGGCAAGCATCAGCCCGTCCCAATAGGTGCGAACACTGCTCATGTCGGCGCCGCCCTGCGCCTCGAGACCGGCCATGATACCGGGACTAACCTCGAAATTGACGCCGGCCATGCCGCCGAGGACTCCGGAAGCGTCGGGATCGAATCCGGCGCCGCCGTAAACGCCGACATAGGCGCCCTCCAGAGGCGAGGCGCCGCGGTAATAATCCTGAGCCATTGCCGGCAAAGCCAACAGCGCAAGGGACAGACTCAGGATGGCTGCGTGCGAAATGCGGGACATGACATTACTCCAAACTCGTTTGGTCAGAGTTTCGGCCTGTGCGTTCGTCGAATCAATCAAATGCCGGCGACGCGGCTAACGCTTCGTTAATGCCCCTCCGGCGCACCCTTGACGGCGCGCCGGAGATGATTTGGTTTGTGGACGGATTTCAGGCCGCCTGCCTGTTCAGTTCGAGGCCCTTATAGGCCAGAACCTTCATGAAATCTGTGATCACGAACCAGCAAAGCGCATAGCCCCACACCGCCAGCGCCCAGCCCCAGCCGAGTGGCGTCATGAACAGTCCGTAGACGGCGATGAGCGTCGCGAGCACCTGGGTGCCGAACACGGCGAAAAGCAGAAGATTGGCCGGCCGCGACGACCAGAACGGCCCGCGCGTCCGCGCCAGAAAGATCGTCAGGTGACCGGCGACCGACAAAAGCAGATACATCAGCGTCTGGATCTGGTCGCGCGGCAGTCCGACCATGCGGTCGGCAATGTAGAACATGCCGAACGAGGCCACCGGGCCGATCAGGCCGAGCACGGTGGCGATTCCCAGAACGCGATGCATGTTCCAGCGTTCCGGCTTGTCGCTGCCTTTGACCTTGTCATAGGCGATGGACAGGATGGCGCCGTCGTTAAGAAGCGCCAGCATGACGATCATGACCGCGGTCAGCGGATAGAAGTTGAAGATCATGATCGAGGCCGCCATGAACAGGAGCACCCGAAGAGTCTCGGCGATGCGGTAGATGGCGTAGGAATTCATGCGCTCAAAGATCTTGCGCGCCTCGGAAACGGCATCGATGATGACCGACAGGCCGGGATTGGTCAGAACGATGTCGGCCGCCGCCCGGGCGGCATCGGTCGCACCGGAAACGGCAATGCCGCAATCGGCCTTCTTGAGCGCCGGCGCATCGTTCACGCCGTCGCCGGTCATGGCGACGATGTGGCCGTGACGCTGCAGGACATCGACGATGTGATACTTGTGCTCGGGGAAAACCTGGGCGAAACCGCCGGCCGTTTCGATGGAATCGTCGGCCTTGCTGCCTTCATGGTGCTTGGCGTCGCCGAGCATCGCGGCATCAAGGATATTGGTCCCCAGCCCCAGAACGCGTGAGGTTTCGCGGGCGATGGCCAGAGCGTCACCAGTGACCATCTTGACGTCCACTCCCATCTTGCGGGCTTCGGCGATGGTGGCTTTTGCCGTTTCGCGCGGCGGATCGAACAACGGCAAGACGCCAAGGAACGTCCAGTCTCCCGTTTCGTCCGCCCGGGCCACACCGAGTGAGCGGTAGCCCTTGGCGGCAAAGCCGTCGACCGCCGCCGTCACGTCGGCCGCTTGCTTTTCGGAGAGACTGGCCAGAGCCATGATGACCTGTGGCGCCCCCTTGGTAGCGCGCAGTTTGACGCCATCGGCATTGGTAACAAGCGCCTCGGTCCGCTTGCTGACCGGATCGAAGGGTTTGAAATTCTCAAGCGTATAGGCCTTGAGCGAGGCAGGATCGGCGAGCCCGCCGATCACCGCCGTATCGATGGCGTCAGCACCGTCTTCGCGCGAGGCCAGCGCGCCGATGAAGATCACCTCGTCCCGCTTGATGTCACCCAGTGAGAACGGCTCGCCCAGCGTCAGCTGGTTCATGGTCAGCGTGCCGGTCTTGTCCGAACACAAGACGTCCGCTCCGGCCAGTTCCTCGATCGCCGCCAAACGGCTGACGATGGCCTGCTTGGCCGCCAGAATCTTGGCGCCGACCGCCATGGTCACCGACAAAACCGTGGGCAACGCCACCGGAATGGCGGCCACCGTCAGGACCAGGGCGAACTGCAAGGTGCTCAGAAGATCATCCCCCCTGAACAGCGACACCAAAACGATGATCGAAACCAGCGCCAGCGCCAGCATGATGAGGTAGTTGCCGATCTGCTGCACGGCGCGCTGGAAATGGCTTTTGGTGCCGGTTTCCTGCACGAGTTGCGCGGTATGGCCGAAAAAGGTGTTGGTGCCCGTGCCGTAGACCAGACCGTCGAACTCGCCGGTGCGGATGATCGAGCCGGAATAGGCGGCGTCGCCTTCGTGCTTGACCGCCGGCAGCGATTCGCCAGTCAGGGCCGACTGGTCGAGTTCGACCTCACCCCCGTTGAGAATGCGGATGTCGGCGGGCACGATGTCGCCCAAACGCAGGTGGATGAGATCGCCCGGCACCAGGTCGTGCGCCGCCAGATCGGTCCATTTGCCGTCACGCTTGGCCCGCGCCTTGGCGGCCAGCTTGGATTTGAGCGCGGCAATGGCGTTGCCGGCCTGATGCTCTTCGAAAAAGCCGACAAGGGCGTTGGCGAACAACAGCACCAGAATGATGAAAAAGTCCGGCCAGTGCTGGTCGATCGCCGACAGGACGACCGCGACTTCGATCATCCACGGGATTGGCCCCCAGAAATAGCTCAAGAACTTGAGAAGCGGACTGACCGTCTTTTCGGTGATCTCGTTCGGCCCGTATTGCGTCAGGCGCGCCGCCGCTTCCGATCCGCTCAATCCGTTTGCGCCGGCGTGAAGCCGCGCCTCGAGATCCGGAAGCGGCAGCTTCGACAGATCCTCGCTCGGTTGGGAAACATCCTTTTGTGCCATGGTGCACTGCCTTTCTCGATGATCCATTCAGAGGCGCCGGATGACTAACCGTATCGAGAAGAACAGGATGCGGAAAATTCTGACCATTCGGATCGAGCCGATGGACCGTTGCAGTATTTCGTCCGGATTCAGCCGTATGTACGACCGTTTCTGCCAGCTACCCGTGAAGAGAAGACTGATTTTGATAGTAAAAACGGGGCTAGAACCGGTAGTTGGCGAGAATAAGGCCGCATCACATGCAAACGGCCCGACCGATGAGAAAACCAAAACCGCGCATGACCTTCCGGCCGGCGATTTCGTCCGATATCCGACATGCGTGAGTGAGCGCCGCAAACCATGGGGACCGACGATCTGTCGCTGGTTTTTCAGCGCTACGCGCAACTCGGTCGTGATAAAATGCGATAACGATAATGCAGCTGAGTCAGCCAAGGGAGAACAGCATGGCCGAGCGCGTGACGCACATCGTCGCCGATGAACGATTCGGGACGACTCGTTGGGACCGCATGATCTTCGGCCATTTCATCGAACACTTTCACCGACAGGTCTATGGCGGGCTGTTCGATCCCGGCTCGCCCCTTTCCGACGAAAATGGCTTTCGCCGCGACGTCATCGAAGCGGTCCGGGAACTCCGCATCCCGGTTATGCGCTGGCCGGGCGGCAATTTCGTTTCCGATTATCACTGGCACGAGGCGGTCGGCCGCAATCGCACCCAATCCTACAACAAAGCCTGGCGCGTGCCGGAACCCAACACGTTCGGCACCGACGAGTTCGTCGCCTGGTGTCGGGAGGTCGGGTGCGCGCCCTATATCTGCACCAATGGCGGCAACGGCACCTCGGAGGAAATGAGCAACTGGGTCGAGTACTGCAACGGCACCCATCCGACCCGTTACGCCGACATGCGCCGCGCCAACGGCAATGACGCACCCTTCGGCGTGAAATACTGGGGCATCGGCAACGAAAGCTATGGCGACTGGCAGATCGGCGCCAAGACCGTCGCCGAATGGGGGCCTTATGTCGCCGAATCCGCCAAGATGATGCGCGCGGTCGATGAAACAATCGTTTTAAGCGCCGCCGCCGTTCCCGACACCGAGTGGACACACGCCCTTTTGAAAAAGGCCGGCCGCTATCTCGATCTCGTTTCCATTCACGATTACTGGGACGAGCTCTGGAAGACGGACGATCCGTCCGATTTCCTGACCGCCATGATGCAGTGCGACGGGCCGGAAAAGGACATTGCCGCCAGCCGCGCCACCATTGCTTCGGCCGGGTTTGACGGCAAGGTGAAGATTGCTTTCGACGAATGGAATCTAAGGGGATGGCACCATCCCGATGGCAACGGTCCCGACCGGATCGCGGCGCGCGACCGCAACGACATCGCCGCGACCTACACCATGGCCGATGCCCTGTTCTCCGCCGCCTTTTTCAACGCCTGTCTCAGGAACGCCGACATCGTCGCCATGGCCAATATCTCGCCGACCGTCAACGCGCGCGGCCCGCTTTTCGTTCATCCCGACGGGATCGTCAGGCGTCCAAGCTTTCATGCCATGCGGCTTTATGTCGATCACACGCGCGACCGGATCGTCATGGCAAAGGCCGACGGCCCGCTCCTGAAAAAGGACGGGCGCGAAGTCGCCAGCTCGATGCCCTGATCAGCCGTGACGAAACCGGCACGACCATCGCCCTTTCCAACCGCAGCCCCGATGAAACCGCGTTCTTCACTCTGACTCTCGACGGCGAGAAACTGACCGGCGCCTACCCTGTCGAAATCCTCGACGGCGCGTCGCCGGATGCCTTCAATGACGTCGATAGCCCGGAAGCGGTGGTGCCGCGCAAGGCCGTGCTCGGGGATGACAATAACGTCTACGCCCTGCCCCCGCATGCTTTGTGCATGATGAGCGTAACGCGCTGAACCGGCGCGAGCGGACCTAATGCCCTGCCCCCGGCCAGGTGTCGGAGAGCGTGTAGCCTTCGGGCCAGGGATCGTCGGGATCGAGCATGTCGATGCGCGTACCGGTGATCCAGGCCCGACCGGTGACTGAGGGGACGATGGCCGGCCTGTCGCCAATCACCGTGTCGGCCTCGATATAGCAGTGAAATTCGGAACCGATGATCGAGCGGGCGCGATAGTGGTCGCCGACCTGCATTTCGCCGCGCGCCCGCAACACCGCCATGCGGGCCGAACAGCCGGTGCCGGTCGGCGAGCGGTCGATCTTGCCCGGCTGCACGACAACGGCATTGGCTCCGGTCAGAACACCGTCTTCGCGTTTGAGGGGCGCCGCGATCTGGCAAAAGGAAATGTGGTCCCACTCCCTGTTGGCCGGGTGAACGAAACCGAGCTGTTCGTTGGCGGCCCCGGTGATCTTGACCCCGGTTTCGGCCAGGTCCCTGGCCTCGTCCGGCGTAATGGAAAAACCCAGCGCTTCTGCATCGGCGATGACGAAACTGTCGCCGCCATAGGCGGTGTCGACGCTCAGCGTGCCGATCCCCGCGACCTCGATGGTTGCGCCCAGCTTGTCGGCGAAACTGGGAACATTGCGTATGGTGATGCGCTCCGCCTTGCCGTTGCGGCAATGGGCCGTCGCCTCGACCAGCCCGCCCGGCGCTTCAAGCACCATATGCGTTTCCGGCTCGGTCATCGGGACGATGCCGGTGTCGAGAAGAACCGTCGCCACGCAGATCGAGTTGGAGCCGGACATGGGCGGGGTATCCTCGGGCTCCATGATGATGAAGCCCATCTGCGCCGCCGGGTTCCTGGGCGGAACCAGAAGATTGACATGCCGGAAAACACCGCCCCGCGGCTCGTTGAGCACAAACCGTCTGAGGCTTTGATCCCGGGCGATAAAACGCGACTGCTCCCACAAGGTTTCGCCCGGCGGTGGCGCAACACCGCCGACGATCACGTCGCCGACCTCACCCTCGGCATGGCATCCAACGATGTGAACGGTTCTGATGCTGCGCACGCGGACACTCCCATATCGAGCGGAAAAAAACTCCGTCGCCCAAGATCATGCAGGCTTTCACGACCCCCCGGTCAGATCACCGAAAACCCATGTGCGAACGGATCGCGGTCGTCGATGAAGATGGTGTTGAAGCCGGTCTGACGGGCCCAGCCGCCGATGGAGGGAACAATGCCGGGATAGGGGCCGACCGTTACCGCCGCCTCGACCCGACCGTTGAACAGCGAACCGATGATGGATTCGTGGATGAAGGTGTCCCCGATCCCGAGCCGGCCTTTGGCCGTCCATTGCGCCATGCGCGCCGAGGTGCCGGTGCCGCAGGGCGAGCGATCGATGGCCTTGTCGCCGTAAAACACTGCATTGCGCGCCGTCGCACCTTCGGCACGGGGTTTTCCTGTCCACATGATATGGCTCAACACGTTGATTTCCGGATGTTCGGGGTGCTCGAACGTGTATTTTTCGTTGAGCACGGCCCTTAAAAGCGGACTCCAGTTGAGGATGTCGCCGGCGTTGACGTCGCTCAGATCGGAGAAATTCTCCTGGGCATCGACGATGGCGTAGAAATTGCCGCCATAGGCGACATCGACGACAATCCGCCCGAGCCCCGGCACCTCCGCTTCGAGATCTCTGGCATAAAGGAAGGACGGCACATTGGTGATCCGGACTTCCTCGACATAAGGACCGTCCTGGCGATAGGTGGCGACGACTTTGCCGGCCGGGGTGTCGAGGTTGACCACGCCCGGCGTCTTCGGCGTGATCAGTCCGTTCTCGATGGCCATGGTCACGGTGCCGATGGTCCCATGTCCGCACATGAACAGGCAGCCGGAGGTTTCGATGAACAGAATCGAGGTGTCGCAATCCGCGCGGGTCGAGGGGTAAAGGATCGAGCCGGACATCATATCGTGCCCGCGCGGCTCGAACATCAGCCCTTCACGGATCCAGTCGTGTTTTTCGAGAAAATCCGCCCGCCTTTCGAGCATGGTCGCGCCCTTGAGATCGGGGCCGCCGCCAGCGATCAGCCGCACCGGGTTTCCGCAGGTATGTCCGTCGATACACGAAAACGTATGTCGTGCCATTTTGATCAAAACCTCTGGGGGCTGAAGGCGGTGATGTCGATGGATGGGGCCTGCCCATGCATCAGCTCGGTGACGAGCCGTCCCGTGCCCGCCGCCTGGGTCAGCCCGAGATGGCCGTGCCCGAAGGCATAGATGATGCGTCTGGAGGCGCGCGAAAAGCCGATGGCCGGCAGAGTGTCGGGCAGCGACGGGCGATAGCCCATCCATTGGGTGCCGCCCTCGGTCCTGAGATCGGGCAGGAAGGCCTTGGCCTTTTTGACCATGGCCTCGCAGCGCTTGTAGTTGGCTGGCAGCTTGAGGCCGCCGAACTCCACCGCCCCGCCGATGCGCAGACCCGAACTGAGCGAAGAGATGACGAAACCGTGCCCGCCGAAAATGAGCATACGCTTCAGATCGAAGGCGTCGCCCGGCAGTGTGGTGTTGTAGCCGCGCTCGGTGTCGAGCGGCAGTCGGTCGCCCAAAGGATCGGTCAGGGCCCGTGACCAGGCGCCGGCCGAAACGACGACACTGTTCGCTTCGAGCGTGATGCCGCCGGCCAGGGTCACGGTCACGCCGTCCGCATCGGGGGTCAGCACCACCACCTCTCCAGCAACCACCTCCCCGCCGCGTTCCACGATAGCGTCGGCAAGCGCCACCGAGAAGTCGTGCGGATCGGCGACCGTCTGCCAGCCGGGAACGAAGGTGCCGGCTACGAAACGCGGCGACAGGCCGGGTTGCAGCTCGGCCATGCGGCTCCCGCGCACATGCTCGAAGGCGATGCCTTCCTTTTCCCGCGCCGCCCAGCCGTGCAGCGAGGCCTGGAACTCGTGCTCGGATTCGTAGAGTTCGAGCGAGCCGTCCTTGTGGACCATGGCCTCGAGCCCGTAATCGGCGACCAGGGTTTCGGTCTCCTTGCGCGCCAGCCGCATCATGGCGGCCTGCGCCGCCGTGCTCGCCTTGACCCTATCCGGCCAGCCCTCGCGCCAGAAGCGCATGAGATAGGGAACGGCGGGCAGGAGATAGGCCGGCTGGATGGTCAGCGGTCCGAGCGGATCCATGAGCCATTTCGGCACTTTCCAGATCTTGCCCGACACGGCCATCGGCAGCACGTCGGAAAAGGCAAATGCGCCGGCATTGCCCTTGCTCGCTTCGAGTCCGATGCCCTTGCGGTCGATCAGCGCCACGCCGCGACCGGCCTGCTGCAGTTTCTGGGCCGTGGCCAGCCCGACAATGCCGGCGCCGACGATCACCACGTCGCGCCGGTCTTTTGCCATATCTTCAACCGAAACGATTTTGGTCATTTTGTCGTCTCATCCGGCATTCGGGGCGCTCAGGCAAGCTTTGGACGGGTTTCGAGCGCCGTCTGGACCAGCCCCGCGATGCGTTCGCGTTCCGCATCGACGAGCGGCAGGCGCGGCGGCCTGACCCATTCGCTGCCCTCGCCCGTCATCTGATTGACCAGCTTGATGTACTGGACCAACTTGACCTCGGTATCGAGGTGCAGAAGCGGCATGAACCAGCGGTAGAGTTCAAGGGCTTCGGCAAGCTTGCCCGTTTCGGCCAATTTGAACAGCTTGACCGCCTCGGCCGGGAAGGAATTGCCAAGCCCGGTGACCCAGCCGACCGCACCAAAAAGGATGTTTTCAAGCGCGATGTCGTCGACGCCGGCGAACAGCCTGTAGCGATCGCCCAGGGTGTTGACCATATCGGTCATGCGGCGGCTGTCATGGCTCGATTCCTTGACCGCCACGATGGTTTCCTCATCGGCCAGTTCGACGAAATCGGCGGGCTTGAGGTCGACCTTGTAGGCCACGCGGTTGTTGTAGATCATCATCGGCAGATCGACCGCCCGCGCCAGGGTGCGGAAATGGACGATCGCCTCGCGCGCATCCTGTTCGTAGACCATGGTGGGCAGGGCCATGATGCCGCTGATCCCGGCCGCCTGCAGGCGCTTGGCCGTCTCAATGGCGAAATCGGTGGTGTATTCGGCGATGCCGGCGAGAACCGGCACCCGTCCTCCCGCCGCTTCGACTGCGGCGCGTACGACCGTTTCCTTTTCATCCATGGCGAGCGAGCCGTTTTCACCGAGCGTGCCGAGCATGACGATGCCCTCGCAGCCGGCGGTGATCGAGGATTCGATATGGCGCGCCGTCGCTTCGAGATCAATCGCGCCGTCCTCGTGCATTTCGGTCATCAAGGCGGGCATCACCCCATGCCAGTTAACAGTCATCGTTTTCATTCCCTTCGTCAAATCGTGCCGGGCGGAGACCGCGCCGCGACCGGGTTCGCCGTCCGTTTTCCGGAACGGCTTGAATTTTGCGTAAAGTGCGACCGTGCAGACCTATTCCCCGAGATAGGCCTGCACGATCGACTTGTCGGCGCGCAGCGTTTCCGCTTCGCTAGCCATACGGATGTGTCCCCCTTCAAGCACATAGCCAAAATCGGCCAGGCGCAGGGCAAGGCGGGCATTCTGTTCGACCAGAAGAATGGTCACGCCCTCTTCCTTGTTGAGGCGTTTGACGATTCTCATGGTGTCGAGCACCAATTTCGGCGCGAGGCCCATGGACGGCTCATCGAGGAGCAGCACCTTTGGACCATGCATCAACGCCCGGCCGACGGCAAGCATCTGTTGTTCGCCGCCGGAAAGCAGCGAGCCATCCTGGTTGCGCAGCCGCTCGAGCACGGGAAAAAGGCGGAACACTTCCGCCATCCGCTCCTTGCGGACCGTCTTTGCGGGAACGGTGAACGCGCCCAGTTCGAGGTTTTCCCTGACGCTCAACCCCTTGAGGATGTGGCGGCCTTCCGGTACATGCACCACGCCCAATTGGGCGATGTCGCTCGGCTTGACGCCGGTAATATCGCGTCCCTCGAAGGTGATGGTGCCGGCCGAAGCCCGGACCAGTCCCGAAATGGTCTTGAGCGTGGTGGTCTTGCCCGCCCCGTTGGCGCCGAGCAGCGTCACGATCTGGCCGCGCTTGACTTCGAGATCGACGCCATTGAGCGCACGGATGCGTCCATAGCCCGCCTCGACGCCGGAAAGACGGAGCACGACATCCTTATTGTCGCCATCAGAGGTCAAGGGCCGCCTCCTCGTCTTCCTGGCCGAGATAGGCCTCAATCACCTTGGGATCGTTCTGCACGTCGTCGGCCGTGCCTTCGGCGATCATGACGCCGTGATCGAGCACGCTGACGCGTTCCGACACTTTCATGACCAGCCCCACATCGTGTTCGATCAACAGGACCGACACGTCGCGTTCGTCGCGGATGCGCCGGATCAGGTCGATCAGCTCCTGTTTTTCGCTTTTGTTGAGTCCGGCCGCCGGTTCGTCGAGCAAAAGGAGTTGCGGCTGGGTCGCCAGGGCGCGCGCGATTTCAATGCGGCGCTGATGACCGTAGGCCAGCGTGGTGGCCTCGCGATCGAGATCGTCCTTGACCCCGACGAAGTCGAGACAGTCCACGGCGAAGTCGCGGATTTCCTTTTCCTCACGCCTGTGGGTGCGCGTGCCGAAAACGGCGTCGAGCGCCCCGGAGGCCGTGCGGCAGTGAAGACCCGACATGACGTTCTCGAGAACCGTCATTTCCCGAAAGAGCCTCAGGTTCTGGAAGGTGCGCGCAATGCCCGCCGCCGTCACCAGGTGCGGTTTCAGGCGCATCAGTTCCTTGCCGTCGAACAGGATCGAGCCGGCATGCGGGCGATAGAACCCGGTGATGCAGTTGAACAGGGACGTCTTGCCGGCCCCGTTCGGTCCGATCAGGGACACGATGGCATTCCAGGGCACAGAGAAATTGGCATTTTCGAGCACGGTGAAGGCGCCGAAGGCAAGATGGATGTTCTTCAAGGACAAAAGCGGTTCGCTCATTTCGCCCTGCTCCCGCTTGGCCAGATACCGCTCGGCCTGAACAGCATGATCAGCAACAGCCCGATCGCGAAAACCAGGAGCCGGAAGGCACCGAGATCGCGCAGGAGTTCAGGACCAAGAATGACGATGAAGGCACCGAGGATGACGCCGGGAATCTTGCCCATGCCGCCAAGGATCACCGCCATCAGGATCAGCACCGACTGACTGAACGAGAAGCTTTCCGGCGAGATCGCCCCGAGATTGACGGCGAAGAACGCCCCGCCAACAGAGGCGTAGATGGCGCCGATGACATAGGCGGCGAGCTTCACCTTGACGCGGTCGATGCCCATGGCCTCGGCCACGTCCTCGTCGTGCCGGACATAGAGCCAGGCGCGCCCCAGACGCGAGTTGGCCAGGCGTACCGAGACCAGAATGGCCAGGATCGCCAGTACGCAGAAGACATAATAGAAATCGGTCGGCGTGCGGATTTGCCAGCCAAAAAGCCAGGGTTGCTCGATGCCGGTAATGCCGCTGGCCTTGCCGGTAATCGGCAGGTTGCGGGCCGAAATACGAACGATTTCGCCGAAGCCGAGCGTCACGATGGCCAGATAGTCGGACCTGAGCCGCAAGGTTGGGCCGCCGATGATCACACCGGCGATGGCGGCGGCGACGACGGCGAAGGGCAGCGCCATCCAGAAATTCACGCCGAACTGCTGGGTGAGGATGCCCACGGTATAGGCGCCCACCGCGAAAAAGGCCGCATAGCCGAGATCGAGCAGACCGGCATAGCCGACCACCACATTGAGCCCCAGCGCCAGCACCGTATAGAGCAGCGCGTTGGTCAGAATGACGGTGTAGTACTGCCCGAACAGCCAGGGCACCGCCGCCATGACGACGAGGAGAACGCTGATCGTCGTCCAGCGGGCCTTTCGCGTTTCGAACAGCGCGGCAAGCGGGCCGAACAGGCGCGAGGAAATGACTTTTTCTTCGCTCATCACATGCGCTCCTGTTCGGACTGGCCCAAAAGACCGGTCGGCTTGAACACCAGAACGAGGATCAGCACGGCGAAGGAGAAGACATCCTTCCATTCGCTGCCGATGCCCGGGATCTGCGTTCCGAAGGCTTCGAGCAGCCCGAGGATCAGCCCGCCGAGCATGGCGCCCGGGATGGAACCGATGCCGCCGATCACCGCGGCGGTGAAGGCCTTTAATCCGATGAGAAAGCCCATGAAATACCACACGGACCCATAATAGGCGCCGGCCATGGTGCCAGCCGCGGCGGCGAGCGCCGAGCCGATGAAAAAGGTCACGCCGACCACTACCGGAACGTTGATGCCCATGAGCTTGCTCATGTCCTGATCGATCGCCACAGCCCGCATGGCCCGCCCGTATTGGGTGCGCGTGACGAACAGTTCGAGCGAGATCATCAACACGGCCGCAGCGCCCACCAGCACCATCTGGTTATGGGTGATGAACAGGTTGCCGATCGTGATGCCACCGAACCCGAGATCGGATCTGAAGGGCATGTACTGCCCGCGGGTCATCGACAAAACGACGTTCTGCAAAACCAGCGAAACGGCCAGGGCCGTAATGAGGATGGACAGGCGCGGGGCCGCCAGCATGGGCTGGTAGGCGATCCTTTCGATGACTACGCCGATGAATCCCACCGCGATCATCGACAGGATCATGGCCACGAATACGCCCGGCCAGTCGGCGCCGACCACACTGGCAACGGCCGAAAGGACGAGAAAACCGATAAAACCGCCGACCATGTAGAGGTCGCCATGCGCGAAGTTCAAAAGCTTGATGACCCCGTAGACCATGGTGTAGCCGAGAGCCACCAGCGCATAGAACGAGCCGAGCACGAGCCCGTTGATCAGCTGCTGTGTGATGATGTCGAAAACGCTCATTTGCAGTCTTTCGAACCGGATGCCCCGGTCGGAGCGGACGTTCGCGCTAATGCAAGAACGCCGGCTCAGGCCTTGAAACGAAACGAGAAACGAAGTGGAGCCCCGGCGCCCGCGACGGGCGCCGGTTCCCGATCAGGCCATCGGGTGCCTAATCGGCGCGTTTCCAGGCGCCGCCTTCACCTTCGAGAACGATGAAGTTCGACCGGGCCAGCGTGTTCTTGTCGGTGAACGAAATCGCGCCAGCCAGCCATTCCTCGCCATCGGCCGAGGCCAGCGCGGCGATGATGGCGTCCGGCTCGGTGGACCCGGCCTTGTCGATCGCCCAGGCGATGAGCTTCATGCCATCATAGCTCAGCGGCGCGTAAGGACCGGGGTTGGCGCCGAACTCGGCCTTGTAGGTTTCGGAGAACGCGGCCGCCTTGGGCAGGAATTCCGCGATCGGGTTGGAGAAGGCGTAAATGCCTTCGGCCGCCTTGCCGGCAATCGCGAAGATCTGGGCCGAGTTGGAGCCGTCGCCCACCGCGATGATGCCCTGATAGCCGCCCTGGCGGAGCTGGCGGATCAGAAGGCCGCCATCGGCGTAATAGGCCGTCCAGAACACGGCGTCCGGATTGGCGGCCTTGATCGCCGTAACGATGGCCGAATAGTCCTGCTCGCCCTTGTTGACGGTTTCGAAGCCGACGACCTTCATGCCGGCGGCGGTCCAGCCGTCACGCGCGAGATTGGCCAGATCCTGCGAATAGGCGTCGCCCTCGTTGACGATCGCCAGGGTCTTGACCTCCTTGGAAGCGAGGAACTCTACGGCGCGGGTGGCCTGCTGGTCGCCGGTGGAATTGATCAGGAAGGCATTGCCCGGATTGGCCGGGATGAGCTTGGTCGAATTGGCGGCCGTGATCACGAACGGCACCTTGGCGTCGCCGTACATCTTGAGGGTAGGCAAAGTGGCGCCCGAGCAATAGCCACCGACCACACCGACGACATCCTGCGAGATCAGCTTGCTCGCCGCATTGACCGATTGCTGCGGATCGCAAGCGCTGTCGCCGATCACCGTGGCGACCGTCTTGCCCAACAGGCCCCCGGCTGCGTTGATCTCTTCAACCGCGATGGCCGCCGCGTTGGCCATGTCCTGGCCATAGGTGGCTTCCGATCCCGTGGTCGGGACCTGAAGACCGATGACGATTGCGTCCTGCGCGACGGCGCCCGAGGCGAAAACCAGCGCCACCAGAACGCCTGCACCAGCTATCTTGCTGAAAATACGCATAGAGTTTCCCTTTGTTGATCGATCCTGCTGTGTGTCTTCCAGACGATGTCGGGTTCTTTATGCTTTGGATTTCGCGAAGCCCCGCTTGCCATCAGCGAATATGAAACGGAGGCGATCCCGCATCCGCGTGTCTCAAATTTCCTGTGGCCGGCACGTCAAGGCCCCGCCGTTCCAAACCCGTTTCAGTATTGGCCGGTTTTTCGGCCGGATAGAGCAGATCACGTTTTGGCTAACCGTGTGATCTGCTTTCTCTTCTTGTCTTATCGTGTTTCCGAACCGGCGAACCGGTACCCACTTCGCCTGAAAACACTCAAATATGTTGGCCGGCGCTCACGCAAACGCATCCCACCCTGCGGTCAAGAGGCGTCCCATGCCGTTTCGGCAAAGACATAGACTAATGGTACATCTTTGATATATCAAGTCAGGAATAGTGTGATGTCGTGTCATGTCGTATGAGGGTGTCGGGCTTGTGAGGCCGGATGATGCGGCGCGCCGATTATCGCCACACCAAGCCTGTCAACGCCCCGGCCCGTCTTGTCGTTCTGACTGGAACGGTCGTTGCACCAACAAGAAGACCACAGGGCCAGAACCGCAATGAAAACGGCAAATCCTCAAGAAACGCGTCAGCTCTCCCTGTTTCGCGACGCCTATCTCGCCATCGAGAACAGGATCGTCACGCTCGACTTCCGGCCCGGTGCGCTGCTGACTGAAAAGGCCATCATCGACGCGGTCGGCATCGGGCGCACGCCGGTGCGCGAGGCCCTGCAGCGCCTGGCCTATGAAGGGCTGATCGAGGTGCACCCGCGCTCCGGCATCAAGATCGCCGATATCCGGCCCGAGGATTACGTGCGGGTTATCGAACCGCGTGTGACGCTGGAGCCACTGCTCGTCCGGTCGGCGACGCGCTATTCCAGTCCGAAGGACCGCGAGATGATCGCCGATGTGTTGCGCGACATGATTGAGGTCGCCGAAAAAGGAGACGTCGCCGGCTTCCTGCAACAGGACAAGGCGCTCGACGAAGCCATCGCGGCAGCGGCGGCCAACCCGTTCCTGCCGCGCATTCTCGAACCTTTGCAGATCCACAGCCGGCGTTTCTGGTTCCAGTATCACGGCACGGACGGCCTGCGGGATTCCGCCCATGGCCATGCCAATGTCTGCCGGGCGCTGATCGCGGGGGACGGCGACGCGGCGCAACTGGCCATGACACAATTGATGGAATACCTGCTCGACAAATCGAAGGCGCTTTCGGCCTGACCTCTTCCCGATCGCGCGACACACCGCCTTGCCCCCCTAATCCTGGACGCATCCGAATGGCTCAACGCACCCTGGCAACCCTCATCGGTTTCGTTGCCATCCTCCTCTGGTCGCTTCTGGCGCTGTTCACGGCGGCAAGCGGACAGATGCCGCCCTTCCAGCTCGTGGCCGTCTCCTTCGCCATCGGCGGTGTCATCGGCCTGGTGCCGCTGTTGCGCACGCCGGGCGGGCTCAAGACGCTCAGCCAGCCCCTTCACGTCTGGCTTTTGGGGACCGGCGGGCTGTTCGGCTATCACCTTTTTTATTTCATGGCCTTGCGAAACGCGCCGGCGATCGAGGCGAGCCTCATCAATTATCTCTGGCCCTTGTTGATCATCGTCTTTTCCGCCGCACTGCCCGGGGAACGGCTCGGCTGGCACCATATGCTCGGCGGCGCGCTCGGCCTTGTCGGGGCCTTTTTTATCGTCACCGGCGGCAAGGGCTTCGCCTTCGAGGGTGCCTATCTGTTCGGCTATGGTGTCGCGCTTCTCGCCGCGTTCATCTGGTCGAGCTATTCGGTCGCCTCGCGACGTTTCGCATCGGTGCCGACCACGGCGGTCACCGGTTTCCTGTTCGTTGCAGCGGCGCTGGCCGCCCTGTGCCATATGTTCTTCGAACAGACCGTCTGGCCCGAGACGCCGCTGCAATGGGCAGCCACCATCGGGCTCGGACTCGGTCCGGCCGGCGGCGCTTTCTATTTCTGGGACCGGGGCGTCAAGAAGGGCGATATCCAGGTGCTCGGCGCCGCGTCCTATGCCGCACCGCTGCTTTCCACCCTGATCCTCATCGCTTTCGGCGTCGGCAGTTACACCAACATGATCGGCATCGCCTGCCTGTTGATCACCCTGGGCGCCGTTCTCGCCGCCAAGGACATGCTGATCCGCCGGAAACCCGCCTGAGGCAACACGGCGAATAAGCGGGAATCGGTGTTGTGCAAAACACCTTTTTGCGGCTCACACCGGCAATTCCATCCCCTCATCAAGCGTGATCTCGGTACGCGCGCGGATATCGGTCGCCGAAAAACCGGCGATCAGGTCGAACCGGCCCGGCTCCACCCGCCAACATTGGGACGCGACATCGAAAAAGGCGAAATCGCGCGGCGTCAACGTCAGGGTGACGGTGCGTTTTTCACCGGGCGCGAGCGTTACCTTGGCGAAACTCTTCAGCTCCTTTTCCGGACGCGGCACGTTGGCCTCGACATCGCAGATATAAAGCTGCACCACGGCGGCGCCTTCACGCTTGCCGGTGTTTTCGAGAACGATGTCGACCGCGAGTTTCCCCTCAGTATCGAACGCTGTCGCGTGTGGCATCAGCCCCGTCAGGGCGAAATCGGTATAACCGAGCCCGTGCCCGAAGGGGAAAAGCGGCGCGATACCGGTGCGGTCGTAATGGCGGTAGCCGATGAACACCCCCTCCTCGTAGCGTACCTTGCCATCGATGCCCGGATAGACCTCTGGGTCCTGCGACTGGGTCGGATTGTCCTGCCATCTGACCGGAAAACTCTGCGGCAGGCGTCCGCCCGGCTCGGCAGATCCGAACAGCACATCGGCAATGGCGTTGCCCGCCTCCATGCCGGGATACCAGGCTTCGAGAACCGACGGCACTGTCTCGATCCACGGCATTTCCACCGGCCCGCCCGTCTGCAGCACGACGATCGTTTTCGGATTGGCCGCGACCACCGCCGAAACCAGATCGTTCTGCCGGCCCGGCAAGTCGATGTTCAAAAGATCGCTTCCTTCGGTGTCCCATTCGCCGCTGCGCCCCACAAACACAAGCGCGACGTCCGCCGCGCGCGCGGCCGCGACGGCCTCGGCGATCAACGCGTCGTCATTGGACAAGCCAATGCCCAATCTGACGGCAGAAATATGAAGGTTTCGCGGTTGCTTGGAGACAAGTTCTACAGTGATTTCGTAAGTCCGGCCGGCGTCGAGCGAGACGGACGAGACCACCTCTTCGCATCCTTCCTCGAAAAAGGTCCGTCCGACGGTCCAGTTTGTCGTCGCATCGGCAACCAGTTCGCCGTCGAGATAGGCCCTGGCATAGCCGGCGGCCGCCAGGCCGATCTCGTAGGTGCCGGACACCGCTGGCGTGTAGCTGCCTTTGAGGCGCAGGGAGAACTTGTAGGGATCGACCTTGCCGCCAGCCTTTTCGCCGAGCAGGAAGACCTCGCCGCGGTCCTGGCGGTCGGTGGCGACCGGTGCGCCGTCGAGGGTCTGGTTGTCGTACCATTCCATCTCGAACGTGCCGTCATAAAGCGGAACGAAACGGCCATTGCCGCAGCCCTCGGCATAGCTCAGACGGTCGGCGCCGAGACGCGCGACGAGGCCGTCCCAGGGCGAAACGCGGTAATAAGGATTGGTGCGGGCCGAACCGCCGCCCATGATCTGGGCCACCTTGGCATTCGGGCCGATCACCGCGACCGAACCGAGCAGTGTGGCATCGAGCGGCAACAGGGCGCCATCGTTCTTGAGCAGCACCGCCGCTTCCGCGCCGGCCCGGCGGATCAGGGCGCGATGGGCGGGAAGATCGAGTTCTTTTTCCTCCCAGGCCGCATATTCGCGCAAGGCACCGTTGCGGTCCATCAGGCGCAGCATGTCGAGCGCCAGTTCCCTGACCTTGGCGCGGGACACCTGGCCGGTCTCGACGGCATCGATCAGCTTGTCGCCGCGATCGCGGGTCGGTCCCGGCATTTCGAGGTTCAGTCCGGCATTGACGGTCGGCGCCGTGGTGCGCGAACCGAACCAGTCCGACATGACGATGCCGTCATAGCCCCAGTCCTCGCGCAAGACCTTGGTCAGAAGCCAGGTGTTCTCGGCCGAATAGGTACCGTTGAGTTTGTTATAGCTCGACATGACGCCCCAGGTTCCGGCGTCTTTCACCGCCACTTCGAATGGCAGCAGATAAATTTCACGCAGTGCGCGTTCGTCGATCTCGGAATTGACCGTGGTGCGTTCGATCTCGGATTCGTTGCCGGCGAAATGCTTGATGGTCGCCGCCACGCCCCGCGACTGCATGCCCTTGATATAGGCCGATGCCAGATGCGCGGTCAGCACCGGGTCTTCGGAATAGCATTCGAAATTGCGCCCGTTGGTCACCGAGCGGTGGATGTTGACGGTGGGGCCGAGCAGCATCCTCGCCCCCTTGGCCAGCGTCTGTTCGGCGATGGCGGCGCCGATCTCGCCGAGAAGAGCGGTGTTCCAGGTGGCGCCGAGTGCAATGCCGACCGGAAAGGTTGCCGTCTTGACCCCGGCGATCAGCGAACCGCCGCCACGCGCGCCGCTCGGACCGTCGGTCATGCGCAAACTGCCAATGCCGAGGCGCGGAATGGGCGCGGTCGACCACACGTCCTGACCCGACAGGATCAGCACCTGTTCTTCAAGCGTCATCCGGTCGACAAGTTCGGCGAGCTCGTTCTCGGTCATGTTGGCTCCTTGCAATCAAAAGGGGGGCAATCCGGACAAAGCGGCGACTTGACAAAAGAAGGATAACCGCAGGGCCACCACGCGGCCGCGGCGCGCGCCGTTCCATCCTGAATAGCGGCTGGCCACACCCTGCGGCAACCCGGAAGGCGGAGCATCAACCGGAATTCGCAATGCCCTCAAAAAGCGATGGCGCGTTTATTTAAGCGATCAGGACTTGAACGCGGCGCGCTGGTATTTCGGCTCGGACGTCGCATCTCCGACCCGGGCGGGGAACACCTTCCAGCGCCGGGGACGGAAGGCGATGCGCGACCGGGTCGCCGCCGGATGGTCGACCGGCAGCTCGATTTCGACGCGATGCAAGCCGCCTCCTACTTCCAGCTCGACCTGGCGCGTGCCCTCCGTACGCCGGCTGGCGACGACGACGCCGACGATGGCTTGATGGCCCGGCTCGACGATTTCGACATCGTGCGGACGGAAGAACAGCGTGGCCGCGCCGTCGCGCATGCCCTGCGCGTCGAGCCCGAGCGGCCGGTCGGCAAATAAAAGCTGGTTGGTTTCAACGGTGACCGGCAGCTTCGAGGATTCCCCGATGAAGGAAAAGACGTTCGGCGAATTGGGATGGTCGTAGACCTCGTCGGGTCCCCCCACCTGCTCGATCCGGCCTTCGCTGAGGACCACGACGCGGTCGGCGAGTTCGAGCGCCTCCTCCTGGTCGTGGGTGACGAAAACCGTGGTGTGGCCGGTATGCTCGTGCACATCCCTCAGCCAACGTCGCAATCCCTTGCGCACCTGCGCGTCGAGCGCTCCGAACGGTTCATCGAGCAAAAGCACGCGCGGTTCGATGGCCAGGGCCCGGGCCAGGGCGACGCGCTGGCGCTGGCCGCCGGACAATTGATTGGGATAGCGCCCGTCGAGCCCGGACAACTGCACGAAGTCCAGAAGCTCCAGCGCCCTGCGCCGGATTTCCGCCTTGGGCGGGCGTTCGGCGCGCGGCCGGACACGCAGGCCGAAGGTAACGTTTTCCAGAACCGTCATATGCTTGAACAGCGCGTAATGCTGGAAGACGAAGCCGACCTTCCTGTCCTTGACCGGCGTGTGCGAGGCGTCCTCGTCGCCGAAATAGACTGCGCCTTCGGTGGGAAAGTCGAGCCCGGCGATGAGGCGCAGCAAGGTCGTCTTGCCCGATCCCGACGGGCCGAGCAGCGCGATGAGTTCACCCGGCCGGATCTCCAGCGACACGTCGTGCAGAGCTGGGAACTGGGCGAATTCCTTGCGGACGTGTTCGATGCGCACGCCTATGGGATCGACGGCATTGCCCGTCAGTCGGGGCGTGGTCGCGGTGTTCGTCATGGCATCACCTGTGCCGGCCAATGAAGCATTCACGTAATTCATCCCTCACCCTCCCGCGCGCGCCCGGGCATTGGCCGAACTGTTGTGGCCGTAGACGCGTTCGAGCAGCGTCTTGAGAACAAGCGTGACCAGCGCCAGAAGCGTCAGAAGCGACGCCACGGCGAAAGCGGCGACGAAATTGTATTCGTTGTAAAGGATCTCGATTTCAAGCGGCATGGTCACCGTCTGGCCGCGCAACCGCCCCGAAACCACGGAAACGGCGCCGAACTCCCCCATGGCACGGGCGTTACAGAGCAGGACGCCGTAGAGCAGGCCCCAGCGGATATTGGGCAAGGTGACGTGCCAGAAGGTCTGCCAGCCGGAAGCGCCGAGCGAAATGGCCGCCTCTTCGTCGGCCGTGCCCTGATCCTGCATCAGCGGAATGAGTTCACGCGCGACGAACGGAAAGGTCACGAACATCGTCGCCAGCACCACACCCGGCACCGCGAACAGGATCTGGATGCCGGCATCCTGCATGAAGGGATGCAACAGGCTCCCCGAGCCGAACAGCAGCACATAGACCAGGCCCGAAATCACCGGCGATACCGAAAAGGGCAGATCGATCAGGGTGATGAGGAAGGTCTTGCCCTTGAATTCGAATTTGGCGATGGCCCAGGCGGCGGCAACGCCGAAGATCATGTTGAGCGGCACCGCGATCGCCGCGACCAGAAGCGTCAACCTGACCGCCGAAAGCGGCTCCGGTTCGGTGATCGCGGCAAGGGCGACCCCGACCCCCTTACGCAACGCTTCGGCGAACACCGCCAGTACCGGCAGGATGAGCACGAGCCCGAGAAAGGCAAGTGCAACACCGATGATGATCCGGCGCGCCAGGTTGGACTCGGTGACCGGACTTAAAAAGGACGTGCGGATAGCAGCACTCGCATCAGATGCCATGGCCAAACCTCTTCCGGCTCCAGGCCTGCAACAGATTGATGGCCAGAAGGATCGCGAAGGCGATGATGAGCATGATTGCGCCGATGGCGGTGGCGGCCGGGTAGTTGAACTCCTCGAGCCGCATCACGATGAGCAATGGCGCGATTTCGCTCTTGTAGGGAATATTGCCGGCGATGAAGATCACCGAGCCGTATTCGCCGACCGCCCGGCCGAAGGCCAGCGAGAACCCGGTCAGAAGCGCCGGAAACAGGGACGGCAGAATGACCTTGGCGATGGTCTGCAGCCGCGAGGCGCCGAGCAGCGCCGCCGCTTCCTCGACATCGGTCTCGAAATCCTCGAGCACCGGCTGCACCGTCCGGACCACGAAGGGCAGTCCGACGAAAATGAGCGCGATGATGATGCCCACCGGGGTGTAGGCGATACGGACGCCGAACGGCGCGAAGAGCTGGCCGACCCAGCCGGTCGGCGCGTAAAGCGTCGTCAGCGCGATGCCGGCGACGGCGGTCGGCAGGGCGAAGGGCAGATCGACGATGGCGTCGACCACCCTGCGGCCGAAAAAGTCGTAACGCACCAGAACCCAGGCGACGAGCGTGCCGAAAAAAACCGTTGATGCACGCGGCGACGGCAGCCGTCCAGAAGCTCGTCTTCAAAGCTCCGAGCACGCGGGGATCGGTGGCGATGTGCCAGAAATCAGCCCATCCGAGGCTTGCCGACCTCAAACCGAGGGCGGCAAGCGGGATATAAGGATGATCAAGCAGAGATAGGAGACGGTGAACCCGAAGGTCATGCCGAAACCCGGCACGATGCTCTGCTCTCTGAAGCGCCATCGGTGTCTTGCGGTGGCGGCGGTCATGATGGTGTCTCCGGCCTAGTTGGACGGGGCGTAGATCTGGTCGAACACACCACCATCTCCGAAGAATCCCGGCTGAACCGTCTTCCAGCCGCCGAAATCGTCGATGCGGACGAGATCAAGCGCAGAAAACGGGCGAGCAGGGCCGGATCGACCCAGATCGGGCGCGCTCGGACGGTAATAATGCTTGGCGGCCAGCGTCTGACCTTCGGCGGTGTAGAGGTAGTCGAGATAAGCCGTCGCCACCTCCCGCGTACCGCGCTTGTCGACGATCTGGTCGACGATGGCGACCGGCGGTTCGGCCAGAACGGAAACGGACGGGACAACGATGTCGAAGGCATCCGGGCCAAGTTCGTCGATGGCGAGAAAGGCCTCGTTCTCCCAGGAGAGGAGCACATCGCCGATGCCGCGCTGGACGAAGGTCGTCGTCGAGCCGCGGGCGCCGCTGTCGAGCACCGGCACATGGCGGTAGAGTTCGGAAACGAAATCGCGCGTTTTTTGCTCGTCATTGCCAAACGCGGCATTGGCCCAGGCCCAGGCGGCGACGAACCCCCAGCGCGCCGCGCCGGACGTCTTGGGGTTGGGCGTAATCACTTCCACGCCATCCTTGATCAGGTCACCCCAATCGAGAATGCCCTTGGGATTGCCCTTGCGCACCAGAAACACGATGGTCGAGGTATAGGGCGCATTGTTGTTCGGAAGGGTGCCGCGCCAGTTGGCGTCGATCTTGCCGCTCTTTTCGGCAATGGCGTTGATGTCCGCTTCGAGGGCCAGTGTCACGACATCGGCCTCAAGACCATCGATCACCGTGCGGGCCTGCGAACCGGAACCGCCATGGGTGGTCTGGATGGTGATGGTGCCACCCGTTTCGTCTGCCCAGTGCTGGGCGAAGACGGCATTGAAGTCTTTGTAGAGTTCGCGTGTCGGATCGTAGGAAACGTTGGTGATCGTTTGTTCGCCGAACGCGGTCACGACCAAAATGAAAAGAAAACAAAGGGCAAAACCGGCAAGGGCCAGGTTGCGATTTAGCGCATGCATATCAGCCTCCTCCATCGGCTCTATGCCTAATACCCTATCTAGTTAGTAGAGATTGTCAAGATAACCAAACGGCATTTCACCAGCACCCGGAATGGATACGGAAATCAGCTCGCCTTTGCTTTATATCTATCTGGAATTTCGGCGAATTTTCTCTCGATCGCATCGGCGACCGAGGTGGAATCGAGCACCGCCCGCGTGGCTTCGGTCACCTGTGCAAAGACGTGTCTGATCTCGCAAGCGGCTTCGTCTTCGCAATCGTCGCATCTGCGATAAGCGATTTTGCTGAGGCACGGCAAAGGGGCGATGGGCCCGTCAATCAGGCGCAGAACCTCGCCGAAATAGATCTCGTCGGCGCTCCGCAGCAGCATGTAGCCGCCGATCTTGCCGCGGCGGCTGTTCACGAACCCGGCCCGTTTCATATCGAGCAGAATCTGTTCGAGAAACTTGCGCGGGATATTCTCCGCTTCGGCGATCTCGGCGATCTGCAGTGATTGCCCGTTTCCTGCCTTGGCCAACGCGATCAGCGCACGAAAGGCATAGCGAGCCTTTTGAGAAATCATGATCTGCCCTTCGCGAATTTCGAGTACACACTAGCTTGGCACCGGTAGTCAGACAACCACTGGTTGAGATGGAACCAGGGCGAAAGCCCGTGCGGTCCCGTTTGCAATTTGAGCACTGATAAACTATATCCCTATCTACTTAGTCGAGTAAAGTGCCTGACTGTGCGCTCTTCACCAGAGCGACGGGGTTGGTTTTGTTATGATCTCACAAAAAGCCAAATATGCGTTAAGGGCCCTGTCCGCCTTGGCGCGGGTACCCAGCGGACGCAGTCTGACCATTTCGGACATTGCCGTCGAGCACGCCATTCCCAAGAAGTTTCTCGAACAGATCCTGCTTGATCTCAAGCATCAGGGGCTGGTGACCAGCCAGCGCGGCAAGGGTGGCGGCTACAGGCTTTTGAAGCCGGCAAACCGCATCAGCTATGGCGAGGTGCTGCGCGCCATCGACGGGCCCATCGCGCCCCTGCCCTGTCTCAGCCGCACCGCCTATCGCCGCTGCGCCGACTGCCGTTCCGAGGACTGGTGCGGAACGCGCGTCGTGTTCGCCCGCGTGGCCGAGGCGACTCGCGAAGTGCTCGACCAGACAACCATTGCCGATACGCTCGACCACAATCCGGGTTGCGCGGACCAGCTGTTTGGCGTCGACGAACCTGTTCGGGCAAAAGATGAACAGGTTCCTGACACCGAAGAGCATCTGGTTTTCTGAATTCCGTTGCACTTCGCCGAAAGCTGCGCTTGGCTGGCAGTCACTTGCGAGCTGAGGGCCCGAAGCGATGACATCTGCCCAGATCGGAATTCTCTTGCTGCTGGCGCTGATGCTCGTGGTCTTCGCCACCAATCGCATCCGTATCGAACTGGTCGCGCTGGCCGGGCTGGCCGTGGGCGGACTGACAGGGCTCGTGCCGGCCGACAAGCTGTTTCTCGGCTTCGCCAACCCGGCTGTGATCACAGTTCTCGAAATCCTGCTGATCGTCGGGGTTCTGAGGCATTCCGAAATCATCGATCTGGCCGGCGACGTTCTCGACCGCTGGATCGCGGGCGATGCCCGAATCATCATCGCCATCTGTCTTCTGGGCGCGTTCCTGTCGGTTTTCATGAACAATATCGGCGCCCTGGCGCTGCTGTTGCCCCTCGGCGTATCGATCTGCGACCGCCGGCGGCTTCCGCTTAAGTCCATGATGATGCCGCTGTCCTTCGCCACCCTGCTCGGCGGGCTGTGCTCGGTCATCGGCACCCCGGCCAACCTCGTGGCGGGCAATGCCATGCTGGAATATACCGGACACGAACTCGGTTTCTTCCAACTGGGCGCCGTCGGCCTTCCGGTCGCGATCGCCGGCCTCATCTATCTGGCCGTCACCATCGCTTTTGGACATCGCGACATCGCGCGCCCCACAAATCCCCACCATCACGACCGGCGCTATGCCGTCGAGGCCACGGTCACGCCGGGGTCCGCGCTGGCCGAAAAGACGCTCGGCGCCCTGCAGGATCGCTATGGCTTTTTGATCCACAATATCGTCAGAAACGGCAGATTCGTTTTCGGCGGCAGCGGCAAGCTGGTCGAGGAAAACGATATCCTCATTCTCGAAGCCTCCGAGGACATTCTCGATAATCTTTTCGCCTCGGGCGCCATCCTGTCGGAAGCCGATAACGAGGATCCGGTCTGCGGCGTTCTGGAAGCGGTTCTGCTGCCCGAAAGCGTCTTCGTGGGGTCCTGTGTCGACGATCTCGACTCGCTGACCGATCTTGGCATCACGGTCCGGCGGGTCGGCATCACCACCCGCCGTGTCGAAGGCCGGCTCGGTGACTTGCGGCTGGCGGTCGGCGATATCCTCGTGCTCGCCGGTCCGCGCGCCGCCATCACCGCCGAGTGCGCCGATTCCGGTCTTTTGCTGCTCGGCGACCGGCCCCGGACGGAACCGCGCCGGCTGGCGCTCTTTCCGTTGATCCTGTTCGGTCTCGGCATCGTCATGAGCGCCGCTTTCGGCGTCGAGCCGGCCATCGCACTCGGTCTCGTCGTTCTGGTGCTGGCGCTTTCCGGACATTTGTCCCTGCGTCAGGGCTTCGAATCGATGAACTGGCCGATCCTTTTGATGCTCGGCGCCATCATTCCGCTCGGTGCAGCCGTCGGTGATACCGGCGCCGGTGCGGCGCTGGCCGGAATGATGCTGAATCTCGCGCCCGGCACGTCCGAGGCGACCATCGTCATTGTCATGCTGGTGCTGGCGGTCCTTCTGACCCCCTTCATCAACAATCCCTCGACGGTTCTGGTGCTCGCGCCCGTGGGCAGCGAAATCGCGAGACAGTTCGGCGTGCCGCCGGAACCGGTGATCATCGCCATAGCCATCGGGGCGTCACTCGATTTCATGACGCCCTTCGGCCATCACAACAACACCCTGGTGATGGGTGTTGCCGGCTACTCCTTCGGCGACTTCTTCCGGTTCGGACTGCCGCTGGTCATCCTGACCACGATCGTCGCCGCTTTCGCCGTTACCTTCATCCTCATTTGACCGTGGCGGTGCTGGTCATCCGCCAGGTCCTGGGCAGTTCGACCACCTCACCGGTCAGTTCGACCTTGGCGGTCAAACCGATATCGGCGCTCGACATCCCGACCATCAGGTCGAATTCGCCGGGCTCGACCCGCCGCTTGCCGTTCATACCGGTGAAATTGAGCATGTCGGTGGGCACCTCGAAACTGACGCGGGCCGACTGACCCGGCGCCAGCGGCACCTTGGCGAAGGCTTTCAGCTCCTTCAACGGCCGAACCAGCGAGGCGTAAAGATCGCGCACATAGAGCTGGGGCACGGCGACACCGGCCCGTTTCCCGTGTTGGTGACGGTGAACGACAGCGAGACGGTTCCCGTGCGGGTATCGACCTTGTCGGCGCTGAGGCTCAGATCTTCGAGGGCGAATTCGGTATAGCTCAGCCCGTGCCCGAACGGATAGCGCGAGCCGAAATGGCGGGCGATCGGCGTACCGGCGCTCTTGAACTTGTGGTTGTAGAAATAGGGCGCGGCGCCGACATTGCGGGGCACGGAGAAGTTGAGCCGGCCCGAGGGCTCCACCGCCCCGGTCAAGACGTCGACCAGCGCAGGCCCACCCTGCTGACCACCGAAGAACGACATGACCTGCGCCGCGATTTTGTCTTCGAGGCCGCCGAGATTGTAGGCCCGGCCCGAGCTGATCACGACGATGACCGGCTTGCCGGTCGCCACCACCGCGTCGAGCAGCTTCTGCTGCACGCCGGGCAGTTCCAGCGTATCGGCGTCCGAGCCTTCGCCCACCGTGCCGGTCTGGAACAGGCCGGAAAGATCGCCGACGCAGACAATGGCCGTATCGGCCGCCTGCGCCGCCGCGACGGCGTCGTCGATCATGTCGATCCGGATCGACAGGATCGATTCCACGTCGATATTGGAGGAATCGACGTCGCCCGGAAACACGGCGGCATCCGGCTTGCGTTCGTCGAGAATGTTGCAGCCCCGGGCATAGAGCACATTCTCGGCGCCGAACTTGGCTTCGAAGGCCGCGCGCGGCGTCACGACGTTGCGGGTGTCTTCGGACTGGTCGGACAGGATCAGATGCACCGGGAAGGAGTAATCGCTCAAAAGAGCCATCGGATCGTCGGCCGTCGGTCCGATCACGGCGATCCTGGGCGTTCCCTTCAACGGCAGGATACCGTCATTGTCGAGAATGACGACGGACTCGCGCGCCACGTCGCGCGCCAGTTCCTGCGATTCCGCCGTTTGCAGATGGATGGCGCCTTCGTCGGTATAGGGCTTTTCGAACAGGCCGAGACGGAACTTCTCGATAAGGATGCGGGACACCGTGGCGTCGATCGTCTCCATGGAAATCTGCCCGCGTTCGAGCGCCTGCTTGAGATGCGGCGCGCAATTGTCACCGGGCAGTTCGATATCGAGGCCGGCGATGATCGATTGCGCCGCGGCCTCGCCCTTGTCATGGGCAAGGCGGTGATCCAGATAGAGCTGGTCGACCCCGACATAGTCGGACACGAGCAGGCCGTCGAAGCCCCAGTCCTCGCGCAGAACCTCCGTCAACAGATGATGGGAAGAATGGCACGGCTCGCCGTCGACATCGTGATAGGCCGGCATGACCGAGCCGGCATTGGCCAGCTTCACCGCCATTTCGAAGGGCAAAAGGAAGGTGTCGTTGAGTTCCTTGAAGCCGAGATGGACCGGGGCATGATTGCGCCCGCCTTCGGAGAAGGAATGACCGGCATAGTGCTTGAGCGTCGCCAGCACGTCGCGCCTGTCGCCCTGAATGCCCCTGACATAGGCCGTGGCCAGAAGGCCGACCAGATAAGGATCCTCGCCGAGGCTTTCCTCGGTCCGGCCCCAACGGGCGTCGCGCGCCACGTCGAGCACCGGCGCCAGAACCTGATGGCAGCCCACCGCGCGCGCTTCCGCCCCGATGGCACGACCGACCTTTTCGATAAGCTCGGGATTCCAGGTCGCTCCATAGGCAAGCGCCGAAGGAAACAGCGTTGCGCCCCGGATCATCAGGCCGGTGAGGCTTTCCTCGTGCGACATGACCGGAATACCGAGCCGCGTTTCTTCCATCATGAACTTTTGCAGGCTGTTGAGCGCGGCCACGCCATAGGCAGGATCGACGGGTCTTGTGCCGAGCGGCCGCGTGATCTGTCCGAGTCCGAATTTGAGCGCGTTGCGAACCACATCCAGAGTGGTGCCGCCGGTGAACTCGTCCGTGCGCGGCACATGCTTGCCGTCGGGACTGAGGACCAGCCAGAAGGCATGAAGCTGGGCAAGCTTTTCGTCGAGATTCATACGACCGATCAGATCTGCGGTACGTACATCAGGCGCAAGACTGGGGTTTTTATAAGTTTCGACCATTTTGGGACTCGTTTCGGTTAGGCGCGGGACACGACCGCCCAGCACCCTGATCCGGCGTGCTGGGCTTCGGTCACTTCATTGATTCGGCAATCGGATTCCGGACGCGACACCATGCCGGCCGGGTGCTCCTCCTGCCCGTCCTGACGTCAAATATAGCAGCAAATCCGGGCAAAAGGCCACTCTTTGCGTGGCCTTTTGCGCCCCTTAAAACGTCGGATGCGGTCAGGCCGCCTCGCCCGCTGCAAGCTCCGCCAGCTTCAGGCAAAGCTCGGTCGCCCGGACCATGTCGCCGACCGCCACCCATTCGAGCGGGCCATGCACGTTCTGCATGCCGGTAAAAAGGTTCGGCGTCGGCACGCCCAGTTCGGTCAGGCGAGATCCGTCGGTCCCGCCGCGAACCGGCATCGAGATCGGCTCGATCCCGAGTTTTTTGCAGGCATCGCGTGCAAGATCGACCGGCTTCATGTCCTTTTCGAGCCAATAGCGCATATTGCGGTATTGCGGATGGATGTCACAGGCGATGGTGGCGCGCGGCTCTATCGCCGCGACCGCATCACAGATCTTTTTGACGATCTCACCCTTGGCCGCGAGGTCGTCCAGTTCGAAATCCCTCAGGATCATCTTGATCTTCATTTCGGAAGAGCCGCCGGTCATCTCTGTCGTGTGGATGAAGCCCTCGACGCCGTCGGTCGATTCCGGCGTCATATTGGCCTGGGGCAGCATGTCGACGATCTTGGCGGCGAGCGTGATGGCATTGACCATCTTGCCCTTGGCGTCGCCCGGATGGATGGAGACGCCCGTGACCGTCACCACGGCCTGGTCGGCCGAAAAGCTCTCATAGGTAAGTTCGCCAAGCTCGCCGCCATCGAACGTATAGGCGAAATCCACGGCCAGATCCTTGGGCAGCGGTTCCGAGACGCCCCGGCCGATCTCCTCGTCCGGCGTAAAGGCGATGCGGATCGGCGCGTGTTTCATGTCCGGATTGCCGAGCATATGGCGCGCGGCGGTCATGATGACGGCCACGCCCGCCTTGTCGTCGGCGCCGAGCAGGGTCGTGCCCGACGCGGTAATGAGATCGTCGCCCTGTTTCTCGACGAGATAAGGATAATCCTTCGGCGACAGGACGAGGTCGGCATTGTCGGGATAGGTGATGTCGCCGCCATTATAGCCCCGGATCACGCGCGGCTTGACGCCTGTGGCGTTGAACTGCGGCGCGGTATCGACATGGGCGAGAAACCCGATGGTCGGCCCTGTGGCCGTGCCGGGAATCGTCGCCAGAACCGCGCCGTATTCGGTGATGCGGACATCGGTCGCGCCCATCTCGATCAGCTCCGATTTCAACAGGTTCAGCATGTCGAACTGAATCGGCGTGCTGGGCGTGGTCGGTGAGTCTTCGTCGGACTGGCTGTCGATCGAAGCGTAACGCACGAGGCGGGTTTCAAGTTCCGAACTGAACGGAGACGTCATGGCTGTTCCTGAAATTGCAGGCCGAAAGACAAGGCCTATTTGGCGCCAGTAAGGCGCAAGCCCCTGCGGGCCGATCCTGAGTGTTTTCAAATGAACTGGATACCACTTTTCCGGTTCAAGTGAAGGGGCAAGGAGAATGGTCCAGACAACAGTTTTCGGTGCGTGCGGCACATCGGGACGTTCGGGTGGCCCACGCGGATCTGCCCGAACAGGACCTGTTCCGGCGATCCGCTCGAATTTGCCCTGTCGCGCGCGCCGCGCCCCTTTCACGACACCAGCGGATCGGATAGGAAACTTGCGCCGCGAGTGATGAAACAAAACGCGTATCGGCCGGTTCGGTCCCGCTCGCGACAGACGCGCTTCCGGCCGGAGAAAACCGCAATGAATCCTCTCAGGATCACCACCAGCAACACCCCGAGCGCCGAAGACCTCCAGACCATCGGCGGCAGTCTGACCGCCTTCAACGATGCCGATGTCGGTCCGTCCGGTCGCGATCCGATCGTGGTTCTCGTGCACGACGACACGGACTCGCTCGTTGCCGGCATTTCCGGCTATACCGGCTGGGGCTGGCTTTACGTGCAATGGCTGTGGGTCGCCGAAAGCCAGCGCGGCCAACACCTGGCCGGAAAAATGCTTGAGGCGGCGGAAACGGAGGCCAGGGCGCGCGGTTGCCACGGCGCCTATATCGACACGTTCAATCCCGTGGCGCTCAAGACCTACCAGCGCGCCGGCTACGCGCCTTTCGGAGAGTTGAAGGACTTTCCCAAGGGGCGAACGCGGACCTTTCTGCAAAAGGCGCTCTAGGCGCCAATCGGCGCGGTCACGCCTCCCGCCTGACGCTGAGGACAAAGGCGGAGGCAGTCGCGTCGCCGCTTATTCAGGACACCAGAATGCCGCCGGTCATCGGCTCGGGCACGCCGGTCGTGGTCGGGAAGCTGAACGGCAAGTTTTGCATCACGCGCACGGCAAGGAAAGCAAAACATTCGGCTTCGACCGCGTCGCCACGCCAGCCGGCCGCCTCGGCCGGTTCGACTTTGACATGCGCCCGCGTTTCGAGCATCTGCATGATCGCCGGATTGTGCCGTCCGCCGCCGCATACGATCAGTTTGTCCGGCCGGATCGGCAACAGGTCCAGCGCCTTGCCGACGGCGCTGGTGGTGAAGGCGGTCAGCGTTGCCGCGCCGTCCGCCGGAGACAGGCCTTCGGCCATTTTGGCGGAGAAGTCGAACCGGTCGAGCGATTTGGGATAGGGCAGTGTCAGGTACGGGTGTTCGAGCAGCCCCTTGAGGCGTGCCTCGTCGACCGTGCCGCTCAAAGCAAGCGCGCCGTCCCGGTCCATGTTGCCGAGCCCGTTGAGCTTGATGAAATCGTTGATCGGCGCGTTGGCCGGACCAGTGTCGAAGGCAACAAGCCGGTCGCCGCCATCCCACCAGGTGACGTTGCCGACCCCGCCGAGATTGAGCACCGCCGTCTTGCCGTTGGTGGCGCCGATCATACCAAGCAGGGCCTTGTGATAAAGCGCCGCCAGAGGCGCCCCATGCCCGCCTGCCCGCACATCGGCCGAGCGGAAATCATAGGCGACCGGCACGCCGAGGATATCGCGCATCAGCTTGCCGTCGCCGAGTTGACGGGTGTTTCCGATCCGCCCGTCTTGCGGCGCACGATGCAAAACGGTCTGGCCATGGAAGCCGACGACGCCGATCTGATCGAGTGTCAGCCCGGCGGACAGAACGAGATCGCGCACCGCCGCCGACTGGGCGCGGGTCAGCGCCTCTTCGGCCTTGGCGAAAATGGCCGGGTCCGGTCCGTCGAAATGCCACTTGAGCGCATCCTTTTGCGCCTGCTCGATGTCGCGGCGGATTTCCTCGGCATACGGCGCGAGCATGTAGGCGCCAAAGCTTTCGATGCGTTCGCCATCGGTTTTTAAAAGCGCCACATCGATATTTCCATCGAGAACGGTTCCCGTCATCAGGCCCACGGCCCAGATCGGCTGCATGGCAAACTCCATAGAATTAAGCGTTGACGAGATCGCCGGTCATGCGCCGCACATCGATGATGCCGCTATCGAAATGGCGCGTGGGGTGGATGCGGTTGGTCAGAAGCGTCCAGGCCCGGCCATTGGCGAAATCGATCCACAGGCCCGTGCCGGTAAACCCGGTATGCCCGATGGTTTCAGGCGGGCAATGATCGCCGCCCGACCAGCCCCGATAGGGCTTTTCCCAGCCATGAGTCCGGCGTTCCGACAAGGGCGTACGAATGAGGGCATCGGGTCCGGCGGTGTTCAATTTTTGAAGGGCGAAATCGAGAAGAGATGTCGCCGTGCCGAACAGGCCCGCATGACCCGACCCCTGAAGGGCCGAGCAATTGTCGTCATGCACCTCGCCGCACAACACCCGGTGCCGCCAGGTGTCGTCTTCGGTCGCGGCCGTCTGGGCGGGATCGGCCGACCAGGCAAAACCGGGGCCGGCATCCATCTGACGGATCCATTTGCCGGCAAGCCGTTCCAGCGCCAGCCCGAGCAGGATGTAGTTGATGTCGGAATAAACCGGCGCCCCTGCCGGCCACTGATGCTGGAGGATGAACGCCCGCAGGAGATCGGGGTCGCGCCCGTAAGTGTAGATCGGAAAGACCGCCGGCAATGGCGTCTGGTGTCCGAGGCACTGGCGAAAGGTAATTTGCCGTTCCCAGCAATCGGGCTCGTACTGGCGGAAATCGGGCAACACGCTGGTCAGCGGCGCATCGAGATCGATGGTTCCTGCCCTTGCCAGATCGAGGATGCGTTCGGTGGTGAAGATGACCTTGGTCAGGGAAGCGAGATCGAACCAGGTTCCTTCGCTCATCGCCCGTTTGGCCGGCACGATCTGGGCCGATCCGATCGCCCGCAAGGCACACGTGCCATCCCGTTCGACGATCCCCAAGACGCCGCCAGGAATGCGCCCGGCGCCAACCGCCGTTTCGAGGGGGGCAAAGGCACGGTCCAGCTTTTCATGGACCGCACTCATGCCGAGGTCTCGAGCCGGACGCGATGGTCGTCGCCAACGGTGAGCCACTCGGCCGGCGGCGGCTCGTAGCCCACGGGCCGCACCAGCGAGGGCACCTGCGTATTATCGACGGTGAAGCGCTGATGACGCCGCTCCACCGCCGGGACGGCTGAAATCAGCCGCTTGGTATAGGAATGCCGGGGGTCGCCGAGGACCGATGCCGCATCGCCGATTTCGACGATCTGGCCGGCATACATGACGGCGACGCGATGGGCGATGCGCTCCACCACGGCCATGTCGTGCGAAATGAACAGATACGCGAGGCTGAAATCGGTCTGCAGCTTGATCAGCAGATCGAGCACCTGCGCCTGCACCGAAACGTCGAGCGCCGAGACCGCCTCGTCGAGCACCACCACGTCCGGATTGAGCATCAGCGCCCGGGCAACACAGAGCCGCTGGCGTTGGCCGCCGGAAAACTGGTGGGCGTAGCGGGTCAGGGAATCGACCGGAAGTCCAACGCTGGCCAATAAGAACCGCATGCGCTCCAGCAAATCGTCGTCCTTGCGCTGACCATTGGCCAGGGCCGGTTCGGCCAGAAGATCCTCGACGTCAAGACGCGGATTGAGCGAGGCGAAGGGATCCTGGAATACCATCTGGATGGGACGGCGGGAGCGACCGGGCGCCGTGGCGATTGACCCGCGCAGTTTGGCGTCGAGCCCGAGCAGGGCGCGCGCCGTCGTCGATTTGCCCGAGCCGCTTTCACCGACGATGGCGAGGGTTTCGCCGGGCAACAGATCGAAACCGACGCCATCGACGGCATGCACCGCGCCTTTCGGGCGGAACCAGTCCTTGCCGACAGGAAACCGGACATAGAGATCGTCGACCGCGACCACGGAGGCGGCCTTGTCGGTCGCCTGCCCCTTGCGCTTGGTATCGGTCCTGACGGCTCGCCCGGAATTGAAATGCGGCACCGCCTTCAAAAGGTGCCGTGTGTAGGGATGCTGGGGATGATCGAGCACGCCCTCCACATCCGCCTGTTCGACGATCAAGCCATCCTGCATCACCAGAATCCTGTCGGCGATGCCGGCGACCAGGCCGATATCATGGGTGATGAAGATCATCGCCATATCGGTTTCGGCCTTGAGTTCGCTCAAGAGCGCCATGATCTGCGCCTGCACCGTCACATCGAGCGCGGTGGTCGGCTCGTCGGCGATCAGAAGGCGCGGGCTCGAGGCCAGGGCCATGGCGATCATCACGCGCTGGCGCATACCGCCCGAAAGCTGATGCGGGAAATAGGTCAGACGCGACGCGGCATCCGGAATGCGCACCCGCTCGAGCACGTCGCGGGCGGCATTGCCGGCCGCCTTTCCGACGAGGCCCTGATTGAGCCGGAAGGCTTCCTCGATCTGCCGGCCGATGGTCATGACCGGGTTGAGCGAGGTCATCGGCTCCTGAAAGATCATGCCGACATCGCGACCGCGCACATGGCGGACGGTTCCTTCCGCCGCCGCGGCGACGTCGAGCACGCTTTTGTCCGAACGCATGAGTTTGATCGATCCGCCGGTGATACGACCGCCGCCGAAATCGACGAGCCGGTTGATGGAGAGCGCCGTGACCGACTTGCCCGAGCCGCTTTCGCCGACAATGCCGATGGTCTCGCCGGCTCTCAGATCGAAGCTGACGCCCCGAACCACCTCGTTGTCGCGCGGATCGGCGCCGAAGCCGACGTGAAGATCTCGAACCGAAAGCAGCGGAGCCGTCATGCCTTTCTCCTCTGGGTGCGCGGGTCGAGAATGTCGCGCAAGGCATCGCCGGTCAGGTTGAAACCGAGAATACCAAACATGATGACGAGACCGGGAAAGAACATGAGCCAGGGCGCGTGTTGCATGAGGTTGCGGCTTTCCGACAGCATCAGGCCGAGCGAGGGCGCTGGCGGCTGCGTGCCGAGACCGAGGAAGGAAAGGCCGGCCTCGGTCAGAAGCGCCCAGGCCAGAGCCAGCGTCACCTGTACTGTCAGCGGCGCGACGAGGTTGAGCAGCAGGTGCCGGGAAAGGATGTAGGGCTGGGAGCTGCCGAAGGTACGGGCGGCGTCGACGAATTCGCGGCGCTTGAGCGACAGGGACGGGCCCCGCACGACGCGTGCGAAGATCGGGGTGTAGACGATGCCGATGGCGGCGATGGAGGTCATCGGTCCCGGCCCGACGATGGCGATGATGAGAAGCGCCAGAAGAATGGCCGGAAAGGCCAGGAGCACGTCCATCATGCGCATCAGCACATTGTCCCAGACCTTGCCCCACCATGCGGCGAGAAGGCCGATCACGGTGCCGGCAAGCGTTGCCAGCGCCACCGAGGCAAAGGCGACGACGAAGCTCTGGCCGATGCCGAGCATCAGCCGGCTGGTGGTGTCGCGGCCCAGAAGATCGGTGCCCATCCAGTAGGTCCCGCTCGGCGGCTTGAGCCGGTCGGGGGGAAAGGCCTTGAGCGGATCGTGCGGGGTGAGCCCGAACATGCCGAGTATGGCAACGATGAGATAGAACCCGATAATGGTCGCGCCGATGCGGCCGCTCGGATGCTTGAACAGAGCCCGGAGAATACCCATCACCGGCCTCCCAGACGGATGCGCGGATCGAGCGCGACGTAAAGGAGATCGACGATCAGGTTCACCACCAGGAAGTTGAAGGCGATGAACAGGATCGTGCCCTGAACGAGCGCATAGTCGCGATGGGTAATGGCATCGAGCACCAGCCGTCCGAGACCGGGCAGCGCGAAGATCTGTTCGACGATGACGGCGCCGCCCAGAAGATAGCCGAATTCGACGCCGGACAGCGTGACGACCGGGATGAGCGCATTGGGCAGGGCATGCTGCCAGATGACGCTCCAGGGCGAAGCGCCCTTTGAACGGGCGGTGCGGATATAATCGTCGCTCAACACGTCGAGCATGGCCGAACGCGAGATACGCGTTACCGACGCGGCAAAGGCAAAGCCGAGCGTGATGGCGGGAAAGATGAGCTGGCCGAGATTTTCCATGAGGTTCACGGTGATGGGCGTGAATGCACCCATGGTCGGCACCATGCCGAAATAGACCGACAGCGTGTAGATGATCAGAAGACCGAGCACGAAATTCGGCGTCGACTGCCCGAGCATGGCGAGGATTCTGACGACAAGATCGCTCGGCCGTTCGTTACGGGTGGCCGCGAGCACGCCCAGAGGAATGCCGGTCATCAACGCGATCACCATGGACAGCAAGGCCAGTTCCAGGGTCAGCGGGAAACGGTCGAGAATGACCGAGAGGACCTGCTTGCCATAGGTCACGGAGATGCCCATGTCGCCCTGCACCAGACCGCCGAGCCAGTTGACGAACTGGACCCAGACCGGCTGGTCGATGCCGAAATAACGAGCAAGGGCGGCGCGCTGGTCGGGGGTCAGCAAGGCCGGCTTCGGTGCCGAGCATCGCGGTAATCGCGTCACCCGGGATAAGGCGCACCGAGAAAGAAGACGACGAGTGCGACACCGAGCAGGATCAGCGGGAAAGTCAGCAGCCGCTGGACGACGTAAGACATGGATGCACCCTGGTTGGATCGGATGCGGGGCGGGCGCTGACGCCCGCCCCACACGGGAGGTTTGACTTATTCGGAAACTGTGACCTTGCTCAGCGAGATAGAGCGAGCCGGTCGGATTGGGTTCGAACCCGCTGAAACGGTCTTGAGCTGGGCGGTGTAAAGGTTCGGAGCCGACAGCCAGATCCAGGGCGACATCTCGGCCAGATGGCTTTTCGAACTTCTGGAAGATCTCCTTGCGCTTGGCCATGTTCGGTCTCGACGCGGCCTTCGTTCATCAGCGTGTCGAGGGTTTCGTCGACATAGTTGGAGACGTTGAGGAACCGGCCGCCTTCCATGAAGTAGCGGTTATACATGGTGTAGGGGTCGGGACGGCCGCCATTGAGCGCCACCGCCATGTCGAAATCGCCCTTGAGCCAGGCGTCGACATAGACGTTGAGTTCCATCAGCTTGATGTCGAGCTTGATGCCGATTTCGGCGAGCTGGCTCTGCAGAACCTGGGCTTCGGCGGAGGCCACCGGCGGCTCGCCGGTCGCGGCGATGACGGTGGCTTCGAGAACCCGTCGACAAGCCCGGCTTCGGCTTCATCAGGGCTCTTTCGCCTTGTCGACGATCCTGCTCGTAGCAGAACAGCGAATCCGGATCGTTGGCCGATAGGCCGGCATGGTCAGCGGGCCGGTCACGACTTGCCTTCGCCGAGCGAAGCGGTGTCGAGGACTTCCTGGCGGTTGACGGCGCAGGACATGGCCTGGCGAACCTTGAGGTTGTCCATCGGCGCACGCGATGGGTTGAGCTGCAACACGTTGTAGCTGAGGCCGGCGACGCGATTGAGCTGCAGGTTCGGCTCGGTCGGCACCAGGGTGGCGACGAGCGGATCGTTCAAAAGCGCGAAATCGGTCTGGCCGGCGCGGAGCGAAGCGAGAATCGCGGTCTCGTCGGGCAAGACCGAGATGGTGATGCCGTCGACGCCGGTCTTGCCGCCCGCCCAGTACGGATTGGGCGACAACACGTCCTTGGCGTTCGGCTGCCAGTCGTCGAGTACGAAGGGACCCGAGCCGATGGGCTTGGTTCCGACGGTGCCGGCTTCGATCTCGGCCGCAGGGACGATGGCGGCGTTGGTCGTGGCCATGGCGACCAGAATCGGCGCATCGGGCTCGGAAAGGCTGAACACCACCGTGGCGTCGTCGGGCGCCTCGATACTGGCGATGTTGAGGAAGTTGGAGCGGGTCGAAGCGCCGGTCTCTTCGTCGAGCAGGCGTTCGAAGGATGCCTTGACGTCGGCCGCGATCACACTCGCGCCATTCGAGAACCTGGCCTTGGGGTCGATGTGGAAGGTCAGCGTCAGACCATCGTCGGAAAAGGACCAGGAATCGGCAACGGCGGGCACGACGTCGAGACTGGCGTCGAGCATGACCAGCGGCTCATAGATCAGTTCGAGCAGACGCAGCGAGGCGAACGCGGTCTGCTTGTGCGGATCCAGGCCAGTGGCGTCCTGCGACCAGGCCATGCGGAGTTCGGCCGCCTGCAGCGGCACAACAACGGCGGTTGACGTCAGCGCGGTCGCAAGAGCGAGACCGGCCAGTATCTTCTTGGAAGTGGTCCAGTGCATCAGTTTCTTCCCTGTTGGTGTGAGTGTTCCGTCCTTGAAAGCGGATCGCGATCCGGCCGGAGGACAGACCTGTCCTTGAGCGTTTCCTCCCGCGATCCGATGGGTGAAAGGCACGTGACGAACATCGCGCATTACGGATTGCTCCTGATGGCACGATCGAGGATTCCGCCGGAGGCGGCAAGCGCAACGCGCGCCGCCTCGACCGGCATTCCGGTCATGATGACAAGTATGGCTAACTTGACATCGTGACCGGTGCGGTCGAGGACGGCCTCCGCATCCTCGGAGCTGCATTCTGTGGCCTGCATGACGATCCGCACGGCCCGGGCCACCAACTTGTCATTGGAAGCGACCAGATCGACCATCAGGTTCTGATAGGTCTTGCCGATACGGATCATGCTCGCAGTGGTGAGCATGTTGAGGACGAGCTTTTGCGCCGTCCCCGATTTCATGCGCGTCGAACCGGTCAACACCTCAGGTCCGACGACAGGAGAAATGGCGATATCGGCCCGTTTGGCGATGGCCGAGGCCGGGTTGCACGTCAGCGCGACGGTGGTTGCACCGAGTCCCTTGGCATGATCGAGCGCGCCGATCACGTAAGGTGTCCGTCCGGAAACCGCGATGCCAACGATGACGTCCCGCGCCGAAAAGTCGATGGCAGCGAGGTCGGCCGCCCCCTGCTCCGCCCGATCCTCCGCCCCTTCGGCCGCAGTGACGAG
>CAXXWD010000009.1:0-449633 GCA_963667595.2 Devosiaceae bacterium | reverse complement strand
CTTTACGGTCGACGTGATGCCTCAGGGCCCACTGTTCGTATATCTCCACCGCAAAGCCCGCTACCCGGTTGACGTGGGAGCCAGTCTCCCTGGGATCTCTCATCTCCGCCATCCGAATCATGCGCAGAATCAATGCACGGGTCATCTGGGCACGCTCCAGCGCCACGGCAGCCACCGAAGCAAAATGGTGCATCACGAGCTCATCCCGGTGGGCAAAATGGACGATGCGTCCCTCCGCATCCTGAGCGTTGATGATCTGCAAAATCCCCAGAATCGTATGACTGCTGTTCTCCAGAGGGATGGTCAACACCGATTGGGTTTTGTACCCCGCGGTCTCGTCGAATTGATTGCTGAATCGATAGGGCAGCGTGGCCTCCAGACGATACACATCTTCGATGTTCAGGGCACGCCCTGTGGCGGCCACGTAACCGGCAATGCTCTTGGTGTCGATGGGGATCCTGAAAGTTGAATAGATGAGCTTTTCGTTTCTAGGCAGCTTTTTCTGCAGGGTATCGTTCTGGGTATAGGAGAAGTGGAGCCAGCCATCCTGGCGGATATAAATTGAGCCTGCGTCTGCATTGGCAAATTGACGTGCCCGGGTCAACACCCGCTCCATAAGGATATCCAGATCGTTGATTTGACTCAACTCGATCCCCAGGCGAGTCAGTCCGTCCAGCTTTTCCTGCTCGGTCAGCATCCGGCATCGCCCCCCTTGGCGGTCGCGAATGGGGGTTATTGCGGGCAGTCATGAGCGCATCGGCGTTGCATGGCAAGAGAGCCACCACATTTACCATTGGCTCGAATTCATAACCATATCAAATTGTTGCAAAATCGTCAAGCATCAACTTGGTAATGAATTAAAAAATCCATGTGTCCGTCAAAGGCTCTATGGTCATCACGGTTGATCTGGATGTCAATGCCAGGGCGTTCGTACGAACGCCGAAAGGCGGGCAATTTCCCCCTGTGACAAATGGGATGAGGTGCGATTCAATTTTCGGGTTGCGTTAGGCCAACATGCGGAGGCGATTCCAGCGAGTGGTCCGCACCTCACGCTAACGGAAGGAAGATGGTAAAGGCGCTGCCTTTACCCTGCACGCTCTCCACCGTCACCTGGCCGTTATGGACCTGTACAATGTGTTTGACAATGGCCAGCCCCAAACCGGTGCCGCCCATACGGCGGCTGCGTGCTTTGTCCACACGGTAGAAGCGCTCGAACAGACGCGGCAGATGCTTCTTGGCAATTCCGATCCCCTCGTCCTTGACGCTGATTTGAAGCCGATCGGCATCGGCCCGGGCGGCCAGCTCGATGCGGCGATCCGAAGGACTGTACTTTATGGCGTTGTCTAGCAAGTTGACGATGGCCTGCTCAATGAGATCGGCGTCGATGGCCATGGCAAGTGCATCATCGCAAACGATATCCACCGTCATCGATTTCTCTTTGGCCTGGGGACAGCACCGCTGGTTGGCCGCATGCAAGATCGATTGGATCGGCACACGCTCCAATCTCAGCAAGGGCTGGTGCTCGGCACCTTGCTCGAGACGGGCCAGTTGCATCAGATCGTCGACGATGGCGGTGAGCCGTTTGACATGCTTGTCGATAATCTCAAGAAACCGTTTTGCCTCCGCCGGATCGACATCCGATCCCTGACTCAACGTCTCAACGAAGCCCTGGATGGCCGTCAGGGGTGTCTTGATCTCATGGCTCACATTGGCGGCAAAGTCGCTCCGCACGGTCTCCAGACGGCGCAACTGGGTCACATCGCTCAGCACCAGCAACGCACCCATGCGGTGTCCGTCGGGATCTGCCAGAGGGGTGCAGTGGGCCTGCAGGATCTGTTCACCGGCCTGGTAGAGAGCCACATCCCCCTGACTCACCTCTCCATGGTCGAGGGTGGAACGCACCATTTCATGCAGATCACGATTGCGCATCACCTCCTGGATGCTTCGTCCCTGAAGCACATCGGCGTGACCCTTCAGCAGCTTTGCAGCGGCCGCATTGTGGTGCAGAATCCGCTCTTCGCCATCCAGGGCGACAACACCCTCCACCATGCTCGAGAGAACCGCTTCACTCTCGTTGCGCTGCTGGACGACGGCCTGGATCCGCTCCTCCAACTCCTGGGCCATCTGATTCATGGCTTGGGCCAAACCGGCCAGCTCCGCTGTCTCGGGAGGCATTACGCGGTGGGATAATTCACCACGCGCGAACCGGGCGGCACTCTGGCGCATGGTTTCGATGGGACGGCTGATGCGGCGTGAAATAACGAGGCACACCAGTGACGCCAAAATTGCCACGACAACACCGCCCAGGGCGATGCGAAACTGCAGTGCCCGCAACCGCTGCTCAATGGCCGTAAGCGCCAGCGACACCCGAACCACTCCTGAGACGTTCTCCGTCCCAAGCGGATAGGCCAGGTACATCATGTGCTGACCCAGCGTATCGCTGAACCTCATGGCGGTGCCGGTATTCCCCTTCAGGGCCTCGATGATCTCCAGGCGGTCCCCGTGGTTCTCCATCTTCTTCGGGTCGGTTTCCGAATCGCCGACCACCGTCCCATCGGGCAGAATCACGGTCAGACGGGTGGCCATATCGAGAACGACCTGTTTGCAAAATCGATCCACGGCCGCTGCATCCAACGGCGTGACCAGTGGCAAAAACTGGGGGGTCAGGAAGCGGGCCTGATGGAGCAGATCCTTGCGGACCTGGGACATGTAAAAGGAACGCATGGCATGGGAGGTGTACCAGCCGGTGGCCAGAAGGGCGAGCAGAACCAGGATCAGATAGGAGGGGTATAGCTGCCAGATGAGGCGTCTGCGCTGTATCATCTTGTGTGCGTCTCCTCTCCTCTCTTTTCCGTGAAGCGGTACCCGACACCGCGTACGGTCTCGATCAGGTGGCCGCTCTCGCCCAGCTTCTTGCGCAAGCCGACGATCTGGACATCCACACTGCGGTCGGTGACCGGATAGTCGTCGCCGCGCACCGCATCGACGATCTGGGAACGGGTGAAGACCCAGCCCGGACGACTGGCCAGAAAGGCGAGCACCTGGAACTCCGTATAGGTCAGGTCTATGGGCCTATCGTCGATGGAGAGGCTGCGCCGGCCGCGGTCTATCAGCAGGCCGTGAATTCGGATGATCGCGTCGTCGGTTGCGGCCGGCACAGCGCGGCGACGGAAAACGGCACGAAGACGGGCCAGCAGCACCCGGGGGCTGAACGGTTTGGTTACATAGTCGTCGGCCCCCAACTCGAGGCCTGTGACGATGTCCACCTCCTCGCCTTTGGCGCTCAGCATCACCACCGGGATCTGTCGGGTCTGCGGGTCGTTCTTCAGCTTGCGGGTCAGCTCCAGCCCGTCGATCCCCGGCAGCATCAGATCGATCACCAGGAGGTCGACGTGCTGGGTCTTGATCTTGCGCCAGGCGTCCTCCCCCGTCTCGGCACACAGCACCTCATACCCCTCACGGCTGAGGTGGAACCGCACCAGTTCAAGAATGTCCTCCTCGTCATCGACCACCAATATGGTCTCTTTGCCCATGGTCCAAACCCTTTGTCGGTTCATCCCGGCATCCCGGCGGCTATTTGGATAGAGCCCGCCCGATCGGGACAGAATTGGGCGAATCGCACCCCCTCACATCAGCACTGTTTATCCTGACAAGTGTTAGCTTCTTGTTAGCGTTTGGTTAGGATTTGAAAAGTGCCGTCTATTTGCATGTAAAGGGATAAAAATGGTGGAGGCAGTAGCCGCCAGGGTCGCCGTACATCACTTCGCTTTCGGCCATGCAGACGCCGATGGCCTCGCGCGACACAGACTCGTAATCGGGACGCTGCTCCTCCTCCTTTTTACACGCCAGACAGATCGGCTCATGATCATAGACAGACAAGATGCGCTTGTCTTGCGGCCCCAGGCCGGCGTTGCAGCGATGGCATGCCAACGCACAGGATAACTTCTCTTCCCATTTGTCCATTGAATCCATCCTTTGATCGGGGTATGTCATACGTTCGCATTCAGTCGATACCACTGGTCCAACATAATAGCGGATCGGCAAAACTCAAATCAAGAGCGGAGCATGCGTTGACCCTTTTCAACATCATCGCTATTGCGGTCGCCCTGGCCATGGACGCCTTTGCCGTGGCCATTGCCGCAGGCATCAAGCTGGGATCTGTCGATTGGCGCCAGAACTTCAGGTTGGCATGGCACTTCGGCTTTTTCCAGGCGGCCATGCCAGTCATCGGCTGGGCGGCGGGCCTCACCATCCGCCAGCAGATCGAACGCTACGACCACTGGGTCGCCTTTATCCTGCTCGTTTTCGTCTCCCAGGGCATGTTGCGCGAAGCCTTCAAGAAAGAGGATGAAACCAACACTCCCAAAGATCCCACCAAAGGGGCCACCATGGTGATGCTCTCGCTTGCCACCAGCCTGGATGCACTGGCCGTGGGATTGAGCCTCTCGATGATCAACATCTCCATATGGGCCCCCTCCCTGATCATCGGCATCGTGGCCGCCGTGTTCACCACCATCGGACTTCACCTCGGCAAACGCGTCTCCAAGGCCGCTCAGATCCGCCGTTACGCCGACATCATCGGCGCTCTGGTCTTACTGGCCATCGGCATCAACATTCTGAGAGAACACGGGGTGTTCGACAGCTTTTAAGATCGTGATTCAGGGCTCCAAAAATTTCCACCCCATGGGAGGCTGAGCCACCCGCCGGGCGGTGGTGTCGAGAAGCTCGAAGAGGATTACCTCCATGATGTGCCACACCTTGACGCCCTCGCGGACACAGCCAGTGATGGTCTTTCCCGACCGGCCGCACGCCATGTGCATATGCAGCAGCGGTGTTCCGCTCTCATCCACGAAAAGCGTTCCCGTACCGGCCACCTCGTGGACCTCGTCCAACAAATGCGTCACAGGTTCAATCGTCGCTGCGCGCCCCTTCTCCGGCCCGACCACCAGTCGACTGCCAGCATCGGCACCGCCTACGACGATGAGCGCCGCCGCCCGGATCTGCTGTTCGCGGGCAAAGCGCTCGATGGTCTCATGGACGACGTCGCCATCCTCCAGGCGGATGACGAAGATACGGCCCTGCTTGGCTTCTGAGAATTTCATTCTACAATCCCATGCCCGACTTATGTCGAGCCCCGACCCCGCCGCCCTGAGAGCAGCGATGGTCCTTGTCAGGAGCGTGTCGTCGACGAGCTTGAAGCTGATTTCGGAAATGTCGCTGCCCAGGCCGAGCATGGCTTGCGCCGTTTTTTGCGGCACGAAGGCATAAGCATCCTCGATCTGCTGGTTGCCTCCGAACAAACCGACGACCGTAAAACCCTCTTCGGCCAGCGAACCATCCGTCGCCTGGGCCAGAAGGATCACCCGCTTGCCGACACGCGTTTTCAACCGGTCAGCCAGATGCTTGCCGAGAACGACGGAATAGCCGTCGTTTTTGTCGAGATAGGCGCCGTCGATCATCTGGTGCGGCAGGATGGACAAAGCCGTTTCCCGTGTCGGATCGACACCGGTCAGATTGAGAGGCAGGGTGCGGTATTCGGACTGGATCACCGCCGGCACCATGACGCGGGGCGCCCAGGCCGAGATGGCCGGGCTGTCGAGCGCCTTGATCAGGGCCGCATCGGGCGCCGGCATGGAATGGGCGACGCTCGGATCGTCGAGATAACCCACGGCATGGATCTGGCCGGACCCGGTGACGAGGTCGAGCGTATTGTCCCGGCTCGCCTTGGCCCAGGCCGTCATGACGGCGGCAAACACCAGAATGGAGAAGAGCCCTGCGGCCACCACGATCAACGTGATCGCGGTGCGGCGCGGGTTGCGCCAGAGGTTGCGCCAGGCCAGCGGAAACAGAAGGGAAAACGCATTCATTGACCCGCTCCCACGGCCGAAACCGGCTGAAGCTTGAGGATGTGGCGATAGGGCACGATGCCGGCGAGCGCCACCGAAAGGATGACGACGATCGGTCCGGCCAGCGCCGTCACAGCCGAAAGGGTTGGATAGAGCGTGCCGGACAGGCCGAACTGGGCCATCATTTCTTCAAGACCGGGAAAACTCATGCCCACCGTCTGGTAATAAAGCGCCAGGGCCGCGCCGAGCACCATGCCGATGCCGTTGCCGATCACGGCGAGCAGGATCAGTTCGATCCACACCATCGCCCCTGCCCTTTGCGGCCGCATGCCGATGGCCAGCATCATGCCGAATTCGCGGGTGCGTTCGAGCACCGACATCAACAGGGTGTTGAGGATGATGAAGATCACCACCACCACCAGCGAGACGTAGAACAACAGGCCGGTGGAAAAATCGAGGGTGATCCCCTGCGCCAGCGCGGGTTCGAGCTGGTCCCAGCTCCTGACGACAAGCCCGTCCTTTTTGGCCAGCGCATCGATCCCCGGCAGCGCCGCGTCGGTTTCCGAAAGCGTCTTGCCGACGAGCGCCACGACGTTGACTGCGCCGTTCATGGAAAAGGTGTCGTTGAAACGGGAAAGCGGCATTTCGGCGATCTGGCGGTCGATATCGGTCATGCCGGTATCGAAAAGACCGACCACGCTCAGACTGTCCGCCGCCACCGATCCGTCGCGTCCGGACCCGATCAGGGTCAGCTTGTCACCGACCTTGAGCTTGAGATTGCGCGCCAGAAGCGTGCCGAGCACCACCGCATCGCTGTCGTTCGGGATGAGATAGCGTCCGTCATGGACGGTACCTGCCAGCGAAGAGACCTTCGTTTCGCGTGCCGGATCGATACCGACCACCGCCGCGCCATAGGAGCGCTCGCCATTGGCGAGAATGACGTAGCCGGTGGCGCGCGGGGCCGCCGCCGTGACCCCATCGAGTTGTTCTGCCGCCGCCATGAGCTTTTGGGGATCGGCGATGGTTTTTTCGATGTCGGGATCGTCGGCATACCCCTCGGGCTGGATCTGAGCGAACCCGTCGATGAGCCGTAAAGAATTACCCTTCATGGTGTCATAGACGCCGAACTGGAAGCTCAGCATGAAGACCAGGAGCATGGAGGCGAGCGCCATGCTTAAAAGGGTCAGGCCCGTCCGGACCTTCTGGCGCCAGAGATTGCGCCAGGCGAGCGCGAAAAGCATCGGTGCACCTAATCTCTCGGGTTCTGCAGGTTCGAGGTGGTGAAGATGTAGTTCGCCAGATCGATGTTGAACGACGCCTTGGTGGTGGTGATCCGCGTCCATTGCCCGGGCTTGTCGGCCGGATGCATGGTGATGACCAGCGGATAGATGCGTCCGCCGATCGTGCCGACCTTGTCGACCGACATGGTGCGGGCCACGTTCATGTCCTGATCGAAAAAGACCTGTTCGAGAAAGATGCCGTCGTCGCGGATCTTGACCTGCTGCTTGCCCCAGACCTCGGCGGCGCCCGGTTTCGGCATCGACTCGATGGTGTAGACACTGTGCCCGCCGCTCTTTGCGGTTGCGATGATCTTGTGGGTGTAGCGGGTCAGAAGATTGGTGGTCTTGGAAAGGTCGTTATAGGAGAAATCGGACCCCATCCAGGCCTGCGTCATGGTCGAAGACGGGATCTTGACCACCTGGTTGAGCTTGGGATTGTAGACCCAGGCCTGGTTCTTCTTGATGAGGGTGGCATTGCCCTTGTCCTTGGCCGGTGCGGTGAAGCGCACCAGCGACAGGTCGTCGCCTTCGGTCCAGCCGACCATGGTGGAGGAGCGTTCCCAGTCCGGCCGGTGAATGACCATGGTCACTGTCGCCTCGGACGATTTGGCCCGCCAGTTGTCGAAGGCGGCGCGCATCAGCGCCGTCGCATCCTGCGCCATCGCACCCGAAACGCTCGCGGCCAATGCCATGACAAGTGTTGCTGCCATCACCGCAAAGCCTGGAGCCGCGCCCCGTTTCCCAACCACCCGTGTCGAATTCATGCGCATCAAAAACCTCCACGATCCTTGCGCCGACGCGGCCTCTTGACCGCTCGACTTATATACCAATAATATGAACCTCTAGTTTGTACCAGCCGGTACACACCTAGGGTAGATAGTCCGCCCGCGTGCTAAGGTCAAGTCATGAGTCGAAGCCGTTTTGAAAATCTCGAACCCGAGCGCCAGCAGAAGCTGTTCGAATCCGCCACCAACGAATTCGCCGATCACGGCTATGAGGGTGCCTCGCTCAACCGCATCCTCGAAACCTCGGGGATGAGCAAATCCTCGCTCTATTATTATTTCGACGACAAGGCCGACCTGTTCACCACCATGTTCGAACGGGCGGTGTCCTATCTTTTACGCGAGGTTGGCGGCTTCGACATTGAGTCCCTGACGGGCGAAAACTACTGGCAGGAAATGGAGGCGCTGTATCGGCGGTCCGTTTCCTACATAAGCCGTGACGACTGGTACCTGAAACTCGGTCGGGCCTTCTACCGCATGCGTGGCGGCAAGAAGAAGGTCGCGCCGGTGGAGCAGTCTTTCAATCTCGTCCAGCATTGGGTGGACCGGTTTATCCGGCGCGGACAGGATCTCGGCGTCGTGCGCACCGACTTGCCCCAGTCCATGCTGATCGCCTCGGTCATGGGCCTCGGGGAGGCCCTCGACCATTGGGCGGTCGATCACTGGGAAGAATACACCAAAGAGGAAATGCTCGATCTGGTTGGCGTACAGATGAAGATGATCGTCAGCGTGTTCGGCAAAGAGGCGGAATGCGCGAAGGGATGAGCCGCCTTCTTTCTCCCTTTGGTGGGGAGACAGTCCTGGCAAAACCCGGACTGCCTTTTCGTCCGCCGCGCTAGCTTCCCCGACCGCCGCCGCCATTACCACCGCCGGAGCCGTTGCCATTGCCACCGCCGGAGGGGCCGGGGCCGGTACCGCTGGTCTGGTTTTCATGTGTGGCAAGCTGGGTTCTGGTCTGCACGGGCTCGTCGGTTTCAAGGCGCAGTCTGTCCTCGACACGCAAATGCGTCTGTTGGGCGACTTGCAACACCAGGCGGGTGGCGTCGTAAGGCTGTTCCTGCATGTTGATGCGATGACGCTCCGTCTGAGACACCCGACCGTCCAAATTCTCGTCGATGCCGCTCCTGATTGCGACGATTCGCAGGGTTTTCGGATCGAATGTCAGATCGATCGCCTCTCCATCCTGCTCCGCGTACAAGATCATGCGGGATTGCATTGCGTTTTGCAGGCGGAAATGATCATAGCCTTCCCGCGCAAGCAGATTTGCAACGCTTTGGATTTCTGCGGGAATGTCCTGCGCGAAGACGGCCGAAGGCAATGCCATGCCGAACGCTGCCGCCGACAGCACGATCCAAAAAGCTGCCACACGTGTCGATCCCATTTTGCGCAAAGTCACAAATCCCCTCCGTCATGACCGATGAGCTTGTCACGACTCATAAACGGGGGGCCATTACCAACGCGCCCACATAAGTCAATACTAATATATTAAAATTCGCAGTATTCGGAGCGGCCTGCTTTCCTGAAGCCTGGCATGCCGCCTTCCGGGAACGCACCGCAAAGCGCGTTTCCGGCCCCTGCCCTAGCGCCCCTCGACCGGCACCACGTCCACACTCTGGGTGCTGGTGTGTTCGCCCCAGGAGCGCATGATGCCCTTGACCGGAGCGACATCGAAATAGTCGCGTCCGTGCGCCACCACGATGTGATCCTCGCCGGCAAGAATGGCGTTGGTCGGATCGTATTCGACCCATCCCATGTCCGGCCCACACCAGGCCTTCACCCAGGCATGCATGGCGTCCGCGCCTTCGAGCCGGCTCTGGCCCGCAGGCGGAATCGTTCTCAAAAAGCCGCTGACATAACCCGCCGGGATGCCGACGCCTCTCAGGCATGCGATCATGATGTGCGAGAAGTCCTGGCACACGCCGCTTCGCTTGCGGAAGGCCTCGATCATCGGCGTGTCGACGCTCGTTTCGCCCTCCGCGTAACGCAATTCGTCATGAAGGGCGCGGCCGACGGCGGTGATGCATTCGAAAGCACTCATGTCCGGAGTGACAAAGGCGCTGGCGAAATCCGTCGTTTCCCGTTCGATCCCGACCAGCACCGAATTGCCGGTGCAATGGTGGGGCGAGACCGGTCCGAGATCGATGTGCCGCGCGAGCGCGGCGGCAAGACCGGTACGGTTGAGCGAGGTGTCGAAGCATTCCGTCTGGCGGAACCGTTCGACCCGCGCTGTTATCGCAAATCCGATGCTGTCGTGACGCTCGACAAAGCTGACCTCGACTGCTTTGTTGCCGAAAAAATCGGTGAAATAGCGGCTTTCGTCCGGTTCCGGCGTCAATGTCAGGGCACCCGCCACGAGCCGCTGCGCTCCTGCCAGATCGGCCGGCATCAGGCGCACGAGATGACGACTCGACCCGGCCGGGTTCTGGTAGTCGTAGGCAATGCAAAGGGTCACGTCGTAAAGCATCGGGACAAGGGTTCAGCGGAAATAGGCGAGGCTAAGCTCGTCGGACAGGTGGGCGATCATCCGGCGGACGTCTTCAAGGATGTCGGTGCTCAGGGTATCCGAAGTGCGTACGGCCAGCATAGCCCTTGTCTCCAGAAGAGCGCGTTGGAACGGCGACAATTGCCGGTTAAGGCCGGCATCGGGCAGAAAACCCGCATGCGCTTCGATGGCATTGAGCTGATGGATGATCGAACGCGGATTGAGCGGGTCGAGCGCGATAAGGTCGACGACCGTCTGGCGTCGCGTCGAAACGGCATAGCGCACCCTGTGCGCCTGGGCGCTGTCGGCCGCTTCCAGCACGAAATCGAGACTGCCGTCCGGCGCCGTTTTGTCGGCAAGATCGATCAAAAGGCAGCTCAGAAGATAGGCCCGTTCCAGCGCCTTGCCGATGGAGAGGAACCGCCAGCCGGTGAACCGGTACATGTTTTCGTGCACCAGGCCGGAAAAGCCGGAAATCTTGCGCAAAAGCACCGACATGGCACCGGCCATGTCGTCGCCCGGCTGCGCCGTTGCCGTCATGCCGGCGATGGTCTTTTCAAGATCGGACAAGGCATTCCAGCCATCGATGGGGAACCGGTCGCGCACCCGCGAGGCGGCATTGGCCGCCGAGTTGAGCATGATTTCGAGCCCCGAGGGGAAATGTTCCCCGGACCCCGCCCCGAGCCGGGCGAGATGGTGCCCGATCGCTTCGATGAGCTCGGCATCGGTAAAAGAGGCTTCGGCCAGCCTCAGATGGTGGGCACGGGTCAGGCGGACGGCGTTTTCCGCCCGCTCGATATAGCGCCCGAGCCAGAACAGATTGTCGGCCGCCCGGCTCGGCAGTTCGCCGGGCTGCTGGCGGGCGCCCCCGTCCGCTCCGGCGCTCAACAGGGTGACGCGCGGCGCCGGCTTCGCCCCGACGATCCAGATATCGGCCGCCGAGCCGCCGCGTTGCATGGCCAGTTCCGCCGACGCGCCATCGCGGCCGATGCGCGCCAGCCCGCCCGGCATGACCTGCCAGCCGTCCGGAGTGCGGGCGAGAAAGATCCGCACGCTCATCGGGCGCGGCACCAGCCCCGTTCCATCGAAGGCCGGCGTGGTCGAAAGGGTGATCGCCTCCTGCCCGACCAGCTCGCCGGCCCGGCGATCGAACCAGGCTTCGAGCGTTCTCCCGCTTTCCGGATCGAACCTGCCCGCGGCGATCCTCGAACCGTCACGCTCGAACAGGGGCGTGGTGGCGAAAGCATCGCTGATCGTCATGCGGTCGGCATTGGCCGTGACGTAGTCGCGTTCCCGCGCCTGTCCGCACCACCAGGTCGCGATGTTGGGCAGGGTCAGCGGCGCGCCGTTCAGCACCTCGGCAATGCGCGGCAAAAAGGCCAGAAAGGCACGCGTTTCGAGGACGCCGACGCCAAGGGCGTTGACCATGGTCAGGCTTTCCGAGCGCACGGTGTCAAGAAGACCCGGCGTGCCGAGTTGCGATGTCTGTTCGAGTTCGAGCGGATCGACCCAGTTGGCGTCGATCCGTCGCCACAACACCCCGACCGGCTGCAACCCGGCAACGGTCCTGACCATCAGCGCGCCGTTCCTGATCGTCAGGTCCTCGCCTTCGAGCAGCATCAGCCCGAGATAGCGGGCGAGATAGGCGTGCTCGTAATAGGTGTCGTTCATCGGACCGGGTGTCAAAACGGCAATGCGGCGATCCTCCCCTTCGCGAAGCCCGTCAAGTGCCTCCCGATAGGTCTTGAAGAAACCCGCCAGCCGCTGGACGTTGAGCCGCGCATAAAGGTCGGAAAAGGCCCGCGTTGTCGCAATGCGGTTTTCAAGCGCGAAACCGGCACCAGAGGGCGCCTGCAGCCGGTCGCCGAGCACCCACCACTTGCCGTCCGGTCGGCGCCCGATGTCGAAGGCGAGAAAATGCAAGAAGTGGCCGGAGCGCGGCCGGACGCCGACCAGCGGCCGCAACCATTCGCGATTGTTGGCCACCAGTTCCGGCGGCAGGTGGCCTTCGGCGACCAGACGGTTGTCGCCGTAAAGATCGGCGACGATGCGTTCCAACAGGTCGGCGCGCTCTTTGAGCCCTTCGGCAATATGCGTCCACTCGTTTTCGGCAATGAGCACCGGCATGTGGCTCAAGGGCCAGTCGCGTTCGGTCGGCGCATTGGCATCGTAGCGGCGGAAGAAAACGCCGGCGTCCCGCAAGTAACGGTCGCCCCGCGCCTTGCGGATCTCCAGCTCTTCGCTCGACATCCGGGCCAGCGCCGAAACGAGATCTGCCCAGACCGGACGCAAATTGCCGTCCGGCCCGATAAGTTCGTCGGGCACGCCGGGCATGCGGGCATAGCCGGCCAGAAGCCGCAAAACGGACTCGTCTCTGGTAACCTCTGCCGGGCGCTCCATCATCGCATTGGTGTTTCCTAAAGACCGACCGGACGCCTCAGATCGAGCGTAAGCGGAAATTCCGGATGCGGGGTTTCGGATATCGGTACAAAGTCACCGGCATCGTGGCCATGCGGTTCGAACCGCGCCAGCCGCCGCGCCTCCGCCTCATAGCCGTTGACCGGGAAGCTATCGTAATTACGTCCGCCCGGATGCGCGACATGATAGACGCAACCGCCCAGCGGCCGGTTCGACCAGGTGTCGAAAATGTCGAACGTCAGCGGCGCATCGACCTTCAGGATCGGATGGAGCGCCGCCGCCGGCTGCCAGGCCTTGTAGCGCACGCCGCCGACCGCCACGCCGTTGGTTTCGGTTCGCATGAGCGGCACCTGGCGCCGGTTACAAGTAACGCTGTAACGGCCGGGATCGCCGCCCGAAAGCCGAACCTGCAAGCGTTCGGTCGAAGAATCGGCATAGCGCACGGTGCCGCCGATGGCGCCGGTCTCGCCCAACACGTGCCAGGGTTCGAGCGCCTGCCTCAGTTCGAGCCTAACCCCCTCGTATGCGACCTCGCCGCAGAAGGGGAAGCGGAACGCGCGCTGCGCTTCGTACCATTCGGGCCTCAAGGTGAACCCGTGCCGGTCGAGATCGCCAAGAACGTCGAGAAAATCGGCCCAGACGAAATGCTCGAGCATGAACCTATCGTGCAACGCCGTGCCCCAGCGGGTGAGCGGCCCCAAAGCCGGGGCTTGCCAGAACCGGGCAATAAGCGCGCGCAACAGCACCTGTTGCGCCAGCGACATGCGCGCATGCGGGGGCATTTCGAAACCACGGAACTCAACCAAACCCAGCCGCCCGGTCGGCCCATCCGGCGAATAGAGCTTATCGACACAAATTTCGGCGCGGTGGGTGTTGCCGGTGACGTCGACCAGCATGTTGCGCAACAGCCTGTCGGTCAGCCAGGGCAAGGGCGGGGTGCCTTCGGACGGCGCCGGGATCTGGGCCAGCGCGATCTCCATTTCATAAAGGCTGTCGTGCCGCGCCTCGTCGATGCGCGGGGCCTGACTGGTTGGCCCGATGAACAGGCCCGAGAACAGATAGGAGAGCGAAGGATGGCGCTGCCAGTGCAGTACCAGGCTCTTCAACAGGTCCGGACGTCTCAGGAACGGAGACTCCATCGGCGTCGCCCCGCCCACGACGACATGGTTGCCGCCGCCCGTGCCGGTGTGACGGCCGTCGATCATGAATTTGTCGGCGCCGAGACGCGTCTGGCGCGCTTCCTCGTAGATCGCCTCGGTAGTGGAGACACACTCCGCCCAGTTCGAGGCTGGGTGGATGTTGACCTCGATGACGCCGGGATCGGGCGCGACGCGAATGACATTGAGGCGCGGATCGACCGGCGGAGGATACCCTTCGACATGAACCTTCAGGCCAAGTTTTTTGGCTGTTTTCTCGACCACCGCGATCAGTTCGAGGAAATCCTCGAGATGTTCGACCGGCGGCATGAACACGCAGAGCCGCCCGCCCCTCACCTCGACCGACAGCGCGGTACGCACGGCGCCACCCAACGCGCCCGGTTCCTGCTCGATCCGCTCCTGACCCGGTTCCGTAGCAGTGAAATGCACCGCTGGCTGATCGGGTGCAGTTCCCTCCGTTTCGTCTTTCACGCCGAAATCCGGCAGGTCGCCGCGCAAAACGGTCGGATCGGCGTTGGGGACGTAAGGATAATGGGTCGGCGGCACATGAGGCAGGGAGCCGAGCGGCAGGCGATAGCCGACCGGACTGTCGCCGGGCGCCAGAAAAAGCGTGCCGCGGCGCGTCTTCCATTTTTCCGACCGCCAGCGATGCGCCGGTTTCGCCGCGGCCTGCCAGCGCTGGATCGGCAGCACGTAGCCGGACGGGCTGGTCAGCCCGCGCGCGAAAACACTGGCGATGCGGTGGCGTTCTTCCGGATCTTCGAGCTTTGAATTCTCCGGGGTGACGTTGTCCGGCAGGTTGGCTTCCCTGACGATCCACTCGGCCGGATCCTCATAGGCCGGCGTCACATAATCCGAAGCGATTTCAAGACCCTCGGCGATGGTCTTAAGAAAAATCTCAGCCTTGCCGGCATCCGTTTTCGCTTCCGGTTTTTCATCGATGGCGTCGTCGGGCTTTTCCTCGGCGATCAGGCTCGCATCGTGCCAGATCGGTTTGCCGTCGCGCCGCCAGTAAACCGAGAAGGTCCAGCGCGGCAGCGATTCCCCCGGATACCACTTGCCCTGTCCGTAATGGAGAAACCCGCCTGGCGCGAACCGGGTCCTGAGACGCCGGATCAGCGCATCGGCAAGGGCGCGTTTGGTCGGGCCTACCGCCGCCGTGTTCCATTCGGGGCTTTCGAAATCGTCGATCGAAACGAAGGTCGGCTCGCCACCCATGGTCAGCCGCACGTCATTGGCGGCAAGCACGTCATCGACCCTGTTGCCCAGTGCATCGAGCGCCGCCCAGGCCTCGTCGGAAAACGGCCTGGTGATGCGCGGATGCTCGGCAACACGGGTCACGCTCATGTCGAAATCGAACGCAACATCCGGCGCACCGGTCGAGGCGTAACCGCCCGAGATCGGCGCCGCGTTGCGGTAATGCGGCGCCGCGGCCAGCGGAATATGGCTTTCCCCGGTTAAAAGACCCGAGGTCGGATCGAGCCCGATCCAGCCGGCGCCGGGTAGGTAGACCTCGACCCAGGCGTGAAGGTCGGTGAAATCGTGATCGGTTCCCACCGGCCCGTCGAGAGCCACGATGTCGGGCTTCAGCTGAATGAGGTAACCGGAGACGAACCGCGCGGCAAAGCCCATGTGCCTCAGCACCTGCACCAGAAGCCAACTCGAATCCCGGCACGAGCCGGACCCAATACCGAGGGTCTCTTCCGGCGTCTGAACGCCTGGCTCCATGCGTATGATATATTTGATGGAATTGGCGATCTTGGCGTTCAGGTTGACGATCAGGTCGACCGTTCTCTGCGTGTCCCAGTCGAGCCCATCGAGAAAGCGTTTCATCACCGGCGTCAGCGGTTCGGTTCGCCGGTAGACGTCGAGATCGGGCGCGATCTCTTCCGGATAAGTGAACGGCCAGCGTTCCGCCCTGTCCTCGACGAAAAAGTCGAACGGATTGAACACCGTCATGTCGGCGACGAGATCGACTTCGATCTTCATCTCGCTGACCGGCTCGGGAAAGACATAGCGCGCCAGCCAGTTGCCGTAGAGGTCCTGCTGATGATTGACGAAATGCGGGGTCGGCCCAACCTTGAGGGAATGGGAGATCACCCGTGTCCGGCTGTGCGGCGCCGGCCTCAGTCTGATGATCTGCGGCTCAAGCGAGACCGGCCGGTCGTAGCGGTAATGGGTAAGGTGGTGGATCGCCGCCTTGATCGACATGAGCTGCCCGGTCCCTTGTTGCATATGAGCGTCCCACAAAAGAAACCGCCGCACAATCCGCGGATGACACGGTAAAGCCATGCAGAATCCGTATGGCGCTGCGCTCCGGCGGGAGGCCAGAGTTCGGCACAAATGCCTTGCCAATCCGGTCAGGTCTGTGACAAGCCGATTTCATGAAAATCTTTTTGAAGGGCGTACGCGGGCTGACCCGCGCCATCAGCCAAACATGGCCACTTTAAAGGAAATCGCGAAAGTCGTTGGCGTTTCATCGGCCACCGTTTCGCGTGTCCTCAATTTCGACACGACCCTGTCGGTTTCCGAAACCAAGCGCCAGGCCATCATCGAGACGGCCGAAGCCCTCAACTACGCCACCCCCCGCGCACGCAATCGCGCCAACCAGCAGGGGTTGAGCAAAATCGCGCTGGTGCATTTTCTAAGGCCCGATCAGGAACTGATCGATCCGTATTATGTCGGGTTGAGGCTTGGCATCGAAAGCCGTTGCCAGGCGCTCAGGATCGAGACCGCCAAGGTCTATCACACCGCCGATCTGCCCGATGCGAGCGTGTTGCAGGGCGTTTCCGGCGTCATCGCCATCGGCAATCACTCCGATGCCGAAATCGAGTGGATCTCCCGAATCTGCCGTCACGTGGTTTTCGCCGACTTCACCCCCGAAGACGACGAATTCGATAGCGTCGACTGCGACCGGGCCCTGGCGATGCGCAAGCTCCTCGGCGGGCTGACCGAAGCCGGCTATGAGCGAATCGGTTTCGTCGGTTGGGACGAAGTCTACAACGGCGTTCGTCGCACCTTTTCCGAGGCACGGGCACGAACCTACAAGCAATGGATGTCCGCGCACGGCCGCTTTCACGAAGACCTGTGCCGGATTGAGGACAATTCCGAAAAAAGCGGCTATCGGCTGACCCGGCAATTGCTCGACCTCAAGACGCCTCCGGAAGCCATCGTCGCCTGCAACGACAACATGGCGGTCGGCGCCTATCGCGCCATTGCCGACGCCGGGCTGCACATTCCCACAGACATTGCGGTGGCCAGCTTCAACGATATCTCCGTGGCGAAGTTCCTCAACCCGCCGCTGACCACGGTTCGCCTGCCGGCCGAGGAGATCGGCGAAACCGCCGTCGAGCTGCTGCTCGAACGCGCCGGGGGGCGGGAGTTGAGCAAGAAACTGGTGCTCGCCTCCGAGATCAAATGGCGCGGCAGCACCCGCCCTGCCCGACTGATCGAAAAGAGCGGCGCCCCTAACGCCTAACGGGGCGGTAAATATTTACTAAACGCTTGCGCGGCCGAAATCCGCTGGCTAACCTCTGCGCTATTGAGGCGACATAGCAAACGCCTCGTGCTTCGGGAGGAAGACACAATGCTCAACAAATCCTTTGGCTGGCGTCACTTGATTGGCGCGGCGACTTTGGGTGCCAGCGTTTTCGCCATGTCGGCAGCGCTTGCCGGCGAAGTCACCGTATGGTGCTGGGACGAGAACTTCAACGGCGCCGCGATGGAAGAAGCCGCCGCCCGCTATCAGGCAACACATCCGGATTTCAAGCTCAACGTCGTCGTTTTCGGCAAGGCCGACGTCGAGCAGAAGCTGCAGGCGCAGCTCGCCTCGGGCACGACCCAGGGTCTGCCGGACATCGTTTTGATCGAAGACTACTCCATCCAGAAGTATCTGCAGTCCTTCCCCGGCGCCTTCGAGCCGCTGAGCGGCGCGATCGACATGTCGAAGTTCGCCGACTACAAGGTTCAGGCTGCGACGCTCAACGGTCAGGCCTATTCGCTGCCTTTCGATTCCGGCGATGCCGGCATGTTCTATCGCACCGATTATCTGAGCGAAGCCGGATATGACGAAGCCGCCCTTCAGGACATCACCTGGGATCAGCTCATCGAGATCGGCAAAGACGTCGAAGCCAAGACCGGTCACAAGATGCTGAGCCTCGACATCAACGATGCCGGCCCGATCCGCATCATGTTGCAGTCGGCCGGTTCGTGGTACTTCACGCCCGACGGCGCGGCGAACATCGCCGATAATCCGGTGTTCAAGACGGCCCTCGAGACCTTCACCAAGGTCCTCAAATCCGACATCTATCGCCCGGCCGCCGGCTGGAACGACTATACCGGCGGGTTCACTTCGGGCGAGGCCGCGGCGGTCATCACCGGCGTGTGGATGACCGGCACCATCAAGGCCAATGCCGACCAGTCCGGCAAATGGGGCGTGGCGCCGATTCCGAAGCTCGATATCGATGGCGCAACCCATGCCTCGAACCTCGGCGGGTCGAGCTGGTTCGTGCTCTCTTCCGCTCCGGAAAAGGCGGAAGCCATCGATTTCCTCAACGAGATCTGGGCCGGCGACATCGATTTCTACCAGAAGATCCTTGTGAACCAGGGCGCGTTCGGTACCCTGCTCGCGGCGCGCGAAGGCCCGGCCTTCCAGGCGAGCGACGCGTTCTTCTCCGATCAGCCGGTGTGGTTGAACTTCACCAAGTGGCTGGCTGAGATCCCCGGCGTCAACTATGGCATCTTCACCAATGAAGGTGACGCCGCCGTTGCCGCGCATCTGCCTGCCCTCAAGGACGGCGCCAGTCTCGATGACGCCATTACGGCCATCGATACCCAGCTCAAGCAACAAATGATGTAATCCTGAACATGGAACGGGGCGGGTTCTCCCGCCCCTTCTTCTCCGGCGGTCGGTACTCTTGGGAGCGCGGGTCGTCTGAGTTAAGCCTAGAGTGTTTTCAGGTGAAGTGGATACCGGTTCGCCGGTTCGAAAACACGACAAAACAAGAAGTAAAGAGCAGGTCACACGAGTCAGTCAAAACGTGATCTGCTCTGGAAACACTCTCCCCGGGAACGGAGGCAGGACGGCATTGGCGCGCGCAAACCTTGCCCGAAACGAGCGTCTGAACGGCTGGTTCTTCGTCATGCCGGCGCTCGTGTTGCTCGGCATTTTCATGATCTATCCGATCCTGTGGTCGCTGTGGATGAGTTTCCAGGTCGGTCGCGGTGTCAACATAAGCTTTGGCGGTTTCGCCAATATCATCCGGCTGACCCAGGACCCGATCTTCCAGCGGGCGCTTTCCAACACCTTCATCTTCCTGATCGTGCAGGTGCCGATCATGCTGGTGCTGGCATTGATCTTCGCCGCCATGCTCAACGACCCCAAGCTGATGGGGCGGGGCATCTTCCGCACCGCGATCTTTCTGCCCTGCGTCACCTCGCTGGTTGCCTATTCGGCGCTGTTTCGCTCGATGTTCTCCACCGACGGCGTCATCAACAACACCCTTATGTCGCTGCACCTGATTGCCGATCCCGTGCCCTGGCTCGCCGATCCGTTCTGGGCCAAGGTCGTGATCATCCTCGCCATCACCTGGCGCTGGACCGGCTACAACATGATCTTTTATCTGGCCGCGATGCAGAACATCGATCGTTCGATCTATGAATCGGCGAAGATCGACGGCGTGCCGACCTGGGCGCGCTTCTGGTACCTGACCGTGCCGATGCTGAAACCGGTCATCCTGTTCACCTCGATCGTCTCGACCATCGGCACGTTGCAGCTGTTCGATGAAGTCAACAACATCCCGCCCAATGCTGGTGGTCCTTCAGACGGCACGCTCACCCTGTCGCTTTACATCTACAATCTGAGCTTCCGGTTCATGCCGAGCTTCGGGTACGCCGCCACGGTGTCCTATGTCATCGTGGTCCTGGTCGCCATCCTGTCGGTCCTGCAGTTCATGGTCGCGCGCGAGCCCAAAACACGGGGACCCAAGACACGGGGAGTGGCGTCAAAATGAATGCGTCCATTCGCACCCTCCAGCGCAGCTTCATCTATCTGGCGCTGATCGTCGCCGCTTTCATTTCGGTCTTCCCCTTCTTCTGGATGGTTGTCGGCGCGACCAATGTCTCGGCCGACATCGTTCGGGGGCGCGTGGGGGTCGGTGGCGCCCTTTTCGAAAACATCTCGAAGTTCCTGGATCAGGTGGACGTACCGCAGGTCTTCTGGAACTCGGCCTATATCGCGGTTCTGGGCACCATTTTGACGTTGCTGGTGTCCTCGCTCGCCGGTTACGGGTTCGAAATTTTCCGCTCGCGCTTCCGCGAAAAGGTGTTTGCCGGCATGTTGTTGATGATGTCGATCCCCTTCGCGGCGCTGATGATCCCGCTGTTCACGATGATGGGCAAGGCGGGGCTGATCAACACCCACATCGCCATCATCCTGCCGGGCATCGCGTCGATCTTCATCATCTTCTATTTCCGTCAGGCCACGAAGGCCTTCCCGCACGAGTTGCGCGACGCGGCACTGATCGACGGGCTCAAGGAGTGGCAGATCTTCTTGTACATCTACCTGCCGGTGATGAAATCGACCTATGCCGCGGCGACAATCATCGTGTTCATGCTGAACTGGAACAACTATCTCTGGCCGTTGATCGTTCTGCAGACCAACGACAAAAAAACCATCACGCTCGTCGTATCCTCGCTGCTTTCGGGCTATACCCCGGATTACGGCGTGATCATGGTCGCCACCATCTTTGCCACATTGCCGATTATCGTCGTCTTCTTCGTGCTGCAACGCAGTTTCGTCGAAGGCATGCTCGGTTCCGTTAAGTAGAGGTCAAGAGTCAAAAAAATGCGGTCTCGTATCGATTTCAACACCGACTGGCTGTTCGAGGGTTCCCACAAGGTCACCCTGCCTCACACTGCTGTCGAAGTCCCCTTCGCCTATTTCGACGAACGCGACTATCAGCGGGTCTTCACCTACGAAAAGCGCTTTACCGCCGATCCGGACTGGGCCGGCAAGGACGTCTTCGTGGTTTTCGAGGGCGCCATGGCCAATGCCAGGGTCAGTCTCAACGGCAAGGCGATCGTGGTGCATCCCGATGGCTACACACCGTTCGAAGCCCGTCTGACCGATCTGCTCACGCCGGGAGAAAACGTCCTGACCGTCACCATCGATGGCTCGGAAAATCCGGATATTCCGCCCTTCGGCGGCGTCATCGACTATCTGACCTTCGCCGGCATCTATCGCGACGTCTGGCTCAAGGTGACGGCGCCCGTCGCCATTGCCAATTGCAAGATCGAAACGCCCGACCCGCTCGCCGCGACCAAGCGCGTGACGGTCAGGGTAGACATCGCCAATCCGGACAATCGTCCGCTTTCCGGCAAGCTGGTGGCGACCCTGTGCGACCCGGCCGGCACGGCCACGGCCAGCACCAGCGTTTCGGTCGACGCCGACAGTGTCTCGCTGGAACTGACCGGTCTTGAGGGCCTTGCCCTGTGGGATATCGACAGCCCCGTGCTTTACGGCCTGGTCCTCAGCCTCGAAACGCCGTTCGGCACCGACCGGACCGTTACGAAATTCGGTTTCCGCACCGTCGAATTCACCCCAAAGGGTTTTCGTCTCAACGGCAAGCCGGTGAAGCTGATTGGCCTCGACCGGCACCAGTCCTTCCCCTATGCCGGCTATGGGCTCGGCCGGGCGGCACAGGAGCGCGACGCCGAAATCCTCAAGAACGAACTGAGGGTCAATCTCGTTCGTACCTCGCACTATCCGCAATCGCCCTGGTTCCTCGACAAGTGTGACGAACTCGGGCTTCTGGTGCTCGAAGAGATTCCCGGCTGGCAGCATATCGGCGGCGAGAAATGGAAGGCCGAGTCGGTCAGGAACGTCGAACGCATGATCCGGCGCGACTGGAACCATCCCGCCATCATCACCTGGGGCGTCCGCATCAACGAATCCCCGGACGATCATGATTTCTATGTCGCCACCAATGCCGTGGCGCACGAACTGGATACGACCCGCCCGAGCTGCGGGGTCAGGAACTTTGTCGAAAGCGAGCTGCTCGAAGACGTCTACACGATGAACGATTTCATCGACGGCGACTACAAGGAGCTGGGCGGCAACCGTCCGCAGGTGGCGTTGAGGAAACAGCGCGAAGTGACCGGGCTCGACCATCTGGTGCCCTATCTGGTCACCGAGTTCGGCGGCCACACCTACCCCACCAAGACCTATGACCAGGAACAGCGTCAGGCCGAGCACGTCACGCGTTATCTCGACGTGCTCAACGCCGCCTTCGGCGACGAGGAGATTTCCGGCTGCATCGGCTGGTGCGCGTTCGACTACAACACCCACAAGGATTTCGGTTCGGGCGACCGCATTTGCCATCACGGCGTCATGGACATGTTCCGCGAGCCGAAATTCGCGGCGTTCGTCTATACGAGCCAGTCCGACCCGGCAAAGGGCGTCGTTCTGGAGCCGGTGACCTTCTGGGCGCGTGGCGAGCGCAATATCGGCGGCGTGCTGCCGCTCATCATCCTGACCAATTGCGACGAGATCGAATTCCGCTACGGCGACAATCCGGCCCGGCGTTTCCAGCCGGATCGCGCGAGCTATCCCAACCTGCCGCATGCGCCCGTCGTCATCCGCCAGACCGATTTCGACGACGACGAACTCGGCGAATGGGGCATGTTCTGGGAAGACGGGTATTTTGCCGGCTACATCGATGGCAAAAAGGTCATCGAACGGCATTTCGTCGCCGATCCGGTGGCGGACAAGCTGATCCTTTCGGCGGACAAATCCAGTATCGGCGTCAACGAGGACGTGCGGCTGATGGCGCGGGTTGTCGACCAGGTGGGCAACAAGCTGCCCTTCTTCTTCGAACCGCTGGAAATCACCCTCGACGGGCCGGCCGTGTTGAGCGGTCCGAAACTGACGCCGCCCAGAGGCGGCGCCACGGGCTTCTGGCTCAGATCGACAGCGCCAGGCACCATCACTGTCAGTGTTACCCATGCCCAGTTGGGCACCACCAGCGTAACCCTGACGGTGGAAGAGGAGGACGCGGCATGACCGGCATCCTTTTTTCACCCGCACCACCTGTGCTCTGCACTCGATGACAACAGGGTTCTGATGGCTCTGGGGCGTTTCAAAACAAACGGAACCGAACCATGACCCTGACCGCGTCGGCGATCACCGTGCGGACGGCCGCTTTCCGTTTCAACCCGGATGGACGATGCCGGTTCCATCTGCCGGAGAAACGGTCGTGGACGCTTCGCACGGCCGGCGGGATCGTCCAGTCGGGGGAAACGGACCGTGTGGTCACGTTTCTCGACGGTCTCGATCCGGCAACCGATTACGTCTTCGCATGCGCCGATGGCCCAAGCCTCGCCTTCACCACCAAACCCTGCGCCGGCCGCATCGCCATCACGGATTTCGGCGCGTCGCCCGACGCTTCGGACAATGCGGAAGCCATCGCGGCGGCGCTCGCCAGGGTTCCCAAGGGCGGCACGCTGGCGGTTCCCGCCGGGAAATGGCGGACGGGACCGGTGTTTCTCAAATCCGACATGACGCTTCATCTCGAACCCGGCGCGACGCTTGTTTTCACAACCGACAGGACGCGCATTCCCATCCTGCCGGCGCGCGATGAAACCGGCGAAATGCTCGGCTCCTGGGAAGGCAAACCGGACGCCTGTTACGCGGCGCTCGTCACCGGTATCGGGTGCGAAAATCTCACCATCACCGGCTCGGGCACGCTCGATGGGTCCGGGGCCGAAGGCGACTGGTGGACGTGGCCGAAACAAACCAGCAATGGCGCGCGCCGGGCCCGGACCCTTTTTCTCAACGGGTGCACCGACGTCACCGTTTCCGGCATCACCGTCCAGAATTCTCCGTCCTGGACGATCCATCCGCTATATTGCCGCAATATCGATTTCGTCGGGATTTCGGTCAAAAACCCGCCAAACGCGCCGAATACGGACGGGCTCGATCCGGAATGCTGCGAAAACGTGGTGCTGGAGGGCATCCATTTTTCCGTCGGCGACGACTGCGTCGCCATCAAGGCGGGCAAGCGCGGCGATGACGGCAGCGCCGATCACCTCAGGGTTTGCGAAAACCTCACCATACGCCATTGCCTCATGGAGCGCGGCCACGGCGCCGTGGTCGTCGGGTCCGAAATGAGCGGCTCGGTGCGCAACGTGACGATCGAGTCTTCGGTGTTTTCGGGCACGGATCGCGGGCTGCGCCTCAAGACGCGCCGTGGCCGGGGCGGCGAGATCGCCCATATCCGGCTTTCCAATATCGAGATGACCGGGGTCGATACCGCGCTGGTCGTTAATTGCCATTATTTCTGCGATCACGATGGCAAGTCGGACTGGGTTCAGTCGAGACGCCCCTATCCCGTCGATGTGACCACGCCATCGATCCACGACATCGCGATCAGCGATCTCGACGTCAGAGACGTGCGTCTGGCGATCGGCGTTTTCTACGGCCTGCCGGAAATGCCGATCCGCGCGGTCAGCCTTGCGCGCATTCGCGCCAGCTTCGATGACAGCACGAAAGGCGACGTGCCCATCATGGCGCTTCATGTGCCGGCCTGCCATCACGCCGGTTTCGTTTCGGAAAACGCCGAGCTGAGCTTCCCGGACGGGTACGAGTATTCCGCGCTTCCACCAGATTTCAAAAGCAGCGCCGTCACCGGGCGGATTGCCGATCAATGGCTCGGCGCAACAGGTATCGGCATGACCGCAGCAAGGGAGAACTGAAGCATGACCGGGTTAAGGCTCAGCGGCGTACGCAAATCCTTCGGAAACCTCGAAGTCATCAAAGGCGTCGATCTCGACATCGCCTCCGAGGAATTCATCGTTTTCGTCGGCCCGTCCGGTTGCGGCAAGTCGACCCTGTTGCGCATGATCGCCGGCCTCGAAGACATTACCGAAGGCGACCTTTATATCGGCAAGGACAAGATGAACGACGTGGCGCCGTCCAAGCGCGGTATCGCCATGGTCTTTCAGTCCTACGCCCTTTACCCGCACATGAGTGTTCGCGAGAACATGGGTTTCGCCCTCAAATTCGCCGGCGTTCCCAAGGACGAGATCGCCAGGCAGGTCGATGAGGCGGCGCGCATTCTCGAACTCGACGAGCTTCTGGATCGCCGGCCCAAGGAGCTTTCCGGCGGCCAGCGCCAGCGCGTCGCCATCGGGCGCGCCATCGTCAGGCATCCGGACGTCTTCCTGTTCGACGAGCCGCTTTCCAATCTCGATGCCGAATTGCGCGTGCATATGCGTATCGAGCTGGCGCGGCTCCATCGCGACCTCAACACCACCATCATCTACGTCACCCACGATCAGGTGGAGGCCATGACGCTGGCCGACCGCATCGTGGTGTTGCGCGACGGCATCGTCGAACAGGTCGGCACCCCCCTGCAGCTCTACGACGATCCCGACAACCTGTTCGTCGCCGGCTTTATCGGTTCGCCGAAGATGAACTTCCTCAAGGGCGTCATGGACAAGGGCGCGGTACGCCTCGCCGAACACGGCGACGTCAGCATTCCCGTATCGGCAAAAGTGGATCCCGGCACGAAAGTGACCGTCGGCATCCGGCCGGAAAGCTTTCGACCCGACGGAACGGCGGCGCTGGCGCTCAAGGTCGAACTGGTCGAACATCTGGGCGGCGAAACCTATGCCTATGCCCGTTTCGGATCCGGCGAACTGATCACCGTCGCCACCGACAACGACCGCTCGCTTAAGGCCGGCGCCACATTCGATGCCCGTTTCAACCCGGATTCCGTCCTGCTGTTCGACGAGAACGGCAAGCGGTTGCGCTAGGCTGTATCGACACTCAGGATTTGGAGCGCGGTATGTGCGAAAATCGCCCAGTGCCAGGAATAAGGGCGCAGGAGGATTGATATCCTTCAAGCCCTTTTGACGCCGCAATGAGCGATTTTGGCCATATCCCGAAGGGACGCGGCGTCTTTTCGCCCTGAAAGGACTTTGTGCCTCTTGTGGTGATCACACCACGGCACGTCCCAAAGTCCTTTCAGGACAAAAATCCACTCGCGCCGCGCCCGAAACCTGAATATCGATGCAGCCTAGAGCAAATCCTCTTCTATAGCATGTTCAAGGACTTAGGTCATGTGTTTTGATTCCATCAAAACGTGACATGACCTAGCGGGATCACGCACCCGCGCCCCCCGCTTCCACCGTCTTCCGGCGCGTCGCCTTGAAAATCTCGCCGAGCCTGCGGAAAAGGCCCGCGCGGGCCGAACTCGTCCGCCAGGCCAGAACCACATGGCGCGGCCGGGCGTCCTTCAAAGGCACGATCATCACCTCCTGCCCGCCCAGCACGCCGGCATCGATGGCAAGATCGGGCAGAAGTGTGATGCCCAGGCCCTCGCTGACCATCGAGATCAGGGTCGCCAGGGACGTGGCGGAAAAGCTTTCGTCCTGTTCGATGCGCCGGTTCGGAAAGGCGCTGAGGGCGTGGCGTTGCAGGCAATGGCCCTTTTCCAGAAGCATCAGCTGCGCGCCTTCGAGTTCGGCGCCGCCCACCGGCTCGGGACCGAAACGGTTGAGCGGGGCAGCCAGATGATAGCCGTCTTCGAACAGCTCCATGGTCTCGATGCCGCCCACCTCGAACGGCAGGGCGATCATGATGAGATCCAGCCGCCCGGCGTGCAGTCCTTCGAGCAATTGCTCGGTCAGTTCCTCGCGCAGCAAAAGCCGCAGATCCGGAAAGCTCCGGCGAATTTCCGGCAGGGCGTGCGGGATGAGATAGGGTCCGATGGTCGGGATGGACCCGAGCCGCAAATCGCCGGCTTCCGGCGCCGCACTGGCCCGGGCCAGCTCCTCGATTTCACCGGCCGCCAACAGCACCGCGCGGGCACGCGCGGCGATCTTTGCCCCGACCGGGGTCAGGACGACCGAACGACGGGTGCGCTCGGCCAGCACCACGCCCAGCCGCTCCTCAAGCTCCCTGAGACCCGCGCTCAGCGTCGGCTGGGTGACGAACGAGGCTTCGGCGGCGCGCGAGAAACTGAGCGTGTCGGCCAGAGCGACGAGAAAGCCGAGCTGGCGAAGGGTGATGGTCGGTTGCATATAGAGCTCCTCTATTACAAACCAAAATATTATCGATTTCACCAATCAATAGCCAGCACCTATCTTTTCGTCATCGCACATCGAAACCAGTCCGAACACGGAGACATGAAAATGACCGAAGACGCCCAGACCCAGCCCCGCCTGCCGCAGCTCAACGCCCCCGCGCCGGAGTTCGACGCACTGACCACCGCCGGCCAGAGAAAGCTCGGTGACTACAAGGGCAAGTGGCTGATCCTGTTTTCGCACCCGGCCGATTTCACTCCGGTGTGCACCACCGAATTCATGGCCTTTGCCAAAAAGCACGAGGATTTCAAGGCGCGCGGCGCCGAGCTTTTGGGGCTTTCCATCGACAGCCACTATTCGCACATCGCCTGGATGCGCAACATCAAGGAGAAGTTCGGCGTCGAGATCACCTTCCCGATCATCGCCGACCTCAACATGAAGGTGGCTCATGCCTATGGCATGATCCAGCCCGGCGCCTCCGACACCTCGGCGGTGCGGACCACCTTCATCATCGATCCCGAGGGCGTGTTGCGCGCCATGATCTACTACCCGATCGTTGCCGGCCGCTCGATCGATGAGATTTTCCGCCTGCTGGTCGCCTTGCAGACCGCCGACGAGAACAAGTGTGCCATGCCGGAGAACTGGCAGCCGGGCAAGGACGTCATCGTGCCGACCCCGCCGACGGCCGCCGCCGCCGAAGCCCGCTCGGGCGAAGGCTACAACACGGTTGACTGGTACTTTTCGACCCGCGCGCTCTGAGGCGATAACCAGCGCCCTCCTCCCCCACCAAACCGGCTCCGGCGGTTGCCGCCGGAGCGTCTTTTCTCAAACACCCCGCAATTGAGGACATGAACATGACGAGCAAGACCAACATCGACAATCTCACCGCCATCCTCGGCAAGACCTTCGGACTTTATGTCCAGACCCATGCCTATCACTGGAATGTCGTCGGCCCCGCGTTCCGCCAGCTCCATGCCGCGTTCGAGGATCAGTACACCAACCTGTGGACCGCACTCGACGATATCGCCGAACGCATCCGCAGCCTTGGCGCTCCCGCTCCCGGCTCGCTGGCCGAACTGACGGCGCTGGCCGGTCCCGCCCCGGCGCCGGCGCAATCGGCCAACGCCATGGTTTCGGCGCTCATTGCCGGCCATGAGGCATTGGCCGCGGAGCTGCGGACCGGTATCGCTTCTGCACAGGATGCTGGCGATGAAGTGACCGCCGGGCTGTTGACCGACCGGCTTTCCTGGCATGAAAAGGAATTGTGGATGATGAAGGCCGCCGAGGCCTGACCGGAAAACGGCACGATCCCCTTCGGGGGGATCGCGCCGCATGGCCGGAACAACGGAGGAAAAGATGAACGATCCCATCGTGATGCCCTTCTGGGACTCCGTCACCGGCTCCTGGCAATATGTCTTTCACGATCCCGAGACGATGAAGGGCGCCGTTGTCGATCCGGTCTGGGATTATGACCCCGTTTCCGGCGCCACCTCGACGCAGAGCGCCGAAGAGCTTTTGTCCTATATCGACGGCACGGGTATCGACGTGGTCTGGGTGCTCGACACCCATCCGCATGCCGACCATTTCTCGGCCGCCCATTGGATGGCCGAAAAACTCGGCGCGCGCACCGGCATCGGCGAACACGTCATCAAGGTTCAGGCCTTGTGGAAGACGATCTACAATCTCGGCGACGATTTTTCGACCGACGGCAGCCAGTGGGACAGCCTGTTCAACGACGGCGAAATCTTTCTTGTCGGAAAGGTGCCGGTCAAGGTCATGCATTCGCCCGGCCACACCCTGGCTTCGGTGACCTATGTCGCGGGCGATGCCGCTTTCGTAAACGATACGCTGATGATGCCCGATAGCGGCACCTCGCGCGCCGACTTCCCCGGCGGCTCGCCCGCAGAGCTTTACGACAGCCTGATGGCGATCCTCGCCTTGCCCGACAATACGCGCATCTATGTCGGGCACGATTATGCGCCCGGCGGGCGAGCGGCCATCTGTTCGTCGAGCGTCGGCGAGCAGAAACAGACCAACATTCACCTGTCCGGCACACCCGCCAAGCAGGATTTCGTCATGGCCCGCAATGCACGCGATGCAACCCTGCCCTTGCCGCGGCTGATGCTGGCGGCCTTGCAGGTCAATCTCAACGGCGGCCGCAAGCCCGCGCCGGAAGCGGATGGCCGCTCCTATCTCAAGATCCCGCTCGACTATTTCGAACGGCGCTGAGTCCTTGCAAAAAAAGCGGGGCGAAAAATCCGGGCGGCGACCGGAACTTCGCCGTCCGGGTGTGGTTTATCGTGCCGGCTGGCCGAACAACCCCCAGCGCAGCGACTGCCGCCTGGCATTGTCGGACAACACGATTGCCGCCAGCCCGAGCAACAGGAGATCGGCGACAGGGCTGGCCCACCAGATCGCCTTCGCACCGAACAAAAGGGCGAAAGCAAAGACCATGGGGATATAGAACAGGTACGGCTTGGTCAGGCCGAGGATCGCTGCCCGTCCGGCATCGCCGATGGCCTGGAAATGCGTCGCCACCATGATCAGCGGACCGGAGACGAAAAAGCACGTCACCATCACCGGCATGATCGCCCCCACTTCGGCAATCACATCACCATCGGCGATGAACAGGGCGCCGATCTGAGGCGCGAACAGCACCATCACCACCTCTGAACCGAGGCAGAAGACCAGCGCCGCCAGCATGGCGAACCTGAGACTGTCCCCACTCCTTTGCCACAACCCGGCGCCGTGATTGTTGCCGGTGATCGTCTGCATCGCCTGTCCGAGCCCCATCAGCGGCAGGAAGGTGAAGGTGGTGATCCTGGTGATGATGCCATAGGCGGAGACCGTCACGGCATAATCCGGGCTGCGGGTCATCTGCAGGGCCGCCAGAATCGCCGTGGAGCTGAGCGCCGCCCCGACGAAGTTGAGGCTTTGCGGCGCGCCGAGGGCCAGGATGCCGCCCCAGACACGGACCGTAGCATTCTTGATGACCGTGATCGGCATAAGGATCGTCCTGCGCCTCAGGCGAAACATGACGATCAGCCCCTGCGCCACGGCTTGCGCGAACACGGTCCCCCAGGCCGAACCGGCCACGCCCCATCCCATCAACGCGATCAGCACGTAGTCGAAGCCGATATTGCTCAGCGAAACCACGACACTCATCATCGCCATGGTGCCGACATGGCCTTCGTTGCGCAAAGCGGTGGAATCGACGCCGAGCATGAACATCAAAGGCGAGGTGAAAACGATGATGCCGAGATAGGTCGACGCCATCTCGGCGAGTTCGGCATCGCCCCCCGCCGCCACAAGCACGACGGGCGCCCCGGCGACGAAAAACAGGATGCTCAGCACAAGCCCGGAGGCGACCGCCAGCCAGAAGGCGCCGGCAAAAACGTCATAGGCGTCTTCGGTACGGGCACCGCCCAGATGTTGCGCTAGAAGGCTCGACATGCCGCTCGAGACCAGGGTCGAAAGGGCAACGATGAGCATGTAGAGCGGAAAGATGAGCGTGACGGCGGCCAGAGCATCCGAACCGACGAAATGCCCCAGAAACAGGGCATCGGCGACGGTCAGAAAGCCGTTCATCACCATCACGAAGATGATCGGCAGGGCCGTTTTGGCGAAGATAACGGCCAAAGAGCCGTGAAGAAAACCGTTACGGGACGGATCGGACATGAGTCTCTCATTCCTTGTTCACCGGCCTCGCTTTGTTGGATGGGACCCGCATTGCCATCCGCACGAGACGCGGATGAGGAAACAAGAGAAGACGATCTCGGGCAGAACTTCACCGAAACGATAATGTTGGCGGGTGGCGGGCGTCTGCAGCCGGCGAGCCGTGTAAACAATGGCAATGTCGGCGTCAAGAGCGTGCCGGAAACAATCGCCGGGGGACGCTCTGGGGGAATTAACGTCGGAACGGGCCTTAAACTTCTTGAGTTTCGCCGCTTTTGTGTCGAGACTTTGATCCGGCGCAGGTTGCTCGGCTGCATATTACGTAAGCTGTGTGACAAAGAAGCGGCAGTGAGCCGCGGCAAAAGCGTCCGGCACGGCGTGACGGAATGGAATCATTCCGGTTAGTGTGGTGCCAACCAAGAGCGCCCAAGCGGCGAAACCAAAGACTGGGGAGGCTAGTCGTATGAGAGTTGTATCGATTTTGGGGCCATCACAGGCAGGCAAAACAACGCTTGCCGAGGCGCTTGCCACCATTGAGGGTGAAAAGCCGCGTCGGCTTGAACTTTACGGCGAAGCCGCGGTAACGCGTTTCAGCTTCATGGGCGAGGATTGGGCCGTTCTCGACTGCCCCGGTGGCACACACAACCTGCCGCTCATTCCTCCCGCCCTCATGGCGTCCGATGCCGCCGTGCTCTGCGTGCCGGCCGAAACCGACGCCGCCGTGCTGGCCGGACCCTATCTGAGACTGCTCGAAGAATCCGGGCTGCCGACCTACATCTACATCAACAAGATGGACATCGCGACCGACCGGACCGCCGATATCACGGCAGCCCTGCAGGCCTATTCCAATCATGCCATCGTGCTGCGCCAGGTTCCGATCCGCGACGGCAGCGCCATTGTCGGCGCCGTCGATCTCATCTCCGAGCGGGCCTGGCAGTATCATGAAGGTCAGCGGTCTTCGCTCGTCGAATTGCCTCAGTCCACACAGGATCGCGAGCAGGAAGCCCGGGCCGAACTGCTCGATCACCTCGCCGATTTCGACGACAAGCTGCTTGAGGAACTGATCGAGGACAAAAAGCCCCTGCCCGACGAGCTTTACGGCGTGGCAACCAAGGCCTTGCAGAACCACAGCCTCATTCCGGCATTCCTGGGCGCAGCCTCCCACAATAACGGGCTGTTCCGCCTGATGAAATCCCTGCGCCACGAAGCGCCGGACATTGCGACCCTCAAGGCGCGGCTTGGTCTCGATGAGTCCGCGGTGGCGATCGGTGCCTTTGCCGATAACGTCAAGCACTTGGGCAAAACCGTGGTGTTGCGCGCCCTGGTCGACGGCGTCGGCGCCGGCACGGCGATGGCGGACGACACCATCGGGTCCATCGTCGACCTCGACACCCGCACGTCGCTGGGGACGCTCTCGGCCGGCGATATCGGCGTGGCGGTCAAGTCCGATCATCTGACCATCACCGCACCGCTTTTCGGCCGCGATGGAACGCTCGACGTGCCCGAATGGGCCAAGCCGCGCGCGGCGACCTTCCGCAACCTGCTCGCCCCGGCCAGCGAACGCGACGATGCACGCCTGTCCACCGCGCTGGCACGGCTCCTCGAAATCGATCCGGGCATGGTGATGTCGCAGGACCCGCGTTCGGGCAAGGCCGTCCTTTCGACCCAGGGTCCGTTGCATCAGCGGCGCGTCGTCGAAAAGCTCAACGAAATCTTCGGCGTCGAAGTCACCACCGAGCAGCTCGAACCGGCTCTGCACGAAACGCTGTCCAAGCCGGTTATCGACAAGCACTATCGTCACCGCAAGCAGTCCGGCGGCGCCGGCCAGTTCGCCGACGTGGTCATGGACATCGTGCCGCTCGAACGCAGCAGCGGCTTCACCTTCAACGAAGTGATCAAGGGCGGCACGGTGCCGCGCAACTACATTCCTTCCGTCGAGGCCGGTGCCCGCGCCGCGCTCGATGAAGGTCCGCACGGCCACATCGTCGTCGATATCGGCGTCACCCTCAAGGACGGCAAGTATCACGCCGTCGACAGCTCCGACTTCGCCTTCCAGACCGCCGGCAAGGCTGGCGTCAAGGAAGCGCTGGAAGAGGCTGGCACGAAGGTTCTGCAGCCGATCCGCCGCATCAAGATCGAAGTGCCGACCGTCTATTCAGGCGCTCTGGTGCCGATGATCACCGGGCTTCACGGCCAGGTGCTCGGCTTCCGCAACAATCCGGACGCAGCCGGCTGGGACGTGTTCGAGGCGCTTCTGCCCGAAACCGCCGAAGCCGAACTCTTCCAGCAACTGGGCAGCGCTACCCGCGGCACCGCCTGGTACACTTCCGAGCTGGAACGCTACGAGGAAATGCACTGAGGCGCATTGCCATTCGACGACCTCTCCGCTGGCTTCCCTCTCCTTCGATGGGGAGGGGGCCAAGCGAAGCCTTCGGCAGACCCGGACGGACGGCAGTGCATCGCTTTGCGCACTGCATCTTCGTTTGCGAAATTCCCGGCAAAAGACAAGGGAAGGGTCTCGTGTCGATGTCCGCAAGCGCCGTCAGACCTGTCCGCGCCTTTCCCGGTCAATTCGGCCAGAAGGCAGGTGGCGCGCGTTTCGACCTGCTTGCGGCAAGACGCTGGTCGCCATCATCACCAGGCAAAGTGCGGAAACGCTCGGCTTCAAATCCGGCGACAAAGACTGCGCCCTGATCAAAGCCTCTCAGATCATCCTCGGCGTCGACTGAATCGCGGTCATTTTTCCAAAGGACGACGATCATGACCAAAACCGGTTTTTCGCGCCTGCCAGCCCTGGCGCTCGGACTTGCCCTCGGCGCCGGTTTTGGGACGTCCGTCTCACTGGCGGACGAAACGCGGATTGCGGTTGCGGCCAATTTTACGACCGCCGCCACCGAGATCGCGGCGGCCTTCAACGAAGCGACCGGACACGACGCCGTGCTCATTTTCGGCTCGACCGGCAAGCTTTATGCCCAGATCGCCAACGGCGCGCCGTTCGATGCCTTTCTGGCCGCCGATGACGCGCGACCCGCCAAGGCGATCGACGAAGGTTTAGCGGTCGATGGAAGCCGTTTCACCTATGCGATCGGCCAGATTGTGCTCTATAGCGCCGATCCTGGCATGGTCGACGACAAGGGCGATGTGCTCAAGACCGGCACTTTCGGCAAGATCGCCATCGCCAATCCGGTAACCGCGCCCTATGGCGCCGCCGCCGTCGAAGCGATGAAGGCGCTCGGGGTCTACGCCTCCCTGGAGCCGAAGCTCGTTCAGGGCGACAACATTTCCCAGACCCTACAATTTATCGCCACCCGAAACGCCGCGCTCGGCTTCATCGCCCTGTCGCAGGTGATTGCCGACACGGCCGGCTCGCAATGGATCGTGCCGACCGATCTTTACACGCCGATTCGCCAGGATGCGGTGCTGCTGGTCAAGGGTGCGAACAACCCCGCTGCGACCGCTTTTCTCGATTTTTTGAACTCGGATGCCGCGCGCGCGATCATCGCGTCCTACGGCTACGGCACAGATTAAGCACCGAGGGGCCAGAAGGAGGGTGAGCCGATGTTGGAAGCGGTCATGCTGACGGTGAAGCTCGCCCTCGTCACCACGTTCTTCCTGTTGCTCATCGGAACGCCGATCGCCTGGGGACTCGCCCGCGCCAAGGGCTGGTGGAAAGAAGCGGTCGGTGCCATCGTGACGCTGCCGCTGGTCCTGCCGCCGACGGTGCTCGGCTTCTATCTGCTGCTCGTACTCGGACCGGCCAGTCCGGTCGGCCGGGCGGCGCAGGCGCTTTTCGGCACCACCCTGCCCTTCACCTTTCCCGGCCTGGTCGTCGGTTCGGTCATCTATTCGCTGCCCTTTTTCGTCCAACCGGTCCGCAACGCCTTCGAAGCCATCGGCGACCGGCCGCTCGAAGTCGCCGCCACGCTCAGGGCCTCGCCTCTCGACAGCTTCTTTTCCGTCGCGCTGCCACTGGCGCGGTCCGGGCTCATCACCGGCTCTGTGCTCGGGTTTGCCCATACCGTGGGAGAATTCGGCGTCGTCTTGATGATCGGCGGCAACATCCCGGGCGAGACCAAGGTCCTGTCGGTGGCGATTTACGACTATGTGGAAATGCTGCAATGGGACAAGGCGCACATTCTTGCCGCCGGCATGGTCGTTTTCTCGTTCCTGGTCATTTTCATCACCATGCTGACCGAACGCCGCCTGCGCTTCCGGCGCGTTTAGGACGGTAGAGTCCCATGCCCCCAGCCCGATCCGGCAACGCCATTGAAGCACGGTTTCGCGGACGACGCGGACGCTTCAACCTCGATGTGGATTTTACCTGCCCGGCACGCGGCGTGACGGCGCTGTTTGGCCCGTCGGGCTGTGGCAAGACCACAGTCTTGAGATGCATTGCCGGTCTCGACCGCCTGCCGGACGGCTATCTCGTCGTCAACGGCGCGGTCTGGCAGGACGGCGCGGACAGTGTCCCCACCCATCGCCGGCCGCTCGGTTACGTCTTTCAGGAAGCCAGTCTTTTTCCCCACATGTCAGTGAGGGCCAATCTCGTTTACGGGCAGAAACGGGCCAGGGCGCAAAGCGGACTCGATGTCGAAGAGGTCGCCGGTCTGTTGGGCCTCAACGCCCTGCTCGACAGGGCGCCGGGCCATCTGTCGGGTGGTGAACGCCAGCGGGTAGCGATCGGCCGGGCGCTTCTGTCCGCGCCCGAAATCCTGTTGATGGACGAGCCGCTCGCCAGTCTCGACCGTTTCGCCAAGAACGACATCCTGCCCTATCTGGAGCGGCTGCATGACGAGCTGGCCATCCCGATCCTTTACGTCAGCCACGACATCGCCGAAGTCGAACGCCTTGCCGACCGCATGGTGCTGATGGAAACGGGCCATGTGCGTGCCAGCGGGCCGACCGAATCCCTTCTTGCCGATCCCGACCTGCCGTTCGCCCGCCAGCCCGATGCCGCCTCGGTTCTTGTCGGCACGGTTGCGGCTCATGATCCGGACTATGGGCTGACCTCGTTACGGGTCAACGACACGGTATTCTTCGTTCCCGGCGCAGTCGGCGAAACCGGATCCCGCCATCGCCTGCGCATCGTCGCGTCCGATGTCGCGCTCTGCCGGCCGCCTCTGCCCGAAGGTCTCAGTATTCTCAATGCCCCCTCCGCCCGTATCATCGACATCCAGCCGGCCGGCAAACATCAGGTGACCGTTTTTCTTGCGATTGGTCCTGCCGGGGACGGTGCGGTTCTTTTGTCCCACATCACCCGCAAATCCTGCGACGCACTCGCGCTTAAAACGGGCGACAGGGTTCACGCCCTCATCAAGAGCGCCGCGCTCTTGTCCGAAGCCTGAACACACCGCCGACCTGCAGCTTGCCGGGCATGTCGTTCGGCTTGGTCGAACCGGATGGTCCGGACTGTTCCCGCCATGTCTTTCCCACGGCAAGCGCGCGCGATCTCGCATCGATCGGACGGCAAAGAATCCCAAAGGGTTCCGACGAGTCTGCGGCAGCGTTTACCAGCAGGTCGCCCCGCCCCCGAGACGGTTCAGCGCCTCGAAAAAGAAATAATCGCCATAGATCAGACTGGCATCGACGCCATAACCGGCCGGAAGATTGGCCGTGGCGTTTTTCAAAAGGCCATCTTCTTTATCGTCATCGACTGTCGCGCTCCGTTCGCTCAGGATCCTCAGCAGCTCTTCTGCCTGTTCCCGCGCCGAAGGATCGCCCAGCGCCGACAGTTCCAGGAGTCCGCAGGCGGCAATGGCCGAAGCCGAGCTGTCGCGTACCGCCGTCGCCGCATCGGGCGCGCGGAAATCCCAGGGCGGCACGCCATGCAACGCATTGAGATCGAGAAAACGGTCGGCAATGGCGCGCGACAGGACCCGATAGTCCGCCACGCCCGTATAGCGTGCCGCGATGGCAAGACCGTAGATCGCCCAGGCCTGCCCGCGCGCCCAGGCGCTTTGCGGGGCATAACCCTGACCGCCCAGCGCTTCGATCCTGCCGCCCTTTTCGGGATCGAAGCGAACGATGTGGTGGACCGTATGATCTTCACGAACGAAGGCGGGAATTGCCGTTTCGAGGTGCGTTACAGCAACATTGGCGAAACGCGGTTCGCCCGTCGTTTCGGACGCCCAGAACAACAGCGGCAAGTTCATCATCGTGTCGATGATCGAAATGCCCCGATTGTCTTTACCGTTCCAGGCCTCGATCACGCCACTTGCGGGATTGAAGCGCCCCATCAGTATCTGGGCGGCGATCACGCCCCTCCGTCTGGCTTCCGGACTGCCCGTTTGCCTGAACCGCATGACGGCAGTCGGCACGAACTGAAAGCCGACATCGTGATGCAATTGGAAAAAACCGTCGTTCTGAAGGATGCCGAACAGCCTGTCTTCGGCGATATCGGCGATCCCGTTGAGCTCTTCGTCTCCGTCGGACGCAAGACGAATGAGGCCCGGCCAGAAACCGGAGGTCCACCACCAGTCCGGTTCGGCGACATACCGCCCTTTGTCGGTGGCGTGCAAAAAGGCGGGACCGACATTGTGAACCAGTCGGAGGATTTTCCTGCGCGCCTGGCTACGGGCTTCGTCCACCCAATGGATCGTATCGTCATCCATTGCGATTGCAGTCATGATCAGTCCTTACGTGATGGGAAGGTCGGCGTATGCCGGGTCAGATGAAAGGCCGGCGGTCCAGAACGAGGCGAAGCGGTTTTTCGGTCCGGATGAAACCCGGCAGGGCCATCTGCAATTCGGCAAGCGCGCACAGCACCCCGAACAACAGGTGCAGGTCCTTCGTGGCCGGGTCGCGTTTTGTCATGACGGCCCTGAGATAATCGGCGTATTTTTCGGCAAACGATGTCAGCGCCGCGGTGCGTTCATCGAAACGATGCGCGGTTTGCCGGCTGGCCCGATTGAGACAATAAACCCAATCGATCTCGGCAAATCCGATGGTCCGGCCGAGCGGAAACACATCTTCGGCCTGAAGGGCCAGGCAGGAATCGATCACCTTGTCGGGATAGACCAGCGGCGCCCGTTCGTATTGCATGGCGAACAGATAGTGAAACGAACCGGCCAGATGCGGAAAAATCGTGCGGGTGCCCTCGTGTTCCACCGGATCGATATATCCGCGCCGCCAGAATCCCGTTTCGGGATCGGCTTGTTGCGCAAACCACGCAACATAGGCTTCGCGCCACGCTTTTGTTGCGTCGCCGGAGAGGGTCAGCGCCGTGTGGAGCCCGGCGCCCTGATGCGAGGCCCGCCAGGGGTTTTCACGCCATGGCAGCGCGTCGAGGAAAGCTTCCATGCGTATAGGATCGCGCAAATCGGCCAAGGCCATAAGCGGACGGGCGGGGCCGGCGTCGAAAAGCTCCAGGGCGGCGATGCAATGGGCGGTGGTATGGATCGGGTGATGGGTGGCTTCGCGCCAGAGCCCGTCTTCCTGTTGCAACCCGTTCAGGGCATCGACAAAAGCCTCACGCATTTCGCCGTCCCGGGGAAAGGCGTTGATCGTATAAAGGATATTGGCGGCATCGGCGCACCCATAGGGGTTGTCGTGGCGATCGGCAGCCAGGGCGCCGACATGGCGACAGTAATGGCCCGGTTCGATCTCGGCCTGTTTGACCGTTTGGTATGCGGCATCGATGAGATCGCTGATATCGATCATTTGCTGGTTCCCTCTCGGATAATCCGGGCGCCGGTCGATTCCCGCTGGATGAGCTGGCAGCCGACGAGCATCGTCAAGGACGCCATGTTTGGGTTCTGCATGCGCTCAAGAAGTCGCCGGGCGCCATAATGGCCGAGTTCGCTGAGATCGACGGCCATCGTCGTCAGGCCCGGCTTGTAGCGGGCGGTAATGCGCGTGTTGTCGAAGCCGACGACCGCGCAATCATCCGGTACTTTACGTCCGGCCCGCAAAAGCGCCGAAATCGTGCCGGCGGCGAGCAGGTCGTTGGCGCAAAAAATGGCGGTAAAATCGAGTTTCCCCTCTTCCAGCACTTTGGCAATGGCCACGGCGCCATCGGGGGCGTGCATGTTTTCCACGTCGAGCACGAGATCGGGATCGAAATCGCAGCCAAAATCGGCAAGCGCGGCACGATATCCGATCATCCGGTCGCGAATGGTCGACCGCCGCAATGACGTGAGGTGCAGAATGCGCCGGTGACCGAGATCGAGCAGGTGCCGCGTCGCCAGATAGCCGCCCTGCTGATTGGCCGGCGTAATGGAATCGACGCGCATTTGCGGATCCGTCTGGTTGGCCAGAAGGATCGGCGGCAGATCGCCGGCGATTTCGAGAATTCTCGGATCGTCGACGCCGATGAGCACGAATCCGGTCTTTTCATGCCGCTCGCTCAGCGTCCTGATGCGCTCGGCATTGTCCGCGCCGTGTTCGAGAAACACCACCTCGACCGGAACGCCCTCGTTATCGAACTCCTCTTCGAGCGCGGTGATGATCTCCTGATAGAAGCCACCGGCGTCGGTCGATGAAAAATCGATGGGAAACAGGATGTAGATCTTGGTCGCCAGCTTCGCCAGGGCCGAACTCGGCCCGTCATAGCCCATGCTGGCGGCGATATCCGAGATTTCGCGCTGCACCTGATCGCTGACGCCCTTCGACTGGCGCAAGGCCCGGGAGACCGTGGAAACGGAAACGCCAGCCGCTTTCGCAATATCGCGCATGTTGACGCTCGGCGTCTCGCCAGCGGCATCCTTTGAGTGTGCGCTCATGCCATCGCTCCCGTTGCTTCGTGTCGTTTGTTGCGTAAACTAACGCTGTGTTTCGTTATATACGCAATTTGAGTTGACTTCGCAATCATCTTTTGCCATTCATTGCTTGGCAGGACCGCAAAAATGCGGGCTGATCCCTTTGGGAGGAAACGATGAGAAAAATGCATATTCAATCCGGGCTCGCGCTTGTGGCGGCTTTGCTGATGTCCACGAGCTGGGTCGGAGCCACCGAGCTGGTGATCTGGCACGACAAGGGTGATGACGGCCTGGCGCTGATCGATGCCATGGCGACGGAGTTCCAGAAAACCCATCCCGACGTCACCGTGCGGTCGGTCACCATGCCGACGGAACAGTGGTTTTCAAAATCGATTGCGGCGGTCAACACCAAAACCGGTCCCGACATTCTGTTCAACGACAACAATCGCCTGGCGACGGTTCAGCAATCGACCGGCAAGCTTTGCGATCTGTCGGACCTCGTTAACGGCTTGCCCGAGGACGACCGGTCCTTCATCACCGACGGCGACCTGACCGCCGGCACCTATGACGGACACGTCGTCATGATGCCGTTCCAGCGCGTCATCACCGCCTGGGGCGCCCGCAAGAGCTGGCTTGAAAAGCTCGGCGAGGACTATCCCAGAACCTGGCCCGAAATGCTGCGCATCGCGGAGCGTTTCCAGAACGAGGACCCGGACGGCAACGGGCAGGACGACACCTATGGCTTTGCGCTGCAGGGCGGTGGGTCCGGCTCGCTGATTGGCGCCGGCACCAAGCTGTTCGCCATGGGCGGCAACCGCGCGCCGCACGATCTGATGGACGAAAACGGCCAGATCACCATTGCCGATCCCGCCGTTTCCCTGCCGACCGCGGAATATCTGAAGGTCTACACCGACTACAAGCTGGTCGCCCCGGACACGATCAACCACACTTTCACCGACATGTATCAGCTCATCGAAGGCGGACGCGTCGGCTTTTTCCGTGTCGGCAACTGGAATGTCGGCAAGTGGGACAAGGAAGCCCTTATGGGCGATTACGTCGTCGGGCCGCTGCCGAGCTTCGATGCGGGCGTCGACGGCGCCATGCTCGTCGGTACGGTTCGCGGCATGTCGGTTCCGTGCAACGGCAAGAACGTCGATCTGGCCAAGGAATTCGTCGCCAGCATCGTCGGCAAACAACAGCAACAGGATTCGCTCGAACGCATGGGCGGCATCGTCCGCAGCGATCTCGACACGTCCGGGGTCACGCCGAGCCTCGTCAATTTCGTCAACGGCAAGTACCCGATGCAGACCGACGATTTCATGGCATCAAGCTATGCTTGGTATCCGGCGCTGGTCGACGATTACTACGTCGAACTGAGTGGCGCGATCGCCAATCCGCCGGCAGACTGGGCGGCCTGGTTCGCCGAAACCGCGGCCAAGCTCCAGGCCAAGGCCGACGCCGAACTCAAGAAGTAACCGAAGCGGTCTCCACCATGACCTCCCCATCCGAAACGATCGCATGGTGGAGGCCGGCGACGGGATGCCGGGGCCCGCAAGGCCCCGGCGTGTTTCGGCCGTGGCGTGCGTGATGAGAGCTGGAAGAAACGGGAGTGCCAGGAAACATGCAATCAGCGATTGAACCGCCGCTTGCGGTCACGTTCGGCGACACGCTGCGAATGCGGATGCGGCTCGCCCGTGGACACAGCGTCCTTTATCTTTTCATTCTGCCTTTCGCGCTTTTATCCATCCTGTTCGGCATCTGGCCGATCGCGCAAAGCATCTATCTCGCCTTTACCGAATCCTACACGGCGCTCAGCGACAAACCGGTCTTTGTGGGTCTCGACAATTTCCGCACCATCCTGACCGACGCGATGTTTCTCAACTCATTGTGGCTGACGCTTGTTTACACCATTGTCGCGGTGGTCCTGAACGTGGCGATGGCTCTGGCGCTGGCGCTTTTGCTCAGCAACCCGATCATCACGCATGGCGGAACCTTCTTCAAACTCGCCGTCTTCATGCCGGTCATCACCCCGGAAGTCGCCGGCTACATCGTGTGGAAATGGATGTTCAACCAGGATTTCGGCGTCGTAAACGCCGTGCTCCTGGATCTCGGCCTGCCGCCTTTTGCCGGAATCACCACGCCGGTGACGGCGTTCTTCACGCTCGTCATCGCGGAACTCTGGCATCACGTCGGCCTTTACACTCTGATTTTCCTCACCAATTTCCAACTGCTCGACAAGAGCCTTTCGGAATCGGCGCAAATCGACGGGGCGTCGCGCTGGCAGAACTTCCGCTATGTGATCATCCCGCAGCTTCGGCCGGCGATCGTGGTCAACACGGTCTATGCGCTGATCGAATTTCTCAAGACCTTCACCGTGGTGATGATCATGAGCAAGGGCGGCCCGAACTTCGCGACGAATTTTGTTTCCTATTACGCCTACACGCGTTTCGACAGCGCGCAATACGGCCAGGCGACCGCCATGGCGACCGTGCTTTTTATCGCCGTCGCGCTTTTAACCTTCGGCGTCTTCCACTTCATCAACAGGAGCGATTACCGATGAAACGCTTCCTTTTGAAGCTGGCCGCATATGGTGCGGCAAGCCTTGTCTCGCTGTTTTTCATCTATCCGTTCTACTGGATGGTGATCTCCTCGTTCCGGACGCAGGAAGCGGTGTTGTCCAACCCGCTGGCCTTGTGGCCGGAGGAGTGGCGCCTGACCGCCTATACCAAGATCCTGCGTCTCGGCGGCCTGCCGCTTTCGAGCTATGTCATGAACTCGCTGTGGATCACGCTCGGCGCGACCGTGGTCGGCGTCCTCGTCATGGCGCTCGGCGCCTATGCCCTTTATCGCGCGCCCAAGCTGCCGCTCTTTCCGACCATTCAGGCCTCGTTCTTCCTGACGATCATGTATCCCAACATGCTGCTGGTCATTCCGCTCTATTTCGTCATGTATTATCTGGGGCTCTTAGGCACCTACACCGGCATTATCCTGTCGATCGCCATCATCCCGCTGGTCTTTTTCATCTTCGTGCAGTTTTTCCGCACCATTCCGGGCGAATTGATCAACGCCTCGATCGTCGACGGTGCCAGCGAATTCCAGGCCTTCCGCTATGTCATCATGCCGATCGCGGCGCCCGTCTTCATGACGGCGGGCCTGATCGCCGCCCTGCTCAACTGGAAACAATGGCTGCAGGTGCTGATCATTTCCACCGGCCCGGAAAACTACACCCTGCCGGTGGCGCTCTTGTCGCTCAACACCGAATACGGGATCGACTTTCAGGCGACCATGGCGCTGGCGACGCTGACCTGCGTGCCAATCATCCTGCTTTTCCTTTTGACGCAACGGCGCGTCATGAGCGGATTTCTGGCCGGCGCGGTCAAGGGCTGACACCTTTCGGCGGGGCGGCGCGGACCGGGTTGTCCGACCGCCCCGCCCAACACCAACAGGACATGGGTTTGCGCGCCGCCGAGGTGAATGGCGTTGGTCGCGGTCCCGGTCGAAAGTGGAGACTATCCATGGCGCAAGTCAAATTCACGTCCGTCGTCAAGGACTTCGGTGCCCTGAGGGTCATTCATAGCCTCGACTTCGGCATTTCGAACGGCGAGTTCGCCGTGCTGGTCGGGCCGTCCGGCTGCGGAAAATCGACGCTTTTGCGCATGCTGGCCGGGCTGGAAGACATCACCGCCGGCGAGATCGCCATCGATAACAAGGTGGTCAACGATCTCAAGTCCAAGGAACGCAACATCGCCATGGTGTTCCAGTCCTATGCGCTTTATCCGCATATGACGGTCGAGAAAAACATGGGCTTTCCGCTTTTTCTCAACAAGCAGCCCAAGGACGTCATCGCCAGGAAGGTGGCCGAAGCGGCGGGGATCCTCGGGCTCGGCGACCTGCTCGACCGCTATCCGGGGCAGTTGTCCGGTGGCCAGCGTCAGCGCGTCGCCATGGGACGGGCCATCGTGCGCGATCCGGCGGTTTTCCTGTTCGATGAACCGCTGTCCAATCTCGACGCCAAATTGCGCGTGCAGATGCGTGCCGAAATCAAAACACTGCATCAAAGGCTCGAAACGACGACCGTCTACGTCACCCACGATCAGATCGAAGCCATGACCATGGCCGACAAGATCATCGTCATGAACGGCGGCTACATTTCCCAGATCGGCTCGCCGCTCGAGCTTTACGACCATCCCGCCAACCTGTTTGTCGCCACATTCATCGGCTCGCCGGCCATGAACATCCTGCCCGCGACGGTGGCCAACGACACGCATGTGGCCTTGGCAGACGGCGCCCTGTTCCCGCTGGCAAACCGGCTGAAACCGGGACGCGCGGTTCTTCTCGGCATGCGGCCGGAAGACATGTTCATCGGCGATACCGGTCCCTCGGTCACCGGCGCCGTCAGCCTCGTCGAACCGACCGGCGCCGAGGTCCTGACCACGCTTGATGTCGCCGGAACCAGCATCGTGGCAGGTCTCAGGGATCGACCGCACATCCGTAACGGCGAGACGGCCACCCTGTGCGTCAAGCCCGACAGGCTGCACGTCTTTTGCGCCGACACCCAGGAGGCATTGCCGCTGTGAAAGGCGGCATGCCCGTCGCGTGACGGTTTCGGACCACACCAGCGTTACCATGTGTCACAACAAGGAGACGCGCAAAACCGAAACTTGATATTGCCCTTTTCGTCATTTTCCGAAAAAATACGAATGAGGGGAGAAGGAATACAGCATGAGGGTGCTGCTACGGCAGCAAGCTGTCATTCCGAATTTCATGACAGTGGATCGTGACATCAACAGCGAGCGGCGAACACGACATCTCAGCGTGAGGAGGCTGAAATGTGCTTTGTCCGCAAGGCGTTGCAAGCCCAACACTCCCCGTCCGTTCTTGAGAAGAACTCAGGTTTCCGGCCCCGTCACCTGTTTTCGACGGCATATCCTGACACCGGGATCGCATTTGCCTTCGCATGCGAACGGACAAAAACGGCCAAGGACGTCCTGTTCCATCATCCGGAGCTTGAACTTCGCAGAACATCGGACCGGATCGAAACCGCCGGACGCGGTCCACACCGTCCGTTATCACCAGTCAGCATGGCGTCCACCCGATCATCGTTTTGGTCCAGGAGGAGAAACCGACCATGCCCGATTACATTCTGGCGATCGACCAGGGCACCACTTCGTCTCGCGCCATCATCTATGATTCCCGGCTGACCCCCGTCACCAGCGTCCAACAGGAATTCACGCAATATTTCCCCGCCCCCGGCTGGGTGGAACACGATCCGGAAGAGATCTGGGAAAGCGTCGTTTCCTGCTGCAAAAGCGCCATCGACAAGGCCGGACTTTCGGCTCATGACATCGCCGGGATCGGCATCACCAACCAGCGCGAAACGACGCTGATCTGGGATCGGGAGACCGGCAAACCGCTCGGGCGCGCCATCGTCTGGCAGGACAGGCGGACGGCCGGCCAGTGCGAGGCATTGCGCAGAACCGGGATCGAACCGATGGTGCGCGAGCGCACCGGCATGTTGCTCGATCCCTATTTCGCGGGCACCAAGCTCGCATGGCTGCTCGATGCCATTCCGGGCGCACGCGCGCGCGCCTCAGATGGGCGCATCGCCTTCGGCACGATCGACAGTTTTCTGATCTGGCGTCTGACCGGCGGCGCCCGGCACGTTACCGACGCGACCAACGCCAGCCGGACGCTGCTTTTCAACATCCGCACCGGAGATTGGGACAAGGACCTGTGCCAGGCGCTGTCGGTGCCCATGTCGGTTTTGCCAGAAGTTCTTGATTGCGCTGCCGAATTCGGCGTTTCCGATCCTCAGGTTTTCGGCGCCGCCATCCCCATTCGCGGCGTCGCCGGGGATCAGCAAGCCGCCGTCATCGGGCAAAAATGCTTCAAGCCGGGCATGGTGAAATCCACCTATGGCACCGGGTGTTTCGTGCTCATCAACACCGGCGAACGCTGCGTTCAGTCGGAAAACCGTCTGATCTCGACGATCGCCTATCGGCTGAGCGGCAAGACGACCTATGCGCTGGAAGGCTCCATTTTCATGGCCGGTGCCGTGGTGCAATGGCTCAGGGATGCCCTCAAGATCATCGAGACGGCCAGCGAAGTCGGCGATCTGGCAGCGGGGTCGGACACCGATATCGACATCTACATGGTGCCTGCCTTCGTCGGGCTCGGCGCCCCCTGGTGGGATGCCAACGCACGCGGCGCCGTCTTCGGCCTAACCCGGAATACCGGCCGTTCCGAACTTGCCCGCGCCGCACTCGAGGCGGTGTGCTTCCAGACCTGGGATCTCATCGACGCGATGCACAAGGATTGCGGTAACGACAAGGGCGAAACCATCCTTCGGGTCGATGGCGGCATGACGGCGTCGGACTGGACGATGCAACGGCTCAGCGACGTTCTCGGCGCACCGATCGAACGGCCGGAAGACCTCGAAACCACGGCTCTTGGCGCGGCGTGGCTGGCGGGATTGCAGTCGGGATTCTGGAGCGAAACGGATTCGTTCGCCACGAATGCGGAAACGGGCACCCGTTTCGAGCCGGAATGGGACACCGAACTGCGCAAGCGGCGTGTCGAGGGCTGGCATGATGCGGTGCATCGGACCCTTGTTCAGACGAATTGACGCCCGTGACAGGACCGATAGCCATGAACATACCGGCAAATTCGGGAGCATTTCCGGAAGGTCACGATGCTAATCGTGGAATCGAAAGCGAAGCGAAATCCGTGAAACAAGCGGGAACCGCTTCGCAGATTCCAAATCCGGAAAGCGCGCATATGCCCGCGGCTGACCAACATCTGGGACGCCGGAGCCGGCGATATTGTCAGGTACCGCAAAAAAGCAGTATATGCTTGCCACACAACGAAAGATGCATAGCGATGCAAGTGGCGCGTCAGCAAGAGATAATGGACCTCGCGCGCAAGACGGGCCGGGTAAACGTTGAGGATCTTTCAGTTCATTTCGGCGTATCGCCTCAGACAATCAGAAAAGACCTGAAAGAACTCAGCGAAAGACGGCTTCTCGACCGGGTCCACGGTGGAGCGGTCATCGCGTCGAGTGTTCAAAATCTGGCCTATCAGGCACGCCGGTCGATCGCGGAAAACGAGAAACGGGAGATCGGACAGGCGGCGGCGGAACTCGTTCCGAGCAATTCATCGCTTTTTCTCAATATCGGCACGACGACCGAAGAAGTCGCCCACGCGCTGATGCACCACATGGGATTGTTGCTGATCACCAACAATCTGCACGTGGCCACAATGCTTTACCCGCTCGAGGGAATCGACGTCATCCTCGCGGGTGGCCCGATCCGGCGCTCGGATGGGGGCATCATGGGCTCGTTCGCCATCGATCTGATCCATAACTTCAAGGTCGATTTCGCCATTATCGGGGTCTCGGCCATCGATGCCGACGGAGCCTTACTCGATTTCGACGTTCGCGAGATCGAAGTGACGAAAACGATCATCGCCAATGCGCGCACCATCGTTCTCGTCGCCGATTCCAGCAAATTCAGCCGGCGTGCCTCGACGCGGATCGGGCATTTGCGCGATGTCGACGTCTTCGTAACCGACAGGATCCCCTCGCCGGCTCTTCGGGAATTGTGCGCGCGCGAAAAGGTGCAGCTTATCGAAACCGCCTCCGACGGCATACCGACCGAAACCGAACGTCTGGCTCTGGGCGAACCGGACGACATCGACGAGTAGCGCGGCAAACGGAACGCTCCAGGCGGACAAACCGACTTGGCGGATCAGACCTCGACCCGCCTGTCTTCGGCATCGAAGAAGTGAAGCTGATCGGGCGTGGTGCCGAGCGTCAGGTTTTCGCCGGGCGCGATCTTCAGATTGCCGACAACAGTGGCGAGGAGCTGCTGGCCGGAGGCCAGCGTGCCGTGAACGATCGTCTCGGTACCGAGCGCCTCGACCAGTGTCACCTTGAGATCGATTCCCTTTTCGGCCTTGCGAAGATGTTGCGCCCTGACGCCGACCGTGACCGCTCCCGCCGGCGTCGATGCGCCGAGAAGCGGTTTGGCATCCTCGATCGTGAGGAAATTCATCTTCGGCGTGCCGATGAACCCGGCAACGAACCGGTTGACCGGATGGTCAAACAGTTCGAGCGGCGGGGCCACCTGTTCGATCTTGCCATTCCTCAGAACGACGATGCGGTCGGCCAGGGTCATCGCCTCGATCTGGTCGTGGGTGACGTAGATCATCGTCGCGCCCAGCCTGGCATGCAGTGCCGCCAGTTCGGCCCGCATCGAAACGCGCAGTTCCGCATCGAGATTGGATAGCGGCTCGTCGAGCAGGAAGGCGGTGGGATCGCGCACGATCGCACGCCCGATGGCGACGCGCTGGCGCTGGCCGCCGGACAATTGCCCCGGCCGGCGCGCGATCAGCGGTTCGATTTCCAGCATGCGGGTGACATCGGCAATACGGCGCGCGATCTCTTCTTTCGGCATCTTCATGTTCTGAAGGCCGAAGGCGAGATTCTGCTTCACCGTCATATGCGGATAAAGCGCATAGGATTGAAAGACCATGGCCAGGCCGCGATCGGCGGCGGTGACGTTCGTGGCGTCCTTGCCGTCGATGAAGACGCGTCCGGCGCTCGGCTTGTCCAGACCGGAGATCTGCCGCAAAAGGGTCGACTTGCCGCAACCGGACGGTCCGACGAAGACGGCCAGTTCGCCTTCCCCCACGCTGAGATTGATATCGGTCAGCACTTCATGCAGGCCGAAACGCTTGTAGAGACCCTCAAGTCTAATCTTGTCCATCATGAGGCCCTCACTTCAGACCGGTTCCAGCGATTCCGGTGGTGATGAATCGCTGCAGGAAGACGAAAACGAGCACGACCGGGATCATGGTCGCGACGGTCATCGCCAGGATGTAATGCCATTGCACGTTGAGTTCGCCGGCGAAGGTGTTGAGCCCGACCTGAAGGGTGAACAGCTCCTTGCGGCTCAGAACGATCAATGGCCAGAGGAAGTCGTTCCAGCGCCAAACGACCGAGAAAATGGACAGAACCGCAAGAGCCGGCGCCGTCAACGGCAGGATGATGCGATAATAGATCTGCCATTCGCTGGCCTTGTCCATGCGTGCCGCCTCGAGCAGTTCGTCGGGAATGGTCAGCATGTACTGGCGCAACAGGAAGACGCCGGTCGGCGTCGCCACCGTGGGCAGGATGACGCCCCAGAGCGTGTTTTGTAGCCCCAGAGTCGAGATCACCGAATAGAGCGGCACCAGATTGACCGAAAGCGGGATCATCAACGTGGCGATGATCAACAAGAGCACGGCATTGCGGCCCCGGAACTCGTATTTGGACAGGGCGAAAGCCGCCATGGAATTGGTGATGAGGGTGATCAGCGTTGCCATCACCGTCACGAAGACCGAATTCCATAAGTACTGGCCGAAATTGAAGGCCTTGAGCGGCTGGACATAATTGTCCCAGGCAAAACCAATCTTTCGGATCGGCGTGCGGTCGGCGATCGGCACCTTGATAATTGTGTCGGGTTCGGCCGGATCGACCATGGTCGAAACGGTCCCGACACGCCTGATCTCGGCCAGGGTCCGGGTCGCGCCGTCCGGCATCGCCACCGTGTAGAGCGGCAGATCGCGCGCCTCTCCCGAAATGGTGACCGACGTGGTTTCGGCGACATAGGGCAGGATGGTCGGCGGAAACTCGGCGAGCTGGGCCGGCGTCTTGAACGAGGAAAGGACCAACCAGATAGCCGGACCGAACATCAGGATGAGGCCGGCGCCGAGCCACAGATAGGTGACGATGTCGGTCCAGTGCCAGGAGCCGCCATAGCCACGCCGACGCGTAAGGAAGCTGATCAGTTTCATGCCCGATCCCTCCAGCGTTGCAGGCCCAGTTGCAGAAGCGTCAGGAAGACCAGGACGCCGCCCATCATCAGCGAAGCCGCCGAGGCCAGACCGGGATTTCTGAGGATCGAAGCAAAGCCGACCTCATAGATGTATTGCGTCAGGAACAGGGTCGAGGTTCCCGGACCGCCGCCCGTCAGCACGTAGACTTCGTCGAAAATCTGCACGGCGCGGATCAGCGCCAGAACGATGACGACCAGAAGATTCGGCCACAAGAGCGGCAGGGTGATGCGCCAGAAGACGCGCGCCGGCTTGGTGCGGTCCATCTCCGCCGCTTCGTAAAGATCGCGCGGAATGGCCTGCAGCCCGGCAAGAAGAATGAGGGCGTAAAAGCCCATATGCGCCCAGACCGAGACGCCGATGGCGGCGATGAAGGCCCAGTTGCGTTCCATCAGCCAGTTGACCTGGCTCAGATCGAGTTCGAACAGGATGAAATTCAAAAGGCCCTGACGTTGCAGGATCCAGCGCCAGATCAGGCCGACCACGACCGGCGACAGCAGCACCGGAAAGAAGAACACGGCGCGCCAGAAACCGCGCGCGCGGATCTTGGAATTGAGAATGAGGGCCGTTCCCATGGAGACGATGGAAATCGTCGTGACCTGGATGACGACGAAACGGGCCGTGTTCCATACCGCGGTCCAGAACAGATCGTCGCGGCAGGAGGTCGGACTGGCATAGTCGTCACAGGTCAGCAAGCGCTCGAAATGATCGGTCCCGACAAAAGACCGGTCGGTCAGGAACAGCTTTGTACCGCCGGTGACCGAATAGGCAAAATTGATGACGAGCGGGATCAGAACGAAGATGCCGAACACGAGCATGTTCGGCGCCAGGAAGAAGGTGATCATTCCCCCCTTCCCGGTCAACCGCTGCCAGGCCTTGAGCGGCACATCCAATGCCGCCGCCAGCCAGCGCACTGGCGCGGCAAATGCCGCGCCAGCCATGTTTGCGAAACCAGAGCTCATTGATTGGCCTGCTTCACCTGTTCGGCGATATCGCCGTTCATGCGCTCGAAGGCCTGATCAAGCGTCAACTCGCCGGCCATTGCCTGGCTGGTGCGGGTGACGAGTGCGCCATAATAGGCATTCGACCACTTCCAGGCCGGCAGTGCGTCCGCGACGGGCGACTGATGAGCCGAAGCGGCGACGAAAGCCGAAAGCGCGGCCTTGACCTGCGGATCGTCGGTCACGAAGTCCATGTTGCCCGCGGCAACGACTTCCTTGTTGGCCGGCAGGAACAGCGTACGTTCCGAGAACTCCTTCACGATCTCGGCGGAGGCGAGATAATCCATCACCTTGCCGACGGCTTCGGGCTGCTCGGTATACTTGACCGCCATCAGGCCGGCGCCGCCAGCCATGCCGGTGCAGGCCACCGTGCCGCACGGACTTCCGGTCGCCACCCAGTCGAAGGCATTGCCGATCTTGGAGGCGAAATTGGCGATCTGCCAGTTTCCGGAATAGTAGAACGGCAGCTGGGCGTTGATGAAATCATCGGCACCGGCGCGATAGGTCGAGCCAGCAGCGCTGACCCAGACATCCTTGAGGTTCTTGTCCTCATTGGTCCAGTTGACCAGCTTGGTGATGAAGGCTTTGACGCCGTCATCGATCGGCGCCGGCATGCCGTCCGCGCCGATATAGTTGGCGCCGAAGGAGATGCTCGGCCCCGTCAGGCGGTGACCGGAACGATCAAGCGTGAACGCCGCCGGCAAACCCTGGCTTTCGGCAACCTTGGCGGACGCGTCTACCCAATCGTCCCAGGTCGCACCGGCACCCGGCAGGTCCACCCCGGCCTGCTCGAACAGCGTCTTGTTGGCATATCCACCCGTCAAGGTGAGCTGGGTCATGAACCCGGTGATGGCATCGGAACCGTCGGGACGCATCCAGTCGGCCTGGGCGCCGTAATTGGCCTTCCAGTAATCCGGGTCGGCGACATAGGGCGTCAGGTCGAGCCAGTGCGGAGAGAGTTCCTTGAGGTTGGTCACGCGGGCGATGTCCGGGCCTTCGCCGGCTTCGAGCGTGATCGGCAGCTGTTCCTGAACGACCTGATAGGACACGTTGTCGAGAACGACGGTGATGTCCGGATTTTCGGCCATGAAACGGTCGAGCAGGTCGGCCATGACCTCACCCTCGTTGCCGTCCGAATACCACATGATACGGACTTCGGCCGAGAGTGCCGGGGCGGTCAGAAGCGTTGTCGCCAAAGCCGCGGCCAGCGTCAGACGATAAATCGAGTGTTTCATATTTTCTCCTCCCAAAATGTTGGATCCGGATCCTCTTCCGGAGTCTCGTCACGATCCCGAGCGCAGGATCATGCCGGCAGTCGTCGTCTTTCCCCTCTCATCGTCCAGTCCTGGGGAACGAGTTCGCGGGATTCGGCGGCCACCGCCCCCGAAACCTTGAAGTCCACGACGCCGTAGTCGGCGTCGATGACACGATAGGTGCCGTCGGCAAGCCGTTCGACATCGAGCTTGTGCCGGGTGGCAAACCCGTCGAGATCAGTACCCTTGCCGAGACGGACGAGCCACACGCCGTCGCGACCGGCAAGACGCAGCTCCACGCCGGCCGAACCGCCGGTCTTTTGCAAATGAAGCGGGCCGGAGGCTTTTAGGGTCAAAAGCCCGTCGCCCGCACGCGCCGACGCTCTGTCGCCCTCGATCGTCCATTCGGCGAAGTCCATGGTGGGAAACCAGCAATGGGTGAAATCAAGCTGGGGGGCCACGCCGTCGAACACGACCAGCGCCAGATTGCGGTATTGCTGCACGCGCGGCACATTGGCCGATCCGCCCCAGAACGAGGGCCGTCCGAAACCGGACTGCACCATTTCGCCGGGGTGGTTGATCCAGATCTGGGCGCGGGACTCGCGCCCGATGCGGCCATGGACCAGGGTTTCCTGATACCCCCAGTCGCCCCAGCGGTATTTCGCCGCCGAGCCGAGCGCCGTATCGGACGTCTTGTAATGATAGAGCCGGGCAAAGGCCCGCTTGCCCTGCCAGAACATCCATTCCTGAGCATCATCGGCCGTCCAGTCGGCCCTGTCCTTGAGGTCGGGCAGAACGAGCCCGTAATCGCTGAGGCAAAGGGCAAGCTGGATCAGGCAGTTGACGTGCGCGCCATAGGCTCCCAGCCCCCATACCAGCCGGGCGATACCGGTCAGTTCCAGCGTGTCGGCCGTGCAAAGCGTATGTTCGTAGCTGCGCCCCTGGGCGGCCGTAATGACGCCGTGATGGGCGGAATTGGCGACGATGGTCAAAAGCCGGATGATGGCCTTTTCGGCGCGGGCACGGATATCCGCATCGCGCGCCAAGGCAAAAAGCGCCGTCAACCCCTTGAGATCAATCGGGAAATAGGGCGCGGAGTTGAACTCCGCCATTTCCGCCTGTTCGAAATGATCGAACCAGTCCATGAGCCGCTCATAGCCGACCCGCGACTGTTCACGTCCCCGTCGTCCGGAACGGACGAACGTCGCTACGGGCTGATGGTCACCGGCGAGATAGGCGGCGGTATGGAACAAAAGGGCGTGGTTCTCCGAAAAATACCACATGACGTCGTTGCCCGGCTCGTCCATCCAGTAGCGATAAACCAGACAGGTCTGGTCGATGCGGTCGCGCATTTCGGGCTGGATGCGGTCGGCATAGGCGATGCGGCAGAACAAGAGCGGCACCAGGGCGAAATCCGAGCAGTCCCAGCACTCCGTGATCTGCGGCAGGGTCGCATCGAAAATCGCATGCGCCTTTGCAAGACTTTCGTCCGACCCTTCCGCCAGAAGCGCCAGGGCCCGTTCGGTATCGTTTTCGCCATGATCGACGATGAACCCGAGGGCCTCGGCGATCCGCCCCTCAAGCGTGGCCGGCGCCGTTCCGAGCGCGGTGCGGCGGCTGATCTCGGCGCCCAGGACGGCGCTCGTTTCGAATCCGCCGCATGAAAAGGCAAACCGGAAATAGCGATAATCGGCCGGAAAATCACGCGACTGCCCGACCCGCACACGGGCCGTTCCCGCCGGAATATCAAGAGCGACAGTACGATTGTCATGAGCCATGAAATCGCCGGCAACCTGAAGATCGGCCGTGGCGTCGGCAGGCAGCGGCACCGGCAGAATCAGCCAGATATCAGCATCGTCATAGTGCTTCTTGTCGAGATGCATGGCCTCGAGCGCACGCTCGACATCGGCGACAAGAGACGGATCGGCCTCGTAAGGCAAACCGGGACCGGCTTTTGGTCCATCGACCCAGGTCAAAAGGATGCGCAAAACGATATCGCGCTCGGCCAGATCCTCGAACCAGACGGCAATCTCGTTTTGCCCTTCGTTCAACACCACGTCGAACTCGGCTTCGGCCATGGCGTTGCGGGTAACCGGCGACAGCCAGCCGACAGCGGCACCGTTGACAAAGAGTTTCGCCGCTCCGCAGAACCCGAGCCTGAGCCGTGCCTTGCCGGCGGTCTTGGCGTTTATTGCCGTGCGTGCCCAGCCCGAAAGACGCGTGGCCCTGTACCAGAAACCGGACAGATCGAGGAAACTCGATCCGAACGGCAGGACGTTGCGGGCTTTTGTCCAGTCCGGCTCGAAACCCGGAACCGGTTCCTTGTCGCGCATCTCGGCGATATAGGCGGTCCGGCATGGATAGGTGTGGGGAATGAAGTTCTTTTCCTTGGTCAGGAAAAAGGTCGAATCCATCTCCCCCTGCATGGGCGAGTCCGCCACGTCGTAGCGAGCCTCGACAAGCTCGGTCACCTGCCAGTAGGTCAGCGGATCACCGGATTTCAGCACCATTTCAGCGCAACTCCTTGACGGGCACCGGATCGACGTCGTTATAGGCCTGATTTTCTCCCGTCATGCCCCAAACGAAGGCATAGGGGCCGGTGCCTGCCCCCATGTGGATCGACCAGGCCGGCGACAGGACGATATCGCCATTGGCGCAAACCAGATGGCGCGTGTTGTCGGGCCGGCCCATGAAGTGCATGACGCGGTCGTCTTCATGAAGGTCGAAATAGCAGTAGGCTTCCATGCGCCGCTCGTGCAGATGCGGCGGCATGGTGTTCCACACCGAACCGGGCGCGGTGTCAGTGATGCCCATGAGCAGGAGGCAGGACGGCCCCACCTCCGGATGGATGTACATGGCCAGAGAACGGACATTGGCCTTTTCGGCCGTGCCGAGTTCGAGCCGCTTGGCCTTGTTCTTGGGAATGAGCCGGGTGGGAATATCGACACCCGCCGGCACGGAATTCATGTAGAATCGGGCCGGATGCCCCGCGTCATCGCTTTCGAGCGTGACGGTTCTGGTGCCGCGTCCGACATAGAGCACATCGCGATTGGCAAGAGGGTAACGCGCACCGTCGACCGTGACGGTTCCGGCCTCGCCGAGATTGGCGATCCCCATCTCGCGGGCAGTGAAGAACAGCGGCGTTCCGACATCGGCACCGTCGCCGAACTGCAGGGCGGTTTCAGTCGGAACCGCGCCACCGACCACCATGCGATCGATATGGGTATAGGCAAACGCGATCCGGCCCGGCGCGAACAGCCCTTCGACCATGAAGGTTTCGCGCAATCCGGCCGGCCCCATGGCATCGATCTGATCCGGCCCAGCGCCATATCTTTGCAGCATGCTCATGGCGTTGCTCCTGCATCTTCGAAGACGCGGCACCCTTCCACCAGGGCCAGGATGGCGAGCGACTGGCCATAGGCCGTCGGCTGGATGGGGATCGTACGATAATGTTCGAGATCATGGCCCATGCGCGTGCCGTAGCTGACGCCGTGAACGACGCCTTGCGCATCCACGGCCGCCATGACGGCGCCAAGCGCCTTGAGCCCCGCCGCGCGCCATTGTGACGGCCCGAGACCAAGCCGGGCGGCCTTCAAAAGACCATAGGCGAAACCGGCGGTCGCCGAGGTTTCCTCGTAACTGGTTTTTTCGTCGATGAGGGTGCGCCACATGCCGCTTTCAGCCTGCAGGGGCAAAAGCGCGGCGACCTGATCCTTCAGCACATCGGTCAGGAAACCCTTTACCGACGCCGATATCTCGGCAAGCTCGAACAGATCGATGATGCCGGCGGTGACCCAGGCATTGCCGCGCGCCCAGCGTGCGTCGGCGAAATTGTTGCGGCCGTTGAAGGTCCAGCCGTGGAACCACAACCCGGTCCGGCGGTCGGCAAGAAAATGGGTGTGGACGAGGAATTGCCGCTCGGCTTCGTCGACCAGCTCGCGCCGCCCCGAAACCTGACCGTAGGCGGCCAGAAACAGCGCCACCATGTAGAGCGTGTCGTCCCAGAGTTCGCCGTGATTAAGCTTGTCCGACACATCGTGCTGGAAGCCGCCGAACCCGGTGCGCGCGCCCTCGCTCATCAGCCTGTTGGCCCAGGACTCCAGCGCCGCGCCAAGGGCCGGATCGCGGCTTTGCTGCCAGTAAAGGGCGGCAGCGAGCATGGGCGCGGTGGTGTTGACGTTGAGCACCGGCAAGCCGCGCGCCAGCGCGCGCCGGTACCAGCTACCGATCAACTCGCCGAGAGCGGAATCGAAATCGCGCGCTTTCCACAATTGTACCAGGCCGAACAGCCCGACACCCTGCGGCCATTCCCAGGATTCGAAGGAAATGTAGTCGCCGGCGCTGCCGTCGAGATTGGGTTCGCTGAACCGGCCCTCGTCCGACAAGGTGGTCAACCCGACCACCAGCTGATCGAGAAGGACCTGCATCTGTCCAAGCGTGGCCGATTGAGTCATTGCGACATTTCCTCCCGGTGATAGAAATGCAATATGAAACAGAATGTGCAATATGTAATTTCGTTGCACACTTGCAGAACACAGAGGATGCGGAACGCATGTCCAGGCGCACACGGATTTCCGACATTGCCGAACGGCTTGGCGTCTCGACGGCCACCGTGTCCCGTGCCATTTCCGGCAAGGGCTATGTCCGCAGCGACCTGGTGGAACGGATCCGGGCGGTGGCGCTCGAACTGAATTACGGATTGCCCGATACGCTGATCGGCAAGCGCGTGCTGCTTGTCGTTTCAAACGAGGCCATGATCGATTTCGAGCGCAGCCAGTTCACCATGTATGTGCTCGAAGGCTTGAGAGAACGGGCCGAAGCGCATGGCGTCATCATCGAACATCACGCCCAGCGCCCGAACGACAAGCCCGACGATCTTGTCGATCTTGCCAAGGCGGACGACTTGTTGGGCATGCTGTTCCTGACGGTCGACGATTCGATCCTCGCTCTGGCGCGCCAGCTCGACTGCCCGGTCATTCTGGTCAACAGCGACGACCCGGACATGCGGCTGAGTTCGGTCACGCCCTGCAACCGCTCGGCCGCAGCGCTGGCAGCGCGCCATCTCGTCGACCTCGGACATGAGCGGATCGCCTTTCTGACCAAACCAGGGCGGCGAACGATCCAGCGCCGGCTCGAAGGCGTGCGCGACGTGCTCGGGTCTTTGTACGACCGGGCGCTGATCATCGAGTCCGAAGACTGGACGGCGCAGGCGGCGCAGGCGGCCGTCACGAAAGCGTTGGCCGAACATCTCGATTTTACCGCGATCATCGCCGCCGGCGACATTCTGGCGGCCGGCGCGCTTGTGGCCCTGCACGCCGCCGATCTCAACGTGCCCGAGGACATCTCGGTCGTTGGCATCGACGGGCTGCCGCAGGGCGCTTATCTGTCACCGGCCCTGACCACCGTCGCCATTCCCATGCGGGACATCGGCGCCTTTTCGCTCGATCTTTTGTGCAACACAGCCCAGATGCGCGGCACAAGCCGCGCCATGCCGCTTTCCAGGATCGAACTGGCCTGCACGCTGACCGAGCGAAACTCGACCGGGCCCTGTCCTCAGCGACAGGCCGAAGCGATCTCGCATAAGCGGTCGGCCGGTTGAGGCCTATCCCAATCCGCCGACCCCATCCGCATTTTTGAAAGACGATCCACATGCCAACCGATACGATGAACGAGGATATCGCCTTTGTTTTCGACCACGCGCTCAATCAGTTTTGCGTCGATGCCGATGGAAAGCGGACGTGGCCGCAGCTCTTTTTCGCCGCCCCGCGGGGGTTTCGTCCGCTGACCATGTATCTGACGACCCCGGCGGGCGACGGCCCGCATCCTCTTTTCGTTCACATTCATGGCGGCGCCTGGTGGGCTGGGCACGAGAACATTTCCAACAAGACGCTCGACGCAATGAAGCTGACCGAGACCCTCGTTTCGGCGGGCTATGCCGTGGCGCGCATTTCCTATCGGCTCAGCGGCGAAGCACAATTTCCGGTGCCCCTTCACGACTGCAAGGCAGCCATCCGCTATCTCAGATATCACGCGGCAAAACTCGGGCTCGATCCCGACCGCTTCGCCGTCTATGGCGAAAGCGCCAGCGCCCATCTGGCCCTGATGGCCGGCCTCGTCCAGAACGATCCTGAGCTTGAAGGCGATGTCGGCATCACCGGCGTTTCGAGCGCGGTGTCGTGCATCGTCGAATGGTATGGGCCGACCGACCTGACCGGTTTCGTAAAGACGGTCACGGCCGATCCTCCCGTTTTTGCCAACAACGATCCAGAACCCGTCCGATGTCTTCTGGGCATGTCGGCCCTGGACAATCCCGAATGTGCCCGTCGCGCTTCGCCGGTTTTCCACGTCACGCCGCAGAGCCCGCCAGTCCTCATCCAGCATGGCACATCCGACCGGGTGGTACCTGTCAGTCAGGCGGAAACGCTTGCAAAACGCCTGTCCGAACAGGGTGTGAAACATTTCCTGGAGACCATCGAGGGCGCCGATCACTGCTTCTGGGGCGTGCCTCCAGATGCCATTCTGGCGCGCATTCTGTCGTTTCTGAACGAAAATCTATGAAGCGGCGTGTGCGCCGGGAGCAGATTCGCCTTTTGACGAATCCACCGCGCCTCCCCTCCCCGTCATGAAAAGAGCGGTCCTGCGACAGCGCTTCGGTCAAAACGGAAAAAGCGTCATTACCGGCATGAACAACCGTGACGGGAACCGTATTTGAAAAACGCGTTCGCCATTGACGCGCAAAGAGTGTGATTTCGTGAGGCATGGTGTCGAAACTGGCTTTTTTGCCAGCTAAAACGTTGTATGCTGGAGAAAATGGAGGAAACTGGACATGCCAGCTAAAAAGACGATTGGCACTTTTGCCGACAAATCCGTCGAAGAAATCACCCTTGAAAGCACGACCGGCGTTCGTGTCTCCCTGATCAACTGGGGCGTTGTCGTTCGCGACTGGCAGGTGCCCGTTGCCGGAAAACCGCGCCATGTCGTGTTGGGCTTCGAAACCTTCGATCCCTATCCCGAGCACTCGCCCTTTTTTGGCGCGCTGGTCGGCCGGGTCGCCAACCGCATCAAGGACAGCCGCTTCACGCTTAATGGGAAAACCTACACCCTGCCGGCCAATGAAGGGCCGAACCATCTGCATGGCGGACCGGAAGGGATCGGTCGCCAGGTCTGGGAAATGGAGGCCGATAGCGCTGCCAATGCGGTCAAGTTCACCTATGTCAGTCCCGATGGGGCCATGGGCTATCCCGGCACCGTGCGGTTCGAAGCGATCTATACGCTCAAGGACAACCGCCTGAGGCTCGACCTGTCGGCCCAGCCCGACCGGCCCACGCCGATCAGCCTTGTCCAGCACCAGTATTTCAACCTCGGTCAGGCCGATACGGTTCTCGATCACCTCGTCCACCTGCCCGATGCCGTGGCGCGGACCGTGGCCGGCGCCGATCTGATCCAGAACGGCACGATCATCCCGGTTGCCAACACCATCGACGATTTCCTTTCCCCGCGCAGCATGCGTTTCGGCGCCGGTCGCGGCATCGACTACGACCTCAACTTCGTCCTCAAGACCGGTCGCGACACGGCCGATCCCATGGCGATCGTCACCGGCGAGGACAAGGCGTTGACCCTCAGGCTTTTCAGCGACCGGCCAGCGGTCCAGTTCTACAACGCCGTTGGAACCGACGTCGCCGTGCCGGGCCTTGGCGGCAAGAAGTATGGCAAATATTCCGGCTTCTGCCTTGAGGATCAGATGCCTCCGGGCGCGCTGCACAACGCGCATTTTCCGAACATCATCTGCACGCCTGATACGCCCTATCACCACTGGAACGAGATCGAGATCGCCTAGAGCTTCGGGCGTTTTGACGGGATCAAAACGCCTCGCTCCTGCCTTGACTGATCGCATCGGTTCTGGCGAAAGACCAAAATCCGTTTTTCGCCCGATGCGTCAGCCTGCTCGCGCGCATCAAAGACAAGAGCCGGTTCGCATGAACCGGCTCTTGTCGTCGGCATCATTGAACGCAATCACTGCACCGTGCGGTGCCGGGGCGTCCAGTCTTCGGGAAGGCGGGACAGGATGATCAGGCTCAGCACATCGTCCTGGGTGACGTCCTCGATGGGATGCATGCCGACATTGGTGCCGTTCTTCATCACCATGACCCGATCGCACAGCTCGAACACGTCATGGATGTCGTGGCTGATCAGAAAGATGCCGAGGCCTTCATCTCTGAGCTGACGCATCAGATCATCGACCATCTTGGTTTCCGATGGCCCGAGCGCTGCCGTCGGTTCATCCATGATCAGAATGCGGGCGTTGAAATAGAGCGCGCGCGCGATGGCGATGACCTGACGCTGGCCGCCGGACATGTTGCGCACGACATCGGTGATGTTGCTGAAATTGGGATTGAGGCGCTTGAGGATCTTGCGGGCCTCTTTTTCCATCAGCTTCTTGTCGAGCGTTCCGTATTTCGTCTTCAACTCGCGACCGAGAAACAGGTTGGCGGGCGCATCGAGATGGTCGGCCAGCGCCAGGGTCTGGTAGATGGTTTCGATACCGAGCGTCCGCGCCTCGATCGGCGTGTTGATCTCGGCTTTCTCGCCTTCGATGAAGATTTCGCCGCTGGTGCGGGCCATGGCACCCGACAGAATGCTCATCAGGCAGGATTTACCGGCACCGTTATGTCCGAGAACGCCGACGATCTCACCCGGATAAAGGTCGAGCGAAACGTCCTCGACGGCATGAATACCGGCGAACTGCTTGTAGATGTGCTTCATTTCCACAAGGGGGGTCGTGTCACTCATGTCGATCCTCTGCTTTTGCCCCATCGGGAGGCTATTGCGTCTTACCCGCGTCGAAATACGTGGCGAGCACGTTTTCCACCCGCCGCAACGACAAATCTTCCGGCCGCCTGCCGACGCCCTGGCGTACGCTCGAATAGCATTCCGGCAGATACTGGCTGATGAGGGTGTCCGGCACGCCGGCCGCGAGATTTTCGATGAGCTTCTGATGCGCGGCGGCGACCTGCGGATGACCGAGATAGTACCGGGCCCGATCCGAATAGGAGAACATGAGCTTGAGTGAGACGGCGTCATCATTGCCGCTGTAATAATTCTTCCAGTAGCCGGGTTCGGCACGCATGGTTTCGGTCAGAACGGTGCGGAAATGCGACGGCGCAACCGGATGGAGTTCCCGCTCCACCATTTCGAGCGCCATCAGGCTTTCACGCAATGCGAAGGTCAGCCACGGCCCGACCTTCAGAATGAAGAAATGGTTTTGGACCAGTTCCCTGAGATTGGCCGGGGTCTGGTAATCGGTCGAATGCGCTTCGAAAACCATGCCGTCATGGCCTGAAATGACGTCCTTGAGCCCCTTGTCGCCCGGATAGTCGGCGATTTCGTCGTCGGAAAATTCGACCCCAGGCTGCACGACGAGCCCGACAACCCGCGACCATGCCTCACCAAGCCCGGCATCGCGAAAACGGCTCTCGAAGACCTGGAGGGTGCGTTCGGCTTCCGCAGGCGACGTCGGATGCATCGTTTCTTCCTCGACGGCACCGCCCGGCGTCGGCACCTCGGTGCCGATGATATAGACGGGGGGCTTCGAGCCGGCATGCGCCTCGCAGACCTTCGCCAGCCGGACGCAGCGGTCTGCCACGATTTCGTCGGACAGAGGGGCCGTGTCGTCGGCGCACACGAAACTGGCGTCGAGATGAATCTTTTCGTAGCCGGCCTCGACATAGGCCGCCATCAGCGTTTCCGCTTCGGACATGGCCTTTTCGGCCGGGCCGGACTTCCAGCTATTGGGACCGAGATGGTCGCCGCCCAGAAGGATGCGATCTTTAGGAAACTTTTCTTCTTCGGCGATGGCGTGAACCGCGGCGACGAAATCCACCGGCTTCATACCGGTATAGCCGCCATACTGATCGACCTGGTTGGATGTCGATTCAACGAGTGCAAACTGGTTGCGTTCCCGCGCCACGCGAAAACTTGCCCGAAGCACGTCGGGATGAGCCGAGCACACGGACACGGCAACCCCGTTTCCGGTCGTCCGGTTTCGATGAAGCGCTTCCATGAATTCGTCTTGGGCGGACACAATCAGTTTCCTTTTACCTATCGTTTTCGAGGCTGGCCGGGCGTCGTTTGAAAAACGACGCCCGAGCCGGTTTGCTGCTAGTAGAGAACGTTCTGGGCTTCCGGAGCGTCGATATTGTCTTTGGTGACGATGACGACGCCGGTATTGATGAACTTCTCGACACTCTTGCCGGCGAGGATGTCGCCAATGGCCTTCACGCCGAGTTCGCCCATCTGATAGGAGCCCTGTACCGCGATGGCATCGAGCGTGCCGTCACGCACGAAGTCCTGCAGGTCCTTGTTGCCGTCGAAGCCGATGGCCACGATCTTGCCGGCCTTGCCGGACTGAACGATGGCACGGCCCATGCCGACGGCGGTCGGCTCGTTGGCGCCATAGATGCCGACGAGGTCAGGATTGGCCGCCAGAACGTCGGTGGTCTGATCCATGGCCTTGGCCATCTGGGCTTCGGAGTAATAGGTCGCAACAACTTCGAGATTGGAGTTGGCGGCGATGTAGTCCTTGAAGCCGCCCACGCGACCGATTTCCGAACCCACGCCGGCGACATAGGACATAACGGCGATCTTGCCCTCGGTCCCGACCTTGTCGATCATCCGCTGGGCGCAAAGCTCGCCGGCCGCCTTGTTGTCGGTGGCCAGGAACGACTGATAATAGTCGGCGCCGCTCTCATCGAGCATGGAATCGATGATCACCACCGGAATGCCATTCTCATAGGCCGCCTTGACCGGCGGGATCAGGGCTTCCGGATCCGAGGCGGCAAGAACGATGCCGGCAACGCCGCGGTTGACCGCGTTCTGGACCATGTTGACTTCATCGGCGACCTGCGTTTCAGCCGCAGGTCCCTGGAACGTCATGGTGTAGCCGGGCAGTTCCTTGATGGCGGCAGACGCGCCCTTGTTGACGTTTTGCCAGAAGTTCGAGTTCGTGGTCTTGACGATGACCGCGATTTCGGTGGACTGGGCAAGCGCCGCCCCGCCAAGTCCTGCGATCATGCCGACGGCCAATAGACCAACGGTTAGTTTCTTCAAAGTATTTGTCATTTTATTTCCTCCCTTATGACAAATCCTAGTGAAACACCGAAACAATCATCTTCGGTTCCGCAAATAGTCTATATAAACGGTGCCGATAACGACAAAACCGATGATGATCTGTTGAATGAATGACGAAACGCCATTCATGTTCAGACCATTTCTGAGAATGCCGATAACAAAAGCGCCGATCATGGTGCCGGAAATGGTGCCGACACCTCCCATGAGCGAAGCGCCTCCGATGACAGCTGCGGCGATGGCGTCGAGTTCGTAGGAGATGCCTTCATTGGGCTGGGCGGTGACGAGGCGCGACATCAAAACGATGCCCGTTACCCCGGCCAGAAGGCCCGACAACCCGTAGGCGAACATCTTGGTGTTCTCGACGTTGATGCCCGAAAGGCGTGCCGCCTCCTCATTGGACCCGACGGCATAGATGTGGCGACCGATCTTCAGGCTACCGAGGATAAAGGCGACGATGATCGCCAGAACGATCATCAGCACCACGGGATAGGGAATACCGGGAAAGACCACGTGCGGCAGACCGTTGGCGCCCTTTTCCAGGGTCCGGAAAAACGAGCCGTTGCCAAGGATGCCGAATTCCGCGCCCAATTGCGAGACCGGCGCGGCGCCGGTCAATTGCAGGGCGGTGCCGCGGGCGATCAGCATCATGCCGAGCGTCGCGATAAAGGGCGCGAGCTTCATGCGCGTGACGACGAAGCCGTTGAACAGGCCGCACATCATGCCGACCAGCACGCCGGCGGTCATGGCGCCGAACACCGGCCAGCCCTGCTTGACCAGAAGCGCCGCGACCGTGCCGGACAGCGCGAGCACGGAACCGACGCTGAGATCGATGCCGCCGGTCAGGATGACCAGCGTCACGCCGATACCGAGAAAGGCAATGGACGTCGTCTGCAACGCCACCGTCATGGCGTTGTTGATGGTGAAAAAGGAATTGGCAGTCAGCCCGAAAATGGCGATGAGCACCATCAGGCTCGCCAACGCGGCGAACTTTTGAACCAGGTCCTTGCGTCGCTCGCTCGTCAGGCGAACGAGTTCCTTGCGCTCGGTATCGGCAGCGCTTTTCGTGTCGTCGGCCATCTCTGCGATCCTCCCCTGAATCTCGCTGGTGGCAGGCCCGCACGATCGACAGGCGCGCGGGTCGGTTCCCTGGCTATCCGGCCTGAGGCGACCGGAAACTCTTCAGGTAGATATTGCGCATATCGGCTTCGGTCGGCTTGACCGGGTTGGCCGTGTGGTCGGGAAATGCCATGGCATGTTTGAGGACCGGGTCGAGATCCTCGGCCTTGATGCCAAAATCCTCCATGAAGCATCTCAGCTTGATGCGTTCGAGGAAGGTTCCGATCACGGTCGCAAAGGACTTCGCCGCCTCTTCGTCGTTGCCCTTGCCGCCGAAAATACGCGACACGGTTGCGAATTTTTCCACCGCGCCCGACCAGGTGAAATCGGCAAATGCCGGATAGACCAACGCCAGGGATTCGCCATGGCTGACATGCGGATAGTGTCCCGAAATCGGCTGACCGGCCGCATGCGGCAGGGTCGTGCCGACATTGGCCAGACAGATGCCGGCGAGCGTGTCGGCCCAGGCAAGCTGTTCCCGCCCTTCGAGGTCGCCGGGATTGTCGATAACCTTCGGCAGCCAGGTCGCCACGCGTTCGATGGCATCGAGTGCGATCAGGTCGATATAGGGCTGGGCGTTGACGTTGATGTAGGATTCAAAGGTGTGGGTGAACACGTCGAACCCGGTCGCCGCCGTCACCTTGGGCGGCAGGCTCACCATGAGTTCGGGATCGACGACAGCGGCACGGCACAGCAGGTTGTCGTTCCACATCGCCGACTTGTCCTGTTCGGCGCTGTTGGTGAACACGGACACCTTCGAGGTCTGGGTGCCGGTGCCCGACGTCGTCGAAATGGCGACGATCGGCAGCGTCGCCGAACTCGGTTCCTTCTTGTAGTAGAGATAGTCCCAGGCGGTGCCGGGATGCGTCGCGGCCACCGCGATGGCCTTGGCCGTATCGATGGCGCTGCCACCCCCCATACCCAGACAGCCGTTGACACGTTCTTCACGCGCCTTCTGGGCGCCGGCCTGAATGTCCTCGAGCGTGGGATTGGGCTTGACGGTGTCGAACTCGACAAAGCCTATTCCGGCGCGCGTCAACGACTCGCGCACGTCCTGGACCATTTCGGGAATCGCCTTCTTGAGGCCCGGATCGACGACGAACAGAACGCGATCGGCTACCTGTTTGACGATTTCGCCGGTGGCGTTGCGCGTGCCAATGCCGAAATGCAGTCGGGTCGGCTGATAAAAAGTGAAGCTCTTCATTTTTTCAATACCTCGATACCCGAAGACCGGCTCAAGCTGCCTGTTCCAGGAATTTCCGGACGTCCGACAAAGCGTTGTTGCCTTCCATCGGACCGGTTTTGGTAATCGACATGGCGGCGGCGGCATTGGCCAGGGCCAGGGCGTCGCGCGGCCCATTGCCGAGCGCCGTCGCTGCAACGAAGGTCGCGCCGAAACAATCGCCGGCGCCGGTGGCATCGACGACATCCACGCGATGCCCCGGAATGGAGAACGACAGGTCGGGCGAAAAATACGCACAGCCCGCCGCGCCTTTTTTCATCGCGATCTGCGCGACACCAGCCTCGAAGGCACGCGCCACACCATCCGCTTCGGATGCGCCGGGGAACAGTGCCTCAAGGTCCTCGCTGCTCGGCAGGAACAGATCCGTTCCAGCCAGAACGCGCTGAACCATGAGCGCGTAGTCGGGATTCGACGCGATTTCCTTGCGAACGTTCGGATCGTAGGAAATCCTGCCGCCTCCGGCCCGTACGGCATCGAACAGGTCGAGGATCACGGGCGCCATTTTGGGATCGCCAAGCGAAGATCCCGAGACATGGAACCAGGTTACGCCGCCCGCCGCGATCAGATCGGCAAGTTTGGGATCGATCGAGATGTTGCAGGCGGCGGCATTCGACAGATTGAACACGAAGGTCCGCGATCCGTCTTCAAAATAGGAGACGAACGCAGACCCCGTGGTCATGCCTGGGAGGCGCACGATATAGTCCGTGCCGACGCCATCGCGCACGAACCGGTCAAAGATGATGTCGCCGAACGAATCCTCGGCAACGGCGCCGACCATGAGCGCACGACACCCCGTCAACGCCGCCTGATCGGCGAAGATCCCGGGGGCGCCGCTCGGAAACGGGCCACGGAAACTCGTGATCTTTCTGAGCCCGCACCCTTTTTCGAGTGATACGAATTCGACCAGCAGTTCACCTGCGGCAAGAACGGTCGGCACGTCTGACATGGTTCTTTATCTCCCTCGCACGCGGACGATCAGCTCATCCACTGCCCGCCATCGACGTTGAAGCATTGGGAGACGATGTAGTCGGCCTCGGCCGTGGCGAGGAAGATGGCCATGCCGGTCATGTCGGACGGCTTTGCCATGCGCCCGAACGGAACCATTGGTCCGACCTCGGCTTTTTTCTGTCCGATCTTTTTATGTTCCAGCTTGGCGAAGAAAGCATCGACCCCGTCCCAATGCTCGCCGTCGACCACGCCGGGGGCGATGGCGTTGACGTTGATGCCGTACTGAATGAGATTGAGGCCCGCCGATTGAGTCAGCGAAATAATGGCCGCCTTGGAGGCGCAATAGATGGCGACGAACGGCTCGCCGCGACGGCCGGCCTGGCTGGCCATGTTGATGATCTTGCCGCCACCGCCACGTTCGATCATGTGCTTGGCAACGGCCTGAAGGGTGAACAGCGCGCCGGTAAAGTTGACGGCCCAGACCTTTTCGTAATCGGCCCGATCGATCTCGACGATCGGCGCGGCGGTAAACAGAGCCGCATTGTTGATCAGGATATCGATGCGCCCCATTTTCGCGATCGCCTCGGCGACGCCGGCGTCGATGCTTTCCTGCTTGGTGACATCCATGTCGATGGCGAAGGCGGCATCGCCAAGCGACTCGGCGGACTTTTTCGCCCGCTCGATGTTGATATCGGCCAGAGCAACACGCGCGCCTTCGCGCACATAGGCCTCGGCGAACCCGAACCCAATGCCGCGCGCCGCGCCGGTGATCAATGCGGTCTTGCCCGCGAGCCTGCCAGTCATTTCTCGATAGCCTCCCAAATGGTCTTGGATCAAACGTCCGGCTTGTTCCTGTTCAGCCGTGACGGTCGGGGTGCGCTTTTTATCCCGCAAGGAAACGGAAAGCCCTGCGCCCCTTATTAACGACATGTTTACTCAGGCGCGCGTCATCGTCAAGCTAAATTGTATTAGCTAAACGTTTTAGCGCAGTAATCGTGTCGAGTTGGAGAATTTTTCTTATTCTGTAAAGGGTTTGGAACGCGCCTGGCCGACCGCCGCGCGAACTTCATTATGGTAGCGAGATCATCGAATTGGCTCGGATTCGATCAGTTCGTATGGCGCGAAATGGATGCGATCGTCGGTGTCGTCCAGGTCTTTCAGATAGATGGAAAAGGCCATGGCCATCATGTTCTCGGCGTTCTGACGCACGCAGACATAGTCGAGATCGATCGCTTCCATGAATGGATGATAATCGAAGACGGCGTAGCTGACGTCCCGGCAGCGTTTCCGGTTCTGCCGGTAATAGAGCAGCAGGCCTTCCATCACCGCCAGCGAGTTGACGAAGATGCCGGCGATCTCCTCGTTCTTGGCGAACAGGTCCGCGAAGACATCGTGGACGCGTCCGGCATCGAACGGGGTCGGCACGAAACGGATTTCCGAGGGCTCGCGCGCCCGCGCCGACATCGCGGCCAGAAATCCATCGAGACGCCGACGGGTCACCGAATGCTCCTTGAGACCGCCGACGAAGTAGACGGCGCCCGGCTTGTTCGCCGCCTCGATCCGGTCCAGCAGGCGGTTGGTCAGCACTTCGGCCGCGGCAAAACTGTCGGTGGTGACAACATGACCAGCGCCGCCATGGGCATCGATGACGATCTGCTTGAGATTGGCGCGCTTGCAGGTTTCGCTGACATCGGCGATGGCGGCCGTGTTGGCGGTGAACACGCAGTCGACATTCTGGGAAATGAAATAGTTGATCGCTTCCAGCTCTTCGGCCTGATCGTGATGGGTTGCCGTGATCAGCGGAAACCGGCCATTGGTGCGGGCCAGACGTTCGAAGGCTTCCGCCATGCCGGAAAAGAAACGGTGCGTCAGCGTCGGCACCATCATGGCGATTATGTTGGAGGTGCCGAACCGCAGGTTGCGGGCGTGAAGGTTCGGTTGGTAGTTCATCTCACGCGCGGTCTTGAGCACCTTCTCGCTCGTCGCGGTCGAGATGCGGAATTCCTTGGCGCGCCCCGACATGACCATGCTGACCGTGGTCACCGAACACCCGGCCGCTTCGGAAATGGCTTTGATCGTCGGGCGGCCGCTAGCCATCGGAGTTCACCCTTCCGGACCTTTCGGTTTCGAATGTGCCACGGCCTTTCCCAAGGGAAAACCCGTTGCCATCGATACGGCATTGTCACGTTACGTGGGACAAACCGCAAGCTAAAACGAGACAGCTTTCGGCGTTTGGGCTAAATAGGTTCGGTTCGGTCGTCACGCACCTATTAGGCGAGCCTCCGAAAACCGTCTGAATCGTGCCTGCCGATTCACGCGTCACATGACCGGACAAACGGTCGGCAGGCGCCTGCCGGATCAAAAAAGCTCCCCGCCTCTTGATGGCCGTGGACAAACAAGGAGGACCATCCGATGCTCAAGAACGTTCCCGCCCTGATCGGGCCCGATCTTCTCTACGTCCTGCACGCCATGGGACACGGCGACGAAATCGTCATTGCCGATGCCAATTTTCCCGGATCGAGTCTTGGACCGAAAGTCATTCGCATGGACGGACACAGCGCGACCGACGTGCTCGACGCGATCCTGACGCTGATGCCGCTCGACAGCTACCAGCAGGCGGCTTTCCGCATGGAAGTGGTCGGCGATCCGCAAAAGATCGAACCGATCATGTCGGAGTTCACCACCATCATCGACCGGCGTGAACCGCACGCCACGCTCAAGGGCATCGAACGTTTCGCCTTCTACGACCGTGCCAAGACCGCCTTTGCCATCGTGCAGACCGGAGAAACGCGCCTTTACGGCAACATCATCCTCAAAAAGGGTGTGATCAGCCCGGCCTGATCGTGCTGAGCCTGAAGGATTTCAGGCTCTGGAGCGGTGGGGGAAACTGGCTCCGGTTTCTCAAAAAAGAACACCGCGGCAACAAAAGGATAGGGCGTGTGTTCCGATCCCGTCGGAACGAAAAAACGCACGAGCAGACGAACAAACGCCGTCACTGCGAGCGAACGCCAAGCGAGCGTGGCAATCCGGCAACCTGTTCGCCTGCGCCAATGCTGACGGACCGACAGTATCGGAATACGGGCGACCTTCGACTCCCGAAAGTCGCCCGCCAAAACATCCCGATTCTCAAAAAACCGCGAGAACCCCGTCAGAATGCGTACTTGGCCTGAAGGCCTCCGGCAAAGCCCTGGTTCCGGCCGAAATAGGCGGAGAGGTTGAGATCAAGCGACAAGGGCAGGTTCTCGGACGGTTTCAGCGTCAAGCCGGCCGACACAATCCCCGTATCACCGGCAAGCGTCGGTTCGGCGATGGCCAGACCGTTGGTCGTCGCCGAGACGCCGCCGTCGAACTCATGTTCCCAGGTCAGATCGAGATAGGGCACCACCTGTTCCGACATGTCGTAGGAATAGCGGGCGCCCAGACGAACCCTTTGCGAGTCGATGGTATTGAAGTTCACCGTTTCGCCGGTGCTGAGAACCACGCTTTCGCTGCCCAGTTCGTTCCACGAATAGCGGCCGTAGATATCGAGCGAAGATGCGTCGTCAATGTCCCAGACATAGCCGAGACCGGCGCTGAGACCGTAATAGGCCGACGAGGCATCGTAATGGGCGGCTACGCCGGCGCTCGCCAGATCCGCGCTGCTGAAGCTGTTGCTGGCCAGACCGAAGCGGGCGCCGCCTTCGATATAGGCATGTCCGGCCTCGGTCTCCATCAGGTCCATGTGCCCGAGCACGCCGCCGCCCACATAATAACTGTCGCCCGTGCCATGCACGGCGCCCGACGAGAAGGTGTTGTAGGTGTTGTAGCTGCCGTAGCCGTATTCGACAAACGGGGCCACGACCACCGGATTGTCCAGAAGATCGAATGTTCCGGCAAGGCCCGCGAGCAGCGAAACGCCATCGACGTCGACATGTGAGCCCGTCTCGGTGCGGATCGACCCGCCGGACAAGGCCGAGAAGGTGGTTGTATTGGACCGTGCGGCGCCAAGCGCATTGGCCATGCCGAGACCGGCGGAAAGATCGTTGCCCCGGTTGAGAACCGCCGCTTCCACCGCCCCGCCTTCCGACAGCGCCTTGCTGTTTTCGGCCACGCCCACCCCAGTGACGGTCGCGGTCAACGTGTCGGCGAGCTTGGCGATGGCGAAGTCGTAGGCCAGTGTCACGCCCTGCATGCCGGTACCGTTGGCCGTCGTGTTGAGGTTGGCATGTGTGATCAGCGTGCTGGCATCGATGAGGGTGATCGTATCGCCCTCCGCGAGCGCGGAAGAGCTTCCGTTGATCCCGACATTGACGACGGAAGATTCGACACTGGCTCTGGTCAAGTCCGCCGTGCCGGAAACCGTCAGCATGGTATCGCCATCGGCCAGTGTCGTCGGCAGGTAGAAGTTGAGATATTCGAAATTGTTCAGGCCGGTGATGGTAAGGCCGGACACCTTGAGGTTGAGCGTGTTGTCCGAAAACAGATCGTCATATGTCGCCAGAGATCCCACCAGGCCGGCAGCCGCCCCGGAGATGGGCCCGGTGACCGATCCACCGAGGATGTTGATAGTGTTGCCTGTGCCGATACCGTTCACCGCACCGGCGGAACCGCCATGGTCCGATACGGCGGTGACATAGGCGCCATAGATCGTTCCGACCGTACCGCCCGAAACGGTTACGGTACTGTTCAGGACGCTGCCGAGCGACAGGAGCGTGCTTCCGTCGTAGGTGCCGGAATTGACGCCGCCAACGAGCATACCCACCGTACCGCCTGACACGGTCACGGTGTTGTTCGAGCTGGTGCTATCCTTTCCGGCATAGCCGCCTATTACAGTGTTGACGATTCCGTTGGTAATCGACACGCTGTTTTTCGACGCATTGCGAGAGGCACTTCTCCCGCCATAGGCACCGCCAAGGGTTCCTCCGTTTACCGTTACGCTGTTGTCCGTGGCATCGCCATACTGGCTTTGTCCGCCGTAGACGCCCGCGCCAACGGATCCGCCGTTCACGATGACGCTGTTGTTCTTGGCATCGCCTGTATCGCTGGCAGCACCGCCATAAACAGTGTAGGTGACGCTTCCTCCATTGAGCGTCACGCTGTTGTTCGAGACACTGCCTGTGCCGAAGGAACGACCGGCGTAGATCGCCGTTTCAACGGTCCCGTCGTCCATGGTCACGGTGTTGTTGTCGCTGTCTCCTTCTCCGCTGGCGGCATATCCACCAAAGACATCCCCGCTATTCCCGCCAACATGGGTCACGTTTGCGCCGGTAACGAGGTGAACGGAATTGCCCGAAGCGGAACCGGATCGCGTGGTCGGATCGCCAACCGCGCTGTTGCCGTAAACGCTGGCGTCGGCATAGGTCGTGTCGATCATCACATCGTTGGCCCGGGCCCCGGCGATCAGACCTCCGGAGCAAAGCGCAACCACGGAAACGGACAGGAGAAACTGGCTCGCAAGGCGAAAACGCGAAGGAACCGAAGAAAAGCAACTAAACATAGAGGCACCCGATAGCCTGGAACGGCGAATCACCAAAACGCCAATTAGCACATAACTCTATAATAGAGATTTTCTAAATCAATGAAAACGAACAAGGAACCCTGTCCAGCAAACCCGCTGCGAACAGCCACATTGTCGCAGATCACCGTTTTTTTCTTCGCCAAAATCAGTAGTTCTGGGTGATCCGAATTGGATGACAGCGAATGCTATGTCAAAAGCATTCGACGGGCTGCAGGCGCCGGCAGCAGGAGGCGGAACTGGCCGGCGATCTTCTTGACCACCTTAATGGCGATACAGGTTGCATCCTTGACCCTTTGGGCGCCATAGGCGCTGTCGGCGAAGGCGATTTCGACAAAAGGGAAGGACCGGCGCGATGCCTTGAGCAGCGGCACGGCGCCATCGCGGTCCTGAACATCGGCCGGATGAACCTGGAGCACCAGGGCGCGACCGTCAGTATCCACCATGACGTAGCGCTTGCAGTCCTTGATCTTCTTGCCCGCGTCGTAGCCCCTGGGGCCACCGTCCTCGACGGTCTTCGTGCTCTGGCTGTCGATCACTGCCGCCGAAGGACTGGCCTCGCGCCCGGTTCGCTCGCGATCGGCCATGACAAGGTAGTGATTGATGGTCTGGAACAGGCCCTCGCGGCGGAAACGCAGGAACCAGCCATAGACCCGTCGTCATCGGCGGGAAGTCCTTGGGCAGAAGCCGCCAGGCGATACCGCCCCGAAGCACGTAGATGATGGCGTTCATGATCTCCCGCATCGGCCATTGGCGTGGCCGACCAGTCCTTGCCGGCGCGGGTATGAAAGGGGCGAGAATTTTTCATTCCGCATCGCTCAGATCGCTTCCATAACGCAAATGATTGCGACTATGCTGCCGCCGGGTGGCCGGTGTCCACATGAGGCTCTCCAAACTGGCTTTGACAACCGTTTGGAATCACATTCGGACCCGGCTATCCATCCTTCCCCGAGTTTCAGGACGGCCTGAAGCAACGCCATGACTGGTTCGACCGTCAGCTTGATCCGATTCATCAAGGTTAGTGCTTATCGATGAAGCGCTGACCAAAACCAATTTGATCGGAGTCCATGGCCGCGCCCACGTTGTCAACGACCGCGCTCCGGCGCCCTTAAGAGCCACTGGCGCACGAGCACATACGCCAGCGCCCTCATGCAACGCGCAATGATCGCGCTCTTCGTGCGCGACGGATTAATCAACCGGATTGCCTTCGAGACCCATATGGCAAAGGTGCTGATGCCGAGACTGCGCCCCACAAACATCTTTGTCTTGGGCAACCTGTCCAGCCACCAGATTCACAGACCAAAAAGCTAACAGAAGCGGTGGCGCATTCTTGCTGTTCCTGCCACCCTACAGCCCCAAACTTCAACCCCAGCGAAAAGGGCCTTCTCAAAGCTTGAGGCAATGCTTCGCAAGGCCGCCGAACAAAATCTCGAGGCACGCTGGAACAGCATCGACCTGCTGATCCCCGTCCTCACGCCTGCAGAATATACCAATTCGTTGTATTCTTCAGAATTTGCTTAAAATACCGCCGACTTTTGGTTAATGCATAACGAACCGATATGGCTGAGCGCACTTGGTGTTGATAGGGCCAAAGATGGATTTTGTATTTCTGGCTTATGTAACAATCGCGGCGATTAGCCTTGCCATGACCCTTTCCGAGGGTGAGAAGAACAGGCTGAAGTGGAACCGCTACAGATTACTAGGTGTGCTCTTGTCTGTTTTTTGGCCAATAATCATTCCATTACGTCTATATTGTACTTTCCATTCAAACCACCATCATCCAGATCAATAGTATCAACCACTTTAGGCTTGCCATTATCGATTGTTTTTCCCATCTGGCCAGCTCCGGGTATAGCGACCGTTTCCGGCTGCAGTCTTGACGAAACGGTTGCTGCAGCCACCCGCTCAACTGCTGGGCACGCTCCGACAGGTTCGCCAACCCGCTTTTGCGCACCTTTGCCACCAAGCGGGACTGAATAGTCATTTCCGGGAATAAGTGGGAATTGCCGGGAATAGGTGGGTTGAGCCGACGCTAAACCAGGCTGGCCGATATGACTTCGATGCTATGTTTCCGGATAGAGCTTCGGAAACAGAGCCTCCAAGGAGGACGCCGGGAATCGTAGCGACACAGGACCCTTCGGTGAGGCAGACGCCAACAGGCCTTCGGCAATGACGTCGTTGAGGACCCGCCGCGCCGTGCGCTCGGGCAATCCGGTTATCCGCGAGGCCTCGCCGCGATCGAACTGTCCCCGGATCAGGGCTTCCTGCAGCAGTCTGACCGCTTCCGGATTGAGGACATCACTGCGATCAACATAGGTCCGCAACCGCCCCCCCAGATTGCCAAGATCAAACAGTCTCGACATAAAGGTGATCTGATCGAGACAGACTTTTAGGAACCATTCGGTGAACTCGATCAGTGCGCGCTGCGACAGGTTTCCCCTGCCGTCGAGATCCCCTTGCCTCGGCGTGTCGGCAAGATCCATCATGCGGTTGTATTCACCGCGGCTCTCAAGACCGCGTGCCAGCCCGCGCGAAACCGACCACAGCCCATAGGCGCCGATACCGGCCTTGTGCGCCATTGCATGGCTCATGAGGCGGCTGACGCGGCCGTTGCCGTCAGGAAACGGATGGATGTAGTTGAACCGATGATGTGCGGCAGCGATCGCCATGATCCGCGCCGCCTTGCCCATGCTTTCGAAGCGATACCGGGTTTCGAAAGTGCGCATGAAGTCATCCACGCGTTCGCTCGACGGAGGAATATGCCTACCGACGGCAACGTCATGTTCGGGCAGACTGCGCCATTCTCCGGGTTCCATCATGAATTCCGCATGCGCTCCGCGGATGCGCAACATGTCCTCGGGTGCGTCACGATAGAATTCCCGATGGAGCCAGCGGACAAAGTCCCCAGAAGCTGGTTCCGGCAGCGTATCCTCGACAGCCATGCGATCGATTTCCGCCTGCACACGAACATGGGCAGCGGCTTCCAGTTGCAGATTGCGACGCCCTTCGTCCTGGTCGAGGCTGCCCGCCAACGCCCGTTCTATATCCCGTGGCCGTGTATCGTGGCCTTCGATCAGATTGCTGTAATAGGTATTCATGATGCGAACCAGCGCTGCCAGATTGGCGGTGGTGGTCGGATGAAGCGAGGTTCCAAGAATGGCTCCCGCCGCCGACACTTCCGCCGTGATGTCAGCCAGAGCCGCCGGCGCGTCTTCGAGCCTTGCGGGTTCAATGCGGCTAGGGCTTTCGATCATTCTTGGCCGATCTAACGATGATCCAATCATCAGAATTAACAGTGATTCTTGTCAGAGCTACCGAATTCTGGCCGATTATTTGGCCGATCTTACAGCTATCTCGCATTTGAAGGCAATGGCCGAACTAGGGTCAGACGTAACATGTTGATTTGCAACGGTAGATCGCAGGATCAATGTGCAATATGCTGATCTCTTGGCCGATCCAATCCTCATGACTCCGCAACCGACGATGATAGCCCTCACCGGCCTGATCGACCTAACCGAACCAGCATCGTGACCTGCCACCGTAGGATCTACTCGACGGCTTTCAGCTCCAGACGTCGATCTCGGCCTTTTCGATGTAACGGTAGACGGTCGTCGCGGACTTCCAGCCGCCGACCTTCATCAGCTTGAGGACATCATGCCCGTCGCGCAGCAAGGTCTGTGCCGCACCAACCCGTAAAGAGTGGCCGCTGATTCGGCTGGTGACGTCTTCGTCAAGACCAGCCTGACGCGCGATACGCTTCAAAAGCCGTGAAATCGAAAATCCCGCCAAGTGGCGCCGGACCGGATGGCCCTTGTAGACCGGGCAGATGAGCGGTCCGGAAACGAGACCGGCCGCATCGATCCAGTCAAGAACGATCCGCGCCGTTTCGGCCGACAGAGTGACGATCCTGCCCTCGCCGCTTTGATCCGTCTTGCCGCGCCGGATGAGGATGCCAAGGCTAGCATTTCGGGTCTCGACCAAGTCGTCGACCTGGATCGCCGCCAGTTCCGAGCGCCGGCATAGCGCCTCGAAGCCGATTGCGATCAGCGCCTTGTCGCGCTTGCCGGCCGGATCGCTACCGCAGGCTGAAATCAGGCGTTCTCGCAAATCTCGATCGATGCCGAGCGCCTGCTTCGGACGACAGGGTCGGCGGCGCTTGATCCGACGCATCGCAAGCCGGACCGGTTCGCTATCTCCTGGGTTGGGCAGTTCGAGAAGTCGATGCACACGGACGATTGCGGCAACCCGGCGCGTTAGGGTTGCAGCGGTGACCGTCTCGATCATTTCGTCGAGATAGCGCGCAAGTGTCGACGGAGTGGCTGGTAGTACAACCAAGCCCTCGGCAATGCACCAATCCGCGAACAGCCGAAAATCGCTGCGATAGCCGGCGATTGTTTTGTCGGCATAGGCGCCGCGCAGCTTTTCGAGGGCTCGGTTCCAATCGTCGGTCCTTGGGGTGGCCGATGCCGAGCCTCCCGGATTCAAGCCCCGCACCGATGGGGCCATATTGCCGGTCGCCTGCGGGCTCGAAACGACATGCCGAGCCAATTGAGCCGTTGGCTCGTCTGAGATCAATGAAAAATGGGAAAGGGACCTAAAAGCATCTTTGGATTCGCGTCGACGCGCGATAGGGCTAGGGCTAGCCATGGTCAACTCCTGTTACCGCAGGATTGCTATGGTCAGGCCGCTTCAGCGTTGGCGCGCTGGGGCGGCCGCTTTGCGACCGTCCAGCCTGACGTCAAAGTCTCCGACTTCGACGATATGAAATTTAGTGCAAAAGTGGAACAAAGCAAGGCGATTATCCCAGGGCAATCGAATGAGTTTTGAGTAGCGGGGCTTGGGTTTTTGTGATTCGCCCTTTTCGGTGCTGATTTGCGGCCTGGAGAAGGAACATGGAAGAAGACGAAGAGCCTGGGCTTGGCGGGGAGCTTGATTTTCTTGAGGCTTTCTCGGCGCTCCCCGATCCGCGCCAGTCCAGGAAGGTGCTTTATCCGCTCGATGAGGTCCTGTTTCTGACGCTGAGTGCGGTGTTGTGTGGTCTGGCATGAGGGCCGAAAAGGCCCGTCTGACGTCAGGAGCGGCGAAACCGCAAAACACGCTACAAAGCGCCAATTAGAAGACCAAAAATAATGTCGCCGGAGCCTGTTCCCGCGTTCAGATCGATAGTCGCACTTCACTCTTCAACAAAAATGGCGGTTCTTCGAGGTGGTCAGTTGGCAAAAAAAGATCTAGTGGTCGGAATCTAACACTTGGTGCCCACGTTTAACGGCGGCGATGATGCGATCGGGGTCTGCGGTCCAAGTGAAGGGTCTTGGGTTGTCATTGGTCTCGGTAATGAAGCGGTTGATGGCGGCTTGCAGGTCGACGACGGAACAGAAGACGCCGCGTTTGAGGCGGCGGCGGCTGAGTTTGGCGAAGAAGCCTTCGACGGCATTGAGCCAGGAGCACGAGGTCGGCGTGAAGTGGAAGACGAAGCGCGGATGACGACCGAACCAGGCGCGAACCTTGGGATGCTTGTGAGCGGCGTAGTTGTCGAGGATGACGTGGACGATCTTGCCGACCGGCACCTGGGCTTCGATGGTAGTGAGGAAGCGGATGAGCTCCTGATGACGATGGCGCTGCATGTTTCGACCGATGACGGTGCCATCAAGGACATTGAGCGCGGCGAACAGGGTGGTGGTGCCATGGCGCTTGTAGTCATGCGTCATGGTGCCGAGCCGGCCCTTTTTCATCGGCAAACCCGGCTGGGTACGGTCGAGGGCCTGGATCTGGCTCTTTTCGTCGAACGACAGCACGATGGCGTGGGCGGGCGGATTGACATAGAGCCCCACCACGTCGCGCAGTTTAGCGACAAAATGCGGATCGTTGGAGAGCTTGAACTGGCGCCAGCGATGCGGTTGCAGCCCATGCGCCTTCCAGATGCGACGGACGGCACTGGCGCTGATGCCGCAGGCCTTGGCCATCATGTCGGCGGTCCAGTGGGTGGTCTCGCCCGGCGGGTCTTCAAGCGTCAGCTTCACCACGCGTTCGGCCACCTCCAGACCGAGCGGGGGAATGCGCGAGGGCCTGGTCTTGTCGCGGAGCAATCCTTCGACACCGTCCTCAGCGAACCGCTCCTGCCAGCGCCAGACGCAGGTCTTGGACTTGCCGGTCTGGCGCATGATCTCGACGGTGCCGGCACCCTCGGCGCTGAGCAGGATGATCGCAGCGCGCCAGACATGTTTCTGAGGTGCATTGCGGTCGGCAACCAGGGCCGAAAGGCGGCGGCGATCAGATGGCGAGACGGTGAACGATATTCCTGTGCGCATGTCGCAGACTCGCATGCGCCGTGGAAAATAGGAATCCCTCGTCGGACTCTTGTGTCAGGCGCATACCACTAGAAAGTTATTTTCACAACGTTCCGAACTTGTCCACACTGAAGATTGCGAGAAATATTACAAATGAAATTGGTCGCGAGAAGTTCAGTATCTGAATCCACTCATCTAATATTTCAACGCAGAACAATATTATTTTTGTCAATTTTATTAAGCGGGGGTAATTTACTTATTTCTCGTGAAATATTAACAATATTAATCTTACTAATAACAGTTATTTACTATAATGTTATTAGTACGAAATTTTGTAGATCAATTATTCCGATTATAATATGGTATACATTGGTATTGTTGTTATCTTTCTTTCACCTTCAAGAAGTTGATGCGGCACAATATTTTATCCGATCGGCAAATTTTGTTATTGGATTGATACTAATTCATATATACATGAAATTGAGCGGAGATGTTATTCTTAGTGACTTGCTAGCATTAATTATGCCAATGAGTTATCAAGCCATTATTACATTTATTTTAGCATTTTTATTTCCTTCTTTATTTATATCAGTTAATATGAAAGGAATGAATATTCAGTCATTTCTTCTTGTTTTTAATTTCACTACGACATTCTATTCAAGCAATATCATTCGCCCTATTGGTTTTTTCTGGGAACCTGGCGTTTTTCAAATATACCTAAATATTTTACTTTTTATTCTATTTGTTAAACATGCGCCTTTACGTAAGATAGTTTTAGTTGTCATCGCGGTGATAACCACCTACTCGACCACTGGCATTCTAATCACAATAGCACAAATTATTTATTTTACTATTGTTTCGCTTTTTTCACGTGGAGAGATTTTTCGTAAATTAATAGTGTTAACGACGTTGCTAGTGACTGCTCCGATTCTATACTCTACTGCCATGGACAACCTTGAAGAAAAACTTATTGGAGCATCAGCATCGTCCAGTATCGCACGTCAGTACGACCTTCAATCCGGAGCACTGGTTATACTGCAGCATCCGCTGCTAGGCATCGGTTTCAACCCAGCCGCCTACGTTAAGTATTCCAAAGAATTCAACCCATACATCTCAGGCCTGAGCACTTCTGATCAGAAGAACGGGCGATTTAACACTAATGGATTGTTAGTTGTTCTTTATTCTACAGGTATTCCGCTAGGCCTTGTGTATATTGTTGCCTTACTATTTCAAAGAATTCTTCCGCATAAGTTAGCATTTGGTAGTTTGTTGCTGCTCTGCCTAAGCACCGAACCTCTGAGTTTGGCGCCATTTTTTGTGATGTTTGCCTTCAGCGGCATGAGATTGCCGCAAAAAGGGCCTAGTGGATAGGCCGAGACAGAAGAGTCCAGATATGGGTTTCCAATTGGCATGCAGGCATGCGAATCTGGGGCATGCGAACTGGGATAGTGGCCGTCGCCACGGATGATGATGCGGGTCGTTGGCCATTTTGCCCGGATGCGGCGAACAAGACGGCGCAGATGGGCGCGTAGCTTGACACCGGACGGGGTCTTGCCGGGTCTGAGGACCATGGCCACCGGGCGTCCAGTGGCGGCGTCGTAAGCATGGATGGGCAGGAAGCAGTACTCATCGCAATAGGCGTTGAACAGCGACAGTTGCTGGCGGCCAAGGACGACGTCGCAGGTGTCGTCGATATCGAGGGTGACGTTTTTCGGCGGCGTCGGATAGCTCGCCATCCACTGGTCGACCAAAGCGTAGGTCAGGCGGATGGCATCACGCAGGGACGGTGCGTTCTCAAGGCGCGACAGGGTCGGCTGCGAGCAAAGATCAGTACCGCTGTCGGGCAGACGGCCACAGACGAGCTTGAAGGCCGGATCGGAGCGCAACCGGTCGAAGTCGTTGCAGTCCTCATAGCCGCAGGCAATCGCCAGGATCCTGGCGCGGATCATGTCCGCCAACCCATGGGTGACGCGGTCCTTGTCGCGAGCGTTGGGAATGAGCGCGGCGAGACGATCGGCGATGCCCAACCAGCGCTCGACGGCGGCAAGCAGCATCACGCCGCCATCGGAGGACATCCGCCCACCGTCAAAGGCGGCCGTGATCTTCTTGCGGGCAACGGCTGGAAAATCAAAGGCGGAAACTGTATCAATGTTCATGGCGGGTGTGGCGCAAAGGTTGAAGCGGAAAAGGGTGGTGTAAGCAACCTAATCCTATTCCATATCAACTACTTACGCTACATCCGTCAGACCAAAAATCGAACGTCACGAATAAGACGGGTTAGCACGTTTTTGAATGAATCGCCTCGTTTGGCAGAACCGTTTTGCGTTTTTGATAGGACATTCAGTAATTTGGCTGACAAAAAGAGTTGCGCCGATCGAGAGTTTGCGGACGGTTTAACGGCGACGACGTGACGCAAGTACGCATTCCGAGCAAGATCCTATATATAGACTTTAAAACGAGACCCTATTTAAGGATCGACTACTTTAGTCGATTTGTAGCCAATTTAGCTATCCTCATAGTAGTAAGGCGTAGTTTTGGTTATGCCTCGTACCCCTCCTAAATCCTATACACACCATGGAGAACCTTATGCCCAAAATTGTCGCAGAGATTGGCTGCAATCACAAAGGTGACTTAGCAATCGCCAAGGAAATGATCGCAATGGCCGCAGTTTTTTGTAAGGCAGATGTCGTGAAATTTCAGAAGCGCGATAATCGTACGCTATTGACGCCCGAACAATATGATGCGCCGCATCCGAATCCCGCCAATTCCTACGGCGAAAGCTATGGAGAACATCGCGAGGCGCTAGAGTTCACGATTGATCAGCACAAGGAGTTACTCGATTTCTGCAACGAACAGAAGATCGAATATTCCACCTCGGTCTGGGAAGTAGTTTCCGCCAGGCAGGTGATCTCGCTTAACCCGCGGATGATCAAGGTTCCGTCTGCGTCAAACCTGAATTGGGAAATGCTGGAAGTTCTCGCAGACGATTTCGGTGGCGAGATTCATATTTCCTTGGGCATGACCACGCATGCCGAAGAAGAGAAGATCGCTAAGTTTTTCGAGGATCGTGACCGCGCCAAGGATGTCGTCCTCTATTCCTGCACCAGCGGCTATCCGGTTCCCTTCGAGGACATTTGTTTGTTTGAGATCACCCGCTTGCGCGAGACTTTCGGCAGCCGCGTCAAGGCGATCGGGTTCTCCGGCCACCATCTCGGCATCGCAGCCGATACGGCCGCGCTGGCGCTGGGCGCGGAATGGTTTGAACGGCATTTTACCCTAGATCGGACCTGGAAGGGCACCGACCACGCTGCGTCGCTCGAGCCTGACGGCATGCGCCGGCTGTGCCGCGATTTGCGCGCCGTATCCAAGTCGTTGCGCTACAAGTCCGAGGAAGTGCTTCCAATCGAAATGGTCCAGCGCAAGAAGTTGAAGTGGGAGCGCTGAGTACATGTCCACTTTTTACTTGACGGATGCGTGGGTGATAATTCCCGCGCGCGGCGGTTCGAAGGGAATACCGGGAAAGAATCTGAAAAAAATACAGGGGCGCTCCCTAGTGGCGCGAACGGTATACGTTGCACGCCAGTCACACTCGATTTCGCGCGTATTCGTTTCCACAGATGATGCTGCAATCGCCGAGGAATCTCGGCGGGCAGGCGCCGAGGTAATTATCCGTCCTGAGGAAATTGCCGGAGATACCGCCAGTTCGGAAGCCGCGCTGCTACACGCGTTGGACGTATCGGAGAGCATGGGGCCACTGCCGGAGACGATTGTGTTCCTGCAATGTACATCACCTTTCGTGACGGCGGGAGATATCGACGGTACGGTGGCCGCATTCCGCGATGCAGGCGCCGACACCGCACATACCGTTGTCGGCAGCCACGGGTTTCTGTGGAGCATCGGAGAGGACGGTGGCGCCTACGGCGTCAATCACGACAAGGCCTATCGTCCGCGTCGCCAGGATCTCAAGCCGGAATTCCTCGAAACCGGTGCGGTATATGTCATGCGCACGGCAGGCTTTCGCGTTGCCAAGCATCGGTTTTTCGGCAAGACGGTGCTATATGAAGTCCCCGCTATGCGATCGATGGAAATCGACGATGCATCGAATCTAGAGCTGGCGCGTTCCTTGGCGCCGTTGCTTGAGCCAAGCATTCTGTCGTCCGTCATTCCGGACGCGCTGGGTGGCGTGGTGTTCGATTTCGACGGTGTGATGACCGACGACAAGGTGATTCTGGAGGAGACGGGGCACGAATCCGTGACGTGCAGTCGTTCCGACGGCATGGGGATCGGCCTGCTCAAGGCGAAGGACATCCCGCTTGCAGTTATTTCGAATGAGCGCAACCCAGTGGTCGCCCGCCGCTGCGACAAGCTTGGTATGGCGTGCGTGTCGGCTTGCGACAGTAAGTTGGAGGCGCTTAGGGAGCTTTGCTTGACCTGGAATACGGATCTATCGAACATCATTTTCGTAGGTAATGATCTTCCGGACGTTCCGTGCATCAAGGCGGCAGGGTTGGGTGTAGCGGTGGCGGATGCGCATCCCGCAGCTCTCGCCGTCGCCGATCTCGTGCTCCATATGCCGGGTGGGCAGGGGGCGGTGCGGGAATTGTGCGAACTAATCCTCGCTAAAATCGGAATAAATCGATAAAAGGGTGATTGGAATCGAACCCTATTGGATTTCTCATGGTCTTGGTTGTTTTTGCTGGATAGGTTAAGCTTTGCCTAGAAGAAGGCCCTATGACTAAACAAGGTATACGGCAAGATACGGTGTTTCGGGCGATGCAACGTAGTCAAGAAAACCTTATTTTGATACCTACTACAGTCTAAGCGACGTTGCATTTGGGTCGGCTTCATCCCGTTCGTTTACCTCAGGCTATCCTATCTGCATTGTCTTCCCCTTAGTTTGGAGCAGGTTTTTTAAATTAACGGTATAAAGTAGATGCCTCAAGATAACATGAAAATTCGTGGCCTGACTATGTGCAACATTTGAGACTAAGAAAATGAGTTCTACTGATTCTGCAACATAACATGACTGGAAAAAATGCTAGATTATCATAAACTTTACAAGTTTGTCATCGGTCGGCCTGGGGACATAATTGCGCTTGGTGTCTTTAGGGTAATGTCGTTTATCGGGTTATTACATGAGAGTTCGCAAACTCCTTTCCAATAGTTTGCTGTATGGCATTGGCGATATGCTTGTTCTTGCGGTCGGTGGATTTCTGCTGTTACCAATGTATACTCGCACGCTGTCGCAGGCCGAATTTGGTGGCTATGTTATCGTTAAGGCTAACACCGAAATACTTCAGTACTTACTCTATCTTGGGTTGATATCCGCCGTTTCTAGAGTTTATTTCGACTACAAGCCAAAAGATGAACAGCGAGAATATCTCAATTCTATTGTCATGTTTTTCCTCATAGTGGTAGGCGTTGCTACGATCTTGCTGAGTTTATGGGGAGATGCACTATGGCATCTGCTCGCGCCGCAGACAGAGGTACGTCCATTTATCTGGTTTTGCCTTGCCATCGCGACGGCGAACTTCTTCGCCAGTATCGGAACCTTGTGGTTCCGCCTTGATGAGCGTGTGAAGACATTCGTTACTGTTCAGGTTGCCGCTTCGGCGGTCACGGCGTTGACTGCCTATGTGAATCTTGTCTTGCTTAAGCTTGGTTTGGAGGGACTGCTGTTGGCGCTGATTTCCGGCTACGTTCCTGCTTCGGTGGCATTATTCTACCGTTTGGGCGGAAAACTGCGCCCGCTCATCTGCCGCGAACACATGGCGGAGTCCCTTCATTTTGGGCTACCATTTGTGATCGGATACATCGCCTATTTCGTCATGAACCGCTTCAGCATGCTGACCTTGCAACGATACGTAACAGTCGACCAAGTTGCCGTTTTCGGCCTAGCGCAGCAGCTTTCTATGCTTGTATCGATACTAGCGTCGTCGTTAGGCAAGGCCATCCAGCCAATGGTGTTCAACGCTTCTCCGGAGGAGGCGCCGGACATTCTAAGCAATTCTAGCAAGATATACATACTGTTGCTATTCATCGCCGCCAGCTTTGTTGTCATCTTTGCGCACGAAATCATACTGATAGCCGCTACCGAGAAGTATCTCGGTGGTTACATTGCCCTGTTGATTCTGCTGGTCGGAAGCTTCGTTTATTCGCTCGGATTTGTGTCAAATATGGCGTTATTATATCATCGTCACCCATTTCCATTGGCGGCGAATTGGGTTTTCGGTGCTATTATATCCATCGGCCTGGGCCTGCTTTTGGTGCCGCGATATCACCTTATTGGCGGCGCTGTAGCGACTTCCACTGCATGTCTAGCTATGACGATCATTAGCTATGTTCTGGCCTATCGGCAGAACCGTCAATCGTATTTCAGCATGCTTCTGTTCGTCGTATTCGGCATTGGCTTGCTTGCCCTCGTATCGGCTTGGGTACAGGGGCTAGATTTGGCTTTATATCAAGCTTTAGTAATAAAGGTTTTTTTTGCAGGATTAGTCTTCGCCGGTGTGTATACGTCTCAGTTTTCCAAACGCTTTATTTCGATATGGGAGCATTAACTATATGGCCATTCATCGCCGCCGTATCGTCCTGTTTCATCGGCTCGACTTGACCCAACTATATGCTGAGCTTGCACCCAAACTCGCTCAGAGTATGGACGTGATACACCTTGCCTACAGCACAGAAGAAGCTGCAAAGCTAGTTGAAGCGAAAAAACTGTACATATTCAAAGACGAAATCCGTGCTCTTCATCCAAAAGTCACCCCCGATCTCGCATTGCTTGAAGAGATTGATAAACTCATCATTGAAGAGACGAGTGGAGCATTCTGCCTAAATTCTGCGATTCAAAGCGACAGAGGCTTCAAATTTCTTAGCTATGCTGAAGCACTGCACCTAACAGCTACTTACTACACCTTCTGGACTCACTTCATCGATGAAAACAACGTCGACTTACTTCTTCACGAACCTTGCAGCCTGATGTTCAATTTCTTGCCGGCTCTAATCCTCTCGCAGCGCGGCGGGTATTACATTTACAACGCCATGACACCTGGGCATAAAGGCACATTCAACCACCTTAATATGACAGGGTTTGATTTCACCTGCCCGGATCTAGACCGCAATTTCGACAGTATCACAGCCGGACTTCAGAAACCGGATTTTTCTAGAGCTGTGGCTTTTTTAGCCGAGTACCGCCAAAACTTTGAAGTCTTCCTCGGCGAGCAACTGGCTAGGCGCAGGCCGCTCTGGCGCCATCTAGTTGGTGCCCTGTTTCGGGGAGCTACTCTGCCATTCCGTCGCGTAAAAGTGGATCGAGTTCTCGACAATATTGATTACTGGATTGTGTCCTATAACAACCCTCTTAAAAGATTGCTTAATATTACTGCCTATCGCCATGTGAAATTTGATAATATCCAACTAGGTGAGAAGTATTTTTTCTATCCGCTTCACCTAGAGCCAGAAGCAGTAGTGCTTTATCATGCTCATGGTATTTATAAGAACCAGATAAAGCTTATCCAGAACATAGCTGGACAATTACCACCAGGCTATATGCTTTATGTGAAGGATCACCCCCATGACTATGGTTATCGAGACGCTAGCGATTACCATAAGCTTACGGACGTTCCGAATATTCGCCTCATTTCAACAGATATTCCCGGCAAGGAGGTGATCCGTCATTCGCAGGGTGTGATTACTATCACCGGTACCGCGGGCTTTGAGGCACTGCTGCTTGGCAAGCAAGTTTATACCTTCGGCAAAACCTTCTATTCCCGTGCACCGCGGGTTTGCTATTTACACCATATTCGTAACCTACGCGATATACTCTATGCCCGCCGTAACGAAACCTCTGTTACTGACGCTGAATTGCTTCCTTTTGTGGCTTCCTATCTTGTTGCACTTCAACCTGGACTGACCGACTTTTCTAACCATCGAACCCATAAATACAAAATCGATTTTGCCCACAATGCTTCCGAAATTGCCGCTAGTATTCAACGAACTATTGCCGACCTCTGGTCAAAATAGAAGATATTATACCGGAACTCGGAGACAGTGACTGTAACCGGCCGGTTCAGGCCGCGGTTTCGGGCGGAAAGTTGCCCTGGGCTTTGTGCTCACGGATGAGGTCGTGCAGGCTTTCGATGCCGACATCGGAGAAGGCCATGACGCCATCGGGATGTTCGGGGTCGCAAACCCAGATAAGCCCGTCTTCGGGTTCCAGGTCGATGGCGATGTCGGCGAGCCAGTCCTCGTCGATTCCGATCTGACGCGCCACCAGCGGCAGGGTGGAGACCGAGACGACCTTGTTGCGTTGAGTAGTGGTCATGCTGCCGGAACCGCCGTCAGCGGCGTCCAGTTCCAGGGCAGGAGTTCGTCGAGACGGTTGATCTTGTGATCGTTGATGCGGGCGAGGACATCGGCGAGCCAGAGTTCGGGATTGAGGCCGTGCAGCTTGGCGGTCTCGATCAGGGTCATGGCATCGGCCAGCGTCTCACCGCCAGCATCGGAGCCGGCGAACAGTAACCGGCCGGTATAGGCCGCCTTTCGGCGTTGTGTCGTTTCGTGTGAGTCTACGTCGTTATTGACGTCGTTACCGACGTCAGCAAGGACGCGAGGACGGTGTGCAGGAAGTATTGACGGGCATCGAGCGGCGCCGGCGCTGGTCGGTTGAGCAGAAGCTCCGGGTATTGGGCGAAGTCTGGGTGAACGGCGCGAGCGTCGCCGATATCGCCCGGCGCCACGAGATCACCCGCCAGCACATCTATCAGTGGCGGGCGGAGATGCGGCGCAAAGGCCTGGTTGCGGATGGGCAGCCGAGATTGCTGCCGGTCCAGGTTGCCGACGACGACGGTGATGCCGAGGTTCGGGACAAGCCGGTGGGCCGGGTCGAGATCGGATTTGGCAATGGCCGGCGGCTTGTTGTCGACGCCGGCATTGCCGATGCGGTTCTTGTGCGCCTGATCCGGATCACGGAGGCAGCATGATCGGTCCTGGAACCGGGGTCCGGGTTTATCTGGCCTGCGGAGTGACGGATATGCGCAAGGGGATCGACGGCCTCGCGGCTCTGGTCCAGAGCACGCTGGGCCAGAACCCTGCACTCGGCGCCGTGTTTGCTTTCCGTGGTCGTCGCGGCGTAAGCGGGTATCCGATCCCGTCTTTCGCCGGTTGATTGCAGCGGCTACGCACCTGTGACCAGTTTTGTCATGGGTGTGACGTTCTATGTCTGCGCATATGCCTGATGATAGAAAGTTCCAAGTGATCGAGGTTCAGCCCGAGCATGTGGAGCGGTTGAACGCGAGCCCGTCGATGCCGCGCCGGCGGTGGTCGGCGGAAGCGAAGGCGCGGCTGGTGGCCGAGGCGATGGCTCCGGATGCGAACGTTTCGGCGATTGCGCGGCGGAACGGGATGTCGCCGGCGCAGCTGTTTGGCTGGAGGCGGCGGGCTCTTCAGCACAGGACGGAACACGAAGGAACGATGGTCGATGCCGACACCGTCACCGGGAATCCGGCCACAGTCGAGATTGTCATCGCCGGCGTCGTGGTCCGCGCCGGTGCCGATATCGGCGAAGAGGCGTTGAAGCGGGTGATCCGGGCGGTGCGATCGGCATGATCCCGTCGGGGGTAAAGGTGTTCGTGGCCAGCCATCCGGTGGACTTCCGCAAAGGTCCGGATGGTCTGATGGCCTTGGTCCGGGACGCCGGGGCGGATCCGTTCAGTGGGGCGCTCTACGTGTTCCGGACGAAAAGGGCGGATCGGGTCAAGATCGTATGGTGGGACGGCACTGGTCTTTGCCTTTATGCCAAGCGGATCGAGAAGGCGACGTTCTGCTGGCCCCGGATCGGACATACAAGGGTCAGGATCAACCACGCACAGCTTCTTGCCCTGGTTGACGGCATGGACTGGAAACGGGTTCATGCGACACCGGAAAGCCGGCCGCAATCTGCTGGGTAAAGGCGTGCGGCGGACTGACTCAGCACGCAAGAAACTGAGGAAATCCGGGCCGTTTTGTGCTCTGATCGGGCATGGACATTACCGCCTCCGATCTTCCCGACGACGTCGACACGCTCAAGGCGATGCTTGTCGCCATGCGGGACCAAACCGCGGCGGCCGAGGCGCAAATCGCCGAACTCACGGCGACCAATGCGACCGCCAATGAGCGGATTGCGCGGCTGACGTCCATCATCAAGATGTTCGAGCGGGCGCGTTACGGCACACGCTCGGAACGGCTTCGGATCGATCCGATCGACGATGACCAGTATGCCTTCGTGTTCGACGAGATCGAGACCGGGCTAGCAGATATCCAGAGCGGTCTGGAAAAGGCACGTGGACCTTCGGAACCCAAACGGGCGCCGCGGCCGCGAAAAGGCTTTGCGGCTCATCTCGAACGGGTCGAAATCGTCATCGAACCCGAGGTGCCGGCCGGCTGCAAGGCCGAGGACAAGATCCTGATCGGCGAAGACGTCTCCGAACGGCTCGATGTGACGCCGGCAAAGTTCCGGGTGATCGTCACGCGCCGGCCAAAATATGCGTATCGCCTTACAGACGGCGAAGACCGCATCGTTCAGGCCCTGGCGCCCAACCATATCGTCGAGGCAGGCATCCCGACCGAGGCGCTATTGGCTCATGTGGCGGTCAGTAAATACGCCGACGGTCTGCCACTCTACCGGCAGGAGACCATCTATGCCCGCGACGGGGTCGAGATCGACCGCTCCCTGATGGCACAGTGGATGGGCAAGGTCGGGTTCGATCTCGCGCCGCTGGCCGATCACGTTCTCGAACGGATCAAGAAGGGTGAGCGGGTCTTTGCCGACGAGACCACGCTTCCAACGCTGGCGCCGGGCACGGGCAAGGTCAAGACTGCTTGGCTCTGGGCCTATGCGCGCGATGACAGACCCTTCGGCGGATCGGATCCGCCCATGGTCGCCTATCGCTTCGAGGACAGCCGGGCCGGCGCGTGCGTGGCCCGTCATCTCAAGGACTATCGCGGCATCCTGCAGGTCGACGGCTATGCCGCCTACAACAGGCTGGCACAATCCGACCGGCAAAACGACGGCGTCACCCTGGCCGGGTGCTGGTCTCATGTGCGGCGCAAGTTCTACGAACTGCACGCCGCCAAATCCTCGCCCTTTGCCACCCGCATCGTCGAGATGATGGCGCCGCTCTGGGCCAATGAAGACGTCATCCGCGGGCAATCCGCACAAAAGCGGGCGGAGCGGCGCCGGAGCCAGTCAGCAATGATCGTCGCCGAGCTCTTCACTCTGATGGAAACCGAACTGCCAAGACTATCGGGGAAATCCAAACTGGCCGAGGCTATCCGCTACACGACCTCCCGCCGCAAGGTTCTTGAGCGCTTCCTCGAAGACGGGCGTATCGAGATCGACTCCAACATCGTCGAGCGCGCGATCAGGCCCCAGGCGATTACCCGCAAGAATGCGCTGTTCGCCGGCAGTGACGGCGGCGGTCGTACCTGGGCGACCATCGCCACGCTCCTGACCACCGCCAAGATGAACGGCGTCGATCCCAACGCCTGGCTCACCCAGACCCTCGAGCGCATCGCCAATGGCTGGCCAAACAGCCAGATCGACGACCTCATGCCCTGGAACTTCAAAGCCTGAACGGTCCCGGCTTCGCGCTTACGTCGCGGCGACAGGATCAAGTTGCTGTACTGGGACGGCCAAGGCTATTGCCTTTACTACAAGATTCTCGAGCGCGGCCGTTTCCCCTGGCCGTCGCCGGCGGACGGCGTGGCACGTCTGACCTCGGCACAACTGGCGATGCTGTGGGAAGGCATCGACTGGCGACGTCCGCACTGGGTAACCGGCCGGTATAGGCCGCCTTTCGGCGTTGTGTCGTCGCGTTGTACAACCGGCGACGCCCACACTCAAGCTTCGGCGGCAGGACACCCGACGAGGTCTATGATAGGGAAAACATGACGGAAGAAATGGCGGCGTAAATCAACCCAGATCCACCTTAGCCAAGCCGCCAAGCTGTCTCACCAGATGGGACCACCTCTGGGTCAACTCTCTCCGGAAATCAACACACATTTAGTCAAAACGATAACAGCAGCCATCTTCAGTTGTCTTTCTTAACTCGTCTCATATGCCATTCGTCGATTAGCATCCCGAGCGTGTTGCGCGAGATCGATCGACGGCGGGTGATCGTCTTCCATGTCCGGTTGTAACGATCGTAGGTGATGGCAGGGTGTCGTGCCGAAATAAGTAGCTGCGCCAAATAACGTGCAGGCACCCCTCTCCCTGATACCCAGGCCCAAAGCTGCGATGGTGACCGCTTGCTGGAGCAGACTTTCGCGACTTCTTCATCGTAGCGATCGCGCGATGTTGAAGAACGCTGCTCGCCGGGTCGCTCTCGAAATCCGGCCAGCGGGATGTCAATCGGCACAAGATCTGCGTGTTCGGCAAAGCGCGTCCAGAGCTCGAAATCCGAAGCGAGCGATAACGAAAGATCAAGCGTCCCCGCTTTGTCCCAAAGCTCGCGGCGCCAGAACATGTTTTCCTGCTGCATGTAGGCGGCATAGGCAGGCTGGAACCAACCATTGGCGATATATCTGCGCGGATATGCAGCGAGTTTCGAGCGGGTTCGAACGAGCTGACCGTTGCTCGACATAAAACTTGGAATGCCTGTGATCCATTTGACTTCTGGAAAGCGAGCGAAAACCTCGCGCACCACAGAGAATGTCCACGGCATGTATACGTCGTCGGCGTTGAGCCACGCTTGGATATCGCCCGTTGCGTGCTCAAAGCCTTTGGCGATGGCATGGTACTGCCCGTCGTCGGGCTCGGAAATCAAGACGTCTATTCCATCGCCGAACGCACGAGCAATCTCGACCGTTGTATCAGTCGACGCGCCATCGACGAACACGTATTGGTCGCCAGCGCGCTTCTGGGACACCACCGAACGGATGGTCTCACCCACAAGGTGCTCCATGTTACGGGCGACCGTTATGATCGAAATCGTCGGCAACGTATTATCGTCGTATTTCTGGTTCAATGCAGCAAACCTCGTTTCAGATCAGCAGCAAGCGCCTCAATTGGCCTAAAATCGTCTGCGCCCACATTAGCCAACACATAATTTTTATTGCCGGTTGGCTGACATCCGGAAAAGCTCGTTAGGTCGAGTGTTGACACTCCAAATCACTAGTGCTTTGACCTTCTGCCATGAGTGAGCGAGTTGACTAGTAGACGCCAGATGAAATATGGCACCAAAATGAGGTATCGTCGCCAAAGCCGTTTGGGCTCGCTCGATAGCCTGTGTAGCCATTCAAATCCTGATTTCTGTACCCATTTTGGCGCGCGTTTCACTTCGCCCGTATGAAAGTCGAATGCTGCGCCAATGCCGATCAGAGTTTGGGGCAGACGCCTGTAGTGGTTGAGCATCCACACGTCCTGTTTGGGCGAGGAAATGCCGATCCATACGACATCCGCGTTGCTGGCCTTGATTCTCTCGATGACAGCCTCGTCTTCTTCCTCGGTTAGGGGGCGGAACGGCGGACATTCGTACCCCGCGACCTGCAGACCCGGATACCTTTGGAGAAGGACTCCCGCCAGTTTCTCCGCAACGCCTTCCTTTCCTCCATAGAAGTAATGTCTAAGACCTGAATCTTGAGAACGCCTGCAAACAAAATCCATCAGATCCGGGCCGCAGGTGCGCTCGACCGTTTCTCCGTGCAGCTTGCCAATCACAACAAGCGGCATACCGTCGGGAATGATCATCGCTGCTTCTTGATGAATCGGCGCAAGGTCCGGATCGGTGATGACCATCATGAGGTTGGCCACATCGCGCACCGAGATGAAGCGCCCGATGTCGTCATTCGCCCACTTCTCAATGATGACGCTTGTCCGCGCAAGGCTCGTTGCAGCTATCGGAACACCGAGAATATCGTAGGTGGCGATGCCTACTTCCGTCATGCGTCTTTCGCCATGTGCTGCAAAAACCACTGATAGGTTTCGCCAATTCCCTCTCTCAATGCAATCTTTGGCGCCCAATCCATGCTGCGGAGCATGTCCGCACTCATAAGCTTGCGTGGCGTGCCGTCGGGCATGGAACGGTCATGCTCGACTCTGCCTTCGAATCCGACCACTTCGCAAACCAGCTGCGTTAGTTCGAGAATCGAAAGGTCTTCCCCCGAGCCGACATTAACGTGCTGGCGGCCTGAATAGTTCTTCAACAGAAATACAAGCGCGTCGGCGCAATCGTCAGCATGCAAAAATTCTCTACGCGGCGTTCCGGTGCCCCAGATTACGATCTCCTTGTCGCCTTTGAGCTTGGCCTCATGCGCCTTCCGGATGAGAGCGGGAAGAACATGACTCGACTGGAGATTAAAATTGTCCTCTGGACCGTACAGATTTGTCGGCATGGCCGATATGAAATCGCACCCGTGCTGCTTGCGATAGGCTTGGGCTAGCTTGATGCCAGCGATCTTGGCGATTGCATACCATTCATTGGTCGGCTCAAGCGACCCGGTCAGGAGCGCATCCTCCGTAATCGGCTGCGGCGACATCTTCGGGTAGATACAATTCGAGCCAAGAAATAGCATTTTTTCTACACCATTTGCGAAGGCTGCCTGGGTAATATTTCCCTCTATCATGAGGTTGTCATAAAGAAATTCTGCAGGATAAGTGTCATTGGCAAGAATACCGCCAACCTTGGCAGCTGCCATGACAATGGCGTTTGGTCTTGCATCCGTCATAAAAGCTTCGACTTCGGCCTGGCGCGTGAGATCAACAACATCTCGTGCAACAGTAATGACTTCACAATCCTCTGATTGCAGTCGACGCACCACTGCGCTGCCCACCATACCGCGATGCCCTGCAACGAAAACTCGCTTATCCTTGAGGCTGTAAAGCACTTTATCTCACTCCTTGGTTACCGGCACATTGAAGCCATGTTGTTCCAAAAGCGCGTGTCTGCGCGCCGCTTTGTAGTCTTCGGCGACCATCTCTGCACACATCTCTTCAGCTGTGATCTCGGGAGCCCAACCGAGCTTGTCCTTAGCCTGGGAAGGATCGCCGAGAAGCGTCTCGACTTCGGCAGGGCGGAAGTAGCGGAGATCAATCCGCATCACGACATCGCCGACCTTGAGGGCCGGTGCCATGTTGCTGTCGATCGCCTTGACTGTGGCAATTTCGTCGACGCCCTTGCCAGCAAATTCCAGCGTGATCCCGAGCTCCTTCGCCGTCCAGGTGATGAACTCTCGAACCGAGTATTGCTTACCCGTGGCAATGACGAAGTCCTCGGGCGCCTCCTGCTGCAGCATTAGCCACTGCATGCGGACATAGTCCTTTGCATGGCCCCAGTCGCGCAAGCTGTCGATATTGCCCATATACAGACAGGGCTCGAGACCCATGGCGATATTGGCCATGCCGCGGGTGATCTTACGCGTCACGAAGGTTTCACCGCGGCGCGGGGATTCATGATTGAAGAGGATCCCGTTGCAGGCATAGATGCCGTAGGCCTCGCGATAGTTGACCGCGATCCAGTAGGCATAAAGCTTGGCGACGGCGTAGGGCGAGCGCGGATGAAAGGGCGTCGTCTCCCGCTGCGGGATCTCCTGGACGAGACCGTATAGCTCAGAGGTCGACGCCTGATAGAAACGCGTCTTCTTCTCGAGGCCCAAAAATCGGATCGCCTCAAGAATGCGTAGAGTGCCCATGGCATCGACGTCGGCGGTATATTCCGGCGCCTCGAAGCTCACGGCAACGTGGGATTGTGCACCGAGATTGTAGACCTCATCCGGTTCGATATCGCGGATGAGGCGCGTCAGATTGGAGCTATCGGTCAGATCGCCGTAGTGAAGCTTGAACTTGCCGTCCTTGGAATGCGGATCCTCGTAGATGTGATCGACCCGCTGGGTGTTGAACAACGAGGCACGGCGCTTGATGCCATGGACCTCGTAGCCCTTTTCGAGCAGGAATTCGGCGAGGTACGACCCATCCTGACCCGTAATGCCGGTGATCAAAGCTCTTTTCGCCACATCAAGTCCTTGTTCAAATTTAGAGATCTGCAAATTTCAAATGACGCCAAGTAGAACATACACCGCTGAGAACGTGCACAAATAGAAGTTGGCGCACTCTCACCTTCGCGTTGACCTGACACCTATTCAACCAGCATTTTGTCTCACTTTTCATATCCGTCAAACCCGTCCGAACTCGTTGTCGAGCCGGATGATATCATCTTCGCCGAGATAGGATCCGGTTTGCACCTCGATCAGTTCGAGCTCGATCTTGCCTGGATTGGTCAGGCGATGGATTTCGCCCTGCGGGAAATAAACGCTCTCGTTCTCGGTTAGGGTCGAGACGGCCTTGCCGACCTGCACCTCGGCAGTGCCGCGTACGATGATCCAGTGTTCGGACCGGTGATGGTGCTTTTGTAGCGACAACCGCTTGCCGGGCTTGACGAAAATGCGCTTGACCTGGAAGCGATCGCCCGAGATCAGCGAAGCATAGCCCCCCAGAAGCGATAATCGGTCGGATGCTTTTCGGTAAGGGCCGAGGTCGATGCGTCGGCATGCAGCGCCTTGACAATGGCGCCTACATTCTGCGCAGCCGACAGCCTGCCGACATAGACCGCATCCTCGGAGGCAATGACGGCGACATCCTCGAGCCCGTCGACCGCGATGTGTAGGTTTTCGAAAAACACCAGCGAACCAGTTGTATTGGAAAGACTGGCCGGGCCCCGCGTCAGATTGCCCGAGGCATCGCGCGGGCTCGCCTTCCACACCGCGTCCCAGGCGCAAAGATCGGACCACACAATGGGCGACGGCGCCCTTTGCGGCGGCGTGAACCTCGGGCGCCAGCGTTTCGCATTCGCCGAGGAAGGCACTGGCGCGGAACAGGAACATGCCCGAGTTCCTGTCGTAATTACCGCTGGCCAGCATCTTCTCGGCCTTGGCCCGCATTGGCTTTTCGACGAAGCGATTGACCACGCGCGCGCCGAAGGGCAGCGCGTCGCCTGCCTCGATATAACCAAAGCCGATGGCCGGTTCGGATGGCGTGATGCTGAAGGTCGTCAATTGCCCATCGCGCGCCGCCGCACTCGCCGTATTGACCGCATGGAGATAGGTCTCATCAACGGCGATCTCGTGGTCCGAAGGCAGAACGTGCAGCAGCGCCTCCGGATCCCTGTTTGTGGCAACGAAGCAGGCGGCGGCAATCGCGGCCGCGGTGTTGCGGGCGACCGGTTCGAGCAGGATGGCGGCCAGTTCGACGCCGCATTCGTGCGCCTGTCCGGCGATGAGAAAGCGGTAGTCCTCATTGGTGATGACGATTGGCGCGGCATAACGCTCGGGATCGTCGGCAACGAAGGTCTCGGAACGCCCGAAACGGTCGCATTCGGCATTGAGACCGGCAAGAATGTCGGCCAACAGGTCGCGACCAGCCGCCGAGTGTTCGAAAACGCCGAGCTTCAGCCTGGACAGGATCGGCGCCTCGTCGGACTTCAGAAATTCGCCATTGGACTTGTAGAACTTGATACAGTTATAGCTCTCGAGAATGTGGCTACCGGTGATGATGATGGCAGGCACGCCCCGCGCCAGCGCCGCGGCGGCAAGTGCCGGCGTCGGCAGCACGCCGCACCAATGCGGCGCCAGGACTGCATGAGCGATGGCGGCGAAAACCCGCGTCGAGATCTCCGGGCTCGAAGCCCTGAAATTGCAGCCGACAAAAGCCTCGGTGCCGGGGGCAATTGCAACATGGGTAAGAAAGACCGAGACATTAGCGGAAACAAAGACTGCGTCAAAAGCGTCTGCCGGCGCGCGCAGGCCGGATGTTCCGAAGGCGATGTTGTAGGGGCCAGGTGAACGCATTTTCTTCTCAGCAGACGCCGGATACCGACAGGCAAAGGTCTCAAAGCACTCCAGGATTTTTTAAGTTTGTCAGTCACGGCCACGATGGCATCGTTCTTGATGGAAGCAGCAAAAAGTAATTCCAGAATGAGTTGTACGCGATGAGCTTAGGCAACCTACTTGAGTCAATCCAACGAGTTTTCGAAGGGAACTCCATAAACATACTGATGAATAGATATCTTCTCTGGTTGTCGAAACAAGCTATTGAGATGATCAATAATCTCATTGCGCAGCCTGCCAGTCTGTTAATGACGCATGGCCGTAAATAATTTTGACAGTGTAAATCGATCAGCAAACCATATGCACAACCAATTAGTAGACACCCCGCTCTATTGGAGAAACAAAATAGCTTCGCGCGCGACATCAAAAACAACACCCTACGAATAACCAAAACATAGACTATTACGCACAAGTGTCACATCTTTATCAGTGTCAAAATTTAGCTCGGCGGCCACACTCCAGGCGCAAACTGATTTTCCGAGGGCTTCACGAAACTCGTAAACAGTATTCTAGATAAGAGCACCTGCAATCGCGCGACTATGCCTCGGAACCATAATAATAATAGTATTTTGAGTTGTAGCGATCTCGACCGCCTTGCTGCTGATTGAGAACACACATTATTGGCGTATCCGGTTTGGCGCCAAGCCGTAAAGTCTGAACGGCCTGACGCACCATTGACTGCGAGGTCGAGCCCCATTGGACGACCAGGGCGATGCAGTCGGCGTAACCCGCCAGATAAAGGCCATCGACGACGGGAACGAGCGGTGGCGAGTCGATAACGATGACGTCGAATATATCCCGAGTCTTATCAATAAGCTTGGCAAGGGCCGGATTTGAAACGATTTGATCGGTCGGCACATTGCTGTTGCGACCACTGACAATGGCCGAAAGACCGGAATGGCGATCATTGCCGATGGCATTTGCCAGTTTATCGGTGCTGTCTGTTTGAAGGATATAGTCGATCAATCCCCCTTCGGGATCGATCTCAAGATAGGTGTGGATGGATGGTTTTCGAAGATCGCAGTCGATGATCAGCGTCTTGTGGCCCGATAATGCATAGGATCGCGCCAGCGACAAGGAAATGGAGGATTTGCCTTCGCGCGGCACCGCCGAACTCACAAGCACCACCTTTCCGCCTGCGCTTGCTTGGACATCAACACTTAAGTGATCGAAGGCGATATCGACATTAGCGCGAAGGCGTCTGATCGATTCCGAATAGGTCGACATAGGCGCCAAATACATAAGATCAGCCGGGCTCAGAATTTCGGTGGACTCGATATTTTTGAGCGTCAGCGAATGCCTGGGAATCACTGAGGCGACATTGAGATGAAGCAGGCCCTCGACCTGGGCATCGGTCGTGAAGCCACCGACAAAGTTTTCCCACAAGAAGGCCAAACCAACCCCAAGCCCCAAACCAACCATGCCGGCAAGCGCCAGAATGAGCCGATTGTTGGGAAAGGACGGCGTCGATGGCGGCAAGGCTTCGGAAACGATGCGGCTGTCCGCCACCTGAATCTGGGCTTGTGCATCGAGGTCACGCACGCGCCCTAAAAGGGTCTGATATTGCGAACGTGCAATCTCCGCATTCTGCTGAAGCCCGTAGATCTGGGTCAGGACGGTTGGCGGCAGATCGCTGGCGAGGACCGATGTACGCAATTGGTTTTTAAGGTCTGTTGCTTTCTGCTGTCCCGCGGCGACGTCCTGCCGAATGGATTTAAGCTTGGTCTGAGAGTAGTCGGTGATTTGGGTGTTGAGCTTATCAAGTTCGGCTCGGAGATCGATCTGTTGTTCCGAATCTGCAGGAGTAGTCTGCAGTTGAGCAACGAGGTCGTCGCGCTGGCTGGCAAGTTCCAAAAGGGCTTGGTCCTGAAGGGTGGCCGCCAAAGATGTCCAGTCGCTGACGGCGAGAGATTGTTGCACCTGATCAATCAAGGCTGATTGTTGCGCGCTTTTATTGACCGCATCGCTTAGTTCATCACGCAATAAGGCAATGTCCGTCCGCCCACTCTCCCGGGCAATCGTGTCGATATTGGCGCTGATATAGTCATCAAAGGACTGTTCGGCCGACGCCACAGCGCCACTCGCCGCGTTCAAACGGCCTTCGAGAACATTGCGTGCCGTCAGCGTGTTTTCGACCTTGGCACCGACTTGCGCAGTGATATAGGCCCTGGCGACGGCATTGGCGATCCTGGCAGCTTTTTCCGGATCACCGCTTGTCGCCGAGACCTCGATCAGAAACGTCAATCCGATGCGGCGGATCGAAACCGCCGTGGATAGTTTGTCGAGCACTTGGTTCAGGGCATCCGAGCCGGTTGGCAATTCGCCATTTCCAAGACCCAGCCAGGCCATGAGAGTGTCCCTCAGGCCGAGTTTGACACCAAATTCCTCGTCACTGACCAGTGATAACTGCGAAATCACGTCCAGCAGGATCTTTTTCGACTTGGCGATCTCGACCTCGCTGTCGACACGTGACGAGGCGGTGCTGGCCGAGCTTTGATCGATTGTCGGATCGAGCAGATCTTTTGCATTGACGTCGACAAATATCTGCGTACCAGCTGTATATTTTGGCGTCAGCGCAAAGGTGACGAGCAAGGCTGCCACGACGACTATGGCGAAAGTAGCGGCAATCATGCGCCAACGTCGCCTGAGGGTCGACAGGAGCGCTTTCAGATCCAGTTCGGTCTCATCCATGGTGCTCTCAAATAGCTCCAAACAAATACGAGTTCATTACTTGCTAGCCAAAAGGCCATCCAGCCGACCATTAACCAGGCGCGCCGCAGACAGTGCTCCACCGGCAAATGCACCCGTATCAAGATTGATGCGTTGCCGCAAAACATCTACCTCCTTTACGGGAGTGTGACCATGAATCACAAGGGCCGTGGCGGAAACGCCAGCATCGGACGGGGTTTTGCCGGAAGAGCGGCGCCCCTCATCGCGTTCGGCACCTGATGGCTGCCGCATCCACAACAGATCTTGTTGGTCCTGATGGTCGAGCCGCTTGGACATATCGATACCGGCATGAACGAAAATCATGTCTCCAAAGCGTGCCAGGAAAGGTCTTTCCGCAACAAAACGCATATGCTCGGCTGGAATGAAGGCATCGAGTTGATAGCCGATCATCTTGGCGTTCGGACGGGCCGTTGCCCAGTTCTCTGGATCAATGCCATAGGAACGCAGTGTTTCGAGACCGCCGAATTTAAGCCAGACATGATTGAAATGCGGTTTTTCAAGGAACGCGACCATGGTTGCTTCGTGATTGCCCGATAGGCAAAGCCGCGTCACGCCTTCAGGCGGTTTGGAAAGAAGCCGGTCGATAACGCGGCTGCTTTCGGGGCCGCGATCGATAAAATCGCCTAGAACGACGATCAGGGCGCCCTGCCCGCGCGCATTGATATCGGCAAGAATGTCGTCTTCCAATCGGCAAAATGCATCATAGCAGCCATGGATATCGCCAATGGCATAGACCAGGGCCGGCGCTTCGTCCTGGCTGATGAAACGTGATGCTCTTGTCCATTCGGGCAAGATACGTTTTTGTCGATTTGTCCAGTGCAAAAGGCTCATTTGCGCACCCCGGCGCTCACAGCGCGACCGAGGCCCAGCAAAAAGGCCAAGAGCAGTGCGACCGCGTGGATTTCAAGGCTGAAATCGACCAGGGAGTGGAGCCCAACCTGAACGATTGTCCCCAGACTGATCGCGGCGCCGAGGCGTGCGACACCATCCACTTTGAGCGCGCTAATGAACCGACCGATCAGCAGGGCAATAATGGCAATTGCCAGAAATCCCATCGGCACGCCCAGTTCCGCAAAAAGGGCGAGATAAGTATTGTGCGCCTTGTCCCACAATAGATCGGGACTGACCGGCAAGTGATGAACGAGCGGAAACGCTGCTTCAAAAGCCCCGGCCCCGAATCCGAGCAACGGCCTTAGGGAAACCAGTTCGAGAACTTGTGCGTAAAGATCGGTTCGCACATCGAGGCTAGACTGCGATGAGCCCAATCGCTCCAAAACGCCCTGCCCGTAAAGAAGCGCAATCGCGGCAACGCCGATCAGCACAAGGACGACACCACTCACTTTTATCCGAGCGCCGCTGCCTGAACGGATGGCGAACAAGGCAAGGACGACGACGGCGCCGATCACACTGGCGAAAAGCCCCATGCGCGAGTGAGTGGCCAGAAGGCCGGCCAGAAGCAGCGCGCCGATCGCGGCATGCACAAGCGCCGTCATGACTTGCGGCCGCCTTCCTTCCTTGAGGGCCCCGAAGATCGCGTCGGCAACAAGTCCGGTATTGAGAACGAGACCCAGACCGAGAAAGGTTGCGAAATTATTGCGGTTGATGAAGGTCCCTGCTGCATCCTTGATGTAGAATTCACGGGAAAAGCCCAGAAGGGCGTTGTCGCCGACGGCGTAGTTGTAGAGCGCATAAAGCCCGAAGGCGCCAATCATGTAACCGGTCCAGGTGTATAGCCTATGCGCCCGGCCGGGTCGCTGACCGATCTGGAAGGCAAGAATGAATACGACACCATAGGCCAGAAAGTTGAGGAGCATGAGAACGGTCTGGCCGGGCACCAGACTGATCGTTTGTCCATAGCCGCCAATACCACTTTCCGGTCCCGGAAGGATTGACCCGAGCGGCAGGATCTGAACGACATGCCAAAGGGCGATAAATGCGAATAGAACGAGAAGAACGCGGTTATTGGGCAGGAAGCGGCTGCGTTCATCCTTGTCAAATACCCGCATAAGCGTTTGTGCGAAGAATACTGCAAACACCAAAGTGTCTGTGATCGCCCAGAGACTTGGACGGTTGGACCCCAGCGGAATCGGCGCCAGTGACACCAATGCGATCAGTAAAAGCGCCATTATGTCGTTACGGCGCAGACTGCTACCTATTATAGCCATATGCTCCTCTCCGTCATGGCGCTTTTCGGGCGGGGTTCACTTGTTCTTGGTCCGGGTGTCATTCGTTCTCTTTGTCTTTCATCCTTTAAGGATGGCCTTGAGCGTGCCGAGAAAGCGGGCTTGGATATGCTCGGGCAAACGTTCGGCCTGCTCCGCGATCAATGTGCGTAAGTGCTCACTATTAATGTAAAGGCTGGCGATCGACTTGATGCCGACAGGGCTTTCAAGCAAAAGATCGATATCGGCAGAGCGCGCGGGAAGTGTTTCAGGATCGAGCTCGGCTTCGTGCTTTACGTAAAGCTTCAGTCGTTCGACCGAAATCCATTGCTCGGAAGCCGATCCCTGTTGTGACAGGACCAGCATCTTGTTGAACTTCGGCCAATCCTTGTCGATTGCCGCCATGCGCGCCGCGACCAGCGCCGCAAACCCGTAATGTGGATTGGACTGCATCGCGTCTTTCGCCAGTCCGCGACAGGTTGCGGCCATTTCCTGGCTGACGCCGTCGAATTGTAGTCGTCCATAGATGCCGTCCGCCATTTCCATGCAATCGAGAAGGTTTTGCTGCACGCCGGTGAATGAAAGGGGATCGGGCGCTCCACCTTCACGAGCCGCTTGGTAACGGGCGATTTCACTCGATCCGCGCTCGGATATGGCGCCGAGTTCCCGTGTGGCCGCAAAAAACGCAGGAATCAGTAGAGCGAGGGCGACACCAACCCATGCCAACCTGTCTTTTGAAAACACTTGGTCCTCTTCAATCGCCTTGGCATCGTGGCAAGGTAATGCCGTGCAAAATTCACCAAGTCGGTTTCTGCCGCAAACAATAGCCTCTGGCAAGGTTGGGTCCTACTTGTCGGTGCGTTTGTTGCCGGAACACCTCTTCAGCATTCTCATTTCAAATTGAGCATTCACATAGATCCACTGGATTTTGCAGGATTGGCATCCACCCGCCGCGGCCTTGGACGTCATGAGAGGGCCAGAAGAACATAGTCGACCAAGGTTAACGCCCTGAACCACGAGAGAACACATATATATATTTGTTTTCAGCAGTATTTCGGATGAGAGTAATTTGTGGGGCGATCATCGCCTGCACAAAAACGGCACACTGCTGAATTGACGGCAACGGCCAATTGGGTTAAAAAAACCCTAATTACCAAATTTGGGATTTCAACATGAGACGCATTTTGCTCCTTATCGGTTTCGTGACGAGCATGCTTGGTGTTGGCTTGCCGAGCGTTTCGCTTGCCCAGGCAACCGCGATTACGCCGGACCAAGTAGTTTCGGCGTGCTCAGTTGCTGATAATCGCGACAATTGCCTTGCTCTAGTCGACCAATATGTCGCTCAGGTGAAAGCCAGCGGCGACCCGCTGGGTGCACAGACCGAACAACTCAACGCTCTGGTTTTCGCGCTTGCCAATGTCGGCGCGGCCGATCCCGATCTGAATGATCTCGATGTCTTGGTTGCAGATGCGATTAAGCGCATCGCGATCGATGCGCCGGATGTCGTGAATGTTGCTGCTGTTAACGGCATTGCCGAAAACGTGCTCTCGGGCGACTATATCAGCACGGCTGCCACGACACCGCCTGCCAGCCCGGCCTGATTGGAAATATCGATAAGCTGAATCATGGAATGGGCAGTCTGCGGATTGCCCATTTTCGTATATGCATTTGACATGTACCGGCTTTGCCAGTCACTCATGTCGATTAGGTGTGTCGATTCCCTTTCCTCGGCAGTGAGAGCCTGAGCCGTAGTCAGCGGCGCCGACGCTGTCCATGGCGACTGATTGCCACCACGGTTCAATTTCGCGTTCGGGACTCGACGCATTTCCGTCGCGGAAAATTTGCATAAAGTTTTAGCGGAATTCTCGCGGAATTTTCAAATCAGCCTCGTCATGATCGCCCGGCTAGATCGCAAGATCATCGGGGAATACCAGCATGAACAAGGCAAATGCGTTTATCACTGTCATACTCGGCAGTCTGTTTTTTGCCACCGTTTCGGCGGAGCCTGCATTGGCCAAGGCGCCAATGGGCTTCTTGATGATGTGCATGCAGCATCCAAGCGAATGCGAGGGGGGCGGCGCATCGACCATCAAGGCAACCGACGAAATTCTTGGAACGATCAAGCGTGTCAACGCCTCCGTCAACTCCGCAATACGTCCGAAGCCTGATGCGAAAGGCGATGTCTGGTCAATCAATGTGCGCACGGGAGATTGCGAAGATTATGTCCTTGCAAAGCGCAAGGCGCTTATCCGCGCCGGCTTTCCTGCCGCCTCCTTGCGCATCGCCGCCGTTAAAACCCGTGCCGGCGAAGGGCACGCTATTTTGGTCGTCAACACGTCCCGCGGCAAGTTCGTGCTTGATAATTTGACGCCCGCGATCCGTCCGCTCGCACAGACTGGCTACCGCATCGTTTCGATGCAGAGCACCAATCCCTATCGCTGGTCATAGTAGGCCAGTTCTCTCCGCGTCGTCTCAGTTAGCGAGAGGCCGCAGCTACGTCGCGCCGTGGCAACAAGGTCATCAACAAGCCGAGTATGGCCTTTTCTGGCACCGAGAGATGAAATCAGCGACAGAATGGAAACACACTGCCAACCGGCGGCATCGGCATTGATTACGGCAGAAATCTCTCCCGCGCGTTGCCCCTCGGCCACGGCACGACTAATTCGATCATGCAATTCCTCGATATAATCATTGAACAAATTATCTATGGCTACAGTTGATCCCTGTGGCGCGGCAGCCGTCCGAAACAAGAGGCAGCCTCTCCAACCCGGCTTGCGAAATGCCGTTTCGTTCTTTTGCCAGAAATCGGAAAGCCCAGATTTTCCCCCTTTGTCCAAGGCTGACATCAGCGGAGCGAGCTCGTTTTTGCGGTAAAAGGCTAGTGCCTCAACAATAAGGGTTTGTTTGTTCGGCCACGTCCTATAGAGCGCCTTGCGGCTCAGACCGGTTGCTTTGACGATGGCGCGATAGGAGGTGTTTTCAACGCCTCTTTGCGAGAAAAGCCGCACAACCTCATGCAGCACCGATAACGGGTCCTGCTCGCCAGTTTTGACTTGTGCTCCACGCATTCGACTCGGCGCTGTGGCAGTCACATCTTCCCGCGTCAGCGCCTCGGCAAGTGCTTTCGGATCCATCCCCCCTGGTGATCCCAGAATACCATGGTTGTGGTTCATGACGCTTTCGCCACCTTGGAGAAAAAGTGCGTCCCGGCAAGACCGAGGGTTAAGAACAGGCGTTCTTCGAACGTCATCTCAAGCACCTCTCGGATTTTTGGCATCGCCCCTGACGCCTCAGCTAGAGGTCGCGGTGTTCGCCGCAACCACCGCATCGTCGATGAGATACTGACGATCGGCAGGATCGAACCAGTCATCCACCGGTTTCGGTTGTCCCTCGGTCCAGGCGTTCACAGCTTCGAGGCGGTGCAAAATATGACCGATATCGAGGTCCAAAATCGCGTTATCGACAAGTTCGCGGGCAATCTCATCCAATTCGCTCAGCGCGTCAAAACGATAGGTCCTGGCCGGTTTGTCTTCGGGCCATATAGCGCCTTCTGCCATGATTAGGTATTTGAGATTGACGACGAAATAGGCAAGCTCGACCTCCAAATCCTGACGAAGCGCCTGAACATCCTTTTCCGACACGCCGTTCGTTTCTACGCGCCGCGCCGCGGCACGCATCAGACCCGGCAACTCGTCGGAAAGCACGGCGCCGAAACGCAGCCGCAGCATCAATAGGTCCGCATATCGATCAAGGTATTCTGCGTTTGATAATGCGGGGGTGCCCTGTTCGATTTGGGCACGCGGCATATCAGCGGCGAAGTCCGACGGCGAGGAACCCAAGACCAGAACAAGGGCGACGACGATCAGCAAGGCGCTTTTGAAAGGATTGGCAAATATGGACATTGGTTATCCTCGATTTGCCTACAGTATAGTCCTCCCCGGCCCTGCTCCAAGCATATGCCTAAGAAATGGTGAACGGCGCAGCCCGTGGCCTGTTGATTTGTACCCGATGCTCTTTACAGCATCGCAAGTTGTCGTGCGCAGTCACAGCACATGCGCAACCCTCGCTGGCTTTGCGAGGGCTGAAGAAACAGTTTTTCTAGATAGGTGTCAGACGGCGCTAGGCAGTGCGCGCGGGATGCTATTCTCGGCTAAAAGCCGCTCCCGCCGCGCAGCACTTCCTTCCAGATCGTCCGAAGAATGATGACGATGTCGAGCATGACATTGAAATTGGCAACATATTCGAGATCGGCCTGCACGCGGCGAATGGACAAGCTGGCGCTGACTGTCGGACCGCGCAAGCCCCGCACTTGGGCTAGGCCGGTAATCCCAGGGCGCATGGCGTGGCGCAAGTGATATTTTGGCACGAGATCTTCATAGACCATGCCGGCGGCCTTCATGTCGGGAACATGACATCTCGGACCGACAATCGACATATCACCTTTGATAACGTTCAACAGTTGTGGCAGTTCATCAATATTTGTTTTTCTGAAGAACGCACCGACCCGGGTGACCCGATCATCTCCCTCAACAGTCTGCGTGACACCTGATGCATCACATTTTCCAGTCTGCATTGATCGGAATTTAAAAACCTTGAAGACCTTGTTGTCCTTACCCCAACGCTCCTGGATAAAAAGCACCGGTCCCCCGTCTTCGAGCTTGATGGCAATCGCTGCCACAATCAGCAAAGGCGACAAGAGCGCAAGGGCGAGACTCGCTCCAACAACATCCAGAACCCTCTTTGCCGCGAGGTTGAGGCGACGAATGACGGAGCTGGTTTTCGGTGCCTCGATTTCACGGGCAAGTGCCGAGATAGGAGGCGTTCGCTCCATCTCCGAAGAGGCGGTCAACTCCGCCTTGGTTAGCGTTCCAGCAGTTCTAGATGAAACAATATCGGACAAAACCGCACCAATTTTCCGAATGAATGCCTAAGGCTTCAGTTCTGTAATTAACTAACTATTAACTAACAAATACATCAGGACGATGTCAATAACGGGGAGCGTGTTTGACTGCTGGTGAGGCATTTAGGATTAACGCGGCGGGGGTACGCAATCCTCCCAAGGGACGACACCGTATTCCCGCCGCTTGAGCAGAGGTGTCGGTTGTTTTGTCCGAATCGAGAGTAGAGAAGTGCTCCGCTTGAGCGCAGACGGCTTTTCTGACCTGTCCGTGATGACGGTCAATGCCGCGGCGCTGACGAGAATATCCTGCAGAACCCAGGTGCGCTCAAAGGATGGCATCTGGTAAGCACCCTGTTTCGACCACCTGATCAAATCGCCTTGCGCTGGCCTTCCGGTGGTTTTTTGTCGGCTGAGCGCACAAGCTTCCGGAACACTTTTCTGCGCGACTGACCTTGGTCCTTTAGCGCCCGCGACCGCGTGGCGCCATGATCGTGAATTTCAACAGGCGTGCCTATCCGCGCCCTGACAGAGACCGCTGTCACGTTGATGGATGGGTCTGTCAGCAAGACGCGCCGGGCGTTGCTCACACAGATTTGGACGTACACGCTCGATTGGTGGCCCGAAAAGATCGTGCTGCCACTGGCGCCGATTCAGTCGATTACTAGTGTTAAGTATTTCGACGGTGATGGCGTTGAGCAAACACTAGGCTCAGGACTCATTGATCAGAGCCAGAAGATGACAATTGCGGCGATGCAGCTTGCCGAACATGTTCTTGATACGGTGGCGGTTGCGATAGAGCGTTTTGTCGTGAGGGATATCGACCTTTCGGCTTCTGGATGAGGGAATGCAGGCTTCGATCTGCTTTTGGGCCAGTTCAGCCCGGAACCAGTTGGAGTCGTACCCCCGATCCCCCAGAAGCGCCTTGGCCGGCGGGAGCGCGCCGGGTATGAGCCTTGCGCCCTTGTGATCGCTCATCTGACCTTCGCTGAGCAGCATGATGAGCGGCCGGCCCTTGCCATGGCATACGGCGTAGAGCTTGGAGTTCAATCCGCTCTTGGTGCGCTCGATACATCGTGAATAGCCCCTAGATTCGTAGACGCCTTCTTCCCTAATTTTGAGGCAAGGAGGCCAAGATGGGCAAAGCCAACTTCAGTGACGAGTTCAAGCGGGACGCGGTGGCACAGATCACCGAACGGGGCTATCCGGTTGCGGAGGTTTCGAAGCGTCTCGGGGTCAGCCCGCACTCGCTCTACGAGTGGAAGAGGAGGTTTTCGGCGGCGGGGTCGGCCGACGATGGCAAGGATGCCGAGATTCGACGACTGAAGAAGGAGCTGACGCGCGTCACCGAGGAGCGCGACATCCTAAAAAAAGCGACCGCGTATTTCGCCAAGGATGCAAAGTGAGATACGCGTTCGTTGCCGAGCATCGCCCGCTGTTTTCGGTGCGTGCGATGTGTCGGTGCCTGCGCATCCAACCCAGTGGCTTCTATGCCTGGCTGAAGACCCCGCTGAGCAAGCGAGCGGAGGAGGATGTCCGGCAGACCGAGCTCATCAGGGCAGCCTGGCATGACAGCGGCAAGGTCTATGGCTATCGCAAGCTCCACGATGATCTTCTTGATCAGGGAGAGACCTGTTGCCCGAACCGGGTTGCACGACTGGCAAGACTGGCCGGGATCAAGGCCCAGATCGGCTACAAGCGCCGGCCGGGAAGCTATGGTGGCAAGCCTTCGGTCGTCGTCGACAACACGCTGGACCGGCAGTTCGACGTAGAAGTCCCTGATCGGGCCTGGGTGACAGACATCACTTATATCCGGACGCTGGAAGGCTTCGCCTACCTGGCGGTCGTCATCGATCTTTATTCCCGGCGTGTCGTCGGATGGTCGATGCAGAGCCGCCAGACCACGGACGTGGTCCTACAGGCATTGCTGATGGCGGTGTGGAGACGGAAGCCGAAGGGCAAGGTGCTGATCCACTCGGACCAGGGCTCCCAGTTCACCAGCATGGACTGGGCTGCATTCCTCAAGCATCACAACCTGGAACACTCGATGAGCCGCCGCGGCAACTGCCACGACAACGCCGTCGCCGAGAGCTTCTTCAACCTGCTCAAGCGGGAACGGATACGGCGCCGGGCCTACAAAACCCGCGCAGAAGCCCGGCAGGACGTGTTCGATTACATCGAGATGTTCTACAACCCAATACGCAAGCACGTCAGGAACGGAATGCTGCCTCCCGTCGAGTTCGAACGGCAGCAGAGAATGAGCACCGAGGGCGTCTAGAAAACTCGGGGCTATTCACAGTTCGTTTGGATAAATCTCATTGAAGCTCTTGAGCTACGTGGGGCTGAATGTGGGATTGTTCTCTAGAGGAACAGCCTGCGAGCTTGTTAACAGACACCCGTGCTAAAAACTCAAGCCTACCGATCGGCCAATTTCTGACGGCAGTATCACCGGTTTATCGCTGCATCCGGGTTCCATCGCCGGACAGGGCAAATGGATCCTGCGCTTTGTCTCACCCGTGATCGGGTAAAGGCGCGACATGGGGCTTGGGATATATCCTAAAGTCTCGCTTGTCTCTGCGCGGGAAAAGGTTTTGTAGCGCGATAGCTCATAGCCGCCGGCAAGGACCCATTGGAGGCCCGGCGGGCGAACCAGCAAGCTTCCGAAACCTTGTCGACGCCTACGTTCGAAACGGTAGCCAGAACAGTTTTCGCGGAGGTCTGCGGCGGGTTTCGCAATGCCAAACATGCCGATCAATGGATCTCGACTGTTGAGACCTATGCCTTCCCTGTCATCGGCGATAAACGGGTCGACGAACTGCGAGCATCCGATTTTGCCGACGTGTTGTGCCCCATCTGGCTGACCAAGCCCGAAACAGCATCACGCGTTCGCCAACGCTGCGACGCGGTCGTGAAATTGTGCTCTGCACGGGATTACATCGTGGCCAGTCCAATCGTCGTTGTCGCACAGCTTCTTGCGCGCCAGCCCGGCAAACGCGAACGCATCGCGCATCATCCGGCAGTGCCGTGGCGTAACCTTCCGGACTTCGTTGTTCAAGTGCTTCGAACACCATTGCCCCGCGTTGGAAAACAAGCTCTTGAATTGGTTTTGTTGACCGCGGCGCGCTCCGGGGAAGTGCGCGGCATGGTGTGGGACGAGATCGATCTCGAGAACCGTGTCTGGACGGTTCCGGGCCACCGTATGAAGGTAAAGGCCAGCCACCGCGTCCCGCTGACTGATCGAGCCGCGGCGATTCTGAATCGCGCACTTGCCGTTTCGAACAGAGAGCAATCTGGTCTTTGCCTCCCGCAAGGATACGCCGCTCAGCGACATGATGCTGACCAAGATCCTGCGTGATGCGAATATTGCGAGCGACACGCCGGACAGAACCGCGATGGTTCACGGTTTTCGCTCGTCCTTTCGCGACTGGGCCTCGGAACACGGTTATGCAAGAGACCTTGCCGAACGTGCTATGGCGCACACGATCAAGAATTCTGTAAAGGCTGCGTACCACCGCACGGACTTGCTCGATGCACGCCGTCAGATGATGGAGGCTTGGGAGCAGCATTTGGGTAGCAAAGCGGATGAGAAAACCACTCCGGCCAATTGAAACATCAGTTCGAAGCTTACGGTTTGCATTGCGGTGGCCGAAGCGTAGACTTCTCTCTTGACGGGGATTGAGACACGTCCAAGTTAGGTAGCCTGGCCGTCATACGGTCCGCCCTCTGCGAGTTACCCGCAGCTTACCCGTCCGACTTCATCGCGATTAGGCGTTAGTAGCGGTCGGCATTGTCGACCGGCTTCGACAGCTTTGCGTCCCATCCCATTCGTTCCAGCGATCGTCTCCGATGCCCCAAGGCGGACTTTGCGTGGGAGATACTCGGGGGACGACGCGCACGAAAGAACTCCACCTACGCAGACAGCATGAGACTCACGCCCGCCGTTTCTCCTCCGCGACGGCAGGCAAGTCGAAGAAAAAGATCGTGCCCTTGCCGGTTTCGGTTTGGAAAGCGAGCGTGCCGCCGAAGGCCTCGATGATCGATTTGGTGATACTGAGGCCGAGGCCAGATCCCTGGTTCTTGCGTGTCGATGACCCATCCGCCTGCGCGAACTTGCTGAATATCCGGTCACGGAATTCGGCTGGGATGCCTGCCCCGAAATCCTGAACCGAAACGCGCGCGCCGCCGTCGGCCAGCTGCTCTGCACCAACGATGATCTTGACGCCTTCGTCCGAGAATTTGATGGCGTTGGAAACGAGGTTGACCAGTGCCTGGCTGAACCGATCCTTGTCGATGCGGCAATTGATGGCTTCTGCTGGCAATCGCATCTCGATCTCGATGCCCCATTTCTCAGCGAACGGCGCTTGGGCCTCAGCGGTCTGCCGCACAAGCTCGCAGATATCGGCAATCTCGAAATCGTAGTCCACCTTGTCTTCAGCCATTTTCTGGACGTCGAGAATATCGTTGACGAGCCGCGAGAGCCTCTGGCTGCTCTCCAGCGTGTTGGCGATCAGCTTCTTATCCTTGTCGTTGGCCCGGGTTTCGAAATTGGCCCGCAGCAGGGAGAGCGCCCCCTGGATCGCCGTGAGCGGCGTTCTGAGTTCGTGGCTGACGGTCGAGATGAATTCCGATTGCAGACGTTCGACCTCGCGCCGATGCGTAACGTCGAGGATTTGCTTAATGATGTAGGCCGGATATCCGGCTTCATCGCGTGCCAGCGACACGCTCAGCGAGCCCCATTTGTGCGTGCCCGATTTGTGGATGTAGCGCTTTTCGAGCTGATAGGAGGGGATTTCGCCATTCAGTAATTGCCGCATATTGGCAAGGTCGGCCTCGAGATCCTCGGGATGGGTAAGCTCTTGGAACGAACTCTTGGTCAACTCAACGGGAGTGTAGCCGAGGAACTCGCAAAGCGCGTCATTCACCGTCAGCCAGTGTCCGTCCAGATCGAGCAGCGCCATGCCGATCGGCGCGTTCTCGATCGCGGAGCGGAATCGCTCTTCGCTGGCCATCAGTGCTGCTTCGGCCGACTTCAATCCAGTGATGTCCGTCTGCGTTCCGACAAGGCGCGCGGCAATGCCGTCCGCGTCGCGCTCAGCAACCATCGCATCGGACAATAGCCAGATGTAATGGCCGTCATTATGCAGGATCCGGTATTCGGTTTTTAAGCGCTCGATTTCGCCGGCGATGCAGGCCCTGTCCGCGGCGATGACCATCTCCCGGTCGTCCGGGTGCAGCCTTTCTTTCCATATCTGTTCCGGATTGGCGTCCGCGTCGGGCTGAAGGCCCAGCATCTTCCACCAGGTGTCGGAAACGACCGACCTGCCGGACACGAGATCGACATCGTAGACGCCGATCTGCGAGCCGCTGAGCGCGATGGACCAGCGCCGCTCTGCTTCCTCCAGCGCCTTGCGCATGCGGTGTTCCACAGAAACGTCGCGCGCCGGGTCGAACTGACAGCGCTGCTCAACGCCATGTTGGACAGTCCGGTACCGATCAGTTTGGCGGACTTGCCGCGCCTGTCGCACGCGGACCACACCATTATCTTGCATACCACCCTCGACATGATCAGGGCGGTGCGCGGCGCCTATGTCGATGAAATCATCGCGCTTGTCGCGCGGCTCGGTTTATTTGACTATCTCAAGACCGCGGTGTCGGCCCGGCAGCGCAACGCGCGCATCAATGCATTGACCCTGCTGGGCTATTTCCCGCCGGATGAAAGCGCCTCTGTGCTGATGGCATAGATAGAGGCGGTCGACCCTTACGTGCAATTGGCGGCCCTGCGTGGACTGGCGCGCCACACGGACGCCATCGATCCCGCGACAGTATTGCGAACATTCGGCTCGACACCGCTCACCAACACGCCAATGCTGGCCGATGTGTTTGGCCGTTTTGGCCCGGAGTCCCTGCCAGCCCTTCATGAGCTGGTAGCTCCACCAGCACCGCAGACGGACAGACCCGCAACAGAACAGGTCCGGCGCTGGCCCTGGTCGCGCCAGCCGGCCGCGCGAAGTCAAGTCAGCGAAGCCGTCCGCGTCGCCGCCGTTATCGCCATCGGCAATATCGGCGCTCTGGCCTCGGGTGACATCCTGTGTGAACGCCTGCAGGACGCTAACGCGCGTGTGCGTGGCGCGGCGGCCGAAGCACTCGGACGGCTCCGGTGACGACGCTGTCGCCGGGCATGTGGCGCGCCTGCTGAACGATCCAGTCGAAGCCGTGTGGATAAAGGCGGCAGAAGCATTGGGCAGGCTGCAGGCCACGGCGGCCATGCCGGAACTTGCCGCCGCTCTTGAGGACGCATCATGGTGGGTGCGGTTTCGCGCCGCCGAATCCTTGTTCCGGATGGGCTCGACAGGGGTGGCCGTGCTCAGGGCAACCGCAGATGAGGCCGGCGCCGGTGGCGAGATCGCCACGCAGGTGCTGGCGGAAATGGCGGCAAGCTGATGCTCGAAAACACCTAGACCGTCATCGAGACAACGCTGCGATCCAATCAAGACCTGTTTCAGGCGATCTCCCTGATCATTCTGGGCATCGGCCTTTTGCTGAACGCGATCAGCCTGGTGCAATTGCCCGCAGCGTTTCGGGAGCTGCGCAAGCATTCGAAAGCCGACGACACGGAATCCGCCTGGGACAATGTTGATATCCGATGTCGCAACCCCGGTGAGCATCCTGGTGCCGGCCTATAACGAACAGGCGACGATCATCGACAATGTCCGGTCCATGCTGATGCTGCAATATCCGGACCTCGAAATCATCGTCATCAATGACGGCTCGTCCGACGCCACGCTGCAATTGCTCATCGAGGCATTTTCGCTCAAGCCCGTCGTGAGGGCCCACGAGTTGCGGCTCAATCACGCGCCGATGCGTGGCGTTTATGCCTCGCCGACTTATCCGGGCCTGTTGATCATCGACAAGCAGAACGGCCGCTCCAAGGCCGACGCGATAAATGCCGGCATCAATTTTGCCCGCAACCCGTTGTTCTGCGTCATCGACGCCGATTCTCTTTTGGAAACCGAGTCGCTATTGAGAACCGTGCGGCCATTCATGGAAAACTCGGATGGCATGGTCGCCGTCGGGAGTACCGTAAGGGTGCTCAACGGCTGCAAGGTCTCGCGCGGCCAAGTGGTAGAAGTCGGCCTGCCGCGCGGCTTCATCCCATTGGTTCAGAGCCTTGAATACATCCGCGCCTTTCTGGTCACACGTTTGGCCTGGAGCCATTGGGGCATGTTGTCGATCATTTCCGGTGCCTTCGGCGTGTTCCGGCGCGACCTGGCGCTTGAGATCAGCGGATTCGATGCCGGCTCGCACGGCGAAGACTATGACTTCATCGTCCGGCTGCACAGGCACATGCGGAATCGGAAACTGCCCTATGAGATGCGCTATGTGCCAGAGCCTGTCTGCTGGACCGAAGCACCGGAGGACCTGAAAACACTGAGCGCGCAGCGGCGGCGCTGGCAACGCGGCGCAATGCAGGTGCTGGCCAGCAATATGAGTATGGTCGGCAATCCTCGCTATGGCAGATTTGGGCTTGTTGGCCTGACCCACAACGTGCTTGTCGACATTGTGGCGCCGGTCGCGGAGATCGCCGGCTACATCCTGTTGCCCCTGTTCTTCCTCATGGGTGCCATCAACGCCGCGTTCATTTTCGCCTTTGTCGGCCTGTTTATCCTGTTCGGCGTGTTTTACAGCGTGATGACGCTCATCCTCGAAGAAATGGAGCTCAAACGCACCCCAAACGCGTCCGACCTGCTACGCATCGGCCTGATCGCCGTTATCGAGAATTTCGGCTATCGCCAGTTGAATAGCATCTGGCGGATCAGGGGTTTATGGGAGTTCCTGACCGGCAATCACAGCTGGGGTGAAATGCGCCGCAAAGGCGATGCGGCCCGCCATCGCAGATGACTGGGGCAATGCCCACTGGCAGCATCCGCGTGATCCCGAGATGCGCGAGGCATCGCGGTAACGTGCTGGTCAGGCTTGCTTCGTACACTCTCTCCGAGGGCACGAAGCAAGTTTGAAGAGGCAAGGTCATGACACGACCTGCATTTGCCAGCTTTCGGCGCTGCTCTGGATTGCTTTCAGCCCTGCTGCTCGGTTCTTCGCTGGGCACAATTGCCGCTTGTCCCTCCCAAGCCAAACCGTCAAGCGCCGACCTTTACGAACAAGCGGTCACTGCACGGCAGGCTGGAGACTTCGCACTTGCCAAGAGCCTTTTCGAAGACGTCTTCCGACGCGATCCAGGCAATGCCGACGCTCAGGTGCTGCTGGGCTATTCCTTGCTCGCGCTCGGTGAGACACAAGCCGCTGCCATTGCGTTCGCGGCGGCGCTCGATCTCGCCCCCGACTACCAGGATGCGCGGCTCGGTCTGGCCCAGATCGCTTTCCGTGAGGGTGACCGGCAGCGCGCCGCGGATCTCGTCGCGATCGTTCTGGCCGACCAGCCGCAGAATTGCGACGCCGTCGCTCTTCGCGACAGGCTGAACGCACCGCCGCCGCCCAAATGGCGACTGGACATAAGTGGCGAATACCATTCGCTCACGGCCGGGCGGCCCGATTGGTACGAGGCCGTTACGTCCCTGTCCTATGCCTTCGATTAGGGCACGGTGCTCAGAGGCACGGTGCGCGCCGCCAAGCGCGGTGATCTGACGGATACGCAAGTAACCGGGCGTGTCGACCATGTTTTTTCCCCGGATCTTTCTGTGTTCGGTTCTCTCGGCCTGACGCCGGATGCCGATTTCCTGCCCGGCGTGAGCCTGGCCTTGGGGGCCGGCTTTAGGATATGGAACGACGACGAAAGCGCGACTGAAATCAGGCTCAACGCCCGGATCGGGGCCAATTTTTACGCCGACGCAACTGTCGCGACCGCCCGGATCGGCCCGCAATTCAGCTTTTTCGATGGCACCCTGTCCCTGTCGACGGAATGGCTACACAGCTGGAGCAACAATGGCCTTGCAACTGACGGCGCTTCGGCACGGCTCGACATGCGGATATCGGAGCAACTCAATGGCTTCGTGGGCTACAGCTATGCACCGGAAATCGATGGCGCGACGATCGTTGACACCCAGAGCCTTTTTGCCGGCCTTGCCTATGAAGTTGACCCGACCCTCACCTTGCGCGCCGGTGCCGCACGCGAGTTCCGTGCCTCGTTTGATCGCACCACCGTCTCACTCGGGATGACGAAGCGGTTCTAGTGGTTAAAATCTGACACATGGTGCCGTGGGACGGGCGTCGGCAATCGACTCCATTGCGGTCATTGGCGCTTCGCTACCATTGTGGCTACTTCTGAGCCCGAAGCTGAATGGCGGCTCTCACTCAACCTGCGCTAACAACATGTCCCAAATCGACCGCTGAGATCTACTTAGGCATCCCCGAAACTGGACAACCTACAGCAGGCCGACTAACTCGGTTTTGCGAGAAGCGAACGCAGCTACGGAAATGCATTTGTCAATTTATGTAGAATTATTAGTGAAACCGCATTAACCTATGGGTTACTAGACAATCGGGCTTTACGAATTAGTTCTGGGTAATTCATCATAAGTTCAATAGAGGCAATTGGTTTTAACTGAAAACAGAATTCGTATTGAATACCACCGGATGAAATCGATGATTTTACTGTTCTCACGAGCATTTTTTGATTGCTAAAGCCGAAAGCTAATCCTCCATGCGAAGCATAGCCTTTCGTGCCTATGGTATTACGTAGTAGTTCATAGTTACTGTCGCGACTTATCCTAAGTTTTATAGGATTAAATCCACTTCTTCCAATTGCGAAATTCGCGATAATTTTTGGGCGAGGACCGCCAACCTCAGCCAGAAAACAACAGATAACCTTTGCAAAGTAGCGAAAGACATCAATGGTGGACGTGCCGGACTCGTCGTAAATCGGGCGATTTTGAGTATCTGTCAAATCAAGACCCGCCGCATAGCGCCTCAACATTGCTTTATGTAGCATATCAAAGGCACGATCCGCTGGTTGAGTTCTCTCCGAGTTGCAGGCTCTGCATATTTTAGAATTGAAGTGGATGCGCTTTGATTTTACACTTTGGAGTTCAATGTGCATTGAGGGATTTTCTTTCCCAAAAAAAACATTTTGTCGCCGCCAAACTCCAACCGCAAAATAGATGCTTTAATTTTGTGCTCACCCGTTAGTTCTTCGGTTGATCCGCACAAGGAACAAGATTTTGGAGAGTTTGTTTCAAATGCCCACGACATCTGGATTTCATATCACAAACGAGAAAACTAGCCCAGCTTGACATTGAACGATTACTTACCGAACCTGGATCAGATGTCATCCACTTAACGCTTGAGTCAGCAAGTACCTCTCCTGCGTTTCCAAGCTAACGCGCACAGTCTCTGGTTGCGTTCGCTTTTGGGCGCGTTGCTGCCACCAGCCGCTGATCGGCGGAGCGACCGCTTCCCACCAATCCCGGTCGTTGGGCGATCGATCCTTGCGGGTACCAAGTGTCAGATTTTGACTCCTAGCACGGTTCAACCTTTGTCGGCACACTCACACAGCACTGCATGATCGCACCCTTCGTGCTCAAGCACCGATATCCCGTTCATGCTCCTTGAAGGACAAATAGCAGCCCAAGCTTTCATCCGAGAAAGGGCCCTGAATAGCGGCGACAAAAACGATGGAGCCTTGCTATCTTGCTGATAAAGATACCAAATATTTCGTTTTGTGATAGTTGAGTCAACCAGCAAACATCGGTAATTACCTATAGACCATAGGCCTCAACGGAATATGGAATTATGTAGTCATTGCTTTCGTGAAAATAACGTACATGAGACTGCTCAATGAGATTGAGAACATGATCACACATCTCGCGGAGTGAGGGATTTACCGAAGCAAATGGGGGGCGTGAGTACTTGGTTTCGTCAATATTGTCGAACCCCACCACCATCACCTCCTCAGGCACCGCGATGCCTGCGCTCCCAAGGGCGTAGAGGGCACCGAACGCCAAGGAATCGTTTAGGCAAAAGAGTCCGTCGAAAGGTATCCCCTGGGAAATGATGGTGCGCGTCGCCTCAATTCCTTCGACGCGCCCGAACTGTGGGACCCACCCGATCAATCGCTCGTCCAGTGCCAGTCCCGCGCCAACCGCCGCGCGGCGGTAGCCTTCCAATCGCTGATGGGCTGTTGCGCGGGATTCCTCCTTTTGTCCACCCACGACTGCAAGGCGTGTCCGGCCTCTTTCGATAAGAAAACGTGCAGCGGCCTCAGCCGCTGCGATGTTGTCGATGCCCACATGAGGGGTGAGTTCGGTCGCGAGAGTCTGGCCACGCTCTCCGATGAGAACAAGCGGGGTCGAGGACTGACGCCCCGTTAACCCCTCGTTGGTCATCGCGAGGGGCGAGAAAAGGATGCCGTAAAGCGGCGGCATGCCGACGCCTTCGATAAAACTGAGCTCTGAGTGGTAGTCGCCTTTGGTCTGAGTGACGATAACGCGAATACCGCGCTCTGCGGCTGCCTCGAAGAAAATGCTCGCCAGTTCCGCAAAGTAAGGCTCTCTCAGGTCGGGTATTCCCATGGCGACCAGAGTTGATCGGCCGGTGCGCAATGTCCGGGCGGCGACGTTTGGCTCATATCCCAACTCTCGGATAGCGTCCAAAATCTGCTTGCGGACGGCATCGGACACCTTGCCGGTGCCGTTCACGACATTGGACACGGATTTGGCGCTGACACCCACGTGTCGAGCAACATCGATCAAACGCGCACGTGTCATCTCTTACTTTCGCAGTGTTGCCGCACCGAAAGGGGCCGTTGACGAATGACTGCCCCCTTGATAGCTTAGGCCTAATTCAACGTTGAACCTTTGTCAAATAAGGCCACAAACGGATCGTCAGATCTAGCGGGTTCAACGTTGAACTTCGATAAGGTTTGGAGGAACTCGATGACCAAACTGGGAGGGCGCTGGAAGCCGTATCTTTACGTGGCGCCTGTGATCGTCCTCTCTGGCTTCTTGATCTACTACTGCATCGGGTTCACCGCCTATGCCAGCCTCACGGACTGGAACGGCCTGAGAACCATGAACTTCATTGGCTTGCAGAACTATCTGGAGCTCTTCACCGACCGCACCTTCTGGATCGCGCTTCGGAATACCATCGTTTTCATGGTCGCCACCGTCTCGATCCAAGCCGCGATCGGACTGCTCGTTGCCGTCATAGCAAAGGAGCGACTGCCAGGGTCAAATATCTTCAAAGTTCTCTTCTTCCTGCCCATAGCGATGGCGCCAGCAATTATCGCCACGGTTTTCAAGTTCATGCTGGAAGCGAATTACGGGTCTCTGAACGAAAGTCTTCGGGCGCTCGGGATCATCTCCGATGGGACCGTCATCCAGTGGTTGGGTGCGGATCTCGGCGTATGGTCAATCATCGTCATCAACGTCTTCCAATGGATGGGATTCTCGATGATGGTCTATTATGCCAGCCTCATGTCGATCCCCGACGATCTCTACGAGGCATCTGCACTCGATGGCGCGGGTTGGTGGCGGCAGCTTTTCGATATCACGATCCCTTCGCTTAGGGGGACCACGAGCGTCCTTGTCGTTCTGGGCATCGTTGGCTCCTTGAAGACCTTCGACATCGTCTGGCTCACCACGCGTGGCGGTCCCGGGGTGTCCACTCAGTTCCTGACGACTTTCCTTTATCAGGAACGAGCCAACCGCCAGGCCGGATATGCTTCGGCCATAGGCATGGTCATCCTGCTCATCGCTTTCATTCTGGCGCTTCTTCAAATCAAAGTCGGAAGTCGGGAGGAAGCGCGATGAACAGGAGCTTTGCCGCCAAGCTGGCAATGTATGCAGCCCTGATCTTTCTGGTCGTTCTTTGGCTGTATCCCATTGTCATCGCAATCTACAAATCCACCAGTGTTGGCGGATGGGGGAATTACAACGTTGTCCTCAACCATCCTACGTTCAACTACTGGACGGCTATTGGAAATTCGTTTCTACTGGCTGGCGTTTCATCAATAATCATCGTTATCATATCGGCTCTGGGTGGATACGCCTTTTCCAAGATGGAATTCGTGGGAAAGAACGTAATATACTATGCTCTGCTCGCCTGCATGGCTGCTCCTGTGGCGGCATTGATCACGCCACTATTCTTCTCCATCAATATGATCGGATTGAGGAACTCATATCTCGGAGTGATACTTCCGCTGATCTCATTCAACGTCTTGATGATGTTAATGATGATGCGCAATCATTTCGATTCTATACCGGATGAAATCATCGAAGCTGCGATGATTGATGGCGCAAGCGATTTCAAGATATTTTGGGGAATATTGCTGCCTCTATCAGGGTCGTCCATGGCAACAGTCGGAGTGCTGAGCTTCGTTTATTGCTGGAATGAGTATTTGTTGCCCACGCTTCTGCTCAGCAAGTCCGCCATGTTTCCGGTCACTCAGGCGATTTCGCTCCTGCAATTCGACCGCATGAGCCAGGAGCAAATCTCCCAATTGTATGCCGGTCTCGTTCTGATGACCATTCCGTCGATCATCATCTATCTGCTCGGCCAGCGTTATTTGAGGGCTGGAGTCACTGCCGGCGCCGTTAAGAACTAGGGCCGAGATGACTTACACAAATCCCCTGACTTACGTCGATGGCCTGAGCCGCACAAATCCTGACCCCTTCGTGGCGCGCTTTGCAGGCCTCTATTGGTGCTATTCCACAGACGAGTCTGGAGTGAATCTGTCCTGTTCTCCGGACTTGGTAGCCTGGAGCCACAAAGGATACGCCTTTCAGGATCCGGACGGACGCAACTACTGGGCACCATGTGTTGTCTATGCCGACGGCAGGTTCTGGATGTACGTCTCGTGGGCGCCCAAGACTTCTGACGATCCCCACGACGAACATCTGCGATGCCTTGTCTCGGATCGACCAGAAGGACCGTTCACGGTGGTGCGGAAAATGTTCAGCACCTTCTCGATCGATGCCGACGTCACGAGGGATCCCCAGACCGGCGACTGGTTGCTGTTCTATTCTACTAACGACGCGACCGGGCTCGACAATCAGGGCACCGGAACGTCGATCCTCGTGGACCGGCTCATCGACATGGCTCATCCGGAGGGGAACGCGCGCGTGGCCGTTGTCCCCACCTTGGAACAAGAGATTTTCCAAAAGGATCGTTTCGGCGACGGAAGGGACTGGTACACGATCGAAGGCGCCACCTACTTCAGGCGCGGCGATCTATCCCTGCTCACGTACTCCGGCAACGCCTATACGGGCACTGACTACTTTATCGGCTACGCCCGGTCGCGGCGCGAAGGGCCTATTTTCGACCAGCGATGGGAGAAATACCCCAACGCCCATACCTGGGGCCCGCTGGTGCGACGCGGGAACGGTGTCGAGGGAACCGGCCATAACTCGATCGTGCGCGCTCCCAATCTGGTTGACGACTGGATTGTCTACCACGGGCGAAACGAAGCCATTCCGCTGAACCCGGCTCAAGAGCAGCGCATGATGCGCATCGATCCTTTGCGCCTCGATGGTGAGCGGCTCCAAACGCCAGCTCCAACCTCGACACCGCAAGAAGCGCCGGCCCGACCCACGGTCTTCGACGCCTTGTCGCGGGCATCGGATCGTTGGAGCCTCCCGGAAGACATCTTGTTCACCAGTGACGACGGCTGGATCTCCAATTTTCTGCGAACCACCCGAGCGAACCGAACCGAGGTGCGACTGAATCATGTCACCGACGCATATGTGGCAGAGGTTTGGTTCCGAATGCACCGGAGCGATGCTGGCGCACGATCCGGTCTGCTGGTTTGTGGTCAGGGACCATCGGATCACCTTGATCTGTTGATCGACGCCGCAACGCGAACGGTTTCATTGGTCCGCATCGAAAACGGATTCTCCCGCACGATTGCGAAAGAGAAGTTGGGCAATGACCTCACCGACGCGTGGTACCGGCTACAGGTCACGCGCACCTTCGGATCGGTGGATGTTTATCTGAACGGTCGGTTGGTTCTTTCCGCAGAGTCCGATTGGACCGACCGCGGGTACGTTGGCCTCCTTTCGGTGGGAACGAAGACCGATTTTTCCAGCTTCGGCCTCACTGACCACGTCGCGCTGCGCGGGCAAAGGCTCACCCGTTGGCTTCCCAAGCTTTTCCGATCCGGACAAGCCTTCGTCACCATCGACGACGGCCTGGTCGCCTCCAGAGGGCAGCCGGTCGCACTGCAACTGCAAGTGGCCCGCGCCGGCTGGGCCTACGACTTCGATCTAGACTTGCTTTCCGAACAAGGGACGGCACGGATCGAGATCGTGGAGGCTGATGGCGCTGCAGCCGCCGTGCTGACTCTCGGCAAGGGAAGCGCGGACCTCGTCATCAGGGACCAGTCCAACTCGCGGGCCAGCTTCACCACCCCTCTTGCCGATTTGCAAACCACTGCCCGACTCGTCCTGAAGTCTGAAGAAATCCAAGTGGAGGTTAGTTCCGAGCGCTGGAACGTCCCGGCGTCCGGTCGGGGCCTGCATGTGCACAGTCTCGTTTTTCACAACGCAAATCTGCGGGGGATCGAGCTAACCGATCGGCCGCAAACCGACCATTCATTGAGAGGAGAATGACATGACTCTACGACACCCATCCGCCAAGGTGCTGGCAGCCACAGCAGCCTTTCTAGTGCTGACGACCGCGTTTTCGGCTTCGTTCGCCAACGGCGCAGAAACCGTCAAGCTTACGTTTGCCACTTGGCTGCCCACCCAGGACCAGTGGCCAACGCTTTTTGCAGAATTCCAGAAGGACAATCCCAACGTGGAGATCGACTTCCAGCGTTATGAGGACTTCTCGGCGTTCAAGCAGAATCTGGATAATCTTATCCTCGCCGACGAGGTTCCGGAGCTATTCGGCATCCAGGTGGGCGCAGCCTTCGATGACTACGCCGAGTTCGCAATGCCCGTATCCGAGTACGCGTCAGACTGGATCGACAAGGTCAACCCGGGGGCTCGATATCAGACGACGACCTCTGATGGAGACGAAAAAGCGGTCGCGGTACTGACCGGTGGGATGGAGTTCTACCTGTACAACAAAACACTCATGGATGAGATCGGGGTAGCGCTACCGACCAACTACGAAGAACTGGTCAAGGTCTCACAAACAGCCCGCGAAAACGGGTATAGCCCGTTTGCAATGGGGGCTGCGGACTCGTGGCACGACTCGGACTTTTTCGTGTGGCTGTCCAACCAGTATGCCGGGGGCGACGTCTACAAGGCCGCCAAAGGCGAGATCCCGTGGGACTCTGACTCTCTCGTCAGCGCTGCCAAGAGTTGGCAGAAGCTCTTCACGGATGGCGTTTTCCAAGACGGTGCCACGACGACCTCTACCTACCCGCAAGCGCGCGACGACTACTTCATGGCCCGAAAGGCCATCGCCATGCCAACGGGATCGTGGCATGTCGGTGCTGCCCTCACCACCTCTCCCGAAGTGCCCGGAACCGCAATTGAGGGAGACGAGATCGGAATGGCCGTCTTCCCCACTGTGGGGCCGAACGACGCTGGTGTGACGCAGGGTGTCGATTTCGCTCTGGCCATCTCGGACACGATAGACGAGGAGAAAAAGGCGGCGGCGGCAAAGTTCGTAGAATTCATGGCCGTCGGGACGGGTCAGCAGGACTGGGTGAATACGCTCCAGGGTTTCCCTGTTGCCAAAGACGTCGAGATCCAGCTGGGTGATAACGAGTCTGAACTCGGAAGGGGTTCCGTCGATGTCGTCGTTCAGGCCCTGTCCCAGTCTACCTTCGATCGGAAACTTGCTGTGCGCGGCAAGGATAGCCTGGAAAATGACCTCGGTGTCGTGCTCCAGAACATCGCCGGCGGAGCTGATCCGAAATCGGAGCTCGCCACGCTGAACTAAAGCACAACCGACGAAGCCGAACGTTCCATATGGGGCCCTGTCGCAAGCGCTGGGCCCCATATCCTTGGTGCGTGCGAATGCCGGTTCTGCAAAGCTCGAGCGGTTGCTGGAAGAGCAAGCCCCTTGCATCGTGGCGATAAAAGTCTGTGCCACCAGTCATCATTGGGGACGGTTCGCACAATCGGTCGGACATGAAGTGCGCTTGCTTCCGCCGATCTATGTGAAGCCGTTCGTCAAGCGGCAGACGAACGACGCGGTCGGTGCGGCAGCGATCGCCGAAGCGGCACTGCGTCCGAACCTGCATTACGTTGCAGTCAAAAGCGCGGACCATCAGGCTTAAGCCGTCGCCTTCCGGACACATCAACGCTTCATCGGCCAGCGCACGCAATTGATCAATGCCCTGCGCGGCCATCTGGCAGAGTTCGGGATCGTCGTCGCGCAGCGGTGTGTTTCGGCGTGTAATTTTGGGTCTGACTCAATCTTGATGATGTTTGGGACTCGACTGGGTTGGTTTTCATAGGAGAATCAGCATCATGCGATCCCGATTCCGTCTTTCCGACTTGGTCCCACCCGATTTGGCTGTCGACGGCGTGTCGGAGGACGCCAGCACAATCATCGTCAACGCGAAAGGCGTCGCATCCAGCCGACCCTGTCCGCGCTGCGGCACGGCGTCGGTTCGTGTTCACAGCCGCTACATTCGGACCGTTTCCGATTTGCCGTGTTGCGGGCGGCGGGTGGCGTTGCGTCTCATGGTCCGACGTTTCGTCTGTACGGCTACTCATTGCCGACAGAAGGTTTTCGCCGAACGGTTTGGCGAAGATGTGCTGGCGCCGTGAGCGCGCCGCACCGCTCGCCTGGAGTGCCTGGTTCATCACCTTGGTCTTGCTTTGGGCGGACGACCCGCCGCCAGCTTTGCCGGACGGCTCATGCTGCCGATTAGCAACGACACCTTGCTGAGGGTGGTCTAGAGCGGAGGAGCTTCAAAAGGAATCGGAGAGGATTCCTTTAGGGAACGATTGGTGATTCACTTCCTTCGGAGGTGATTTGCCATGCCCAGAGCTTATTCATGTGACCTTCGCGAACGCGTTGTTGGCTTTGTCGAGGCGGGTCATTCCTGCCACCAGGCGGCGGCCCATTTTGGGGTGTCGGTGTCTTTTGTGGTGAAGTTGATGCAGGCCCTTCGGTCTCGGGGTAGTCTCGCGCCGCAGCCGATGGGCGGACGCCGGCACGCCAAGCTGGAGCCGCACCGGGACTTCGTTCTTCGGCGGGTGGCGGAGAAAGACGACATCACCATGCCGGAGTTGGCGGACGAACTGGCCGCTCGTGGCACGCATGTCGCTCCTGCCTCGCTATCGCGTTGGCTGATCCGCAACGGCTACCGGTTTAAAAAAAACGCTGCTGGCCAGCGAACAAGATCGCCCCGACATCAAAGCCCGGCGTAGGGTCTGGATCGAGCGGCGTCAGCCCCGCATGCGGCGCCATGCCCATCGCCTGGTGTTCATCGACGAGACCGGCACCACCACCAAGATGACCCGCCTGCGCGGCCGCTGCCCCAAGGGCCAGCGCCTCAGGGCCAAGGCACCCTTCGGGCACTGGAAGACCCAGACCTTCATCGCTGGGCTCAGATGCGACGGACTGACCGCGCCCTTCGTCATCGACCGGCCCATGAACCGGCAGATCTTCGAGACCTACGTCCAAACCCAGCTCGCCCCGACCCTCAAAAAAGGTGATGTCGTCATCATGGACAACCTGGCCGCCCACAAAAGCCCCAAAGCCAAGGCCGCGATCCGGGAAAGGGGCGCATGGGTGCTCTTCCTGCCGCCCTACAGCCCAGACCTCAATCCCATCGAAATGGCCTTCTCAAAGCTCAAGGCGCATCTGCGGAAACGGGCCGAACGAACCATCGACGACCTTTGGAAAGCCGTCGGCGACATCTGCGCCCTCTACACCCCAACCGAATGCGCCAACTACTTCAAAGCCGCTGGATATGCGTCCACTTGAACGTCCGTTGCTCTAGCGCCGGACCCGAGTGCCAACCGAGCCGTTGATCTTTCCAGGTGCATCGTCTGCTTTCGGTTCCACGAAATCGATAGCGGATAACTCAACACCGCACGGCAATCCCCCCGGGGTCGGTCCCTATGTGATCATGCGCCGGGGCTCGATAGGGAAGCACGACGAAAAGTACTGCGATCATATGGTTGCATGATCAGGGCTGCGACATCATTGCGGCATGCGTGCTCTCCCCATCACATCGGTTCGATGGGATACTGATTGCCGTATAAATATTCTGCAGGATCTTGCGAGCCGGGTGCTTGTGCATTCCAAAAAGCTTGTTTGACGCCTGTCGAAGAGGATGCTGATCAATGCAAGACGCGTTCGCAGCCAAACTGCGGCCCGGGCAACCGCATTGGATCGATATAGACGTTGCGTTGCAAAACAGCCGCGATCTTGATGTGTATCGCTGGTCGATGGCGCCGCTTTGCCGTGTCGACATGCATGAACAGCCGGACGGCGATTTCAGCGGCATCAAGATGTCGATGCTGGCATTCGATGGTCTGTCCATCGTCAGAAACAGAGCCTATGCATCGGACCTGATCCGTGATGCCCAGATCGTCGGCAGCAGCGGGCTCCATGATTACTTCATCAACCTGTTTCCTTCCGCCGGTGCCGCGGCCGAGATCGAAGGGAGAGAAATCCAGATCGAAGCTGGCGACATCCTCATCCTCGATCTGACCCGGGAATCCATCCTGAAGCTTCCGAATCGCGCGGCCATCGGCGTTTTTCTGCGCCGCCAGGAACTTGATCGCTACACAAACGACATCGACGCGCTGCACGGCACGGTGCTGAAAGGGGCAAGTGCGCTCGGCAGGTTGCTGACGGCACATATATTGACCCTCGAAAGCGAAGCGATTGCATTTCAGGATGCTGACTCAACGCCTGTCGTGCGCAGCACCGCAGCAATGATCGCGCATTGCTTTGAGGCCAAGGCCCGGGACCGGGATCACATCCAGGCCGGCCTGTCGCCGTCTCTTTTCAGCCGCATAAGGCGCAGCATCGATCACCAGCTCGGCGATCCCAGCCTGGATGCGGCGCATCTCATCCAAAAGCACGGCATTTCGCGCTCCGCGCTCTACCGGCTTTTCGAACCCATGGGTGGCGTTCATGCCTATATTCGTCAAGCTCGGCTGCGACGCATCTGCCGGGATCTGGTCCACCCCGATCACCGACATGAGCGCATCAGCACGATCGCCTATCGCTGGGGCTATGTCAGCGAGACCGATTTCTCGCGTGCCTTCAAACAGGCATTCGGCATAACTGCGCGGGATATGCGTGCAGCGCATCGGTTGGGTGAATTGCCCGAGACTTTTTTAAGCGGCGTGGCCAGACCCGAATTTCATCACCTGCGCAACATGCTCCTCGGCCTCTAGGGTTAAAACCCAATCAGGTTTTAGGATGGGCGCATGCCCATCGTGCCGTCCTTCGGCAATTTGACCTGGTGTCTCAATCCTTTTGCACAGCGTCCCGGACCGGCGTTCCCAGGGCTTGATGGCGTTGACCTCCGCAACATGAATCCTTTGTAAACAGGGCGTTTATGCCGCGCAGGTCGTGTTTCGCGGCAATTGGCGCGTTCCAAACCAACGGGTGCAGGCATGGGTATCCAAAATCCGGCGTGCAAATTCGGACAGATGAGTGGCCATCGCGTTCCTTTGGCGTCGCGAAACTGTCTGCATCTGCTGGCCGCGATCCTGTCGCTTGGCGCATCCTTTCCGGTTCTGGCCCAGCAAACCCTGCCGAGCGGCGGAACCGTTGCCGCCGGCGTGGCCGATATCGGCACGCCTGAGGCCGGCAGCCTCGAGATCACCCAAAGTTCTGACAAGGCGATTATCGACTGGTCGGCGTTTTCGATCGGCGCGGGCAACACCGTGACCTTCGCCAATGGCAGCGGCGCGACGCTCAACCGCGTCACCGGCGCCACGATCTCGAGCCTTGACGGCGTGCTGAGCGCCACAGGCAGCGTCTATCTGGTCAACGCCAACGGCATCATTGTCGGGCAGAACGGTATCGTCGATGTCGGCGGTTCATTCATCGCCTCGACCCATGATGTCAGCGACAACGAGTTCCTGACCGGCGGCGATCTGGCGTTTTCGGGAAGCTCGACGGCGCGCGTCATCAATCTCGGCGCGATCAGTTCGAGCAATGGCGATGTGGCGCTGATCGCGCGAGACGTCCGGAACGAGGGGGCGATCGCAGCGCCCAACGGCACGGCGGCGCTGGCCGCCGGCTATGACGTGCTTTTGACCGATGGTTCCCTGGGCGATGGCAAGCTGCAGGTCCGGATCGGTGGATCCGATACCCTGGCGACCAATACCGGCAGTATCGAAGCTGCCGAAATCGAACTCCGGGCCAATGGCGGCAATATCTACGCGCTGGCCGGCAATACAGATGGCGAGATCAATGCGACCGGCGTCGCCAATCGCGGCGGTCGCGTGTTCCTGACCGCCGGCTCGGGTGGCACGGTCAGGGCGACGGGCGAGATCGTTGCAAGAAAACCCGTAATTGTCGCCGACGCGCCCAGCCCTTCCCCGGCGCCGTCCTTCAGGGGCGGCGAGGTGGTGATTTCTGCCGGCAAGGTCACGGTTTCCGGCGAGATCGACGTCTCTGCCACGGAGGGCGGCACCGTCTCCGTCACCGGCACCGACATCGTCGTCAACGGTGAAATCGACGCCTCGGCGACAGTTGATGACGGCAGCGGCGGCGAGATCATTGTGTTTGCCGAAAACACGCTTGGCGGCACCGCCAGCCTGTCCGCGCGCGGCGGCGATAGCGGTCAGGGCGGTTTCGTCGAAACCTCAGGCGCGACTGTCGATTTCACCGGCTTCACCGTCGACACCTCGGCGCAAAATGGCACGACCGGCACCTGGCTGATCGATCCCGAGGACATTATTGTCGACGCGGCGGCGGCAGCGGTGATTTCGACCAATCTCGCCACCACGTCGGTGACGCTGCAAACCACCGTTTCGGGCGCAAGCGCCGGCTACGGCACTGGCGATATGAGCGGCGATGGCGACATCATCGTCAATTCGGGGATCTCGTGGTCAAGCAATAATGTGCTGACACTGGACGCCTACAACGCCATTGCCGTCAACGCCACGATCACCGTCGCCGGCAGCGGTGGCGTGGTGCTCAACTACGACGGTTCGAAGGCGTCCAATCTTTCCTTCGGGCTGAGCGACAGCGGCTTTGCCGGCAGCATCGATTATGGCGCAATCGACAATGGCGGTACGCTCAAGATCAATGGTGACGCCTATACGCTGATCTACACCATGGCCGCGCTCGACGGCATCGACACGACCGGTCTTGCAGGGAATTACGCCCAGGCGACCAATCTCAATGCAGCGGGCATTACCTATACCGACGCGCTTGTCGGCACGTCTTCCAGTGCGTCCTTCACCGGCACCTATTCCGGACTCGGTCACACCATATCCGGGCTGACCATCAACACAAACAACAACAAGTTTGCCGGCCTGTTCGGACATGCCAGCGGCGGCGTCACCATCGCCAATGTCGGACTGGTCGGCGGCAGTATCACGAGTAGCAGTACCACGAGTACTGCTAAGTATGCCGGCGGACTGGTGAGCTATCTCTATCAGGGCACGATCAGCAACAGCTATGCGACGGGCACTGTCACGATCGATGCCTCCGACGGCATGGCCGGCGGACTGGCGGGCCGTCTCATAGCGAGCACGGTCAGCAACAGCTACGCGACAGGCAATGTCAGCGGCACCGGAGGGAGCTACTCTGGCGGGCTGGTTGGCGAACTTAACAGCGGCAGTATCAGTAACAGCCATGCCACGGGCACTGTCAGCGGCGACTCCTATGTCGGTGGGCTTGCGGCGTACAGCTCCGGCGCGATCAGCAACAGCTATGCCACGGGCGCCGTAACCAGTAGCCAAACCGTCGGCGGACTGGTGGGTTTTTACACCTTCGCCACGATCAGCGACAGCTATGCCACGGGTACTGTCACCGGCAAAAATGCCGGCGGAATGGTGGGCTATCTCAATCATCGGGGCACGATCAGCAACAGCTACGCGACGGGCACTGTCACGAGCAATTCCACCGCCGGCAAGACCGGCGGGCTGGTTGGCGCAGATAACGGCGGCAGTATCAGCAACAGCTATGCCACCGGCACCGTCACCGGCACGAATTTCGTCGGCGGGCTGGTGGGTGATCATGTCGACGGCAGTATCACTAACAGCTACGCCATTGGAGCGGTCAACGGAACCGGCATCTGTGTCGGCGGGTTGGCGGGCTGTAACTCCGGCACGATCAGCGGCAGCCATGCCACGGGCACCGTCACCGGCTCGAGCCGCGTCGGCGGGCTGGTTGGCGAACATAAAGGCGGCAGTATCACTAACAGCTACGCGACAGGCAATGTCATCGGCACCGGAACGAGCTACTTTGGTGGGCTCGTGGGGCGAAGCTCCGGCGCGATCAGCAACAGCCATGCCACGGGCACTGTCACCGGCACGGATCGCGTCGGCGGGCTCGTGGGGGAAAGCTCCGCCACGATCAGCAACAGCTATGCCACGGGCGCCGTAACCGGTAGCCAGATCGTCGGCGGATTGGTGGGCCACCTCGATCAGGACACGATCAGCGACAGCTACGCCACCGGCACTGTCACCGGCACGGATCGCGTCGGCGGGCTGGTTGGCGAACATGAAGGCGGCAGTATCACGAACAGCTACGCCATTGGAGCGGTCAACGGAACCGGCAACCATGTCGGCGGACTGGTGGGCTGGAATTCCGGCACGATCGGCAACAGCTTCTGGAACACACAAACCAGCGGCCAATCCAGCGGCTGCGGCGCCAATAGCGGCACCTGCGATGCAGACGGCCTGACGACTTCAGAGATGCAGGATCCTTTCACCTTCATCGACGCAGGCTGGGATTTCGCGACGGTCTGGGGCAAATCAATTTCCGGCGAGAATGGCGGCTACATGATGCTGCGTGCGCTTTCGAGCGGGCTTTACGACGGCTACGCCAAGATCTCCGGCAACACCTCGCGCGCCCTTGGCGCAATCGATCCGCCGGTTTCAGGCATTACCGTGAGGTATTACGGCACGAACAGTTACACGGTCGGCTGGGGAAGTGCGATCACGCCGACGACGGCTATGGGCACCTATTCTCTTTCCGCTGGAAACATTTTGTCGGTTACTTCCGGTTCAGGACGGATCGCCTATGCCGATTATGGCACGGGCACGCTGACCATCACTGCGCCACTGGCGATCACGCTTCCGCAGGATCCACCCGCCGCCGCATGGACCGTTCTTGAGCCTTTCCGTAGCAGATTTGTCGACAACGTCGTGACCGATACGGCCTCGCCCGGCACCTGCATGGGCGCCGATTGCAAGAACATGCCACATTTCCTCAACTGGACGCCCGATGAGCGCATTGTCTTTCTCGCTTACTAGCCGCGCCGCTCTGGTTTGCGCCGTTCTCACCTGTCTTGCCGGACCTGCTTTTGCGCAGATAGTTGAACGCGATCCGCAAATCGTCCCCGTCCGGCAATCGGCGGCGATCGCGCCGCCCAATCTCGATGCGGTCGTGGCCGATGAAACGCCGATCGAGGGGCCGCTGACGGCCGTCCTGTTTCTTTCCGAGACCGATGCCGTCCTGGCGCCCGGAGACATCGCGGCCGGCGTCGATACGCAGCGTGTCGCCCTAATCGACGATGATGCTTTCCGTCAAACACTCGCTGACTATCTTGGAAAGCCCGTCTCGCTGCGGCTGATCGCCGAGATTGAGGCCGAGACCGCCAACTGGTACCGCGCCAAGGGCATGCCTTTCATCTCGATCTTTACGCCGGAACAGGAGATCACCGGCGGCGTGTTGCAGTTCAGGGTCACCGCGTTCCGTCTTGGGGACAAAGTGGCAGAAGCGCCTGGGCGTTTGGCGCCGAACGCTGTGCTTGGTGGCATACGCGTCAACACTGGCGACACGATCAACTCCGACCTGCTGGCCGAGGATCTCAACTGGCTCAGCCGTTCGCCGTTCCGCGAGGTCAGCGCGGATTTCGCACCGGGCGCCGAGCTTTTTACGACCAATATGACGGTTCGCGTCGTGGAAACCAAACCCTTCGCGGTCACGGCCGGCTACGACAATGTCGGCGCAAGATCGACCGGCTCAGATCGTTTCCGCACCAGCCTCACCTTCGGCGATCTGCCGGTGCCCGGTTCGATCCTCAGCTATCAGCTTGCACTCAGCCCCGACGGTCTGGAAAACGGCATTGCGCCCTTTGGCGGCCACGCCGCCTATCAAAGCCACACGGCGAATGCCTTCGTTCCCACGCTGCCGCGGCAGGCCCTGGAGGCGACATTTTCCGTCATCGAATCCAATGCCGAAAAATACCCCTTCGACGTGCGTTCCAATATTGCCGAAGCCAGGCTCGGTTATCGTCTGCTCGCCTCGGAACTCGGTCTGCCGCCCGGTTGGGGTGAAGTCGTTGCGGGCGTGGAATTCCGCCGTGGCGTCTCGCAAACCCGCTTCGCCGGCACGCTGATCACCGAAACGGCCGCCGAGATCGCGCAGTTCTTTGCCGGCTGGTCGAATACAATCGCGGATGATGGTGGTCGTACGGCACTGGGCGTGGAGCTGCACCTTTCGCCGGGCGGCCTGACCCCCGACAACTCGGATGCAGCCTTTTTCGACTACACCGCGACGCGTGTCGACAGCGCCCGTTACGGCTATCTCGACATCGAGCTTGTCCGCAGCACGCATCTCCCCTTCGATCTGAGCTTGGACAACGAGTTGTCCGTCCGGCTCGCGACCGGCCCCTTGATCGGTACCGAGCAGATGTCGCTTGGCGGCAATACCGCCGTGCGCGGTTATCTGCCCGATGACGGCGCCTTCGACGCCGGTGCGGTTTTGCGCAACACGTTGAGACTTCCGCCGCTGAGATGGCATGGTGCGGTCACGCCCTTCGTTCTCGCCGATCTCGGAATGGGGCAGGATCTCTCCAACGGTAATGCCAGCCTGTTCGCTTCCATTGGCGCTGGCGCCGAATTCAGCCTGGCCAGCCACCTCGATGGAACGTTAAGCGCTGCCATGGCTCTCGCAGATGCAGAGGTAACCAAGGCAGGCGACGTCAACGTCTCTGTCCAGATCGGTGGCCGGTATTGAAATCACTATGTGCAGCCGAATGAAAATGATCTCCCGCCACTTTCAGCTAGGCATCGTGTTGGCCGGCCTGATCCTGGCGCCGCCGCTTCTTCTTGTTCACCCAGCGCACTCCCAATCGACGTCACCCGGCCCAAATGCTTCGACGCTCCCCTCCATCACCACAGCGACCTATGGTGACTGGACCTTGCGTTGCGTCACGCTCGATGAGGCCGATAGGTCCAGGAGTTGCGAAATCGTTCTGACCGTGCAGGTTCAGGGGCATTCCCAGCCCATTGCCCAACTGGCGCTCGGGCGCCTTCCCGGGCAAACCGAACTGATCATGACCGCCGTGTTGCCGGTCAATGTCGCGCTTGCCCGCAAGGTTCATGTTTCCGGAAACGCCAAAACGGGTCCTGAGGAAAAGGGCGGGATCGATCTTTCCTGGACACGCTGCCTGCGAACCGCATGCTTTGCCGAAGCCCGACCAGGCGAGGCGGATCTTGATGTCCTGCGCGCCGAGCCGGCCGGAACGCTGGCGTTCGAGGACGCCGCCGGCCGAATGATCACTCTGCCACTGTCCTGGCGCGGAATCAGTCAAGCGCTGGTGGCACTGAATGCTGATTCACAAGCACGCAACGCGAGCAACTGATGGCGCTCACACGAGTTCTGGCTGAGCCCGCAGGCGTTGTCTTCGAAATTGCAGGGCGACAGCGATGCGCACGGCGCTCCTTGGTTCATGCGACAAATCCTGCATGGCCGTTTCTGGCCTGAAGTCGACCGTCGTGTTTCGGCAGAAAAGGGGCCGGCAACCGACCTTCGGGTTCTGGGCATGCGCGGCGAATAACTGCCGCTCGGGAAACGAGGAGAACCAACTCTTCTTGCACTGGACAATGCGACGCTGAAAAGTAATGTCGATCCTTGGGGTGTGATAATCGCGTAAAATGGAGGCGTCGTGGCGCTGGGGCCGACTGCGAACCAAATCTCAGTGCGGGAAGTGCTTGCGAAGTTCAGCGCCGAATTCGCATCAATGGTGCATGCGGTGGAGAATGGCGAATTCGCGCTGTGGGTCGGTTCTGGAATCTCGCAGCAGGCTCCGAATCTCGGCAACTTGATCGAACAAGCATGCGACTACATCCGCGCGCGGGCGATTAGTCCGGCAACTACGGCGGCCTATATGCCGGCGTTCGAAGAAGCACTCGATCTTGCGGAAATCAATCCGGCCAAGATCCAGGCGCAGTACCCACACCCATTGGCGGCGTGGCCCGAACACGACGCAATTATCGAGCGCCTGTGGACGAAATATTCGCGCGTGCTCGACATTCGTATCCCAGGCACCGAGCCGGATTTTGTCCTCTGGGATGCCATAGGTATCCGGAAGGCCTTCGAAAACCCGGCCGCTCCAGCCGCTGAGCATCTGTGCATTGCAGTTTTGATCCTTGAAGGAGCCGTACAAGAGATAGCCTCAGCCAATTGGGATGGCTTCATCGAGGCGGCAGTCGAACGACTGAGTGATGGTGTTCAGGGCGTGCTGCAGGTCGTCGTCGACCCCAATCAACTGCGGGGATCCGCAGGACGCGCCCGACTGCTGAAATTCCACGGATGCATTGTGCATGCCACGCGTGAGCCGGCAGTCTTTCGTCGGTTTCTGACAGGTAGCTACACTCAGATAATGGGTTGGCCGGAAGCGATCATCGCTAAATAAGTTGTCTGCCAGCATTCCTCGACGAAAATGTCGGACCCGACAATCTGGTCCGGGTGATCAATGTCTTTGCCGGCATGCCGGATTTGACGCGTAGAGCGGGCATCGACCGGACGGTTAGGCTATGCGCTAGGGACGACGCGGCTCACGCAATGCCGACCAAGGTACAGTTCTCTACAAAACCCGGCCCACACCACGTATCGGAAGGCTGACCGCGCCAAGGGCGATACCCTTGAGATCAGGCAGAGCTGCCTCGACGACGCGCGTGCGGAATTGTTTGTCTACAAGCTGCGGTTTGATCAAAGTGCTGTCTTCAAAAGCATGAACGAGCGCGTCGCGATAGGGTTGTCCGAACGCCTGCTGCCGACCGCCAAGCACAACCAGTTCAGGATTAAGGGTCGCGGCGATCAGAGACAACCCAAAGCCCGCCGCATCGGCACCATCCAGAACAATCCGTTGCAATGTCGGAACGGTTGGCAGCAGCGCTGCCGCTTCGTCGATATCGAAGCTGCCACCCAAAAGATGCGAAGCTTGGCGACTGATGTTGGCCCAACCCGCAAACAGTTCAAGACAGCCTCGGTTGCCACACCGACATATGTCGCCATTCCGGTTGATGGAGATGTGGCCAACTTCACCCGCCCCGCCGGCAATACCGCTCACCAGTTTGCCATCGATGACGATGCCCGCGCCGACGCCATAGTCGAGCTTGTAATAGATGAAGTTCCGAACGCCCTTGGCCACCCCCCATGTCATTTCCGCCAGTGCGCTGCAATTGGATTCGTTGTCAGCGAAAACGGGACAGTCGAGCGCGTGTACAAAGGTCTGCTTGAGATTTTCGTTGGCCCATTGCGGCTTGATCGAGGAACGCAGGATAGTGCCGTTTTCCGGCAGGACAGGTCCTGGAGCGGCAATACCGAGCCCGATCAGCATGTCGGGCGTCATTTCGGCCTGACCGATCATGTGCAAAAGCTCGCCTCGGGTGATTTCGGCGGCTTCGGCCAACGAATACCCTTCGTCAATCGGAACTTCCTTTTCCCCGAGAATGCGATGACCGAGATCAGCAAGGGTCAGGACAAGTGAATCTGGAGCAAGCACCACGCTTCCGCAGGCGCCGGCAGTTGCCGTGAGCCTGACATGTTTGGGAGGGCGCCCGCGCCCTGTAACGGCACCGAATTCGACGTCTTCCACCAAACCGTCCTGCCGCAGATGCTTGAGCGACGCGGAAACCGTCGCCTTGGACAATCCGGTCAAACGCGTCAGTTCAGCCGCGGAGGCGACGCCGTGCTGGCGTAATTCGCCGACAATCCGGCGCTCCGCCTCTGCATAATCGGCCCAATCCTGCATGCCCTTGCTTCCATTGGCCATTTTTCGAACATATTACCCCTCAATAAGGCTATAATAAGTTCGATATTGAACAAATACATTTTTAAGGGTAGGCTCCCATTCAGCTTATTGGAAGCTGCTCTTGGGAGGAAAACATGAGAAACATCAAAACTGTCTTGCTAACGACCATTTGTGCACTGGCGGTGTCCGGCGCTATGGCGCAGGAGCCTGTGGCACCGAAAATCATTGTGGTGTCTGGACCGCTCTTCGATCCGTTCTTCTCCGCCCTCAAACTGGGCGCTGACGCCGCCGCGAACAATCTAGGCATCGACTATCAGTATTCGGCCGTGCAGGACATGAGCAATATCGAGGCCGATCAAGCCCGACTCGTTGATCAGGCGGTCGCTTCGGGACCGGATGTTCTGATTGTCGGCAACTTCTTTCCCAACGCCATAAGCCCGATCCTTAAGCGGGCGACGGAAGAGGGTATCAAGGTCATCGTGCAAGACGGTGGATTTGCGACGTGGCAGGATGTGGGCGCGTTCACATATGTTGGCTACGATCCGGCAAGTCTCGGCGTTCGTTCGGGCGAGATTCAGGCTGAAGCGGGAGCCAAGGACGTTGTCTGTATCAACCATGTTCCGGGCAATCCGTCGCTGGAGGACCTGTGTCGCGCCTATATCGAAGCTGTCGAGGACGCGGGCGGCAAGGGGCGTCTCGTAACGATTCCCGCCAGCGATTCCCAGAATCCGCAGGCAAATCTTCAAGCGATCAGAGGCGCGCTTGAATCCGATCCCGATGTTGATGGCATTATGACGCTGGGTGCGACGCAAACCGTCATTGCCGCGCAGGCTGCTGCAGAATCCGGTTTTGCGCCCGGCGAGGTTCTGATCGGGGGATCAGGGCTTTCCACCAAGGTTCTCGAACTGGTGCGCGATGGCGAAGTGATGTTCGGCGTCGATCTGCAAGCTTATCTCGATGGCTATTATGGCATTGTGCTTGCTTATCAGAAGGCGGTGTATGACCTGGCGCCGGTGGAACCGGTCTATGCCGGTCCCCGTTTCATCTTCCAGGATGAAGCCGCAAAGGTGATCGAGGCGAACGAGAAGTTCCCCGGCATTCGCGGCACCCAGTGATCTGACCAGGCTGCTCCTTGTCGTTCGAACGGGCGGCCGGCATCTGCCGGCTGCCCATAAAGCCTCCGGAATAAAGCCATGACATTAGATTTATCCAAAACCGGGAACGTGGAACGCGGCGTCCCCGTGCTCAAATCGCTTATCCGTCGCCCCGAATTCGGCGCGCTGGGTGCCGCGATACTGGTCTACCTATTCTTTTTCCTCATGACCTTGGGGACGCGGTTTGGCGGCCTTCCCGGCACGTCATCCTGGCTCAACACATCGGCCGAGCTCGGCATTATTGCCGCTTTCGTCGGCATGCTGATGATTGCTGGCGAACTGGATCTTTCGATCGGGTCGGTTCTTGGTGCCAGCTCCTTTCTGCTTGCAGCTGGGACCAAGTTTTACGGCGTTGAACCCATCATCATGGTCGCAATCACGCTCGTCTTCGGCATCAGTGTCGGCCTGCTCAATGGCCTAGTCGTGGTAAAAACCAAGCTGCCGAGTTTCATCGTCACTCTTGGCATGAATTTCGCGGTTGCCGGACTGGCACTGGGCCTGTCTCGCCTGTTGACCAATACAACTTCGGTTTCCATGCCCAACAATGCGCTTGTCGACTTTCTATTCGCAGCGCGCTGGCAGGGCTTCTACATTTCGGTGTTCTGGTGGTTGGCCATTCTCGCCATCACGACGTTGATCCTTTCGCGCATGCGCCTGGGCAACTGGATCTACGCCACCGGCGGCAACTATACGGCAGCACGAGGCGCAGGCGTGCCGACCGAATATGTGAAAATGCTCCTGTTTGCCGGAACGGGCTTTGGAGCGGCGCTCGTCGGTGTCATTCAGACTGTGGAATTTCATTCCGGCAATGCGGCCAATGGCCAGGGATATATCTTCCAGGCACCGATCGTCGCAGCGATCGGTGGCGTGCTTCTGACCGGCGGCTACGGCTCAACCTTGGGCGTTGCCCTCGGCGCGGCGATCTACGGCATCATCAGCGTTGGTATTTTCTATACCGGCTGGAACACCGACTGGGCGCAGCTGTTCCTCGGTGTTCTGCTGTTGGCGGCCGTACTTGCCAATGGGTTTTTCCGCCGCCTTGCTCTGACCGAGCGGTGAAAAGGGAGTGCGTACAATGAACAAGATCGCTGAACCCATTATCGCGCTTGAAAAGGTCACCAAACGCTTCGGCGGGGTTGCTGCCCTGGAGGACGTGTCGGTTTCCGTCCGACCCGGCGAGGTCCATTGTCTTCTTGGCGACAATGGTGCGGGCAAGTCGACGCTGATCAAGATTCTGTCCGGCTATCACACGCCGACCGCCGGCCGAATCCTGTGGCAGGGAAAACCCGAAGACATTCCGTCACCGCGCGAAGCAAGAGCCTTGGGCATCGCAACGGTGCACCAGGATGTCGGCTCCATTCCCCTAATGTCGGTTGGTCGAAATTTCTTTCTGGGAGCTGAACCGCTGAAACAGCTCGGCCCATTGAAGATCTATGATGCGACCAAAGCCAACCGGATCGCGGTCGAACAAATCCGCGGCTTCGGCATCACCCGAGTCAGCAGCGGCGACCAGCTGGTTGGGACTCTGTCCGGCGGTGAACGCCAAGTTCTGGCCATCGCGCGCGCCATGTATTTCGGCGCCAAGGTGCTCATTCTCGACGAGCCGACTTCCGCGCTTGGCGTTAAGGAAGCGGCCAAGGTGCTCACCATGGTCAAGCACGCAAGCGCCCGCGGAGTAGCAGTGATCTTCATCACCCACAATGCGCGGCACGCCATGATGGTCGGGCACACCTTCACGGTTCTGGCGCGGGGCGTTGTCCTGGCGAGCTTCCGTGCCGGCGAGAAAAGCCGCGACGAGGTCTTGGCCCTGATGGCTGGTGGCGCCGAAGCCAATGCCGAACTCGAAGCGGATCTGGCTGGCTTCGAGGACGATGCAGATTCAACGGAGACAAGACGATGAGTGACGCAAATTCCAAAACCGACGAGTCTGCTTCGGACCAGGAATGGCAGGTTTCGATGCGGCATCTGCGGCAGTTTCCGTTCCCGGCCAACGGCCCGTTCGTCTCGCCCGGCATGGACGCGCCGGACGGTGAGGTAAAACTGGGGTGGGACCAGAATAAGGCTTTTCCGGCCTATCTTGTTGGCGACGAACTGGTGCCATTTACGCCGCTTGCTCAGATCTTTCCCGAGAATGCTCCGAACTATGCGATTGACAACTTTACGGATTCTGCGCTCAAAAAACGATGGAACGCGGCGGATGCCAGCACAAAAGAAGCTGTTCGCGTGGCCCTTGGAACCATACCGCCCGAGCATCAGTTCAGGTCGACAGGCACGCTTGATCCGCGCGGGCTGATCGATCCTCACGACGAAGTCGATCTCCACGCCGTTCGCCGCCCGCGTTTTTTCGGCGAGGCGCCGTGGAACGAGCCGATCGCCGTTGTGGACAACTCGGCCAGTATTGTGGAAATCGAGGTGCCCCAGGGGCCGTATGAGCGGATGCATCTCGGCCTTTCGGGCACGATAAAGGTGCGCGGTTGGCATATTGCCGGCGCCGGCGTGCCGGGCCCGGACGGAACCCGCAAACGGGCTCTGGTCATTCTGACGGCCGGACGATCGATCGAGACGACCGCGATCGAGCATCCCGAGGATCCTGCTGCCCGGTTCGACACAGAATCCACTGAGTGGGTGCAATGCGTTTATCCGGGCGGTAAAGGCACGGAATGCTTCGGTTCCCGCGGTTGGCGCAACAGCTACATTTTGCCTTTCGTGCAGGCGGGATTCGATGTGCTCACCCTCGACAAGCGTGGGCACGGCATTTCCGGCGGGGTCACTGATTCCAACGCAAACGAGCAGGCCTATGACGTTCTGCGCATCCTGCGTGGCATGGAAAGCGGTGAAGGGCTGCGTGTCGCCCTGCCTGATGGCACCACGCGCCAAGGAAGCGAGGCGGCTGGCCTCCTCATGTCCGGATACCGGACATTGTCAGAGCTTCCCGTCTTCCTGGGTGGGGCATCGCAAGGTTGCCTGGTCTCCATTTGGGCCACTCTCAAGCTTCTAGGCATTGCTTGTGACTTCGACCGTCCAGAAGGAGACACCAGCGAACCGCCGACCAAGGTCGATTTCAAAGGTGCCTTGCTCATGGCAGCTTTTGCCGGCGGCATGGCCTATCGTTCGCCTCAGGACTCTCTTCAGGAAGCGGCACGTCGAGTCGAGTTCAATACACAGATGTTTCCAAGTTCGGAGACTTTCGCGTCTATTCCGGAATGGCCCGGATTGCTTATCCTTCGCGGTTTGTGGGATTTCGCCGAAAGCATCGAGGGCAGCCTCGCCGCCTACAAGCGTGCCACCGGCCCCAGGGCACTGGTGACAGTGCGTGGTCCACATGGCGAAAGCGAATGGGGCAGGCAAAACATGGCCTATGCCGGCGCTGAAATGGTCCGGTTCTGCACAGCCGTGCTGCACGGGCAGAGTCCAGATTTTCTCAATCCACAAACTGTGCGCGATCTGGTTGAAGCGGCGCCGCCCGACTGGTCGCCTTTCTCGCGGCTCTGAAGGCAGCAGGAAAAGGATTCGCCGATGTGGGGCGCGCAAGGCAATCACGCCTTGGTCCATGACCCAGTCTGCGAGGGCATGATGGAAGTAAGCTTGCCTTCGTAGTCCCTATCGTTCCGCTTCAATGATGGTCTAGTGCCGGTTAACAACAGCAGTCAGGAAGTAAGCCCCTCTTTCAGCGAAATCGGCGTAAAGCGGTCATCGCAACACCATCAAGGTATACCCTGCCGTGACGTCACATTCCGGCTTCGCCAGCCGTAACATCTGGGTTGACATCGACTATTCGTGACATGCGAGCCTCAAGCCTAAACCTTGAGGTGACACATGGCCCGCATCGGTTACACCCGCGTCAGCACCATCGAACAGGATCTCGATGCTCAGCTTGAACGGCTGAACGCCGAAGGCTGCAAGGCGATGGGTGGTCCTGAATAAGCCACCACTCAAACGGCCCATATAGCTGACCAAGCACCGAGAAGTACTTACCAGCCCAAGGGTGCGGCTGGTGTTCGATTTCCTGCCTGAGGAACTTACATAGAATCCGAAAACGGCATCTGCATCTCTCGCGAGAAACTCGCGGCGCGAAAATTGCAGTTGACGAAGCGCACGACCGACCGCTTTCGAGCTAAGGCGGAGGAAACGCGAAAGTCCGAAATGGGGCGCGTTGCTGTCCGACTGCTTGTTCCCAGACCCGCTCGACCGTTTCGGGCCGCAAGAAAACAGGCGGCTTTTGTGCATGCCTATGGAATAGCTGCCGTTTATCGGCATTGAATCGCTATAGGCGCACAACGCCTCGATCAGCCAGGTTTCATTCAACTGGCTGCTTGCTGTGAGGTTGATCGCGTCATCCCCATACTTGGCGCCACGAAACCACAATACGCCGCCGACAATCTCATGGCTCTGAATTGGCGCCTCAGTGTGGATGAGTTCGAAGCGCTCGATCCCGCTTCGGCCCCGGACCTGATAGCCGGCGGGATGCGGCAGCGAAACCGGTCCGTCCCGACTTCACTGTCCCCTTACAACGTTACGATGAAGATCGCATCGATCTCGACCTCCAAAGCGAAAGACGGCACCCGTTATCTGTTCCCGACAGGCACGGCGAACGCGGTTTACCAATAGCCGAGCTGTGCGGCCACAGTCTTCATGGCAGTCGGTTCGGGCGGTTCGCTGCAAATGACCACGCCCGCCGGATCGCCGCCGCGCCTTCCATTGGAAAAGACCGCAATGTGCTGGGCCCATATTTGTCCACTCTCTTGGTGGGGTGCAACTAGCGCTCGACCTCGACCAGGGTCGTGGTTGCGGATTCGGCAAGGAGTGGCTCAATCGCGCCGTTTCACCGGGGTGCGGTCGGCGCGCGAAACCGGCTGACCGGCACGAGCTTTCGTCGCAGCCCCCCTGTTCCCCAATGCCATCGTCGACTCGCGTTCGACGAGCTCCGGCGAAAAAACGATCGTATCGGTCGGTGGGTCTATCCCCGAGATCATCGCGATCAGCATGTTGACGGCAGCGCGCGACATCTGTGCAAGCGGATGACGTATTGTGGTCAGGTTCGGGAAAATCTGCCGGGCTATCGGAATATCGTCGCAGCCGATCAGCGAAATGTCTTCGGGCACTCGCAGCCCGCTCTCGCGAATAGCCGACAAGGCGCCGATGGCGCTGACGTCGTTGCCCGTAAAAATGGCCGTCGGCCGGTTCTTGAGCCCGAGCAGCTTTTTGGTGGCCTCGAACCCGCCTTGCTGCATGGAATCACCCTGAGCCACCAGATCCTCATCGCGGTCCAGATCGAGCGCGATCTGGCCGTCACGGAACGCACGCATGCGGTCCCGGACCGACGCCAGCCGCATATCGCCGCTGATAAAGCCGATGCGCCTGTGCCCCAATGACGCAAGGTGCTCCAGCGCCATATGGCCTCCCCTATAATTGTCGACAACCACCTTGGGAAAAGGAAGGGGCGGTCCCTCGTCGATGGTCACAGCAGACAGATTTGCCTCGGCGAGCCTGGTCAGGAATTTGCCCTCGATGGGCAGGACGACGATGACTCCATCGGCAATCTGGCCGAGCAGGTCGATGATCGCCGGCGGCGGCTCGTGCGACGCTGTCGAAATCGAGTAGACCAGCATCTCGTAATTGGCGACGCGCCCGGCGCTGCCGATGCCGAACACAAGCTCACTGCTGTAGGAGGAATGCAAAGGTGCGATGACGCCGACAACGTGAGAACGTCCCCCCGACAGCCGTTGCGCCGCCCGGTTGGGTACATAGCCGAGGTCTTCCGAGATGCGGAGGATTTCCTCGCGTTTTTCCGGCGAAACCCCGGAGCGGTTGTTGATCGCCCGCGATGCGGTCATGAGCGAAACGCCGGCGACCCTTGCGATCTCCGCCAAGGTGGGCTTTTGCGACTTGCCGCTCGGTTTGCGATCTCCGCCGCGCATTTCCCCTGCTTTCTGTTCCCTTCAAGAGCTTCTTTCGAACAATCCTTACGACACTCTTGACGATAGCGAAACGTTAGCGCTAACGTTAGTTATCTCAGCGCAGATACAAGCGCATTTCAAGTGGCTTTGGAGGAAAGCACAATGAGTGAAACACTCAAGACTCAAGGGGCGACGCGTCGCACGGTAATCAAATCGCTTGGTGCCGGCGCCGCCGCTTTGACTTTCGGAGGATTGGCGCGGCCGGCCATCGCGCAGGACAGAACCATCACCATCGTCTTCAACGGCAACAATGAAAAGCAGACCGAAGCTCTTCGTGAGAGCATCTCCATGTTCGAGGACGCCACCGGCGCCCGGGCCGAACTCAATGTGATGGATCACGAGGCAAACAAGACCGCCATCCGGAACTATCTGGTGGCCGGCACCCCGGACATCTGCTTCTGGTTTTCCGGCAACCGCATGAAGGCGTTTGTCGATCGCGGCCTGTTCGACGACATTTCCGATCTGGTCGCCGATCAGAACTGGGCCAGCGTACTCGGTGGCACGCTGAGCGCGGTCACCGTCAACGGCAAGCAGTACGGCCTGCCGCTCGCCGGTACGCTTTGGGGCAATTACTACCTGAAGGATGTGTTCGAGAAGAACAACCTGACCGCTCCCACGAACTGGGACGAGACGATGGCCTATATCGAAGCCACCAGGAGCAAGGACATGGTTCCGCTGGCCTTCGGCAGCAAGGAGATCTGGCCGGCCGGTGGTTTCTTCGACGAAATGAACCTCAGGATCAACGGTCTTGAGACCCATATGGCCCTCATGGACGGCAAGCTCAGCTATCTCGATCCCGCCCTGACGGCTGTGTTCGACCGGTGGGAAGAGCTGATCAAGGCCGGCTTCTTCCTTGAAAACCATACCTCCTATGCCTGGCAGGACGCCGCGCCGCTTCTGGCGCAGGGCAAGGCAGGCATGATGAATCTGGGCAATTTCATCAAGGGCGGCCTTCCCGAAGAAGTCATTCCGAATCTGGTTTTCGTACCGTTCCCCATGATCGCGAACATCCCGCGTTACGAGGATTTCTCGGTCGACTCCGTGCATATTCCGGCCAATGCCAAAAACAAGGAACTGGCGCGCGAATTTCTCAAGGCGTTTTATTCGCCGGAGGTTCTTCTCGCCTACTTTAGACCGACCGGTCAGATTCCGCCGCGCACCGACCTGCCGCCAATGGGCGATCCGCTCGTCGATCAGGCCGTCGAAAGCCTCAAGGGCGTTGTCGGCACGGCACAATACTACGACCGGGACACCAATCCCGACATGGCCCAGGCGGGATTGAAGGGGTTCCAGGAATTCATGGTCAAGCCGGAACGGCGCCAGGATATCCTGAAGCGTCTCGAATCGACGCGCGAGCGCATCTACGGCCCGATCGCCTGATCGCAAGGCGCCGAGCATCAGGCGGGAGCGGCACTTGCCGCTCCCGCGCACATTCCCCAAAACCCAAAAACGGGACCTTCGATGAAGCAGTTCTGGCATCGCCATCGCAGCTGGATCATGCCTGCGCTTTTCCTGTCGCCATCCGTCATCCTGTTCGGGGTCGTCATCGTCCTGTCGTCACTGCAAAGCGTGTGGATCAGCTTTCATGCCTGGGATGGGTTCGGTCCGATGCGCTGGGTGGGCCTGGCGAATTACGTTGAGCTGTTCAATGATCCGCAGTTCTACGTTTCCCTGAAGAACAATCTGATCTGGCTGGCGATCTTCATGCTTGCCCCACCGCTGGGATTGGGGATCGCGCTGTTGGTCAACCAGAAGATCGCGAGCATGCGCTTTGTCAAATCGCTGTTCTTCATGCCCCTGGTTCTGGCATCGGTGGCGGTCGGAGTCGTCTTCACCTGGGTCTACACGCCGCAGTTCGGGCTAATGTCGCTCGTGTTCTCCGCCTTCGGACAGGACGCACCGGCATTGCTCTCGGACGAGCATCTGGTGACGTTCGCCATTGTTTTCGCCGCGCTCTGGCCGCAGATCGCCTTCTGCATGGTGCTCTACCTCGCGGGTATCAACAGTCTGTCCGAGGACCTGATCGGCGCGGGTCGCGTCGACGGCGCCAGGGGGTGGCGTATGCTCATCCATGTGGTGCTGCCGCAACTCACCCAGGTCAGTTTCATCGCCATCGCCATCACGGCAATCGGCGCCCTTCGGTCGTTTGACCTCATTTCCGTCATGACACAGGGCGGGCCCTTCGGGTCTTCGCAGGTGCTTGCCTATCAGATGTATGAGCAGTCCATCTTCTCCTACAGGTTCGGTTACGGCGCCGCGATTGCCACCATCCTGTTCCTTCTCATGCTGGTGTTCATCGTCTGGTATCTCGTCAGCATCATGCGTGCTGAAGAATGGAGCGACTGATGTTTCCGCGTCCTATTCCCAAAACCGCAAAAGGCATGCGCGTTGCCTATATGACAATGGTCTGGGTGATCCTTGCCATCTGGCTGGCACCACTGTTTGCCATTCTTCTGACCTCCGTGCGCACCGCCGACGACATCGCCATGGGCAACCTGTGGGGCTTGCCTTCGGGGCTCGGTCTCATCGACAATTATCTCGACGTTTTCCTGCATACCCCGATGATGCGCTACTTCATCAACTCGTTGGTGATCACGGTGCCTGCGGTCATCTTCGTCTTGATCCTGTCCACGCTCGCCGGGTTCGTGCTGTCCAAATATCGCTTCCGCGGCAACATGCTGATCTTTGCGATCTTCATCGGCGGCAACTTCCTTCCGGCGCAGATCATGATGATCCCGATCCGCGATCTCATGGTCAGGTTCGGTCTGTTCGATACCGCCTGGGCGCTCATCATCTTTCACACCGCCTTCCAGACCGGGTTCGCGACGCTGTTCATGCGCAATTTCATCGCCGCGCTGCCGGGCGAACTGTTCGAGGCCGCGCGGGCCGAAGGCGCAAGTTCGACCCAGATCTTGATGAATGTCGTGGTGCCGCTGGTCCGACCCGCCATTGCCGCCCTGGCGATCCTCATGTTCACCTTCATCTGGAACGACTATTTCTGGGCGGTGGTTCTGACGATCAGCGACTCCGTCAAGCCCGTCACCGCGGGTTTGGCCAATCTGCGTGGCGAATACGTCGCGGCGTGGAATCTTATCTCGGCGGCGACCGTCGTCGTCGCCATTCCGCCGGTCGTCATGTTCTTCCTCATGCAACGCCACTTCGTCGCCGGCCTGACCATGGGCGCGGTTAAGGGATGATGTGCGCTCAAGACCTTCAGGGAATTTCTCGTCATGCTCAGTCTTGAACTCAAAAACGTCGACAAGCGCTATGGCAATTTCTACGCGCTCAAGAACGTCAACATGCAGGTCGAAAAGGGCGAGTTCATCGTCATGGTCGGCCCCTCCGGCTGCGGCAAGTCCACGCTCCTAAAATCGATCGCCGGGCTCGAACTTCCCGACAAAGGCAAGATCCTGATCAACGGCAAAGACGTCACGAAGGAAGAGCCGGGCGATCGCGGCATTGCCATGGTGTTCCAGTCCTATGCGCTCTACCCGCATATGAGCGTCGCCGAAAACATGGGTTTCGGTCTCAGAATGGCTAAGCGACCGAAAGCCGAGATCGAAGCGGCGGTCAAGCGAGCCGCCGGCATTCTCAGGCTTGAGGACCAGCTCGAGAAACTGCCGCGTCAGTTATCCGGCGGCCAGCGCCAGCGCGTGGCTATCGGGCGGGCGATCACTCGGTCGCCTGAGGTCTTCCTGTTCGACGAGCCGCTTTCCAATCTCGATGCCGCGTTGCGCACGCAGATGCGTGTCGAACTGTCGACGCTGCATTCGCGGCTCGATGCGACCATGATCTACGTAACGCACGACCAGATCGAAGCCATGACCATGGCCGACAAGATCGTGGTTCTCAATGCCGGCGCCATCGAGCAGATCGGCTCGCCCAAACAACTTTACAGAAATCCCGACAACTACTTCGTGGCGGGATTTCTCGGCGCGCCGCGCATTAACTTCTTCGAGGCGAAAATCGTCGAAATACGCCAAGGCGTAGTCGACGTCGAAGCCCCCGCTGTCGGACGGCTTGAAATTGAGCTGAACGAAGAGGCGGCGCCTGAGCTGGGCATGACGGTGACGCTGGGTGTGCGGCCCGAAGCCTTGCACCTGGCCGAAGGCGATGACGGTTTCCCCGCGAGAATCCACCTTGTCGAGTATCTCGGCCGCGAAACCATCGTTTATGCCGATGCCACACCTTTGCATTGCATCGGTTCCGAAACTGGCACCGGCAATATGACGGTTCATCTGCCTTATGTCGCCGAGATCGAGGCCGACTCCGCCGTCATGCTGACCTTCGACGCCAGGGACACCTATTTGTTCGGCGGCGAGGGGCAAAGGACCTGGTCAGCGAGAAAATAGGCGCCATACCCAGAGCGGTGGGCGTTCCAACCTGATCCGAGTTTCCTCCCTGAATACTTGTCACTGCATCGTTTCGCGAAAATCGGGCTTAGCCTTTTTCCACGGTGCTCCATTCGAGAAGAGCTGAGAATGAAGTTTAACAAGCCCACGTCCCCGATCTCCGTCTGGCGGCCGGTCGATACCGACACGTTTCTTCTGGGCACGCCGCATTATCCCGAGCACGTCGACGAGAGCTACTGGGAGCGCGATGCCGAGCGCATGGCCGAAGCCGGCTTCAACGCCGTGCGCATGGGCGAATTCGCTTGGCACATCTTCGAACCGCGCGAGGGCAAGTTCGATTTCGACCTGTTCGACCGTGCCGTTGCCATCCTCGGGCGGCATGGGGTCAAGACGATTATGTGCACACCGACAGCAACGCCGCCGCGCTGGCTGACACTGCATTATCCTGAGGTCTTGCGCGTCGACGTCAACGGACGTCCGATGAGTCACGGCTCGCGTCAGCACGCCGATACCTGCAGCTCTGTCTACCGCCAGCATTCGCGCCGCATCACCCGGGCCATGGCGGATCATTTCAAAGACAATCCGGATGTTGTCGGCTGGCAGACGGATAACGAGCTCAATACATCCATGTCGGTGTCCTACTCGGAGGCAACCCGACGTGCCTTCCAGATTTTCCTGGAGGATGAATACGAAACGATCGATGCGCTGAACGCAGCATGGGGCGGTGACTTCTGGGCGACTGCCTATGGCAATTTCGACCAGATCGTCCTGCCCTTTGATCGGGCCCCGGTGTCGAACAGCCCCGGACACGTGCTCGACTATCACCGCTTCCTGGCCCATGCGACCGCCGCCTTCCAGCACGATCAGGTGGAGATCCTGAGGGCCGCCAACCCCGACTGGTTCGTCTTTCACAATCTCGGAGGGCTTGCCGACATCGACTTCCGCGGCCAGTTCTCGGCCGATCTCGATTTTCCCGGTTACGACATCTACCCGCTGCTTTACGACGAGTTCGAACGGTCAGGCGGGCCTGCAGCCACTCAGGCGCATCATCTCGATGTCTGCCGGGGCTTTGCCGGCAATTTCCTCGTGCCCGAACAGCAATCGGGTTTCGGCTCGCAGCCGCCGTTCAGTACGCTCACGCCCGAGCCGGGCGAAATGCGGCGCATGGCCTATTCTTCGGTGGCACGCGGTGCCGACGGCATCATGTTCTTCCGCTGGCGCCCGGCCCATTTCGGCGCGGAAATCTATTGGATGGGTATCATCGATCACGACGACATCCCGCGCCGCCGTTATGCCGAGGTCAAGCAGTTCGCTGCAGAGATCGCGGCGATAAAAGACGCGATCCTCGGCACCCGCGTGCACATGGATGTCGGCATTGCCGGCGCCGATTTCGACAACCAGGAAGCCCACGACACCTATCCCATGGGTCTGCCAAGTCCTGCCGAGGATGCCAGAATCCTGCATCAGCACTGCTATCGGAAGGGCATTTCCTGCGGCTTCATCCATCCAGAGGACGATCTCAGTCCGCTCAAGGTGCTCTACGTGCCGCACTGGCTGATCTGGAAGGACGAATGGACTGGACGGATCGAGGCCTTTGCCCGCAATGGCGGCACCGTCATCCTCGGTGCCCGCACCGGCTCGCGCAACGCCGATAACCATGTCATCCGCGAACCGGCGCCGGGTAGATCCCTGTCGGCGCTGGCTGGTGTCACGGTCGAGGAATTCGGACGGCTCGCATCGGCGGACGGGGATCGGCTCTTCGCCAGCATGAGCAACCCGAACGCGTCGTGCAGTGAATTTCCAACCGAGTCGAGTCATCGCCGCTACACGCTACGTATCGGCAATGGCGAAGTCACGGTCTCCCACATGTACGAGCAACTCCAGCTTGCCGACGGCGTCGAAACGCTCGGGCACTGGTCGTCGCGCTTTCTTGACGGCGCGCCGGCTGTCAGCCTCAAGAAGATCGGCAAGGGCAAGGTGATCTATATGGGCACCTATCTCAACACCGCGCTGATTGACCTGCTCGACAGTGAAGTTCTGACCAAATCCGGCGTCGAGCCGCTGCTGCCCGATCTGCCGACCGACATAGAGGTGACGCTTCGCGAGGCCGATGACCGCAAGCTGCTGTTCGTCCTCAACACCAGCGCCGAACCGTGCAAGGTCTCCGGACTCCCTGTGGGCACGACACTGGTGTCGGACCTCGCAGAGGGAAACCGCCTGCCCGGATATGGCGTCCACATCATTCGCCTTGGTGCTTAGCCCAAGCCATGTTCGGGAAAAACGTTATCGCCTTTCCTGCCAAAGCCACTGCGATATTTTCTCACGAGGCTCCTGCAATCGGCGGCTTTCGGGTGCCGGCAAAAGATTTTTCAACGACCGAAAAGGCCGCGCTGAGTTTGTGACGATCCCCATCTTCCTTGCAAACAGGCGATGAGCCCTCGACCTCCCCACCTCCTGGAGCGTGTCCAGGAAAAGTGGAAACGGTTTTTCGGTTCGGACACGCGACAAAACAAGAACTTGGAGCCTTTCACTGTTTCCGTGAAACAGTGAAAGGCTCTGGCAGTTGGCTACGGCGGGAACCGATGGATTCACCTCGCTCATGTTCGAGGCCATCAACGGGATGATGCTCGACATGATCGCCGCCATCGCCCGCAAGGACGATAGCGACCGTCGCAGACGGCCGATGGATGGCATCAAGACGGTAAAAGCCGAGGGGCGCTACAACGGGCGAAGAGAGAACGTGGAGCAAAACGCCGCGATTGTGACGATGCTGGAGAGCGGCCAGAGCTGGAGCAGCATCGTCAAGGCGACCGGGGCATCGCGGAGCACGCTGTCAAGATCTGCAAAGCGGCAATCTTCGCCGCCCCGCAAACCTTTATAGCTCCTCGGCCCACTTAAGCCGACTGTTGATCCTCTCAATAAGCGCCGTGCCAAATGTCCTGACGACGGACAGCCGCAAAAACTCAACGGACAGCGCACAAGACGTAGTCATCGAGATACTGCCAGACCGTCCCGACTTCGGAAAAGCCGGCGCAACGCAGCGTTTCCAGGTGATAACCGAGCGTTACCTTTGGGCCGGGTTCCTTGCCTGCCCAACGCTTCTTGCGCTCGATCGCGGCATCGGCATAAGGAGGATAGGCTTCCGCCATTTCCCACCATTGATCCCAATTGTCGGTGCCGCTGTCGAAGGCGAGCTTCTGGTTGAATTCGTCGTCTTGACTGGCAAGGCGCTTAAGGGTCGGCTGGGCCATTCCGTCATATTGCAAATGATCGCCATTCAGGAAGACGCCCCCTTCGCGCACCATTCCGCCGAACTCTAGGTAAAGGCGCGACAGGATTTCGGGCCTGAGCCAGTGCAGTGCCGTCGAGCTGACAATCGCGTCGAACGATCCCTCGACCGAATTTACCCAGTCCGGTTCATCGAGATCGGCATCGACGATGCTGACACGGTCGTCACTGCCAAGAACGTCGCGGGCGATCGCAAGCAGAACCGGATCCTTGTCGACGGCAACAACCGTTGCATTCGGGATGCCGGCGAGCACGGCGCGGGTCAGCGAGCCGGGGCCGCAGGCGACATCGAGAACACGTGGCTTGGGTTGGCAGACCCGGGCGATGGTGCTGACGATGGCGTCGAACCTTAGCTCGCGATACTTGATGAAGGCGGTTTGCTGGGCGTCCCAGCGCGCCAGCAAAATACTGGGATCGATGCCGTCTTTGTTAGCGGTGGCGGTCATTTTGATTTTCCCTCGATGGGTTGAGAAGACAGGCTGGATTCGGCGAAGATCAGGTGGATTGCGCCCGAATCCAGTTCGAGACGCGTGGTCGAGACCTGATAGATCGGCTCCAGCAATTGCGGGGCGAAAACCTCTTTGGGTGTGCCGAAGGCCACCACCCGGCCACGGTCCAGCAGGGCGATCTGGTCGCAATAGCGCGCGGCGAGATTGAGATCGTGAAGAACGATGACCGTGGTCAGGCCGAGATCGCGGACCAGCGCCAGGATCTCGTGCTGGTAGCGCAGATCGAGATGATTGGTCGGCTCGTCGAGAAGCAGATGGTCAGCCTGCTGACACAGAGCCCTAGCGATGAGGGCACGTTGCGCTTCGCCGCCCGAAAGCGAGGTGAAGGACTGGCCGGCCTGGCCCGCCAGTCCGACACGGGCAATGGAAGCGGAAGCCGCCTCATAATCCGCGTGCCGCCCTCCCGACAGGAAGGAGCGGTGCGGCAGCCGACCGAGCATCACCATGTCGGCAAGGCTCTGGCCGGAATCATCGGGCCGTTCCTGTGGCACGACAGCGATGCGGCGGGCGATGTGACGACGGGAAAGTCTGGCAAGAGCAGTCCCGTCGAGACGGATCGCTCCGGCGTCAGGTACGATCGCCCGGTAGAGGACGCGCAGCAAGGTCGTCTTGCCGCTGCCGTTCGGACCAACCAAACCAAGCACGCCTCCGGTCGGCACCGTGATGCCGACCGATTCCAGTATCCGTTTCCCACCAAGGGAAACCGTCACACCCTCCGCTTCGATCACGGCAGGGCGTCAAGCTTTGCAGCCAGAACCTCAGCGCCCTTGATCGAAAGCGGGGTCGGCGGATCGGTGAACGGGAACTTGAGAACGATCACCCGGTTGTTCTTGACCGCGCTCATCGCCTCGACACCGGGTATCGACATGAAGGTTTCGACCAGGTCATCCTCCGCGCCTGTCGAATAGAGCAAGACAATGGTCTCTGGGTTCCTGCCGATGATGTCCTCGAGGCTGGCCTCGAAAACCCGATCCCGGGTCCCGGCATAGACATTGGTCAGGCCGGCAGCTTCAAAGATCGGGGTTATCATCGAGAAATCGCCATAAGGATAAAGCGTCTTGCCGCCGGCGGCGACGTAAATGGCAACGCCTGTTCCGTTCTCGCCGGCGTTCAGGGCCCTGAGCTTGGCGACATCGGCCTGAAGCTCGGCGATTTTCTGCGCGGCGAGATCGCTGACGCCGAACATGGCACCATAGGCTTCGACCTGGTCATAGACCCGCTCAAAACTTGCCGTGCCCTGCGGCCCGTCGGCAAGGTTCTGGCAATAGGCCGGTGCCGAGTAGGTGGCGATGCCGGCGGCGGCGAGCAATTCGCGGTCAACGGCATTCTGCGCCGCCAGAACGAGATCGGGCTCAGCAGCGATAATCGCTTCCAGGGAAATGATCGAACCACCGGTGGCACTGGTTTCCGAAGCGATCAGTTCGATTTCGTCGAGTTGGGCGTAAACCTTCTCGTCGTAAACGCCTTCCAGAGGCTTCTCGGTCCGCGCGACGACCCTGTCGAGAACATCGAGTTCAGCCAGGAGCGGAATGGGGTCGTAATTCACCATGAAGATGCGGCTGGCCGGTGCGTCGAGCGTTACCGTCGCGCCACAGTTCTCGATGGTCAGGGGAAAGCCGTTTTCGGCGGCATTTGCCGGCAGTGATGCGCCGAGCAGGGCTGCGCCGGCAACGAACAGGGCAAAAGCATGTCTTCTCATTTCAAACGTGCATCCTTTTTGGGGGAGAGAAATCAGGGTTGGTCCTTCCGCCTCGTGCGATTGAGCAGCACGAGCAGCAGCGGCGCCCCGACGATACCGGTCACGACGCCAATGGCCATTTCCTGAGGGGCGAACAGCATACGGGCGCCGATATCGGCGACGAGCAGGAAAGACGCGCCGAGAAAGGCGCTCGCCGGCAGAAGAACACGATGGCGCGCGCCGACCAGCGCCCTTGCCATATGCGGCACGATCAATCCGACAAAGCCGATAATGCCCGCGCCGGCCACCATGACGCCGACGGCAAGGGACACGATGACCATCAAGACCAGCCGAGCCGCCTCAGGGCGGATACCGACGGCAAGGGCGGTTTCATCGCCCGCCGCCAGCGCGTCGAGATGAGGGGATGCCGCGAGGAGCGCGACGAGCACCAGCGCGGCGACGACAAGCGCGAGTTGGGCCGTCGCCCAGTGGATTGCGGCCAGCGAGCCGAGAAGCCAGAACATGATTGCGCGGCTGGCCTCGGGCGAATCCGAGGCGAAGATCAGAAAGCTCGTGACCGAACTCAGGGCGTAGCCCACCGCCATGCCCGCCATGACCAGTTTGAACGGCGTGACCCTGCCGCCGGCACCGCCGATCAGCAGCACCAGCAGGGTCGCAAGGATGGCGCCAAGAAAGGAAAAGCCCGACAAGACCCAGATACCGCCGGAACCGGCGAAGACCACAATCGCGAAGGCGGCACCGGTCGAAGCACCAGAGCTGACGCCGAGCACGTATGGATCGGCGAGAATATTGCGCACCATGGCCTGAAGCGCCGCGCCAGCCATGGCAAGGGTTGCGCCGACGGCCACGGCCATCAGCACACGCGGCATGCGGGTGATCCAGACGATAATGTCCGCTGTGGTGGACCAGGTGATTTCGGAAGGGGTGCCAAAAAGATGATGGCCGATGATTTTGAGAACGGTTACCGGGTCGATGGCCACCGCGCCAATGCCTGAGGAAATAACGGCAATGACCAACGCCAGAACGGCGAGACCAACGACGACCAGAGCCTTGCGACGATGCGCATGCGCCAGTGAAAACGGCTCGGGTTCGCGTTCCTGAGATGTCGCAGTCAAAATGGAGCCCCTATCAGGCAAGGCCGTTTACCTTTCAGCATTGCCGCAGGGCGGAGCGATGTTGGCAGAAGTACCCAAAGCATGTTTTGTAATGTTATATTATGTGCATTGTTCGACGGCAAGCCGACTGCAATGGGAACCAGCATGCATTTTTGCTAAGCGAATGGCGCAAAACGCATCCTGACCGGCTGCCTGCCCGATAAGCCGAACCTCGCTGTCGCGTTTGGTGCGGAAAACAAGATTGGTGGCCAAGGCGAATCCGTCGCCGGTTTAGCGGTGTTTTTTTCATCTGCTTTTGCGTGAATGTGCTCAGCGAGCGAGGATGCGGATCAGGAAGTCAGCGCGCACAGTAGAGGACAAAGAGTATGAATTACAATGTCAAAATGCATACTTTACATGGCAGCTTGCCACAGGTGGGTACCCCCTCATTGCGCATATTGTAGCGCGCCGCGCTCCCGCTCTATCGCGGATGAGGGTCGTGGCGGGCGCGTTGAAACTTGTGTGCTCTCCAGCCAGGATCTGTTGCCGCCTTCTCGCCAACACAACCAGCCAGATCGCTCCCGGCCCCTTTGTCGCCAGTCCCCTTCATATCAGGAACGATCGGTCGGAAACGCCCATGCCCGCCGCTAGTGAGGATCCCGCCATTGCCTGAAAGCAGACCCTTCTTGCTGTTTTGCTCCCGCATCGATGAGGCGGCACAACGGTTTTGCGCCACCAAAGTTCAACAGTCCGGCTGGAGGCGATCCCGTTTGCGTCGCGGCAGCGGACCCGATCACCCGATACCTGACGCTGATGACCTACAGAGACTGGGACATTATTCCGAAGTTCGAGCGACTGACCGATTTCGTGCCGAATGCCGATGTGATCGACCTCGATTGCGGGCATTGGAGTCAGGAAGAGATACCGGAAGAAACCAACCATGCGATCCTTGGCTGGTTGGCCGGGCAGGAAGCGCCCTAACCCTTTTGTGCCGAGACCGTACCTCCGCCTTCCGGCATAGCCGGAGGACGGAATGAAATCGCGAAGACTGGCAAAGGTTCATGACAAACGGCTCTGCGTGACCTGTCCCGCCAAAAGCGGCATGTCTGCAACTCGGACAACGGCCGGACAAGTGCGCGCCGACACCGAACTGCTAGGGAAGATTATCCCTCATATAGATGTCGAGATGGACGGGCAGAGGCATGGCCGCGACATTGCTGTCCACGAATGCCCTGAGCGCTTGAATGGCGTCGTTGACCTCGACCTGGTAGTCTTGGTTTATCACGGCGTCGAATGCGCCCGAGACAAGCGCCTGCCGCGTGTGCTTGGTCAATTCGTGTGCCACCACCACAAGCTCGGACTTGCGCCCGCTTTCCTCGATGGCTGTACAGATGCCTCGGTTTCCCGCCCCGATATTGTAGATACCCAGCAATTCCTCGTGATCGCGTATAAGCTTGCGGGTTAGCTCAATTGTGACGGCGCTGTCGTCGCAGCCTTCGGACACCGGCAAGACTTCGAGAAAACCATATTCGCGCGCTATCACCTGCTCGAAACCCAGGTGCCGGTCTGCCTGGTCGCGTAGCGACATAGAGCCAATGACACCGATTTTTCCGGGTCGGCGGCCCGCGAACCGGCCCATGAGTGAAGCCGCAAGCCATCCCGCGGCAACATTGTCGGGCCCAACATTGAAGAACCGGCGTGACGAGGTCACATCGGAGACGACCGTCACCACCGCGATGCCCTTTTGCACCAGCGCATCAATGGCTTCGCGCACCGGCGCCGAGTCGATCGCCACCAAAGCAACGCCCATGCAGCGGTCGGGATCGACGGCGGCAAGTGCATCGAGCAGTTCCTGCTCATCGAGTTCGGCGTAGTCGGCCCCCGTCAAGTGGATGTTCTGCGCAGCCATTTGCTGCGTTATGGAATCCAGATAGCGCCGCATGTTGACCATGAAGGTATTCTTGGGGCCGCGCGGAATGATGAAGTTGAAATGATAGGCACGCGAACCCATTGATGCCGCGTCGAGCCTGCGGCTCTTGAAGCTCAGCACATCCATGGCGTGCCTGACCCGTGCCTCCGCCTCCTCGCTGACGCCGGCGCGACCATTCAGGACACGGTCGACCGTCGCCAGGGAGACCTCTGCAGTTTGTGCAATATCACGCAAAGTAACGCGCTTCACGCCCTCGCTCCTTATTCACCAGCATAGACGAGTGCATCTGACAGACAGAAATTGAGCACAGCAATGCAGGCCGAGAAGCCCGTCAGTCGTTATTTTAGCGGCCTTCGAGCAGCATCGGCTTTCAAAAGCACAGACAATATTTCTTGTTCGAATCATCATGCCATCAAAGTTTTCTCAGCGTAGCGAGCTTCGCTGACTTAGCGCAACCGCGAGCACAATGATGATGCCGCGTGCGATCTGCTGCTGACTGTAATCGAGACCAAGCAGAATCAAACCGTTGTTGATCAGGCCGATCATCAGGGCACCGACAATCGCCCCGATCACGGTGCCGGTGCCGCCCATCAGGCTGTTGCCGCCCAAAACCGCCGCTGCGATAACCGACAACTCGTCGCCCTCACCGAACTGATAGCGCCCTGACTGAAGGCGTCCGGCATAGAGCATGCCGGCCAGCGCTGCCGTCGTCGCAGACAGCATCAGCACCTTGAGCTTGATGTTGTTGGTGTTGACGCCGCTGTAGTGCGCTGCGGTGTCGTTGCCCCCGGTTGCCAGCACCCGTCGCCCGAAAGACGTCTTGCGCAGGATGATGTGCCCGATCAGGCCGACGACGAAGACCCAGATGAACAGTATCGGGAAGGTTCCGATGCTGCCGCTGCCGAAGAAATAGGTATAGGTCTGGTTGAGGATCGGGATGGCCGCCGTGTTGCTGATCCACATGGACGTCCCCGTAGCGACACCCATCATCGCCAGGGTGACGAGGAAAGAGGGAATGCCGACGCGTGTGACCAGGACGCCGTTGATCGTCCCAACGATGAGTCCCGAGGTCAGGCCGCCCAGAATACCGGCGACAAGTCCGTATTCGCGCAAAAGCAAGGCCGCGACCACGGATGCAAGCCCAGCCACCGCACCAACCGAAAGATCGATTTCCCCGGCCGCCAGCACGAAAGTCATCGCCACGGCCATGACCGAAATCATCGCGGTCTGCCTGATGATGTTGAGCAGGTTGTTTGGATCCAGAAAGCCTTGATCCGACAAGGTGATCGAAAAGAACGCGAAGACGACGACAAACCCGATATAGATCACGCCCTGCCGCCAGGAGCCCAACAAGCGGTTGAAAACCGGCATTGCAGCACCACGGGGCTGTGAAAGTTCAGTCATTGGAGTTTACCTCTTGAATCAGGACCTGCAGACGCTGCCGGGCTTGCTGCATACGTTCGTCCGGCTTGCTGTCTTGCGAAAACAGTTCGTTGATCGCGACCTCGCGAACGATGCGCCCATTCGCCATAAGCAGGATTCGGTCGGAAGCGGCGATGAGCTCGGAGGGCTCGGACGAGATGAGCAGCACCGCCTTGTCAGCGCGCGCCATCTCGCGAACGAGTTCGACGATTTCGGTCTTGCTGCCGATATCGATGCCGGCCGTGGGCTCGTCGAGGACGAGGATATCGGGAAGCGTGGCGAGGCTTTTTGCCACCACGACCTTCTGCTGATTGCCCCCGGACAAGGCTAGAATCGGCGCGTTGACGGAGTCGGTCTTGACGCGAAGCGCCGCGATCTGCTCGTCCACGAGCTTTTTAGAGAGTTTTTTGGAAACCATTGTCCATTTGGACAGGCGCTTGAGCACAGGCAGGCAGATGTTGCTCGCCACGGAATGCGAACCGATCAACCCTTCGCGCAAGCGGTTTTCAGGCACGAGCGCGATGCCGCCATCGATCGCTTCTTGTGGACTGGCGAAACGAACGGGTTTGCCTTTGACCGTCATTTCACCCGAAACCGGTGGGTTGAGGCCATAGATCAGTCGTGCCAGCGAACTCCGGCCACTGCCGAGTAGACCCGCCACGCCGACCACTTCGCCCTTGCGAAGCGTCAAACTGGCGGAGACTGGCTTGCGGGCACCCGACACATTCTTGAGTTCGAGAAATGCCTCGCCCGCCTTTACCGTGCTGGTCTGCCCTGCCCTGTCGAGGCTTCGGGTCTCCTTACCCGAGATTTGCGCAACGATCTCGTCCAGAGTCAGTTCGCTGATCGGCGCGGTCAACACGAACTGGCCATCGCGCAAAATGGTGGCGCGATCGGCGATACGCATGATCTCTTCCATGCGGTGCGAGACATAGATGATCGCCACACCGTCCTTCTTGAGCTGGCGCAGAAGGTCGAACAACAGTTCGACCTCAGTTTCGGTCAGCGCGGAGGACGGCTCGTCAAGCACCAGAATTTTGCTTTTCTGGGAGATGGCCTTGACGATTTCGGTCAGTTGGCGTTGTCCCGAACTCATATTTCCGACCATCTCGTTGGGCGAGATGTCGACCTTGAACTCCTCGAACAATTCCCGTGCGCGCCTGCGGCATTCGCGGTCATCGATAAGCCCGGCCGCCGATTTGGGCTCCTGGTTCAGGAAGATGTTCTGGGCCGCCGTCAAGGTGGGGATCAGGCTCATCTCCTGAAAGATCATGGCGATGCCGGCGCGCTGGGACGCCTCGGTCGAGTGCTCGTTAAGTGGTATTCCGTCAACCACGATGGTGCCGGAATCGGGCGGCTGCACGCCGCGCAGGATCTTCAAAAGTGTGGATTTGCCGGCGCCGTTTCCGCCGAGCAGCGCGTGCACTTCGCCGTGCTTGACGTCAAGACTGACATCGGACAGCGCTTTTACGCCTCCGAAAGTCTTGGTCATGTTCTTCATCGAGATGGCATAGCCCGTCGCCGGGACACCATCTTTCCGGGAACGCGCATCATCCGTTGTGATCGAAACGTCTGACATTGTGGAGCGATCTACTGATTTGATGGGGCATTGTGATCCGGACCGAGTGGCGAAACCTCGCACGGGCGCCGCGCGCTCGGGGAACCGGCCCTTGCTCCACTATCTGGAGCAAGGACCTGTTGTCACGCACTGTCCTGTCGGTGTTCAGCCTCCACGGGAGGATGTCGAGGCTGAACACCGACAAGGATCACTGCATGCTGTTCCTTACGTCGTCCGGAAGCGGGGCATGGTAGACCTGCTGCCAAGCTTCCTCGAGATTGTCCCGGGTCACCGGCAGTGCCGGCAGCGCCACATAGGCCGGCGCAGCCTTGCCGAGCAGACCGTAACCGGCGAGCAGTGCCTCGGTTACGCCCTGATCATAGGGCCGCTGCGCGCCCAGCCCCTTTGTGTAGGAGTTCTGGGCGATGTTGATGGCAATGTTCTCGCCAAGATCGATCGTGGTGATGATCAGATCATCCTTGCCCATCGAGCGCGCCGCAGACACGATACCTTCGGCCGGCACATCCCACACGCCCCAGATGGCATCGATGTTGCGGTTGGAGGTGATCATGGCGCTCGCCGCCTTGTCGGCGTCACCCGCAAAATCCGGTCCACCAATCCCCTGTTCGGCAACGATCTTGATCTCGGGGAAGTTCTCGGTCATCGTTTTCTTGAACGCTTCGTAACGCTGCTGGGTCACGAAGAAATCGGCTGCGTGGTAGATGATGCCGATTTCGCCCTTGCCGCCGAGTTCCTTGGCCATCAGGAGGGCCGAGGCGACGCCATTGCCGTAATTATCGGCGGAAACGATGCTCACGTAGTCTTTTCCGGCCACTGCGTTGGCGGGGACATTGTCCATGAAGACCAGCGTCACGCCTGCATCAACCGCCATTTTGTAAGCGACAGCCGTGGCCGTCGGGTCGGTCGGGATGGACACGATGATGTCGGGCTTCTTTGCCAGCATCGTTTCGATGTCGGAGACCTGCTTTTCAGGCTTGAAGCCGGCATCGGTCACGCCGAGGACTTCGATTCCCATTTCATCGAACTTGGACCGCAATCCCTTGATCTGGGCTTGCGACCAGTCATTTCCCGAGTAGTGCATGATGATCGCGGCAGTCGCGTTCATCTCCCGGATTTGATCCAGTTCGGCATCGGTCAGACTGATCCCGGACGCAGCAGAGGGTTCTTCGCCGTGCGGTCCGAGGCTGAGCACCTTCCCTGACAGCTCGGCAAGCAGCGCGTCGGCATCGGCGGCCATCGCCGGCAATGCGACTGAAGTCGCAAGCGCTGCTCCGAGCGCCAAAGAGATGGCCATTCGTCTGGTAAATTGCATGATTTCTCCTCCGTTTGAGATTGTTGCCCAGAACCTGCCGGCCCTGGGCGTTCTTGATTGCGAGTAGCCGAGTTCTCCGGTTCTCAAGCCTTGCCAAGAAGTGCAGAAAGGCCTGCCGGAACCGGTTTGGCGATGAGCGCGCCGGCTTGCTGTAGCTCGGTCAGGACTGCGACCTTGTTCTTTGCGGCAAGAAAACGCCTTGCGTCGGCGATATCGACAAAAAGACCGAGACAGACCTCGCCATAGTGCGCGCCGACCCAGTCAACGACCGCCATGGCCGTCGCTTCCTTGCCATCGGCCAGCGGAATGTCGGTCGGGTCTGCGGTCGTGACGACGTCGATCTTCATTCCGGCGTCGAAATGCAGGACGAGCGTCGCCCACAAAGCCCCTGCCTCGAACACACCGAGCACGGCGCTGCGATCCGGCGAACCGAAGGCCTTGACCGCGGCCTCGACCTGTTCGAAGCCGGCGCCCAGGCGCCACTGCAAGCCGAGTTGGTTGCTCGCCGGCCCTGGATAGGTCGCGATTCCGTCCGGATACTCGTCCATCAGCCGGTAGGCGCGATTGACATAGACGTCGATGTCGTCCTCGGGTGTCCACGCCTCCTGAACGGCCCGGAAATACGCGTCCGACGCTTGTCTTTCGACAACCATGACGAAATCGACCGAAGCACTGTTCGCTTCATAGATCGCCTTGGCATCGGCGCCGGCATTGGTGATCCGTTCAATCGGCCGGAAGACGGCCTGCTTGGCGGAATGGGCGAATTTGACGATCTCACCACCTTGGTGAATGACGATGATGCGCCGCTTGCCCTTGGCCGAGTCGAGCAACAAAGACTGCAGGTTCCGCCAGTGATCGACGTCGATATCGGCCATGAGTGGGTTTTCGTGCAACATGATATCTTCCTCCGGCTCAAGCTTCGACGAGATAGGTTTTGATGGTGTAGGGCTCGAGCGCGTCCTGCCAGACGGAGCCCGTGACGGTGATCTGATCGCCGCTCCAGACTTCGGTGACACGGGACGCATCCACACCGATGCCGACTTCCGAGAGGATCGGGTCCGCCGTCGGATTGGCGACGAAGACGATCGTCTTTCCGTCCGCCTCAGCGCCACGGTGAATGGTGACGTCGAGCTTGGGATTGTTCTTGGTGACCGGAACGGCTTTTGCTTGGTTGAGTGCTGCGATGAGCGCCGTTTCGAGGTCGGCGAGATCATTGATCACCACCATATGCCCCTGCCCGACGGCGTAGGAGGTTGCAACCGTCTTGCCGACGCCGGCAATTTCGGTCGCCTTGGCGCCCTTGACGGCCGCAGCCAGCGTTTCGTCGGATTCGAAGAACTCGTTGAGACCGGGCAATTTCGGGCCGAGTACAGCAACGCCGCCCTGCTTGACATAGCCAAGCAGTTTCGACTGGACCGCCGAGCTCAGATACTCAAAGGACGAGACGATGATGGCCTTGTAGTTCGGCATCCGATCGGCAGGCAGCGCCGTGTCGGACAGAAGGAACGTGTATCCTGCATCGGACAATGCGTCGTAATAGGCTGCGAACCAGTCGTTCTTGACCAGCTGGATCGGCTGTTCGAAGCCGAAGCGCTCTTCCGATACCGTCATGAAGTTGGGATATTCGGAAAGACTGAGTTGCGATTCCAGGAAGTCGCCAGGGAAGGACAGCAACTCGCTCGCTGCCTCGAGGCGATCATAGTCGCGATTGGCCAGCAGTAGGACATCTGTCGTGCGGCGGATCGACTTGAAGTCGTAACTGTTCAGCATGTCGTTGGTCGTGGAGAACACGGCCGCGTTTTCCTTGCGGATGCGTCCGTCGCGACGAATGGGCGATGCCAGCCAGCGGTCGCGTTCAACCAGCATGTAGCGGCTGAAACCCTTGATGCCATGCATGAGCGCGGCGCGGGTGACGAAGGTCTCGTCCTTTTCGTCGCCGGGGTTCAAATACCACGGCCAGACACCGGCGATGAACTCGGGAATATAGGGGAACCGGCTCGAACCGACGACGTAGGAAACGACCGTCTTGACGTGCTGGTACAATTCCTTGCGCGAATAGATGTCGAAGCCGACGAAGTCGAGAACCTCTTCGAGGCCCATGAGATTGTAGGGTGCGGTGATGCCGCTCGCCGCCCCGCCCGGTCCGAGCGGATGCGGGTAGTTGTGGAACAGCGGAATGCCATCGAGCCCGCGTTCACGCATCATGCCGGCAAGCCGCCCCAGGCAATCGATCAGATAACGCTCGCGGTATTCGATCCAGTCCAGATAAGGCGGCAGGTCCTTTTTCACCTTGCCGGCGAAGCTGCGCGGCGCATCCAGTTCGGACAGGCTCGCATAACGCGTCCCATAGACCTGATTGATCTTGTCGAGGGAACCGTACTTGCCCTCAAGGAAGGCGCGGAAGCGCTCGATCGATGCCGGGCTGAAGTCTGCGGCATAGGGATTGATGTTGAAAAAGAAGGCCATCTCGTTGTCGACTTGCGCCGAGATCAGACCGCCATTCGGATATTTGTGCTTTTCGAGGATCGGCATGATGGCGTCGAACCACAGGGCCGTCTCGTCGAAGAACTTGTCGGCCGCATAGCTGACGGCCGGGATCGGCCTTGGCACCTGGGTCAGAACGGTGCGTCCGCCCTGGGCGTTCTGCGCCTGCAGCTCGGGGTCGGCCAGGATACGCAGCGGATAGCCGAACCAGGTCAGCTCCGAATTGATCTGCGGGCCGGGCCGCGCCACGATCTTGAGATTCTTGGACTCGGCAAGGGTCAGAAAGGCGTCGAGATCCTTGCGCGGATCGATCTCACCGAAATCGAAGCGACCACGTTCGATTTCGTGAATTTCCCAGGGCATGTAAATGGAAATTGCCGAAAAGCCGAGCGCGCATACCTTGTCGAGAATGTCCGACCACTTGTCCCGATCAAGTCGCCAATAATGGACCGCGCCAGCATATAGTCCCTGAATTTCCGATCCAATTCGGAACGTGTGGTCAGCCGCAACGATCTCATCGCCGCGCTGCGCATTCATCGCGCTACTCACTGTTTCCTCCTGCGGCCCTCGGGCCGTCGTCTCTCTTGATCACGCCCAGGTCTTTACCTCAGCTCGTTGCGAGGTATTGCTATTACAGTGATGCATTTTTTGCAATCCCATTTTGAGATTTTCACATCAATACCACCTCAACCACGATCATGCGGTCCGTTTCCGCTGCAATCCGTGCGCTTCGGCAGTTAACTATCGACGCTTTCTTGCTGATTTTGCAGGGATTTCGTCGTTGAATGCGACGCTCAACGCATTCACGACGCAGAATACGCAACGGCAAATGCGCGCAACACTCGCATTATCAAGGCATCAAAAGCCCCAGTTTCCATGAAGTGCATGAGGGATTTGCCGTTTTCACGTCAAAACACATCATGCCTTGTGTCAACCAATCCCTGACTATGCGTGCCTGATAAAATCGCTGCGCTGCGCGGCCCTGTCAGTCGTATTCGCGCACCCGTGCGAGAGCTCGCATGCAGGACAGTTCCAGGATTGGCGGCCTATTCGTTTGCCGCTGTCGTCTCATGCTGAAGACGAACGTCCTCAAGCGGCTTCGGCGCAGTCAAAACACGAGACGGCGAATCGAAATTGGAATCCGAATAAAGGCAGCGGTTGCGACAGTGGCCGCTTTTGCGCGACGCGCCCCAATAGCAGCCCGTCTCCTTCCGTGAAGGGTTTCGGGCGCCGACAGGCGTACGAAAGCCCCCGAGGAAGGAACCCGCGGGCTGCAGGCGGTGAGCTATGGGGATTTCTGTTTTCGGCCAGTTCTGGAGATGGGGCGACCGCTGTTTGGAGGCGCCGGGATTGCAGCGGACGGACAGCATTGTCCGTCCGGTCCGTCGATTCTGTCTGCTTGGCGCGTGACCGGACGCAGCCCTTTTGGTGTCGGTGATGACCACGGACGCGCACAAGCTTGTCGCCGGAGGCGGAGAACCTGCGGCTGGAGGCGAGGTCATACCATGCCGGGTCATGGCGTAGTCTCCCGGGTCGGTGTTCGGGCGGACGGCGGAGCGCGCGGCTGGCACCAGCGGGTGAAGGTCTCGACGACGATCATATGCCCGCCGCAGCACGGGTATGGCGGGCGGAAGTCGGCGGGTTCCTCGGGGTCATCATTTTCGGGCGGCGGCACGACATCCAGCAGTTGCCGGGCCTGATCGAGACTGGCCTTGCGGTTGGCGCCGGCGAGCAGCCCGCAATGCCGGATGCGGTGGAAGCCCCTTGGCAGGACGTGGATCAGGAAGCGGCGAATGAACTCGTCGGTTGAGAGCCCCATAACCTGCTGCCGGTCGGCACCGCTGCGGCGGTGGTCCTTGTAGCGGAAGGTGACGCTGGCCGCATCGAAGGCAATGAGGCGGCAGTTGGAGATGGCCACCCGATGGGTGTAACGGGACAGATAGGCGAGGACGGCTTCATCTCCGTCTATCTCGCTTCAAAGGTGCACCCAAAGGTGCACCCGGATGGCGAGAGAGCGGAGATCCTCCTGAACCGCTACCGAACGCGCCCTCGGGGAGGGGTAGAGTTTCCGGGCCTTGATCAGCAGTACGGGCTGGACGCGTCCGCTGATTTCTGCAGCGCCGCCGGGACATTGTTCCCGATGGCACCATGTGGCCGTTGCTCATTGTAGTCTCTACGCCAAGCCTCCAACTTTTCGGCGGCATCCGCAAGGCTCAGGAACCAGTGCGTGTTCAGGCATTCCGCCCGCAGCCTGCCGTTGAACGCTTCGATGAAGGCGTTGTCGGTGGGTTTTCCTGGCCTCGAGAAGTCCAGGATCACTCCGCGCTGATAGGCCCACAGGTCCATGTCGCGTGAGATGAACTCGCTGCCATTGTCCACTCTGATTGTACTCGGATAGCCGATTTTGCTGCAGATCCGTTCCAGCGTCGCAACGACGTCCTCGCCGCGGTAGCTGAACCTGGGATCGAGCACCGGCACATATCGGGAGTAGGTATCGACGACCGTCAGAATCCGGATCTTGCGGCCGGTCGTCAACTGGTCGTGGACGAAGTCCATGGCCCACACATCGTTCGGCCCAACGGCTTCTGCACGATCGTCTCTGAGCTTCGCTTTCACCCTTCTCTTTGGCGTCTTGTTGCGCAGTTGCATCCCCAACTCCCTGTATATCCTGTAGGTCTTCTTCATGTTGACCTGCCATCCTTCCCGTCGAAGCAGGACATGCACCCGTCGGTAGCCGAAGCGTACGCGTGTCTCGCAGATCTCTCTTATCCGCTGTTCCAGGGCAGCCTGACCGGACCGACGGGACGTGTAGCGATAGGTCTTGGGATCGAACAGGATCACCGCACAGGCGCGGCGGATCGACACCGCCCACTCGCTACGCATCACATCGATCAGCGTTCTCTTCCGGGCAGGCTTCAGAGTTTTCGGCGAACGATGTCCTGCAGCATGGCCTTGTCGAGCGAGAGATCGGCTACGATCTTCTTGAGCCGGTTGTTCTCCTCTTCCAGCTCCCTCAGCCGCTTCATCTCCGACGGCATCATCCCGGCGTACTTCTTCTTCCAGTTGAAATACGTCGCCTGGCTGATCCCCGCCTGCCGGCAGATCTCGGCAACCGATGTGCCCTCTTCACCCTGCTTGATGATGAACGCCTTCTGCGCGTCCGTGAACCTCGATGCCTTCATCGTTCTCCGTTCCTCTCCCCAGCCAGGGAAACGACCCGGAAAACTCTACATCACTTCGGGGGCATTTGCCGGAGGCAGTTCACAAGGAGACAATACTTTCGTCCGACTCTATTGCCGCCCAACTAAGCCCGGTTCTGGGTTGCAGTCGCGCCGGCCAATCTACCACACTCTCCCTGCAACACTAGAAGGCGCGCGGCACCGATTTCCGCCATGCGTTCCGTGGGACCGCGCCTAAGCGCTACATAGGCATCCATGCAAAGGGGGGCCTCGACCGGCTCGCCTGCTTCCAGCGCCTCAATCTCATCCAACACATGGCCCCAAGTTTGACCAAGATAGTCAATCGCCAGTTCCAGATGTTCGGCGCCAGTATTTTTCAGCTGTCTTAACCAGGACTTCGCAATTGGTCTCAAACACCGCCTTGGCGTCAATAAGTGCTTGTTCTTCGTCAGCGTGCAACTTCTCAGGACCGCGCGCGATGAGAATTCCGGATGCCTTCCTTTTCGTGAAAGACAATCGCTCTGAGGTGGTCTTCCAGATCGAGTTTTGTTCGATCATTTCGATGGCGGTTTTGAATACCTCCGTTGGTACCTTTTTGGCTTCCGGTGGACTGAGGCTCAAGGAAAACAGGAATTGCTTACGCCGTGTGCCCTTGGCGATTACATCGGCCTCGGCCAGCGCATTTGCCAAGTCTGCGCATAGAAAACCCCTGTTCTCGTGCAATTCGACATGCTCGTTATCCCTGTCATTGAGCAAATGCCGGGCGAGTTGGGCAGCATTGCCACGCTGAGAGCCTTTCAGAATCATTGCGGTTCTCCCGGTACTTTGCCGAGCGCTTGCAGCAATTCCGCGCGCATCTCTTCGATTGCTGCACAGGCTTCTTGCAGCGCTTCATCCGTTTCCGGTGTTACCGGCAGAGTTCCGGTGTTCACGGCTCTTGCGAGCTGATTGAGATTCGCGGAAAGGCGGGATGCGCCTAGCTGACCCAGCACACGCCCCAAGGAGGCGTGATCTTTGACGGGAAATTTGCCGCGTGTGCGGCGCGGCGTAGCCTGCTCGCCAAAAAGCTGCGACCGGATATACGCCCCGAGCGACATGCCTGCCGCGCTTTTCTCAAAAAGCGCTCGTTCCTCGAAGGTCACGCGCAATGAGAAGGGAGGAGGGTACTTCGGCGCGTTGCTCTTGGCAGCAGCATTGAACTCAAGGTGCGAATTCGTCATCGGCGCACCTCGGACCTTTACGGTCTAGCTATGCGAGATGTGCTTCCCATTCCTGGAGGGTCTCGAACTGTCGGTTCGACTCCTCTCCGGTCAGGCCCACCACAAAACGTCCTGTCGACTCCATCTCAGGCCGAATCCCGAAACACCAGATGGCTTTCAAAAAGAATATTGTCTGCCGGCAGGCTGCCTCCATCGGCCAGCCCGACAAGGGTCTTCACGACGGTCTTCCCAATGTCCTGGATGTTTTGCGCGGAAGTTGTCAGGGACGGTGCGGCAAACGCGCCGAAGCGCTGACCATCGTGCGAGGCAACGCGCATATTGGCATCGGGTCCGGTTCCGACGCGCAATCCGATGCGCTTGGCTGCGGCCAGAAGGCCAAATGCCACGCGGTCGTTCGGGCAAAGGATTGTCGTGACGTCGCGCAGCCGCTCCGGCGGCAGGCTGAGGAAGCGCTCATAGCCGTAGCGTTCGTAATCGTCATCAATGGGCAGGTCCTCAGGATTGAGAATACGAGGCTCGTGACCGAGTTCCTGCATGCGTTCGACATAGGCCTGGCGCCTTTCGAGCACGTTGGCATTCACCGCCGGCATCGTGAAAAGTGCCGGCGGGGTACCGGAACGGCACAGATAATCGACCATCAGGCCGATGCTCTGTTGGTTGTTCGTTCCCACATAGGGAACGCCCTTCTTGAGGCGCGAATCCATGAAGATGATCGGCGTACTCTGCATAACCTTCTCGATCGCCGAAACATCCGAAGGAAAACCCAGTGGCGCCATGGCGATGCTGGCCACGTCCATGGCAATCAGCCGGGCAAGGGCCCGGTATTCCATGTCCGGATCATTGTGTGAGCACTGCAGCACGGTCAGATAGCCGCATGCTTCGGCTTCCAGTTCGATAATGCTGACCAGTTCGCCAAAAAAGGGGTCGATGATCGAAGGCACAACGATGCCAATGGCATGTGCCGACTTGCGCGTCAGGTTGGAGGCAAAGAAGTTCGGCGAATAGCCGTATTCGCGCAGTCCTTTCTCGATGACGGACCGCGTGCTGGCACGGACTGAGTTTGGGTCGGCGAAATAGCGGGAGACCGTCGGCCGCGAAAGGCCGATCAGTCGGGCAAACTCCTCCATCGTGCGTACGATTTCCGGCATGCGTTATTCCTCCGAGCACTCCACAGAATGTTTCAGACGATAAACTTACGTTCTCGCATGTGCAACAAACTTGGCTTGACATGTTCCATGCGTAATGCATACTGATACACATGTAAAATATGTCGTGTCGGAGGAGAGGGCATGTCTGGGCACTTTCGGATTTCGGATCAGGACCTGAGTCTGAATGGTGAGTGGAACCTGAGTTTCGGACCGCAGCGTCTTCCTGCGGCGACACTGGGCACGTCCGTTCCCCCTTCGGAATTCACGTCCATCCCCGCCCAGGTTCCGGGCAACGCTGAACTTGATCTCGTGCGCGCGGGTCTGCTGCCGGCCGATCTTGAATATAGTGACAACATCTACCGGCTGCGGGAGCTGGAAGGTTACCAGTGGTGGTATGAGCGCACATTCGAGGTGTCGGCCGACTTCTCTGGTGAGGCCGTTCTCGTCTTCGAGGGGCTGGACACTCTGGCAACGATCTGGCTGAACGGCGTGCTTGTCGGCTCTGCCGACAACATGCTCGTGCCACAGGAATTTGCACTCGGCGACCTTCTGCATGAAGGGCGCAACACGCTGGTGGTCGCTATAGACTCCGCCGTGCTTGCGGGCCGAAGCAAGGGAGCAGAGGCCGGTTGCCATGCCATGAGCGGCAACTGGGAGTCGCTGCATGTCCGCAAAGCCCCGCACATGTATGGATGGGACATCATGCCCAGGGTCGTCTCGGCAGGGCTTTGGCGAGATGTTCACATCGCGTTTTTGCCCGCCGTTCGATTTGACGATGTCTATCTGTCCACGCGTCAGGTGGATGTCGCGGACCGTAGGGCCGTTCTCAACTTGCAGTGGAATCTGGTCGACGGGCGCGAGGCGTTTGTTCCGGCCTATGCGCTCCGCCTGCGCGTAACTGATCCACGGGATGGTCGTATGGTTCACGAAACCTTGACCGATGTTGCCGGCACTCACGGCGACATGGTCGAGACCATCGAGACTGTCGATCCATGGTGGCCCAAGGGCTATGGCGAAGCGGTGCTTTACCAGGTTGAGCTGGCGGCCCTCGATGGTGATGAGGTCATTGCGACCTGGAAGACGCAGTTCGGATTCCGCACCATCAGCCTGCGCAATTCGGAGTGTGTGACGCCCGAAGGCGATGGCGAATTCCAGTTCGTGGTCAATGGCGTCGATATATTCTGCAAGGGCAGCAACTGGGTTCCGCTCGACGCGCTGCATAGCCGTGATGCCGAACGCCTCGAGCCGGCTCTGGAGCTTCTGTCCGACCTCAACTGCAACATGATCCGCTGCTGGGGTGGCAATGTGTACGAATCTCCAGCGTTCTTCGATTTTTGCGATCGCGAAGGCGTGATGGTCTGGCAGGACTTCGTGCTGGCCTGCGCCCTCTATCCTCAGACGGCGGCGTTTCATGAAAAGATTCGCGCGGAAGCGGAAACCATCGTTTCCATGCTGCGCAACCACCCCAGTCTGGCGCTTTGGGCCGGCAACAACGAAATCGACCAGTTCTATCCCTGGGTAAAGCCCGGGGTCGATCCCAACATCGATGATCTGATTTCTCGCCGCGTGCTTCCGGAAGTCTGTCGTCGCCTGGATCCCAGTCGCACCTACCTGCCCAGTTCGCCCTATTTCGGTCCGAAGTTCTGGGCGACCGGCAATCTGCGCGCCGCGGTTGAAGACCATCTGTGGGGGCCGCGCGACGATTTCAAGGGACCGTTCTATGTCGAGTCCCAAGCCAAGTTCGCCAGTGAAACGGGTTATCATGGCTGTCCTGCGCGCTCGACGCTGGAACGTATCATGCGTCCCGATAGGCTTTGGCCCTGGCAGGACAATGACGACTGGCTGACGCATGCAGTGCGGCCGCAGCCCGAGGCGCACAATTTCGATTACCGCATTCCCCTGATGGCGACGCAGATCGAGGTGTTGTTCGGCTCGGTTCCGGACACGTTGAATGACTACATCCTTGCCTCCCAGATCTCGCAGGCCGAGGCCCTCAAATTCTTCATCGAGATGTTTCGCCTCGAAAAGGGCAACCGCTCCGGAATTCTGTGGTGGAACATCAAGGACGGCTGGCCGCAGATTTCGGATGCCGTGGTCGACTACTACGGAACGCGCAAACTCGCCTATCACGTCGTTCGTCGCGTGATGCAGGATGTCGTCGTGATGGCCGCGGAGCCGGTTGGCGGCCACCATCGCCTCGTTGCGGTAAACGATACTGCAGCTGACGTGACGATCGATGTCAGCGTCATGCGCGAGAAAGCCACCGTTTTTTCTGCTGAGGCCAATGTCGTTCCGGCGAATGGCCGCCTCGAACTCGGACAACTGCCCGCATGCTCGCACGGCACGCTCTATGAAATCGCGTGGAGCGGAGCGCGGGTGCAGGGAGCCAACCACTATTTGGCAGGTCCGAGACCGTTCGATCTCAAGCACATGATTGGTGCTTACCGTCATCTTCTCGGCGACGCGCCGGTCGATGAACAAAACGCCAGCACGGCGATGTCCAAGGCGTGACTTTCATAACAAGGAGGAAAAAGATGAAACATCTCAACAAGGCTAAGGTGAGTGTGATTGCCGTTCTGGCGGCGTCACTTGTCGGATGGGGAGGAATCGGGGCGGCCTATGCCGAAACCGTCGTCGATGCCATCGTGCCGGTCACCAAGATCGAGAATGGCTACTTCCAGATCGTGGATTTGTACGAACGGTTCAAGGAACAGAATCCGGACATTACCATCAACTTCGATTTCCTCGAACACGACGCCTATCACACCAAGATGCAGGCGCTTGCCATTTCGGACAATCTGCCCGACCTGATGCAGCTCTGGCCTGGCAAGAGAACGGGCTATCTCACCGATCGCGGCTATATCCGGGATTTGCGTGACTGGATCGAGCGCGACAATCTCGCGGAAAGCCAGAAGGACATCTTCCTCGGCCCGCAGGGCAAGAATGGAGAAGTCTGGGAACTGGCGCCGCCGCTGGTTGCCTTCTCCAACGTCGTCTACGTCAATCAGGATGTGCTGGACAAACTCGGTCTTGAGTTTCCCAAGACGCTCGACGAGATGAAGGAACAGGCTGAGGCGATCGCCGCGGCCGGCTATCGGCCGCTGGTCATGGGAGACGAGCAGTCCTGGGTCATGCAATCGTGCCTTCTGTCGCCGGTGACGGCCCGCGTCGGCGGACTGGATTGGTTCGCCCGCGCTGTGCGGGGCGACGATGCCGGTTTCGATGATCCCGAGTTCGTACAGTCGCTGCAGGTGATCAAGGACATGGTCGATTCCGGCCTGTTGTCCAAGAACGAGCCAAGCACGACGCGTGAACATGCCATCTCGCTGCTTGCCGCAGGCAAGGCAGCCTATTTTGTCGGTGGTATCTGGGAAGTTCCCAACCTGGAGACCAGTCTTTCCGAAGAGAGCAAGGCGCAGATCGGGATGTATCCCTTCCCCGAAATCGCCGGACAGAAGACCTCGACCAACTCGTCTTCGGGCGCTCTGCAAACCGGCTACGGCATTTCTGCGTCGGCGAGCGAGGAAGTGGCCGAGGCGGCTTGGAAATGGATCAAGTTCACCATCGACCCGGCCAATGCCGATCTTCAGATCAAGTATGGCAGCCTGCCGACCTACAGGAACTATGACATCAGCCCGATGGTGGAAGGCGTTCTCAACAAGAAGGCTTATGGCTTCATCTCCTCCATCGACACGGTGCTTCCCGTGCTCGACGACAAGATGGATGCCGAAGGCGTTGGCGAGATCATCAACAACGGCCTGCAGGAACTGATCATGGGGAACACCACTCCCGAGGCGTTGGCTCAACGCTATGAAGAATGGGTTGCCGCCAACGACAGTAACCGCAAGTAAGCCGACAGAGGCCGCCGGAACTTCCTCCCGATACCGGCGGCCTCAACTCCGCAAAGACCCAATCCAGCGAACAGGGACGAGACGATGCGTGGCAAAAGCACTGGTGGCAGACTGGCCTATGTCCTGTTGACCGGACCGGCGTTGTTTATTTACGCGGCGGTTATCATCGCGCCAATTCTTTACAGCCTGATCCTCAGTTTCACGGATTGGGCAGGGCACGGCATGCCGAACTTCATCGGTCTTTCGAACTATGCCGTGATGTTCAGCGATCCCGTGTTCTGGCACGCGTTGCGCAACAATGGTCTGATTGTTGCGGTATCCATGCTCGGACAGATTCCACTCGGCTTCTTTCTCGCCTATCTGCTCTATCGAAAGCTGGTGCCGTTCATCGGGTTTTTTGAATCCATCATCTTCTTTCCGACGCTGCTTAGCCCCGTGGTGGTGGGCATCCTGTTCGCGATCATCTTCTCACCGGCCGGAGCGATCGCCAACGTGATCGGCGCGCTTATCGGAATGCCTCTGTTCGAGCTTGATCTTTTCACCAGCAAGGACACGGCGATCATCCCCTACCTCATCGTCATTCTTTGGATGTTCACCGGCCTTTATATGGTGATCTTCCTCGCCAATCTGCAGAAGACGCAGGAGGAGCACATTGAGGCCGCGATCCTGGATGGTGCGAATGAATGGAACATCTTGTGGGACATCATCCTGCCCAACCAGATTCCGGTTTTCCTGACCTGCTCGATCTTTGCAATCGCCGGAAGCCTCAAGGGTTTCGAGCTTTTGTGGGTCATGACGGGAGGGGGGCCAAGCTACTACTCGACAGTAGCCGGCATGTACATGATTCAAAACACCTTTACCTACTATAAATATGGTTTCGGCAGTGCCGTGGCGATGGTCATCATCGTGTTGAGTATCCTGCTGATCCTCGGGCTCACCCGGCTCGCCGATATCGCCGGTCGCAAATATGCGGAGGACAGGTGATGCACTCCCGGCAAACCGCTGCAGCCGCGGTTCCGAAACCGTTTGCTGCTTTCAGCTATGTCGTCCTGTTTTTCTTCGTGGTGTTCACGCTGACGCCCTTGATCTGGATGACCTACACATCGTTCAAGCCGCAGCAGGAGATCATGTCCAACATGCTCGCCTGGCCGGTCAACTGGACAGTGGCAAACTACGTCCAGGCATGGGAACTCGGGAACTTTCTGCACCTGTTCTTCAACAGTCTGCTCTATTGCACGGTGACAACCATCGTCGTGGTCATTTTGTCGATCTCGACAGCCTTCGCCTTCACCAAGATCCCGTCGCCCTATACGCCGATTTGGTACGCGTTCATCGTACTGGGCCTTTTGGTCAACGTGTCGACCGCAGTGGTGCCGCTGTTCGCCATGGCGACCACGCTCGGGTTGGTGAACACGCGTATCGGCATCATCATCCCCTACATCGCGTTCAATCTATCCTTCGCGATCTATCTGGCCGCCTCTTTTGTTCGCTCGATCTCCAACGAGATCATCGAGGCGGCGACGATAGACGGCGCCGGATACATGCAGATGTTCAGGACCATCGTCCTGCCGATGTCTCGTCCGATCATCGCCACCATCGCGATCTTCACCTTCTATGCCTGCTGGGTCGAGTATGTGCTGGTCTACATGCTGTCGACCGACGAGAGCATCCGGACCGTGCAAGTGGGCGTAAGCATGCTGAGAGGCTCGCTGTCGTTCAACTACGGCTTCCTGTTTGCCGCGTTGGTCATCGCGACCTCGCCGCTTCTGGTTCTCTATCTTTTCTTCCGCCGTCAGCTTCAGTCCGGATTCGCCGCAGGATCGGTCAAGGGATGATGCGTCAGCACCCTACGAGCATGTTTCAGCTTTCGGATGTTTCAGTGAGGCCATTTCGATGAACTGGGGAATACTTGCAACTGGCTCGATTGCCGCAAGCTTCGTTGCGGATCTGCACACGCAAAGGGAAAGGGTCGTTGCAGTCGGGTCACGTTCGGCCGAATCCGCGGCGCAGTTCGCCGAGCGCTTCGGCATCGAGAGGCATTATCCTTCATATGAGGCATTGGCAGCCGATCCGGACGTCGAGGCGATCTATGTCGCCACGCCTCACCCCTTCCACGCGCAGAATGCCAGGCTTGCCCTCGAACATGGCAAGCACGTGCTGGTGGAAAAGCCATTCACGCTGAATGCCCGTGAGGCGGCTGAAGTGGTCGATCTGGCCAAATCCAAGGGGCTGGTGGTGATGGAAGCGATGTGGACCCGCTTTCTGCCGCACATGGTGCGCCTGCGCGAAATCCTTGCGGAGGGGCGCATAGGCACCGTGCGCTCCCTGGTCGCGGACCACGCCCAGGATCTTCCCGACGACCCGTCGCATCGTCTCAATGCGCCCGAGCTCGGGGGAGGGGCGCTTCTGGATCTGGGGATTTATCCGGTTTCGTTTGCCTGGGACCTCTTCGGGCCGCCCGACACCATACAGTCCGTCGCTGCGTTCAAGGCCACAGGGGTTGATGCGCAAGTTGCAACGCTCTTCGGTTACCGCACCGGCGCAATCGCTTCGCTTTTATGTGCCTCCGATACGGCGGGGCGCAACATCGCCACGGTGCATGGAACGGCCGGACGCATCGAGATCGACAGCGTCTGGTATGCCCCGACATCCTTTCGCGTCTACGACACCGGCAACAACGTCATAGAAGAGTTTCACTCCCGGTTTGCCGGACGAGGCATGCAGTTCCAGGCCATTGCGTTTGCGGACCGCGTGCGGACCGGCATCGGATCTTCGACCATCCTTCCCCCATCCGAGACGGTCGCGATCATGAAGTCCCTGGACATCATCCGCGAGCAGATCGGGTTGACCTATCCCAACGAAAAGACCGTTTCAAAATGAGTACCTCCAGTCCATCACTTCTCGGAATCGACATCGGAGGAACCAAGACCGCTTTCGTGCTGGCATGTGCCGATGGAACGATGCTCGATCGGAAGGTTATTCCCTCGCATGCGGCCGACGGTCTCGATGCAATGCTCGCGCGCATAGTTACGATCGCCAACGAGCAGATCCGCGACAATCCCGTCACGCATGTCGGTGTTTCCGTCGGCGGCCCGGTCGACGCCTCGACCGGGCTTGTTCTGGGACCGCCAAATCTGCCGGGCTGGACGAATGTGCCGCTGGCGGATCATCTCACGCGGTCACTCGGGCGTCCCTGCCGCATCGAGCACGATGCCAAGGCCTGCACGCTCGCCGAATGGCGTTTCGGCGCGGGACGTGGGGTTCAGAATCTGCTGTACTTGACCCTCGGAACCGGGCTGGGCGCCGGCATTGTTATCGATGGTCGCCTCGTTCGCGGTGGGCACGAAGCTGCCGGCGAGATCGGTCACTGGCGCATCGCCCATGACGGGCCGATGGTCTACGGCAAGTGTGGATCCCTGGAAGGCTGGGCGAGCGGAAGCGGGCTCCCGCGACTGGCGCGCCACCTTTATCCCGAGATTTTCGGCCAGCTCTCAAGCGGCGAGGAGCTGCATTGCAGCGCGGAAGCCGGCAAAGCGGAAGCGATTGAAACGATTCGGCAATCCGGAATGGCGCTGGGTCGCGCGCTTGCGATGGTCATCGACCTGCTTGCTCCCGAACGCATCATCCTGGGAAGCATGGCGCGCCGCCTCGGCGACCGGTTCATAAAGCCTCTGCTCGAAGCTGCACAGAAGGAATCGCTGCCCGCCAGTTTTGCGCGCTGCGAAATCGTTCCGGCGGAGCTGGGCGAAACAATAGGCGACGTCGCAGCGATCTGCGTCGCCATGCAGGCAATGGAGGACGAACGCCATGTTGCGTGACGTGACAACGGAAATGAAGGCATTGGCCGGAGCAATGTTGCCGCTCGAAGCTGAGGTTGATGCTGCCGCGCAGATAATGGTCGATGCGCTCAGCGCCGGTGGGAAGGTTCTTGCCTGTGGAAATGGCGGCAGCGCTGCCGAAGCACAGCACTTCGTCACCGAACTCGTCGGGCGCTACAAGACCAACCGCAGGCCGCTTCCCAGCATCTGGTTGGGGGGCGACACCAGCCAGATGACCTGCATCACCAACGATTTTTCGGCCGATCAGGTTTTTTCGCGTCCGTTGCAGGCCATGGGCGCCAAAGGCGATGTCCTGCTTGTCTTGTCCACGTCCGGCCTTTCCGAGAATATCATCAAGTGCCTCGAAACTGCCCGGGACCTCGAAATTCCGTCCATTGCCCTTTTGGGCAAGGGCGGCGGTCCGGCGAAGGCTCTGGCAACCTTGCCGCTTGTCATCCCCTCGCAGAGTACGGCGCGTATCCAGGAGATGCACCTCATGATCGTGCATCTGCTCTGCGACGCCATAGAAAAGGCGTTTGGTGAATAGCGGCAAACCTGCCGGCTATGTCCAGACAGTGCGTATGACGCCCGGGTTGACCAAATGTGGCCCGATCGAACGAGGAGAATACACAATGGCTGATCTGAAAATAACCAATCTCTACAAGCGCTTTGGCCATGTGGAGGTCCTCAAGGACATCAATCTCGAAATCAATTCGGGCGAGTTCATCGTGTTTGTCGGCCCGTCGGGGTGCGGCAAGTCGACCTTGCTGCGCTGCATTTCGGGTCTCGAGACGATTTCTGAGGGAACGCTCGAAATCGACGGGCGCGTGGTCAACGACATCGCGCCGTCGCGCCGCGGCATCGCCATGGTGTTCCAGTCCTATGCGCTTTATCCGCACATGACCGTGTTCGACAACATGGCCTATTCGCTGAAGCTGAAGAACCTGCCCAAGCCGGAGATCAAGAAGCTGGTCAATGAAGCGGCCGAAAAGCTGCAACTGACCGACTATCTCGATCGCCTGCCCAAGGCGCTATCGGGCGGCCAGCGCCAGCGTGTCGCCATCGGCCGCGCCATCGTTCGCAATCCGCAGGTCTTCCTGTTCGACGAACCGCTTTCGAACCTCGATGCGGCGCTGCGCGTTCAGATGCGCATGGAGATCGCCCGGCTCAACGAGAGCCTTCCGGACACCACCATGGTCTATGTGACCCACGACCAGGTCGAGGCCATGACCATGGCCGACCGGATCGTGGTGTTGAAGGACGGCGTGGTCATGCAGGTCGGCTCGCCGATGGAGCTTTACGACAAGCCGAACAACCTGTTTGTGGCCCAGTTCATCGGCTCGCCGAAGATGAACTTCCTGACCGGCAAGGACGCGGAGAAGTTCAATGCGCCGACGGTTGGCATCCGTCCCGAGCATCTGGAGATCACGACGTCCGATCCGGTCTGGAACGGCAAGGTGGTTTATTCGGAAAACCTCGGCGCGGACAGCCATATCTATGTCGATATGGGCGGCGAGGAGCCGGTGATCGTCAGGCAGCAGGGCAAGTCATCCTTCCGCGCTGGCGATGTGGTCGGGTTCTCGCCCAAGAACAATTCCTATCACCTGTTCGACAAGGACGGGCATCCCGTCGCCCACTAGAACGGTCGCAAAATTTGCACGATCCCGTAATCCGCGTGTTTCCGAATGTGGAGACGCTCATGCGGAAAAGCACAAGACTGGGATTCTTCAAAGGCTGAGTGCACCGACATAGACTCGGCCCGGAACAAGAAAAGTGGAGGACAACATGGCGACGGATCATACGAGCGACAGGGGCAGCCCGTCTGCCGCGACGCCGGTTCGGATGGCGGACGAATGGTGCGCGCAAATGATCGCGCCGCTTTCCGACAAGGGCGTCGGGAACCAAAGTCCCTATTTGTCCAGGCATTTTGATCTTGCCGGCCCGGTAGAGGGCGCGCGGCTGCGCATAAGTGCCCTCGGCCTTTACCGATGCTTCATAAACGGTACTCGCGTCGGCAACGATGTGCTCACGCCGGGCTGGACCAGCTACTGGAACCGGCTCAGCTATCAGACCTACGATGTGTCGGATCTGCTCAAGCCCGGCGCGAACCGTATCGAGATCTGGCTTGGCGATGGTTGGTTCCGCTCACCCCTTTTGTGGAAAGGCAACGAAGTCCCCAATACTTGGGGTGCTCGGCTCGGCACCATCGCGGAAATCGTCAAGGACGGCGAAATCCTGCTCAAGACCGACTCGTCCTGGCAAAGCGGCCTGACCCCGATCGTAAAGTCCGGCATCTATTTCGGCGAAAATTATGATGCGCGCCTGACCGATCTCCCGGCCGACAAAGGGAGCGTCGCGCTGAAGGACTTCGATCCGGGAATTCTTGTTCCCCACGAAATTGAAGCCGTTCAGGAACTCGATTGCCTGGAGCCGGTATCGATCTCAAAAGAGCCGTCGGGAAGCACCATTTATGATTTCGGGCAGAACTGCGCCGGATATGTCGCGCTCAGCGTGTCGGGCGAAGCGGGTGCGCATGTCCTGATCGAGCATGCTGAACTCGTCGATGCAAATGGCAGGTTCGACAACGACAATCTGCGGGCGGCCAGGGCTTGCGCCGAATACACTCTCAAAGGAGAAGGGCTGGAGCATTATCGGCCCCATTTCACCTTCTTCGGCTACAGATACGCACGCATCACCATCACCGGTCGCGCGGAAATCCGTTCCATCCAGTCGATCCCGATAAGCTCGGTGACAAAGCTTCAGGCAAGCCTGTCCACGGCCAGCCCGCTGGTCGATCGGCTTTTCCAGAACACCATCTGGTCGCAACGCTCCAACTTCATCGAGGTGCCGACGGACTGCCCGCAGCGAGACGAGCGTCTGGGATGGACGGGGGACGCGCAGGTCTTTGCCTCGACCGCCTGCTATTTACACGACTGCCAGGATTTTCTAAGCAAATGGCTGCGTGATCTGATGGCGGATCAACGGGCTGACGGACAGATTTCACACGTTTCGCCCGATCCTACGCGCTATCACGAAGACCAGCATCCGAACTTCTTTGGAAGTACCGGATGGGGCGATGCGATCTGCGTCGTGCCCTGGACCTTGTGGACGCATTACGGAGACAGGAAAATCCTGGAAGAGACGCTCGGCGCGATGGAGCGCTGGTGCGATTACCTCTGGTCGATCAGCGACGGGCCGATCGTCAAACCACCACGCGGCATGACGCAAAGAGGCTTCACATTCGGAGACTGGCTGCAGCCAACAGGGTCCACCGAGAAGCCATTGCCAACCATTTCGGACGATGTCTCCGCCACCATCTATTTCTACATTTCGTCCAGGCTCACGGCCAAGGCGGCGGCAGTCGTCGGAAATCGGGAACTGTGTGAACGCATGGAAGCCCGCGCTGCGCAAATCAGTAAAGCCTTCGCGCACGAGTTTATTACGCCCGCTGGCCGGGTGGGGAACGATGACCAGACCTCCTATGCGCTGGCTATCCTGCACGACCTCATTCCGTCCGAACGTCTGGAAGCGGCGAGCCGCAACTTCAGGGCGGCAATCGAGCGTTCGGAAATGCGGATTGGCACCGGATTTCTCGGTACCCCGGCCCTGCTTCCAGCGCTGACCAAGATCGGAGCAACCGATCTGGCAGCCAAGCTTTTGCTGCAGGAAGAGGTGCCGGGCTGGTTGTATCAGGTCAAGCAAGGCGCCACGACGATCTGGGAACGGTGGGACGCCATCGGAGCGAATGGCGTCCCTCACGACTCCAGCATGAATTCCTACAATCACTATGCCTATGGCGCAGTCTGCGCCTGGTTGCTCGAACACCTGGCCGGTTTTCGTCCCGATGAAGAAATCCCCGGATTCCGGCATATCGTTTTCGAGCCGGTGATTATTCCTGCCCTTGGTCCCGTGCATGCACACCACGACATCGAAGCCGGACGCATCGCCGTCGATTGGTCGGTAAATAATGATTTAGTTACCTATGACGTAACTATCCCGGAAGGAGCGAGCGGTACGTTCGTTGCGGCTCGCCGATACTCGGACATCTCGGTCAACGGACGGTCGGTGGCACCGGAATCGGGCGGGAACCCTGTGACAGTTCCACTCAAGAGCGGGCAAAGCCGGATAGCTTTCCGGTTGAGGTCGTAATCTCTCCAGAATGATCTTCGTGTTGCCTCGAGGCCGGGCGGGGCAATGGCTTGAGTGCCACGCAGATTGTCGATCTGCAACGGAAGTTGGGTTCGCCCATCCTCAAGGCCATGGCCGATGGAAAGATGCCGGGGAAGTATTATGTGCCGGTGGCGCAGGTGCCAGAAGGTATCGCGGCGGCGGTTGGCGTTGAAACATCCGTGGTCCGATTGAGCCAAGACAGCCTCAATCACATTTTCGCTGATCACCCCGAGCGCGGGCTGAAAGTTGAAGATTTGCGAGCGGCCATCGGCGTACTGAGAACCGGGACGATGGTACCCGATCCAAAGGGGTCGATTATCGCTCTTGGCGAAAGCGCGAAAAGCTGGTGGCGCGTCGTTGCAAAGCCAGTCGTCGCCAAAAACGAGTGGTGGATTGCGAGCTTCCACCGCAAAAGCGAAAAAAGCGCCCGAGACTATATCCGGCGCAACCGTACAAAAGGGCGTGTGATTGAATAGGCGCGGAAGGTCGTCATCCCTTCACGGGTCCGGCAAGCCGTCCCGGTCAAACTGGCTCGCGCCTCCCCACAATATGCTCTAGTGCCTTGCACCAGTTAAAAAGACCAGTTGAGCTTTGTTAAGCGAGCTGATTCTCTTGGTGCTGATTTGAGCATTAAGGAGAAGGGTTTTGACGAACAAACGATATGTGGTTGAGCTGACGTTGGACGAGCGCGAGGCGCTTTTGTCGAAGGTCAGGAAAGGCACATTGCCAGCACGCGCGAACACCAAGGCGCGCATCCTGTTGAAAGCCGACAAGGGGCCGTGTGGCGAGGGTTGGACGGATCGGGCGATCTGCCAAAGTCTGGAGACATCGCCGTCTACGGTCGCGCGCGTGCGCGAGACCTTCGTGATGGAAGGGATGGAGGCGGTCTTCGCCCGCAAGCAGCGTCTTCATCCCGCTGTCAGGCGCATTTTCGACGGCGAAGCGGAGGCCCGGCTGATCGCGCTGGCGTGCTCCGAGCCGCCGGAAGGCCATGCGCGCTGGACCATTCGGCTTCTGGCGGACAAGGTTGTCGAACTGAACATCGTTGAGGCGGCGCATTTCAACACGATTGGGCGCGCGCTTAAAAAAACGAACTTAAGCCTCACCGAAGCCGATATTGGGTAATCCCGCCAAAACAGAGCGCGGCCTTTGTCGCGGCCATGGAGAACGTGTTGGCGATCTACCAGCGCCCACGTGATCCCAAGCGTCCACTGGTCTGCCTCGACGAAGCGGCTAAGCAACTGGTCGGCGCCACGCGTTTACCTATCCCCATGAAACCGGGGCGCATCGCCCGGCACGATTATGAGTACAAGCGCGCAGGAACGGCCAGTGTATTCATGGCCTTTGCCCCGCTTGAAGGGGTGCGGCACCTCAAGGTCACAGACCATCGCGGCGCAAACGAGTACGCACACTTTCTTGCCGAACTCGCCGACATCCATTTTGCCGATGCCGACAAGATCGTGCTGGTCCAGGACAATCTCAACACACACAGCCCCACATCGCTTTACGCGACCTTCGAACCCGCCAAAGCCCGTCGCATCGCCGACAGGTTCGAATGGAACTACACGCCAAAACACGGTTCGTGGCTGAATATGGCCGAAGCAGAACTTTCAATCCTGTCGCGCCAGTGCCTGAAAGAACGCGTCAGCAGCAAGAACGAATTGATCCGCGACATCGCCGCCTGGCAAAAAGCGCGCAACGACAAACGCTGCATCGCAAACTGGCAGTTCACAAACGAACACGCCCGCATCAAACTTATAAAATTGTACCCGTCAGTTTGAGTGATTCAAAGGACTAGGTTTTTGGCCGATGCAAGCTGGAGGACGCATGCGCTTTTCACTCGGTCTCGTGACACTCGCCTTTGTGTCCCTGTCCGGCCCGGCTCTTACCGACGCCCGCACCGACAGTCTTGCGCTTTATCGGGTCACTCTCGACGCCAAGGACAGGCTCGTCGAGATCGCAACGACCGACTTCAGCGGCGCGGCGGAGTCGAAAACCCTGAGCGATCGCATCGGCGGCGAAGTGCTGGCGCTGTTGGGGCGCGCAATCGCCTATTGGTTCAACACGGCCAAGGGCGAAGTGGTCGCGGCGTTGAGCGACGCGGTGCGCGGCACTGGCAAAGGCGCCGACACGCATTATGCCTACGACGAATATCTCTCCTGCCAAAAGATCGCATTCGGCAACTATGCCTATCACTTTCAGCTGTTCCTTATTGGAGCCGAAGTGCCCGACGCCGAAACGGATGCGCAACCGTTTGCCAAGGCGCTGGTCGATTGCGAATTTGCCCTCGGCGTCGACCCGAAAGATGACAGTGCCGAATAGTCGCCAGCTGGCGCGCTTCACGCTGTTTGCGGCAACGGTCACGGCTGGGGGCTTCCGGCGACGCTGCCCCGTTTAGCACGCGTTGTTCGCGCCGCTCGGTGCAACGTTTCAGGCGTGGTTCGAGGCGGCATCGGGCGAATAATGTTGACGCCGCGTCTGCGTCTCGATCATGGTAAAATTGATCGCTAGACTGTCCACTTTTGGGCCCGAAACGAACCGGCAGGTTTCCGATATCGACACGGAAATGCCGTCGTTCGTAAGCGTTGTATTGAATGACCGCACCCGACCACGTTCCGGCCCTCCGCAGCGCGCATACGATGTCCTAGAGTGTTTTCAGGCGAAATGGGTACCGGTTCGCCGGTTCGAAAACACGCCATAACAGGAAGATAGAGCAGATCACCCGATTCAACTAAAACGTGATCTGCTCTAAAGGCGGACACGCATCGCCTGACGACATCGAACTGGCCAATTCGTCAGGCGATGCGGAAGTAACGAGAGCATTTTCAGCAAAAGTGGGAACCGGCTTTGCGGTTCGAAAATGCGACAAAACAACAGGCTAGATGTTTGATCCCGAGTTTTGATGGTGCATTGTTTTCTTCGGCATGGAGGGATGCGCTATGGGACAGGTTCTACACGGCAGCGCCACGACGACAGAGGCGGTCCGTCGAGCGATACAAAATAGTCAAGAGAGCCTGAGAGCGCTGGCTGTTCTTGCTCTGCTCACCTTTGGCGCCCTCATCAGTTGGCTTGGAGGGAACCCAACCCGCGTCGTGAGTTGGGATGACAGCAACCAGACCTGGTCTTGGGATGACAGCAACGAGGACAGGTTTTGGGGGGATTCGGAAGGCAACGAGCTTTGGGGAAGGAAGGGAACAAATACTCTCAAATTTTCCTCGTCCGCATCCGAAGCCCTGGCTACTGCTCTGGATATCGACAAGGATCTCGCCAATCAACTTGCTCAAGAGATGGGCCTGCTCTCGCCAAGTGCCCTCAATATGGTCTCAGAAGGGCTTGCGCTCTGCGGAAACCTGGCCGAGGTTTCGGATGTCGACTGCGAAAGCTTGAGTGAAGACGACATCAAAACGGTCGCCAGCGTCGTATTGAAGACGAAGATGTATTTCAGCAATCAGGAAGCGCGCAGGCTTTCCTGGGCTGCCATCGTGATATCGGGGGTTGCAGCTTTTGCGACCGTCGGACTTTTCATTGTTGGTTGGCTGTCACTCAGAAAATAAGCTGGTTGAGACCAAAAAAAGCGCTCCCATTCGAACTGTCGCGACGCGTCAGAAGCAATTGCGCGCTACAAGCGGTCAAAAAAGTGATGACATACGAAGTGTCGCGAAGTGCCATTTGAAATGGCGCGCTACAGCTTCATTGTCCCTGTCAGGTGGGTGCAATCCAAAAACCATGGCCACTTGATCTTGCGCGTCTGGCCATCCGATTTTGCGCGCTACAGGAAAGACTGAGGAAATTCAGCCATTGCGCGGACGTCGGCGGACCACAGGGGACAACAGCGGACAGGTCGGTTCGATTGTGTGAATGGCGGAGAGGAAGGGATTCGAACCCTCGATACGCTTTTGACGTATGCGCCCTTAGCAGGGGCGTGCCTTCGACCACTCGGCCACCTCTCCGCCGCCGCTTAAACCCGTTTTGGCGTCAACAATCAAGCCTTGTCTCGACTTGCGTTTGCGTCTGTCGGACATTTTCGTCGACGAGCCACGAGTCTCGGGCTGATTTTTTAAAAACAGCCGCCCTGCTCAATCGATATGCCGGCGGCCGTTCTTAAGTGGAACCTGGCGCCGGGGCAGAATCTCCGCGCGTGAAAAAGGCCGGGGTCGGCTACAAATGGTGGGCAATCTCACCGATCATCGGAAGGAATCCTGCCTTTCGCAGTCGTCAGCGGCCACTCCGTCGGCGACGTCTTTCGGAACGACCAAGACGGATTTGACAACCTGGCCAAGGCGGTGCGCCATGACGGCGTGGCCGGCTTCGTAAGGGGCAATGGCGCGAATGTCGGCAGAAAGACCGGTCGTTGCGGGACACCGTCTGTCAAGGACATCGGAGAGCGTCGAAGGCCGGTTGTGGCTACGCGCCTCCTTCACGAAACCGGTGATCACCGCAGGCGTTGTGCCGCGCCTGAGCCGAGCCAGTTTGCGCAAAGCGGCTTCGTCGCATGCGTCGCGCAGGTCGTGGCGCTGAACGGCGCTGATCGCGTCGTCGGTCTCCGGCGCTAGAACCGTGACGCACCGGTGAAGACGGCCGGGCCGGATCAGAGCGTCGCCCAGACGTTGGCAGCAGTTGGCCGCCATCACCAACAACACTTTCTTTTTTCACCTTACGCACGCGGTCGATCTCGATGAAGAACAGCGCAATCACAAGGGGAGTCTCCACTCCCGGCAGTGCGAATATGGACTTCGAGCCCCAACTAATACTGCAACCGTCCGGCAGCGCTCCAATCGTCCCACCTTGGGATGCCTTCATAGCTGATCCTGGGGAATCCGACCGTCTGCAGGTTTGCTCCGCGATGCGTTAGTGAATGAACATATTGCAGGCGTGCAGCGGTCTCTTGAATTCCAGAATCGCGACGGCGTCAGAAAACTGACCGCCGACGCTCACGACCGGCGGCTGAATGGTGTCGGTGTGCCCCATCCAATACCCAAGACACCCTATGAATAAAGGACGTCGCTGGCATTCGGCGATATGGAATTCGCTTTGACGCCGATGCGTTTTTTCAGCTTCGTGTGCTCAAATCCCGGTGTCCGACTGATAGCGGCATAATGAACTGATCCCTTTTTGCCGCATCGGGGTCACCCCAACAGCCTCATGAAATTGCGCTTGCGTCCGTGGCGCTGCTTGAGCGCGGCGACATAGGCGGCTTGTGCCTCGGCATCCTGCAGGGGTTCCATGCGGACGACCAGCGCCACGGCTTCCTCATAGGCCGGATTGCCACCCATTCTTGCCAGTTCCTCGACGCGCTCCTTGTAGACCGTGATCGCCTCGTCCGCATGAGTCAGCTCGCTAGCCCTGGCCAGGGCCTGCTTGATGCCTCGCGATGCGCCGTGGTTGCGAACAACCTCCCAGGCCCCGTCGAACAGTTTTTCCGCCATCAGGACACGGACAAGCAGATCGGCCGGCGACGTCCACCGGGTGGCGGCGGTTTTGTCGAGTTTGTCGCGCAAGGTGGCGATGGCGCGTTGCGTGGCGTCCTTGCCGCCGAGGTCGCGCAGGCGCCCAAACAGCTCGAGACTTGGCGCCTTGTCGAAGGCACGCCACAGATGCGCCTCGGCGTCGGTCTTTCGGTTGGCCTTCAGCAACAGATCGACGGCGAAATTGACCAGCCGTTCATCCGGCCGGCCGTCCTCGAACATCCAGAGCCCCTCCTCCGCCCGGCGCAGCGCTTCCTCGGGCCTGCCCTCGGCCGCGCAGAACTCGGCAAGCTGAAGATAGGCCCAGGGCGAGGTGAGGGTCTTGGCGCGCAGGGCGATGCGCATCTCGACGTCGCCATCGCGTTCGGCAAAGAAATCGAGGATCGTGCTCAACCGATAACCGTCGAATTCATAATCCGTCGTGCCGAAGGCGGATCCGGGACGGGGACCGTTCCGGTTCGGCAACTTGTCCCAGGCCTCCTGTGCCAGCCGGCGATATTCGGCCAGGCCCTCCTCGCCCAGCACCTCGGCATAGCGCGCCGCCACATGAGTGAAGGTGTCGTATTCTCCTTCCGTCTCGCGCCGGAACAGCGCGCGGGCGAGTGCGATCGGCTCGGGCTTCGCCGCCGTGCAGGCATCGAGATGGATCTGTTGCGCCCGATCGAGCAGCAAGGTGCAGTGGCCATCGGAATCGTCGATGTTCTCGATGGCGCCCTCGACCCTTTCGATCGCATAGTCGGCAAGTTCGATCGCGAGCGCCGCATCGACACCGGCCGCCCATCCCCCCGCCTCGCTGTAGTCGACGAAGCCGCGGGTCCGCGTCGCGTTGCGCAGGGCCGCGCGCAGTTTCGACTGCAGGGACTTGTCGTCCGTGCCGGAAGCGGTGGCGGCGATCTCCAGCTTGCGAAACAGCGCCGGATCACGCTCGGCGACATCCATGATCATGGCGATCAGAGCGTCGGTATCCCGGGTGCCGAGATAGTCGCGGATCGCCGCGAGGGTTCCGCCGCTCTCGGCCGCGCCCGAAGAAAGGGCAGCGTTCGCCGCCAGAGCGACCGCGACCATGTGCTTGCAGAAGCCTTCGCGGTCGAAAGCCGGACAGGAGCACGCGCCGCCGATGGTGGTGCCTTTGCCGGTAACGACGGTGCGGTAGTCTTCCATTCCCGCAACCCGGGCGAGCACCCGATCCGGTTCGATGCTGAGAATCTCCACCACTCCGTCGCGGAAATAGCGCTCTCCGCGCGCGAACACCTTGTCGCCACCCAAGTCTCTGAGTGTAGATGGATCAAATCTGGAGGTATCTTTTGCCTTCATATCACGGGATGGAGCAATCCGTCGGTCTCGATCAGGCGGAGCGCCTCAGCGAGCGTGACCGACGTGTGCAGGCGGAACCATTGGCCGGTGTGCCGATGCCACATGACGTCGAAACGGGTTTCGGCAATCTCCTCTTCCAGATGATCGAGACGCGTGAAGGCCGCATCGAACTCCTCGCCGCGATTGTCCTCAAAGCCCGAGCGATAACGCGTGATGAAGCTGAATTTGCTGCCACGCCACTTGCCGAAGATATCGACGGGATAGTTGAAGGCGGTCGGACGGATCTCGGGCAGAAAGCGCGGCTTGAGCGTTTCCGCCACGAACCTGTCGCAAACGGCGGCGATTTCCGCCTTTTCCGCCTTGGTCAACGCCTTGACCCGTACCCATCGCCCCTCCCGGCCCGGCATTGCCCACTCCTGTCCATCGCAAAAGGGAATCGCGAAACCCGCACCGCGAATCCTAGTTCAGCGACATGGGACAACCAACAGCCGCACCGAAATTCGGGGGAGTGCATGAGTCACTTTCCGGCGGAAAGTGCCGCGATCTGTTCGACGAACCGCCCGCCCCACCTGTTTCGATCGTGGTTTCGCCGACAATCTCGTCATCGACCGCGACGAGTTTGACATTTGCACCGACCACCGGGTCGGTGCTGGTCAGCGCGCGCAAAGGTATCAACGCCATCATTGCCCGAAACGACCGACGGGCCGAGATCGGTGACGATGACCCCATGCATCACCATCTCGTCGAATGGTGCCGACGACGGATCAACCACACCTCAGAAGGTCAGCTCGCCGGTACGTTCGACGATGACTTCGGCCGAACAACCGACGAGCGTCTGGCGAAAATACCGTCATGCACGGCCGTGGCGACGGACCGATCGTCAATGTGGCAGATTGCGACATCGGTGATCGTCGCGTTGACCGAGGTGATGGGCGCGCCACCGCACATGCCGGCTCGCAACGTGATGTGGTAGCGGGCGCCATGGGCAGCAACTTCGAGACAAAACGCGTTGTCGTTGCGTTCGCCTGTTTGTTACGCCTCATTTTCTCATCGGGGCGACACGAAGAACAAAGTGCCTGCCGAACATCACCCAAGCTTGCGCATCGCTGCGATAACCATATCCGGCGTCACCGCAAAAGGCTCGTTGTGGATGATTTCGCCTGGACGACAGGCTCGTTCGGCAACGATCCGCAGCTTTTCCTCGGTGACCGTCTTGACGCCCACATCCGCTAGAGTGGTCGGCAGGCCAACGGCTTTCAGAAACGTGCGAACCTTTTGGAATTCTTCATCTCGTCCCTTCATCGCCAATCCTGTCAGGATGCCGATGGCGACTTTTTCGCCATGCAGGGCGTGATGGGTTTCATCGAGATTGGTCAATCCGTGATGGACAGCATGCGCCGTTGCCACGCCACCGGATTCGAAGCCAATACCGGACATCAGGATGTTGGCCTCGACGATGCGTTCCATCGCCGGTCCGGCAATCTTCTGCCTACACTCGGCCATGGCGGCTTCACCATATTCGAAAATCACGTCGCGACTGGCGCGTGCGACGACAAAAGCAAGCGGCAGGCCAGGAAGGAATAGACAGTTCAGCCCACCGCTTTCCTCACAGCTTTCGGCCTCGTACCAGGTCGCCAGCGCATCGCCGATTCCGGCAGCCAGGAAGCGCGGCGGCGCGGCGGAGATGATTTCGGTATCGACAAGGACGAGGTCGGGGTTGTGGGGGAGGAAGCGATCATGATCCACGACACCGTCGGCATGATAGATGACGGACAGTGCCGAACACGGGGCATCGGACGCCGCAATGGTCGGAAACACGATCATCGGCAGGTTCGCATCGATGGCCGCCGCTTTGGCGGCATCCAGCGCTTTGCCGCCGCCCATGCCGATGATGACAGCAGCGCCCATATCCGTCGCCGTCTTGCCGGCCGCATCGATGGCATCCTGAGTACATTCGCCACCGAACCGATCGATCTTGGCGTCGACATGCCCCTGGAACGCCGCCTCAATACGATCGATGAATATGTCGTAAACACCGGCATCGAGCAGCACGTAGGCGTGCTTTCCATAGGCCGCTGCTTCCGGCCCCAGTTGCGTGAGAGCGCCGGGGCCCTGAATGTAGCGTCCCGGGAAACGGACGCCTTTCAAACCCTTACCAACAGACATAACCACCATCCACTAAAACAATCGAACCCGTCATCAGGCTTGCCCCGTCACCGGCAAGAAATACCACCACCGAGGCCACTTCCTCTGGCTTGCCCATACGCGCCATGGGCGTGCCCCCGATCCAGTGACGGTACATCTCCGGATCGTCGTAGACGTATTTGTTCATCTCGGTTTCGATATAGGTCGGCGCCACCGCGTTGACGCGCACGCCGCGCGCTGCCCACTCGGTCGCCATCGACTTGGTCAGTTGATGCACCGCCGCCTTCGAGGCGTTGTAATTCGCCTGTTCCTGTGGCCGGTTGACGATAAAACCCGACATCGAACCGACATTGACGATTGACCCCTTGCCGCGCGCCACCATGCGCTTGCCGAAGGCGCGCGAACACCAGAAGACGCCGTTCAGATTGACGTCGATCACCTTTTCCCAGGCGTCGTCGGACATGGATTCGGCCGGCTGGTTGGAGATGGCGATGCCTGCGTTATTGACGAGGATGTCGAGTCCGCCTTCGGCTTCGATCCTTTCGGCCAGGGCCTCAACCGCATCGCGATCGGTTACGTCCATGACGGCCGAACTCACAGCAAATCCCTTGTCGATCAGCTTTCCGGCCGAGGCGGCGACATCGTCGCCGAGATCGGTCAGGATCACTTTGGCGCCAGCACCGGCCAGCGCCTCGGCGATGGCGAACCCGATACCCTTGGAAGCACCGGAAACCAGAGCGCGACGCCCATCGAGTTTGAAGATATCCGTATACATGATCCCTTTGCCTTAACGCTTGAGAACCGAGGTGCCGAACTGCAGGAGCATGGCGATGATGATGATGATGCCCATGAACACCTGCTGATGGTAACCGGGAACATTGGCCAGGTTCATCAGGTTGGAAATCACCCCGAGGATGAACACGCCGATGAAAGCGTTGATGGCTCCGCCACGACCGCCGGCGAGACTGGCGCCGCCGATTACGACAGCGGCGATGGCATCCAGTTCAGCACCAGACGCGATCGTGGCCGAACCAATGCCGGTGCGGGAGGAGGAAATAACACCGGCAAGCGCCGACAACACTCCAGAGATCACGTATACAGCCACGATATAGCGCGAGGTGGAGATGCCGGACAAACGCACGGCCTCGGGATTGGAACCGACCGCCTTCACCATGCGACCGAAGCGCATGTAGGTCAGAACCAATCCTGACAAGATGAAGGCTGCAAACAGCAGCATCACCGGATAGGGCACACCGAAGAAGTTGCCCACGCCGAACGAGGTGATGATATCACCCGCCTTGCCCATACGAATGGGCTGGCCGTTGGAAAAGATCAGCGCCGAACCTCGTGCAATGGTCATGACGGCCAGCGTCGTGACGAAAGGCGGCAGCTTGAGATAGGCGATCAGAAGCCCTGACATCAGGCCGCAGACAAGCCCCACGACCAACACCGCCGCAATCGCCGCACCTGGTCCGAATTGCTGAATGACGATGGCAACGGTAACGGATCCCAGAGCGGCGACTGAGCCGACCGAAAGGTCGATACCACCAGTCAGGACGACGAAGAGCATGCCGGCCGACATCAGCCCGACACCGGAAACCTGCCGCAGCACATTCCACAGATTGCGCGGCGTGAGGAAAACCTCCGACATCGCGCTCGCAAAAATCAGAAGCACCACCAGCATGATCGCCGGGCCAAAGTTCTGAATTACGGAGGAAATCGACAGACGAGGATTTTCTTTTTTTTCGCTTGTCATTTTGGATATGTCTTCTTCTAGGCGACGGCAGTCATCGCCAGCTTCAAAAGATTGACTTCGCTGAAGTCGGTGGGAGCAAGTTCGCCGGTCACAGCGCCTTCGCGCATCACCATCACCCTGTCGCACAGACCGAACAGCTCGTTGTGTTCGGACGAAACGACAAGGATCGCCTTGCCTTGGGCCGCCAGGCGCCGGATGAGTTCGTAGATCTCCGTCTTTGCCCCGACATCGACACCGCGTGTCGGCTCGTCAAAGATCATCAGATTGGCATCAGCATGAAACCACTTGGCCAAGACGACCTTCTGCTGATTGCCGCCGGACAGGCTTGACACCGGCGCTTCGCCGCTTTGCGCCTTGATGCGCAGGGATTGGGACAAAGACTTAACGGTTTCGCGTTCCTTCACCTGCCTGATGATGCCCAATGGTGCCAGCACCGGCTTCATCCGAGCCATGGTCGTGTTGATGCGGATCGACATATTGAGGATCACGCCTTGATCCTTGCGGTTCTCAGGGGCAAGCGCGATGCCGGCATCCACGGCATCCTTGGGTTGATGCAGCTTGAGAGCCTTGCCCTGCAGAATGACCCGACCACTGTCGGCGCGGTCGGCACCGAAGATGAGACGTATCAGTTCCGTGCGACCGGCCCCGACCAGACCGCCAATGCCGACGATTTCTCCGGCTCGGATCGACAGGCTGACATCGCGCACTGCGTCGCCGCGCGTCAGATGCTCGACTTTAAGGATTTCCTCTCCGATCGAACGCTCGACGTCCTCTCCGAACATGTCCTCGAGCGGGCGTCCCACCATCAAACGGATCAAACCGTCGACGTCGAGCTCACCGCGATTGACCGTTTTCACATTCGCGCCGTCCTTCATGACGGTGATGCGGTCCGAGATACGCATGACCTCGTCGAGGCGATGCGAAATATAGACGATGGCGACGTCTTTTTTGCGCAACTCATCGATAATGCCGAGCAGGCGCTGCGCATCCTGCATCGAGAGTACCGAAGTAGGCTCGTCGAACACCATGATCCGCGCGTTCTTGGAAAGCGCCTTAGCGATTTCCACAACCTGCTGGTGCGCGACGGAAAGGGAACTGATCTGAGCTTCCGGGGCGATATCGAATCCGAGACCCGCAATCAGCTCGCGCGCCCTGCGATTGAGATCGCGCCAGTTGACGATGGTGCCGAGATCGCCCATGAAAATGTTTTCCGCGACCGTCAGGTCTCCGGCAAGAGCCATTTCCTGGTGAATGACCGCAATGCCCTTGGCGATGGCATCTATCGGTCGATCAAAAACTGTCTTCTTGCCGTCGACAAGCACCGTTCCCGCTGTTGGCCGAAACTCGCCGCCGAGTACACGCATCAGTGTCGACTTGCCAGCGCCGTTTTCGCCGACCAGAGAATGCACTTCACCGCTTCTCATGTCGAAGTTCACACCGCTTAGTGCATGCACGCCACCAAAGCGCTTTTCGATCCCGGATAGTCTGACGATTTCCGACACTTCACTCCCCTCCTCCGTCTCCTGCTGGACGGATCGGGCGGCGGTTGAATCCGCCGCCCGTTCTTGAAACCGGATCAGAAGACTGCATCCGGATTGTAGTACTGGGCAACGTTCTCCTTGGTGATCGCAACCGGCGTCGTGTAGGTCACCGGCGCATAAACCGTGGCGTCACCATCGTAGATCTTCTTGGCGATCTCGACCGCAGTCGAAGCCACAAGGGCCGGGTCGTTGAGGCCAGTCGCACCGTATTCGCCCTGGGCGATCAGTTCGAGCGCTTCCTTCTGTCCGTCCGCGGCCGCAACCAGCAGCACCTTGTCGGCAAGACCGGCAGCCAGCAACGCATTGCGCGCACCGAGCAGCATGGAGTCATTCTCACCGAGCACGACATTGATATCCGGATGCGCGGTCAGGATGTCTTCCATGGCATTGAGGCCACCTTCGTTGCCCCAGTCGCCCCAACCTTGACCGACGATCTGGAAACCGGCGACGCCGGTGCCCTGCAGCTGACCTTCAGCCAAACCGGAAATCAGGCCAAGACGGCGTTCGCGGCCAGCTTCATTGCCCTGGGCGCCGGAAAGCAGCGCCATCTTCAGTTCGACGCCCTTCATCTTGTCAGCGAGCCAGCGGCCAACCAACATGCCGTTCTGGGTGTTGGACGACTGAACCAGCGTCACAATGTTGGCGGAAGAATCAACCGTCGAGTCGATGGCGATCACTTTCGCGCCCGCGGCCGATGCTGCGTTGATCGCCGGAACGAGTCCCTGACTGTCGCGCACGTTGATGATGATGAAATCGACGCCCTGCGAGACCATGTCTTCGACATCGGCGACCTGCTTGTTGAGGTCGTTGCCGGCATCCGCAGAAATGGCGGTGCAGCCAAGAGCCTCGGCCTTCTCGCGTGCAGCGATTTCCTGCGCTGCGAAATAGGGCGCATCGAGGGTCTTCATCGAAATGCCTATTACGCATTCGTCGGCGGAGGCTGAGGTGGCGAAGCCGCATGAGGCCAACACCGCCAATGCAGCGATTGCAGTTTTATTCATATGGGACCTCCCAAAGATTGTGCTTGGAGCGATAAGGCTCGTTGGTAGTTTTTATACCGATTTGACGCCAAGTCAATCAGATATCGGGAAATTTGCTTGGAAAACGGTAGTAATCAGGCACGAATCCGGCTCGTTCTGCATTTTTGGTATTTTTACTACCGTTTTGAACTCGTTGACGGATTCCGTGTGCGTCCACACTACAGATGGGAGGTTCGGATCCCTCAGTGATCGGCTTCTGCGCGCAGGTGAGCAAGGCCCAGTTTCATGCTGGCAAGCCGCTTGTGATGGCGGCTATCGCGCCGCAGGCTAACTGCGGTCGACAGAATGTCGATGAGCACCAAATGCGACAGCCTCGACACGGTCGGTGTGTAAAGACTCGTGTTTTCGAGCGTTTGCACGAACAACCCCACGTCGCAATGTTGCAGGAACAGGCCCTCCCCGCCTCTTCCCGTGATGCCGATGGTTCTGGCACCGTGACTTCTTGCGGTTTCGACAGCACGCACGACTTCCCGGGTTTGCCCGGTATTGGAAATACCGACGGCCACGTCGCCGGCACCGAGCATTTCCGCGGTCATGAACATCTGATGGGCGTCAGAATTGGCACCACAGGGCACACCGAACAGCGGAAACTTCTGCTGCGCATCGGCGGCAACGATGCCGGATGCGCCAAGTCCGAAGAATTCTATGCGCTTGGCACCCGCCAGAATGTCGACCGCCGCAGCCACCTTGGTTTCATCAAGATGGCTGCGCGCCCAGTTCAGGTTGGACAGATTGTAGTCGAAAATCTTCGTGACGATCGAGTTGAGAGGATCATCACTGGAAATCGCCGTGTGCGACGTCGTGCGAGCAAAGGCCAGCGACCGGGCCAGTTTGACCCGCATGTCGCGAAACCCCTCGCAACCGATTGCCGTACAGAAGCGGATCACCGTAGGCTCGCTGACCCCGGCGGCGTTTGCCAGCGTTGCCAGAGTCATGTCGACCACCTCGCCGGGGCGATCAAGCACCACTTCGGCGACACGTTTGTCTGACTTTCGCAAATCCGGCTTCTGCCGAACGATCAATTCAAGGAGATTGTCACCTGCTCCGCCGTTGACCTGATCCATCGCTCCCCCGTTCGGCTACAGAATTCTCAGAATCTCCCCTGGCTGCGGCCGGACAATTTTCGGGCGCGCAATAGTCTGTGCCGCCTTGTCGATTTCTGCCGGGTCGATCGTGTTGAAATCGAACATACCGAAGTGATGGGGAACGAGGTAGGGAATATTTTCTGAAAGATCGATGGCCTCTTTCAGGGAAAAATTGCCGGGAATGCCATCTGCCAATCTCTGGGCATCGCGTCCGTTGACGGGAAGCAGAGCGATATCGGGAGCAAAGTCTCCGATCAGATCGGCTTGCCCATCGAAGGGAATACAGTCCCCCGAGTGATAGATTCTCATCCCCCTCGTAGCGAGGCCGTAGCCGAGAAAGACAAACTGACCCAGCGCGTCTCTCTCGACCTTTTCATGCGCCGCGGGAAAGATCTGCAGCTTCAACGCGGGAAGCGGCGCGAGTTCGTCACCCGCGTCCGCTCCGATCAGAAGCGCACTGTCACCGATCCGTTTCCGCGCAAGCTCCAGTTTTGCTTTCGGAACCACAAAGGGCAGGTCCGGAAAGCGGGAATGGAGCGGGCGCAGCGTATCTGGATCCATGTGATCCGTGTGCCCGTGCGTAATGAGGACCAGATCGGGCCGGGGCAGCTTTTCCACGGCCACCGGCGGGGGCATCATCCGCTTATGTTCATGCTTTTTGCCCGCGTATTTTCTCGCGAGGCTGTCGGAAAGATAGGGATCGATCAGTATCCGATGTTCCCCGGTTTCGATCCAGAAGCCGGCCTGTCCCAACCAGAACAGGCCAGGCTCGCCCGCACGCGGGAATCCCGCTTTCCGCTCAATCCGCATGAACCTTGAGCACCTCGAGGATGTTGTCGACCGCCGTGGACGTGCTGCGTTCCACCGAATCCACCGTGAATCCACCGATATGGCTGGTCAGGATAACCTGCGGATGCGACAGGAGAGGCGATGGTTCCGGGGGTTCCGTCTCAAAGACATCGGTGGCGTAGACGCTGACCTGCCCTTTGTCGAGTGCAGCAAGCATCGCCGCGGCATCGACAAGGCCGGCTCGTGCCGTATTGATCACCACCGCGCCGGGCGCCAGGGCGTCAAGCTCGGCGGCACCGATGATCGGCCGTCTGTCCGAAGGCATTGGAGCGTGCAAACTCAGTACATTTGCTCCATCCAGGGCTTCGGCGAACGCGCATCTTTTGAACATGGGATCAGTCACGCGGTCGGCATTGGCGTAGGGATCGTAGCCACGAACCTCGGCACCCAATGCCAGGGTAAAACCGACATACTGCGCACCAATCGCGCCAAGACCGATTACGCCAACCTGGCTGCCGAGCATTTCGTGCCCGATCTTGCGCACCCACTCACCGGACGACAACTTGTTGTGTGTCGGTATGATCTGACGCATCGCAGCCAATGTCAGGGTGAGCGCCAGTTCGGCGACACCGCGCGCGTTGGTGCCTGCGGCCCGACGGATTTCAATACCCCTGGCTTCGATGGCGGCCACCGGCAGATTGTCGACCCCGGTCCCATTTCGCGAAATTACCTTGAGTTTTTTCGCTGCATCGATGACCGCTTCCGAAACCGGTTCGACACCGGCGAGCCATCCAACGCAATCCGATATCGCCCCGACCAGATCCGCTTCCTTGGGCGTTGCGCCCGGCGCAGGAAAGACCAGTTGGAAACCCGCATCGAGCAGGGGTTGAAGGCCCGGATGCCCGCCCTTGGACAGGGAGCGCGGAGTAATCATGATATTGCCGCTCATGACCGCCTCGTTGCATTGGCTGCTATGGATGAAATCTCGTCGAAACGCGGCCCGGAGGTCGGAATTTCAATGTGGAAGACTTCGGCGATGACCTGCGTCCAGCCGTGGATGAAATAAGTCCAACCGTCTTCGATCTGCAGATTGCGCGCCTGTTTCTGTGCATTCGCCTGATCAAGAAAGACCAGATCGCCACGATAGTTCAGCTCCCAGACGATGCCGTCCTGCGGAAACTGACCGGCGAAGGTCAGCGGAGAGCCTGGCGCATCCTTGCCAAGACCGGTCGCGTTGATGACCAGAGAGCCCGGCTTAAGTTTCGCCATCACCCGGTCGTTGTCCTCCGGTTTCGGCGCCAGCACGTAGTCTACGGGCAGGTCGATGCCGAGTTCCTTGTGGATGTTACGGATATGATCGAGCCTCGGCTGCGAACGATTGGACACGATTATGCGGGACGGCCGGTCCGCACCGCGCTTTTCCTGCATCATATGCCATGTCAGGGCGATGGTGGATCCGCCGGCCCCCATGGAAAACAGTTCCGCGCCGGTCCTGGCGAAATGGGCCTCGGGCAGAAAGCCATCGAGCGAAAGCCCCGAAGAAATGGGATCCTTGGCGTGACAGATCAGCTTGCCATCACGCTTGGACAGACACGAGGTTTCCGACATGAGCCACGCATGTGGATCGATTTCGTCGAACATGTCCTTCGCCGCAGCGAACAGGTCGATTTTGTGCGTCGTGACGAGCGCGCCTAACGACAGCGGATCGGATTTGAGGAAGGACACGACCTCGCGATAACGTTCCGGCGTATCGTGTAGCGCCAGATCGATGCCCTTAATCTCGACATCGCCGAGATCAAGGTATTTTGCCCATGCGGGAAAGACCTTCATGATCGAGGAATGACCCGTGGTCACACCGATGAAATAGAAGGTCGGTTTGGTTGCGGGGGATAAAGTCATCACGCGCCCCTGAGTTCCTTCACCTTGGCAACGGCCTCACGGGCGTTCTTGGCGATCTGGTCCCAGTTTCCGGCAGCGATATCCGCCTTCTTGGCAATCCAGGTTCCACCGACCGCACGCACCTGCGGAATGGCCAGCCAGTCGCCGAGATTGTCGAGATTGACACCCCCGGTCGGATTGAAACCGACCCCGGTATGGGCATAGGGCGCAACGATGTTTTTGAGCATGCTCGGTCCACCCGCGGCCATGGCCGGGAAGAACTTAACCAACTTGCATCCGGCCTTTATGGCCGCTTGCAGTTCGCTCGGCGTCATCAGTCCGGGAGCGAATGGCAATCCTTTTTTCATAGCATAGGAGAGCACTTCGCTATCGAGCCCAGGCGAAAGCGCGAAACGGGCACCCGCCGCCATGGCGGAATCGACCTGCTCCGTCGACAATACCGTGCCCGCGCCCAGCTGCACGTCGGGGCGATGCTTACTGATCTCGGCAATAACATCGCGCGCGGCGGCGGTCCGAAAGGTGATCTCCGCCACCGGCAGGCCACCGGCGATCAGCGCATCGGCGAGCGGCAAGGCGTCCTTGGCATCGTCAATGGCAATGACAGGCACAACGCCGTACTTCGAAAGTGTATCAAAAATACCCATTGTTGGAGTCCGTTTCAGTCTTGTGTTTCGAGAACCTGCGCTACCTCTTCGGCAGAGCGCGGGCGGTAGTTGGGATTGGGAACAGCTTTCCAGCCAGCGCCATCGGCAACGATCCGGGTGGCCATGCCGCCGGAACGTGCAATGATGTCATAGTCTTGACCGGAATCGCTCGGGTAGAAGAAGCTCATGACCAGAGGTTCGGCTCCGGTATTGACGGAGCGATGGATCCAACATGGCGGCACGTAGACGGCCACGCGCGGCGCGATTTCCTGAATTCGAACTTCACCGTCCGGATTCTCCATCAGCATGAGCCCGCTGCCAGTCTCGCCATAGTAGATTTCCGGACGATTTGCGCGCGCATGGATGTGTCCGCGCGTCATAAAGTATTCGTTGCCGATCCGGCCGGGCAGCATGAATGTTGTGCCAAAAATAATATCGCCATGCTTTTGCGCCGGGCGCATTTCATGGACCCTATAAACGACATCTTCGCCCTTCTTCGCGACTGCTTCGGTGAAGGCGGCGACATCGCCGTAAACGCCCTCAAGATCTTTGAGACGTTTTTCATAAACCCCGGTTGCGGCACTCATATCGCCCGAGATCTCGTCAATTTTGTGCGATGTCGGTTCCTGGTACATGCATCTCTCCAGTGGATATGTAGCTTAACTACGTAATTTGCATCGATTTGGCAACCCCAAAAGCTTGCGGCCTCTCCTTTGCCGCCAGAACACCCAAATCCGTGCTCATATCAATGTTTTTAATTAGGTATTTTAATATGTTAGATATGCATACCTTCGTCGGCAGCAAGGCGATTGTTCATTGGTATAATTCATACATTCGCTGAACCCACACTTCTGCTACAGAGACCTGCCGTCAACATGAATGATGGCATTTTTCCTTTTATATACAATAAGATAAATTGATTTTTCGCTTCGGTCGGGCGCAGCGAAATCATCAATGGGTGAGACGAAGCGACACAATCGGTAGTTTAGCTACTTTTCTTGTTGTCAAAACCGGATCGATGCACCATTGTCCCGTTCGGAGAGCGCTGCGTGTACGCAAGGGCGCTTTGTGCCGATGGCGCCTACCCATGCACATTGGGTACGCGGAGCAGGGAGCATTGCGATGATGCGCCGATCTGCCCCGCATCGTGTCGAAAGACCGGATCGCTGTCGGTGCCGCTCGTGAAGCTTCATGCCAAGCGACGGTATTCCGTTCCTGTTCTCTCCAGCGAGAGCAGCGGGATCGGTCAAAAAAGGGAGTAGAAAGTGCGCGATCTGTATCTGGCGATTGATGTTGGCACCGGCGGGCTGCGATCGGCTCTGACTGACGAGAGCGGTCACATCCTGGCGTTCAGTCACAAGGAACACGAGCAAATCGTGCCGCGTTTCGGCTGGTCGGAACAACGGCCGCTGGATTGGTGGCACGGTACCGAAATCACGATCCGCGAGGTTCTGGAAAAGGTCGATAACGCAGCCAGCCGCGTTGCAGCGATCTGCGTGTGCGGCCAGATGCACGGTTCCGTCCTGATCGACGCCGACGGCAATCCCACGCTCGATGCCGTGCCGCTGTGGAACGACAAACGAACCGTGCCGCAGGTCGAGGCCTTCGAGAAACGCTATCCGCCGGAAAAGGGGCTGCGCCTGACGGCGAACATGCCTGCCCCGGCATGGCCGGCCTTCAAGGTGGCCTGGATTGCCGAAAACAAGCCCGACGTTCTCGCGCGCTCCACCACTCTTTTGATGCCGAAGGACTGGATCAACTTCAAACTGACCGGCGTGCGCGCGCAGGACGTCACCGAGGCTTCTCTCAGCTATCTGATGGATTGGAAGACGCGCGACTGGTCTCAGGAGCTTTGCGACATGACGGGGGTGCCGCGCTCGTTGCTCGCTCCTCTCCACTCCCCGGCAGACGTGTTGGGCAGTCTCGATGCCAAGGTCGCCGCCGATCTCGGACTTTCGTCCGATATTCCGGTTCTGGTTGGCGCCGGAGACTATCCCATGGCGTTATTGGGCTCGGGTGTGATGCAACCGGGCATGGGGTCGGACGTGACCGGCACCTCTTCGATCGTCACGTTACTGCATGACAGCGCCATCCTCGATCCGTCGGTTTCCAACGTGCTGACGCCCAACGGCGTGTGGGGTGTCATGACCCTGCTCGATGCCGGCGGCGACGCCGTACGCTGGGCCAGACGCGCCTTCCATGAGAACAAGCGCAGCTATGAAGAGGTGGCCGAGATCGCCACCCATGCCGAGGTCGGCTCCAACGGGCTGTTTTTCCTGCCTTATCTGTCAGGAGAACGCATGGCCGAAAAGCACAATTCGCGTGCCCAGTTCTTCGGCCTCAAGGCCGAACACGGTTTGGCCGAACTGCACCGCGCCGTACTGGAAGGCGTGGCGTTCTCAGTGCGGCGGGTCCTTGACCAGTTACCAGAGGGGACAGGGCCGTCCCGAGCGCATCGTCGCCGCTTCGGGCGGCGCCAAATCGGACCTGTGGCTGGAAATCAAATCCGCCATGTATGGCGTTCCCTACCTGATCCCCGAGGAACTCGAATGTGGCGTCATCGGCGCCGCGATCCTGATGTCCGCGAGCACGGGCAATGCGCCCGATCTGGAAACGGCGACGAAGCGCATGGTGCGATTTTCCCGGGAAATCAAACCAAATCCGGCATGGATCGACCTCTATGATCGCATGATGCCGATCTACACGCGCCTCTATGAAAACGCCAAATCGTTCTACGACGATCTCGACGCCCTATGAAAGCGCGTGCCATTCTTTGGGATCTGGACGGAACGCTTGTCGACAGCGAGCCCGTGCATGCCGCCGCGATCAACGCGGCGCTTGCCGAGCTCGGGCTAACCGTCCCCGACACCTTCCATTCCGCCCTTCTGGGATGCAGCGCCGACAAGGTTGCCGCTTCCATTCGCGAAACATGTGGACTCAACATCACCGCAGCGGAATGGCGGCAGCGCAAATGGAAACACTACCGCGTTCACGCCGTGGATATCCGACGCCGCGACTCCGTTGCCGATCTCGTTGCCGACTGGGCCAGGCGCGGAGTGCCGATGGCCGTGGTTTCCAATTCCACCGCCAATGAAGTTGCGCTTTGCCTTTCCGTCTCGGGTCTCGCTGACGACATCAAGGTGGCGATCAGCCGGACCGATGTCTGGCACGGCAAACCGCATCCGGCAGGCTATCTGCTCGCGGCGAAACGGCTTGGCTACGTAGCATCCAGCTGTCTCGTCGTCGAGGACAGCCTCATCGGCGTCACAGCCGGGCTTGCCAGTGGCGCCACGGTTCTCTACCACCCGCAACACCTCTCGAATGACCGCACGACGATCCCGGCAGGCACACATTACATCCCCCCCGGACACTCAATCGCGACCTTTCTCACGGCCAATCTGATCACTCGGAGCGATAGTGTGAACTCGTAAACGGGGCCGGCGGACGCCTTGGCTTGAGGCGTTCGCCCCTAAACAACACCCGCGCAGGCGGGTCATCCTGGTTGCAGCGCCGGTCTCGCTGCTCCCATGGTCGTCCCGGCACACAATGGCGCGAACCACTCTCGAAGTAATCTCGCTTCCAGACTGGAAGTTTTGCTCGCCGTCCGATAAAGTGAATAGATATCAATGGATTATTCGACAGGCGCTTTGGCACGTTGTCAATGAGAGTTGATTCCGGTGTTCACGGCCTTCGCCGGGACAGGCACGCACCGGGATGATTCCGAGCGTTGTTTCGAAGTTCAGGTGACAGGCGACAACCGGTCACTGTGAAAGGCCGCCGGTACCACTCGATCTGACATTGCTGCGCAGTCATGGTTGTTGCACATATTTTCAAGGTGGAGGTTGCACTCTTGATTGCAACCTCGCGGCTCCATTAAAGAAGCTCGCAGCAATCCGCCTGTGATTGGGTGTCAAACGACAGACGTTCGCCTGATGTCGAGGACAGGGATGCCAACGCGATGCCGAAGGCGGCGGAGATCGTCTCGTCGATTTTCCACGATTCGACAGCGGCAAAAAAGTGGTGGGCCCGGCAGGACTCGAACCTGCAACCAGACCGTTATGAGCGGCCGGCTCTAACCATTGAGCTACAGGCCCAGCCTTTGAAATCAATGGGTCAGCTCAGATACCCCATCGATTTCGATCTCGTTTCGTTCGGCTCGTGACCCGTGATTTCGGCTCATTGGGGGCACGAAGTGACGCGCGAGATCGTCAGTGCTTCGGGTGGTACCGGGGAGACCAGATTTCGTCAAGCGGCGACGGGTCCGCAATCTGAGCTGACGGGGCGTCGAGCCGGCGATGGCCGCAGATTTCTTCGAGACTTTGACAGGCATGCCGAAAAAGCCAGCAGCCTCCCACAGCACGGTGCCACGCCTTATCAAGTGCGTCGCGCATGTACCGGCACATGTGCAAAGTGACTCTTTACAATCCGTTGGCGTTGCAAAGCGTCGCCACTTATGCGGGCAAGCACGGAGAAAGACATAACGTCCTGTCGACAGGATGTCGGCCCGTCCGGCGCAATCCGGGATGCCAGCACAACGGCGGCACGAGGAACGTCACAACCATAGAAATTGGATTGAAATAGATCCCATATTGGTTCTATATTGGACCTATGGTGCAAGAACGTCTCAGCACAAAGCTACACGCCTACGGCTTTTCGCCCTTAACCGGACACGGGCCGCTTTACCTGCAGCTTGCCGATGCCCTGCGTGGCCTTATCGCCAGCCACCAATTGGCGACGGGAAACGCTCTGCCAGCCGAGCGTGAGCTTGCCGAGGACCTGTCCGTCAGCCGCATTACGGTGCGCAATGCCTATCGGGAGCTGACGAATACCGGCGAACTCGAAGTGCGGCGCGGCAGCGGAACGTTCGTCGCCAAATCGGTGCCTCTCATCGAACAATCCTTGTGGCGGCTGTCTTCCTTCTCGCACGACATGCATGCTTTCGGTTTGCAGGCGGAAACGCGGGTCATCAATCGCTCCGAGGGCCGGCCGAAACCGGACGAGATTTTTCTGTTCAACGTATCGCCCCACGAAACCATGCTGCGGCTCGACCGGCTGCGCATTGCCGAGGGCATGCCGGTGGCCCTGGAACAGGCCACGGTGCCGCTGGCGCTTCTCGGGGAAACCTTCAAAGACGATGGATCGCTCTACGAGGCGCTGGAACGCGGCGGCAACAAGCCCGTACGCGCCACCCAGCGCCTGACAGCCGTTCCCCTCGCGGCGAAAATGGCTGCCTTGCTGGACACAAAGCCCGACACCCCCTGTTTGCTCATCGAACGCATAAGCCGAACCGCGGATGGCCGCGTCATCGAGCTGACGCGCTCGCATTATCGTGGCGATGCCTTCGACTTCATCGCCGAACTGACGATTGGAAACTGAATAGATGTCTCAACCCAGCCTCATGCTGACCGAAGCCAACGAATCTCCCCAGGCGGTCGCCCGACTGCTCAAGTGCGAAGCCGACAAGATCGCCGAACTCGGGAAAATACTGCGGAACAAGCCGCCCGCCGTGGTCACGACGGCGGCGCGCGGATCGTCCGACCACGCGGCAACCTTCTTCAAATACCTGCTCGAAATCGCGACAGGCATTCCGACCGCCTCGATCGGGCCGTCGGTCGCATCGATCTACAAGACGCCGCTGGTGTTCGATTCGGCGGTGCATTTCACCGTTTCGCAGTCCGGCGCCAGCCCTGACATCGTGGCGCTGCAGGCGGCGGCCAAAGCCAGCGGCGCCTACACGGTCGCTATCGTCAACGTCCCGAACAGCCCGGTCGGACGCGACGCGGACATGACGATCGCCCTTGGCGCCGGGCCGGAAAACAGCGTGGCGGCAACGAAATCGTTCATCACCTCCGCCGCTGCCCTGGCCGCGGTGGTCGCGGCGGCTTCCGAAAGCCGGGAAATGGCCGCTGGCGTCGCGGCTCTGTCCGACAGCCTCGCGGCGACTGGCACGATCGACACCGAAGCGGTGGTTAACGCCCTGGTCGGAGCCGGCTCGTTTTATACTCTTGGTCGCGGTCCCGGCCTCGGGATCGCCATGGAAGCGGCGCTCAAGGCCAAGGAAACGGCCGCTCTGCATGCCGAAGCCTTTTCGACGGCGGAAGTCATCCATGGCCCGATGCATCTGATCGACAACGGTTTCCCGGTCGTCGCTTTTGTCCCCGAGGACGCGGCGCTCGAAACCAGCCGCAAGGCGCTCGATGCATTCGAAGCCCTTGGCGGAAGAACCATCGTGCTGTCCAGCCTCGCGCTTGGCGAGATTTCGCTCGTCACGCCGAGTACGGGATGCAGCCTGATCGATCCGCTGGTGGGCTTGCTGCCCTATTACCGCATCATCGAGGACGTCACGCACCGGCGCGGCTTCGATCCAGACCATCCGCGCAGCCTGCGCAAAGTTACGGAGACGGTGTAATGACCAAAACTGCCCTTGTCGGCGCCCGCATCTTCGACGGAAACCGCTTTTTCGACGATTGCGCCCTCATTGTTTCCGATGCCCTGATCGCCGGCATCGTTCCGCTTGCCGATGTCCCGGCGGATGTCCGAACGGTTCAACTCGACGGCGGGCTCGTCGCTCCCGGCTTCATCGATGCCCAAGTCAATGGCGGCGGCGGTGTCATGCTCAACGACGACCCGTCCGCAGAAACGATGTTCACCATGTTTTCCGGGCACCGGCGCTATGGCACCACCTCGATGATGCCGACGCTGATCACCGACGAGGCTCCCGTTCTCGCGAAGGCGCTGGCGGCCAAGGACGCAACCGTTAAGGCCGACAAAGGCATCGCCGGCCTGCATCTGGAAGGCCCGCATCTGGCGCCGGCGCGGAAGGGGACCCATGTCGCCGACTATTTCCGGCCGATGACCGATGCCGACATCGACACCTATCTCGCGGCAGCCAAGACCGCAGGACGCCTGATGATCACGGTCGCGGCCGAACAGGTGACGCCGGAGCAGGTTCAAAAACTTGCCCGTGCCGGCATCATCGTCTCGATCGGCCATTCCAATACCGACGCGACGTCCGCCATTCGCCTGTTCCAGGCCGGAGCGCGGAGCGTAACGCACCTGTTCAACGCCATGACCAATCTCGAGCATCGCGCGCCGGGTCTTGTCGGCGCGGCCCTCGACTGGCCGGATGCCTGGGGCGGCATCATTGCCGACGGCCATCATTCCGATCCGGTCGCGCTCCGCGTCGCGATCCGGGCGAAAAGAGGGCGTGGGGAAGGCAAGCTCTTCTTTATCACCGACTCGATGTCGCTTGTCGGCCAGCAAGCCGATCAACTGACACTCAACGGACGGACGATCTATCGCGAGCATTCCGGCTTCTGCTCACGCCTGACGCTGAAGGACGGCACCCTCGCCGGCTCCGATCTCGACATGGCCTCGGCGGTTCGCTTCGGCGTGACCCATCTCGATCTGTCGCTCGACGAAGCCTTGCGCATGGCATCGAGCTATCCGGCCGACTATCTGCGCCTCTCCGACCGGGGACGTCTGCTGCCGGGATTGCGCGCCGATATCGTTCATCTCGACAATGGCCTTCATGCCTGCGACACCTGGCTCGGCGGACAAAGAGCGTCCGAACGGCCATGACTGCCCCGGGCTATTTCCTCGGCCTCGATGCCGGTTCGTCGCTGTGCAAGGCGGCTCTGTTCGACCCGAACGGAAAACTGGTGGGCCTTGCGCGCCAGCGAACGCCCCTCAGCCGGCCATATCCGGGCTGGAGCGAACTCGATCCGGATGTCGCCTGGACGGCGGTGGTCAGCGTGCTGCGCGACGTGGTCGCCGAAGCCGGCATCGATCCCGCCGCCATTCGCGGCATCGGCCTTTCCGCCGCCATGATCGGCGCCTGGTTCATCGATGCCGACGGTACGGCGCTGCGCCCCGGCATCAACTGGGAAGACAGCCGCAGCCAGTCCGTGCTCGACCGGATGGCCGAAACCGATCCGGGCTTCATGTCGCGTATCTATCTGTCGTCGGGGTCCGTGCTGCAACAGGGGTGCACCCTGCCGGTCACGGCCTGGTTTCGCGACAACGAGCCGCAAACACTGGCGCGCGCCAGCCATGTCATCAGCTACAAGGACTTCATCCGCTTCCGTCTGACCGGCGAGATCGTGACCGATCGCAGTGAAGCCTCGGTCATTCCCGGCGATGCCCGCACCCGGTTGCGCAGTGATGCCATGTTCGAGCTGTTCGGGCTGACCGCGTATCGGTCGCTGTTTCCACCGGTCAGGGATTCCGAAACGATCGTCGGCGGGTTGACGGCGGAGGCGGCACGGCTGACCGGCCTGCCGCAGGGCCTGCCGGTCGCCGTCGGTGCGGGCGATGTGCCCTGCACGGTCATCGGCGCGAATGGATTGACGCCGGGACAGGCCATCGCCGTGCTCGGAACGACCTGCATGGTCGGCGTCTGTCATGACGAACCGGTCTTCACGCCCCCCGATGTCGGCCTATTGTTCTCGCTTCCGGGGGATTGCTGGTACCGCGCCATGGTCAATGTCGCCGGCACGCTCAATCTCGACTGGGCCATCGGCGTGCTGGCGCCGGATCTCGCCGATAAACCCGATTGCTACGAACAGGTGCAGAAATGCGCCGAGGCCGTGCCCATCGGCAGCAACGGCGTCGTCTACCTGCCCTATCTCAGCGAAAGCGGCATCATCGCCCCTGTCGTCGACGTCCATGCGCGGGCGCAGTTCGCCGGGCTCACCCCGGCACATGGACGCAACGAAATGTTGCGCGCGGTCTATGAGGGTGTCGCCTTCGCCATCAGGGACCTGGTCGAGCGTCTGGGGTTCGACGGGCCCGAAATACGCCTGACCGGCGGCGGCGGACAAAGCCGGTTCTGGGCGCAGATGGTGGCCGATGTGCTGGATCGGGACGTCGTTGTGCCCAATGCGTCGGAATTCGGCGCAAAGGGCGCGGCGCTCATCCTAGCAACGGCCTTGGGCGATTTCCCGGATATTCGCGCCGCCGCGTTCCCGGAGGACGGCGCGCCAAGGCGTCACCGCCCCGACAAGACGGCTTCGGCGGCCTATGCCAAAGCGCGCGAACGCTTCCTTGCCGCCCGCGCCGGGCTGATTTCCTTTTAGGCAAACATCAGATCCATCCGTCGGAAACACACTTGACTCATGGGTGGTATATACCATTAACTAGGCGGGCTATACCACTCATGCGGAGACAACGAGTCATGTCGGAGACGAGCCAGCCCATCTACAGGCAGATCGCCTCGTCGCTTGAAGCCGACATCGCTTCGGGAAAGCTCAGGGAAGGCGACAAGCTGCCGTCCGAGCGCGCGATGGCCGAGGCCCTCGGCATCAGCCGCATGACGGCCCGCCAGGCCCTGCACCATCTGACGACAAAGGGCATTCTGGTCACCCGCACGGGACAGGGAACCTTTGTCGGCCAGAAGCCGGCCATCCAGCAAAAGCTTTCGACCCTGACCGGCTTCACCGAGGAAATGGGGCTTCAGGGTCGCAGGTCGTCCAGCGTCGTGGTGGAATCCAGCATCGCCCAGGCCGACACATCATGCGCCGCCGCCCTCAACATGACGATGGGCAGCAAGATCCTGCGGCTGGTGCGCGTTCGTCTCGCCGACGACATGCCGGTCGCGATCGAAACAACGGAACTGCCGGCCCATATCGCCCCCGGCCTGCTCGACATGGCCGATTTCGCGCATGAATCGCTCTACACCATTCTGCGCAGCCATTTCGGCATCAACCCGACCTCCGCCGAGCAAACGCTCGAAGCCGCGCTTGCCGCGCCGGGTATCGGGCGCACCCTGGGGATCGCCGAAAACGATCCCGTCCTCAGACTGACCCGTCTCACCCTCGATTCAAGGGGTAACCCCTTCGAATACGTCCGTTCGGTCTACCGCGGCGATTCCTTCGTCATGAAGGTAGACCTCACTCTTGGAGCATTCAGATACCAATGACTTCTATGATCGATGGATATATCGACGACCTGATCCGTCGACTGGCGGCGCTGAAAACCGATGCCCGCGCGGCGATGACAGCATCTGTCGATGCGATCGTCACGGCAGCGCGTTCAGACCATCTCGTCTACATTTTCGGCACCGGCCATTCGCATATGATGGCCGAGGAAATGCACTATCGCGCCGGTGGACTTGCCATCACGGTTCCCATTCTGGCGGCGCCAATCATGATCCACGAAGGGGCCGTCGCCGGCACCGTCTACGAGCGCTCCAAGGGCATCGTGGCGCCGATCATGGATCGTTACGACATTCAGCCCGGTGACGTGCTTTTCGTCATCTCCAATTCGGGCACGAATGCCGCTCCGCTCGAAGCGGCCCAGATCGGACGCAGGATCGGGTGCACCGTGATCTGCATCACTTCCTTGGCCTATTCGTCCGCATCCGCGGCCGGAGGCGAGCGCGTCGCCGATTTCGCCGACATCGTCATCGACAACGGCATTCCGCCCGGCGATGCCGTTATGGACATTCCCGGATCGGCACTGAAGGCCGGCCCGGTCTCCACCGCGATCGGGGCCAGCATCCTGAACGCCATATTCGTGGAGGTTGCCGCCCAGCTGGCTTCGGACGGCAACGCGCCCATCTACCTGAGCGCCAACATGCCGGGCGCTGAGGAGAACAACAAGAAGCTGGTCGAACGGTTCCGGCCGCGCAACCAGCATCTTTAGACAACTTGGGCAAAAGCCCAACACAGGAGGACTGGATATGAAGAAACTTATGGCAGTTCTGGCGGGGACAAGCTTTCTGATCCCGGCTTATGCCATGGCGGCGCCGATCGAAATCACGCTGTGGCACATGGAACAGCCCCCGCAGCGTGTCGAGCGCGTGCAGGAAGTCATCGATGCCTTCAACGCGGCAAACCCCGACATCGTGGTCAAGCAGGAACCGCAGAACTGGGGCGAAATCTATGCCAAGGCGCCCGCCGCGATTTCCGCGGGAGCCGGTCCGGACATGCTGTTCGCCATTCCCGATTTCACCCCGATCCTCAAGGACATCGGTGCGCTGACCTCGGTGAAGGACTTCGTCGACGAACTCGACGCCAAGCACGATTTCATCGACAGCGCCGTGGAAGCCTATTCCTATGATGGCGGCGTGTGGGCGGTTCCGCTCTACAACCAGTCGATGAACCTGTGGTACCGCAAGTCGGTCTTCGAGAAGGCCGGCATCGAGGTTCCCAAGACCTGGAACGAATGGAAGGCCGCCGCCGAGGCGCTCAGCTCCGACACCATGTATGGCATCGGGCTTCCCGCCAACAAGCAGCTCTACACCGACCAGACGGTCTATTCGGTCATGGCCAATGGCGGCGCGTCGGAACTTTACGACGAGAACGGCAATCTGCGCTTCGACAATCCGGAAACGGTTGCCGCCTACGCGTTCTATGCCGACCTGCAAAAGCTGTCGCCACCGGACAATGCCTCGTGGATCTGGGGCCAGGCCGAGTCGTGCTTTGCCGCCAACAATTGCGGCATGGTCATGCAGTTCACCGTGATCTCGACCTATGAAACCCAGGCCGAAGGCGACGCCTCCGATCTCGGCGTGGCGGCAATCCCCGCCGCCGAAGGGCAGGACGAACACGCGACGATCGCCTATCCGAACGCCGTGATGCTGCTCAGCAAGGACGACGCCAAGCTCGAAGCGTCCAAGAAGTTCATCCGCTTCGTGCTCGAGCCGGAAAACTATGGCCGCTTGCTGAACATGGAGCCGGGCCTGTTCATGCCGCTGACGGCTGACGGCGCGACGGCTGCCAGTTTCTGGGAAGATCCGACCGTCCAGAAGTACCAGTCGCAGATCGAAACCGTGATCGACAATTCGAAGAACGGTAAGCTCTTCGGCTTCACGTCCGGCCGCGTGTTCCCGGCGATTGCAGCCATCTCGGCACAGAACCTGATCGCCGAGACGCTTCAGTCCATTACGGTCAGCGGTATGGATCCTGCCGCGGCGGTCGCTGCCGGCCAGGCCCATATGGAAGAAGTCTCCAAGTAGTGAAAGGCAACGCCGAATGCGACAGTCACGTCTATACGCTGCAATCTTCGTCGGACCGGCGTTGCTCGTCCTGGCGGCCATCCTCGGATGGCCGCTAATCTCCTCGGTCATTCTCAGCTTCCAGAACATCCGCGCCGTCGGCTCCCAAGGCGACTGGGTCGGCTTCGACAACTATGCCAAGGTCCTGGGCAGCGGTACGTTCTGGAGTTCGGTCTGGCTGAGTTTCGTCTGGGTCATCGCCAACGCCTTGGTGCAAACCCTTCTCGCGCTCGCGGCGGCGCTGGCGCTCAACCAGAATTTCCCCGGCATGCGCATCGCCCGCACCTGGATCATCCTGACATGGATCGTTCCGACAGTGGTGGTGGTCATGATCTGGCGCTGGCTGTTCTCGACCACGGGCGGCATGATCAATCCCCTGCTCATGCAGTTCGGCATTGTCGACAAGCCGATCGGCTTTTTCTCAACGCCCGCAACCGCCTTCACGACATTGATCTTCATCAATTCCTGGCGCTGGTTCCCCTTCATCACGCTGATGATGCTGGCCGGGCTGACGCGCATTCCGGGTGATCTTTACGAAGCGGCGCGCATTGACGGCGCCAATGCCTTCAAGCGGTTTTCGCGGATCACCTGGCCGCTTCTGGCGCCCACCCTCGGGGTGCTGCTCGTTGTGGGCACCATGCTGTCGTTCAATGTCTTCGACATCATCTGGCTTTTGACCAGCGGCGGACCCGCCGGCGGCAGCAGGACGCTTCCCGTCCTGATCTACGACACCGCCTTCAAGGGCTACCGGCTTTCCGAGGCTTCGACGATTGCCGTATTGGCGACGATCCTTTTGATGGCGTTCGCGGTCTTTGCCACCCGATCACTGGCCGATTCGGGAGAGGACAGATGAAGCGTTCCCTCGCCTGGAATATCGTTCTTGCCGTTACCGTCCTGTTTTTCGCTACGATCATCATTCTGCCGTTCTGGTGGGTCGCCACCGGCTCGATAAAGGTTCCGCAGGAAATCATCGCGCGCGTGCCGACGATGTTCCCGCACTCGTTCACCCTGCAGCACTACCAGAACCTGATTTCGCACTCCGACTACATGACCTACATGGTCAACTCCATCGTGGTGGCGACGTTCTCGACCCTGATCACGCTGCTGCTCGCGGTACCGGCGGCCTATGCCTTCTTCCGCCTGTGGTTCCCGGGCCGTGAGATCCTGTTCCGCATCATCCTGATCGCCTACGCCTTTCCGAGCATCGTCGTTCTGATCCCGCTTTTCGGCATGTTCGCCAAGCTGGGGCTGGTCGATACGCGCACCGCGCTGGTAATCGTCAACGTCGCCTTTGCCCTGCCCTTCTCGATCTGGATGCTCCGGTCCTTCTTCGGCTCGGTTCCGCTGGAGATCGAAGAGGCAGCGGTCATGGATGGCGCGCCACCGATGACCATCCTCCGGCGCATCATGATTCCGCTGATCGCACCCGGCATCGCCAGCGTCGGCATCTATGCCTTCATCACGGCCTGGACCGAATATGTCTTCACATCGGTCATCATCCTGTCGGACGCCAAGCGGACCATCCCTGTCGGCTTTTCCGGCATTATCGGCCAGTACCAGATCGACTGGGGCCTGCTACTCGCCGGCGCCAGCTTTGCAACACTCCCTGTCATCTTGCTGTTTGCCCTGATCGGCCGCTGGTTCGTGGCTGGCCTGACGGAGGGTGCCGTCAAATGACAATCCATCCCGAAAAGATACCGGACACGACAATGGCTGAACTGAAACTCAATCAGGTCTCGAAGACCTTCGGCTCGATCGAAGTCATCCGCTCTGTCGATCTCGACGTCAAAAGCGGCGAATTCATCGTCTTTGTCGGGCCGTCCGGCTGCGGGAAATCCACGCTTTTGCGCATGATCGCAGGGCTTGAAAGCGTCACCGCGGGAACCATTGCCATCGACGGTAGCGACGTTACCAAGCAGGAGCCGTCAAAGCGCGGCATTGCCATGGTCTTCCAGACCTATGCGCTCTACCCGCATATGACGGTCGAGGAAAACATGGCCTTCGGCCTCGAAATGGCGGGAATCGAGAAGGAAAAGCGGCTGGAAATGGTGCGCCAGGCGGCGGAGACCCTGCAGCTCACGCCCTATCTGAAGCGCAAGCCCAAGGCCCTTTCCGGTGGACAGCGCCAGCGCGTCGCCATCGGGCGCGCCATCGTGCGCAATCCCAAGATCTTCCTGTTCGACGAGCCGCTTTCCAACCTCGACGCCAAATTGCGCGTACAGATGCGCCTCGAGATCGCCAAGCTGCACTCGGATCTGGGCTCGACCATGATCTATGTGACGCATGATCAGACCGAGGCCCTGACCCTGGCGACCCGCATCGTCGTTCTCAACGATGGGCGGATCGAGCAGATCGGCACGCCAGACGAGCTTTATTCCGATCCCGACAATGTCTTCGTCGCCGGTTTCATAGGCTCGCCGAAAATGAACATGCTTGCGGCGAAACTCACGGGACGGGGCGCGGATGGTACGGCGCTCATTGATGTGCCGAGCCTCGGCATCAAGGATTTTGCGATAAAGCCGCGCAACATGTCCGCGACATTGCCGAGTGACATCGTCATGGGCATCCGTCCGGAACATTTCCATTCGCAGTCCGGCGAGCGGAAGGTGACGGTCAGATGCGCCGTCGTCGAAAAACTTGGCGATGTGTCATACGTTTATGACGACGCCGGCCGAGAGGAAGCGCTGACTGTCCAGCTTCGCGGCATGGCTGGGGTCAAACCGGGCGAAAGCGTCGATCTGTCGATCAACGCCAGCGAGTGCTTTTTGTTCGATTCATCGGGTTTGCGTCTCTAGATCATTTCCAGGTGAAGTGGACACCGGTTCACCGTTCGGAAATGCGATAAAACAAGAACTTGGAGCAGATCACACGATTTAGCCAATGCGTGATCTGTTCGAGATCATCAGGCGCTTTGGTTGCACCAAAGCACGAGGCTTTCTTTCTTGATGGCCGCGGTGGTTTGGTGAAAAAAACGCACGATGTCGTCTGATGCGCTCATCTTTTTTTAGTGTTCGCATCTGCATTTGCGAGAAAGCACACGTCCACTTTTTCGCCTGATGTCCTTGAGCATCATCGAAATTGATCGCCGGTCGCCGTGACGGGTTTCAGGGGTCGTCAGGCCTAAAAACCCCCTATTCCCCGTAAGGGACCCAGATGTTCTTGACCTGAGTGGCGTGCATCAGGATATCGCGCCCGCCACCGATGGCCGGATCCTTCCAGTTTCGCACCAATGTTTCGCACCAAGTCTGCTTGATATTTCCGGCGGACGCCTTTTCCAATGCGCCTGCCCCATCCTGATTGCCGAAATACCAGAGCGCGTCGACCGCATCGTGTCTGGCCAGTTCCAGCGCCAACGCGTGTTTGTCACCGGTCACGATGTTGACCACGCCGTCCGGCACGTCGGACGTATCGATCACCTGATAGAGATCGGTGGCGATCAGCGCCTGTGTTTCCGAGGGCAGCATGACCACGGCATTGCCCGCAGCGATCGCCGCGCCCATCAGCGAGACGAAAGCGAGAAGCCCCGGCTCTTCCGGGCAGCTGATACCAATGACCCCCACCGGCTCGTTCAGGGCGAGCGCCAGACCACGGAAGGGCGGACGATGCACTGCTCCTTCGTATTTATCGGCCCAGGCGCCCCACTGGAACAGGCGCCCTACGCTGCAATCGACCTCCTGGCGTGTCTTGGCGCTCTCGACGCCGCGCAAAATTCCCAGCCGCTGGGCGAATTCCGCCGCCCGCGCATCGAGGTTTTCCGCAATATAGTAAAGAATCTGCGCTCGATTATGCTGTGAGGCTGCCGCCCATTTCGGCATGCTCTTGCGCGCCGCTTCGACCGCGTTGCGGATGTCCTTGCGATTGCCCTCGCCTACATCGCCGATGAGCTTGCCAGTCGGCGTTGCAACGCCACGGGAATACCCGCCATCGGGTCGAACCTGTTTGCCGCCAATATACATCTTGGCCGTGCGATCTATGCCGCCAGCAATCTGTTCAAGCCCCGTTCCGATCCTTGTCGGCGCCTTCTCGACCAAGGGCTTTGCGTTTTTCGTCCAGCGTGGCTTGGTGTAGGCGGCAATGCCCTCGCGTCCGCCTTCGCGACCATAGCCCGATTCCTTGTAGCCGCCGAAACCGGCTGACGCATCGAACATGTTGGTGGCATTCACCCAGACCACACCGCATTTCAGTTTGGATGAGATATCGAGTGCCAGATTGATCGATTCCGACCAGACGCTGGCAGCGAGCCCGTATTCGGTGTTGTTGGCAAGCTGCACCGCTTCATCCGGAGTGCGAAAGCTCATCTCGACCACGACCGGCCCGAAAATCTCCACCCGCGCCACGGTTGAAGCGGGTTCGACATTGGTCAAAAGCGTCGGCGGAAAATAGCAGCCGGTCGTTGGAAGCGGCGCGCTCGTCTGGAAGATCTCGGCCCCCTCCGCCACGCCTTGTTTGACGAGATCGCCGATGCTTTCGAGCTGCTCCCTGGAGACGATGGCGCCCATATCGATGGCCTTGTCGAGCGGCGGCCCGACACGTAGCGTCTCCATCCGTGCCTTCAGTTTGGCGATGAAGGCGTCGCGAATGCCCTCCTGCACCAGAAGGCGCGAACCGGCGCAACACACCTGGCCCTGATTGAACCAGATGGCGTCGACGACGCCTTCGATGGCCGAATCAAGATCGGCATCGTCAAAGACGATGAAGGGCGACTTGCCGCCGAGTTCCAGTGTCAGGGACTTGCCCGAACCGGCAGTCAGCTCACGAATCCTGCGGCCAACGCCTGTCGAGCCGGTGAAGGCGATCTTGTCGATGCCGGGATGCTTGACGATCATCTCGCCAGTGGCGTTGTTTCCGGTCACCACATTGACCACCCCCTTGGGCAGTCCGGCCGTCGCGCATATCTCGGCAAAAAGCAGCGCCGACAGCGGCGTGAACCGCGCCGGTTTGAGAATGCAGGTGTTGCCCAGCGCGATCGCCGGTGCGATTTTCCAGGCCGCCATCAGCAGCGGAAAATTCCACGGGATGATCTGGCCGCACACGCCCACGGCGATGCGATCGGACAGCTCGGTGTCCATCAGCTCCGCCCAGCCAGCGTGATAGTAGAAGTGTCGCGCCACCAGCGGAATGTCGATATCGCGCGTCTCGCGGATCGGCTTACCGTTGTCCAGGGCTTCGAGCACGGCGAACAGCCTGCTGTGGCGCTGGATCAGCCGGGCAATGGCGTAAAGATATTTCGCGCGTTCGTGGCCGGGAAGATGCGCCCAGCCGGGCTGCGCCTTGCGTGCCGCCGCGACCGCCGTATCCACATCGCTCTCGCCGCCGCGCGCGATCCGCATAAGAAGCTCTCCAGTGGAGGGGTCGTGGGTTTCCAGCCATTCACCCGAATCCGGCGCCACCCAGGCACCGTTGATGAACAACCCGGCGCCTTCGGCATGCCTGGCAATCCAGTCGCGCGCTTCTGTGTCGCTTTCCGGCGCCGGGCCATAATCCATTGTCTCGAGGATTTCAGCGATCGACATGGCTCTTGTTCCTCTTTTATGCCAGCGCGTGATGATCGAACGAGGCGTAGCGGCCGGTGACATGATGTTCGAGCTGGCGCTCGATATCGGCCAGAAGCGAGGAGGCGCCGATACGGAACAGCCCCGGCTGCAGCCACATGTTGCCGAGTTCCTCTTTCATGACAAACTGGAAATTCATCATGTCCTTGGCTGTCGAAATGCCGCCGGCCGGCTTGAAGCCGACGATGTAGCCAGTCATCTCGCGATAGGTGCGGATGGCGCGCACCATCGTCAGTGCCACTGGCAAGGTGGCGTTGACGCCCTCCTTGCCGGTCGACGTCTTGATGAAATCCGTGCCGGCCATCATCGCCACCAGTGAAGCGCGTCCAACATTACGCAGGGTCTTGAGGTCGCCCGTGCCGAGGATCGTCTTCATATGCGCCGACCCGCAGGCTTGCCTGAAGGCCTTCACCTCGTCGTAAAGAGCCTGCCAATTGCCCGTGAGCACATGTTCGCGGGTGATCACGATATCGATTTCGTCGGCGCCGTCGGCAACCGATGCCCTGATTTCCGCCAGCCGCGTCTCGAACGGTGCCAGTCCTGCCGGAAACGCCGTCGAGACAGCCGCCACAGGAATACCGGACCCGTCCAGCGCCTTCTTCGCTGTGGCCACGAAGCGGTGATAAACGCAGACGGCGCCGGTGGTGATCCGATGGTCGCCGAGCCCCAGACCCTCGATGATGTCCGGTCTCAGCGGTTGGCGTGCCTTGGCGCAGAGCCGCCGGACCCGTCCCTCGGTGTCATCGCCGGAAAGTGTGGTGAGGTCGATGCATTGCAGGGCCCGCACCAGCCAGGCCGCCTGATAATCCTTCTTCACCACCCGCCGTGTCGGCAGTGTTGCCGCCCGGCGTTCAACCGCACACAGATTTGCACGCACACTGGTCACGGGCTCGGCATCGAACGCAATGCCGGGATTGTCCGGGTGATCGCGCCGCGCATTGCGCAAAACCGTGGTCGCGGTCCCGTCCCGTTCCTCATCTGAAAGCACGATGCCTGATCCGTTTGTCATCGAGAAAACTCCGAGGTGTCAAGCAAGCGGAAAGCCGGAGCGGCGGAACGTGTCGAGGATCGCTGCAACGTCAAGCGGCTTGGTCGTATCCACCATAAAAACCGGATAACCGGCCATCGGTTCCGCACGTCCCGCAAGCTCAACCAGCTCCGGCACATACTCCAGCCCTGGATGCTGTGGTGACCGCATTGGAACACGTGCTCCATAGCGCTTGCCGATAATGTCTGGCGGTGCATGGCACCAGAGCTGCATGGTTTCGCCAATCCCGGCACGCATCAGGTGTGCTTTCAGGACGTCTGGTGGCTGAAAGCCGAACCAGGCCTCAACGATGACCGTGCACGGATCAGGAAAACCGGCGATCGTGTCGAAAATGGCCGCATAGGCCGCCCGCCCGAGCTTGCGGTTGAAGTTGCGATCCACGGCTCCGATCTCATCGAAGAAGGGTGCCTTGATCGTGTCGAGCGCAAAGAGCGGCCAGCCACTCCTGTCGCGCAAAGCACACGCAACCGTGGTCTTGCCGCTTGCGGGCACGCCATTGACAAGTACCGCACGTTTCATGGTGCCACCACTGCCGGATTCAAGGCCGCCCAGGCGCCGCCGATAACACCGGCAGTGTCGCCCAGTTCGGCTGCGACCACCGGCGCCTGGAACCAGGGCGAGATCGCCGGCGCGTAGCATAGCGCCTTGATGGCAGCCCAGCCAAGTCCGCCGCCGAGCACGACGCGTTCTGGATCGAGGACGGCGACGATACTGTCGATCGCCGAACGCAAAGGCAGAACCCAGGCCCTCAGCAGATCGATGGTGTCGGTCTTGCCATGCTCGGCATCGGCGAACACGTCTTCGACCCGGGTCTTTGCCGGCAGGCCCGCCTCCGCGATCAGCCTGTTGAGTGCGGTGCCCGAACTCGTCGTCTCGACACAGCCGGTTCGGCCACAATTGCAGACCTGACCATTCGCCACGACGGTTGTGTGTCCGAGCTGCGCGCCACAACAGCGGCCGCGAAGCAGCCGGCCGCCGAGAAGGGCCGCCCCGCCGATGCCGGTGCCGATGGTCATCAGCACGACATTGTCGATTCCTCTGGCCGCACCGAAGCGCCATTCCGCCAGGAGCGCGAGATTGGCATCCGTGTCGATAAACACGGGTTTACCGATCTCGCGCTCCAGCGTCGCGGCAACGTCGACGCGGGAGAAGTCGATATAGCCTCCGGAGCAAACCTTGCGTGCCGCGACATCCACGCGGCCCGGCAGACCGACGCCAATTCCTGCGACCGAGGATTTGTCCATCTCACGGATCAGACCGAGCAACACTGCAAGAGCGGCATCCGGATCACCACATGTGCGTTCGGAGCGTTGCTCGAGAATGGTTCCATCCTGGCCGACACGGGCAACTCTGAGATTGGTTCCACCAACATCGACGCCGATCGCGTCCATCGTTCACACCGTTTCAGCAGTTAGGTTGGCACGGGGCTGCCAGCACTCATGGAGCACGCCGTAGATCTCCTTCAAACGCGGTACGGCAAGGTTGGTCAGCCGATCGCGGGTGACGGCGCTGTCGAGAGAGATGCAGTCCTTCCACAACGCGCGTCCGGCAATGACGCCCGAAGCCCCGTTGCTGACGGCGATCCTGACCTGTTCGAGAAATGTCTTGTGATCGACACCGGCCGACAGGATCGTCCAGGGCACATTGCCCGTCATCTCGGTTATGGTCGCGCAGGACCGGGCGGTTCCCGGAAATGGCACCTTGAGAACCTTGGCCCCGCATTCGAGCGCAATGCGCACACCGCCCTCCACCAGTTCCGGCATCTTCGCAGCATAGGTTGCGTCGTCTTCGCCATCGAGAGAATAGGTCAGGAATTCGACGATCAGAAGCACGTCTTCCTGAGCGAAATCCGTCACGCAATGCTTGAGAATGTCAATGTTGTGCCGGTTCGCTTCCGGTCGGTCGGCGCGGAGATAGACCATGATCTTGCCGGCCGTACCGCCAAGTTCGCGTACCTGGCGCGCCCCCACGCCCTTGATCAGACGCGACATCCTGTAGCCGGACGCATCCGTGTCGTAGCCGGACGCATCCAGACCGACGAGCAACGCCACATCGCGCGGCAGCGTCCCATTGCGAACGACGCCCGGAAAAGCGCACACCGGATCGAGCAGGACTGCCGAGGCCTGGCTCGCCAGGTATCGGACGATATCCGATTTCACCCGGCCGAGATCGTCATCGCTGATCGAGGCCCTTTCGGCCGGATCTGTGGCCAGCACGGCGCGCATCGCACCACGTTGGTCGCTGGCGATCGCTACCATGGCGCCGTCGGCATTGCATACTTGTTGATAACCGCGCAATTCCGCGGTTGTGAATTTCGTCATCGATATACGTCCCAGGTTCCTATCCGCCGATCATGGTGCGGACGATCTCTTTTGAATCGGTCTTGGCGGTCACAAACTCGCCAACGTTCTGACCGCGCCGCATCACACAGATCCGGTCCGAGATTTCGAAGACATCCTGCATGTTGTGGCTGATGAGGATGACCGGCGTGCCGCGCGCCTTGAGCGTGCGAATAAGGTCTATGACCTTGCGTTGTTCGGGCACGCCAAGCGCGGCGGTCGGCTCGTCCATGATCATGACACGCGCCTGCCAGAATACGGCGCGCGAGATCGCCACCGCCTGGCGTTGACCGCCGGAAAGCTTGCTCACCGGCGCTCCGGGTTCCGAAATGCGGATGTGCAGTTCGTCGAGCACATCCCGCGCCTTTTCGCGCATCTCGGCTTCGTTGATGCCGGGAAAGAAACCGAAACGACGCTTGGGAATCTCGCGACCGAGGAAAATGTTGTTCGCGGCCGTGAGATTGTCGCACAGCGCAAGATCCTGATAGATCGTCTCGATGCCGGCGCGGCGCGCATCTTCCGGCGTCGTGAAATCCTGGCGTTCTCCTTCCAGGTAAATCTCGCCGTCATCGCAACGGTACACACCAGATACAACCTGGATCAGTGTCGATTTGCCGGCGCCATTGTCGCCGACCAGCGCCAGCACCTCGCCGGGATTAAGGTCGAAATCCACCTTGTTGACGGCCAGGACGCCGCCGAAACGCTTGACCACTCCACGACAGGACAGAACCGGCATTGCGGAGTTTTTTGCCTCGCCCATCACTCAATCCTCGCTTTTGCTCTGTCAGAGAGAACGGCCAGAATGATCACCACGCCGACGGCGGTGTATTGCCAGAACGGATCGATACCGTAGAGAACAAGCCCGTTCTGAATGACGGCGATGATCATGGCGCCGACCAGCGTACCGCTGATCCGCCCTTCGCCTCCGAGAAGCGAGGCGCCGCCGATGGCGATTGCCGCGATGGAGGAAAGCAGCAACGCATCACCCGAGTCAGCGACACCGCCGGTGTAGCGCATCACGTAGAGCAGACCGGCAAACGCCGCCATGACTCCCGAAAGAGCGTAGATCTTGATGAGGTTGCGCTTGACCGAAATGCCGGCGCGCAGGGCCGCTTTCGAGTTGCCGCCAATGGCATAAACGTAACGGCCGAACTTGGTGTAGGCGAGCAGCCAGCCACAGAAAACGGTAAGGACGATGGCATAAAGGAACTGGAGCGGGATGTAGCCCTGAACGTTCCGGATCTCCTTCACGGGGATGCCATTCGGCATTGTGAACAGGCTGAACCCGAATGTATCGTGCCAATAGGCGACATAGCCATTGCCAAGCTCGCCCAGCCCGGGAAGCGGGATACTGACCGGCGGGCCGCCGGAAAGCACATAGGCGATACCCTGCGCGATGCCATAGGTGCCCAACGTGGCGATGAAAGGCACGATGCCCAGATGCGCAACGAGGAAACCGTTGAATATACCGGCCAGCAGACCAATGCTGAGTCCGCCGGCCGCACCTGCGAGAAGCGCCACGGGCAGCGGATAGCCGATCATGGAACGCATGATCAGCGAAATCACGATCGTCGCCAGGCCCATCACGAAGCCGACGGACAGGTCGATGCCACCCGTGATAATGACGAAAGTCTGTCCAAGGGCGAGCACCAATATGATTGCCATGTTGGCGCCCATGGCCTGGAAGTTGAAGAGATCTAGGAAATGCGGTGTGGTCACGCTGAAGAATGCGATGAGAACCGCGAGGAATATCCACGCAGAATAGCGACTCATCAACTTGAACAGGTTAACCCACGTCGTGGGGGCGACAGTATCGCCACCCACACCCTTTGATGTTTCCGTCGTCATTTTTCTCTCTTTTTTTAAGTTCGAGTATCCGACAGGAATATCCTAGTTGTTCTTGTAGATAGCCGCCTGCGCTTCCGGCGTATCAACGTTTTCACGCGTGATAATGACGAAAGGCGTCGCCAGCTTCTTCGGAATATCGGCCGTCTTTCCGTCGAGCGCATCGACGATATATTGCACTGCGGTCGCGCCAATGAGGGCCGGCTGCTGGGCGATGACGATGTCGATGACCTCGTTGCGCAGATCGTCGATCGCCTGTTCGGGCGCATCGAAATTGGCAATCTTGACCGCACCGGTGAGATTGGCCGTCTTCACTGCCGCCGCAGCACCCTGGGCACTGAACAGGTTGCCGCCGAAGATTGCCCCGATGTCGGGATTCTTCTGCAGCGCCGCCTGGGTTTTCTGCGTGGCGATGGCCGCGTTGCTCTCGGTGTAGTCGACGCCGGCGAGCACGATGTCGTCGCTGGCTTCCTCGACCGCGGCAAGGCAACCGTCACGACGGGCCGTGTCAGAGGGAACGTTCGGCGTTGAAACGAGCACGTAGATCGTGCCCTTGCCGCCCAGGCCGTCGATCAAGGTTTCGCAAGCGAGCTTGCCGCCGCCGAAATTGTCCGAAGCGACATAGCTGAGCGGGAACGTGACCACACCGTTCGCATAGTCACCATCACCGATATACTGATCGGTCGTGACGATCGGAATACCGGCGTTGTTGGCGCGCTGCAGAGCCGGAATCATTGCCTGGGGATCGTTTGGCACGGCGATGAGGCCATTGACCCTGCGCGCGATCATGGCATCGACGATCGGGGTCTGGATCGCGGCATTCCACTGCGAGGGACCATCGGCGAGGAAGTTGACGCCGAGTTCCTCGGCCTTGGCGCGCGCGCCCTTTTCCATGGTCACGTAGAAGGCATCGCCCTTGATGCCGTAAACGAGTGCGACGGTCTTCTGATCGGCTGCCTCACTCGTGGTCGCGGCAAAAGCGGCGATTGTGGACAAAGCGGCACAGGCCAGCAGCACTTTTCGAAAAATCATCTATTTCCTCCCTGGTTACCGGAGACTAGCATCTCCAAGCGATCGCACGGCTCATCGCTCTCTGGCGAAGGTTTAGCTATGCGCGTAAGAGCAAGGTAACTTATTTCTGAAATGAATTGCAAGGACAAAATAATGGATACACCGCCAACCGCTTCCCGGACCCTGCTCCACACGATCGCCCGCCTGCACTACGAAAAAGACCTCTCGCAGCGGGAAATTGCCAAGCAGATGGACCTTTCCACCGCGACCGTCTCACGGCTCCTTCGTCGTGCCCGGGAGGAGGGAATCGTCCGTATCCAGATCAGCGATTTCGTCGGTACCGAAGAATTGGCCGCCGAGTTGGGCGAGGTGCTCGGCCTGTCGCATGTCGCCCTGGTACCGAGCGCACCGCCGCCCGGAACGATGGCCGCGATCGCCGATCCGGTCGGTCGGCTCCTGAAGCAGGCCGATCTCGGGGCCGGTTCCGTGCTGGGCTTGGGCTGGGGGTACACCATCTGGCAGATTCTGCAGGTCGGCCTGCCAAGCATTCACGGCATCACGACGGTGCCGCTTTGCGGCGGCATCCCGGAGGCCGCGACGAAGTTCCAGATTGGCGAGATCACCCGCCAGGCGGCGGCGCAACTGAACGGCACGCCAAAATTCCTTCACGTGCCCTATCGTTTGGCCAGCGACGCCCGCCAGGCGCTCGCCAAGGACGCGCGCATCCGTGAAAGCATCGAACTGTGGGATCGCCTCGACGCGGTGATGGTCGGCATCGGCCGTCCGCATGGCGCCGCGCAATCGCGTAGCGATACCGCCATGACGCCGAACGACCCGGCGATCGATCATGCGGCCGGGGATGTTCTGTTGCGCTATTTCGACGCCGATGGCCGACGGGTTCACTGGAAGGGCGAGGACACGCTGTTTGCCATCAGCCCCGAGCAATTGTGCAAGGTCCCCTTGCGCATTGGCATCGCCGTTTCGGAGCAGAAGGCCATCAGCATTCTTGGTGCCGCCCGCAGCCATTTCATCAACGCGCTCGCCACGGATACCAGTACGGCCAGCCAGGTCCTCCACCTGGCACGCCTTACCTCGTCCAGCGAAAAATGAAGACTGAACGGATGCTGCCCCAATAGGCTCAGGTGGCAGCGAGTTTTCTGGCGCAGTCCGCCAGGGTCGCCCTCAGTTCGGGCAGGCGCGGCGGCTTGGAAAGGGTAAAGTCGAAATCGTCGATATCCGCCTCTTCGGCATCCATCTTGCGTCCCCAGCCCGACAACAGGATCGTCGGCGTCGTCGCCGACAGCGATTTGACCGCCCGCGCCACGTCGAGGCCGTTGATATTGGGCATGCCGAGATCGGTGATGACCACGTTGAACGGATTGCCGCTCTCGAAGGCCGTTTCGAACGTCTGAATGGCTGCGGCGCCGCCTTCAGCAGCGGTGACGACATGGCCTTCCTTTTCCAGCGCCGCCTGCATGACTTCCAAAATGAGCGCGTCGTCATCGGCCAGAAGGATCTTGAGCCCCACGATCGGCGAAGCGGCGGATGTCGCCTCGTCCGCCCCTGAAACCGGCAGATCGATGTCGGCGAAATCGAGACGGAACGTCGTTCCCGCGCCGGGCGTGCTGTCGATCTCCAGTCTGGCATCGTGGCGTTTGATGGCGCCGTGAACCATGGCGAGGCCAAGTCCGGTTCCGCGCTCTCCCTTGGTGGTGAAGAACGGTTCGGTACACTTGTTGAGGGTCTGTTCGTCCATGCCGACACCCGTATCGGCGACCTCGATGAAAACGCGACCGCGCGCACCGTCTCCGGCCACGGCGCGTGACCTGACGGTCAGCGTTCCCCCCTCCGGCATGGCATCGATGGCGTTGAAAACGAGATTGGTCAGAACCTCGCGGATTTCACTCTCTATGCCCATGATCGGCGGAAGTTCCTGCGCCAGATCGCGTTCGACGGTGATGGCGATGCCCGAGTGATGGGCCATATCGCTCCATCTGGCGCGGGTCAGGTCGATGACCTGCTCGATCAGGGGATTGACCTCGACCCGCTTCAGTTCCACCTGCGGCTCGCGCTCGCGATAGAACTCGCGCATGCGCTGGATGGTGGCGGTAACATCGTCCGTCACCAGTTTTGCCAGTTCGAGATAGCGCACCACCTCCGGCGCGTGGCTCTCAGCGTTTTCGAGAAGAGACTGGGTCATGACCGCCAGCGGCGTCATGGCATTGTTGATGTCGTGGGCGATGCCACTGGCCATCTGGCCGATGGCGCGCAGACGTTCCTGCTGGGTGACGATCTGCTGGCTCTGGCGCAAATCGTCATAGGCATCCTGCAGACTTTGCTGCAGCTTCGCCTGGATGATGGCGAGACTCAGATGCTCGCTCAACTGTCTGATGAAATTGGCATCGATGCTGTTGAAGGCCCCTTCCGCCGCGCGTACCGCGATCAGGAGCGCAAACACGTGGTTGTTTTCCTTGAGCGGCGACACGATCAGGGAGCGCATCCCTTCCTTGGCCAGCGCCTGGGCCAGGGGATAATCCACCTCCAGAATGTCGTGGTGATAGATCAGTTCCCGATAGGTGTCGGGGCTTTCGCAGTCCGTGCCGAAGAAATGTTCCATCCGGTTGAACGTCTCGAACTTCTGGGCGCACTTTTCGCTTTTTGTCCCGTAGCCGGTGCCGATTTCGCCTGCGTCGAGCGTCAGGACGCAGGCAAAATCGACGGGAAGCTGGTCTTCGAGGCTGTTGAGCACGGTGCGGTAGATGCTGGTGAGATCGTAACGCGCGGCGATGGCGCGCGTGATCTCGCCCATGAGATTGAGCCGGTCGAGCTGGACCTCGAGCGCGGCGCGTTGCTGTTCGCGGCTGATCCGGTGCTCGTCCTCGAAACGCTTGCGCCGGATTTGCGCCAGCACCCGGGCGCGCACCACTTCGAAATCGCTGGATTTGGCGATGTAGTCGTCGGCGCCGGCGCCGAGGCCGCTGATCATGGCCTCGCGATCGTCGACGGCGGTCAACATGACCACCGGCGTATCGCGGATGGCCGGCGCGTTCTTGATGCGCAAGCAGGTCTCGCGGCCGCCGATGCCCGGCATCATCAGATCGAGCAGGATGCAGTCGACCGGATCGACGGCGAGCAGATCCAGCGCCTCCTCTCCGGAACGGGCGAGGACCACCTCGTAGCCTTCCGAGCGCAGAGCCTCCCCGAGATGCTGCAGATAGGTTTCGCTGTCATCGACCGCGAGCACCTTTTTCGGCCCCTGCAGGCTGAGCGTATCCCCACCCACGGAGCGCGACCCGGAGGCGCGCAACATGGCGGCGATCCGCGCCAGCACGATGCCGACATTGTCGTCCTTGCGTGCGAAGGCATCGGCGCCCGCTTCGAGCGCCTGCACTTCGGCGCCGCGTTCCTCGGACCCGGTCAGAAGGAAACAGGGCAGTTCGCGCAAGGCCGCATCGAGCCGCATGCGCCGGATGACCGTTGGCCCGTCGATTCCCGGCAACGTGCCGTCGACCACGGCGGCGTCGGGACGGATGTCGGCGGCGAGCCGCAGTCCTTCCTCGCCATCGTTCGCCGTCACGACGTGATAGTCCGCATCCTCAAGCGCCGCCTTCAGCTCTTCGCGGAAGGTCCGGCTGTCATCGATCAGCAGGATGGTTTTCTGCCCCCCGAGAGCCGAGGTGCCGGCACTGCGCATCAACTGCTTGGCCCGCCCGACCAGATAGCCGGAATCATAGGGCTTGCCGATATAGTCGTTGGCACCGGTCGACAGACCGCGGACGCGATCCTGGACCTCGGATTCGGTCGACAGGACCATAACCGCGATGTTCGCCGTTTCCGGCGCGGCGCGGATTTCCTTCAACAGGTCGATGCCGTCGCCATCGGGCAGCATGACGTCGAGCACGACCAGGCCGAAAACGTCCTGGGCCAGAGCCGCGCGGGCCTCGGCAATGCTCGCGCAGGCAACGATGTCGAAACCGGCTTCCTGCAGCAGTTCGGAAATGTCCATCCGGACCGTCAGGCTGTCATCGACGACAAGAACTCTTGTGATCATGAAACCGGCTCCATTCTGAGTGAGCACAGGTTGGAAATGCGCTGCCCGATCTCATCGAGCGGAAGGATGTGCTTGGCCGCGCCGAGAATCGCTACTTCCCGAGGCATGCCGTAAACGACCGAAGTCTGTTCGTCCTGCGCGATGGTGACACCGCCGGCGCGGCGGATGTTCAGAAGGCCGAGCGCACCGTCCTTGCCCATGCCGGTCAACAGGCAACCGAAGGCGCTGGGTCCATATTCGCGCGCAACGGAATCGAACAGAACGTCGACCGAGGGACGGCAGGAATGACGTTCCGCGTCCATGGTCAGGCGCATCCGCCCCTTGCTGACCACCAGATGCCTGTCGCTTGGGGCTACCGCGACACATCCCGCCAGCTCCGCAACCGGCATGCCGTCCTTGGCCTCGACGACGCTGCGGTCGATCTGGGCGTCGAGCCAGTCGGTGAAGGCCGTTCCGAACGGCGCGTTCATGTGAAGAACGACGAGGATCGGCGTCTTGCAGACCGGTGAAAGCTGGCTGAGCACGGCATGTATGGCCCCCGGGCCGCCGGTCGAGGCGCCGATCGCCACGATTTCGGGCATTGCGCCGGGCTGCGCCGTCGGCACCGATTTCGGCGCGCCGACCAGACCGAGTTCAGCCGGGGCGTTGAAGCGCCCGCGCGGATGGGTGATCACCTTGATGCGGGCGGTCATGCGGACGGCGGCGATCAGGCCCCGCTCCCACTCGCCCTCGATCTCCTCTCCGTTCGGCTTTTCGAACACGTCGACGGCGCCGGCCGCCAGGGCATCGTAGATCTTGTAGAGTTCGCCCCGATTGAACGAAGCGGATACGATGAGGATCGGGGTCGGCCGGTGGGCCATGATGTATTCGGTCGCGGCCAATCCCGTCATCACCGGCATCATCATGTCCATGGTGATGACGTCCGGTCGCTCGGTCTCGGTCATCTCGATCGCTTCGAGCCCGTTTTTTGCTTCGCCAATGACTTCGATATCGTCCGAAGCGGCAAGCACGTCGACGATCCGCCCACGGACGGTCGCAGAATCTTCGGCAACCAGAACGCGCAGTTTTACCATCATGCCACCAAAGGACGGATCATTTCCAAAAGCTCGGACTGGTCGAATTCGCTCTTGACGATATAGCCCTGTGCCCCGACGTCCCGGCCGCGCTGGCGATGCTGCGGTTCGTTGAGCGATGTGACGAGAATGGCCGGAATGTCGCGCGTTCGCGCATCGGCCCGGATATGTTCCATAAAGGTGAAGCCGTCCATGCCGGGCATTTCCACATCGACAAGCATCAGCGCGTAACGCTTCTTACCGACGCGGACGAGCGCATCCTCGCCGGAAGTGGCCGTGTCGACGGCGTAGCCGGCCGATTCGAGAATGCTTTGCTCCAGCATGCGCGTGGTCAGGGAATCGTCGACGACCAGGACTTCGGTTCGTGCCTCCTCCTCATCGAGGGCATCGGCCCCGTTCCGGGCCGCCTCGACCAGCTTTTCGGCATCGAGTACCAGTTGCGGATTGCCGTCCGCATCGAGCGACACGGCGGTGACAAGGGGACTGGCGCTCATATGCCGGGGCAAGGGCCGCGTGACGATGCTCGCCGTTCCCAAAAGCCGTTCGACACCGATTGCCGCCAATGTGTCTTCAAAGGCGACGATGAATGTCGCCCAGTTGCGGGCGCCTGTCGCGGACCTGGCGTGAAGGATCGCGGACAGAGGGGCGAAGGGAATGATCACATCCCCGAACAGGATTGACGCGCCGTTTTCCGTCCGGGTGATGTCGGTCCTCAAGAGACGCAGTGTGGCGCGGACGGCTGACAGGGGGACGGCCATGATGCCGGTTTCGCCGGTATCGACGAACAGCGCGTCCATCGCGGCCAGCGAGGGCGGAATGATCACCTCGAAGCTGGTGCCGCATCCCGTTTCGCTCTTGCACTCCACCGCCCCGCCGAGCTTTGCGATGGCTTCGCGCACGATATCGAGCCCGACGCCGCGCCCGGACTGTTCGGTCACCGCACCGGACGTGCTGATACCGCCGCGCAGCAGCAAGTTCAGGGTTTCCCGTTCGTCCGGCAGACCGTTTCGCATGTCGAACAGACCGCGTTTCTGCGCCGCGGCCCTGACACCGTTGAGATCGATGCCACGCCCGTCATCCGTGCAGGTCAACACGATCCGGCGACCGCGCCGCGTGACCGAAAGCGCGATGGCGCCGGCTTGTGGTTTGCCGACGGCCTGGCGGGCATCCGGCGTTTCGATACCGTGGGCCACCGCATTGCGGACGATCTGGATGAATGCATGCTGCAGGCATTCGAGCACGCGGGTGTCGAGACGGATGTCGTCGCTTGTGGCGGAAAAGGTGATCTTCTTGCCCTGGGCCAACGCGGTGTCGCGCGCGATGCGTTCGAGCGAGGTGAACATGTCGGCCGCAGGCACCAGACGCAGGCGTTCGGCCGCTTCGCGCAATTGACGCAACTCACGGTCAACACGATCGATGCCCGTGTCGAGAACGCGCTCGACGACACCGATCCTGCGCCTGAGCTTTTCAGCGATCGACAACGGATCGTCGAGACTGGCCCGTCTCCCGGCACCGCTGATCTGGGCAAATTCGAGCTTTTCCACCAGATCGGAGACGGTCCGGCTGATCTCGTCCATTCCCTCGGTCGCACCGCGCAACCCGCCCATGAGCGCACGCGCTTCGGCGACGCCGTCCAGCATGGTGTCGAGTTCGGAGATATCGGTGCGAACGCTCGAGTGCACCGGTTGGGACGCGTCGCCACTGACAGCGGCCTGGGTCTGCGCCGAAGGAGCAGCATCAGGCGCCGACGTGCCTTCGCCAGGAGCCGACAACGCCGCAACGCCTGTGGCAATGGCATCGACATGTTCGAGAACCGCATCGATATGGCTCTGCGCGACAGCTTCCGCCGTATCGCGAAACGGCATCAACACATCCTCGATCGCATGCGCCTCAGTGGCGATCTCGTTCTGCTTGACGATGCGGGCAGCCCCTTTCAGCGTGTGCGCCAGTCTCAGGAGCTTCTGCACGGTCGCCGCGACATCGCTGCCCTTTTCGAGATCAAGCGTACCACGGGAGAACTGCTCGAGGATCTCCTTGGCTTCGGGGCGGAAATACCTATAGGGGTCCACAGCCATTTTCGGGATGCCTCACGCCGCCTTGGGGGGCTGGATGATCTCGAGAAGTTCCCGGGCCAGATTGGCCAGTTGCGACACCGTTTGCAGCGTCTGGCTGGCACTCGTTTCAGTCTCCACCGACGCCTGGGCGATGTTGGAAATGGCGACATTGACCTGTTCCACCGCCGTCGATTGTTGCTTGGTCGACAGTTCGATCTCGCGGGCCGCATCGGTGGTGGTGGTGACGAGCGTGGTGATCTGCTTGAAGGCGGACGCGACGTCGGTGAACTGGCGCGAACCGGCGTCGACCGCCTTGGAGCCCGTTTCGGTGGCCATGACGGTAGTGTTGACCGCGCTTCTCACATCGTCGATCAGGGCGCGCACCTCCTTGGTCGACTCGCCCACGCGATCGGCGAGCTTGCGGATTTCCTCGGCAACGACCGAAAAGCGCTTGCCCGCCTCGCCGGCCCCCGCCGCCTCGATGGTGGCATTGATGGCGAGGATGTTGGTCTGCTCGGCCAGTTCGGAGACGATGTCGAGCACCGCACCGATTTCCTGCGACTTGCGCCCGAGTTCGAGCATGTGCGTCACGATCTGGTCGACCTGGGTCTTGATGGAGGAGATCGAGCCTTGCGTCGTATCCACCGTGCCATGTCCGGACTGCGCGGCTTTCGCCGTGTCTTCGGCATTACGGGCGACACGCTGGGCGCTTTCGGCAATCTGGCGCGAGGTGGCGAGAAGCTCGCTGATGGTGGTGCTGATTTCGGTCATAGCGGCGGCCTGCTGCTTGGCGCCTGCGGCCTGCTGGTTGGCGGCGGCCTGCAATTCGGACGACGATCCGTTGACCTGGCCCACGGCCGTGCCGATCTGGACCGACAGCGAGCGGGCGATGAAATAGCCGAGAACAATGATTGCGATCATGCCGAGAAGACCGCCCCACAGGGTGATCGTCATGGCCAGACCGGCACTCTGGTCCGCAGCGTCCAGGCGCTCCTTTTGAAGCGTCTCCTCAATCTGTTCGGCGTCATCGACAAGACTCCGGATCTGATCCATCAGGGTCTTGCCGAGATCGTTTTCGACAAATGCTTTTGCCGCCTCCAGGCCTTGTGCACGGCGGATGTCGATTACCTTGGCCAGTTCAGCGAATTTCTGGTCCATCAGTGGCTTGACCTTGTCGAGCCGCTCCAACACCGCGCCGATTTTTGTCAGGGCATATGCCTGCTCGAACGCCGAGTAGGCGTCGATCTTGCCCGTCTCATAAGGTTCCAGATAGGCGTCCTTGCCGGTGATGAGAAAGCCACGCGTTCCGGTTTCGGCGTCTTTCATATCGGACAGGAGATGGACCAGCGAAACGTGGACCTTCTGCGTGTGAAGGACTGAACGTTCCGCATCCATGAGAAGGGTGACGCTCCGATAGCTGAGGGCGGCGACGAGAATGAGCGTGAGTGCCGCGGCTCCGAAGCCCACGATCAGCCTTTTGCCGACGGTCAGTTTGTCAAACTTGCCTAAAGTCGTCATGCCGAACATTTTTTGTCTCCGTTCGCGCCGTTAGGGCGGTTTGATGGGTGCGTCTCACGTGTCGGCAGCGATGGCGCCGACAACAGCCTTCAGATCGATAATGGAAACGAACCCGTCGCCAGTCTGAACCAGTTCGCCGGTGAAGCCGTGTGCCTTGTCCTTGTCCTGTCGGAACCGGATCGCATCGGGTTGGGCGCGGAACTGGCCGGCAAAGGTGTCAAAGGCCAGCGCCACAGGTTCGGCCGCGGCGAGCACGAGATAGCGCGGCACCTTGCCGGCTGCATGGCCCATGAGACGGCCGAAATCGTAGACCGGCGCGACAGTTCCGCGGAAACCGGCAATGCCGATGAGGACCGGCTTGGCGCCAGGCACCGGGGTAATCCGCTTGCCGGTATAAAGACCGGCGATCTCGGACAATCTCAGCGCATAGCGGATCTCACCGATGCCAATCGCAAGAAATCCGATATCCGCATTTCCGGTTTCATCTGGCGGCTGGGTGAAACTCAGATCGAATTCGTGTCTGAGTTCTTCCGCCCACCGGTAGGATACGCCCACGTTTTCCGTCATTTCCGTGCCTCGCGGGGTTCGATCGCCGTGCTGCAAAGGGTCATCAACGCCTCGCGACTGAAACCGCCGCCGAACAGGACGAGCCGGTGCGGTTCCTCGGCTTCAAGCAGCAATGTCGCCCGGGCGAATTCCTTGCGGGCGGTCGCGTCGTCTCCGGCGTGGCGCGCCAGAAGGCCCATATGCAAGCGCGGCATGGCAAAGCTCGGATCCAGCCGCGCGGCATGGCGATGATGCGCCATGGCACGCTCGCTATGCCCGATGTGTTCCTGGCACAGCGCGATGATGTAATGTGCGCCGGCATTGCCATCGTCGCCCAAAAGCAGCTCCGCCGCCATGTTCTGCGCCTGATCGAACTGCCCGCACAGCATGAGCAGGGTCGCTTCAATGAGGCTCAGCTCGGGATCGGAACCGGCGGCCGTAACCCCCTCGCGAACGGTCTTCAGGGCGATGTCGAACTGTTCCTTGCGCAGCAGGTCCAGCACCGAAGCTGTATCGAACCGGGTAACCGGCAAAGACACACCGGCGTCATCGGGATCGCCTTTTGGAACCAGCGCGGCGACGCGTTCGCTGGCGCGGCGGATATCCTCGAACCAGCCGGTATCGCCGCCAACACGGATATCGGAAGGGTGCTCGATGCGGAGCGGCATCGTGACGGTCCTGTCGCGTTCGGACGTCACTGAGGGCTTGCGTTCGTAATAGAACGTGTTGTGGGTGTGCCAGATCTGAAACCGCTCGGAGACGCCGCGCAGTGTCTCGGCATGTCCGAGAAACAGAAAGCCGCCGGGGGCAAGCGCATCGGCGATGCGCTCGACCGCCGCGATCATCTGGGCGGGATCGAAATACATGAGGGCGTTGCGGCAGAAGATGACGTCGTAGCTGCCGCGCTGCAACGTTTCTGAGGCATCGCTGGCCAGATTGCAGGTCTCGAAACGCACCGCCCGGCTGATAGATGGATCGAGCCCGACATGCGTGCCCTCGATATGAAACCAGCGCGATTTGAGATCCGCCGGCGTTTCGCGCAGCGCCCAGGTCGTATACTGCGCCCGGCCGGCCTTTTCGAGCGCAAACGGATTGATGTCGGCGGCATAGATCTCGGCGTTCTGCCAAGTCTCGGGCAGGGTTTCGCGCAAGACGATCGCCAGGGAATAGGCTTCCTCGCCAGTCGAACAGCCAACGGACAGGATGCGCAGGGGCCGGCCCGCGCGCAACTGGTGCCGCTTGGGCAGCACGATCTCCGCCAGGGCACGGAACTGTTCGATATTGCGGAAGAAATAAGTTTCGCCGATCGTCAGTTCGCGGGCCAGTTCGCCCCATTCCTCCCCTGCCGAGCTGTCGGAAAGCCACCTGAAATAGATGGTGCTGTCGCACCCACGCTTTTTCAGGCGTCGACTGAGAACGCCCGACAGAAATGCCGCCTTGCCGTCTTCGAAACGAAGCCCGACACGCTGTCCGATCAGGGTTCGGAAGCGTTCGATGTCGTCCCGCCCTTCACTTGCGATCATGTATGACCTGCCTGCTCTTCCAGTTTTGCAAGCACGTCCTCGGAAATCACTCGGGCCGCCTTGAGAAAGACGACCAATTCTTCGTCCAGCGTCGCAATCGCTTCGAAAGCCTCGTTGCTGCCGAAAAGCGCCGGCATGTCCGACAAAAGATCGGGGGGAAAAACGCGCAGATCGATGACCGCATCGACAAGAAGCCCGACGTTGTTCTTTCCCGCGCGCACCGTCACGATCCGCTGGTGATCGGCGCCGGCCTCACCCAAGAGCATGCCGATATCGACGAGCGCGACCGGCTTTCCCCTGATCATGGCATAGCCACGCACAAATGGCGGAACGTCAGCCAGAGCCTCAATGGCGAAGGGGCGCAGCGTCTCGATGACATCGCACGTCTCGACGGCGAAATGACGGGTTCCGGTCCGGCAGATCAAAAAAAGACGCGCCGCTCCCAAAACGCCGTCCCGCACTGATTCCCGACCGGCAGTGCCTCCAGCAGTCTCCCGTAATCCAGCCTCTTGCATGTTTTGTTCTCACAGATCCGGAGTGACGACCGGACGCAATACCCAACAGTCATGCAAGTTTTCAATGTCAACTATTAACGAATTGTAACTTCTTCGCGCATTCCTTGAAAAGATCGATTTTTTATTTGTAATTCCAAATGTCATGTTTTGTTTTGTCAATTCATTTATTGCAATAAACCCGATTCTGTGGTGCCATTTGTCATGATAATATGACTCATGACTTCGTTATCATGATATTTTGATCGTGATGAATGAAGTTTATCGAAATGCTTTTTCGATTCAATCTGAATGCACATATCTTTTTATAACTCTTCTAAATTCATTATTTAGTCTCATTTCTTTGTCCCTTCTGGAAAAAACGAGCGATTCTTTTACCCGAAATGTCATTTTTTCAAAATGTTCTGTAATGTCATTTTTCTATTTTCTGCTAAGTTTCCACTCTGTTTAATTTTTCTAACAAATACTCACACCTTTACGCCTTCTTGCATCCCAATAAAACAAGGTATTGACGGTTCTTATTTCTGCGTTGTGGCCGGTGATGACGAATTATTCATGATTTCAATTAAATAATATGCGTTCATGAATGTCTGGGAGAGACAAAGTGAAATCGTTTCACTCATCTATAATGACAGATGATACAAATCTGAGAAAAATAGACAGTGATTCGGATCACCCCGTGCTCGATCTTTCACTGCTTCGCGAAACCTTCGTGGACGATGACGAAAGAATACGTCAGATTCTGGAAAAATTCCTGAGTTTTAGCAAAGACACCATCCCGGACATTTTGGGTTGCATTGCCGAAAACGACGCGGAAGCGACCAACAGGATGGCGCATAGATTCAAGTCGTCAGCCTTAACGGTCGGGGCTTTTTCGTTGGCTGAAACCTGCCGTACGCTTGAAAGCGCGGCCGGACAAAAGGATTGGGCAATGGTCAGGCAAACGGCCACCCATCTGTCGCCCGAGCTCGCGCGCGTCAGCGAAGCCGTCGCCAGATTGTAGGATTGGGCCGACGCGATGCCACCAGCTTTTGAAGGGGGGCAGACGTTTCCTCCAGCGGGCATCAGCCCATCGGGAAGGAATCTTCCTTACTAAGGATCGTTTCCAGAGCCTCGAGAACCGTCGAACCGCGCAATGGCTTTTTCAGGACGGCATCGGCGCCGAACAGTTCGGCGGCCATATAGTAGTCGTTGGTATCATGGAAGCTGCCGCCACCGCTGATCATGATGATCTTGATTTCCGGGCTGACACGCTTGAGCTCCAGGAGCGTCTCCATGCCTTCCTTTTCGGGCATGACGATATCGAGGAAAATCACGTCCGGTTTCCGGCGGTCGATCTTGTCCATGGCATCGTCGCCATTGACGGCAAGTTCCGTGGAATGGCCGGCGCGCTCCAGTATTTCCTTGAGCGAAACCCGAACAAATTCGTCGTCATCGACAACCAGGACGTGTTTCATGTCACCTTTCCTCACTGCTCAAGACAGACGAACACGAGCTTTTGAACGAAATGCATTTTCACATAGAGGAAATTGCACAAATGTTAAGTTGCTCCGGCAAGAACACGTAGCGTTGATGCGAGCATAAAATCTACAGTTACCCAAAGAATTATATCTTCGAGACAATAAACGGGTTTTTTCTTGTAAGGCGATGACAGAACACTGATAAATCGATCCGGGTGTCACGGCGCTGATATGTATCAGTCACAAACCGATGGTGTTGAGTTTCGCCGTCCGGCGATACGTCAATCAGGTTCGTCACGAAAGCGGCACGCCGGATCCGGACCATCGACCGGCGGACACAAAGCGGTTCGGAAGACGCCGTTTATGCCGCCGGTTCGGACAACAAGATCCCGCAGTCGATCGTCAAAACGTTCCGCGTATTAATGACTGTTGCGGCCAAGGGGCTTTTGCCCGACGCGATCGGCACCGTTTTTGCCCATCCCCGCGGCCGAAATCATGCTGGCCTTTCTCGACCGGCTGGCCGTGCCTAGGCGGCAGAGAGTCAGCCCTCGTCGCTCGTGGACTCCGGCGGGTCATAGGCGCCGCGCTCTGACAGTCCGACCTCGTAAAGGGCGTCGGCAAGCTCGCCGTCCTGATCCGCAACCTCGATCATCAAGGAAAAAGCCGCCAGCGCCACGTCCTTGGATTTTGCCTTGGGGTATTTCTTGCGAACGAGTTTGAGAATGTCCTTGGGCTTCTTGGAGGTCTTTACGCTCGTCGCAATCGCCGTCTTGAGCTGATCTCTGAGTTTGTCGTCTGACATTGCTCTTGTGCCTGCCTGTTGAATACGGGCGACAATAGTCACGCTCGAGATAAAAAAACCATGGGACCGTTGCGCGCAAATCGACGCGTAACGGTCCAGAGATTGCCGAAACGTTGTTTTTTCGCATCAGGCCACCCTGGCCTGGGCGGCCAGAACGGCAGGCTGGACTATTCGGCGGCCCAGCTCGCCGGGATCCAGCCCGACCAGTCCCAGAGCATCTGGGCGTCGCCACGCGGAAGGAAATGCCCCAGGGCCGTCGCCAGCGGCTTGGTTCCCTCCGGCATCACCTGTTGGTCGCCATGCCAGAGTTCGCCGCGCCAGCCCTCACTGCGCGATCCTTCGGCGATGACGTAGAGCCTGAATTCCCACGGCACGGAGTCCATCGTGAGGAAAATATCGACGGCCTCGTCCTCTTTATCGTTCTTGCGGTACATGCCGCAGGAATCCCAGGGAACCGCGCATGCGTTCATGATGAAGGTGCCGATATCGGTTTCCACCGTTTCGCCCGGCGCCACCGTCACGGCATTTCCGGCAGCGTCATAAAGCGTGCCTTCAAGTCCCTGGCTGCGTGAGCCCGCATTGGTCACCGCCATCTCATAAAACAGGCGTCCGTCGTTTCGGGACTGCGCCTCGACCAGTCCAGTTGTGCCAAGCGATGCAACAGCGAAAATGAGCAGACGAGCAAGTGTGCGGTTCACGTTTTTCTCCTCGGTTCGGCCTGCCGGCACGCGGATGGCCTTTCAACTGGCGCAAAGGGTAAAGCGTCGTCCCGTCCGTTTTCAAGCCGGCGACGTGACGCGGGCCGCACCAGCGAGCACAAGGCGCGCAACGAGGCGATAGGTCCTGTCGAAATCCGAACGTGCGTAAATCTCGCGCACGTCGGCCGGCAGCGTGTCAATCCCCGTGCTGGGACGGACGCAGGACTGCGCTGCCCCCTGCAGGGCGAGGAAAAGCGCCTGGGTCACATCGACCGCCACCGCCTCGGGCATGTTTCGCGTTTCAATCAGAGCCTCGGCAATCCGTTTCAGCTGTTGCCAGGCGGTTCGCTTCACCGCAATGAGAACCTCTTCCGACAGATTGATCTCGATCGTCGTCGTCAGCCGGGCCAGAAGCGGCAGGAGCAATGGCAGCTCCCCAACCTGGCTTACGATCGCATCGATCAAAGCCTCGTCCGATCCGGCATGAGGAACCACCCCGGCCGTGAACCTGTCGATATCGTCGGCAAGGATGAGAGCAAACACTTCCTCCTTGGTCCGGACGTATAAATAAAGCGTGCCCTTGGCGAGACCGGCCTCACGCGCAAGCCCGCTCATGGTCAGGCCATCGAAGCCGGACATGGAAATCAGATGGCGCGCAGACGAGAGGATCTCCGAGCGCCGATCACGCTTCTGCAAATCGGTTCGTGCTCTTTTCGCTATATCTTTCAACAAGATACCTGCCTGCTCAGAGTGAGTCCCCATTCTGCTTTACAAATGACCAGCGGTCATTTAAATAACTGACCGTTGGTCATTACTATCGCATGAACTGCGCCGGCGGTCAAAATCCGGACAACAGAGTGGAACTGGAAAAGTAGCGGAACAATGGACAAGAAGGTCATTCTCATCACGGGCGCCTCGTCCGGCATCGGGCTCAGGACAGCCCTCGATCTGGTTGCGGCCGGCCACATCGTTTATGGCGGCGCGCGGCGCTTCACCCAGATGGCGCAAATCGCGGCGGCCGGCGGGCACGCGCTGGAACTGGACGTGACCGACGATGCGTCCATGACCACGGCCATCGAAACGATCATCGCCGAACAGGGACGTGTCGATGTTCTGATCAACAATGCCGGCTACGGGCTTTATGGCGCGGTGGAAGACGTACCCATGGATGTCGCCAGGGCGCAGATGGCGGTCAACGTCTTCGGGCTGGCGCGCATGTGCCAACTGATCCTGCCCCATATGCGGGCGCGCAAAACGGGCCGCATCATCAACATCTCGTCCATCGGCGGGTCGGTCTATTCGCCGCTTGGCGCCTGGTATCACGGCTCGAAGCATTTCGTCGAAGGCTTCACCAACAGTCTGAGGCTCGAGATCAGGGGCAAGGGCCTCGATGCGATCCTGATCGCGCCCGGCGTGATTGAAACCGAGTTTTACGGCGTCCTGCAAAACCAGCTCGCAAAGACCTCGGGCCAGGGCGCCTATGCCGATCTGGCCGCCGCCATGGCCAAATCCAGCGAGAAAATGCCGGGTTCGAAGCCCACCGTTGTCTCGCGGGCCATAAGAAACGCCGTCGAGGCCAAGCGCCCACGCACCATCTACCGCGTCGGCAGCGGCGCCGTCCTGCTTCTCGTCCTGAGACGCATTCTGCCGACACGCTGGTTCGACACGCTCTTGTTGTCCTATTTCGGGTCGTAAGCGGGTTTCTTTTCGCCGGACCACCATCCAGATAGCAGAAAGCCCGCCACAAGGCGGGCTTTTCTTGTTGGTTGCGGGGGACGCAACCATCGATATCAGCAGGGTCTTTTCCAGACTGTGGCATGACAATCCAGATTGATCCAGGGCGCTCTCGGCAAGGTACTGGTCAACGTCCCATTGGGATCCAAGAGTGCAGGAGAAAGAGGAACGGTAGTGCAGGAGCCGAGGCCGGATTACGATCTTCGAACCGAGTTGCCTCCGGAAATGATGCTATTGATCAGGCCGGCAACGGCCAGATGCGTCTCCCTGTCGTCGCCGGTTTCCGCCGCATTCTCGTGTGTTGCGGCGGCATCCCGAAGAATGCCCACTATCTCGGACTCGGGGAGCACCGCGCGATCGTTCAAGGCAAGCAACAGTGCTTCGCAAATCGAAAGCGCGGCCATACCTGCGTATTCTTCCTGGTCCGTCATCGGGCATGTCCTTTTTCCCGGCGACGAGTGAGGTCGCCGCAGCCTTCAGAGCTTCGACATCTTTTCAGAAAAGGCGTTATGCTGGACTGATGGAAAGCAGCCTTGGCATGGCTTTCTCAGCAGATCGACAAATGGTGACGGAAAAGGCCATGAGCATGACGGACCAAAGCCCGCTCGCGCGAAAGCTCTCCGCCTTCGTCTCGTTGTCCGATGCCGAACTCGCCGTTCTCGCCGGCTTGCATCGGCGTCGCAAGGTTTTCCTCGCCGGGCGCGATCTGGTGCAACAGGGGCAATCCAGGCAGGCTGCCTACATTCTCGCATCGGGTTGGGTTTGCTCCTACAAGATCCAGCCCGACGGGTCGCGACAGATCGTCGATTTCCAGATACCCGGAGATTTTCTGGGATTGCGCAGCGCCTTGCTGCGTACGTCCGATCACAGCTTCGAGCCAATTGCCGACATCGAGGCGGCGGAGGTTCTCGCAAGCGATTTTCTCAAGGCACTCGCGGATACGCCGCGACTGGCGACAGCCATATTCTGGGCGGCCTCGCGGGACGAAGCGATGGTTGTCGAGCATCTGGTCAGCGTTGGGCGTCGCGATGCGGAGTCCCGCATGGCGCATTTCCTTTTGGAACTGGGGGCTCGGCTGGCCCTGGTCGGAATGGGGAGCAAGGACGGTTACGATTGTCCGCTCACGCAATATCATCTGGCCGACGCACTGGGCCTCAGCGCCATTCACGTGAACCGCGTGCTGAGACAATTGCGCGAGCGCGGACTGGTGACGTTCCGCAATGGTCGGGTGACGTTCGAAAATCACGAAAGGCTCGTCGATTTCGCAGGATTCGATACCGCCTATCTGGATCAGGGTGGTCCATTGCTCGGATGACGGGCACCCCCGGCATCTCGGCAGGGCAAGTGACCGAACGCTTCCCGGACGAAGTAAAACCCTTCCGAGCCCGATCGCTGCCGACACTAACCTGGATCAGCGCGTCCCTGCCGAACAGCATGTAAAAAAGTACAAGGTGTTGTTCGCGGTAGCACAGACTCACCGCACGACGGCGATCGGACCAGATTGCCAAGCGCGATCTCGAACACCTCAACCACACAATCGAAAGCTCGCCCTTTCATGGCGGCGAGCAGCAGTTTTCCTTGGAGGATTTGAAATGAAAGCACCGGCATGGATCAAGCCCGGAATCTATGGGGCAATCATTGGCGCGGTTCTTGTCGCCATCGTTGGCTTTTCTTGGGGAGGCTGGGTGACTGGCGGAACTGCAAACGACAGGGCCGTGAGCATGGCTCACGACGAAGTTGTGGCGGCGATGGTGCCCGTTTGTCTCCAAATGGCCAAGACTGACCCGGAACGCCTGACAAAACTGGCGACGATCAAGGCGGCGGAAACCTATCGGCGCAAGACCGTCCTCATGGACACCGGTTGGGCGACGATGCCGGGCAAGGACGCTGCGGATCGGGACCTCGCTACGGCCTGCCTCGCAGAGCTGGAGCTTTGAGCCTTCCGTTAGCGCTCTAGACCAATCCACACGGGATGTGACGGGCTGTGACATCGATTAAGACGGGTTCGCGCTTGCCTTCCGACACAACCGATCGTGTCGACAAAGCTGCCGAATCCGCCCGAGTCCAGCTCGTAAAGAGAAACGAATTCTGGGAAGTGACGGTTGATGGCGTTTTCCATAGCGACTATCGCCGGAAAGAACAGGCCCTGAAGGCCGTGGCACTCATCGAGTTGTCCCTTTGATGGGCGCCGGCGCACCATCCTCGCATCTGCGGTAATTTCATTGGCCTCGTGGCGATCGCGCCGATCGGTGCGATCTAGAAACCTGAAATGCGACACATGGTGTCGGCCGGCACAATCCCGGGGCTCTAGTGGTGGTTTCGGCCACTGAGACGGGACTTGCGAACGAAGCTGCCATTGTGCCGCTTCGCCGATTGCTGGCACGCAGCACTGAAACCTCCTCCTCAAGAATGATGAAAAGACCTGCAGCGGAACAGGATTACTGGCAAGAGGCCGAAAGGGAACGGGCGATGATGATCGACAAGACATCGAACAGGACGCTACCGGGACGGCTGGCCATCGGCATGTCCGTTTTTATCGGCGTCCAAGTCTCTTTCGCCCTCCCGGTGGTCGCCCAGGATGGAACGGGATCCATGCCCGAAAACGCCCATGCGTGGAGATACGGCGAGGGGTGGGAATGTGATCTGGGATACCGTGAGAACGACGGATTATGCGATGAAATAGCTGTGCCCGAGAACGCCTATTTGACGGGGCGATCCTACGGCGTCGGTTGGGCCTGTAATCGTGGCTTTGAAGAAGTGGATGCCTCGCATTGCGCTGCAATCTTCGTGCCGGAAAACGCCTTTCTTCGTGCGTCGGGATACGGTTGGCAATGCGCGCGCGGCTATCTGCAGGACGGAAACGCCTGCGCCGCCATCGACCTGCCGGCTCATGCCTATCTGACGGATGACTATTCGGATTCGGGCTGGACCTGCGAGCGCGGTTTTGTTGCGGACAGGAATGGATGTGTCGCTATTGTCGTGCCGGAAAACGCTTACCTGACCAATGCGCGTTACGGGGCAGCCTGGGCGTGCGAGCGCGGGTTCATCGAGGTCGAGGGACGATGCGATGCGATTGCCGTGCCGGAAAACGCATTTCTTGACGTCAATTCCTATGGGCCGGGATGGCGCTGTGAGCGCGGCTATGAGCCCGAAGGAAGTTCCTGCGCCAAAATAGACTTGCCAACGCATGCCTATCTCGACCTGTCCGGCAATAGCTGGCGCTGCGACATGGGTTTTCGGCTGAAGGACGGACGTTGCATCGTTGAGCAGTGACGACATCGTCGTGATCGGAAAGACCGACGATGGGCGCCGAATTCCACCGGCGACTCGACCCCGGCGTGCTAGGCTCGTTCAGCTTTTCATGGAAAAGTTTCACGCGCTTAAGCTGTTGTTTTGTCGCGTTTCCGGACGGATAACCGGTATCCACCCTATCCTTCGGAAACGCTTTAGCCTGAGTTTTGATATGCGAGGCCGTCATGACCATCAGGTATGGAGTTCAGAGTTTCCGCCTGAAAGGGCGCGCGCTCGTCGCCGACCAGCAGCAATCCGCCCGTAGCGCGGAAGCCGCCATCGCGACGGCCGAACGCCTGTCAATGGTGCGCGATGGCGTTGTGGCCTTTTCTCAGGATATCGACGTCGAAACCGATTGCTACGACGATCCGGTCATCCTTTTCCGCAAGGGCACCCTTCCTGCCGAGCTGTCCGAATAGGCACGCCTTCGTCTGTGCGGGGTCACAGTTCGATCTCGAGCCGGTGCGCCAGACCATCGAGCCTTGCGCGGATCACGCCGCCTTTTCCCGGGCGCAGGCTCCGGCCATCCAGAACAGCTTTCGGGTTTGCCCGCCGCCTCGCGGCGGACACGGCGACGCGAATATCATAATCCGATTCACCCAATCTGACGCGGACCTCGAACCCCGGCCAATCCTTCGGGATGCAGGGTTTGATCGTCAGCATATCACCCTCGCGGCGAATGCCGAGAATGCCTTCGATACCGGCCCGTTGCATCCAGCCGGCCGAGCCGGTGTACCAGGTCCAGCCGCCACGGCCGACATGCGGGGCAACCGAATAGACATCGGCGGCAACGACATAGGGCTCGACCTTGTAGCGGTCGATGGCAGTCGGGGTCAGCGCGTGATTGATCGGATTGACGAGCGCAAACAACTGATGGACCTTCTCGGCCGCGCCCAGTTCGGCAAACGCCAGGATCGCCCACATGGCGGCATGGCTATATTGCCCGCCGTTTTCCCTGAGGCCCGGCGGATATCCCTTGATGTAGCCCGGATCGCTTGTGCTCGCGTCGTCGAAGGGCGGCGCGAACAGCAGCGCCAGTTTTTCGTCCGGGCGGATCAGGTGCCTGTCAAGCGAGGCCATCGCCGTTCTGGTCCGAGCCTTGTCCGCCAGCCCCGACAAAACCGACCACGACTGGGCAATTGAATCGATCTGGCACGCATCGCCTTGAGAGGACCCCAGCCAGGTCCCGTCGTCGAATGTCGCGCGTCGATACCATGCGCCGTCCCAAGACGTGCTTTCCAGTGCCGCGACAAGGGAAGCGGCATGCGCTCTCCAGCGTGCCGCCCGCGCCGGATCGCGGCTTTCGGTGAGGGGTGCGAAAAGGGCGATGGTGCGCACAAGTAGCCAGCCAAGCCAGACGCTGGTGCCTTCTCCTTTCTCGCCGACGCGGTTCATGCCATCGTTCCAGTCGCCGGTCCCCATCAGCGGCAGACCATTGGCGCCGGTCAGCTCGAGGCACTGATCGAGCCCGCGCGCGCAATGCTCGAACAGGCTGGCGGAGTCGCGGGAAAGGCCCGGCTCGAAAAACGCGTCATGTTCGCCATCCTTTAGCGGCGGTCCGTCAAGGAAGGGCACCTGCTCGTCAAGAATGTCGGCGTCGCCGGTGACGCCGATATAGGTGGCGGTGGCGAATCCCAGCCAGACACGGTCATCCGAGATGCGAGTACGCACGCCCTGGCCCGAATGCGGCAGCCACCAATGCTGGACGTCGCCCTCGACGAATTGGCGCCCCGCCGCGCAGAGGATATGGCCGCGCGTCTCGTCCGATCGGGAAAAGGTCAGCGCCATGCCGTCCTGCAACTGGTCGCGGAACCCGTAGGCGCCGCTCGCCTGGTAGAACCCGGAGCGCGCCCAGATGCGGCAAGCCAGTGTCTGATAGAGCAGCCAGCCATTGAGCATGATGTCCATGGCCCGGTCGGGTGTTTTCACCTGAACCGCCCCGAGCACGTCCGACCAGTGCTGCCTGACCTCCGCCAGCACGGCGTCGAGATCGGCGGCCCTATAGCGGGTAATGAGCGCCCGCGCCTCTTCTGCCGAAACGCATTGCCCGAGAAACGCGACGACCTTGACGCTTTCGCCCGGACTGAGGACGATCCTGCGTTTGAGCGCCGCGCAAGGATCAAGGCCCGCTCCCGATGCACCCGACAGCTCGTGGTCGCCGCAAAGACCTGCCGGTCGATCGAGCCGACCGAGATGTCCGATGAACTCGGTCCGATCCGCCGTTCCTTCCGATTGGCTTCCGCCCAGATCGGCAAAGGCAACACGGTCCGGAAATGCCGTGTTCCATGGATTGCGGGCGAACAGGGCCCCGGTATCATTGTCCTTTTCACTGAAAATGAACGGGCTCGACGCGCCGCGGGAGGTGCCGAGCACCCATTCCGCATAGGAGGTGACAGAGAGGTGGCGCGTTCGGCGGGACCGATTGGTCAGGATCAATCGGGAGATCTTGATCGGGTCGGCCAGCGGCACAAATTGCAGAAGATCGGCTTCAATGCCGTTTGCCGTATGCTCGAAACGGCTGTAGCCGAATCCGTGGCGCGAGATATAGGTGCCCCGGTCCCGGATCGGCTGGGCCGTGGGGCTCCACAGGGCGCCGCTCTCGTCGTCCCGGATGTAGATCGCTTCGCCCGAGGGCTCGGCGACAGGGTCGTTGGACCATGCCGTCAACTGGTTCTCTCGGCTGTTCTCGGCCCAGGTGTAGCCGGCGCCGCTGGCGGACACCTGAAAACCGAATTCGGGATTGGCGATGACGTTGACCCAGGGCGCGGGCGTGTCCGCGCCGTCGTTGAGGACGGTGACATATTCGGTGCCGCCCGCATCGAAACCGCCGAGCCCGTTGAAGAACTCCAGATCAGCCGGCGGTTCGACCGGTGGTGTCGGCAGATCCTCGCTTGCCGGCAACGACATGGTCGGGGACGGCGCTTCGGGCGCAGGCAATCGCGCCAGCTTGTCGGCGATCGATCCGTGATGGGCGACCAGTGACACGCGCGCCACCGACAAAAGCAAAGCCCTGCCGTCGCGGCCGATCAAGTCGGCTCTGAGCAAATGAACGTGTCCTTTCGGATCTTCGCCGTCATGACGTGGCTTTGCCTGGCTGGAGCGCACCGCCGCTTCGATCACCCCTTGCAGATCCTGCACATAGGAGCTTGAGCGGTCGTTGAGCACAACCAGATCGGTATTGAGCCCTTTCATGCGCCAGTATTCGTGCGCACGCAGCAATTGACGAACCTGCGGCAGGTCGTCGACGTCGGAAATGCGCAAAAGGACAATGGGCCGGTCGCCCGAGATGGCCATGGGCCAGAGTGCCGACTGCCGTCCGGCTCCAGCCGCTATGACCTCGGACGGCGGCCTGAAGCGCGCATCGGCATAAAGGACCGGCGCGGCCAAGCGCTGGAAATCAGCGGCCTCGTCGGATGTGATGTCGAGGTGATGCAACTGCACCTGCGCCTGGGTCCAGGCGAGGGTCTTGGCCCGGTCGTAGGCGTTGCGGTCATGATGCTTGTCGATGAGGTCGATCAGCTCTGCGCGCGACGCGGCCAGAACCGTCCAGAAGGCAATTCGGGCGACCCCGCCCGGTTCGATCCTCAACCGCTGTCGCAGCGAAAAGACCGGATCGAGGACCGCGCCCACCGTGTTGGAAAGCGGGCGATCTTCGACAAGAGCCGAGGCATTGCCGATCGACCGGCCGCGCCCGAGGAAGTTCAGCCGATCCGTTTCATATTGCGGCGCGGCGGTGATTTCACCCTCGGTGATGGCGAAATGCGCCGCCCAGATTTCGGGCTCGGTTGGCGAGCGCCGCCGCCTTGTGGCCACGAGGGCCTCGAACTCCGGCAGGTATTCGGTCTTGACGAACATCTTGGCGAAGGCCGGGTGCGCCGCGTCGGCAGCCGCTGTGGTCAGGACGAGTTCGGCGTAGGAGGTCACCTCGATCTCGCGCGGCTTTCGGCCGGCATTGGTAAGCGAAATCCGCCGGACTTCGCTGTCGTCCTCGCCCGACACCAAAACGTCCATGCTCGTCGTCAGCGACCCGTCCGTGCGGGTGAATTCGGCATGGTCCTCGGCGAAAAGCACATCCTGACGTGCGGGGGTGGAGCCGGATTGCGTGCCGGCCGGTGACCAGATTGTTCCGGAACGGGTATCCTTGAGGACGACAAACGCGCCGGAATCGTCGCTTGTGGCATCCTCGTGCCAGCGGCTCACGGCGATGTCGCCCCAGCGGCTATAGCCGCCGCCGGTCGCTGTCAGCATCACCGAGTAATGGCCGTTCGACAAAAGATGGGTCACCGGGGGACCGGCAAAAGGTGCCCGCAAACGTCTGACGACCTGCGCCTTGCGTCGCATCTCGCCCGCAGACGCCTTGACCTCCTCGGCGCGTGGATGATCGATCGCCACATGGCGCGGGGTGCGTTCCTGCAAGAGCAGTTCGCTCGCCATGATCAGCGGGTCGCTGTGGAAGCGCTCACGCATGCGACCGTTTTGAAGCGTGTTGGCGATGGCGACAACGGTCATGCCCTGGTGATGCGCCATGACGTTGCGCACCACGGCAACGTTCTGCCCCTCGGGAAGCCGCGAGCGGGTGAAATCGAGCGCTTCGTAAAAGCCGTAAGGACCCGAACCACCCAGGGCAGCGATGCGGGCGTAGTTTGCGAGCGCTCCCAAGGGATCGATCATCGCGGCAAGCCCGGTTGCATAAGGTGCAATCACCCTGTTCTCCGACAGGCCGCGCTTCAGACCCAGGCCCGGGACGCCGAAATTGGAATACTGATAGGTAAATTCGATGTCGCGGGCGTTGTAGGCCGATTCCGAAATGCCCCACGGAATGCCGAGCGATTGCGCGTAATTCTGCTGCCGGGTGACGATCCGAGCGTTCGTCTCATTGAGGAGGCTGCCGACGGGCTCGCGCATGACCAGAGCCGGCATGAGATATTCGAACATCGAGCCGGACCAGGAGATCAACGCCGAGCCATTGCCGAGCGGCGTCGACGTTCGTCCGAGCCGGAACCAATGGCGCGTCGCCACGTCGCCTTTGGCAATGGCGAAAAGGCTCGCCAGCCGTGCCTCGGACGCCAGAAGATCATAGCAATTCCTGTCGAGGCTGTTGTCGGCGCGCGAATAGCCGATCGAGAGCAATCTGCGTTCGCGATCGAACAGAAAGGCGAAGTCCATCGCCAGCGCCATGGTATGTGCCTCGTCCGCGAGGGCCTGAAGTCGTCCCGCGATGTCGCTTGCACTCTCGCCCGAGGATGAGTTGTCGCGATCGAACGAGCGAACGCGGCCAGCCAGCGCTTCCGTCCAGAACACGAGGTCCGGCACTTTGCCATTTTCGGTTTGGGGGGCCATTGCCCTTGCGTGGTTTGCGGCTTTGTCGGCTGACCAGGCCAACCGCGCCGAAATCGCCGGCAGATCCTGTACGCCGGTCAGAAGGGTATTGATGCCGGCTAAAAGCGCACCAAGGCTGTCCGCGTCCGGTGAAACGATCTGGCTGGCTTCGAGGGCCTGTCGCGCCAGAACGAGGTCGTCGAGCATGCCCGAACGAGAAGTGTCGTCGAAGGGTTGGCCGATCCAGTCTCGGCATGCCGCGGAAAAAGCGATCAGGTGACCGGCAAGATTGCCGCTGTCGACCGAGGACACATAGGCCGGATCGAGCACCCGCAAGTCTTCGGTCCCGTACCAGTTGAAGAAGTGCCCCTTGAACCGCTTGAGGCGGCGCATGCTCGAAAATGCGGCTTCCAGCCGCTCCACGGTTTCGATCCTGCCTGCCCAGCCGAAATCGCGGACCGCGACGGTAGACAACAGGTAAAGTCCGATATTGGTCGGCGATGTGCGGTGGGCGACAACCGGATTGGGGTCCTCCTGGAAGTTGTCAGGGGGCAGCATGTTGTCGAGGGGCGTGACGAAGGTCTCGAAAAAACGCCATGTCCGCCGCGCGATCAGACGCAGCTTCTGCTCGTCATCCGGATCAAGTATCAGCGATTTTGCCGGTGTTGGCGCTCGGCTGGCCCAGAGCGCAATGGCCGGAGCCGTGCTCCACAAAAGGGCGAAAAGGAGTGCGATCGGAAGAGAGGCAGGCGCGAAAATCATGGCACCGAAGGTAGCGCCCAGCCCAAGACCCGTGCCGCCGGCCATCGACCGGTAAAAGCCCTTCGCGTTCAACCGTTGGCCGCCGGTCGACTGCGCGGCCGTTGTCCATTGCAGCAGGTGCTTGTGGGTGATGTAGCGCCGGACCAGCGAGCGCAGGATGGCATCGCCCATCCGCCAGGCCTGATCGGGCAAAAACGCGACGGACAGGGCGGTCTGGAGCGCCGCCAGCTTTGTTTCGACCCCGAGGGCGTGGAAGTGGCTGTCGAGCCGGATGCCGGCGCGGCGGGGGAAAAGCGAGAAGAACGGCACGAAAAAACCCGGCAATGCCAGCCCGATGAGAACAAGGGCTGTGCCGACGAGCGCCGAAGGCATGGGCAATAGCCAGGTCAGCCCAAGAGTGAGAAACAACGCCGGCGCGAACAGGGACCGCCTCAGATTGTCGAAGATCTTGGCAAGCCCGACGGCGCTGACTGAGCGGGATTTTGCGTGCCAGCCAAGCACCCAGGGCAGCAATTGCCAGTCGCCGCGCGTCCAGCGGTGCTGGCGCTGGCAGGCGACATCGTATCGGGATGGGTATTCATCGACGACCTCGACATCGGAGGCGAGGCCGGCGCGCGCGAAAATGCCTTCGAAAAGATCGTGGCTCAACAGCGTGTTGTCCGGGATCCGGTCGACAAGGGACGCCTCGAACGCATCGACGTCGTAGATGCCCTTGCCGGTATACGAACCTTCGCCGAACAGGTCCTGATAGACGTCGGAAACCGCGGCGGCATAGGGGTCGATGCCGCCCGGCGCGGAAAAGACGCGCTGGTAGAGCGAGCCCTCGCGACCGACCGGCAGCGACGGCGTTACCCGCGGTTGCAGGATGCCGTAGCCGCCAACGACACGTTCGAGGTCGTTGCTGAATATCGGTCGGTTGAGGGTGTGGGCCATCTTGCCCACAAGCTTGAGCGCCGTGTCGCGCGGCAGGCGCGTATCGGCGTCGAGGGTGATGACGTAGCGCACATTGTCCGGAACAACCGGGCTGCCGCCATCGACGGTCACAAAGCTGGTGTCGGTAGCGCCCCTCAGTAGCCTGTTGAGCTCGTGCAGCTTGCCGCGCTTGCGTTCCCATCCCATCCATTTGTTCTCGGAGGCGTTGAATAGCCTCCGACGATAGAGCAGCAGGAAGCGATCACCCGCCGGTCCCGGCCCATGTATGTCGTTCAACCGATCGACAGCCGCCTGGCCCTCGGCAAGAAGAGCATCCTCACCCGCGACCGTTTCCTCATCGGCATCGAGGCCATCCAGAAGCAACGCGAAGGTGATGTCGCCTCCCAGACCGGACAGGAAATGAACCTCGAGTTGCTCGATCTGACCGAGCATCTGGGTTTTGCCGGTGAGCAGGCTCGGAACCACCACCATGGTTCTGAAAGAGGCGGGAATGCCATCCTTCAATTCAAGACCGGGGAGCCGTGCGGCGCCGAAATTCCAGGTCACGGCGCGATTGACGAATGCCGTTGCCACCTCGGTGGCGGGAATGAAGGCGGCAAGCGCCAAAAGAAGCGTCCAGCCCATGGCCGAGATGCCGAGTGTCCAGAACGCCAGGCTGAGCAGCAGGACCGCGACCAGAACGATGCTGCCGACATAGCCGGCTATGCCGAGGTGCAAATTGAATCGCCGGATCAGAAGATGTGCAGGCGTCTTGAAGGCGATCTGGCGCTCCAGAAGGCGTCGGCCTTCCGCGAGCAGATAATAGCCCGGATCGGCAAGGCGTTCCGCGCCAGCGTTTTCACAAGGCGTCAGCGCTGCGTCGGCCGAAAGCATCAGCGCCGTTTCGGCAACTTCTATTTCGGTGAGCGTCGATCCGCGCGCCAGTTCCTCGATGGCGCCGCGATAAAGATCGCGCGTGGGAAAATCCATTTCGTCGAAAGGACTCGCCGCGCGAAAGCGCGCGTCGACCAGGCTCACGCTTTCAAAGATCTCAGCCCAGTCGATGTCGGAAATCAGGCGCAGGCTGGTGACGATGTTGCGGACGGTAACATTGGAGGCACCGAGGCGCTGCTGGGCGTGGAGCACGACATCCTCAACAGAGGAGTGCTGGCCGGCAAGACGTTCCTCGAGCCAGGCAAGTGTCGGCGTATCGGCCGAATCCTGATCGCGCAAACGTTTGGCAAATTGCGCTGCAAACAGTTCTGGCAATGGCGCGGATGCCATGCGGGCAATCGCGATATCGGGCGAGAGACCGGCAACCAGGACCCTGTCCGCCATGGCATCCGCCTCACCGCGCGATTGCCGCCCGGCGGTAATCTGGTCGGAAAGCCGACGCAGGTTCTCGATAAGAACGATGCGAAGCGTTATGGGGATCGCCCAGAGTTCGCCGATCGTCAGCGGCTGGACGCTCTGATAGGCGGCAACGAAGCGGCTGAGGTTTGCCGGATCGAAATGGCTGTCGGTGTGGGCGACGAAGGCCCAGGCGAGCTCGAAGATACGAGGATAGCCGGCAAACGGTCCGCCGGCCAGTTTTGGCAATTGCCTGTAGTAGCCGGGTGCAAGATCGTCACGGATTTCGCGAACATGTTCTTCGACCAGATGATAGTTGTCGAGAAGCCACTCCGCGGCCGGCACTATGAGACGTTCGGCCTCGATCTCCCGTGCACTGGCGCGATAGGCAGCCAGGAGCACCTTTGCGTTTTCGGTGAGGCGGGCGTGCAGTGACGACACTTTTGGCGGCGATGACGTGACGGGCTGCGCCGCCGCCAGTGTCCGGGCGTGCATTTCCAGCCGTTCGACCCCGAACAATTCCTCTCGCACCGGCGCCGGGTCATTCCAGAGAGTGGCGCGGCTTCCAAAACGGTGAACGAAAGTGGTGATCGGGGACATGGCTGTCTTTCTGGCAACCACCTCCTGAGACTTCTCGGGCGTGGAACGCCGTTTTTCGAAACGTTCGGGTCGACCCGCCACTCGCCGCGCCGAAATACCGGTGTGCAGGACGCGCGGCGGGATAGGCACGTCATAGCGCGACAGAAGGTCGGGCGGTGCCTGATCACCTTGTGCCGGAACGTATTGAAATGGCGCTCCAAAAGCGGTCAGACGCAAACGCCATGGTCACGCAGACGATCGTATCGACCATCTGCGTTTGTGACGGATTGCCGTTCGGCCACCCTTGAGGCGCGTGAGCGCGTTTCGGCTCAGCTCGCAGACCGCGCTTGCTTGTTTGGCGCGTTGTCTTCGCCAAGCTTTGCCCACCAGGGCTTGTTGCCGGCCTGGTGGCGTATCCCGGGTTTGTTGCTCGGTCGACCTTGCGTCTTCGCAAAATGGCGCTCGCCGGTTTTGGGTCGAGGGGCAGACCCCCTCGCCGCTTCCACCGTTTCTGCCGGCCCTGCCGGCGGGGCGATTTCTCCGCTCCTGGGCAGGGTGATGCGAATGAGCTTTTCAACGCCGCGGAGCTTTGATCTCTCGGCACCGTCGACAAGTGAGATGGCCTGACCGGTCGCGCCATTGCGGGCCGTGCGACCGATGCGGTGAACATAATTCTCTGCATCGTCCGGCAGGTCGAAATTGACGACATGGGAGATGTCCGGCACGTCGATGCCGCGGGCGGCGATATCAGTTGCGACCAGCAGTCTGACCTTGCCGGAGCGGAAATCGCTGAGAGCCGCCTGGCGCGCAGCCTGGCTCTTGTTGCCGTGAATGGCGGAGACGGCGTGGCCGTCATATTCGAGATTCTTCGACACCTTGTCCGCACCATGCTTGGTGCGCGCGAAAACGATCACCCGCGTCATATCGGGGTCGGTGAGAAGCTGGTTGAGCACGTCACGCTTCTGCCTGGTGTCGGCAAAGATGACGCGCTGGTCGATGGTGGCAACGGTCGTGCCCTGCGGGGTGGCCTCGACGCGCACCGGTTCGGTCAAGAGGCTCGCTGCGAGCTTTTCGATCTCAGGCGCCATGGTTGCCGAGAACAACGCAGTCTGGCGCGGAGAGGCACATTTGGCGGCGATTTTCCGGACCGGCGCGATGAAGCCCATGTCGAGCATGCGATCAGCCTCGTCGAGCACGAGATAGCGGGTGTCGCCGAGGTAAATCTTGCGGTCCTCAAGCAGGTCGGACAGCCGCCCCGGCGTCGCAACGACGATGTCGACGCCACGCGCCAGCTTTTGCACCTGCGCCGAACGGGAGACACCGCCGAGAACAAGGGCCGTGGTCAGGTGAGACGGGCCGGCATAGGCGCGGATCATCTCATCGATCTGCACGGCGAGTTCGCGGGTCGGTGCGAGAACAAGCGCCGCCGTGCTCATCGGCTTGCGCCGGATCTTGCTGGCCAAGAGGCCGGCAAGAATAGGCAAGGCAAAGGCGGCCGTCTTTCCCGATCCGGTCTGGGCGATGCCGAGGATATCGCGGCCCTGAAGCTGGGCCGGAATGGCCTTGGCCTGGATAGGCGTGGGGGTGGTGAAGCCGGCCCGTTCGAGCGAATGGACAAGGCTCAGGGGCAGATCGAAATCTGCAAAGGTTGCTATAGTCATATGGTTCTTTTCGGTTTGGAGCGGCGCGCAAAATCCACCGCGCATCCGGCTCCCGAGCGGCCCAAGTGCCTTTGGACGGCAATTGTCAATTTTGAAAAACAAGCAGCGGCGAAGATGTGCACTCGAAACGCGCTGTCGCGTCCGGGCCCGGTGCCCGGATCCGCTTCGCCGCTTGCCGCATTGGCCGGAAAGAAGAGAAGCCTGGTGCCCCGATTGGTCCTGTCGGATCGATCCAATGATCGCCGCGCCCAGGGGCAGGAAGATGTCTATCTAGACTGAATGGCTTTTATCGCAAGTGAGCAGTCGGCTCGGATGCGAAGGGGAACGGACCTCTGCACGGTCGGTTCCCATTTCCTGGCGTGTCCGGCTTCGGATCAGGATGCCGATCCGGTGTTTGCCGTTTTTACAGTGCGGCGGGATTTGGCAATTTGCCATCCCGTCTGAAAGGGTTGTTTGTCGGAGGGCAGATGCAGTGTCTTCGGGCCGCTGGCGCGGGGTGTGGGCCGATCATTGGTCGGCTCGCTCGATTTGGCGACGTGGTCCACCAGTCGGGTGAACTCGGCAAAAAGAGTTTCGGCGCGCTTTCGCGCAGGTGTTTGCATTATTATTATCCTTGAAGGGGGTACGGGACCGTCTCTGAAGACGGCCCCGTTTTCATGCCTAATCGGCCATCTGCAGGTTCGTTGCCGAAACCTTGCCGTCCCGACCGTTCTCGAGGTCGTAGGAGAGCTTCTGGCCTTCTGCCAGACCGCTCATCCCGGCCCTCTCGACCGCGGAGACGTGGACGAACGCGTCCTTTCCGCCGTCGTCGGGAGTGATGAAGCCAAAGCCTTTGGTGGAATTGAAGAACTTAACCGTTCCAGTGGTCATGAGTGATTGCCTTATTGTGCCCGAGCGTAGCGCATGCGGACGAGTTTTCCATGCGCAACAGGCGCAGGAACCGAAACGTTCGCAATGTCAACGGGAAACCAAGCACGCCGGCGGGCCGGCAGATCAGATAGCCAAGGACGGCTGAAAACGTATGCTGGGATAAATAGGCCGCCAAAATGTTTTTTTCAAGGCCAAAACTGTAAAAGGCGAATTTTGATACGCCGGCCGCTTCTAAAACTAATAATTCGCTCCGGATAAATACATGTGTTAGTATTTTTGGAGCGTCCGCAATATTGCCGGCGCACCTATCGATTGGAAAAATCATGCAATTGCCGGAATGGACGAAACCCGCGCTCGTGGGCGCGGCATCGGGTGCCGTCGTATTAGCTATTCTGGGCTTCACCTGGGGTGGCTGGGTCACCGGCGGGACAGCACAGGACATGGCAGACAAGCAGACGCAAACGGCGGTTGCTTCCGCCTTGACACCCTATTGCGTTCTAAAATCGCAGAACGATCCGAACCGGGTCGCCGTGCAGGAGGAACTCGACAAGGCCGCCAGCTACCAGCATCAGGCGATCATCGAAAAGGCGGGATGGGCAACGCCCTTGGGAGGGGAAAAGACGAATCACGTGCTGGCACAGCTCTGCCTGACGGCGCTGGAAAACAAAAGCTGAGGCTTTTCCGCAAGGAAGCGCCAACGCTGAAATCAGAGACGGGCCGGCATCTCATCTGGCCCGGTCTATACTGCCGGGCGCCAGTCCGGAATGGGCGCTTCAATACCGACGAACCGGAAATCAGTCGCCGAAATCAGTCGCCGAAATCCTTGGCGCCCAGGATGTGCGCGTGCGTGTGGGTGCGGCCATAGGCGCGGCTGGCGACGTCCATGATGCGCGACCAGTTGGCATCGAAGGCCTTGAGGATGGCCGGCTCGTCCGACGGCAACCCGGGCGTCATGAAAAACAGTGCGTCCTCGTCGAGGAAAAAGGCGATTTCGATGGCACTGTCATGCCCCCAGAAACGAACGCGTTTGTTGCGGGCGTCGTAGCTGCGGATCCTGTTCGGAAATCCGATAGACATTGGCTTGTGCTCCATATGCGGCCAGCGGTTCCGGCCGATTGACGGCTCAATCCGTCTTTGTGGGCGTGGTCGACCCGTCGCCGGGTCGACGCGGCGTGGAAACCGTTGCGTCACCGGGCTGTCGACAGGCGTTCTCGGATTCTTGTGCCGTCGCGTCGGAATCTTCGAGCGAAGGGGAACTCCAGACCAGATGCAGTTTTTTCCTGTTCGGGAAACGAACGACTTTCGTTGGATCGGCCACTTGAGCCTCCATACAGTCAGGTTCCGTGTGCCTCGACGGGAAGAAAATCAAAGTGCCGGGATTGGCCGTCCGGCTGATCGTGTCGCGGTCTTGCCGGCGAACACACCAAATACATCATGGCAATATTTTCTCTCCGACACAAGAAATTTTCGGAAAAAAGCGATGGACTGAACTGGAATTTTGCAAAAAATCCATGTCAAAATACAATTTTGAATGAGTATAAATTTTGTCTCCGAAAAAAATAAATCCCATTCCTCTTGATAGGGATCGTGGAAAGGACCATATTGTTCAAAGGGAAGATTTGATGGTTTTTACCATTTATCTTCGACTCTCGCGCCCGTTTCCGTTTCTGGTTTTCGGGAAAATTGATTCCGTTGTTTGGTCTCTGGCGCAGCAATCTATCCGTATGGTCCTTTGATGCGACCTTGCTTTCTGTGGGCGACCTTAGCACTGGGTCGGCGCGCGCAGCCTTTCGTTTTTTGATCGACCCCGGCAATGACCGCCTTTATGGCGGCGGAAGGTAGTGAAACGTGGCAAAAGGTCAGAAACGCAGCAATCGGGAGCCGAAAAAGCCAAAGGCGGCAAAGGCCCCCAAGGAAAACCTTCCCACTTCGGGTCTGTCGATCTCCGAAAAGCTCGAGCGTTCCGCAGCTCCGAAAAAGGGGCGCTAGGGTCATGCCGGACATTCGAAGCACCGAATCCGTCGTTACCTTTCGACACCCGTTCGCTCTGCCTTCGGTGGGCGTTCCCCAGCCGGCCGGATCCAACCGGCTGGTCGTCGACGAGATAAAAATCGATGGACTGAGCTTCATGGCCTATCGGCGTGTCGCAACCATGCTGCATCTCACGGCAATTGGTGCAAATGCCGCAAGTCAACAGGTCTATATGATCGAACCGCACGAACTCGAAGCGGTGATGACGGACGACGTACGCGAAATGGAACAAATGGAAAGCTGCCACTGATGCAATATCTTGGGAAGATTTCAGGTCGCGGTGTGCTCCAGCGCATGGGCTCTGCCGTGGCCAATGCCAATTACGAAATCGAGGTTTTTCGGCTCAACCAGGGTCTGGTCAAGGCCTCGGGTGAAATGTCGCTTAAGGGCGACTTGGCGGCGAATCTGGTTGGTGTGTCCCATATGCAATTGCTGACGGATGCCGGCGAGGTGCTCGAAATCAAGCGACCGAACGCCGACCGCCCTGTCGGACGGTTTTTCGATTTCGAGGTGACGGGAAACATCGATGGTGTGGGCAACTGGCATCGTTGACCCCCCCTGCCCGCGACGCGCGAAACTTGCGATCGGGGCATTTCCCAGCCGGCCGACGGACGTTGACAACATGCCGTCCGAGACGGGATAGCGGCGCCTTTTCCGACCACCAACAAACGTCCAGAAAAGGAGCCGGAATGCTTATTCGGTTCGGATATGAAATCACAGTCGCCTGCACACAGCCGACGGCCATGATCTCCCTCATGTCCGTTCACGGCGAGCGAACGGGAGACGTATGCAGCCCGGAACGGGTGGTCACGACCCCGCCCGTTGAGACATCCATCTATTTCGATCTCGCCGGCAATGTCTGCCGGCGATTTGTTGCGCCAGCAGGCGACTTCACCATCTGGAGCGACGGCACGATCGAAGACAGCGGAAAGCCTGATCTCCAAATCACCGATGCGCGGGAGGTGCCGGTTCCGGACATCCCCGACGAATGCCTCGTCTATCTGCTCGGCAGCCGCTATTGCGAGACGGATCGCTTGAGCCAGATCGCCTGGGATCTGTTCGGCCACGTGCAACCGGGCTGGGCGCGCGTTCAGGCCATCTGCGATTTCGTACACGACATGATCCGCTTCGACTACCAGAAGGCGAAATCGACACGGACAGCATTCGAGACCTATGAGGAAAGAGTCGGCGTTTGTCGCGATTACGCCCACCTGGCAATCGCATTCTGCCGGTGCCTCAATATCCCGGCGCGCTATGTGAACGGCTTTCTCGGAGATATCGGCGTTTCGATCATGGCGCCCGACGATTTCAGCGCCTGGATGGAGGTCTATCTGGGCGGATATTGGGTGACGTTCGATCCGCGCAACAACACGCCCCGCATCGGACGCATCGTCGTAGCGCGCGGCCGTGATGCGGCCGATGTCCCGCTCATCAACTCCTTCGGGCCGCACACCCTGAAATCGTTCCGCGTGTGGACTTATGAGGTGACCGGTCTGCCATCATCAAACGACAACTTCGACGATGCCGGAAACTAGAAGCGGGGTCGCGCGAAGTCCGGGCAACGGTCGTCCTGCTGCACCGGAAGCTATTTCCGTGTGACAACGACCGCGATGTTCATCAGGTTGTCGTGCGCCGAAGTGGCCGGCGGCGGGGTCGTGCTGCGAGACAGGTCGGGTTCCTCGACAACCCGTTCATTGTTTTCGTTGACGCACTTGACCCGATAGATGGCCGGCCCGTTGTCGTAGGGCAGGCAGGCGAGGACCTTGCAGGCACCCTTGGGCCGACTGCTGTGCAAGGGCGCTGAAGACAGCTCCAGCATCTGACCGACCTTGAACTTGTGCGGCATGATCCGCTCCTTATTGCTGGGAGCGTGTGCCGCTCCGTCTGAATTCCTGAAAACTGTTGATTGCCGGGTTTCGCCGAAGTGCTGTCGCGTTTCGTGTCGATATCCCAGCTGATGGCGCTGCTTGTCAGCATCCCAATGGCGCGTTCATAAAATGCCTGGCAGTTCTGGCCGAGCGTCACGAACTTCTCCCAAGCCAGCCCCAGCCTCCCAACAACGCGTCGGCATACAATGCCAACTCCGGATTGTCCGGCGTTGCATCTGCCAACGGGGTGGACTCGTCTGCCGCCACAGACGGAAAGTCAATCTGTATTGAAGTGCCGGGCTTTCCTGAAGATGTCGACAATTGCGCTCCTTTTTCAAGGCTGGCAAGGCCGTGCCTTCGCGGGAGCAAGTCGACAATTGTCGCGCGTCTTGCGGCAGCCCGTGATCAGCCACAACGCGCGTATTATGAATATATGGTGCTGCAAGCCATGGATTGCAAGGAAACTCGAGCCTGTAAGGATGCGTGTCAACTGGCCTCGAGCCGGAAGCTGGAGCGCGAGGCGGGCCGGAATGTCGAGTTGATGTGGTCGACCGGAAAGCTGGCGCCTAACTTCAAGACGGTTACCGACTTCCGCCGCGACACCGCCAAGGCGATCAAGGCGGCGTGCCAGCGGTTCGTTTTGGTCTGCCGTACGCCTGGGCTTGTCGGCGGCGGTGTGGTGGCCATCATCGGCTCGCGCCTTCGGGCCGTGAACGCGCACGCGAAGAACGACACCAAGGGCAAAGGGCTCGGGTGTACTTCGCTCAAGAGTGCTTCGATTTGGCTGGGCGCGACTTCGGACGGGTGATTGAACGCGCTCCGACGTGGCCCAAGCAATCCGCGAGTTTGTTGAAAAGCTGCCGACTGAGCGTGTTCCGACGCCGAATGTCGGCATGAATGAGTCGATTAGGTGTGCGGCAGGCATATGCCGACAACCTGCGCGACGTTTCCCAGCAGCGTATCTCCACAAGCGTCTACCCGTCTCGGGTTGCCTTGTTGTGCATCATTACTCGGTGGCGACACGACAAAACTGCACAGAGCGCCGCGCTAGGCGCTCGTTTGCAAGTTCCTGATATTTCTCAGAAAGATTGGTTGCGGGGGTGCATTGCAGCTATCACCCTACTTTCTCAAGTTCAGCATAAGTTATTATTATAAAGATGTTTTTCTACTGCATCGATCAATAGGTCACAAAGTTTTGTCGTCTCGCTGCCCGACGTCCAACAAAGTACTGCGCTTAGGCACGCGTCGTTGCCCCCACAGTCGCGCCCACCGTCATCGCAATTCCGTCACATCAGCTGCGACGGGATGACGGTGTTTCAGTATTCGACGGGATCATCGAGACCATTTCAGACGATGACGGAGGCGCATTCGTAGAAGTTTCGCTAGACTATCGGCAAGTTCAGCTAGCTAATAGCCCGCCGGAATAGGCGGATGGAGGAGCAGCTCCCGATGGATGATCGCGTTTGGTACTTCACTGCGTTTGAAGAACCATCAGATCAAGCCGCCGCGGGACCTGTCATCATTACTGAGGGTGCGCCAGGAACTGCCATAGATCTCTACAGGCTTGTGGCAATCCGACAATCTCCACTTGCCGAGATGGGCGTTGCCTTCGTCGATATCGGAGCTGTTAAGGCCATCTGCAAAATTGCAGAGGGAGGCATCGCAGGAATCGACGATCTTGCGGCAGCGGAGATCGCGCTTCAAGCATTGCTCCTCCACGACCGGGTATACATTGCCGCGCCGAGCGCTCGTGTGGCAGCTAGCGGTGGCCTTGAATACTACCTACCCAGCTATCAAGGCGAGCGCACTCCGCTATGGCGCGAGATATTTGCACTGGCGGATCCACAAGATTGGCAAATCGCGGCGAGAAAATTCGATTTGAGCGAACATCGAGGTGATGTTCGACCTATTCTCGACGAGCGGTCACGGGAACTCTATAATTTCCCCGTTGCTCAGGAAGTTGCCGCCCTAATCTCTGATCTTGGCGTCAGCTACTACAGCACGAATGCAAAGATCAGTTCGCCACGCCGCGCCGACGGCTTTCAGAAGCACTTCTATCATCGGATGCGGATTTCTTGGGACAAAGCGATTTCCGGAATTCCGCCGCTTGTCTGCTCATTTTCCCCGCCACCACTGATCTCTCTCGTCTGGGATCGGATGAACAACAGGCAGGATCTGGTGTCTGTACTTAGCGAGCTGCGCGATGAGACTGCAGGCGCGCGCCGAGAGCTTCAAGAGTTCAATTCGATAGTGACCAGCTCCATTTCGCAGCCTGAAGTTGAAAGGCGCATCAAGCGGCTCACTGAGGCCTTTGACGCCGTGATCCCCGAGAGCCGACTCTCTCCCGCTGAGCGAAATAAGCGCTTGCTTGTAAGCATTTTCAGAGTCGCTCGGCCACTCCTGAAGCTGATACCCGCAATTCAGTTCGGGAAGGGCATGCCGGTCGAAGAGATATTGTCGCATGCCGAGGGCGTCGAAACGGCAATTCTAGAAAAAAACGCGATCGCGAACCGAACGGTGACGTCGAAAACCTTCTCCGGGCTCATGAAGCATGAGTCGGTTCAGTCACTTGCCCAGTTGCACCTCACCCCTATGGAATTGAAGGCAGTGGAAGCCTCTATGCACTCTTAAAAAAGGCTCCTAGAGCAACGGACGTTCAAGTGGACGCATATCCAGCGGCTTTGAAGTAGTTGGCGCATTCGGTTGGGGTGTAGAGGGCGCAGATGTCGCCGACGGCTTTCCAAAGGTCGTCGATGGTTCGTTCGGCCCGTTTCCGCAGATGCGCCTTGAGCTTTGAGAAGGCCATTTCGATGGGATTGAGGTCTGGGCTGTAGGGCGGCAGGAAGAGCACCCATGCGCCCCTTTCCCGGATCGCGGCCTCGGCTTTGGGGCTTTTGTGGGCGGCCAGGTTGTCCATGATGACGACATCACCTTTTTTGAGGGTCGGGGCGAGCTGGGTTTGGACGTAGGTCTCGAAGATCTGCCGGTTCATGGGCCGGTCGATGACGAAGGGCGCGGTCAGTCCGTCGCATCTGAGCCCAGCGATGAAGGTCTGGGTCTTCCAGTGCCCGAAGGGTGCCTTGGCCCTGAGGCGCTGGCCCTTGGGGCAGCGGCCGCGCAGGCGGGTCATCTTGGTGGTGGTGCCGGTCTCGTCGATGAACACCAGGCGATGGGCATGGCGCCGCATGCGGGGCTGACGCCGCTCGATCCAGACCCTACGCCGGGCTTTGATGTCGGGGCGATCTTGTTCGCTGGCCAGCAGCGTTTTTTTTAAACCGGTAGCCGTTGCGGATCAGCCAACGCGATAGCGAGGCAGGAGCGACATGCGTGCCACGAGCGGCCAGTTCGTCCGCCAACTCCGGCATGGTGATGTCGTCTTTCTCCGCCACCCGCCGAAGAACGAAGTCCCGGTGCGGCTCCAGCTTGGCGTGCCGGCGTCCGCCCATCGGCTGCGGCGCGAGACTACCCCGAGACCGAAGGGCCTGCATCAACTTCACCACAAAAGACACCGACACCCCAAAATGGGCCGCCGCCTGGTGGCAGGAATGACCCGCCTCGACAAAGCCAACAACGCGTTCGCGAAGGTCACATGAATAAGCTCTGGGCATGGCAAATCACCTCCGAAGGAAGTGAATCACCAATCGTTCCCTAAAGGAATCCTCTCCGATTCCTTTTGAAGCTCCTCCGCTCTAGCCGGTCCGAACCTCAGATTGCAGGCAACACGCGGCGCCTGCAACATAGCGTTTCGCGTCGACATCGAGGCGCCGATCTGGCGATTTGACCGAGATTTCTCGCTGATCAATCAGCACGGTCGCTGAACGCATAATGCGCATACCGTTAATACAGCGCAAGAAAACGGATTGAGTTTCGCGGCTCTGACTACGTCATTACCACAAGCCCGATTTGAACCTGCCTGCTAAGTCATTGTTTTTATTAGTATACTGGTTGCGGGGGCAGGATTTGAACCTGCGACCTTCAGGTTATGAGCCTGACGAGCTACCGGGCTGCTCCACCCCGCGTCACCATTTCATTGCCGGAGAATACAGTCCGGTCTTTTTTTCTCGCGCGCTTCGGCTTTTGCCTATGCACCGCTGGATGCTGCTCCATCCCGCGTAAACGCCGCGCCGGAAACTGTCCCACCGTTTTCGAATTCGGGACCCGGAACGTACCGGCGAAGGCGAAAAAAATGCGGCTCCGGCCGCGCCGTCTATATAGGAGCATCGCTTCCGCTTGTGAACCCCCCAAATTCATGGCGTGACAGTTTTTTGACGCACAGTGTGGAGCCGGGCGGTTTGGCGTGAAAAACCGCCCGTCCGGTTTTTCACCCGCCGCTTTAGAAAAACGGCGATCGAAACGTTCGCCTCCCCCGCGTCCCGTCGGCTATCGGCCGCCCCCTCTTCTCGTCCCTGGTGCATTCTATATACTCAATGACCTATTGACTCGTTGGGTCATTGCGATTATTTGGCATCATGCGGGGCAAAGCCATGCTTCGGCTCTGCCCGACAAATTGACAGGATCTCACTTCGTTCAGAGCGTTTCCGACATGTAAAAACCGGCTGGAGCGTTTCCGGGACAAATGGATACCGGTTGTTCGTTCGGAAACGTGGCAGACAAGACGTCAGGGCAGATCATGCGGTTCAGCAAAAACGTGATCTGCCCCGAAGCATCGGGCGAAAAACTGGACTCGTGGTCTTTGGCCAACCGAGATCCGCCCCGAAGGGACAAGAGGCGCCAGTGGCACCCTTTGAGGATCGAAGGGTGCGACCATGAGGCAGATTTGGGCGATCCGGGCCGGCTTGACCTGATCTCGTTCCCGAAGCGGGAAAGGGACACACGTTTTTTGAAGAACGCAAAAGGACAGGAGAACGATGCCGAAAGCCTTCACCCACGAAGAACGGACATTCATTCGCGAAAAGCTGATGGTCGCCGGTCTCAGGCATTTCGAGCGCGGTGGCGTCCGGTCCCTGCGGATCGACGAGTTGTGCCGCGACGTCGGCATCGCCAAGGGGTCGTTCTATGGCTTTTTCCCGAGCAAGGAAGCCTTGTATTTCGCGCTGGCCGAACAACGCGACGCCCAGCATAAAAAGGAAATGATGGCCGAAATCGTGGCCACCCCGGGGGGCGCCGAGGCGGCGCTCGGCACGCTGTTCGACTCCATGCTGAAACGGCTCGAAACGGACCCGCTGATACGGATCGTTCGGGATTCGGGCGAATTCGCCTATCTCATCCGCCACGCGCCACCGAACTATATCGCCGACAACCTCAAAAACGATCGCCTGTTTTTCATGAGGCTTGCCGACGAATTCGAAAAACGGTTCGGTCTCAAATACGCAGATGCGCAAACGCTCGAGGGCGCAACGACGCTGCTGATGACGCTCAGCCTGCAGGAAGACTACCTCAGACAAACCGAAACCTACGCGCTGACAGTCCGCGTGTTCCGCGAGATGTTCATCTCACGCCTGATTGAAGGACCTTCCCATGATTGATGTTGAAGACCTCAGCTTTACCTATCCCAAGGCCAGCACGCCCGTGCTCGACGGCATCTCGTTTCGCGTCGCCAAGGGTGAGGTTTTCGGCCTTCTCGGCCCATCCGGCGCCGGCAAGTCGACCACCCAGCGCATTTTGATGGGGCTGCTCAAGGGCTATCGGGGCACGGCCGGCGTCTTCGGCCATCCGGTCGGAACGGCCGGACGCGCGCTTTACCAAAAGCTCGGCGTGTCGTTCGAACTGCCGAGCCTTTATCTGAGGCTGACGGCGCTGGAAAACCTAAAACTCTTCGCCGCCCTGTTCGACGGAAAAACCCGCGATCCGCACGACGTGCTCAAGCTGGTCGATCTCGACGAGGCGGCAGACCAGCGGGTCGAAAGCTTTTCCAAGGGCATGAAGATGCGCCTCAATCTGGCGCGCGCGCTCCTCAACGAGCCTGAACTGCTGTTTCTCGACGAGCCAACCACCGGGCAGGATCCGGCGCGGGCGCGGTGCACGCGCGAGCTCATCAAGAGCCTGCGCGACGACGGCCGAACCATTTTCCTCACCACGCACAACATGGCCGAGGCCGAGGAAGTGTGCGACCGCGTCGCCTTTCTCGCCTATGGCAGCATTCCGGCCATGGGCCGGCCGAGCGAACTCAAGCGCGCCTATGGCCGGAAAACGGTCGAACTGTCTCTCGAAGCCGAGCGCGGCATCGAGACGGTGACCTATCCACTCGCAGGGCTCGGCACCAATGGCGATTTCATCGAGCTGATGGCGACCGGCAAGGTCGTTGCCATCCACTCCAATGAAGCCAGCCTCGACGACGTCTTCATCGCGGTCACCGAAGACAAGAAGGGGGATGCGGCATGACCACCTTGTTCCCTGCCCTTGTCGCCTACGAAACACGGCTGCAATACCGCTACGGCATCTATGCCGCCTACGCGTTCGTCGTCGCCTTCTACATCTTCATTCTGGTCTGGGGCGGCGCCTACCTGTCGCCGGCCATCATCGCCTTCGTCATCTATTCGGATCCGGCGGTGCTCGGCTTTTTCTTCGTCGGCGCGCTGATGATGCTTGAAAAGGCAGAAGGCGTGCGGCTGGCGCTGTCGGTCACCCCGATGACGGCGCGCGACTATTTCTTCGCCAAATCCCTGCCGCTGACCCTGCTCGGCCTTGTCGCGGTGGCCGCTCTGGCCCCGCTCGTTCACGGGGTGACAAACTGGCCGGTGCTGATGGGTGCGGTCCTTGCGACCGCCTTCGCCTATTTCGGCATCGGCGTGCCGATCGCATTGAGGTTCCGCACCGTGACCAGCTACCTCATCGGCTCGGCGGGCCTGATGATCCCGATCATCCTGCCGGCGTTCCTCGCCTTTCTCGATCCGCTGCCGGTCTGGGCCCAGATCCTGCCGACAACTGCGCAATTGAGGTTGCTCATGATCGGTGTCGGCGCCGTCACAGATCCATTGGAATCCATCATCCTCATGTTCGCCATCTCGACCTTGACCGCCGTGGCGGCGATCATGTTCGGCATCGGACAACTCGACAAGGAGTTCGGCCGCAAATGACTGCCTCAGTCTTCGTTCCGCGCCGGCTGACCCGGCTTTTCGCCTCCGATACGCGCAACGTCGCCCGCGATCCCACGCTGTTATTCGCCATCCTCTTCAGTCTGGCGCCGGCACTGGCCGGGTTCCTGTTCCGCGATGCGATCGACGGCGTGATGGAGAGCACGCTCGGCATTTCGGATTTCTTCGCGATGATCGTGCCGATGGTCATCTGCATTCCCGCCGTCATGATCGGCTGGGTGACCGGGTTCCTGTTCCTGGAAGACCGCGACGACGGCCCCCTGCTGGCGCTCGATGTGACGCCGGTGGGCAAGCGTGGGTTCATGACCTATCGCATCGCCGTGACGGCGGCGATCACCTTTGCGATCACGCTATACGGTGCAGCCCTGTTGCTGCCCGAAGGCGGGATGGCCCTGGCTCTGGTCCTTGCCCTCATGATCGCGCTCGACGCGGTCGCGGTGGCCCTGATCCTGCCGGCCCTCGCCCGCAACAAGGTCGAGGGACTGGCGCTGACCAAAGTGAACAACCTTTTGAGTTTTTTCGCGCTTTTGCCCCTCGTACCCCTGCCCTGGCGCCTTCTCGGTTCGTTCATACCGACTTACTGGATTGGCGAGATCATCCTCAATACCGATCCATTCCCCTCCTCTGGCTTCGTCATCGCCAGCCTTATCGGTATCGGACTGCACGTGCTGATGGTGGTTCTGTTCTACCGCCTGCAATCGCGTCGCGCCGGTTGAGGGATCTCCCGCTTTCGGCCCGTTGCCTCAGGGGCAAAATCGGATAGGCTTGCCCTATCGAGCATGGGCAGGGATGTCCCGCGCGGCGAAATCTGCAAAGCTACAGCCAAGCTGCGGCGAAACTGCAGGAAACCGCGAACCGAAAACCTGCTAAAGAACAAAAAGACAGACCCATCGGGGGAGCAATGGCCAAAAAAATAGACCCACGCGATATCCAGTTTTTCGGCCCGATCTGGCGACGGATCGCCCTGGCGGGGGTGATGACCCTGTGGTGTGCCCTCGAATGGTATAACGGCGATGATTTCTGGGGCTGGACCACGACTGCCGTGCTCGCCTATCTCATCTGGCGGCTGTTCATCGCCTTTCCCAATGCCGCGGAAATCGCCGCCTGGGAAGCCGAGCATCCGAAAGAAGACAAGAAATAGCCTAGTCGGTCCGAGCCGGCTACAGAAGGTCTCGCATGAAACGGACGACATCCCAGTAGACCGGCGAATGACGCCTTAAAAGCGGCATCAGCGCCAGTAGCGTGCTCGGGTGCACCAGCCCCGGATAATAGCGCTCGGTCACCGGCACGCCCGCTGCCCTGAGCTTGATGGCCAGATTGCCCGAATTATACGGTCCGCAGACCCGGTCCATGCTGCCATGGCCGACAAAGACCGGCGGCGCGTCTGGGGTAACGAGGTTGACGGGCTGGCTCATCTCCGGATCGGGCGTTCCGGAAAAGGTCGCAATCGCCTCCTTCACCTCGAAGGGATAAAAATCATAGGGGCCTGAGAGACCAACGACACCCCGCAGGCTTTTGCCGAGAGGCGGCGCGCCGAACCGGACACCATCGAGCCCCAACATCACGGCGTTATAGGCCCCGGCCGAATGGCCCATGAGAAAGACCCGGCTGGGATCGGCGCCGTGGGCGGGAAGCACCTTCAGCGCCTCGGTCAATGCCAACCCGCAATCCTCGAGAAAAACCGGATAGCGAATCTCGGGCACCAGACGGTATTCGGCGATAACGGTGATGAAGCCAGCCGCGGCGAAGGCCCGCCCGACAAACTCGTATTCGAGCCGGAAGCCGCTGTTCCAGCCGCCACCATAGATGAAGAACAACATCGGCAGGGGATCGGAGAACCCGAAGGGCACATAGGCGTCGAAAACGTGCCGGGGATGGTCTCCGTAAGCATGTGCCGACACGATGCGCTCCGTGCCGGAATCCTTTGGTATCAGGCGGTTGACCCAACCAAGGATCGTCTCGCCATTCTTCTTGGTCATACGCAAAACCACAAACGACTCAGGACATCAAAAACCAAAGATTACATCGTTTTTGGCAAAAGCGATGACGGTGTCACTCGGCGGGCTCGTCCTTCGACAGGCTCAGAATGAGGGGCGTGCAGCACCTACCAGGGCTCGATCACCAGTTCGGGCCAGATCGCCTTGGCGCGCAGGCATTTGCGCTCGTGGGTTTCGCGATTGTTAAGGGCCCGGTTGGGCACCATGCGGAAGGAAAATATGTCATCGAGCCCGAACGGCGCTTCGATGTCGAGATGGCCATCTTCGGCAAGACGCGCGGCGACCGCGTGCGTTTTGGAAGCGTAGAATTCCAGCGACTGGGTGGTGTGGGTCAGTTGCGGATAGGCCATACCGAACCGTTGAGGAAACCATAAGTGCACCCGCGCCTGATTGCGCAGCTCGATCTTCATGCCGAGTTCGGCAAAAAGAGAGGTAGCGCGGGCGATCGCCCGATCCTCGGCCTCGTAGCTCAGGTCGGAATCGTCAAAATAGATGAGGTCGAAATCATTGATGCCGGTCAGCGGTGGCCGCCCGGTCAGCCGGTTCCATACCGTGTTGTAAAGCGCGCCGGAGGTCAGCCATGCGTCCGGAAGCGCGAGCGCTCGTAGCCGATCGAGCACCGCCATCAGCACCGGTTCGGTGCGTATGATGGTTTTGAGCGCCTCTGTTTGTTCCTTGGCCGGCAGACCGGCATATCGAAGATGGTTCATGGCAAAACCATAGTGCGAGTCTCGTGGCAAAACTGGCAGTTGGTCTTGCCGTGCCGACATGAAATCATCGCGCATCAGATTCGCCCCTCTTCTGTCCGGTTTTTCGCCCCCCATGCAAGCGTTCCTCGACCTGCTCAAATCCGTCTTCGGTTATGAGGGTTTCCGTCCCGGGCAGGAGGAAATCGTCGCCGCCATCGAGGCGGGCGAAAACGTCCTGGCCATCATGCCGACCGGGGCCGGCAAGTCGATCTGCTATCAACTGCCGGCCCTGACGCGGGACGGGCTTACGCTCGTCATTTCGCCGCTCGTGGCGCTGATGCGCGATCAGGTGTCCGGCTTGACCCAGAACGGGGTCAGCGCCGGGGCGCTGTCCTCGGCCAGCACCGAAGAAGAGCGCAACGCTATCCACCAAGCCCTGCGCCAGAAAACGCTCAAGCTGCTCTATATGGCGCCGGAACGGCTCGGATTCGCCCAGAACCTTCTGGCGCGGTCCAACGTCACGCTTCTGGCCATCGACGAGGCGCATTGCGTCAGTCAGTGGGGCCATGATTTCCGGCCCGATTACCTCAAGATCGGTGAACTGGCCGAAACCCTCGGCCATCCGCAGATCGCCGCCTTCACGGCCACGGCCGACAGCGAGACCCGCAAGGACATCGTCGCGCGGCTCTTTCCCGAACCGCCGCACCTTTTCCTACATGGGTTCGACCGGCCCAACCTGTTCCTGTCCTTTGCCCCGAAACTGGGCTCGCGCGCCCAGATCACCGATTACGTCGCCGCCCATTCCGGCCAGTCGGGCATCATCTACTGCGCCTCGCGACGAAAGGTCGAAACCCTCGCGGACCTGCTGGTCGCCAAGGGCTATGACGCTCTGCCCTATCACGCCGGCCTGCCGCACGAGACCCGCCAGGCCAATCAGGACCGGTTCACCCGCGAGGACGGCGTCGTCATGGTGGCGACCATCGCCTTCGGCATGGGCGTCGACAAGCCGGACGTACGCTTCGTCATCCATGCCGACCTGCCGGCCTCGGTCGAAAGCTATTACCAGGAGATCGGCCGCGCCGGGCGCGACGGCCTTGGCGCCGACACGCTGACGCTTTACGGCATCGAGGACATCAAGCTGAGGCGTCACCAGATCGATCAGGGCGACGCGCCGGAAGAACGCAAGCGCATCGATCATCTGCGGCTCAATGCCCTTTTGTCCATCGCCGAGGCGCCGCGCTGCCGGCGCCAGACGCTTTTGAGCTATTTCGGCGAAGACAGCGAACCGTGCGGCAATTGCGACCTGTGCAAGAACCCGCCGGAACTGATCGACGGCACCGTGCCGGCCCAGAAGGCGCTCTCGGCCATGGCGCGCACCGGCGAACGGTTCGGGCTCGAACACCTGATTGCCATTCTTATCGGCGACAACAACGAGCGTGTGCTGGAACTCCATCACGACCAATTGCCGACTTTCGGGGTCGGCACCGAGTTCGATCGCGCGCAATGGCGCGGCGTTTTCCGCCAGCTTTATGCCGCCGGTTTCGCCGCGGTCGATACCCAATATGGCAACTGGCGGATTACCGAAGAGGGCTGGAAGGTGATGCGCGGCGCCATGACGGTTGCGCTGCGCAAGGACAGCCTTAAGCCGCGTATCGAAAAACGCGCGCGCACCAAAGCGCCCGCCGTCGACCTCGATAACGAGGATGCGGCGCTGTTGCGCGCGCTCAAGGCGCTTCGGCGCGACCTCGCGACCGAGGCCAACGTGCCGGCCTATGTCATTTTCACCGACAAGAGCCTTATCGAAATGGCCGAATTCCGCCCGCACACCCTTTCCCAGATGAACGAAATCCACGGCGTCGGCGCCCGCAAGCTCGACGCCTTCGGCGCCATCTTTGTGGCGGCGATCAGGGATTTCGAAAACGGACGGTGATCGGGCCGCTCTCTTTTACGACTAGGACAATTGCCTGTCGTAAAAAATCATCCCTCATCCGACCCGGTTTTGCCGGTCCTCCTTCTCCCGCAAGGGGAGAAGGAAACCGGGTCGACGCCTCATCCCCGCCAGTCGGCGGCGCTTTGTTTGATGAAGGTGCCCTGGTCCAGTTCGGAAAAGGCGGTGATCAGCTCCTCGCGCGTGTTCATGACGATGGGGCCGTGCCAGGCGATCGGCTCCTTGATCGGCTTGCCCGAGATCAACAGGAAGCGAATGCCCTCCTCGCCGGCCTGAACGGTAATCTCGTCGCCCGTGTCGAAATTGACCAGCGTGCGGTTGCCGGTCGTATCGCGCACATGCACGTCTTCGCCGTCGATCTGGCGTTCGAGCAGCACGCCACGCGGCGCCGAGGCATCGCGGAACGAGCCAGAACCGGCAAAGACATAGGCGAAGGCGTTGCGATAGGCGTCGACCTTGAAGGTTCGGCGGCGGCCCGGTGGCACCGAAATGTCGAGATATTGCGGATCGGCGGCAATGCCCTCGATCACCCCCTTCTTGCCGAGATAATCGCCGATGACCACGCGGATCACCGTACCGTCGTCGTCGATCAGTTCGGGGATTTCTGAACCCGGCACGTCCTGGTAGCGCGGCGCCGTCATCTTGAGCGATGCCGGCAGGTTGGCCCAGAGCTGGAAGCCGTGCATCTGGCCCTTGTCGTTCCCCTTGGGCATTTCCTGGTGCATGATGCCCGAGCCGGCGGTCATCCACTGCACGTCGCCGTCCCCGAGCCTGCCGGTGTTGCCGAGGCTGTCGCCATGCTCCACCGAGCCGGCCAGAACATAGGTGATGGTCTCGATGCCACGATGCGGATGCCAGGGGAAGCCGGCACGGTAATCGTCCGGATTCTCGCTGCGGAAATCGTCGAACATCAAAAACGGATCATGTTCGCGCGGATTATGGAACCCCATGGCGCGATAAAGCTTGACCCCTGCCCCTTCGAGGGTCGGGCTTGCATCGACAATATTCCTGACGGGACGAATGGACATGTCGTCTCCTTTCCGGCGCCTGGGCGCCAAAGCACGAGGCTTGCTGGCGACAACACCCGCATTCCGAAAGCAACAGAACACGGGCGCCGTCTCTGGGTGGTCGCATGAAAACGCGCGATCCTGCGGCCAGTTTGCGAAAGACACATATGCGCATCGATCGCTGTGGATTGAGTCCCGTTTGTGAAACAGTCCGTTACCGGTTCACCGAACGCTTCTCGCCCTGGCCGATATGCATGGTTTGCAAGTCACGCCCGATGCACTAAAACGGCTCGCTGCCGAAGCGAAAGGATCGCGAACGTGAGATACCCTTCCAGCCTGCCCCAACATATTGTTCGGGAAATGGTCGCCCTGGCGCTTCGCGAAGATCTCGGGCTCGCCGGCGACATGACCTCGCAGGCGGTGCTGGCGCCGGACGCCCGCGCCAAGGCGGTGATGAATTCACGCGATCCCGGCGTCATCTGCGGCTTCGATCTCGCCGAGGAAACCTTTCGCCAGGTCGGCCCAGGCATCGTTTTCGAGCGAATGGTTGCAGAAGGGGATGCCGTGCCGGCCAACACCAATATCGCCCGCATCGGGGGCAATGCGCGGCTGGTGCTCTCGGCGGAACGCGTGGCGCTCAACTTCATCAACCACATGAGCGGGATCGCGACGCACACCGCGCGCTTCGTCGCCGAAACCGAAGGCACGAAGACCCAGATCTGCGACACCCGCAAGACCTTGCCGGGTTTGCGGGTCTTCGCCAAATATGCCGCGCGCTGCGGCGGCGGCGCCAATCACCGGTTCGGGCTCTCCGATGCCATCCTGATCAAGGACAACCACATCGCCGTCGCCGGCGGCGTCGGCAAGGCGATCAAGGCGGCGCGCGATTTCGCCGGCCATCTGGTCGCTGTCGAAATCGAGGTCGAAACGCTCGAACAATTGTCCGAGGCACTCGAAACCGGCGTCGAGGCGGTCCTTCTGGACAATATGGACGACAAGACCCTGACCAAGGCCGTCGAAATGAACGCCGGCCGCGCCCGGCTGGAAGCGTCCGGCGGCGTACGGCTCGAACGTATCCGTTCCATGGCGGCGACGGGCGTCGACTATATCTCGACGAGCCAGATCACCATGGGCGCGCCGCCGCTCGATGTCGGGCTCGATATCCGATTCGAAATCTGAAGACTGCCGATCTCGCGCAACACGCCGGAGACCGTTCGATGAAGACCGCCCTCCTGGTCATCGACATGCAGGTGAGCCTTGTTACGGACGAAACGCCGAACCCCGATGAGATCATCGAGGCGGTTCAAGCCCTGGTGGCAAGGGCCCGCATGGCCGGCGCCCCCATCGTCTGGGTGACCGACAGCCGGGTCGAACCGGACAAGGCGCTTCATCCGGCTTTCAAGCCCGAAAACGACGACATCCGGGTCGAAAAGAGCCAGCGCAGCGCCTTTGCCGAGACCGGTCTCGACAAAAGGCTCAAGGCTTTGTCGGTCGATCGCGTGATCGTTTGCGGCATGCAGTCCGATGCCTGCATGGACGGCACGGTGCGCGCGGCGGCGGCGCTGGGCTATGACGTCGTGCTGGTCGCAGACGCACACACCACCCACGCTTTCAACAAACGGGACTGGCGGGCGGTGATCGCCGCCCAAAACCGCGTCCTCGGCCAGATCGAGGGTGTTGCGGCGCTGCCGCTATCGGAAATTACCGTCGAGATCTGACGCGCCGATCTTTCTAAAAAATGCGGCGTCAATCCGCACCCGCCGGTTCATCGATCGGACATTTCAAACGTTTACCCTTTGTCAGCCCTGCATAAAGCTGGGGCTAGCCATGCACAAGATGCACTTGTATTGCAGCGGGGCCGTATATATCTCCGGCATATTCTCGTTCGTAATAGGATGGGCTCATGAACGTGCGTACTCTGTGCCTTGCTGTTCTGTTCGACACCGAGGCCTCCGGCTATGAAATCCGCAAGCTATCGACCGAAGGCGAATATGCCTATTTCGTCGAGGCCAGCTTTGGCGCGATCTACCCGGCCCTGGCCCGGCTTGAAGACGAGGCCCTGGTCACCAGCCGCATCGAAACCCAGGAGGGTCGACCGGCCAAGAAAGTCTATTCCATCACCGAAACCGGCCGTCGGGAGCTGATCGATTCCCTGTTCAACGAACTCGATCCCGACATCTTTCGGTCCGAGTTCCTGCTCTTCGCCCATTTCGCGCCGCATCTGCCACGTACGCTGGTCGAAACCCGGCTCAAGGAACGACTGGCGCATTTCGAACGGCAGATCGCAGATCTCGAACAGATTGAAGACGCCGGTGCGGGTGGCGCCGATCGCTGGATCATCGGTTACGGAAAGCACTGTTTCGCAGTTGCACGCGACTATGTGGCCACCCATATGCATGAACTGACTGCCCTGGCGCGCCCCGACCTCGACGCCAAAGCAGCCGAATAATAAAATCAGGAACCCCCCAATGCGTGCCATCTGGTCTTACGGTGTTGCACTCCTCATCATTGTCGGTCTCGGCATCTGGATGTTCACCGGCAATCTCGTCATCGGCGGTCTCGGCCCCGAAAAGGGCGAGCGTCCCGTGGTAAGTCTCGTCGAACCGGATGGTGGCCCGTTGACCACTGTAATCGGCGACAATCAGGCTCAAGTGGTCGAAGACGCAAATGGCGCCGACCCGGACAAATCCATCGCCGAACGCAATGCCGAAACGGCAGATAGCGAAGAAAAGCTGCGCTCGGTGCGCGTCAAGACCTACACGGTCCAGCCTCTGCCGCTCGAAGTCACGTTGCGTGGCAAGACATCGGCCAAGGCCGTGATCACCGCAACGGCCGAGACGTCTGGCACCGTACAGTCCATATCGGTGGAAAAGGGTCAGAAGGTGGCGATCGGCGATCTCCTGTGCACCCTCGACCCATCGACGCGAGAGGATACGGTGCGTCAGGCCGAAGCCGCGCTTGACCAGGCCAAGGCGAAGTTGGCCCAGACTCAGCTCAGTTACGATTCCAACATGGTTCTGGTCGAAAAAGGGCTTGCTTCGGCCAATACCGCCGAACAGCTCAGGGCGACCCTGGCTTCGGCCAAGGCCGCCGTGCAATCGGCCGAAACGTCGGTCGCAACGAGCACGGCCGAACTCGACCGGACCAAGATCCGCGCCAAGGTCGCCGGCATTGTCCAGTCGCCGATGGCCGATGTGGGAAGCCTGTTGCCCGCCGGCGGCACCTGCGCCACCATCGCCGAACTCGACCCGATGCTGTTCGAAGGCAATGTGCCCGAATCCCGCATCTCGCGCGCGAAAACGGGCCTGACCGCTGAAGTGACGACGGTCAGCGGCGTCAAGGCCGAAGGCATCGTGACCTACGTTTCGGCCATTGCCGATACGGCAACCCGGTCCTTCCCGGTCGAGATCGAACTGCCCAATCCCGATGGCGCCATCCTCGACGGGTTGACCGCCGAAGCCATGGTAACCCTCGGCACCATTCCGGCGCACCTTCTGCCGCAATCGGTTCTGACGCTCGACGACAATGGCGCGCTGGGCGTTCGAACCGTGGAAGACGGGGTGGTCGCGTTCTATCCGGTGACCATTGTGTCCGACACTCGCCAGGGCGTGTGGGTCGCGGGACTGCCGGCCAAGGTCGACATCATCACGATCGGACAGGAATTCGTTTCGGCTGGGCAGAAGGTCGACGCCAGCCAGAGCACAGAGGGCTGAACCAATGCTCGATTTCGTCGAACGCATCCTGCGCATGCCGAGGGTTGTGCTGACCGTCATGGTCCTGCTCATCTTCGGCGGCGCCTACTCCTACTCGGTTCTGCCCAAGGAAAGTTTCCCGGCGATCGACATCCCCTATTTCTTCATCTCGGTGACCCAGTCGGGCATTTCCCCGCGGGACGCCGGGCGCCTGCTCGCCAAGCCGGTCGAGGATCGGCTCAAGGACATCGACGGACTGAAGAACATCTCGTCGAAATCCGCCAAGGGCTATGTGTCGATTTTCCTGGAATTCGACGTCAGTGTCGACAAGGACAAGGCGCTTCAGGACATCCGGGCCGATCTCGACGGCGTGTCCGCCGAACTGCCTGACGATGCCAGCGAGCCGACCATCAACGAGATCGACATCAACGGCATGAGCATCATCAACGTCGCGGTCTATGGCGACGTGCCCGAACGGACGCTGGTGGAAAAGGCAAAGGCGCTCAAGGAAGCGCTCGAAGGGATCGATTCCGCCCAGGCCGTCGAGATCTCCGGGGCGCGCGACGAGCAGCTCGAGGTCCGGATCGACCTCAATCGGCTCGAAGCCTACAGCCTGACCGCTTCGGAACTGCTCAACGCGCTGGCCAAGAACAACCTGGTCGTCGCCGGCGGCACGCTCGACAGCGGACAGGGCTCGTTCAACATCGAAGTCCCGGGCCTGATCACCACGGCCGACGACGTCTACAACCTGCCGCTCAAGACGGACGGCAATACGGTCGTCACCTTCGGCGACGTGGCGACGGTCACCCGTACCTTCGCCGACGCCACCGAGTATTCCCGTGTCAACGGCTCGCCCACCATCACGCTCGGCGTGTCCAAAAAACTCGGCGCGAACGTCATCGAACTTTCCGACAAGGTGCGCGCGGTCACGACCGAATTCACCAAGGACTGGCCGCCTGGCCTGCATGCCTCGTTCCTTCTGGACCAGGCCACCTCGATCAAGCAGCTTTTCTCCTCGCTCGAAGCCGCCGTCATGACCGCCGTCGTTCTGGTGCTGATCATGTGCGTGGCAACCCTCGGCGTCGTGCCGGCCATCATGATCGGCACTTCGATCCCGATCTCCTTCATGATGGCGTTCCTGATCATCCACGCCATGGGTATCGGCATCAACATGATGATCATGTTCGGCCTGGTGCTGGCCGTGGGCGTGCTTGTCGACGACCCGATCGTCGTTGTCGAATATGCCGAGCGAAAACTACGTGAGGGCGTGTCCAAGAAGGACGCCTTCATTCTGGCGACCCGCAAGATGTTCGTCCCCGTGGTTTCGGCAACGGCGACGACGCTCGGCGCCTTCGTGCCCCTGCTGTTCTGGCCGGGGATCATGGGCAAGTTCATGAGCTATCTGCCGATCATCGTCATCGTGGTGATGATCGCCTCGCTGGTTTCAGCGCTCATCTTCATGCCGGTGATCGGCGCCATCATCTCCAACTACAAGATCGACGAAAAGGAGAAAGAACGCGCCGACGTCGTGATGTATCCCGACAAGTTCGAGATCAAGAAGGTTCGGGGCGTCACCGGCGTCTATGTCCGGACGATGTCGCACCTCCTGCACCATCCGATCGCTACGCTGTTCGTGGGATTCTCGATCATTGCCGGCATCTTCTGGTACTACGCCGAGCATCCTACCGGCTCCGAAGCCTTCCCGGCGAGCGAACCGGAATACGGCACCGTCTCGGTGGTGGCCCGCGGCAATTACTCACCGATCGAAGTCCGCGACATGCTGATCGAGGTCGAAGACCAGATCCTCAAGGTCCATGGCATCCAGGACGAGGTGATGAGCTTCGGCAGCTCCAGCAGCTCGCCGCCTGACACCATCGGCTATTTCAATCTGCAGCTTCTGCCTTGGTCCGAACGCCTGCCGTCTGCGGAGATCTTCCAGGACATCCGCGACCGGGTGAAGAACATCTCCGGGCTTGAAGTTCAGATCGCCGAACAGGAAAACGGTCCACCGGCGGGCAAGGATATCAACTTGCGGGTTGAGGCGACCAATTACGACGATCTCGCCCCCGCCGTTGCCAAGTTGAGGGACTACATCGAGAACGATGTTGGCGACGTCATCGACGTCGAGGACGGACGACCTGCCCCCGGCATCGACTGGCAGATCGATGTCGACCGCGTCGAAGCCGGGAAATACGGCATCGGCGTGCGCGAACTGAGCCCCTATGTCCAGTTGATCACCTCCGGGGTCACCATCGGCACCTATCGACCCAACGATTCGACCGATGAACTCGATATCAAGGTTCGCCTGCCCCAGGACGAGCGTACATTCGACGCGCTCGATACCATGCGGATCGCCACGACCTCGGGCCTGGTGCCGGTTTCGAACTTCATCTCCCGCAAGGCCGTCCGCAAGGTGGCGTCCATCTCGCGGCGCAACGGCGTCTACGTCATGAACGTGGCCGCCAACGTGCTGCCCTCCTCGGGCGTGTTGCCGAGCGAAAAGGTCAAGATGATCCAGGACTGGGAAAAGACGCAAAACTTCCCGGCTGGCGTCAAGATCGCCTATGGCGGCGCCATGGAACAGATCGGCGATGCCAATGCCTTCATCGCACAGGCCTTCGCCGGAGCAATGTTCCTGATCTTCCTGGTGCTTTTGCTCGAATACCAGCGCTTCTACCAGGTGTTCGTCACACTGACGACGGTGATCATGTCGCTGGCGGGCGTTCTGCTTGGCATGCTGGTGACCGGCATGAGCTTCTCGGCGATCATGACGGGCCTCGGCATCGTGGCACTGGCGGGCATCGTGGTGAAGAACGGTATCGTTCTGATCGACACCTATAACCACTACAACCGCGAAGACGGCGTCGAGCCGATCAAGGCCATGCTCTTAACCGTCAGCCAGCGTATCCGGCCGGTTCTGTTGACGGCAACGGTGACCGCCCTCGGGGTGATCCCGATGGCGCTCAATATCGAGTTCAACTTCCTTGAGCGCGAGATCGTCGTCAACGGCATCGCCGGGGCCTGGTTCGTGCACCTAAGCGCGGCGCTGGTCTCGGGTCTGTTCCTGTCGACCGCGCTGACCCTGGTCATGGTTCCGGTGATGATCACCGCCCCGTCGGTGATCTGGTCCTCGATGAAGTACCGTACCACCGCTATCGGCCACGGATTCGCGGTCGTCGGCCACACTTTGGCGAGCCCGTTCCGGCGTCGTCCGAAGGCTCCCACGGAATCGGACACTCCCGAGACCGAGGCCGAGCAGGCAATGGCGGATGGCATCGAGGCGGAGGCACAGGACGGTTCAGTCCCGACCGAACCCGAGCAGTCCGGGCTCGTCGAAACCGATCAGGACGGCGTGACAGTGGTTTCGCGCCAGGCCGCCGAATAGGCGAAAGGCGACGGACTGCAAAACCCAAAAGGCCCGCAGCGATGCGGGCCTTTTTTTGCGGCTTGCTCCCGTTCCAGAGCAAATCACGTTCTGGTTGAATCGTGTGATCTGATACGGCGGTCGGGAAGAAACACATATAAGCCTGATGTGTTGCCATGCGCTCACACCACAACAGTGTCACCCCACGAATTGATCGCGGGGTCTACTCGCGGCGCAAAGAACAAAAGTGCGCGTGCTTGCACCTCTACTCATCCCGCGCAGAGAACGGGGCAAGAAGAGCAAACCATTTGTACCTGAGTAAATACCGAGGCGAGTGGTTCCCGGTGTCAAGCACCGGGACGACGCAAAGAGGTGTGTTGAGGTTGGATCAAGAACCGTTGCGGCTGGAGCAGATCACGTTTTAATTGAATCGGGTGATCTGCTCTCTCTTCTTGTTATGGCGTGTTCATCGGGAAACAGTCCACTGGACTGTTTTCTGATCCTCTTCACTCGAACCGGCGAACCGGTACCTACTTCGCCTGAAAATACTCTATCGCGCCGACCCTTTGAGCGCGGCTCTCCGAGCGGTTTGACGCCTGAAGAGATCCACCGGACCCTTTCACCGGTCCTTCAGACCCGACACACCTCACTCCACCACCGTTTGTGCACGCTGTGAAAAAGCCTTCCCTGTCCTCTTCGCGCGCCTTGCGCAGGTGCTCTTCCGCCTCGGTCGCTTCGCGCTGTCGATTCCACATTTCGGCGTAAAGGCCTTGGTCGGCGAGCAAATCGGCATGGGTGCCGCGTTCGGCGATCTCCCCACCCCTCAGCACGATGATCTCGTCGGCATTGACCACGGTCGACAGGCGATGGGCGATGACCAGCGTGGTGCGACCCCGGGAGACCGCGTCGAGCGCCGACTGGATATCGCGCTCCGTCTGGGTATCGAGCGCCGAGGTCGCTTCGTCGAGAATGAGGATTGGCGGCGCCTTCAAAAGCGTACGGGCGATGGCGACGCGCTGTTTTTCGCCCCCTGAAAGCTTGAGGCCGCGCTCGCCGACCTGGGTATCGTAACCCTTGGGCAGGCTCTCGATGAAACTGCCGATCTGAGCCATGCGGGCCGCCGCGCGGACCTCCTCGTCGCTGGCGTCCGGCCGTCCATAGCGAATGTTGTAGGCGATGGTATCGTTGAACAGCACGGTATCCTGCGGCACCATGCCGATGGCGGCGCGCAACGAAGCCTGCGTCACCTTGCGTACGTCCTGCCCGTCGATGCTGACGGAGCCGCCGGTGACGTCGTAGAAGCGGAAAATCAGACGCGAGATCGTCGACTTGCCGGCCCCGGACGGACCGACCACGGCGATCGTCCTGCCGGCCGGCACCGTAAAGCCGATGCCCTTGAGGATCGGCCGGTCCGCATCGTAGGAAAACCGCACATCATCGAATTTCAGCACCGGTCCTGTCATGACCAAAGGCGCGGCGTCGGGGGCATCCTCGATCTCGGCGGGCTGTGCCAGAAGCTGGAACATCGCCTCGATATCGGCAAGCCCCTGGCGGATTTCGCGATAAACGAAGCCAATCATGAACAATGGCCTGTAGATCTGCATCATGAAGGTGTTGACCAGGACGAAATCGCCAACGCTCAGTGACTTGTTTATGACACCATAGGCAGACATGACGCCGATGACGCTCATGCCGGTCCAGAAGATCACGCCTTGACCGAAATTGAGAACGCCGAGCGAGGACCAGATGCGAATGGCCGAGTGTTCGTAGCGCGCCATGGACGCATCGAACCGATCCGCCTCCATCTTCTCATTGCCGAAATACTTGACGGTCTCGAAATTCAAAAGGCTGTCGATGGCCTTGGAATTGGCGTCCGTATCGCTGTCGTTCATCTCGCGGCGGATGCCGATACGCCAGTTGGAGGCGCGGATGGTGAACCAGATATAGAGCCAGATGGTGACGACGAGCACGCCGAGGAAGCCGATACCGAACATCCACAAAAAGACGATGCCGACGACGAGAAACTCGATGATCGTCGGCGCCGTGTTGAGCATGGTGAACCGGACGATGGTCTCGATGCCCTTGGTGCCGCGCTCAATGACACGGGAAAGCCCGCCGGTGCGCCGCTGCAGATGAAACCGCAAAGACAGGCGGTGCAGGTGTTCGAAGGTTTGGCGCGCCAGGCTGCGTACGGCATGCTGACCGACGCTGGCGAATAAAACATCGCGCAATTGCTGGAAACCGGTATCGGCGATGTTGGCGATGCCATAGGCGATGACCATGAGGACCGGCACGGCCACGCCCCACATGAGTTCCGGTGGCGTTCCGGTCGCGCCCAGCCCGTCGATGACCGCCTTGTAGACGAAGGGCGCCAGCGTGGTGGCGAGCTTGGCCAGAATGAGCGCGCCGATGGCCAGAAGAACCCGCAGTTTCAGGTCGGCCCGATCCGCCGGCCAGATATAGGACCAGAGGTTCTTGATGGTCGACAGGAGATCGCCCTCATCCGCGCTGACGCGCGGGCGGGCCTGTTTCTGATCAGCCATGAAAGTTACGCGCTCTTGCTCAGTGCTGTTTCGGGCGAAGCGGGAACGTCCAGAGTCTCGACGAAGATCTTGAGCGCCGCGACGGCTTCGCCCAGCCGGTCGGCCCGCACCACGTAGCAATTGCGCGTGCCGCTCGGCTTGCGTTCGATCAGTCCGGCATCGAGCAGAACCTTGATGTGCTGGCTGACGGTGGATTGCGCCAGCGGCAGACATTCCGTCACATCGGTGCAGCAACAGTTCGGTGTGCCATTTCTGGCCAGAATGCGAAGAATGCTCAAGCGAACCGGGTGCGCCAGAGCACGCAGAGCGGTGGTCAAGTCTTCGTCTTCTTCAGCTTCATATTTCATCGTCTTGTGACGATTAAACGAAGCCGCGAGATGACGCAAGGGTGAAGCGGGTCAGCTCGCAAATGAGACGAGCAACCCGCTTCCCGGTTTCGCACGTGCCGGTTCCAAGGCGCATGATGCGCCTTGGACCTATATGCCGACATCCGGCAGATTGAAGACCTGTCCGGGATAGATCAGGTCCGGATCGCGGATCTGGTCGCGATTGGCGCCGTAGATCTGGGTGTATTTGTAACCCGATCCATAAACCCGGCGGGCAATGGTCCATAGATTGTCACCCGAACGGATAATCGCCTTGCCAGTGACGAAACGACCGAATTCCGGTTCCCCGAAAGGAATCGCCACGAGCTTGGGCACGTCGGATTCGGCCACAGGCGCGACGGGGGCTTCCGCGACGGGTGCCGCCGGGGGTTCCTCGGCCGCTGCAACCACCACCGACTCCTGCGGTTCGGACGATGCCGCGGCGACAGGTTCGGCCGAAGGTTCGGATGTGGCGACAGCCGTTGGTGTTTCGGCAGGCGTTTGCGTTACCACCGTCACCGGAATGCCGGTATCGATGGAGAAATCGGGTTCAGGAACGCCAACCACGGTTCCGGCGGTTCCGGCTGAGGCAACACTCGTGCCTGCCTGGGCTTCGGCCGTCGCAGCTACGTTTGTAGCGGTTCCGGCACCGGAGGAAGCGGCGGTTGTTGCCGCTTCGGTCACGCTGGTCTCCGGCTGGGCAGTTGTCGCCGGCGTCGTGGCCTCGGCGACGGCTGTCGACTGCTCCGTCGCTGCGGGTGCCGATGTTTGTTCAGTCACCGACGCGGGTTTCGTCGCAGGTTCTGATGGCGTTTCCGCCGTGGCAATTTCGGTTGCCGGAGCGACAGGTTCATCGGCTGAGGGGACAGTGTCGGCACTCGGCGCGGATTCGGTCGCGGTTACCGGAGCCTCGGCCACCGCCGTTTCACTTTCGCCAGCCTGCGGCGCCTCGAAGATGAAGTCGATTTCGGCCCGGGCCACAACGTCGGCGGTCCCCGGCATCAGCTGATCGGCGCGAACGCGCTGACTGCGGTTTTTCAGGACATTGCCTGTTTCGAGCAACCAGCGGCCATTCGCCACCTTGGTATCGCCGACAAAGACATTGTCGACGTAAACGCGGATGATCGCGCCATTGGCGCCAGTCCCGGCGAAGAAGTTCCTGTCCTTGTCGATCTCCACAGCGTCGATCGAGGGGGGCATCTGAGCCAGCGCATCGATACGCTGCGACAGGGCGTCGACATCGCCGACCACGTCTTCTTCGGCGGTGGCGACGGCCTGTTCGGTCGCGGCAGGCTCGCTGGCGATTTCTGCCGGCGGCTCGGCCGGAGCGACAGCGGTGGCGGCCGGCTGATCTTCAACCGTTGCCGGCTGGGCATCGGTTGCGACCGACTGGTCTTGCGTTGCCACAGGGTTCGTTGCCGGCGCACTCGTTGCAGCAGCCGGTTCTACCGGTTCTGCCGTCGCCACGGCGACTGGCGGTTCACTGGTCGTTTCGGGCGCTGGTTGCGCAAGATCCGCTTCGGCCACGCTCGTCGTCGCAGCGGCGGGTCCGATTAGCCCCTGCAAAACCTCGCTGGCCTTGCCCGGCACCGAGGCGACAACCAGCGGTTCGCTGGTCTTGTCCTCGTTGATGGCAACGACGAAAGCCTTTTCGAAGGGCTTGCCCGTTTCCGGATCGACAACGGTCAGTTCGTACCCACCCGGAGGCAATGGCGCATCGGGCACGAGAACCCAGTCGCCGCTCGGCTCGACACTGGCCGTTCCGTAAAGCTCGCCATTGACGAAGATCTGTACCGTCTTGCCGGTGGCGCCGCTGCCGGCGATGACGATCGAACCATTGGGCTCGACACGCACGCCGAAATCAGGCGGAACGATTTTGACCGGTGGCGCTTCGACCGTTTCGGCCGGCTGTGCCACCGCAACCGACGTCGACGTCGCGGTCGAATCCGCCAGCTTGGCGGGTGCCAGACCGAGACCGGCCAGCTTGGAATTTATGCAGGCGCCGAAGCCGGACTCGCTGCTGGAACATTCCAGAACCGAGGGTGCGGCAAATCCGCCTGCCGCCAATACAAGTACGACGACCACAATTACCGGCCAAAACCAGGTTGGGCGCTTTGGTGATGCTGCCTCGGCCAAATCCATTCTCCTTGGTGCCGGCCCCCGCCGCCGGACGTGGGAATCAGTTCCGTAGCGCTTCCATTTTCAGAAGCTTGTAGTTGATCGACTCATACAGCGCCTCGAATGAGGCATCAATTATGTTGGACGAAACACCAATGGTATTCCAGCGTTCACCGCTGCCGTCGTCGCGGCTTTCGACCAAAACGCGGGTGATAGCCCCGGTGCCCCCATCGAGGATACGGACCCTGAAGTCTACCAGTTCGAGATCGTCGATATCCTTGGAATACTTGCCCAAGTCCTTGCGCATGGCAAGGTCGAGCGCGTTGACGGGGCCGTTGCCTTCGGCCACCGACATCAGGCGCGTGTCGTCGATGCGGATCTTGACGATGGCTTCGGTGACGGTGATCTGCTCGCCTTTGGCATTGTGACGCCGCTCGACCTGGGCACGATAGCTTTCGACGTCGAAGAACTGGGGCACCATGCCGAACTGGCGCGCCGCCAGCATGTAGAACGAGGCTTCGGCACCATCATAGGAATAGCCGCGGGATTCGCGCTCCTTCACCTCGGCCAGCAGCCGGTCGAGACGTGGGTCGTTCTTTTCGACCGCGATGCCGTTGCGTGTCAGCGCCGCGATGAGGTTCGACTTGCCGGCCTGTTGCGACACCATGATGGCCCGTTCGTTGCCGACGCTTTCCGGCGGCACGTGCTCATAGCTGGCGAAATCCTTGACCAGGGCGGACGCGTGGATGCCGGCCTTGGTGGCAAAGGCGCCGGCCCCGACATAGGGCGCCTGCCGGTTGGGTGCGCGGTTGAGCATGTCGTCGAAGGCGCGCGACAGATGGGTGATCTGGCCGAGCTGCGTTCTGGACAATCCGGTCTCGAACTGATCGGCAAAGATCGGCTTGAGCATCAGCGTCGGGATCAAGGAGATGAGGTCGGCATTGCCGCAGCGCTCGCCGATGCCGTTGATCGTGCCCTGGACCTGACGTACGCCGGCCCTGACGGCGGCAAGCGTGTTGGCCACCGCCTGGCCGGTGTCGTTATGGGCATGGATGCCGAGCTTGTCGCCGGGACACACGCTCATCACGTCCGTGACGATCTCGGTTACCTCGTCGGGCATGGTCCCGCCATTGGTGTCGCACAAAACGACCCAGCGCGCGCCGGCATCGACGGCCGCCTTGACGGTTTCAAGCGCGTAATCGCGATTAGCCTTGTAGCCGTCGAAGAAATGCTCGGCGTCAAGCAGGGTTTCCTTGCCGCGCGCATTCGAAGCCACAACGCTTTCGCGGATGGCATCGAGATTGTCCTCAAGCGAGATGCCCAGGGCCGTGACCACCTGATGGTCCCAGGATTTGGCGACGAAACAGGTGGCGTCGGCCGCCGAATTCAGAAGCGCCTGCACGCCGGGATCGTTTTCAACCGAGCGCCCCGCCCGCTTGGACATGCCGAAAGCGGTGAACTTCGCGCTTTCTGTACGTTTCGTGTCGAAGAACTCGGTATCGACCGGGTTGGCGCCGGGATAGCCGCCCTCGATATAATCGACCCCCAGCCGATCGAGCAGCCGCGCAATTCGAATCTTGTCCTCGACCGAAAACTCGACGCCCATGGTCTGGGCGCCATCACGCAGGGTTGTATCGAAGATATAGAGACGGTCTTTGGACATATTTCTAACTCGTTCAGTTGGCCGGCGGCCAGGTTAAGGTGTCGTGATCGGGATGCTGATGGTTGGTGCTGGTAATTCGCTCGCGCATTTCGGGATTTCCTTCATAGGTCGGGTGCGTGCCGGGAAGCTCGGTCAACCGGTAAAACCAGGAAACCCGGCTTTCATTGCCGTACTGGACGATCGGCGGCGCCCTGTCGGGCTCGTCGAGCGTGCCTCCCATGACGCCGATATCGTCGCCGTCCGGGTAGTCGAAGGTCAGTGGCGTGCCGCATTGGGCGCAGAAACCGCGCCGGCCGACATCGGAACTCATAAAGTGGCTGATCGTGCCGCGCGTCACCCGAAAGGCGGTCTTCATAACCGGAACGATGACCGCAAACGGCCCGCCGACGGCCTTCTGGCACATGCGACAGTGACAGATGTGAACGTTTTTCGGAGACTGGTAGAGCGCGTAACGAACGGCACCGCATTGGCAGCCGCCGGTCAGGACGGGAATGGTCATTGCCATTGCTCCGTATCGTGATCGGGATGCTGGTGATTGCACGCAGCGATACGGGCGACACCGGCCGGATCAGAGGCCTCGGTGGTACCTTCGGACCGCACGATCGCCTCAAGACCGGCGAGAGACGGATGCAGACCCTCCATGCCGATCTGGAAGCGGATCGGGATCCTGTGCGGATCGTCGAACGCACCGATCGACAGCGCCCGGAAAGGCGCGTCGACGTAATGGAAAAACAGCGATGTGCCGCAATGCGGGCAAAAGCCGCGCTCGACATAGTCCGAACTTTTGAAGAGTGCCGGCGTACCGCGCGTCCATACAAGGTTTTCCTCGCGTACGCTCACGGCGGCGGCGAACAGGCCGCCGGTCGCCTTCTGGCACATGCGGCAATGGCAGATATGGCCGGTATCGTTCAGCTCGGTCACGTGAAAGCGGATGGCGCCACATTGGCAGCCGCCGCTCATCTCGATTGCAAGTCTGGGAACATCATTCATTGCTCGTCCTCCTCCGGAGGCCAGATTTCGGTGTCGTAATCCGGATGCTGGCGGTTGGTGCGCGCGATGGCGGCGGCACCCTCTGGCCAGTCGTTTTCAGTCGTGGTGTCGGCCCCCGGCAGATCGTGAAGCCCGGCGAACCATGTCCGCCGGGATTCGTTGCCGATCTGCTTTTTCGGCGGCACGCGATCGGGCTCATCGAGAGAGCCGATGGTCAAGAAGACCTTGGTGCCGTCGAGGTCGCGCATGTAGAGCGGTGTACCGCATCGGGCGCAGAACCCCCGTGCGGTTCTGCCCGAACTCATGAATTCCGTCGCCGCGCCGCGCGTCCACGAAAGACTGTCGTTTTCAACGCTGACCAGCGAGATGAACGGGCCGCCGACCGCCTTCTGGCACATGCGGCAATGACAGATATGGGCGTCGTCGTTGAGGCGGTGTGCGCGGTAGCGCACCGCGCCGCACTGACACCCGCCGCTCATGGTTTCGTTCGCACTCATTTCTCGTTCTTTTTCGATGGCCAGATTTCGGTGTCGTGATCCGGGTGCTGGTTGGAATGGATGCCGGCCATGAAGGTTGCCCAGTCATTCGAGTTCTGCTGTACCGGCAATTTTCCGAGGTGATCGACAAAGCTCAGCTTGTCGTTGAGATTGACCTGGACGACCGGCGCCACCTTTTCCGGATCGTCGAAGGCGCCGATGGCCAGTTCGAGGCCGAACTCGGTCTGATAGGCCAGCGGCGTCCCGCATTCCGGACAAAAGCCGCGGCGAACGTGATCCGAACTCTGGAACCATTTCGGCTCGCCGCGTGTCCAGTGCCCGTCATGGGACGTGACCAGCGGGCCAAAAAAACCGCCGAACGCCTTCTGGCACATCCGGCAGTGGCAGATCGAAGCGCGTCCGACGAGCTTGGTGGCGAAACGCACGGCGCCGCACTGGCACCCGCCAGTCAGGGTTTCTGTCACGGGGAAACGCCTCCATGAAAGACGGCCTCGATGTTGTTGCCGTCGGGATCGAAAACGAAGGCGGCATAATAGTTCGGGTGATAGTGCGGCCTGAGCCCTGGCCCGCCATTATCCCGTCCACCGGCCGCCATCGCGGCTTTGTAGAAGGCATCGACTTCGTGGCTGTCGCGCGCGGCGAAAGCGACATGCAGGGGTGTTGTCGCGCCCGTTCCCGCACTCAGCCAGAAATCCGGCTTTCCGTCGCGGCCGAAGCCCGCGCCCTTGTAGCTCGGTTCGTCCGTTTGCATGACCACGGCAATGCCGAGCGTCGCCAGCGCCTTTTCGTAAAAGGTCCTGGAGGCGTCGTAGGTTGCGGTCGTGATGCCGATATGATCGAGACTGCTCATTTCTTGTTCTCCCATTTGGTCCGGCGCGCGCCGGTTGCGGGATCCTTATAGTCCATGAGCTGGATGCCTTTTGTCAGTAGGTTCGCCCGGATGGCATCGGCCTTCGGATAATCCTTGGCGGCAAGGGCGGCGAGACGATCGGCAATAGCCGCTTCGACGGCTTCGTTTTCGGACGCGTCGATCTGCACCAACAGACTGTTTGTACCGAACCCGAGAAAATCGAGCGTTGCGGCCAAGCGTTCCGCCGCTTCGGCATCGCCGGCATTCGCCTTTCTGGCGAGGGCGTCGATGGCCGGCTGGGCACGCTGGAAACCGAGATCGTCGGCGAGCGCTCCCACGACCTCTTCGGACGGGTCCGACATTTCGGCGTTTTCCGCCGCGCGCTGCCAGGCCCGCAATTTGGTCTCCGCCTCCTCCAGCCGCTTGACCGAAAAATCGATGGGCTCGCGGTAATGGGTCATCAGCATGGCGAGGCGCAGGACCTCGCCCGGCCAGGAACGGGAGCCGAATTTATCGGTCTGAAGAAGCTCGTGGATGGTGACGAAGTTGCCGAGGGACTTGGACATCTTCTGGCCCTCGACCTGTAGAAAACCGTTATGCATCCAGATCTGCGCCATTCTTGGCGTCTCGAAGGCGCAACGGGACTGGGCGATTTCGTTTTCGTGGTGCGGGAAGATGAGATCGAGCCCGCCGCCATGGATATCGAACTGGTGCGGATGGGCCAGCGCGCCGTCCGACAGGCGCTCCTCGATTTCGGTCCATAAATAACGTTCGGACATGGCCGAGCATTCGATATGCCAGCCGGGCCGGCCATGGATGGTGAGGGTTTCATCCGAAAGCCCGAGCGCCTTGCGGTTCGGCTTTGGCAGATTGAAAACGGCGTCCCAGCCGGGCTGATCGTCGCGCGACTGTTTCCACAACACGAAATCGCCGGGGCTTTTCTTGTGGCCTTCGACCGCGATACGGGCGCCGGCCTGCTGTTCGCCAAGGCTGCGGTTGGACAGCCCGCCATATTCGGGCATGGAGAGGACGTCGAACAGGACCTCCAGCCCCTCCTCGCCCCTGGCCACATAAGCGTGCCCCTGATCGATGAGCTTGCCGATCAGAGCGATCATCTGATCGATGTTTTCGGTGGCACGCGGCTCGACGCTGGGGGTGAGGCAACCGAGCGCCGCCACATCCTTGTGGAACTGATCGCCGGTTTTCTCGGTCACCTTGCGGATGGCTTCGTTGAGCGGCAGATCGGGGAAATCACGCAGGGCCCGGGCGTTGATCTTGTCGTCGACGTCGGTGATGTTGCGCACATAGGTGACGTGATCCGGGCCATAAACATGACGAAGCAGCCGGAACAACACATCGAACACGATCACCGGGCGCGCATTGCCGATATGGGCGAAATCGTAGACCGTCGGGCCGCACACATACATGCGCACATTGGCCGGATCGAAGGGAGTCAGAACCTCCTTTTGACGGGTGAGCGTGTTGGTGAGCCTAATTTCCTGTCGTGCCATGACGCAATTCCAAACAGCCTGTTTTTCTGGTGGTCGCGTTTTCGAACCGGCGAAAACGGTACACACTTCACCCGAAAACGCTCCACCGTCTACCGGTGGCAGGCTTCGGGTCACTCATGCTGTCAAGAAGGACAAAGAAAACCGGGCCGCCACCGAGAAGTCAGCGGATAATAATGCAGCCGATAATGCAGATCGGTTGAGCGGTTTTCATGGGCGCGGACAATGCCGTTCCTTCTCGCTCAAATCAAGCGCTTTGTTGGTCTGGTGCGATCGGTCGCAGGCGACGCCGGGACAAACCGGGATCGGTCAGCCGACGGGAACGATCTCGACGCCCTGGTCGATGGCGCCGAAAATCGAACGGCCATTGGCGTCGAAGGCTTCCATGCGGACGGTGTCGCCCGGCACGAGAAACGACGTTTCGACCTTGCCTCCCGCGGCCTTCTCGAGCGTGCGCGCTTCGGCGATGCAACCGTAGCCGCTGGTCTTTTTGGTGCCGTTCCGGCCGTTTTCTCCGTGACGGTTGGCGATGGTTCCCGCCCCGAGAAGGGTGCCGCAACCAAGCGAACGCGTTCTGGCGGCTTCCACGATCAGATCGGTGAAGGTGAAATCCATATCGGCGCCGGCATCGAGATCGCCGAACACATGAGCGTTGAGATCGACGCGAACGCGGATATGGGCGCGTTCCGACCGCCAGTCATTGCCCAGTTCGTCCGGTGTCACCACGACAGGGGCAAAGCTCGTCACCGGCTTGGAGTGGAAAAAGCCGAATCCCTTGTCGAGATCGTCGTGGACCAGTCGGCGGAAGGTGACGTCGTTGCAAAGAGCCAGAAGACGGATGGACGCGGCGGCCTGCTGCCGGTTGGGACGCATCGGCACCGGCCCGAGAATGGCCGCGATCTCGGTCTCGAAATCGATGGCCAGTTCGGCACTGGGCGCGCGAATGGGCTGATGCCCGGCGCTGAGCGTGTCGGAACTGCCCTGGTACATCAGCGGACGTTCGGCAAGCGGTTCGACCTCCTTGCCGCCCTTGAGCGAGCGGATGCGTTCGAGATGGCCGAGATAGGCGGCGCAGTCGATCCACTGAAAGGCGCGCGGCAGCGGCGCCAGCGCCTTTTCCGGATCGAAGGGCTCGCCGGCGACTTCGCCCCTGGCGAGCTGGCGGGCAAGCAGGCTCAGTTGCGGCGCCGCCATCGACCATGTATCGAGCGCGGCCTGCAGGGTCGGCGCGATCCGCCCGGCCGACACACAGGTCTTGAGGTCGGTCGAAACGACCACCAGTCGCCCATCGGGACGTTTGTTGTCCAAGCTCGCCAGTTTCATCGTTTCACTTCCAACTCTTCAACCGATAGTCTACCTGGGGACGAATCCGTCATAATGTTAGCGTGTTGTTGCACATTATGGCGCAACACGCATCGTTGCCAAAGCCGAGCTTGCCCTCAACGCAACCGGTTGCCGAGGAGCCCGATTGAAGACCGTTGTGTTCTCCGCTGCCCTGATTTCGGTGCTGCTCGTTTTCGCATTTCCGCAAACGGGCAACGCACAATCGGCAAGCTGCGCCCAGTTGAACACCACGTTGACCACGCTCAGCAAGAACAGGGACTTTCGGACTCTCAGGGAAAATCAGGACCGGGCGCGGGATCTCACCACCCGTATTCGGGATGCGGAGAGCCTGTTCGTCAGAGGTGGTTGCCAGGCCATTTTGAACCAGGGCAAGAAGCTTTCCAGCGACTGCATGAAGGTGGCGCGGGTAATCGTCAAGGGCCGCGAGGAATATAGCAAGCTCGCCGCCCAGATCGAGACCGGCCAGGCTGTGTCGCAGCAGCGCGAAATCGCCCTGCAGCAGATCGCTCGTTTCGGCTGCAATCTCGGGTCCAGCGCCACCGTCGTGACGGAAACCAAGCCCAAGAGCCCGTTCGCGCAATTGTTCGAACAGCTTTTCGGCGGCGGTCAGCGTGTAGTCGAGGATTACGGCTACAACCCCAATGGTTCGACCCTCAGAACCGTGTGTGTGCGCTCCTGCGACGGCTATTACTGGCCGATCAGCTTTTCGACCGTGGCCGAATTCCTTGGCGACGACGCCGCGGCCTGTTCGAGCCAGTGTCCGGGCTCCGATGTCGAACTCTACTACTACCACAATCCGGGCGAAAACCCGGAGGATATGATCAATCTCAACGGCGTGCCCTATACGGCAATGGAAACCGCGTTTCGCTATCGCGAGGAATATGATGCAAGCTGCACCTGCAAGGCGCCGGTCAGCTACGGCACCATCCAGATCGCGGGACCCGACGCCAGCGCGTCGAGCCGGCCAACCGTTGCATTCGAGGACCTGAGCTTTCCGCTCCCCTTACGCGACCCGCGCCGACAGGCCGGCATGAGCACGGTTGCCGCCGTCCACGTTCCCCTGCCCCGACCGCGTCCGCTGCGGCCGGGAGAGGAGGACAAGAGCGTGCCCGCCATCGCCCCGGTCGTCACCGCCGCAACGGCGCGCGAACTGAGGCTGATCAGGTTCGGCGACCGGATTGTCCGGCTAGTCGGTCCTGACACACCCTACGCCCAAACAAGGGCATCAGGATCCTGAGTTCGGGTCCATCCTCACGGCCGGTCAGCGCCAGCCTCAACGGATGAAACAGGGCCCGCCCCTTGCGCCCGGTCGCCGACTTGAGCGCGCTCGTCCAGTCCTTCCAGGTCTGATCGTTCCAGGGTTCTTCGGGCAAAAGCCCGGCGGCGGTTACGAGGAAGTCCACATCCTCGTCGGCGATGACGGGCTCAACAGGTCCGGTCACAAGCCGCGCCCAGTCCACGATGTCGTCGAATTTCGTGAGGTTCTCGCGTAGCGCCTCCCAGAGGGACGGGTCGGCCAGTCCGAGTTTTTCAAGACGCGGCGCCGCCGTCTCGTACGCCATGGTGTGCAGCATGCGGGCATTGAGCGCATCGAGTTCGGATGGCGAGAAACGGGCAGCGCCATGCGAAATCATCGAAAAATCGAAGGCTTCGGCAATCGCCGCGAGCGAGGGATAGGGTGCGATGGCAAGGCTGGTGCCGGTCAGGACGGCGGTAATAGCGACAGCCAACGGTTCGTAGCCCGCGTCGCGCAGGTCGGAAATCGACAGCGAGCCGAGACGCTTGGAAAAGCCCTCGCCATGCTCGTCGGTCAGGAAATTGTGATGGGCGAAAATGGGCGGCCTGGCCCCCAGCGCCTCGATGAGTTCGATTTGAACACCGGTATTGGAGACGTGATCCTCGCCGCGAATGACATGGGTAATCTCGAGATCGATATCGTCGGCGATCGAGGGCAGCGTATAAAGATAGGACCCGTCCTCGCGGATCAGCACCGGATCGGAGAGCGAGGCGGTATTGACCGTCTGTTCGCCCTTGATCAGATCGGTGAAGGTTACCGGCCGGCCGTCGAGCTTGAACCGCCAGTGCGGACGGCGGCCCTCCGCCTCGAGGCGCGCGCGGTCGGCATCGGTCAGCATGAGGCCAGTACGGTCGTAGATGGGCGGTTTCTTGAGCGCCAAGGCACGACGGCGCTTGCGTTCCAGCTCGTCCGGCGTCTCGTAACAGCGATAGAGCCGCCCGTCGGCGATCAGCCTGTCGCGCGCCGCGTCGTGGATGGCGGTGCGTTCGGACTGGCGGGTCGTGATGTGCGGTGTGATGCCGAGCCAATCGAGATCGGTCTCGATCCCGTCGGCGAAGGCGCGGGTCGAGCGGACGAGGTCGGTATCGTCGAACCTCAAGATGTAGGTGCCGCCGGTCCTGAGCGCGAAAAGCCAGTTGATCAGAGCCGGACGGGCGTTGCCGAGATGGATACGCCCGGTCGGCGAAGGTGCAAAGCGAACGCGCGTCATTTGCCCGTCCCGTCGCGATAGCCGTTGGTGATCGGATACTTGCGTCCCAACCCGAAGGCCTTGGGCGTCAGCTTGACGCCGGGCGCGGCCTGGCGGCGCTTGTATTCGGCGATGTAGATCAGCTTTTCGATGCGCTTTACGAGATCGCGCTCGAACCCCCTCTTGACCATGTCGGCGACCGACAGCTCTTCCTCGATCAGCCCCTCGAGCAGTTTGTCGAGGATCGGATAGGGCGGCAGCGAATCCTGATCGGTCTGGTTTTCCCTCAATTCCGCCGAAGGCGCCTTGTCGATGATCGCGGTCGGGATCACCTCGCCCTTGGGCCCGAGACAATCGTCGGGCATATGCGCGTTGCGCCAGGTGGCAAGGTGATAGACCTGCATTTTCAGCAAGTCCTTGATCGGATTGAAGCCGCCGTTCATATCGCCATAGATGGTGGCGTAGCCGACCGCCATTTCCGATTTGTTGCCGGTGGTCAAAAGCATGGAGCCGAGCTTGTTGGAAACCGCCATCAACACGGTGCCGCGCATGCGCGATTGCAGGTTTTCCTCGGTGATGTCGGCGGGCCTATCGCCGAAGACCGGCTTGAGATTTTCGATCAACGCATCGACCGGCGCGCCGATCGGCACGATGTCGTAGCGTACGCCCAGGCGCGTGGCGCAGTCCTTGGCGTCCCGAAGGCTCGCCTCGGAGGTGTAGCGGTAGGGCAGCATGACGCAATGGACGTTTTCCGGCCCCAACGCATCGACGGCGATGGCCGCGACGACGGCGGAATCGATACCGCCGCTGAGGCCGAGCACGACTTTTTCAAAACCGTTCTTTTTGACGTAGTCGCGAAGCCCGAGCATGCAGGCGCGCCACGGCGCTTCGTTGATCGAGACGAGATCGACCTTCTTGCCGGTCGTGCAGATCCAGCCGGTATCGCTGCGCGCCCAGTCCGTGACGATGAAATCGGGCTTGAAGCTTTCGCCCTCGAACACCAGTTCGGCGTTGGCGTCCATGCCGAAACTGGCGCCGTCATAGACCAGTTCGTCCTGGCCGCCGACCTGATTGAGATAGATGATCGGCAGGCCGGTTTCGGCGATGCGCGCCCGCAACAGATCGCGGCGCTGGTAGTGTTTATTGCGCCAATAGGGCGAGCCATTGGGGCAGAGTAGGATTTCCGCCCCCCGTTCGGCCAGCGCACCGGGCACTTCGGGCCACCATACGTCTTCACAAATCGGCACGCCGACCCTGACGCCATCGATCTCGATCGGCATCGGCAGCGGACCGGGCTTGAAATAGCGCTTTTCAAAGAAGACGTCGTTATTGGGCAGGTCGTGCTTGATGCGATAATCGATGATTTCGCCATTACGCAGCAAAAGCACGGCATTGACGAGATCGCCGTGATGAACCCAGACGCTCGGAAGCAGGACGGCAACGCCAAGCCCCCGCGTGTCGCGCGCCAGATCGCGGGCGGCCGCCATGGCGTCGGCAACGAATTGAGGCTTGAACAGAAGGTCCTCCGGGAAATACCCGGTCAGGAACAGTTCCGTCAGCATGAGGATGTCGGCCTCGGCTTTCTCGGCATTGGCAAGCGCGGCGCGCGCCAGTTCGAGATTGGCCGAGATGGCGCCGACCGTTGGGTTGAGTTGCGCCAGGGCGATACGAAGCCGATCTGTCACGGAAGTCCTGCAAGCTGATGTGAACAAGCAGCCGAGACTTACCCTTCCCGAGACGGAGGAGCAAGCATGAGGCGCAACACCTGAAACCTAGAACTTGCCGCCCAGTTCCAAAAAGCCGCTGACGCGCCACATCGAGAAGGGGTTGTCCGTGGTGACGTAGTACTGTTCGGCAAAGTTCGGGGAGTTTTCGTAAACGGCGTCGCCATCGAGATTGGTCTGGTCGGTGATCGAGGCGACCGCATGCGTGGCGTCATAGGTGCCTTCCAGATATTGCGCGCGACCGCCGAGACGGATGACCATGTTCTCGAACGGATGAAATCCCACCGCGAGATCGGCAGCGCCGCCATACCCCCAACCGTTCACTTCTTCCGGCGAGGCCTGGATGTAGGTCGGGTTCGTTCCGGTCGTGGCGATACCATAGGCTCCCATCGTGCCGGTGATGGACGTATAGGGAATGGCGGCGACATCCAGAGAGATGTCGAACATGTCGTTGAGTTCGGCCCGCCCGCTGGCGCCGAGGCGCAGCATATGCATGTTCAACGCGTTGGGCTTGCTGTCATAGGGCACCGTCCAGTCGGTGTTGGCGGGGTTCCAGGTGATATCGTTGGCCGAACGAGCCGTGGTGAAGTTTGACCGGCCGATATCCGGATTGTCGTAAAGATACTGGTAGCCGATGAAGCCGCCGACACCGAACCCGTCGCGCGGATCGCCGATCCAGTATTGACCGAAATCCGTGGTAAAATAGCCGACGGTCCCGTCAACGATCGTGCCGTTTCCCCAGTCGCCACCATAGTCGCCGGAGATGGCGACCGAGTGCCCGACCGTGCCCCTTAGGAACGAAGAGGTGGTGTAGTCGTCGATCCTGAGATCACCCTCGAGAATGTGGGTGGTGTCGTGGCTCGTTTCCTTGGTGTTACCGATCGAAAAACTGCGTTCGCCCTTTGAATAAACGTAACGCAATCCGAACTCGAAGCCGACGGGACTTTCGCCATCCTGGGAATTGGTCCAGTCGTAGGAGCCACGCAGATCGGTTGGATAATCATCGCCCGGGTAGTCGGCAGCAAGGACCGAACAGGGCAGCGCGACGAGCGCAAGGCCGGTGGTGAGAAACACGAACTTCTTACGGAACATAACGCAACCCTTCCCATCGACACGCGGGACTTAATGGTTCAGCGTTTATGGTCCATTAGGGTTAATGTTCAGCTAATCGGGCGTTTTCCGCCGGTCACGATGCGGCCCTGGCGCTGTGCTCGGCGATACGCGACGCGACGTGGAACGAGAGCTCCAGCGACTGGGAGGCATTGAGCCGCGGATCACAACGCGTGTCGTAGCGGTTCGACAGATCGTTTTCGGTTACGGCCGAAACCCCACCCGTACACTCGGTCACGTCCCGCCCGGTCATTTCAATATGAACGCCCCCGGCATAGGTGCCCATCTCGCGATGCACGGCGAAGAAGTCGTCGACCTCATCGAGCACGTATTCGAAGGGCCGCGTCTTGTAGCCGGATGCCGTCTTGACGGTATTGCCGTGCATGGGATCGCAGCACCAGACGACCTGCTGGCCTTCCGCCTTGATCGCCTCGATGAGGCGCGGCAGGTGCTCGCGAACCTTGCCGGCGCCGAACCGGGTGATCAGCGTCAACCGGCCCGGTTCGCGCTCGGGATTGAGCTTGTCGGCAAGACGCTTGAGATCGTCGCTCGACAGGCTCGGACCGCATTTGAGGCCGATCGGATTCTTGACCCCGGAAAAATACTCGACATGGGCGCCGTCGGGCTGGCGGGTGCGGTCGCCGATCCACAGCATGTGCCCGGAGGTGGCGTACCAGTCATTGGTGATCGAATCCCGCCGGGTCAGCGCTTCCTCGTAGCCGAGCAACAGCGCCTCATGGGAGGTGAAAAACCGCGTTTCGCGAAGCTGCGGCGTGTTGTCGGGCGTCAGGCCCAGCGCCCGCATGAAGGCAATCGCGTCGTCGATCTTGTGCGCCAGTTCCTCATAGGCCGGATAGGCGTTCGAGGTTTTCAAGAACTCGGTGGTCCATTCGTGCACGCGCGCCAGATTGGCGAAACCGCCGGTCGCGAAGGCGCGCAACAGATTGAGGGTCGCCGCCGACTGGCGATAGGCGTCGAGCATGCGGTCGGGATTGGGCACGCGCGCTTCGGGCGTGAACGCGATGTCGTTGATGATGTCGCCGCGATAGGAGGGCAGATCGACGCCGTCCACACTCTCGATATCGGCCGAACGCGGCTTGGCGAACTGGCCAGCGACGCGACCGACCTTGACCACCGGCTTGGTCGAGCCGTGGGTCAGAACGATCGCCATTTGCAAAAACACCCGGAAGAAATCGCGGATGTGGTCGGCGCCGTGTTCGCCGAAACTCTCGGCGCAGTCGCCGCCCTGCAACAGGAACGCCTCGCCGCGCGCCACCTGGGCCAGGTTCGCCTTGAGATCGCGCGCTTCGCCGGCGAACACCAGAGGCGGGAAACTCGCAAGCTGGCTTTCGGCCCGCCTGAGCGCTTCCGGGTCCGGATAGGCGGGGACCTGAGACACCGGCTTGTCGCGCCAGGATTTGGGAGTCCAACCTTGGGTCGAGGCGGCATCGGTCATTTCTCGAAATCCGTCCTTTTCACGCGCCGGGCGATCTCGTCCCGCCACTGGCGGGCGGTCTAGCAAGCAATAGCGGATGTGCCAAGCATGTTTGACAGGTCATGTGGCCTGCAGGTCTCCTCCATAGCTAATGCCGCCCTCGTGGCCGCATTCCATCGTTCTAGCCCCTCGGCGCTTGCCACATGGCAAGCTCGCCAGCGGGTAACCTTTTTAGTTGCATAAGGAGACGCTTGAATAATATCAATAATGATACTATTTTATCCCTGTGAAGCAGATAGACAGAACCCTCAAGGAGATGCAGGAAGCGCCTCAGGATGTGCGCTTCTCCAGCCTTGCAGCGGTATGCGGGTACTATTTTGGCGCGCCACGCAACAAGGGAACGAGTCATCATATCTACAAAACACCTTGGCCAGGCGATCCCCGCGTAAACATCCAGTGTGGGGCAAACGGCAAAGCGAAAACCTACCAGGTCAAACAGGTGTTGGCCGCAGTTAAGAAAATGAAGGAACGGGACAATGGTTGACCATAAGCACTATACCTATCGCGTTACGTGGTCAGAAGATGATGGGGAATATGTTGCCTTGTGCGCCGAGTTCCCCAGCCTGTCCTTTCTCGCCACCAAACAAAATGAAGCCCTAACCGGGGTCGTCGAGCTGGTCAGTGAAATAGTGCAAGACATGCTTGCCAATGGAGAGCACGTACCGAAGCCACTTGCCGATAGGGAATACAGCGGCAAGTTTCAGGTACGGATACCGCCGGAACAACACCGCAGTTTAGCAATCCAGGCCGCTGAGCAGGGAGTCAGCATCAACCGGCTCGTATCGGCCAAACTTGGCTAACCGGGAACAGACGACATTTATTCTGTCGCCATCCCACGGCAGCAGTAGCCGGTGAATAGTTCAGGACCGTTCACATGGACATTTTAGCATTGATAACTGCATTTGGCTTCGGAAGTCTGATAACAGCAGTCATGCAGTGGTATATGTCCACGAGATTTTCTGTAGAGAAACGTAGGTATGACGAACGTAAAGAAGCCTATATAGGCCTTCTTGAATCGTGGATTCTCCAAGAAAAACAAGGATTCTCTCGAGGGTCTGAACTCGATGTCGGACATTGGCTTCTTCGTTCGCAACTCGTCGCATCGGAAAAGGTATATGCGCTTCTGAAGGCGTGGGAAGAGCTGGATCCGGGTAGTCCAGAACGGATCAAAACCACTACAGAACTCAAAGCTGCCATGAGGGATGACCTCAGAAGTATCTCTTGAGTGGATGCATCAAGGATTGGGGGAAAACCCGCCTACCGCTTCACCCCGCCGCGATAAACATAGCTCGGGGCCTTGAGGGTCACCAGTTCCTCGGCCGCCGTGGGGTGGACGGCGATGGCGCGGTCGAAATCGGTTTTGGTCGCGCCCATGGCCATGGGAACCGCGATAAGCTGGATCATTTCGGCGGCGTTGGGGCCCATGAGATGGCAGCCGATCACCTTTCCCGCGTCCTTTTCGGCGATCAGTTTGAACATCACCTTGTCCGGCTTGTCGCTCAAGGTGTTGATCATCGGGCGGAAGCGGGTGACCCAGACGTCGATGTCGCCGTATTTCTCGACTGCCTCCGCCTCACTCAGGCCGACGGTGCCGATTTCCGGCTCGGAGAAAACGGCGGTCGGGATGAGGGAATGATCGACGGCGGTGGGCGTGTTGTTGAACACGGTTTCAGCAAAAGCAGCGCCTTCGCGGATGGCGACCGGCGTCAGTTCGGCGCGGCCGGTGACGTCGCCCACCGCATAGATCGAGGGCACGGACGTCCGCGAATAGGCGTCAACGGCGATGGTGCCGGTGGCGTCCATGTCGACGCCGACGGCTTCGAGACCCATGTCGCGGGTGTTGGGCAGGCGGCCGGTCGCGAACATCACCGCGCCGAAATCATCGGCATCGCCGGTCGAGAACACGGCCCGGATGCCGTGATGGGTGTGTTCCAGCCGTTCGATCGAGGAATTGAAGAGGAAACGGATGCCGCGTGCCTGCATGGCGTCGCTCAGGCCCTCGCGCAGATCGTTGTCGAATCCCCTGAGCACGTTATCGCGGCGATAGGTCAGCGTCGTCTTGACCCCGAGCCCGGCGAAGATGCCGGCAAACTCGACGGCGACATAGCCGGCGCCCTCGATCAGAATAGATGCCGGCAGCGCTTCGAGTTCGAAGGCCTCGTTCGAGGTGATGCCCAGTTCGGCCCCGATGATGTTCGGCCGGAAGGGGTGGCCGCCCGTGGCGACAAGGATGACGCGCGTTTGGAGATCGCGCCCCTGGTTGACGAGACGAACGCTGTTGGGCCCGGTGACCACGCCGCGATCGGCGAAGGCTTCGACGCCGGCCTTATCGAGCAGCGTGCCGTAGATGCCTTCGAGCCGGTCGATCTCGCGGTCCTTGTTGGCCTTGAGGGTCGGCCAGTCGAATTTCGACATGACCTGCCAGCCGAAACTCGGCGCCAGCTCGAACAGATCGGCGAAACGGGAGGCATTGACGAAATGCTTTTTCGGCACGCAGCCGCGGATGACGCAGGTACCGCCGTAACGATATTCTTCGACAATCGCCACCCTGGCGCCATGGGACGCGGCCATGCGGGCGGCGCGCACGCCTCCGGAACCGCCACCGATCACTATGAGATCATACATCGTCAGTCTTCCTTCCTTCGGGCGCCAAGCGGAAAGCATAAATGCTGATGCGAAACAAGTCGCGACCAGTGCCGCAAAACCAGTACCGGATATGCGCGCAGCGCCGGTCGCCGCGCCGCCGGCCTTGCGGTTGACATGACACTTGCCCGGCGTTCGCGAGCATGACAAAAGCCCGCGCATGAGCGACACATCAACACCGTCTCCGATCCGCCACACGCTACTCGAAGATGCCCAGGGGCTGGCCTTCGGTGGCCTCATGGCGGCGTTCGGGATTGTCATTTTGCGCCATCTCGGCCTCATCACCGGGCAGATTGCCGGCCTGTCGATGCTGATTTCCTATGTGACCGGCTGGGATTTCGGCCCGATCTTTTTCGTGCTGAACCTGCCCTTTTACTGGTTCGGCTACAAACGCATGGGCCTTGGCTTCACCGTCAAGAGCTTCATCGCCGTCGGCCTCATGTCCGTTCTGGCGCAACTCCTGCCGTTCTGGGTCGCGTTCGACAGCCTCAACCCGATCGTCGGCGCCATCCTGTTCGGCGCAATGACCGGCTTCGCCCTGCTCGCCTTGTTCCGTCACGGCGCCAGCCTCGGCGGCATCGGCATCATGGCGCTTTATCTGCAGGACAAGACCGGCTTCCGCGCCGGCTGGACGCAATTGATCTTCGACGTGATCCTGTTCGGCGTGGCTCTGTTCCTGCGCGATCCGATGACGGTCGCCCTGTCGGTGCTCGGCGCCATCGTTCTCGATCTCGTCATCGCCATCAACCATCGACGCGATCACTACATCGCCTACTAGAGCTTTTCACTGTTTCCATGAAACAGTGAAAAGCTCCAAGTCCTTGTTTTGTCGCATTTCCGAACGGTGAACCGGTGTCCACTTCACCTGGAAATGCTCTAGAAAAAGGCGTTTCGGGACCGATCCCGGAACGCCTTTTTTTGTCTGTGCACCCTCGCTCGCAAATCAGGTCGGAGGGTGAAAAGCGAGAAAGATCGCTTTTAAAAAACCTGACGGAGCCTACAGCTTTGCGCCCTGCGCGATCAGGTCGGCGCGCACCCGTGCGTAGAACTCCTTACGCATGTTGCTTTCGTAGAGCGAGAAGAGTGTGACGATCTGCTGGTCAATCTTCGATTGCTCCATGGCAAGCTTTTGTCCGACCGGCGTTTCGTAGAACGCATTCAGTTCCTTGAGGTCGTCCATGGAGAAATGCAGCGCATAAACGCGCGCAAACTGATTGAGCACCTCGTCCTTCTGCGTGGCGAAATAGCTGATGGCATCGCCAATGGCCTTGTTGGACGCCTCTTTCAGGCTGGGGTCCTGCTTGACGATGGCATCGGAGACATCGATACCCGTCTGGACGAGCGTTTGCTCGAAGGTGGTGATCTTGTAGCTGAGATCGACATATTTGCGCGCCAGCGCAATGTGATCGGGCGACAGTTCCTGCGCCTGAGCCGGCAGCGATGCCAGGCCGGCGACGACGAAAAGGGACAAAAACAGAGCGGCGAGGCGAACCGCGGCGGAACGAAGCGAAGCGGACATCGCGGAGAATCCTCCAGTTTGGCGACGGCGATCAGACGCCGAGCTTGGTGACCGTGCCGTTTTCGGCGAAATAGGCGACCCGGCACATTCCGAGAAACAGTCCGTGCTGGACCACGCCGGGGATGTCAAGCAAAGCGTCCGAAAGTGCTTCTGGATCGGAAATGAGGCCAAAAGACGCATCGAGGACAAAATGACCGCCATCGGTGACAAAAGGCGCGCCATCGGCGTTCCGGCGCAGCGCAACCGCACCGGCACAGCCGTGTTGCATCGCCACCGCCTCCACGGCGCGTGTGGTCGTCATGAAGGCGAAGGGATTGATCTCGATGGGCAGGGGAAACCGGCCGAGCGATTTGACCGCCTTGGACCCGTCGGCGATCACGACCATACGCTTGGTCGCGGCAGCCACGATCTTTTCGCGCAACAGGGCGCCGCCACCGCCCTTGATGAGATTGAGCGCCGGATCGACCTCGTCGGCACCATCGACGGTGATATCGAGCGAGCCGGCCGAATCGAGATCGGCAAGCGGAATGCCCAGATCACGGGCCTGATTCTCCGTCGCGATGGAGGTGGGCACGCACAGACACTCCAGCCCGTCGCTGACGAGCTTGCCGACAAGATCGACGAAAAGGCAGGCAGTGGAACCGGTGCCGAGCCCGATCTTCATGCCCGGCCTTACCTCGACGAGCGCCGCCTTGGCGGCCAGCAATTTGTCCTGTTCACGCATTTCTCACTACTCCACCTGCGGCCGACCATCACAACAGGCCTCAATCACAGCTCTGTGAAGCGCAATCAACGCGAGTTTGCAACACTTTAATAATTATGGTTCATAAACCGTATACACACACCCAGAGACCCTCTTTTCAAGAGTCTGCATTCCGGGATAAAGAGCCAAATTGCGACTTGGTGCAATTAAGATTCGCGCCAAAGAGTACAGGGAAAAATTTGGATATGAAGGCGATGAAGCGGATAATCACGTTCATCATTGGCGCATTTGTCAGCGTGGCAATGATCACACCCTCCTATGCGGCGTTGATCTATGTCCCGGAAGTCGACAAATGGGTAGAAGGTGGCAATAGAGGTCTTGATACGGGGAGCGCCAGACGCGGCAGTTCGATCCATCGTCAGGTCGTGAGCTATGAAACCAAGTACAGGCCCGGGACGATCGTCGTCGAGACGTCCGAACGCCGGCTTTATCTGGTGCTCGAAGACGGCAAGGCGATGAAATACGGCATTGGCGTCGGGCGCGACGGTTTCCGCTGGTCGGGCACGCACACCATTACCCGCAAGGCCGAGTGGCCGGGCTGGACGCCGCCGCCGCAGATGCGCTCGCGCGTTCCGGGCCTGCCGGCCTATATGGAAGGCGGCCCCGACAACCCGCTCGGTGCCCGTGCCCTCTATATCGGCGCGACGCTCTATCGCCTGCATGGTACGTCCGAACCCTGGACCATCGGCCAGGCCGTCTCCTCGGGCTGCATCCGTCTGACCAATGACGATATCATCGATCTTTATGATCGGGTCGATGTTGGCTCGAAAGTCGTTGTCCGCCAGTAGGCAATGCCCGTTCGCTCCATCGTGAAAGGCCGGCTTCGCGTCGGCCTTTTGTCGTTCCCGAAAATATGAAGACGCGCAAACAGTGCAGCGCTTTGCACGACGGAACCTCGTCTTTATTGTCTCGCCAATGACAGCACCGCAAAAAGCCAACAGCGCGACCGGTCCCCTGATCGACTCCTTCGGTCGGCAAGTCACCTATTTGCGGGTGTCGCTCACTGACCGCTGCGATTTTCGCTGTACCTACTGCATGTCGGAACACATGCGGTTTCTGCCCAGAAGCGAAATACTGAGTTTCGAGGAAATCGAGGAAATCGTTTCCGCCTTCGTTGCGCGCGGCGTCCGCAAACTCCGTCTGACCGGAGGCGAACCGCTCGTTCGCCGCGATGTCCTGGAACTTCTCGCCGCACTCGGACGCCATCTCGGCGCCGGTCTCGACGAAATGACGATGACGACCAATGCCAGCCAGCTTTCCCGCTTCGCTCCCGCCCTTTTCGGCTTCGGCATGCGCCGTATCAACGTTTCTCTCGACACGCTCGATGCGCAAAAATTCACCGAGATCACCCGACGCGGACAGCTCGACACGGTTTTGGCCGGCATCGCGGCGGCGGAAGCGGCCGGGCTTCGCGTCAAGATCAACATGGTGGTGCTGGCCGGAATCAACGACGACGAGATCGACACCATGCTCGCCTGGGCGCATGGCGCCGGACGCGACCTGACACTGATCGAAGCCATGCCGCTCGGCGAGACCGGTCTGGATCGTTTCAAGGCGCACCTGTCGCTGAAACACGTACGCGACCGTCTGGCTGAACGCTATACGCTGACGCGGCTGGCGGAACGGACGGGCGGCCCGGCCCGCTATTTCCGCGTCGACGAAACGGGCGGAAAACTCGGGTTCATCACGCCTTTTTCCCACAATTTCTGCGAAAACTGTAACCGCGTTCGCCTGACCGCGACCGGAAAGCTCTATTTGTGCCTCGGCCAAGACGATCATGTCGATCTCCGCGACGCCCTGCGCAACGCCGGACGCGCCGGCCTCGACGCTGCCCTCGACCGGGCCATGATCCTCAAGCCGAAAGGCCATGATTTTTCCGTCGCGCGAACCGGCATGACCGGCGATCCCGGTCGGCATATGTCGGTGACGGGCGGGTAGGACGCCAGGTTTGGCAGCTCGTTTCCGAATGACATCTCCACTCTCTTATTGGTCGTCCCGGTGCTTGACACCGGGACCCACTCGCGGCGCAACTTGTATCCATGATCGAGAGACTTACTCATCTGCCGTCAAAAGTGACGATATATCAGCGTGTTGCTCAACAGGCGTTCTGGCAGATCACCAATGAAAGTGGATCCCGGTGTCAAGCACCGGGATGACTCCGGATATCGTTTCGACGACACAACGAACGTATAAGGACCGAATGGAGCAGGACAGGATCGTTCAGGACAAAAGGCCGTGATTTTTCCATCGCGCGAACCGGCATGTCCGGCGATTCCGGTCGATATATGTCGGTGACGGGCGGGTAGGACGCCAGGTTTGGCAGCTCGTTTCCGAATGACATCTCCACTCTCTTAATGGTCGTCCCGGTGCTTGACACCGGGACCCACTCGCGGCGCAACTTGTATCCATGATCGAGAGACTTACTCATCTGCCGTCAAAAGTGACGATATATCAGCGTGTTGCTCAACAGGCGTTCCGGCAGATCGCCAATGAAAGTGGATCCCGGTGTCAAGCACCGGGACGACTCCGGATATCGTTTCGATGACGCAACGCATGCATAAAGGCCGAATGGAACAGGATAAGATCGTTCAAGACAAAAGGCCGTGGGCATCGGATCATGCCCAGACCAAATCTGAGTAAGTGTCGTGCCGCCGCTGGCCCTTCGAGCATAGCTCTCCGGGCGTTCGGCACTCAAAAAAGGTCCACTGGACCTTTTTGCCGGCCCTACGCAGTGCTGATCCCTGCTGGCAAAGGGGCACTGCCTGTCGTACCGCCGCTGGCCCTTCGAGCATAGCTCTCCGGGCGTTCGGACCTAAAATCGCCCCACCGGGGCGATTTTGCGCTGCTTTGCAGCGCCGGTCCTCACTCCTCCACCGGAATGTAGTCCAGGGGGAGTTCGGTGGTGAACTTCATCTGATGCATGGCGAACGAGGAGCTGACATCGGTCAGCGAGATCTTCGCAATCAGCTTTTTGTAGAACCGGTCATAGGCGGCGATGTCGGGAACGGCGACGCGCAACAGGTAGTCCACCTCGCCGCTCATTCTGTAGAACTCGACAACCTCCGGACAATCGTCGATGACGCCGGACAGTTTGCGCATCCAGGCATCATTGTGTTCGTTGGTGCGGATGGCGACGAAGACGGTCACGCCGGCATTGATCTTTTCCGGATTGAGCAAGGCCACGCGCCGGTTGATGACGCCGTCTTCCTCCATTTTCTGGATGCGCCGCCAGCAGGGCGTGGTCGATAATCCGACCTTCTTGCCGATTTCCGCGACGGGAAGCGTGGTGTCGTGCTGCAGAATGGACAAAATCCTGCGGTCAATCTTGTCCAGTGCCATCTCTCCGCCTCTAGATATTTGTTCCAATACCGGTCCCGCTTCTCCCCGGTTTGGAAAGGTTCTGCGCGAAACGTCGTATTCAACGCAACAAAGTTGCGCCTGTCAATGAAAAGACGATCTGTAAAAGCGCAAATGGCATTTACCCGAATCAACCGGGTATTAACCACGAGCCCCTAATCTCGGCGAGGCGTACCACCCCGCAAGTTCTATGCCCCAGTGTGAGTAGAGGCATGCCGCGTAGTCTGGCAAACAGGTTCGACGAAAACGCCGAGAAACAACGCGCCGCGCGCCGTAACGTGCAGCGGGCGGTGTTTGATGCGCGTCAACGCCTGACATCGGCCAGCGGCACGCGCTCGTCCTTCGATCTGGAACTCTTACAGGACTACGCGAACTCGCGCATTTCGGCAGCCTGGGCCCTGCCGCTCCTGATGGCCATTCTGGCCATTTTCGCCTCGATGTGGGTCCCGCCCCTGCTTGCCTTCGTCTGGGCCGGCTCGGTCGCCCTGTCCAATACGGGCATGGTTCTTTTGTGCCAGCGCTTCCGTCGCCTGCCCCAGGAAAGCTTCATCGCGCGGCGCTGGACGGCGATTTTCGTGAGCGGAGAAGCCATTTTCGGCCTGAGCTGGGCGCTGCTCGTCCTGTTTCCGTTTTCCGAGGCGCGCGACGGCATCTCGGTGATCACCTTTGCTCTGCTGCTCATCGGCGTGGCCGCCAACACGGTATCCACCCGTTCTCTGCCGAGCGCGACCCTGGTCAGCACCGCGCCATCGACCCTGGCGGTCAGCATCGCGTTTTTGCTCCAGCAGCAGCCGCTCGCCTATGCCATGGCGATCTTCGCGGTCGGTGCACAGGTGTTCTTCTTCTTTCTGGCCCGCAGGCTCAATGCCAGCGCCATTGAAACGCTCGAGCATCAGGCCGAAAAGGACCGGCTGATCCTCGAACTCGAAGAGGCCCGCAACAGTTCGGAAGAAGCGCGGCGGCAGGCCGAACGCGCCAACATCGCCAAGTCGAGTTTTCTGGCCACCATGAGCCATGAGTTGAGGACCCCGCTCAACGCCATTATCGGATTCTCCGAGGTGCTACAGTCCGAGCTGCTTGGGCCGCATCAGGTGCCGCAATACAAGGAATATGCCGGCGACATCCACGCCAGCGGCCAGCACCTTCTCAACCTGATCAACGAGCTTTTGGACCTTTCGCGTATCGAGGCCGGCAAATACGAACTCAACGAGGAGGCGATTTCGCTGGTCGACATCGCCGACGACTGCCGGCACATGCTCGAAATCCGCGCCCGGGCCAAGAGCATCGAAATCACCGCCAGCTATGGCGAAAACCTCTCCAAGCTCTGGGGCGACGAGCGTTCGGTGCGTCAGGTGGTGCTCAACCTCATGTCGAACGCCATCAAGTTCACGCCGCAATCGGGCAAGATCGATCTGGTCGTCGACCGGTCGGAAGATGGCGGCCAGTATATTTCGGTCAGGGACAACGGCCCGGGTATTCCGGAAAGCGAGATCGAAACGGTGCTCACCTCGTTCGGTCAGGGCTCGCTGGCCCAGAAGACGGCCGAACAGGGCGCCGGGCTCGGCCTGCCCATCGTCAAGAAGATCATGGAATTGCATCAGGGCCGGTTCGACCTCTTTTCCAAGCTGAGATTCGGCACCGAGGTCATCGCCACCTTCCCGCGCGCGCGCTGCATGGACGCCATCGCCGCCGTGCACGAAAAGCGCAACAAGCTCGAAATCTACTCCGAAGCGAGCTAAAGCTGACCGCGGAACGATCAGCCGCGCTTTTCGGCGACGGCCGCCTCCGCGAAGGTCGCCATGTGCCGATGAAGGTGCAGCGCCGTCTTGCACATGACCGCGCCGAGCGCCGCGCCCGTCCCTTCGCCGAGGCGCATGCCGAGACTGAGCAGGGGCTGTTTGCCCATGGCGTCAAGAAGACGGGCATGCCCCTTTTCCGCCGAGGCGTGCGCGAAAATGCAGTGGTCGAGCGCCGCCGGATTGACCTGATGGGCGACGGCGACGGCAGCCGTGGCGACGAAACCGTCGACGAGCACCGGGATATTGCGATGGCGGGCGGCCATGACGGCGCCGAGCATGCCGGCGAATTCGCGGCCGCCGAGCCGGGCAAGGATCTTGAGGGGATGATCGAGATCACCGGCGTGAAATGCCAACGCCCTGTCGACTGCGTCGGCCTTGCGCTTCAGACCGGCATCGTCGACGCCGGTCCCCCGCCCCACCCAGTCGGCCCCCGTGCCGCCGAACAGGGCCACCGCCAGTGCCGCCGCGATGGTCGTGTTGCCGATCCCCATCTCGCCGATGCATAAAAGGTCCGGATTTCCGGCCACCGCTTCCATGCCATAGGCAAGGGTCGCCGCCGTGGTGCGTTCGTCCATGGCCGGCTCCGAGGTTATGTCACCGGTCGGCATGTCGAGCGCGAGTTCGAACACCCTCAGATTGAGCTGGTGCAGGGCACAGATCTGCGAAATCGCGGCGCCGCCATTGGTGAAATTGTCGACCATCTGCCGGGTGACTTCGGGCGGCCAGGGCGCGACCCCCTGTTGCGTCACGCCGTGGTTGCCAGCAAAAATCGCCACCATCGGATTGTCGAGCACCGGTTCGCCCTTGCCCTGCCAGCGGGCCAGATGTTCGACAAGCTCTTCAAGCTTGCCGAGAGAACCGACGGGTTTGGTCAGTTGCGCATTGCGCTGACGCACGGTTTCAACCGCCTTTTCGTCGCCATCGGGCGCGAGCATGAGCAGATCGATGAAATCGGAAAAGGCGGCGGGGATATGCGGGGCATCGGTCATTGTGGTCTCCGGGTCGGGTCGTGCTAAGACGGCGCGCCTTACCAGAGCAGATCATGCTTAAGTTGACTCAGGTGATCTGCTCTATCTTCTTGTTTTGTCGTGTTTTCGAACCGGTGAACCGGTATCCACTTCGCCTGAAAACACTCTGGTCGAGTCGAGAATGAGCCGAGAACCTAAAACGAGTCGTGCCGCGCCGGGCAATGACAATCAGAATGCGATGCCGCAACCGCCGGAAAAAGCCGGGCTCGTGGCCGATCTCGTCATGGCGGTGCGGTTCTATTCGCTTTTGCCCATGGGCAAGGCAAACCATGAGCCGCCGGACATCAACCGCATCGCGCGGGCCGCACCCTTCGCCTCCCTGATAATCGGCTTCCTGCCGGCCCTTTTGCTCGTTGCCGGCCAGACCCTCGGCCTTCCCGGCCTTTTCACGGCGCTTTTATGCGTCGGGGCCGGTGCGCTCGTCACCGGGGCCATGGCGGAAGACGCCATCGGGGATTCGATGGACGGATTGGGCGGACGGACACCCGAACGCCGGCTCGAAATCCTCAAGGACAGCCGGATCGGCGCCTATGGCGTGCTTGGCATCACGCTGTTCGTCGGGCTCAAGGCCACCGCCCTGGCATCGCTTCTGGAAACGACAGGCATCGGCGCGGCAGCGCTGTTTCTGGCCGCGCAAGTCATTTCCCGGTCAGCATCGCTGTTTGTCAGCCATGCCCTCGCGCCGGCACGCAAGACCGGGGCCTCGGCGACGGCGGGAAGCCTGGAGCGTGTGCCCATGTGGGTCGGATTCGTTTTTGCCAGCCTGATCGGATGCCTGCTTTCGGCCCCGTTCGCCGGGCTCGCCGGGTTCGGTCTTTCCCTTGTTCTTGCCGCAGCAGCCTGCCTGTCATGGTCGGCATTGTGGCGGCGTCTGATCGGCGGGCAAACCGGCGATCTGATCGGCGGATTGCAGGCCGTGCTTGAAATCCTCGTGCTGACAGCCTTTATAATGTGAGCGGGCGGGCCGCGTTGCGATTGGCCAGAGGATTGGATCGAGTATGCTTTTCATCGGCGTCGCCCTTGTCGTGGCCATCGGGCTGGCTCTGGTCATCAGTACCGATGCCGGCACACTGATCGGGCTCAATCAATCCGATACCGCCAGCCTCGTCGGCGGATTGGCCGTCCTCATCATCGTTGCCGGCGGCATGTTCACCCGTCGTCAGCGCCTCGGGGAAATGCTCGGCAATCTCGTACTCTGGGCCGCCATCTTCGCCGGTGCGGTTGGGCTTTATACCTATCGCAACGATATCCAGCGCTTCGGATCCCGTATTGCGGCGGAACTGACGCCGGGCGTCGCCATGGTCGACGTTCAGACCGGCACCGCAACGTTCCGACGCTCCTTCGGTGGTTCGTTCCGCATCAATGCCAGCATCAACGGCCACGAAACCGCGATGATCTTCGACACCGGCGCCAGCGCGGTGGTGTTGACCCAGGAAGACGCCAGCGCGGCCGGATTGCCTGTCAAAACGCTCAACTACGTGGTGCCGGTGCAAACCGCCAACGGCACCGGCCGGGCGGCCCTTGTTTCACTCGACGATGTCAGCGTCGGCGCGATTTCGCGCAACCGGATCCGCGCCTATGTCGCCGAGGAAGGCGCGCTCGAAACCAGTCTTTTGGGCATGACCTTCCTTGAAACCCTGTCCGGCTATGCCGTGGTTCAGGACGATCTGATCCTCAGAAACTGACGGTGAAGACCAGCGTTTTCCTGGTCCCCGGCAAGTCGCGCCCGTGCCGATGATCTGAATTCTTCGTGTTCAGTGTCTTTGTTGCTTGCACGCTGCCGTGGGCGCGTTAGAATTTTCAACCAAAAGACCGGAGTTTCGGGCGTTTAACTTCACCACGACACCCGGCTCTATTTCCTGGTGGCCGCATCGGGTTTTGCGAAAAACCGGTGTCCACTTCTTCGCTCGATGCTCAAACCGGCCATGGAGGGTGACATGACCTATTATATTTCCAAGACGATCACGTGTTCTTTCGACGAGGCGATCGAACGGACAAGCACCGCCCTGGCTGGACAGGGGTTTGGCATCCTGACCCAGATCGACATGGCGACGACGCTGAAATTCAAGCTCGGTGTCGATTTCAGGCCCTATATCGTGCTCGGCGCCTGCAATCCGGGTTTTGCCCACAAGGCGCTCCAGGCCGAAGACAAGATCGGCACCATGCTGCCCTGCAATGTTGTCGTGCAGGAGATTTCGCCGGGCAAATGCGAAGTGGCGGCAGTCGATCCCATCGCCTCGATGCAGGCGGTAACCAACCCCTATTTAAGGGAAATCGCCGGCACCATGCAGACCAAGCTCAAGGCGGCCATCGCGGAGATCTGACCTTTCACGCCGTTTCACCCCCAACCGCATCGAGAGCCTCGAACAGAATTTCCGGTCCGGCGCCGGGGCGACAGGCGTCGGTGGAAAGGATCTGGCGGAAACGGCGGGCGCCCGGCCGGCCGTTGGCCAGACCGAGCATGTGGCGGGTGATCTGGTTGAGCCGTGCGCCGCGCGACAGTTCCGTTTCGGCATAATCGGCCATGATCGCGATGATTTCGGCGAGATCGGGGACCGGGGTTTCATCGCCGAAAAGACGTCGGTCCACTTCGGTCAAAAGCATCGGGTCGTGATAGGCGGCGCGTCCGAGCATCACACCCGCAACGTGATCGAGATGGGTTTCGGCTTCATCGAGATTGGTGATACCGCCATTGATGACGATGGGCAGCGGCGCGAGCCGCTCGGCAAGACGATAGACGCGATGGTAGTCGAGCGGCGGCACATCGCGGTTTTCCTTGGGGCTCAGCCCTTCAAGCCACGCCTTGCGGGCATGAACGTAAAGCGTATCAACTCCCACCCTCACCAGCGCATCGGCAAAGGCATCGAGCGGCGCGCCGGTCTCCTGATCGTTTATTCCGATGCGGCACTTGACGGTGACCGGCACCGCGACCGCGTCTTTCATGGCGGCAACGCATGCGGCCACCAGTGACGGCTCGTCCATCAGGCAGGCCCCGAACCGGCCGGACTGCACCCGATCTGAAGGGCACCCGACATTGAGGTTGATTTCGTCATAGCCGAACCCAGCGCCGATACGGGCCGCCTCGGCCAGTTCCGCAGGATCGGCCCCCCCGAGCTGTAACGCCACCGGATGTTCGCGCTGGTCAAAACCGAGCAGCCGCTCACGATCGCCATGGCGGATGGCGGCAGCCGTCACCATTTCGGTGAAAAGCAGCGCCCGGCGGCTCAACTGTCGATGAAAGAACCGGCAATGCCGGTCCGTCCAGTCGATCATGGGGGCAACGGAAAATCGGGGCGGTCGATAGGCGGCCATGATGCGAGCGGGATGTCCTTTGCAGGCGGTTTCAGGCGCTAGAGCTTCGGGCGCTTTGATTGCATCAAACCGCCCGGCTCCATCCATTTGTGGTCACATCGGATGATGCGAAAAACCGCAAGTCCGTTTTTTTCGCCCGATGCTCTGGAACACGATGACTGGTTTGTGCCTGCAAATGGCGCGAATTGAAAGAGATCGGCGTACCGGACGGAAAGGCTGAGCCTCGGTTCAGGCGGTTTGCGCCATGCGTTCCAGGCCGTTCTCGATCACCACGCGGTTCCGCCCGGTGTTCTTGGCCATATAAAGCGCCCTGTCCGCTGCGGCGATGATCTTGCCAACATCGTTTTCCGTCTCCGACGACAACGCGCATCCAAAACTTGCCGAAACACGCCGAATCTTTCCACCAAGCGCAAAATCCGTTACGGTAATGGTTCGCTGCATGCGCTGGGCCAGCGCCACGAGAGCGCGCGGCGTCGTATCCCGCATGACGAGCAGAAACTCCTCGCCGCCATAGCGGCCCAGAGATACGCCTTCGGGCAGCGTTTCGGCCAGACGGCGGGTGAACTGGCGCAATGCATCGTCGCCGGCGGCATGACCGAGCCTGTCGTTGATGGTCTTGAAATGGTCGATGTCGACCATGACCATGCCGACTTGGCTCCCCTTGCGCAGGGCCTCGGCCAGCTCCCGCCGCGCGATCGTCATGATGGCACCACGGTTGAGAACACCCGTCAGATCGTCGTGGCTGGCATTCTCCTCGAGCCGACGTCCCTGCTCTATCAGCTCTTTGGAATGGTCGACGATCTGCTGGTAGACGCGACTTTTTTCGATGACGATCGAGACCTGACCGGCGATGCGCCGATAGATTTCCTGATGTTCAGGTCGATAGGCCTGTTTGTTGCGGGAGGTGAAAAACAGGAAACCGATCGGCCGATTTTCGACAACCAGCGGGCAGGTCATGCTGGACCGTCCGCCCTCGCGCACGATGCTGCGTGTCGCTTCCGAATGGGGTTTTCGTTCCAGATAGGCTTCCAGGTCGTTGAGGATTCTGGGCGTGCCGGACTCAAGGATATCGATCAGGCTGGACCCAGCCATGGGTTGCGAATACCCGCCGGAAATCTGTATGGGGCCGAGTTCGGAGCGAGCCCAGAACGCCGACAGGCATGCGCCGTCCTCTGACAGAAAGGCACACCCGATGCGCTCGTAAGGGATGATGCCGGTAAAGCTCTCGAAAACACGGTTGAGCACATCCTGCAAAAGAACGCCTTTTTCGACGATCTCGACCAGATCGAACAATTGCTGATGCTCGCTTTGCTGCCGGCCGAGCGCATCGGCCAGTCGCTGCAACTCGTTGCCCAGACGCGCCAAGGGATCCGCCTCGTCCAGCCGAATGGCTGGAACGGGATTGCCATGCCGAAACTGCATGATCCAGGTCGTCAGGATATCGACCCGGTCCAGCAGCTCCTCGACGCTATCAGGTCGGTTCGCCATGGTCGCGTTCCATAAGGATTTCCCTAGATCCTCGACAAATGCCATCAATTACTTAAGCAATGTCAAATATGGGCGATCGGTTTTCGTCCAGTTTCGCCCCGTTTCTTCATCTGCCGTACCTGTCGCGCCAGGTCGGCAGCACGTCGCCCGGTTCGGCGTGGGCCGAATAGGCGGCCCGGGCAATGGCGCGGGCGAGACAATTGGCGGCGGCATGACCGACCATCAGCGCCGTCAGATCGTCGCTCGCCACCCCGATTTCGCCGGTCGACAGGGCAAACACGAGATCGCCGTCGACCAGCGTGTGCGAGGGCATGATTGCGCGCGCCATGCCGTCATGGGCCGCGACCGACATGCGCTTGAGCTGCGCCTTGGTCATGTTGGCATCGGTGGCGACGATGGCGATGGTCGTGTTGGCCAGAGCGTCGAGGCCATCGCGCTTTGTGGCGGCGCTTTCATCGAAGGGAACGGGGCCGGGGCGAACGCCGAGCCCGCCGAATTCGTCGCCGATTTCGAGCGGTGCCGCCCAGAAATGGGCGCTGTCGCCCATGGTGATCTGACCGGTCGGATTGGCCGCGACCAGCGCACCGACGGTTACGCCGCTGCCAAGAACCAGCGAGGCCGAGCCGAGCCCGCCCTTGATGCGCGCCGCCAAAGCGCCGAAGCCCGCACCGGCCGTGCCGATCGCGAAATTTTCGGACGCCACCGCCAGCGCCTGTTCGCCCAGGGAGCGGAAGGGATTGGCCTGCCAGGTCTTGTCGCCGCCATTGGCCAGATCGAACAGGATGGCGCCGGGCACGATCGGCACATGCGCCACCCCCACGGCAAATCCCCTGCCCCGACACGCCAACGCGTCGGCGACGCCGGAGGCCGCGTCCAGTCCGAAAGCGGAACCGCCGGACAGCACGAGCGCGTCGACCTGCTGCACCATGCGGTCGGGCGACAACAGATCGGTTTCGCGCGTGCCGGGCGCGCCACCCATGACATCGACCGAACAGGCAAAGGGCCTGTCGGCGACAAGCACGGTGGTGCCCGTCTTGATGCGCGCATCCTCGGCATTGCCGACCCTTAAGCCGGCGATATCGGTAATCAGATTCCTGGGGCCATGCTCATTGGTCACTTTTCTGCCTCATTCGTACCGATCGGCACATCGACCGACTTTGTTGGCGAAACCGTACGTGCCATCATTGCCTGACGCCCCTACCAGAAGGACGATTTGCACCATGCCGATGCTCAAGACCAATGGCGCCGAAATCTATTTCGAACAGGCCGGGCACGGCTCGCCGGTGTTGATGATCGCCGGCGTCGCCAGCGATCTTGCCAGCTGGGCGCCGGTGGTGCCGCTGCTCGAAGACAAATTCCGGCTGATCCTTGCCGACAATCGCGGCTGCGGACGCACCCGATCCGAGGGACCGATCCATTTCGACGATTATCTCAACGATTACGTTCTTTTGCTCGACCAGCTCGGATTCGACGCGATCGACATCGTGGGGCATTCGCTCGGCGGCCTGATCGGGCTTCACCTCGCCGCCCGCTACCCGAACCGGGTAAGAAAACTCATCACGCTCGGCGCTGGCGCGAATGCCAAATCCTTGACCCTGCTGCAGGATCTGGCGACGCTTTACGAAAGCGAGACTTCCCCGCGCCTGTTCTTCCGCCTTCTGTTCCAGTTTCTGTTCTCGACGCCGTTCTTCGAAAACCCCTCCACCATCGAAGCAACGGTGGATAGTTCGCTGGGATACAAATACTGCCAGTCGCCTGCCGATTTTCGCCGCCAGATCGACATGTTCGATACGATCGGCATGCTCGATACCGCCGCCATCACCGCGCCGGTTCTCGCCGTGGCGGGCGGCGGCGATCTCATGGCGCCACCCCTCGGCGTGACCATGCTTCACGCTGGCATCGCCCATCGCAAGGACATACTCATTCCGGAAATCGGCCATTCCACCCATTGGGAAGCGCCGGGACGCGTCGCCGACCTGATGACCGATTTCCTTGTTCAGCAAGGCTAGAGTATCGGGCGTTTTGACTGCACCAAACCGCCCGGCTCCATTTTCGTGTGGTGGCGGCGGTTTTGCGCAAAACCGGCATCCGCCTTTACGCGCAATATTCCATCCGCCATCGCGTTACCCATGATAGGCGGCAACGGTCTTGAGGACCGAGAAGCCGTAAAGCGCCTCGAAGCCCTTCTCACGGCCGTGACCGGACTTGCCGACGCCACCGAAGGGCAGTTCGACGCCGCCCGCCGCGCCGTAATTGTTGATGAAGACCTGACCGGCCTTGAGACGCCTGGCCAGACGCATCTGGCGCCCGCCATCGGCCGTCCACACGCCGGCGACCAGTCCGAAAGGCGTGCCGTTGGCAATGGCCACGGCTTCCTCTTCGTCCTCGAAGGGGATGACCACCTGGGCCGGCCCGAAGATTTCTTCCTGCGCCAGCCTGTGCGCGCCGGTCACGCCGGCAACCAGGGACGGGGCAAAGTAGTAACCGCCAGACGGCGCATCGGCGACGATCTGGCCACGCGCCGCAACAAGAGAATCGTCGACCAGCGACAGGAAACCGGAAACGATCTCCTTCTGACGGGCCGAGATCAGTGGGCCAACATCGAGATCGGCCATGGCCGGGCCGACCTTGAGGGCCCTGTAGCGTTCGGCCATGCGGGCGACGACTTCATCGTAATGCGCGCGCTGGACGAGGATGCGCGAGGAGGCCGAGCAGGTCTGGCCCGCGTTCTGCACGCCGGCATTGACCAAAAACGGCAGCGCCTTGTCGAGATCGGCATCGTCGAAAACGATCTGGGGCGACTTGCCGCCCAGTTCCAGGGTGACCGGCACGATATTGGCGGCGGCGGCGCGCTGGATCAATCCGCCGACCAGAACCGAACCGGTAAACGAGATGTGGTTGACGTCCTTGTGGCTCGACAAAGCCGCGCCGGCTTCCTCGCCGAGGCCCGGCACGACGTTGAGCGCGCCTTTGGGCAGGCCGGCTTCGTCGCAGATCGCTGCAAAGGCGAGCGCGGTCAGGCAGGCCTCTTCGGCCGGCTTCAGCACAGCGGCGTTGCCCATGGCCAGCGCAGCCCCGACCGAGCGGCCGATGATCTGCATCGGATAGTTCCACGGCACGATATGGCCGGTCACGCCGTGCGGCTCCCTGAGAGTGTAAACGGTAAACCCGTCGAGGAAGGGAATGGTTTCGCCCATCACCTTGTCGGCCGCCCCGCCATAGAATTCGAGATAGCGGGCCAGCGCGATAACGTCGTTGCGCGCCTGCTTGAGCGGCTTGCCGACATCGAGCGCTTCCATTTCGGCAAGCGTATCGATGCGTTCGAGCACCAGTCGACCGACCCTGGTCAGGATGCGACCGCGTTCGAAAGCCGGCAGAGCGCCCCAGGCGCCGTCAAGTGCGGCGCGCGCTGCCGTGACCGCGGCATCGACATCCTCCCTGTCTCCACGCGCTATGGCTGAGATCGTCGTGCCGTCGGACGGGTTTTCGAGATCGATGAGACCGCCATTGACGGGCGGAACCCAGTCGCCTCCGATATAGCATTTCGAGGGGTCAAACCAGAGGTCAACCATTTGGAACTCCTGTAATCTCTCGCTCAGCCAACGCCCATTCGAGATGCGGCGCAGCAGCGATCAGTTGCTGGGTATAGGGATGTTGGGGATTTAGGAACAGTGCCTCGGTCTCTCCCTGCTCGACAATCCTGCCCGCCTTCATCACAAGCACGCGATCGGTGATCGAGCGGACCACGTTCAGATCGTGCGAGATGAAGAGGTAGGAAAGCTGCAAACGGTCGGACAGATCGGCGAGCAGATCGAGGATCTGGGCGCGGATGGAAACGTCGAGCGCCGAAACCGCCTCGTCGAGAACGATCAGGGCCGGATGGATGATGAGGGCCCGGGCAATGGCGATGCGCTGACGCTGACCGCCGGAAAACTCATGGATGTATTTGTGCCCATCGGACGGATCGAGCCCGACCGTGTCCAGCGCCGTTGCGATCCGCTTGTCGCGTTCGACACCGGTCGGGGCGTCCGAACCAAGCAAGTGGAAAGGCTCGGCGATCAGCCGGTCGACGCGGTGACGCGGATTGAACGAGCCATAGGGGTCCTGAAAGACGATCTGCATTTTGCGCCGGGCGGCAAGACTGGCGCCACGACCGGTGCCGACCGGCTCTCCCTCGATGTGAATGGAGCCGCCCTGAATGGCTTCGAGCGCCAGAATGGCGCGAGAAAGGGTTGATTTCCCGCAGCCGGATTCGCCGACCAGCCCGACGTTTTCGCCCTTGTGGATGACAAAGCTCACCTTGTCGACGGCGCGAAAATACCGGTGCGGCCGGAACAGACCCTTGCGCGCCAGCGGGTAGTCGCGCACCAGCTCCCTGACGTCGAGAACCGGCACCGCACCGGTAAGGATTTCGGGCGCAAGCCTTATCGGCCGATGACGCGAAGCGTCGAACAGGGCCCGGGTATAGGGATGGCGCATTTCGCGAAAGACCTTGCCGGTCTCGCCGCGTTCGACCACCTCGCCCTTGCGCAAGATAACGATGTGATGGGCAAGACCCGCGACCACGGCCAGATCGTGGGTGATGAGCAACAGGCCCATGCGGTCTTCCTCGACCAGCCGTTTCAGAAGGTCAAGAATCTGCGCCTGGGTGGTGACGTCGAGCGCCGTGGTCGGCTCGTCGGCAATGAGCAGGCGCGGCCTCAGCGCGATGGCCATGGCGATGCCGACACGCTGGCGCTGACCGCCGGAAAGCTCGTGCGGGTAAAGGGTCAACGGGAAGCGTTCGGGCGGCAGTTCGACGCGTTCGAGCACCTCGCGGGCAATCGCCATTGCCTCTTCGCGCGGCACTTTTTTGTGGATCCTGACCGTTTCCGCCACCTGGTCGCCGATGGTCATGACCGGATTGAGCGCGGTCATCGGCTCCTGAAAGATCATGCCGATCTCTGTGCCGCGGATGAGGCACATCTGGCGATCATGCCGCTCGACCAGTTCCTCGCCGTCGAACATGACGGACCCGTATTTTTCGGCGCCGGTGGGCATGAGATGCAGGATGGACAGCGCCGTCATGGACTTGCCCGACCCGCTTTCGCCGATGAGACCGACGATTTCGCCGGCATCGACGTCGAGATCGACCCCGTTGAGGATCGGCGTACCGGCAATCTTGAGGCAGAGCCCCTTGACCGACAACAACGTCATAGCCGGCTCCGCCTCAGCCGGGGATCGAGCACGTCGCGGAGGCCGTCACCCATCAGATTGAGCCCGAGCACCGTCATGACGATGGCCAGACCCGGAATGATGGCGGTGTGCGGCGCGAGGGAAATCATGGTCTGGGCTTCGGAGAGCATGCGGCCCCAGCTCGGCAACGGCGGCTGGGCGCCCAGCCCCACATAGGACAGCGCCGCCTCGGCCAGGATACCGAGGGAAAACTGGATGGTGCCCTGCACAATCAGCAGGTTGGTGATGTTGGGCAAGATGTGCTCGAGCGAAATGCGCGCCTTCGACTTGCCGGCCACCCGCGCCGACATGACGAATTCGCGCATCCACAGGCTGAGCGCCGCGCCGCGCGCGAGACGGGCGAAAACCGGAATGTTGAAAATGCCGATGGCGATGATGGCGTTGACCGCGCCGGGACCGAACACGGCGGTGATGAGAATGGCGATCAGAAGCGAGGGAAAGGCGAAGATCAGATCGTTGCCGCGCATGATGATCTCGTCGCCGATGCTGCCCCTGACCGTTGCCGCCATCAACCCGAGCGGCACGCCGATGCCGATGCCGATGCCGACCGCGATAAAGGCAACGGCGATGGAGGTACGGGCGCCGACCATGATCATCGAGAAGATGTCGCGACCATAGATGTCGGTCCCGAACCAGTGCGCCGCCGAGGGCGGCTGGAACTTGATGGCAATGGTGAGTTTGGTGACGTCGTAGGGCGTCCACACGAACGAAACGAGCGCAGCGGAAATAAAGACCAGCGTGATCGCCAGACCGATCATCAAGCTGGGCGATTTGAGGGTGGCCCGCAGAAGATCGTCGCGACGGTCGAGATTAACGCTTGTGTCGCTCATCAGCGCTGCCTCCTCAGACGCGGGTCGACCGCGGCATAGGCGATGTCGACGAGGAAGGTGACGAGAATGACGGCGAAGACGAGGAGCATGACCACCGACTTGACGACGATAAGGTCACGCTGGGTGATGCCCTGGAACACCAGCCGACCGAGTCCGGGCAGGAAAAAGACGTTTTCGATGATGATGGCGCCGGCCAGCAGGAAGGAGAACTGCATGCCGAGAATGGTCAATACCGGAATGAGGGCGTTGCGAACCGCGTGCCGCCACAGCGCCTGCCCGCGTGTCAGCCCCTTGGCGCGCGCGGTACGGATATAGTCCTCGTTCAGCGTGTCGAGCAGCGAGGACCGCATGACGCGGGCGAGGATCGAGGCCTGTGGCAACGCCAGGGCGACGGCCGGCAGGGTCAGCGCCTTGATGCCCTGATAGAGCCCAGCGTCCCAACCGGGAAAGCCGCCCGCCGAGAACCATCTGAGCGTGATGGAAAAAAGCAGGACCAGCAGCATGGCAAACCAGAAATTCGGAATGGCGATGCCGAGCTGGGTCAGCCCCATCACCGTGACATCGGCAGGAGAATTCCGGCGTGACGCAGCGACGATGCCGACAGGAAAGGCGATCGCCGTCGACACGACAAGCGCATAGACGGCGAGCGGCAGCGACACCCAGAGCCGGTCGGCGATCAGTTCGGCCACCGGCACCCGATAGGTGTAGGAAACGCCGAAATCGCCCTGTAAAAGACCGAAGATCCAGGAGAAATAGCGTTCGAACCACGGCGCATTGAGCCCGAGCTGATCGCGCAGAGCCTCGACCGCCTGCGGATCGGCATTGATGCCGAGCATGTAGGAGGCGGGATCGCCCGGAACGACCTCAAGCACAAGAAAGATCACGACGCTGGCCGCGACGAGACTGAGCAACAAGGATATGATGCGCTTGAAAATGAACGAGGGCATGGTGTCTCGGCGCAGGGCGGCAACCCACCCCGCGCCATTTTTCTTTTCGGATCAGTCCTCCCAGTAAACGCCGGTCAGGTCGGTTGCCTGAATGGGAGCGTTTTCCCACAATCCGACGATCTTGGCATTGGCGACGCCGGTCTTGGCCAGTTCGAACAGGAAAACGGCGGCATAGTCTTCGGCCAGCTTGGTTTCCGCCTGTTTGGTCAGTTCGGTTCGCCGATCCGGGTCGGTCGTGTTGTCGAGATCGGCCATGATCTGGGTGAACACCGCGCTTTCATAGCCGAAATAATAACCGGGCTTGGCAAACACGCCGATGTCGAACGGCTCGGTATGACTGACGATGGTCAGATCGTAATCGCCCTGGAATGGCCCCGCCAGCCATTGCGCCCATTCGACGTTCTCGATTTTTGCCGTAATGCCGACCGCCGCGAGCTGGGCGGCAATCACCTCGCCGCCACGGCGGGCATAGGGCGTTGGCGGCAATTGCAGGGTCGTTTCGAACCCATCTGGATAACCAGCCTCGTCCAGAAGAGCCCTGGACCGGTCCGGATCGTAGTTCGACAGCGCCGTCAGATCGACATAGGCCGGATTGTGCGGCGCAAAGAACGTGCCGATGGGCGTGCCGTACCCGAACATGGCGCCGTCGATGATCTCTTCGCGATTGATGGCATGGGCAATCGCCTCGCGTACCCTGACATCGGAGAAGGGCGCACGCTTGTTATTCATGGCCATGACCGTTTCGCCCTCGGTCGAGCCGACGATCACCTTGAAACGCGGATCGGACGCCAGTTGCGGCAGGGTTTCGGGCGCCGGAAAATTGGGGAAAGCATCGATATCGCCGGCCATCATCGCGGCGAAGCTGGCGCTCGGATCACCGATGAACTTGAAGGTCACCTTGTCGAGCCTGACCGGCGCGCCCCAGTAATCGTCATATCTGACGAGGTCGACATGGTCGCCCTGTACCCAGTCCACGAACCGGAACGGACCGGTGCCGATCGGGTTGGTGGCATTGTCGGCAGCGCTTTCCGGCGCAACAATGACGGCATCGCCCCAGGCCATGTTGAACAGGAAACTGCCGTTCGGCTGGGAAAGCGTCACCTTGACGGTTTCGGGATCGATAACCTCGACATCGGCGATATCGGCGAACAATCCCTTCTGGGCATTGGTCGAATCCTCGGCGCGGGCGCGATCGAGCGAGAACTTGACGTCCGAGGCGTCAAAGCCTGTGCCGTCGTGAAAACGCACGCCGGACTGCAGGTGAAAGGTGTAGACGAGGCCATCCTCGGAAATGTCCCAGCTTCTCGCCAGGTCGGGATTAACGCTGCCGTCCGGACCAAACCGTGTCAGACCTTCGAAAACATTGGCGTAAACGACTTCATCGATCGGTTCGGCCGCACCGCCGGTCGGGTCGAGATTAGGCGGCTCAAGCACCAATCCAACCGCAATATCCGTACGGGCGGCAAGAGCAGGCGCAAATGCAGTCGCAAGAGCGAATACGCCGGCCATGGTCGTTAACAAGATGGATCTGCGCATACATAGGTCCTTCCCTGTTGCGAACTTTTGTCGCTGTGCAATGAGTACTCGGTCGGCGCGCGAAGGTCGGCAAGGCGCGGCGCCACGACCTTCAGACGCTTCACCATACCATCAATTCCGACCTATTCGGGCACCGTGCCAAAATGCCGTTTCGATAGCCTTGACGGTCGCGGTACTCACGGCCGTATCGATGTATGTGAGGCGCACCTGATTGCTGACTTTTTCAGCATCCATTTCCTTACGCCTCTTTTTTCATCAGTATTGCAGTCTCTCGTCGCGACGCGCACACTCTCAACCCAGTAATAATACGGGAACCTCCGTGATGATACAGGCAATGGACCTTATTTCGCTGGCTTTCGATCACGCGCCGATCGGTCTGGTGTTGACCGAGAACCGGATCATCAGGGTCTGCAATGTGGCTTTCGCGGAAATGTTCGGCTATCGGCCGGATGATCTGGCCGGTGAGTCGTTTCGCGTGCTCTACGCCGACCATGCCGAATTCGAACGCATCCGCACCATCGGCTTCGAATCGCTGGCCGCGACGGGGAAGTATTCGGACGAAAGGCTGATGCCGCGAAGGGACGGCAACCTGTTCTGGTGCCGGGTCCATGTCCACATCTTCTTTCCGGACGATCCGTTGCGTCAGGTGATCCTCAGTTTCGAGGATATTTCGGAAATACGGCCGGTCACGTCGCTGACCCAGCGTGAGCGGCAGGTGATCGCGGGACTGGTCAAGGGAAAGACCAGCAAGGAAATCGGCCACGAACTCGATTTGTCCCCGCGCACCATCGAGGAACACCGCGCCCATCTGCTCGCCAAGTTCGGCGTGCGCAACGTGGCCGGTTTGCTCGCCAAGCTCGGCGGCATCATCATCTAGAACGGTTCACGGACAGACCGAAACACGCTCCGCATTATTGCGCGCCGCAGGCGAACCAATCCGGAACGACATTCCCGACATGAAGTGGAAACGGGTCAGGACGGCTTGCCCTCGCCTTCCCGCTCGTCGAGCAGATCGATCTGGATCTGCTGCATTTCGGCCAGCCGTTCCCATTGCCGGGCCAATTGATGATCTATCTTTTCATGCAGGTGACGGATCTCCAGTTCCGCCTTGAGATTAACCTTGTAGTCGTTCTCGGCGCGCCGTCGATCCTTGGCCTCCTGGCGGCGTTGGCTCATCATGATGACCGGCGCCTGCAAGGCGGCAAGGCAGCTCAGGACCAGATTGAGCAGGATGAACGGATAGGGATCGAAAGGCTGAGCCATCAGGCCGATGACATTGAGCGTCATCCAGGCGGCGAGTACGAAGATGAACCCGACGATAAACGCCCAGGACCCGCCGAACACCGCTACCCGGTCGGCCATGCGCTCGCCGAAACCGACTACATCTTCCTCGTCTTCGAGTTCGGCGATCGGTTCGCCGCTTTCGATGCTGTCGACGACCTGGCGTTCGAGTTCGCCGAGTTCGCCGCGTTCGTCTTCGAGCAGGGTTTCCACATAGCGCCGCCGATAGGCCGCCAGATCGGCGTGGCAGATATATTTGCCCTCGCCCCAGTCCGGATGGTCCGCCGTGATCAGTTCCGAAACGCGCGGCCGTGCCGAAGCCCAGGAAACCAGATCGGTGCGGCGGAAACTCTTGCCACAGACCAGGCATGGCGCTTCGGCCGAGTGGACGGTGCTCTTGTGCGCATGCGTCTGAACCATTTCAGTTCCGTTCCTTTTATTTCCCCACGGATCGCTTTGACCGCCGTCAAGCACATAAGCATGAATCGGGCCTCTCACCGAAGCCGTTTGACCTGTGTCACTTGGCGCCGGAGCATCGCTGGCGTTGAAAGTTGCCGCTCGGCCTTTTGGTGCTCAAACCGGGCACGACCCGGCCGTATGAGGTTGTCGAAAACGAGATCGTCCAGCTCGTGCGCGACGAGACCGGCCCGGTGATAGCGTTCGAGACGGCCCTCGTCGTGACGCGCTTGCCCAAGTCCCGCTCGGGCAAGATCCTGCGTGGCACAATGCAAAAGATTGCCGACGGCAGCGAAACTAAGGTGCCGGTGACCATTGACGATCCGGCCAATATCGAGGAAATCTCCGATACGTTCACCGCTCGTCATATCACCATGGAGACCTAGCCTTTGGCCTTTCGCGCCCTGATTGTCGAAAAACCAACCCCCAATGCCACACCGCTGGCACGGATCGGCATGCTTGAAGATACCGACCTGCCGGATGGTGAGGTTACGGTCGCCGTCGCCTATTCGACGCTCAACTACAAGGACGGGCTGTGTCTCGGACCGGGCGGCGGGCTGGTTCGGACCTATCCGCATGTGCCGGGCGTCGATTTCGCCGGCGTGGTCGAGGCGTCGTCCGATCCGCGTTATGCGCCGGGCGACGAAGTCGTTCTGACTGGCTGGCGGGTCGGAGAGATCCGCTGGGGCGGCTATGCCGCGAAGGCCCGGGTCAAGGCCGACTGGCTGGTACCGCTGCCGGCAGGCCTCACCCTCAAACGCGCCATGGCCATCGGCACGGCGGGGCTAACGGCGAGCCTCGCCATTGGTGCGCTGGAAGCCCGTGGGTTGAAGCCCGGCGGGCGCCCGGTGCTGGTCACGGGCGCGGCCGGCGGCGTCGGGTCGGTGGCAACAACCCTGTTGTCGGCACTCGACTATGACGTCGTGGCGGAAACGGGACGTCTGGAAACGGCGGATTATCTGAGAAGCCTTGGCGCGACGCGCGTGGTCGACCGCGCCGATTTCGCCGATCCGCCCGCCCGCCCGCTCGAAAAGGAAACCTGGAGCGGCGCGGTGGATGCGGTCGGCGGCAATATGCTGGCGCGCCTTCTGGCCCAGATGGAACACGGCGCCAGCGTGGCGGCGGTGGGTCTGGCCGGCGGTGCACGCTTTCCCGGCAATGTTACGCCGTTCCTTTTACGCGGCATCACGCTTGTCGGCATCGACAGCGTCATGCAGCCCTATGAAGCGCGCGTCGCCGCCTGGGGCCGGCTGGCGGGCGTGTGTCCGCTCGACAAGCTCGACGAAATGATCGTTCCGGCAACGCTGTCCGACCTGCCCCGGTTCGGCCGGGACATTCTCGCCGGCAAGGTGCGCGGACGGGTCGTCGTCGACGTCAACGCCTGACCAGCGCCTCGCGCTTCCACATGACGACGTGGGACTGGTGCCAATAACGACACCCGGTCCGCTTCGTCGCAGCGTTTCAGCGGCAAACATGTAAATTGGGGCATCGGGCGAAAACGCAGATCCCGGTTTTTCGCCAAAACCGATGCGATCGTCAGCGAAAAGATCCGGGCGTTTTGCGACAACCAAAACGCCCGATGCCTTTATTCATGCGCTCTGCGAAGGACATAACAAGTCGTAAACCATATGGCAAAGTTCCTGACGTTTTTATAAGGAGCATTCGTCTGCTGGCGACATTGCAAACCATCTATGCCAATTTTCGTTAGTATTTGTGTGCAAGCGTCTCTTTAGCCAAGTACTCGTTTCGGAAACGAAAAACATTATTGACCGGTTCCGCGCGAGTGCGACGGACCCCTTCCGTCGCGGAGCTTTGCGAGGAGGATCGCGTGAACACAAGGGTCAAGGCAGGCATGATTCCGCTTCAGTCGCAGCGGACAGGTACCGCTGTTCCCGAGGCTCTTGTCACCGTGTTCGAGGACGCGATAACGGCCATTGCCATTTTCGACGTAAAGGGCATGCCCCTTTATGCCAATGGAGTCATGCGGACACTGGCGGACTCGTTCGGGTATCCCATCGCCAATCTGCGCGATCTGGCGCCGGATGACGGCACAAGCGCCGCCGCCATCAATTTCGAACGCTTCCGGGCCGGCAAACTGGCAACGGTGCGCTCCCGGTATCCGATCCACCGCAGCAACGGGACGCTGTTCTGGGTCGATTTGTCGATGTCCCGCTATAGCTTCGAACCCGACCAACAGCCCGTCATCGTTATCCAGATCGTCGACATTACCGCCGAATATGAAGCCAAACGCGCCGAGGCACGGTGGGAAACGGCACTCGAGGCCGGCCGGCAGGGCGTGTGGGATCGCGATGCCAAGCTCGATACGGTGACCTATTCGCGCATGTGGCGCCGTTTGAGGGGCATGGCCGATGACGAAGAGGTCGACGGCCGTCGCGAGCTCTGGCTGGAACGGCTACACCCCGAAGACCGGTTCCGCGTCGAGTCGGTGGTCGAAAAACAGGAAACCGGCGAAGACGGCTACGATTCTTTCGAATATCGCGAACGTCACCGCGACGGCCATTACGTCTGGATCCTCAGCCGCGGCAAACCGGTTGAATGGGATGAAAACGGCACCCCGACCCGGACCATCGGCACGGATACCGACATCACCCATCTCAAGAACGTCGAAGCGGAACTGGCGCAGGAAAAAGAACGGCTGCAGGTCACCCTGCAATCGATCGCCGATGGCGTGATTTCGACCAATGCACATGGGCGCATCACCTTCATCAACAAGGCCGCCGAGCGCATGACCGGCTGGATGCATGACGACGCCATGGGACAGCCGATCGAAATCGTCTTCGACAGCCGTATCGAAGGCAACGAAGATGCGTTGACCGCCTCGGTCGATCATTGCCTCAAACGTGGCCGTGCCTATCGCGTCTCCGGCTATTCGCTGCTCAAGGGCAAGAAATCCCGGACGCGTTATATCCGCGAACTGGCGTCGCCCGTGCGCATGGAAGACGGTTCCGTTATCGGTGCGGTCATGGTGTTCCGCGACGCCACGCAACGCCGCAAGCTCCAGCGCGAACTGGAATACAGCGCCACCCACGATCCGCTGACCGATCTGGCCAACCGCGTAGCCTTCGAAACCGCGCTCGACAGAAGCGTCCAGAAGGCCGCCGCCACGCAGAACCAGCATACGCTCTGCCTGCTCGATCTCGACCATTTCAAGGCAGTCAATGACGGCGCCGGGCATTCGGCGGGCGACGCGCTGTTGCAGGATATCGCCAAACTGCTACGCGCAAGCTGTCGCGAAACCGATTGCGTGGCGCGGCTCGGCGGCGACGAGTTCGGCATCATCCTCAACAACTGCAATCTCAAGATCGCCAAACGGGTAACCCAGAAGATCATCCGCAAGATCGCGGCATTGAGTTTCGACTGGCAGGGCGAGGACTTCCAGATCGGCGCCAGCGCCGGCATCACCACCATCGACGGAACGGTCGGCGCCGCCGAAATCTACCGCAACGCCGACAGCGCCTGTTATACGGCCAAGCGCAACGGACGCGGCTGCGTGGTGGTCAACGGCTGAACGAACTGTTTAGCTATCTCTAATATCTTCAGACGGCGTGGCGCGGCGGACGCGGGCATAAACGCTGTCAAGACCGGCGCGGACTGCGTCGGGTCCCCCCTGCTCGACAAAGACGCGATGGACTTCTTCGTTGAGCCCGCCACGGGTCGAATGCTCCCGACGCAATTCTGCCAGCGGCTTTTCCGCTTCCCGGGCGCCGGTTCTCGCCAGATTGACAAGGATGGCATCGACATAGGCCCTGGCGTTGTCTGTTGCGATGCCCTTCGCACCAAGCCAGTCGACAAGGGTTTCCTCGATGCCGAAATAAAGGCCCATCGTGGTGCTGGCGATGCCGATGGCGTCGTATTCCGCCAGCGATCCGGTAACGATCGGCCGGCCGAGCGTGGCGAACAGGGCTTCAACCTCAACATTGGCGGGAAAGATCGGCGTCGGCCCCTCCCCGGTGGCGACGAAGGGCAAGGGCATGGCGCGCACGATGGTCACGCCCGGGCCGGTCCAGCGCGCGAGCCGTTCATGGGTCAAGGCGGCAATGAGGTTCACCACGATTTGCCCGGCCCGGTAGCTGAGGCCCGCCAGAACCTTTTCGGCAACCTGCGGCCGGACGGCGAGAAACAACATGTCGGCCTGATCGACGATCGCCTGATTGTCGGCGCTGACCGTCACACGTGCGCAGTCCCGCGCCAGTTGCGCCGAGTATGCGGCGTTGCGTTCGGACACGATGATTTCGTCATAAGGGTAACGAGCGCGGTCGAGACCGGTCACGATGGCTCTGGTGATGTCGCCGGTTCCGATAAAGCCGAGTTTCATGAAACACTCCCCTTGGGTGGCATCGACCGGGGGTAGAACAGGCCATGACGGCAATCAACCCGTGCGGCATCAACCCTTGCCGAGATGGCGGGCCTTTTTGCGGGCAACGCGGTCGGCGTAACGCCGTTCGGACAGGGTGTGCCGCGCTTCGGCCCGATCGGAAACGCGTGTCATCGCCCTGAATTCGGCCGCAGCCTCGAGGGCGTCTCGCGCCCGGCTTGTCGACACCATCGCCTTGAGTTCCGCCGCAGCTTCGCGCTTGCGGCGTTTCGGATTGGCGGGCGGTTCATCGAGTGTCCGTCCTGGCGCCGGATGAAAATCCAGCCCGGCAAAGCCCTTTCCCGCCCAGGCGAGCAATTCGGCATTGCTCGGTTCGGCGCCGAAGACATGGCGCGCGATTTCGACGGTTTCACCAGCGGATCGCTCGATCAGGGCGATCCAGAACTGGCCGTCATAATGGATGGTAGCGATGGTTTGGCGAGTGGTCATTCTTCCGGCTCCGCGCACGACAAAACGTGTCGCGGGTCGCTCTCGTCGGGAGAACGACAGAGCCCGAAATGCCTTTCGACACTTCGAACGCCCGGACTCACCCACCGGGCTGACTTTTTCCGACGGGCTCAGCTTAGCAGGAGTTGGCATCGGAATGCAAAAGGGACGCCGAGGCGTCCCTTCTCGTCACCAGAACGAGTCTGCTATTACAGCCAGGTCTTGTAGTCCGGCACGAGCAGGTGAAGCGGCGCTTCGTCTTCCTCGATGCCGGAGAAACGCGAAATGCGCTTGTCCTCGAAGATATTGTCGGTGTTGTCGTCGTTGACGGTCGAGACTTCGCCGACAAAGACGTCGCCGCCCTCGCCCCAGAAGGCATGCCAGTGTTCGCCCGGCATCAGGGTGACGCTTTCGCCCGGATTGAGCTTCATCTTGTGGCCGGGTTTGAGCTCGCAGCGCATGCCGTCGGCATAGACCACCGTACCCTTGTCACGGTCGATCTCGCCATCCGTATCGCCGAAAAGCTCGATGACCAGCGTACCGCCGCCGCGATTGATGATGTCCTCGGCCTTGAGGGAATGGCGGTGCATGGGCGAATACTGGTCCTTGCGGGAGATCATCGCCTTTTCGGCATAGAGCATGCCGCGCCCCTTCTTGAGGTCGTTGACGTTGCCATTCCGGACCGTGAACAGGAAAAGCCCGGTGTCCATGAAATCACCCAGGCCATAATCGGTGATGTCCCAGCCGAGATTGGCGCGCACAATCGCCTTGGCTGAATCGGCATTGGCCTTGAAATCCTCGGGAGACCAATAGGCGAAAGGCGGCAGAACGTAACCAAAGGAACGAATGAACTCATCCGCCTCCCGCATGATGCGGTTGACGTCTGAACGTTTCATCGAGGGCTGAGTCATGGGTGTTATCCGCAAACAAGGTAAGGGTGACTGACTTTATACCGTGAACCGACTCTATTCCAGCGGTTCGCCGATCCCGACCGCGTGTCCATCCGGGTCACAAAGGCGGAAGACGCGTTGTCCCAACGCCGGTTTCCGGATCGGGCGGATGAGGCCAATCCGAGACGAGATCGCGAACGAACACGATTTGGGTGACGAAACGCATGGCTTTTTTCGATCAATAGGTCTCGGCCAGATGCCGAACCTGCAATGAAGCCGCCAGCTTGTCCGCATCCGCCTTGGCGCCGAGACGCGGCGTGAAGGTCAGACGCACTTCGCGGCCGGGCAGAAGCGTGATGGCGTTGTCGGAAAAATAGCCCGGCACATCGACCGTGGCGGTCACGAAGAAGGCCGGCTTGTCGGCAGAAAGGGCAAGGACCGGCGCGCCGTTCTCGGTTGACCAGACGGCTTTCAGCTCGGTTTTCTCGACGTCGTAATACTTGTAGGCGCGCGGGAAGAAATCGTTCTCCCCCAGCGGCTTGCCGTTCGCATCCGTCCATGTGAAGAACAGGAATTCGCCCGGGACCAATGCGTCCATTCCGATCGTTCCGATGGTCTGGGCCGCATCCGGCGAAACCCTGGCCCTGCCGGACAAAAGCGTGCGCTTTTCGCCTGTCACCTTGACGGCAAAAACCTCAAAGCCGATTTCCGCATCGGACGGCGTATCGTTGATCGCCCGGAACCGGACCTCGGTCGGCGGCAGTCCTTCGATCGGCGTTCCGCGCGAATTCCTTGCCGGTTCGCCCGGCCTTCCGGGTACGGCAACCACATTGACGGGATTGAAGAAGCGCCGGGCCATGTAGTGCAGAAGCTTCCAGCCCCCGCCATAGTCGAGCGACGACCAGGAATGGACCGGGTAGAAATCGTTGATCTGCCAGTAAAGCGTGCCCATGCATCTGGGCTTGGTCGAACGCCAGTATTCGATGGCGGTCTTGATGGCCAGACCCTGCTGCACCTGCGAGAGAAACACCATTTCCGGGAATCCCTTGGGGAAGCGGAAGTAGCGCGTCATGGTGTCGAGGATGCGGGCATTGCCGCCCTCGTTGCGCTGGTGCTGCTCCATGACCGGCGAAGACGGGTTGCGATCTTCCGGGTTGGTGAAGCTCTCGATGACATTCATCGAGGTGAAGGACTGGAAGCCGAATTCCGAAGCGAAGCGCGGGTTGACGTCGCGATAATGCTCGAAAGGCTTGGCCTCGTGCCACACGCTCCAGAAATGCATGTCGCCGCGCGTGTCCTGATGCCAGCCATCGGAGAAATCGAGATAACCGAGCGAGGGCGAGGACGGCCAGAAGCGGCGGTCCGGATCCTCATCGGCAACGATGGTCTGCAACAGGTGCGAGACACGATCATAACTGGCGACGTAGCGGCCGAGATTGTCGCGCGTTTCCTCATACCAGGTCAGCGAGCCGATGACCTCGTTGTCACCGCACCATAAGGCGATCGCGGCATGGTGCTGCAAGCGTCTGACCTGTTGGGTAATTTCCGTGCGGATGCCGGCGAGGAACGGTTCATCGCTCGGATAGGGCATGCAGGCGAACATGAAATCGTGCCAGATCAGGATGCCCAGCTCGTCGCATATGTCGTAGAACCAGTCCGGCTCGTATTGTCCGCCACCCCATAAACGCAGCATGTTCATGTTGGCGGCGGCGGCGCTTTCGAGGATGTCGCGAACCGCTTCCGGCGTGATGCGCGCGGGCAAGGCGTCGTTGGGAATCCAGTTGGCGCCCATCATGGTGATGTCGCGCCCGTTCACCCGGCACTTGAAATTGTGATCGATCTCGTCGGGCTCGACCACCCAGTCGAGTTGACGAAGACCGAGCTTGCGGACCGTCGCTTCGCCGTCGAGTTCGGTTTCGAGCGTGTAGAGCGGTTGCGCGCCCTGCCCATTCGGCCACCAGAGCTTTGGGTTGGCGATGGTGAGCGTGTCGACAAAGACAGTCTCGCCGGCCACGACATCCCGTTTTCCCCCGATAGTCTGACCATCGATGCGATGAACGAGGTCGACGGTTCCCGAGGCGAAGGCGAAAACCCGCGTCGTGATTGTCAATTCGCAGGCGCCCGGCGCGTGCTTCTGGCGGATCTGGACGCTGTCCTGCCGGGCGAGCGGAGTCTGGCGCAACGCCATGCGGCCATAGACGCCGGTCGGCATCAGACAGATGCCCCAGTCCCATCCGGCATGACACGCGGTCTTGCGGATGAAGTTCATGGCAACGCCTTCGAGCCCGTTCGTCTGGTAGTTCTTGGTGAACGGAACCGGGAACGGATAAGCCTCGGCGCGTGCCTTGGCGACATCGCGGGCAATGGCGAAATCAATACGCAGGCTATTCGCGCCCGGCCGCACCTTTCCCGTGACATCGATATCGTGCCGCAGGAACTGGTTGTCGACGTCCGCGACCGGCGCATCGTTCAAAAAAACGGTCGCGATGCAATCCACGTTTTCGAGCGTGAGGGTCAGGTGGCCACCCGTCATTCCGGCGGGCACATCGAAGGCGCGCGTCACCGTCCAGCGGGTCTTGTTGACCCACATGACGTCCATCTCGTTAGTGCCGAAATAGGGATCGGGAATGATGCCGGCCGCAAGAAGGGCGGTATGCACGTCGCCGGGCAGCGCAATTTCGACGGCGATATCCGGACGATCGGGAGAGGAAAGCGAAAAAACACCCGAAAGATCAAGTTCCGCAGAACCTACGGGGGCCAATGGATCACGCACCATGGGGGACTCCTCGATTGCCTTACCGGCCATGATTGTTTTTGTCCCCGGTTGCGATCCCGAGGTCGGCGGCGGGCGGATCGAGAGGTACTCCCTCCTTATGGCCGGCGCAACGGAGACCATGAGGAAAGATGGCGCCCGGCGCGACGGATTTTCTTCACAGCGCGCCACTTTTCCACAAGCACCGCGTTTACGATTACGGTTTTTTTCATGAGGAATTTAGCCGCAGAATTGAACGAACAATTATGCAATCTGCCCAATCCTGCATTTGTCAAAGCGGTTTAATTTGTTACAAGCATATCAGCCCTGTGATGCGTGAGGCCCGCATTCAGGATGCCTCGGCCGTAAAGGCCGTGCTTGGCATAGTTGGCACGCGTTGTGACATAGGCAGACTATAGGGTGCAGCTTGCCGAATGTCGTTCGCCAAACTGTTTAGTTTCGTCGCATGCGCCCATGCGAGCGTTTGGAATGGCTGAAGAGAAGACACTAAGACCAAATACAGAACAATCAATCACGATCTTGGCCGCAATTGCCAACGAAAACCGCCTCAAGATACTATATCTTCTTCTGGATTCCGAGCGAACGGTCACTGAACTCGGCACCAAGATCGATCTGGCCCAATCACCGGTATCGCAACATCTGGCGAAGCTGCGCAAACTGCGCATCGTCGACACGCGACGCGATGGTCAATTGGTTTACTACCGCCTGACCTCACCCGAGGTTCGCCAGATACTGGTGCTGCTGCGACAACTCTATCCGCAATAGGCACATAAGCCATCACATTTATTCGAGCCGCAGGCGCCGCTCCGATTTCCGGTCCTCTTCGTGCGAACCGGAAAGGCGGTGCCCGTTTTTTCCCGGCGTCTGAGAACTCTGGCCCGGCCATGCGACGGGCAGGCGGAAAACACCCCGCCTCGCCCTCTTGATCGGTTCAAAGACTGCCGTTTTCGCGGCATCCAAGCATCACTGTCGGACGGTGCGATAGATACTCGTCGCCCGGGCGCCAGAACGGCAATAGCCGAGGACCGGCTTGGGCAGTCGCGCGCAGACATCGCGGAACTGGGAAAGCTGCGAGGACGTCGCAGTGCCGGAAACGGGAATATAGACAGCCTTGACGCCGAGGCTATTCGCCGTGCGGGCGATATCCTCGAACTTCGGCTGACCGGGTTCTTCGTTGTCGGGCCGAATGCACACGACCGACTTGTATCCGGCCTGGGCAACGACACGCAGGTCCTCGGGTGCGATCTGGCTGCTCACCCCGTATTTGTGACTGACTGTCTCGATCTTCATGCTTAATCCTTCAATGGCTCCCGCCTTGCTACGTTATTTCAGCAAATGCTTTATAAGCATTATTAGATATAATCAAGTCGCTTCGTCGTGACCGGCGCGCACCGCTCGAGCGGGTTCAATTGTGACCGATCGCGGGGAGAAAACGTCGCAAGCGCCCTGACCAAACCGGCCTTGTGGCGGCTTGCCCGGCGTATCATCCTTGAAGTGCAAAGGGGCTGGAACCGGCTCGCTTCCAGACAATCTCAATTTCGAAAGTGGAAAGGAAAATGGCAGACAAGACCATCGACAGATCCGGCGTTGCGTTTCCGCCGATCCTGGTTTCCGTGGTGACCCTCGCCCTGGCGGTGGCGCTTGAGTTCATCCTGCCGATTTTCTTCCTGCCGAGCCTGTTCGCCGCCGGCTGGCAGATTGGCGCTGGGGCGATTCTTCTCGCTTGCGGCGCGGCGATCGGCATTCCCCCGCTTTTCGCGTTCTGGCGGGCGGGCACCAGTTTCATGCCCGGCCAAACGACGTCACGCATCGTCCGCTCGGGCTCCTATCACCTGACGCGCAACCCCATGTATCTGGGCCTGCTGCTGGGACAGACCGGCATCGCCCTGATCCTGTCGCTGGAATGGGGCATCGTTCTGCTCCCTTTGGCTTGGCTGGGCTACGACCGGTTGGTGATCGCCAAGGAGGAAGCCTATCTGAAACGCAAGTTCGGTGCGGATTACGAGGCCCTGCTCGCAAGCACACGTCGCTGGCTCTGATATTCCGTTTTGTCCTGGAAACGTTTCAGGGCGCCATCCTTTCGTTCGATGCGTTCCGTTCGCTGGCGAGAAAGCCGCCGGACTGACGGATCCAGAGCCCGGCATAGATACCGCCGCGCTTTAGGAGCTCGGCATGGCTTCCCGTTTCCGCCACCCGTCCCCGGTCGATGACAATCAGCCTGTCCATGGCGGCGATGGTTGAGAGGCGATGAGCGATGGCGAGCACCGTCTTGTTCCGCATGAGCAGTGACAACTGTTCCTGGATGGCCGCTTCGATTTCGGAATCGAGTGCCGAAGTCGCCTCGTCGAGGACGAGGATCGGCGCGTTCTTGAGCATGACGCGGGCGATGGCGACACGCTGGCGCTGACCGCCGGAGAGCTTGATGCCGCGTTCCCCCACATGCGCGTCGTAACCGGTGCGGCCGTCGGGATCTCTCAAGTCCATGATGAAATCGTGCGCGGCAGCTTTTTTCGCTGCCGCGATCACCTCGTCATCGCTGGCGCCGGGGCGTCCGAAAAGGATGTTGTCCCTGACCGAACGATGAAGCAGGGCCGGCTCCTGGGTAACGGTGCCCATGGCGGCTCTGAGGGAGTCCTGGGTGACGGTGGCGATGTTGCGGTTATCGATGTGGATGGCACCTGAACCGACATCGTAAAAACGCATGAGCAGATTGACGATGGTGGTCTTGCCCGCGCCCGAATAGCCGACCAGACCGACCTTTTCGCCCGGGGCAACAAAAAAGGACAAATCGCTGATGACCGTTCTGTCCCGAAGATAGCCGAAACTGACAGCCTCGAACCGAATGGCCCCGTCGACCGGTCCCAGGACCTCGGCGCCGGGCGCATCGGTGACCTCGATCGGCCGGGCGATCAGTTCCATGGAATTCTGCAACACACCGAAAGACCGCATCAGCCCGTTGATCGAGCCGACCAGCCGGCTGAGCCACATGTTGAGCCTCAAGATGAGCGACAGGGCAAAGGCAATCGAGCCGATGGTGATGGCATCGTGCGTCCACAAATCGATGCACAAAAGCGCGGCGGCAGAAAAGGCCAGGCCCGAGGTAAAATTCATCGCGGACTGCATGCCGACCGACAGGCGCCCGGTCTTGCGGGTGGCATTGACAAAGCCGGCCGCGCCCTCGCGCATGTAAGTGTCCGCGCTTTCGGACGAGCCGTAGAGCTTGACCGTCTGGATATTGGAATAGACATCGACGATGCGGCCATTCATCTCGGCAGCCGTCTCCGCGACGTCGATCGAGGCATTGCGCAGACGCGGCAGGAAATGGCGGGCGAGAGCGAGAACAACGCCGGTCCACACAATCACGATGCCGACCAGACCGAGATCGAGTCGGGCGAACAGAATGAGCGAGGTGACCATGAAGGTCAGGATCGTCCAGACCGAGGTCAGCGCCCCGGTGATGAAATTGCCGACCGCGTCGCCGACCTGCGCCACCTTGGTCAGCACCGAACCCGAATGCTCGTTGGCAAAAAATCCCACGGACTGGCGGGCGACATGGCTGGCGGCCTGCCATCTGACGAGATTGTAAAACCCGCGCCCGATAACCTGATTGTCGACCATGGACTGCAAAAAACCGGCAAGGAACCGGATAACGACGATGAACAGGAAGATGAACAGCAATTCGCCGCCATTATTGGCAAGAAGCCCCGGCCAGCCGGCGCTGGCGAGATTGGCGCCGAGAATGTCGACCAGCCGCCCCATGAAGTAGAAGAACAGCGCCTCCATCGACCCGGTGATGGTGTTAAGGGCGAAATTGACGCCCAAAGCCCATTTCGCCTGCCTGGCAAAATACCAGATGAAGCGCCAGATCGATTGCGGCGGCGTCGGATCGTCCGGCTTCAGAAACGGATCGATCCAGGCCTCGAACGGCCGGAACAACGGCGCGAAAAACCTGTTCTCGCGATAGAAACGATAGGACTTGCCGCGCTGCGGCGGCAGGTGACCGCGCCCCGGCCGTCCGCCACCCAATCCGGGACCCATCCCTGGCATGGGGTGAGGCATCGCGTCATCCTTGCTGTTTTCGCCTGACTATTCTCACCGACAATCGCGTCGCGGCAAGGGCGAACCGGACAAAAAGCCCGGCTCCGGTTTTGACGGAGGCCGGGCTCATTTTTTTGGTGCCAACCCTCGAAGCGACGGTCTATTCCGCCGCTTCCGCATCCGGATCGGATTCCAGATCGATGAAGCCGCCGGACTGACGCGCCCAGAGCTTGGCATAGGTGCCCCTGAGCTTCAAAAGCTCGGCATGCGTGCCCTGTTCGACGATGCGGCCCTTGTCGAGGATGATCAGCCGGTCCATCGCCGCAATGGTCGAGAGGCGATGGGCGATGGCGATGACCGTCTTTCCTTTCATCAAATGCTCGAACTGGCTCTGGATCGCCTGTTCGACTTCCGAATCGAGCGCCGAGGTCGCCTCGTCGAGGACGAGGATCGGGGCGTTCTTCAAGAGCACGCGGGCGATGGCGATGCGCTGACGTTGACCGCCCGAGAGCTTGACGCCGCGTTCGCCGACATGGGCATCCAGGCCAGTCCGTCCCTTGGCGTCAACCAGATCCGTGATGAAGACATCGGCCTCGGCCATACGCGCCGCGGCCCAGATCTCCTCGTCCGTCGCATCGGGCTTGCCATAAGCGATGTTCTCGCGAACCGACCGGTGCAGCAGGGACGTGTCCTGGCTGACCATACCGATGTTCTGGCGGAGTGATTCCTGAGTGACGCCGGAGATGTCGATGCCATCGATGGTGATCGTGCCGTTTTCGACGTCGTAGAAACGCAGCATAAGGTTGACCAGCGTCGACTTGCCGGCGCCGGACCGGCCGACCAGGCCGATCTTTTCTCCGGCGGAAATCGTGAGATCCAGATCGTCGATAACCGATCCATGACCTTCGGTCTTGTCTACCTTGATCCCATAGGCGAAATCGACGTGATCGAAATGGATGTCGCCCTTGATGCGCGGCATGGGCACGGCACCGGGTTTGTCGGACACCAGACGGTTGAGCGAAATCGAATTGATACCGTCACGTACGGTGCCGATGTTTTCGAACAGCGCCGCCATTTCCCAGATCACCCAGTGCGACATGCCCTGCATGCGCGCGGCGAGCGCCAGCGCCGCCGCGATCGAACCGGGCTCAACATGGCCGCCTGCCCACTGATAGAGCCCGAGCACGGCGACCGAGGAAACCAGCAGGGCGTTGAGCGAGGTCACCGATACGTCGATCAGGGTCCCCATGCGCATCTGGCGGTAAACCGTATCGAGGAACGAATCCATTGACCGCTTGACGTAAGCTTCCTCGCGGGCGTTGTGCGAAAACAGCTTGATCGTCGACATGTTGGTGTAGCTGTCGACCACGTGCCCGGTCATGACCGAGCGCGCGTCCGCCTGTTCCTCCGAGATCCTGGACATGCGCGGCACGACATAGGACATCAGCCACAGGTAAAGAACGAGCCAGGCGGCGAACGGGATGACCAGCCAGATATCGATCGAGGCCGCCATGGCCAGAGCGCTGATGAAATAGACGCCCACATAGACCATGACATCGAGCACTTTCAGCGCCACTTCGCGGACGGCCAGCGAGGTCTGCATCAGCTTGGTGACGATGCGGCCGGCAAACTCGTCCTGAAAATAGGCCATGGACTGGCGCAGGATGTAGCGGTGCACCGTCCAGCGGATGCGCTGGGGCAGATTGCCCATCAGGGTCTGATGGCGAATGAGGGCGTTGAGTCCCGTCAGAATCGGCGTGATCAGGACGACGATCGCCACCATGCCGACCAGCCCCCAGACATGACTGGAGAAAAAGACGGCAGGCGTATCCTCGGAAATCCAGTTCACGATGACGCCCATGAAGCCATAGATCGCCACTTCCAATACGGCGATGATGGCCGAAAGGCTCGCCATGAGAACAAGAGCCAGCCAGGCACCCTTGGTGAAATGCAAAATGAACGCCATGAAACCCTTCGGCGGGCGTTCGGGCTCTGCAAGCGGATAGGGATCGAGGCGGTGTTCAAACCAGCTCAACATCTCAGTCACCCTCAAGGGTTAAGCAATGCGCCAAACGCTCCGTCGGGGCGGAGCGCTGTCACATCCATCTATTTTGATCGGTCCGCTCTTTGCGTTGTTTGACGAAGAGGAGCGGCGCACCTCACAGCCCGGCCCGGGGATCGCCATTTGTCGGGCGCGCGGACGGGAGCGGATCGCTGTGGAAACGCTAACATACACCAATGCCAGAAAACGGCTGTAGCAAGTCTGCCACACCTTGTTGCGAGTTTCGGTCAGCTCTGCCAAAACTGATGCCGTGCGAAGCACATTGATGCTTCGTATGTGTTCCGTTTCTCGTTGCCCGTGGATGATCATGACCGAACAAACCGCCGACCTCACCTATCTCAAGGACTACAGGGTCCCCTTTTTCCGCATTCCGCGTACCGAACTGACGTTCGATCTCAGAGCGGAAGCGACAGTGGTCAAGGCCCGGCTGTTTATCGAACCGACAGCCGACCGGCCGGAAAACGAAAAGCTGCGGCTCGACGGCAAGGCGCTGACGCTGGTGTCCGTGGGGATCAACGGCGCCTCGCTCGGTTTCGAGGGCTACAGCGTCGATTCGTCGGGACTGACGATCAACACGCCGCCGGACGAACCGTTCGAGCTCGACGTGACCGTGGAAATCGATCCGGCCGGTAATACCGAGCTGATGGGGCTTTACCGCTCCAGCGGCAACTGGTGTACGCAATGCGAGCCGGAAGGGTTTCGGCGCATGACCTATTTCCTCGATCGGCCGGACATTCAGTCCGTCTATACGGTCAGGATCGAAGCGGATCGGGGCGTCGCGCCGGTGCTCTTGAGTAACGGTAACATGATCGAAAGCGGCGAGCTGCCCAACGGGCGCCATTTCGCCGTCTGGCACGACCCCTTCCCCAAGCCCAGCTATCTGTTCGCGCTGGTGGCCGGCGATCTCGGCCATATCTCGGACAGTTTCACAACCATGTCGGGTCGGGAAATCAGCCTCGGCATCTATTGCGAGCACGGCAAGGAGGGAAAATGCCTCTACGCCATGGATTCGCTCAAGCGCGCCATGGCCTGGGACGAAAAGCGCTTCGGGCGCGAATATGATCTCGACCTGTTCAACGTCGTCGCCGTCTCCGACTTCAATTTCGGGGCGATGGAGAACAAGGGCCTCAACATCTTCAACGACCGTTACGTGCTCGCTGATCCGGAAACGGCGACCGATGCCGACTATGCCAGTATCGAGGGCGTCATCGGTCACGAATATTTCCACAACTGGACGGGCGATCGCATCACCCTGCGTAACTGGTACCAGCTTTGCCTCAAGGAAGGCCTGACGGTCTATCGCGATCAGGAATTCTCGTCCGACATGCGTTCGCGCGCCGTTAAGCGCATCGAGGATGTCCGCACCCTGAGAGCGGCGCAGTTTCCCGAGGATGCCGGCCCCCTCGCCCATCCGCCACGGCCGGACAGCTTCCGTGAGATCGAAAATTTCTACACCTCGACTGTTTACGAGAAAGGTGCAGAGATCGCCAGGATGCTGGCGACCCTGTTCGGCGACGATGGATTCCGCAAGGGATTCGACCGTTATATGGAACGCTTCGATGGCCAGTCGGCGACAATCGAGGACTGGGTTTCTTCCTTCGAGGAAGCGCTCGGCACCGATCTCAGCCAGTTCCTCGACTGGTACAAGCAGGCGGGCACGCCGCAGGTTACGGTTACGGATGCCTATGATGCCGACGCCCAGACCTATCGGCTGACACTGAGCCAAGAAACGCGTCCGACGCCCGGACAGCCGGACAAGAAGCCGATGCTCATTCCGGTCAAGTTCGGGCTGGTCGGCCCCAACGGGCACGATCTCGCCTTCGAAACGGCAAGCGGGGCCACGATTGAAAACGACATGATCCGGTTCGATCAAAGCCGTGTCGACATCGTCTTCACCGGGGTTTCGGCCAAGCCGATTCCATCGCTGTTCCGCGGCTTTTCGGCCCCGGTCAACCTCATTTCCGAATTGTCCGACGCCGACAGGCTGTTCCTGGCCGGCCATGATTTTGATCCGTTCAACCGCTGGCAGGCATTGCAGGACGTGGCGATGAAGCTGCTCGTTCAAGGCGCGCGGGCCGGCGGTACGCTCACCGATCCGCTAACGGCCGATGGACTGGCCCGGGCGCTCGGCGACATGCTGGCCGATGCGCATCTCGACAACGCCTTCAAGGCGCTGGCGCTTGGCCTGCCGACAGAAGGCGCCATTGCCCAGACCCTGGCCGAAAATGTCGATCCGGATCTGGTGGCCGCAGCAAGAAAGGCCCTTTTTGTCCATATCGGAACCCAGATTGCAGGACCTCTGGAAGCCGCCTATGGCGTTCTGACCGATGCGGCCACGCCCTATTCGCTCGATGCGGGTTCGGGTCGGGCGCGCGCGCTCAGAAACCAGTGCCTGTCGCTCTTGGCGCGGGCGGGCATCGCGACCGATCGCGTTTCGGCACATTATCACGACGCCGACAACATGACGGACAAGATGGCGGCTCTCGGGATCGCGGTCGCGGCGGATCTTGACGACGCAGATGTGCTGCTCGACGATTTCCTCAAGACGAACGGCACCAATCCGCTGCTTTATGACAAGTGGCTGACGTTGATCGGTTCTCAGCCGAGGCCCGAAACGCTGGCTCGCGTGAAAGCAGAATTCCGCCACCCGGACTTCCCGCGTCACAATCCGAACCGGGTACGCTCGCTGATCGGTGGCTTCGCCAATGGCAACCCGGCTCAGTTCGCCCGCGAGGATGGCGAGGGCTTCCGGTTCGTCACCGCGATCTCTGCCGAAATCGATGCCACCAATCCGCAGGTCGCAGCGCGTCTTTTAACCGCGTTCCGCTCGTTCACGCTTTACGAGCCGAAACGGCAGGCGGCGGCGCGCAAGGCGCTCGAAGCGCTCAAGACGCATGAACTGTCACGCAACACCTCGGACATTCTTGTGCGTATTTTGTCGCAATAGATTTCGCTTTTCCGGCAAGTGATTCTGGCGACTCGCTAAATCGGCCTGGCCCCGAAGTCCGGCAATTTTTGCCTATGGACAAGAGTCTTTCAATCGATTCAACGTCCTAACAAATCACTAACGACTGATTTGACAGGGCACGGGGCAAAGGCGGAATGGACACGGCGGACAAAACCGGCGGGAGCGAAGAGATGGCGTTGCCCACGCTTCCGCCGTCCGGGCGGAGCGTACCGCCAAAGCCCGGCCGCTTCTTCACGCTCCTGCATGTGCTCAGGTTGTCGGCGTCCGCGCGCGCCGTCTTTTCCCTGATCATGGGCCTTTGCGGCATTCTCATCGTCGCCGACGTGATCAACGCTCAGGCGGAGGCGAACCGGCGGGTCCAGCTTGCCGCGGGCCTCGCCGCCGCCTCGTTCAACGCCGTGCTGGCGGAAAACATCGAAACCGCCTTTTCGTCTCTTTCCGACGCGCTCGACGACGCCATGCGGGTGCGCGTGACCGACCGGGACGGAACCATTCTGATTTCGCCGGCGAGTAACGCCAGTCCCGCCTTTTTCGCGCCTCTCCCCGAAATCACGGTCAAACGCAACATCACCGGTCCGCTTGGGGCGGTCGAGATCAATCTGCCGCAACACGCCGTCATGATGCCGGTGGCCGGACGCGCCGTCATTCTGATCGTATTGGCAGGCCTGTTCGCCACCTTCGCCGCGCGAAGGGCCGAACGCATCGACGAGCGGACACGCGCCCACGCACTTCATGTCGCCGTGGAAATGGCGTCCGATGGCGCCATGATCTGGGACACGCGACAAACCCTTGTCACCGCCAGCGCCATTCTCAAGGATATGGCACTGGTATCGCCGGCCCTGCTAAAGCGCGGAACGCGCTATCAGCGTTTTCTCGACGGACTGCGACAGACTGGCGATCTGTCGCTGCTCTCGTCGACCCGCAAAGGCCGGCGCCTTCGCTTTGTGCTTCCCTTCGGGGAAACCTGGGACATTGAGGAAGACCTCACCGAGGACGGCTTGCTGGTGACACGCTTTACCAACGAAAGCGAACGGGTGCGGCTGCGCCGCGAAGTCTCCCAATTGCGCGCCCGGGTTGGCGAGATGGCCAATGAAGTCCAGACCCAGCGCGTTCGCGGCGATGCGGCAAGCCGATCCAAGACCCTGTTTCTCGGACAATTGAGCCATTCGCTCAGGACACCGCTCAATCACATCATCGGATTTGCCGATCTTTTGCGCCACCAGAGCTACGGACCATTGGGCGATCCGCGCTATCTCGGCTATGCCGGCGACATCAAGCAATCCGGCGAGGCCCTGCTCGACATGCTCTCCAACATGCTTGAACTGGCGGAACTGGATTCCGGGCATCGGGTGCTCGCCAGGGAACCGCAGCGCCTTTGCGATCTTTTCGACTGGGTGGCGGGCCGCTATGGCGAACAGGCCAGACGCGCCGGCATTATTCTGAGTTTGGAGCGCAATGACAGCGTCGTGCTGATCGGCGACAATCTTTACCTCAAGCGCCTCATGGGCAATATCGTCGAGAATAGCCTCAAGTTCACGCCCGCCGGCGGGTCGCTGACCCTGGCGGCCTGGCCGTCGAGCGACGGGGTCGTGCTCGAATTCACCGATACCGGCATTGGCATTGCACCGGAAGCGCTGGCCACTCTCAATACCTCGTCAGCCCTCGACAACAGCCGCAAGGGCAACGGGCTTACCGTCGCCCGCGCCATCGCCGAACTGAGCGGCGGACAATTGCAGATCAATTCCAGCCTCGGTATCGGCACCACCGTCGCCGTGGTGCTTCCGTCCCTTGCGAGCAAAGCCGGCCGCAAGCCGAAGTCCAGTGCGGAAGTGGCATAAGCCCCCTATAGCGACCGCGCCCGTTCGTACCACGCGTCCGATGCGACGATGACGTTGCGCTTCATGGCTTCGACATCGGCCGACAGGAAGGCGAAGTCCGGCGCCGCGCAAAGCCGGGCCAGCATGTCGCGGAAAGCTCCGGTCCAGTGCGCTTCGCGGAACGGCTCGACCAGACAGGCGCTCATGGCCTGCAATATGGTCGAATAGGCGGTGTAGGCGGTGGCGAGGTAACGCGCCTCCGGCAGCCAGCCGCAGTCCTGCATACGCATGAAAATCTCGGTCGCCGGCACATGCCTCAGCCCGATCTCGCGATGCCCCATGAGCTGGGCCGATTGCGCGATGAAATCGAGGTCCATCAACCCGCCTTCGGCGCGCTTGAGATCGAAGGCATGACGGGGCTTGCGCTCATGCAGGCGGTTGCGCATGTCGACGACGTCGTCGATGAGTTTGGCCCTCTCGCGTGGCATGGAAAGGACATCCTCGATGACCGCATCGATTTCTTCGCCGATGCCCGGGTCCGCGCAAACGATGCGAGCACGGGTCAGGGCCAGATGTTCCCAGGTCCAGGCGTCGCGGGTCTGGTAGGTCCTGAACCCGTTGAGCGACGTGGCCAGCGGCCCGGCATTGCCGGAGGGTCGCAAACGCATGTCGGTTTCGTAGAGGGCGCCGGTGGCGGTCGGCGCCGACAAGGCGGCAATGAGGCGCTGGGTCAATCGCGCGTAATAATGCGAAGGGGCCAATGGCCGTTTGCCGTCGGACTGCTCGATCTCGGGTGGAACGGAATAAAGCAGGATGAAATCGAGATCGGAGGTCGCCGTCATTTCGCCGCTTGCCATCTTGCCAAAGGCCAGAAGCGCGATGCGCGCGCCGGGCATATGGCCGTAGTGCACGGCGAATTCCTCGCGCACGGCGCTGAACAACCGGTTCAGAAGCGTTTCCGCCAGGGCGGAGAACTGGCGTCCGGCACTGGCCGCGTCGACGGATCCGGACAACAGGCCGGCCGAAATGAGGAACTTCTGCTCCTGGCCGACCAGATGGGTGCGATCGATCAGGTCCTCGTAGCCCTGGGCATCGGCGAGAAAGCCGTCGACCTTGCCGACAAGAGCGGCGCGCAGGTTGATCTCGCTGGAAAAGGCCGGATCGATCAGCCCGTCGAGGATATGGGCGCGGTGGATGACCGCCTCGCTGAGACGCGGGGCGGCGGCCATGAAATCAACGAGCAGGCGCCTCAGATAGTCATGGGCCTGCAGGAGCGCAAAAAGCTGCACGCCGGCCGGAAGGCGCGCCAGAAAGGCATCGAAACGAAACAGGGCCGCATCGGCATTGCCGGCTTCGGCGAAGGTTTCGAGCAGGGCGGGCAGAAGCTGGGTCAGCTTGGTCCGCGCCTCGACCGTGCGGGTGGCGGCATAACGCCCCGATTGCCAGACGCGAATGGTCTTGGTGGCGGCGCGCGGATCGGCAAATCCCATCCGTTCCAGCGATTTGAGTGTCGCAGGATCATCCTCGCGGCCGGTGAAAACGAGATGGTCCGATTTCGTCGACAGGCTGCCTGCCTCGGAAAAGAGGTCCGCGTAGCTGTCACGGACGCGGGCGGTGGCATAACGGTAATCGTGCTTGAAAGCGCTGAGGCTCTCCTTTCCCATCATGAAGGCGATGGTTTCGCAATCCTCGTTGTTTTCGGGCAGCGTGTGGATCTGCGCGTTTTCGCGCATCTGCAACCGGTTTTCGACACCGCGCAAAAACCAGTAGGCATCGACAAGTTCGTTTGCGGCTTCCTCGGTGATCCAGCCATTCGCCGCCAGGCGTCGGAGCGCCCCTATGGTCGAACGCGATCGCAGGGACCGATTGCGGCCGGCGGCGATCAGCATCTGGGTCTGGGCGAAAAACTCAATCTCGCGGATGCCGCCGCGTCCGAGCTTGACATTGTGGCCCGTCACGTCTTCGTCGCCGATGCGGCGCACCATATTGATCTGCCGTTTCATCGCCTGCACGTCGGCGACCGTGGCGTAATCGAGATGCTTGCGCCAGACGAAGGGGGCGATTTCGCTGAGGAAAGCCTCACCCACCTCCCTGTCGCCAGCGGCCACCCGAGCCTTGATCCAGGCGGCCCGTTCCCAGCTCTGGCCACGGGATTCATAATAAAGGACGGCACCGGCGGTGCTGAGCGCCAGAGGCGTCGAGGACGGGTCGGGACGAAGGCGCAGATCGACGCGGAAGACGAACTCGCCACCCGGCCCCGCTTCGAGCAGCCCCACGAGTTTCTGCATCAGCCGGACATAGAACTTGCCGGCTTCGAGCGGTTCCTTCAGTTCGACGGACTCGATATCAAAAAAACCGACAATGTCGATATCCGAGGAATAGTTGAGTTCCTCGCCGCCGAGCTTGCCGAGCGCGAACAGGGCAAGCCCGCACTGCTCGGCGGGATGGATACCCGGTTTCAAAACGATCTTGCCCGTCTCGGCCGCTTCCGCAACGAGACTTCCCAGCGCCGCGTGCAGAACGGCATCGGCGAAACGCGACATAGCACGCGTGGCCGTCTCGGTGCTCCACGCACCGCCGAGTTCGGCAAGGCCGGCCATAAGGGCCATGCGTGACTTGGCGCGCCTCAATGCAGCAACGATCTCGGCTGGTTTCAGCCTGTAGGCTTCGACGACTTCGCCGAGGAGTGCATCCATGGCATCATCGACATTTCCGGCCAGCACGCCGTCGAACCAGTCGGCTTCGGCATGAAGCTGAGCGCGAAGATATGCGGATGGCGCCAGAAGGGTCCTCAGCACATCGCCGCCAGCAAAAATGTGCGCGTGCCGGTCCGGATCGAGACCGGCGAGCGGATCTTTCGCGTCCAAAGGCATCGGAATCGGCTTGAGATCGTCAGAAAAACTCATGCCAGCACCTCCGGATCCGTTCCCCTTTTCACGAAAAAGCGCAACGAAACCGCTGTCTCAAGCGCGCGCGTGTCAGGCGGGCAATTCGAGACAGGCGCACAAGCCCGGCGCATTGTCTTCGAGAACGAACGTGCCCTGATGGAGATGGGCAACCGCCGAAACGAGCGACAGTCCGAGACCCGAACCGGGTTCGGTCCGGCTTTTTTCCAGTCTGACAAAGCGTTCGACAACATGCGCACGGTCCCCCTCCGGAATGCCAGGCCCGTTATCGGCGACGCTGATGCGGATACGGCCGTCGGCCCGTTTGACCGAAAGGACAATCCTGCCTTCCTGGTCCTCACGTTGCGCATACTTTATGGCGTTCTCCAGAAGGTTAACAAGCGCCTGTCCGATCAGTTCGCGATTGGCGCGCAACCGGACTTCCGGTTCGACATCGGTTTCGAGAACAAGCCCGGCGTCCTCGGCCACCGGCTGGTAGAGTTCGGCCACGTCCCCGGCCACCGCCGATATATCGGTTTCGGCAAAGGCGCCAGACGGCGTGCCAGCTTCGACACGGGCAATCATCAACAGGGCATTGAAGGTGCGGATGAGCTGATCGGACTCGGCGATGGTGGTTTCGAGCGCCTCGCGCAATTGCTCGGGCGTGCGCCCTTCGCGCAAGGCCGACTCGGCCTTGTTCCTCAAACGGGTCAGCGGGGTCTTGAGATCATGGGCGACATTGTCGGTCACCTCCTTGAGCCCCTGCATGAGCTGTTCGATCCTGTCGAGCATGGCATTGAGGTCAGTGGCCAAGGCGTCGAACTCGTCATGACGGCGCGTGACCGGAACGCGTTCCGACAGCGCTCCCGACATGATCTTGGCCGAGGTGCCGGAAATCGCATCGATACGCTTGAGGACGCGATGCGCCGTCAGGCCGCCGGCGACGGCGCTGAGCACGATGATGCCGAGCACCCCCCACAGGAAACCTTCAAATACGATGGTGGAAAAGCCGCGCCGTTCCATGACGTCGCGGCCGACGATGAGCCTCAGCCCGCTCTGCATCAGCACCGAACGCGCCGCCGCGAATCCTTCCGCATAAGGTTCCTGTTCCTCCTGCTCGCCAGTGCCACTGTCGCGGTCGTAATCGAAGGTGAAGAACCCTTCCGTGGTCAGCACCTTGGTTGGCAGGCCGGAAATGTTGCCGACCAGACGATTGCCGAGATCGTCGCCGAGATAATAAATGCCGGGACCGGGACGGTTGGCGTAGCGCTGCACGGCGAGCGCCATGGCGCGAGCGCCCTGATGGTCCTCGATGCGCTGAAGGTCGGCGATTTCACGATTGATGTCGGCCGCCTGCTGGCGCTGCAACACGATGGCCGACTGATAGGCCATGAAGGCAAGGAGCGAGATCGAGGCGACCACGAAGATGAGGATGAACATCCCCGTCAGGCGAACCGTGGTGGTGCGCCACAGATAGGCGACCTTATGCACGGATCATGTATCCGGCGCCGCGTATGGTGTGCAAAAGCGGCGTGTCGTAGCCCTTGTCGATCTTGGCGCGCAGGCGGGACATGTGGACATCGATCACATTGGTCTGCGGATCGAAATGATAATCCCAGACGTTCTCGAGCAGCATGGTGCGCGTCACGACCTGCCCGGCATGTTTCATCAGATATTCGAGCAGGCGGAATTCGCGCGGCTGAAGAAGGATGGTTTCGCCGGACCGCTCCACCTTGCGGCTGAGCCGTTCGAGAACCAGATCGCCGACCTGATAGACGGTCTGCGCTTCGGCCGGGGACGAGCGGCGCGCCAGAACCTCGATACGTGCGAGCAGTTCGGAAAAGGCATAGGGCTTGGTGAGATAGTCGTCGCCCCCTGCCCTTAGACCGGTCACGCGGTCGTCGACCTCACCGAGAGCGGAGAGGATGAGAACGGGGGTCTTGTCGCCTTCGGCCCGCAAGGATTCGATGATCGACAACCCGTCGCGGCGCGGCAGCATGCGATCGATGATCATCACGTCGTAATCCATGCCCGTCGCCATGGCATAGCCGGTTTCACCGTCAGCGGCGTGATGGGTCACGTGCCCGACCTCGTCCAGTGCCTGGATGAGGTAGGTGGCAGCCTCTCGATCGTCTTCAATCAGAAGTATCTTCATAACCGACAATCTATGTCGGCCAACCGGGCCGACTCAAATGTTTTTCCCCGGCGGTTTTGCACCACCGGGGAAAAACAGGGGAGGACTTATTCCTCGCTCAACGGCAGGCCGACAAAGCGGATGCTGCCGTTACGGGATGTCTTGATCAGGACCGATTTGCGTTCGGAATCGCGGACCCCGGAAATCGCCTTCTCGAAATCGTCGGCCGAGCTGACCGGCTTGTAGTCGGCTTCGAGAATGACATCGCCGGCCACAAGACCCTTGGACGCTGCGATCGAGTCCGGATTGACGGCTTCGACCATGATGCCCGGGCCGTTGGTGTTCGGCACGACCGAAATGCCGACGCTCGATTCAACAGGGGCCGGCATGGCCTGAGGCGGGATCGGCGCGTTGTCGTTCTGGGCCAGCTTGGTGTCGTCGAGCTTGTCGAGAGTGACTTTCATATCCTGGCGGGAACCGTCGCGCCAGATGACGACATCGACGCTCGCGCCAGGCGCCTTGGCCGCGATGAGCCGCGACAGGGAAAGAGCGTTGTCCACCGCCTGGCCGTCGACTTCGACGATGATGTCGCCGGACTTGATGCCGGCCTTGGCCGCCGGTGAGTCGGCCGTGGTATCGGCAACCACGGCGCCGCGGGCGGTTGGCAGGCCAACGCTATCGGCGATATCGCGGGTCACGTCCTGGATGTTGACGCCGAGGAAACCCCGGGTCACGTGGCCATCATCCTTGAGATCGTTGACGATCTGCTTGACGATATCTGCGGGAATGGCGAAGGCGATGCCGACATTGCCGCCATTGGGCGAATAGATGGCGGTGTTGACACCAACCACCTGGCCCTGAAGGTCGAAGGCGGGACCGCCGGAATTACCGCGGTTGATGGCCGCGTCGATCTGCAGGAAATCGCCGGTCGCCGAGCCGGAAATGTCGCGGCCGCGCGCCGAGACGATGCCGGCGGTCACAGTGCCACCGAGACCGAACGGGTTGCCGACGGCCACCACCCAGTCACCGACGCGGGCTTCCTTGTCGGCAAAGGTAACGAAGGGCAGATCGGAAACGCCATCGATCTTCAAAAGGGCGAGGTCGGTGCGCGGATCGGTGCCGATCAGCGTGGCGGCGTGCTCGTCGCCATTGTCCATCGTCACGGTAATCTTGGTGCTGTCGTTCACGACGTGGTTATTGGTGACCACATAGCCGTCGGCCGAGATGATGAAGCCGGATCCGGCAGCCTGGAACTTGCGCGTCTGCGGCTGGCGCTTGCCGTTAAGCCCGTTCGGGCCATTCGGGCCACTCGGACCGAATTGGTCGAAAAAGCGCCGCAACGGATTGTTTTCCGGCAGGTCGGGGAAGTTGAAGTAATAGTCCTCGCCAAACTGGGAGTTGTCCGAAACCTGTTCGGCGCCCTCGACCGAGATCGAAACCACGGCGGGCTTCACGGCTTCCACGAGGTCGGCGAAACTGGATGGCACGTTTGGCGCGACACTGATCTGGGCGACATTGGTGGCGGCGATGTTCGACTGGGCCAGCGCCGGCTGATTGAGCGCGCCAAAGCCAAGGATTCCGGGAACCGCGACGACGAGTGCCAGAGCCGAAGCACCGAGCCAACGCCGTGCCCCCGTCGAAAAGTGCTTGTTCATGTAACTCTCTCCATAGATGAACTGCGTTGAGCAGCTGGATGGAGGTTATTGCGCTGGCGGCCTTTCCAGTCTGTTTCACCAGCATTAAACTCCTGTAATGTTTCTGGCGAGATTGCGGCACGTCTCGCCTTGTTTCTGTCCATTTCGACCATTGCGCCTTTGACGGTGCGTGTCACACGGCTTTCATCAACCGAAAACCGCGCGCCGGATCAGATCCAGCGCGATCAGGGTCAAAAGCAATTTGAGCCCAAGCCGGAAGATGGAATCGGGCAAGCGTTCGAGCAGATGGCTGCCCGTCAGCGTTCCCAAAAGCCCCGATCCGATCATCAGGACAACCAGCGGCAGCCAGGGTCCGATGGCAAAACCCAGGGTCATGAAGACAAGGATCTTGGCGAGGTGCTGGGCCGTCGTGATCGCGGCATGGGTGGCGACGATGACGCGCCGATCCGGATGGCGGGACAGGAAAAGCGTCGTCAATGGCCCGGTCGCGCCGACGATCATGCCGATGGCGCCAATCGCGGCGCCAACAAGACCAAGCCCGAGCGGACCGGTGATTGGGTGTTTCGGCAGTTTGATCCATGACGTCACGAGGATAAACAGGCCGATGGCCAGTCCGAAAACCGTTTCCGGCAACAGGCTGACGAAACGCCCCCCGAGCATGGCGCCCGGAATGGCGCCAACGATCATTGGCAGCGCCATTGTCCAATTGATGTGACGGCGCTGGATCGCGACGCGACCGGCATTCGAGCCGAGCTGAACCAGCCCGTGCACCGGAATAATCGCGGTGGCGGGCAGGATCAGGACCATGACCGACAACAGGAGCATGCCGCCGCCGAGGGAAAAAGCGGCGGTGATGGCCGAGGTGAAAAAGCTGAGCGCGACGAGGCCGAGAGCGGGCCAGAGATCGAGGCCGGACGGCAACAAAAGGTTCGGATCGAAAACCATGCCGCCTAGCTATTCCCGTTCCGCAAATCGTCCAGAGCCCGTTTCTCCGCTTCGGTCAGAGGCGATCCGGAAGACGCGACGGGCGGCTTTTTCACGTAGCGCAAGAGAACCGCAAGACCGATCAGAAACACCGCCGGCGTTGCCAGCCAGAGAAACCAGGTGTGGGCGTTGAAACGCGGTTTCAAAAGGACGAACTCACCGTAGCGATCGACGAGATATTGCCGGACCTGTGCGTCGCTGTCGCCCGCGGTCAGCCGTTCGCGAACGAGCAGGCGAAGGTCGCGGGCGAGATCGGCATTGGACTCGTCGATGGTCTCGTTCTGGCAGACTAGACAGCGCAATTCCTTCGAGATGTCGCGGGCACGCGCTTCGAGTGCCGGATCGGCCAGCACTTCGCCGGGATTGACCCCAAGAGCCGGCCCGATCAGGGTCAGAACCATCACGAATATCGCCAGCGCGCGCTTCATGAGGCGGTCTCCGCCTGCACCTTGCGGCGCGCCGGCGCGCCGATCCGCAAGCGCCGGTCGGTCAATGACAGGGCGCCCGCTCCGGCCATAACCACGGCGCCAAGCCAGATCAGAAGAACGAAGGGCTTGTTCCACAGGCGGACCACATGGCCTCCGCCCTCCACCGCGTCGCCGATAGCCACGTAGAACTGGGACAAGCCATAGGTCAGGATGCCGGATTCGGTGGTCGGCATGCGGCTGGCGCGATAGATGCGCCGCTCGGTCGTCACCTCGCGCGTGGCGCCATCCGGCGCGGTGACCGACAATGTGATGCGGTCGGCATCGTAATTCGGACCGGCAACGATACGCTCGTCATCAAGCGTCACCATGTAGCCGCTGAGCATGGCGGACTCGCCCCGCGCAAGCGTCGTGATGTTTTCGGTCGAATAGGTCGAGGCGGCAACGATGCCGAGAACCGTCAGGCCAAGCCCGAAATGGGCGATGGCGGTCGACCAGGCGGTGCGCGGCAGGCCGACAAGACGCCTGAAACTCTGCCCGAACGGACTCCGCCCGATCTTCGCGCGATCGACGAGATCGGCCAGAGCGCCGATGGCAACCCAGAAGCCGAGGAGAAAACCGATCAGAGCTAAAGATACATTCGCTCCAGCTAATGCAAAAACAAGCATCGCAAGGGCGAGCGTCACCGCGACCGCGCCGGCCAGCCGCCTGGAAACCGCGATCAGGTCGCCACGTTTCCAGGCAAGGAACGGCCCGAAGGGCAGAACGATCAGCAAAGGCGCCATCAACAGCGAAAAGGTCAGATCGAAGAACGGCGCGCCGACCGAGATCAGCGTGCCGGTCAGGGCATCGAGCACGAGCGGATAAAGCGTGCCGATGAGAACGGCGGCGGTCGCGGTCGCAAGGAAAAGGTTGTTGACGACCAACGCCCCTTCCCGGCTGACCGGTGCGAACAGCCCGCCAGCCTTGAGCGCCGGCGCCCGCCAGGCGAAAAGGGCAAAGGCGCCGCCGATCACCGCGGCTAAAAGCATGAGGATGACCACGCCGCGCGTCGGATCGGCGGCGAAGGAATGGACCGAGGTCAGAATGCCGGAGCGGACGAGGAAGGTCCCGAGAAGGCTCAGTGAAAAGGTGATGATGGCCAGAAAGATGGTCCAGATCTTGAGCGCATTGCGCTTTTCCATGACCAGGGCGGAATGCAAAAGCGCCGTGCCGGCCAGCCACGGCATCAGGCTGGCATTTTCGACCGGGTCCCAGAACCACCAGCCGCCCCAGCCCAGTTCGTAATAGGCCCAGTAAGAGCCCATGGCGATGCCGAGGGTCAAGAATACCCAGGACGCCAACGTCCACGGCCTGACCCAGCGGGCCCAGGCGGCATCAATCCGCCCCGAGATCAGAGCGGCGATGGCGAAGGAAAAGCAGACCGAAAACCCGACATAGCCGAGGTAAAGCAGCGGCGGATGAATGGCGAGGCCGATATCCTGCAGGATCGGATTGAGATCGCGCCCCTCGAACGGCGCCGGATCGAGCCGGGCGAAGGGGTTGGAGGTAAACAGTGCGAAGCCGGCAAAGGCGGCGGCCAGAAGCGACTGGGTGGATAGAACAAGGGTGAGCAGATCGCGCGGCAGGTTGCGTCCGAACACGGCAACGGCGCCGCCGAACAGGGCGAGGATGAAGATCCACAAAAGGATCGAGCCCTCGTGGTTTCCCCAGGTACTGGTGATCCGATAAAGGAGCGGCTGGGTGGAATGCGAGTTTTGGTAGGCCAGCGCCAGGGAGAAATCCGACACGGCAAAAGCGTGGATCAGCGCGAAAGAGGCGATGCCGACCAGCACGGCTTGCAGAAGCGCGGACTGGCGCACAAATCCCACAACCCATGGATGGCTTCGCCAGGCGACAAAGCCGAGCACGGCTGTCACCAGCGCCATGGCGGCGGCAAGAACAAGGGCGAAATGTCCGAGTTCGATGCTCATTTGGCGCCCTGTTGCCCCGCGTCCGGACGCCACTCGCCGCGATCCTTGATCGCCTGGGCGACTTCTTTCGGAATGTAGTTTTCGTCGTGCTTGGCCAGAATCGTGGTCGCGGCGAACGAACCGTTTGCCGTCAGGGCGCCTTCGGCGATCACCCCCTGCCCTTCGCGGAAGAGGTCGGGCAGGATGCCCGTATAGGTCACTGTCTCGTCGGTCTCGCCATCGGTGATGACAAAAGTGGTGTGTTCGCCGTCACGGACCCAGGTGCCGTCCTTGACGAGCCCCCCGATCCTGATCGGCTGTCCGATGGCCACATGTTTGGCGTCAAGCTCGCTCGGCGCGTAGAAAAACACGATCTGATCGTTGAGCGCATAAAGAACGAGCCCGGCGGCGGCGGCAAGAACCACGCCGAGGCTGGCGATGACGGCAAGGCGTTTCTGTTTGCGGGTCAATTTCATCGCCTGGCCCCTATTTCAGCCCGTTTTTCATGGCGAGCGCATCGAGATCGCCGCGTTCAGCGGCGTCGGGATAGGCTGCCCTTGCATCGTCAAAGGCCTTTTGGGCGCGATCGCGATCGCCCATGACGATGTAGGCGCGTACAAGCTGGGTCCATTCGGAGACGGATCCGCCAGTGCTGGCGAGCCGGGTCGCCAGTTTGTCGACCATGCCGGCGATCATGGCGTTTTCGGTTTCGGCATCGCCACCGCCTGCCAGGCCGGCTTGCGCCACGGCCAAAGCCTCGTCGGCGCTCGGACGCCAGGTTTCGCTGCCATCGGACAGGGCGATGACCTCTTGCCACAATCGGACCGCCTCGGCGTACTCGCCCCGGCGCAAGGCTTCGCCGGCCATATAGAAGCGCGACCGGACATGGCCGGGATCGGCCGCCGCCGCCTCGGAAAGCAGGTTCATGGCTTCGTCGCTGGGAACGCCGCCATTGGCCATGGAAAGAGCCTCGGCGAGATCGGTTTCGCTGTCCGGCGTCGCGCCGGCAAGCGTCAGGATGCGCCGATAGGCATTGACGGCATCACCATAGCGGCCGGCGTGCATATAGACCGGACCGAGCACCTGCCAGCCGCGCACGTCATCCGGCGCCTGGGCAAGCTGCGCCTCGATCTTGTTGATCGCGTCGGCGACATCCTGGGGTATCTCGGTTTGCGCCGCCCGCGTATCGAGCGGCGCGCCGGGCAGGTCCGGATTGCCGATCAGGGCATAGGTGCCGATGCCGAGAACAACAATGGCACCGATCGCCAGCCCGGCCACCAGTGGCGAAAACCCGCCAGAGAAAGCCGACGCCGCGCCGCGTTCTTTGGTGCGGATCACGTCCCGGGCCAGTTCGGCACGCGCCGCCAGCGCATCTTCGGCCCCCAATTGCCCATCGGCTTCGGCACGGTCGATTTCGGCAAGAAGATTTTTGTGATGGATCAGTTCGATACCGGAGGCATCCGCCGGTGTTGCGTTGACCGCTCCGGCGCGACCCGCATAAAAAAGGACAGCCGAAGCAATCGCGGTCATCGCAATGACGAATGTCCATACCAGCATGAGTTTTGATCCGATCGGCCGGATTGGAACAGCGACTGGTGCTCCTAATACCCGAATTCGCCAGAAAATGAAGCCGGGATGCCGTCGTCATCCATCACGATACGTTTTACGCCCGGATGCGATGGCGGGGATGCAACGGGGAGTATCGGGTTGAACGAGCAAAACTACGATTTTGCCATCGCCGGCAGTTCCGCCCTCGCGGCAATGCTCGCGCTCACGCTGGCCCGTACACACGGCGCCAAGGTGTGCGTGATCGGACACCTGCCGGCGCCGCTTCAGATTTCGCGCGATATCGCCCTTAGTGTCGGCCCGTACAGTCGGCCTGAAACGCTCGACCTGCTGGTCGATGGTTTCGACGCCTTTCGCGCGTTCCTGAGCGCGTCCGAACTCGAACGGCGTCGCGTCGTTTTCGCAGCGTTAACCGAAACGGGTCATGCGGCTACCGGTCATGTGCGGCACATGCTCAATGCCCACAACATCGTCACCGCCTCGCTCCCCGATCGCGGGCATCTGGTCGGGTTCACGGCAGAAGGCATCTGGATCCTTCGCCCACGAGCGTTTTTCGCCCGGCTGCCGGAGCGTCTCGATGCGGCGGGCGTCACCGTTTATCACGATGTCGAGGATTTGCAGGCCGGCCAGACTCTTGTCCGTTTCGCCGCCAACGACGCCTTCATTGCGGCGAAACGTCTTGTGGTGACCGATGCGGGTTGCACGGATTGTCTCGGCGATCTGCCCGCTGGAACCGTCATGGGTTGGCGAACGGCGCTTGCCACGGATCCGGTGCCGGCGCTCGCAGGCCGGCTGATTGTCGACATCGAATCCAGCGGGCATCTGACCGGGCTTGCCGATGGGCGGATCGAGGCTGTCGCTCCGTCCGAAAACGAAGCCGATGCCGCTCACTGGCTCGGCGCGCTGCTGGCGCGGGGAACAGCGGCCCGCATCGTCGCCAGGAGGCGTTTTGCCGTGCCGCTCAGCCGCGATGGCGCACCATTCGTCGCGCCACTTCCACGCAAGGCCGTCGTTCTGGCCATTGGTTTCGGCGCGTCGGGCGCATGGTTCGCACCGGCGCTTGCCGGTTTCCTGACCGATTCAGGCAGTAGCGCGGAACGGGCCTGGTTCGGCGCAAGAGGCGTGAGAACCAACCGTGCCGGCATTGCCGAAATCGGCCTTGTCGGAGGGGGGACACCGTGAGCCTGAGACTGATCAGCCCGTCGCCGTCCTTCGGTCCCGCAGCCATCGACCGAACGCACCGCCTGAGCTTCCGGCTCGACGACATGGATGTGGCTGGATTTGCCGGCGATACGGTCCTGAGCGCGCTTATGGGGGCCGGGATCACGGAAGCCGGACAGATCGAAGAATCGCGACTGCGTCTCGGCACGCAGTTCGCGCCATTTGTCCGCCGGGCGGCGGACAAGACGGATCCGGGCGTGCCGATGGAACTCTGTCCCGTCATGGACGGCGCCGATCTCGTGACCGTGGGCGCGCATATCAGTTTGATCGAACGGCTGGCGATCGGGATCGCCAAAAAACCGCGGACCGGTCTCGGTGTCGATTTTGGTTCCGGGAGCCCGACGAACGGCTTTGACAAATCGACATTTGTCGAAACAAAAACCGACATCGTCATTATCGGAGGTGGCGTTGCTGGCATGCAGGCGGCCATCGCCGGTGTCGAAAGCGGCCGCAAAGTCGTTCTTGTCGAACAGCGCGGACGCCTCGGCGGCGATGCCGCCCTGTTTGGCAACAGGGAAGGCGAAAAACCGGTTCTCGAAACCGTCACCACGCTTCAAAGCCTCGTCGCCTCCCGCCCGGAAATCGAACTCAGACTTTTGTGCCGGGCTACAGATGCCGGCGATCACGGTGTGACGGTCACCAGCGTCACGACCGATAGCGATCATCTCGCCTGCCGGGTTGAACGCATCAGCGCGCCCCGCATCGTGCTGGCGACCGGCTGTGCCGACCGCATTCCCGTTTATCCGGGCAACAGGTTGCCGGGCGTGATCGGGCTGGCGGAAGCCTTCGATCTCGCCGCCACATACGGCGTCTGGTCGCGCGGCCCGGTTCTTTTCGTTGGTGGCAGCAACCCGCTTTATCATCTCGCCATGATGGCCAAGGATTCCGGCGGGGGTGTCCTGCGCCTGATCGACTACCGACCCGAGCCGCATTCGCGTTTCATCGATTTCGCCAAGGCATCGGGTATCCATCAGGAATTCGGAACCCGTATCGCCGAAGCCTATCTCAACACGGATCGAAGCCTGACGGTTCATACCGAACTGGTCTGGCAGGGCATGCGCGACAAGCATTATGGCGAGCTGGTTGCCGGTTCCGTGGTGCAATCGAACGGATGGTGCCCGCGCCTGAGATTGTGGTCGTGCCTTGGCGGTCCAATCGGATGGACTGTTTCGGGCGAGATCGCGGCGAAGGCAACCATCATCGACGGCGTTGCGCTGGCGGGAAGCGCCGCCGGCCTGCTCACGACGCATGGGTGCCAGCTTAGCGGCGAACAGGCCATTGCGGCGCTCGATGGCAAACCGCGGCGTCCGATCGACGAGAACCGGCTGGCCGACTATATCGAAAGCCCGGATGCGGACGCGCTCGATGCCCGACCGAGCGGCGACGAGCTTGCCTTTCTCGGGACGTCGCGGGTTCTGGTGGCGATGCCGAGAAAGGATACCGGGCGCACAACGCGGCGACACACCCGGCTTATCGATCCCGATACGGCGGGTGTCCTTGATCTCGACACCATCAACGCCCTGACCCGCGCCGGCCTGACGCCGAGCCAGAACCATGCCGATATCTGCGCCGAACGGCTGGTCCTGCCGGAAGTGGTAACGGCAAAGGACTGGGTTCCGGCACGTTCCGTCGAAGCGAAAGACGAGATCCCGGCCTATCTCGCCGCGCGTTTCACAAAGGCGGCTATCGTCTCGTTGCGGGCCGACGACGGACGTCGGTTCGAACCGGGCATGCTGGTTTTCGCTGAATCCGGCCTGTCACGCCCCGATCAGGCCATCGGCGTCATCGTCTCGGCAGCCGCAGATGGCGGAAAGGCCCTGTTGACCCGCCCGGACGACGACAGGGTCAATGTCCGCGACGGCAACCGATCGATCAGTGCCGTGATTACTGACTAGAGTGTTTTTAAAAGCGAAGTGGATACCGGTTCGCCGATTGGAAAACACGACAAAACAAGAGGATAGAGCAGACCACACAATTCAGCCAAAACGTGATCTGCTCAAGACTCCATCAATTCTTAGCAGAAGCGGTTTTGTGGCTTTCCTCTCCCTTGCAAAAAGGGATCAAGAATGGGGGCTTCGGAGCTTGCGGCCCTTCCCCATCAAGAGGAGGGAGAAAGGGGCGGGCTCCTCTGGAAAAGATCTGTCCCAAAAGAATCGCCCACGATCGATCGTCGTTTCCGCGCGCCGTTTCAATAGCTTCCCAATTCGACGGCCGAGCGCAGACTGATTTTTTCGCGGGTGTGGTTCAGGACATCGGCGTAATCCTTGCTGAAGCGGATCTCGGCCATCTTGATGCCGCACTCGAGCCGCTTGCTCACCGCTTCGTTGTTCGGATCCTCGCGATAGTCCTCGATACTCCGTTTGACGAGCGCTTCGATCGACTGGCCGGTTTGGTTCCAGATCTGGTCGAACAGGGCGTTGAGCGCCAGACTTTCGCGTGCCTCGCGCACTGCCGACAAAAGGTACATGCCGTTAAGGGCGGCGAGCAGCATATCGACATCGATCCAGTCATTGCCAAGGCTATCCTTGGTGCGCCGCATCGCCTGGACGATGTCACCGCTGATTTCCCGCAATCGCGGTTCGAGCCGTCGCGACGCCTGTTTGGTGAGTTCGGCAATGATCATCGACCAGCGCGAATTGCGTGCCGGTTCGACATAGGCGTTGAGCGCCCGTATGAGTTTGTGAAATCGTTCGATGCTGAGACAGACGGCATCGGCGTCGCCCATACCGGTCAGTCCCGACTCGAGAACGAAAATCTGGTTCTGGGCATGGGCGAGAATGGCATCACCCAAAGGACTGAACCCGGCCCCTCGAAGCGAGTCCTCGGTTGTCTTGCCGACGACCGTGGTCGCGCCGATGACCAGACGGGAGGGCACGGCGGTGTTGCCAACGATGACATGCATCAAAAGCCCCATCAGAGCGGGGTCCTTTATCGGCAGGGTCTGCAGGGCAACGCCGAGCGCCGCCGCGTCGTTGAGGCTGGAAATCGCCTTGGCGAATCCGCGCGCCTTGTCGATCAGTGCCCGGGATCTGAGGGCGAGCAGAATGGTGTCGATCTGATCGCGTACTTCCTCGCCGCCGATCTGTACGTTCAGTCGGCGGCTGGCTTCCTGATCCGAGGCATCCTCAAGCACCCGCCTGACACTGGCCAGGATTTCGGGCATGCAGATCTCGATGGCGGCATCTTCGGTATTGCCGGCATCCACGAGTCCGTCGAAACGCATGTCGATGCCGGGAATCGCATCGCGCGCCGCCCAGATCCAGAAACGGATCAAACGATTGCGGCTGATTGAAGTGTTGAAACTGAAAAAGACAGGCTCGTCGACGATAACCGGATCGAGCGCACTCAGAAATGCTTTCACCGCAGTAGATAACGCTCCTTCATCCCGACGCAGTCTGTCGCGGGGCAGAACAACGGGCTTTGTGCTGTCATCGTCTGAACTGAGTAATGCAACCATAAGCCTGAACGCAGATTGAACTTGAATAAGTTCTGTTTTCCAAGCCGATCTCGTTACTGATTGTAAAAGTGTCTATGAGCTATTTAGTACAATCAGTCTTCGATCGTTGTTATGCGTCCATTAGTTCCGTTTCAGCTCTGTTCGATAGCCTCCCAGGTGCCACCTTCAAGCCGACAGGCCATACCTGTCTTGGTATAAGTTCCTAGTTTTGTTGTGACGTTATGCGTGAATTCGCGGCAGTCGCGTTCGTTGACGCGCACATAGGGACCGACGCTTATGCTTCCGGAGCTGCCCTTGTCGCCCTGCCAGAGGCGCGGCGCGCCGGGGCGTCCGAATTGCAGGGCATAGAATTGGGCACTGGCCGCTTCGACCCGTTCCTTGTCGGATAATGCGGACAGCACCGCCGGATCGACGAATTCGGTGATGTTGGTCGCCTCCAGTGCCGCCGTGGTCACCTTGGCCGGCTCCGGAGCCAGGGCCAGGGGCGCGACCGGATAGTTCGTCCGCGTGCTCGAGCAGGCGGCCAGCGACACGAGCAGCAGCACACTCAAACCAAGACGTGAAACCCTTGTCTTCATCCCTTCGAACCCTCAGTGAAACCGGTTGTCCGCCATGGCGAAAACCGGTGTGATCGTTCCGGCATCCGAAATGCCATCCGACCCGATTGGGGCGTCTGAAACGCCCGACTCCTTTTCACTACGCCAAAATTGCGCCGAAAATAGTTCACAGGGAGATAATGACCCGCCTGTTCGGCGACAAGGGTTTCACCGGCGTCGCGCCGCCGGCAGGGACAAGGTGGCGCGCAAACCACCGAGATCGGCGCGGTCCAGCGCGAGCGCGCCGCCATATACACCGGCCAGTTCCATGACGATATCGAGACCGAGACCGGATCCCGGCGTCTTTTCGTCGAGCCTGACGCCGCGCCGGGTGACCGTGGCCCGTTCGTCTTCGGTCAGGCCGGGTCCGTCATCTTCAATTTCGATGGTCAGGAACGTTCCCTGCCGATCGGCCCGGGCGACAATATGCACCTGGGAATGCGCCCACTTGCAGGCGTTGTCGATCAGGTTGCCGGCCATTTCCTCGAGATCGCTGGTTTCGCCGCGAAACCAGGGAACGCCGGTTTCGGCCAGATGCAGGTCGATCCTGCGTTCGGGATGGATTTTCTGCATGACCCGAACCAGACGGGTTAGGATCGCCGCCGTATCCGTGCGCTTGCCGACCACCGCCGTCCGCGCCGACAGGCGGGCACGATCAAGATAGGTGGCAACGATCTCGCTCATCTTCTGGGTTTCGTTGAGAACAACCTCAGCCAGCGTCGTGTGCTTGCCGGCGGCCTCGTTGCGCAGGACGGCCAGCGGCGTCTTGAGACCGTGCGCGAGATTGCCGACCTGATTGCGGGCGCGCTCGATGATCTCTGCATTGGAACGCAGCAACTCGTTGATTTCCTCAGCCAGGGGTGCCAGTTCGGCCGGAAAGGTGCCGGTCACGTTCTGCGCTTCGCCCTCGCGAACGCTTTCAAGGGCATCGTGAAGCTGGGTCACCGGCTTCAATGCAAAACGCGCAACCAGCGCACTCATCACCGCCAGCATGATGCCAACGGCACCCAGGACAACAAAGGCCTGGCCGCGGAACGAATTGGTCAGTTTGTAGATTTCGTCGAGATTGCCGGTAACGGTGAAATCGTAGGGCACGCCGGAAATGGCAATCTGACGCGAAATGATACGTATCCGAATACCGAAGGAGTCTGTCAGTTCGGCAACGACGCGGCCACCGAGTGCTGGTTTGTTCTCAAGATCGGGCAGAACCGAACCGACCAGCGACGCCGAGAACGCAAGCGGAATGCCGCTATCGACACGCGTAATCTGCCAATACCAGCCCGAAGCAGGGCGGGCGAAGCGGGGATCGGAAAGCGCGGTGCTGGGGGCATGTTCAGGACCAGTCTCGAGCGCGAGCCCGACCAGCGATTCAATCTGGAAATCGAGCGTCTCGCTGAGGCTCGTGTCGAGCGAACGCGCATAGAGTTCGCCTAAAAGAAAAGCCGTCGCCACCAGAGCGACGATCAGCCAGAGCGCGGAAAACACGAAGACGTTGAGAGAGATCGACCCGCGCCGCATGAGACCCTAGTCGGCCTTGATCTGATAGCCGAGACCGCGCACAGTGGCGATGCAATCCTCGGGCAGTTTCTTGCGCAATCGCCCGACAAAGACTTCGATCGTATTGGAATCCCTGTCGAAATCCTGATCATACATGTGTTCGGTCAGTTCGGTGCGCGAGACCACCTTGCCCTTGTGGATCATCAGATAACTCAACAGCCGGAACTCGTGCGCCGTCAGCCGGATCGACTTGCCGTCGACCGTTACCTTGCTCGACTTGACGTCGAGCCGCACCGGCCCGGCCGTGATCTCGTTACTGGCATGACCGGCGGCGCGCCGGACCAGCGCCCTGATACGGGCCAGAACCTCTTCCATGTGAAAGGGCTTGGCCACGTAGTCGTCAGCCCCGGCATCGATCCCCTGAACCTTGTCGGACCAGCGGTCGCGGGCCGTCAGCAGCAGGACGGGCATGGTCCGTCCGTCCCGCCGCCAGGCTTCGAGTACGCTGATCCCGTCCATACGCGGCAGGCCGATGTCGAGTACCACCGCGTCATAGGGTTCGGTATCGCCCAAGAAATGACCTTCTTCACCATCGAAGACGCTGTCGACGACATAATCGGCCTCTTCCAGCGCCTCCTTGATCTGGCGATTGAGGTTTTCATCGTCCTCGACAACAAGAATACGCATCGCTATGTCCCGACTAGGGCCGACCGGTGGCGTTCAGCGAAATCGTCTTGGCCTGACCACCCTGCAATATGGAGATGATGTAGCTGAGTTGACCACCCTGTTTGCAGACCTTGACCGGCGGCAAAACCTTGACGTCGCCAAGGCCGGCACTGGCGAGCACCCTGTTCAGTGGCAGGATTTTGCCGGCCGCCACCGAGCTCTGGATGTCGCGATCGGTCAGACAAGCCCCGCCCTGGGCGAAACCCGGCGAGATGGGCCATGTCAGAATGGCGATGGCGAAAAGCGCGGCAAAAACCGGTTTTGAGGTCATGATACCAAGGCTAACGGTCGTCGTCTGAACAAGGCATGAATAGTTGGAAAAGTCGATAGGTTTCGCGATCAGGCCCGCGCGGCGTCCGATTTCAACCCCTTGCGCAAAAACACGATCGCCAGTCCTTCCATGAGAAGCTGCATGGATGACTGGCCTTCGAAGCCGGGCAGGTCGACACCCGCCATCTGGGCGATGGCGGTCACCAGCATCAAGGTGCCGACGATATAGGTCTTGTAGCCGTTGAGAAGTTCCATTTTGGCATGTCCTTTCGTTTGAGGGGATGGGATTTCGCTGGCCGGACGCATGGCCAGGGCGCGTTTTTCAGTGTCGGCGACACGGCGCGTCCAGCCGGTTCCGAAAACCGGAAACGTATTCAATTGTTTGAGAAATCCGAGACGCCGGGCCGAGAGAATGCCGATCAGCTTCGCCGTGCCGCTCGACTGCCAGGCATCCCGGACCGCCGTCAGCGTCGCCGGCCCGACAATACCGTCCGGCTTGGTACCGAGCGCCGCCTGCAGATAGCGGATCGCCCGCGCAGGACCGCTGTTGACGGCGAAATCGAAGATGACGAGATCGAGTCCGCGCGGCAACTGATCGCCGGCAACCGCGTCCCAGTAGCGAGCGCGATAGATCGCTGCTGCTTCGTCCAGGCCGAGCGCCCTCACCTCCTGTTTGGATAGGTTCGTCCATGGCGAAATGCCGCGCCACTCGGCCAGCACCCGGCGGGTGATGCCCAGATTGGTGGCGCCACCGGGGTCCTTGGGATGGTCGACATAGCCGCCTTCATGCTCCAGAACGATCTTGAGACAGGCGTTGAAATTGGCCTTGGTCATGCGTGCAACATCCTCATGCGGTAAAAACGCCTGTCGCCGCCCGGCCCGCCCCATAGACGGTGTTGACCTGGGCGACGCCGAACACGAACGTCGCCGGCAAGGCGCCAAAATCGGCCACCTGATCGTTGGCGGCATAGAGCACCTGTGCGGTGTCCGCCGACAGCGAGCGCAACACCGTCGTGCCGTCGCCAATGGTGATCCGATAGCTTTCGGGCGACGCATCGAGCGGCATCTCGGCAAGAACCCAGCTCTCTCCGCCCTGCCGCGACCGGCGCGTCCAGGTGATGTCCACATCGCCCGACGCGAGGCGGCGGGCATCGAGATGGACCGGCATCAGCGGTTGCGCCAGTTCGCGGTCGAACGAGGCGGCAATCGTTTGCCCAGTCGTGTCGCGCATGCCGGCATAAAGCTTGAAGCGCGATTCGGCCCCGAGCCGGTTGTCGCCGGGATCGGCGGTTTCGAGCGCATCGCTGACCAGCATGACGCTGTTTCCGGCGCTGGCGGTTCCCGCCCCGTCCCCGGTCCCGATCAGCCCGCGCAGTAATCCGGCCAGCCGGTAGGTCGCGCCGGACAAAAGCTCGGCATTCGCAAACCCGATCAGTTCCGTGGTGCCATTGTCCCTTGTGACCAGCAGCCTGTTGGCGCCAGCCAACACGTCGCTGCGCATTTCCGAAGCGAGATGACCGGAATAAAGCGTCACATCGAGCCGGTGCGCCTCGTCCCACAGTTCCGCGATCCCCGGTTCGAAATCGGCCGTCAGCTCGCCGATGATTGCAGGCTTGCTCAGCCGCACGAGTTCGCTGCCCGTGTCCATGTCGGTCAAAACGACGGTGCCTGGCCAGGGACTGGCATAGGCGCCGGCCACGAGCCGTGTTGCACCTCCCGTCGTCGGATCGGCAGGCAGATGGGCGATCACCGCAACCGGCAGCGCCGATGCTGTAGCGGCAGCTAATGTAACAGCCCTGGTGTCGACGAGCAGTGCCGCGATGGGCTCCCTGCGATAGGGACGGGCCGTAACGGCGCGCGTCACCCCGTCATGGAGTTCCGTCACGATCAACGGCAGATCCCTGCGTCCCGAGATCTGGACGAGATCTCCCGGTTCGAGCGCGATTTCGGAAGGCGGCAGTGAAAAATCGAGTGACCGCGCCGATTGCCGCGCCGCCGCGAGCGCATTTTCGGCGACGATCCGCGCCGCTGCCCCGTCGAGCACCAGATTTGACGATACCGATGTGCTGGTCGCCCCATCGGCGCCAAAGGCCGTGATGCTTCCGGTCTGATAGTCGTTGGCGTATCCGGCATAGCTCAGAACAAGCTGGGCTGGCAGTTCTTCGGCCATCGGCCATTTTTCGGTCCGGAGCGCATCGCCTGCATCGATAATAACGTCGGGGTCGAGGTCACAAACGCCGCCGCTGCCTTCGATCAGACAGACAAGACCGTCTGGGGCGTCCCGAAGCAGCGTCCGGGTTGCGGTCAGGATCGGATCGAGCACATCTCTGAGGCTTGAAACACCGGTTATGGCAAGACCGGCAATGGCCGGTCCCGCCGTGGCGATTTTAGCAAAATCGACGCCATAGTCCTCGCCCAGCGTCGCAATCAGTTCGCCGGCGCCTGCGGTCCCCAGGCGTCCGGTCAGCCAGTGTCCGCTGGCATGATTGCCGGCGTCCGCCCAGACATCGCAAAGCGTGGGAAAGGCCGGGAAAGGCCGCGCGTCCCAGGTCCATAGATAGATCCGTTCCGGATCGAGCATACGGCCTCCATAGACCGAAGACACCGGATTCGACGCCGTCTCGAAGCCGGCTCGGCCCGGTTGCCAGTGCCGGAAATGAGCACGCAGAAACTGGCGTTGCATCAGGGCATCGGGAGCGCCGCTGGAGAAATAGGGCTGCGCATTTTCCGACGATTTGGCATCGCCGAAAACGTTGGGCTGGTTGGCGCCCTTGTCGATGGCACTGCATCCGAGTTCCGTCAGCCAGATCGGTTTGGATTCGGGTACCCAATCTGTCGCAATGGCCGAGCGCACCCCGTCCACGCGGTTGTGATGGGCCGTGCGCCACCAGTTGACGAGGTCCTTGAAGCGGAAAACCCACGGCTCGCCATGATCGCCGTCGGCAATTTCCGAACGCACCTGGTCCAGCCGATCCGTTTCCGAGGCATAATACCAGTCATAGCCCTCGCCGCCGGCGATATTGGCATCGAGATAATCGAGGTCATAGATCGCGCCGGCCCCCTTGTCGGCGTGACCGGTGCCGTCATGCCAGTCGGCGATGGGCATGTAGTTGTCGATGCCGATGGCGTCGATATCCGACGAAGCCCAGAGCGGATCGAGGTGAAAGAGCTTGTCTCCCGGTGCATCTTCGGGCTGATAGCCGTGATATTCGGACCAGTTGGCGGCATAGGTCAGCTTGGTTTTCTGTCCGAGAACGGAACGCATATCGGCCGCGAGCGAAACGAGCGCATCGACGAAGGGAAAAACCGTCGCGCTGCTGCGCACCATCGTCAGTCCGGCCATCTCGGATCCGACAAGAAAGGCATCGACGCCACCGGCCAGAACGGCCAGGTGTGCATAATGCAGGATCATGCGCCGGTAGCTCCATTCCGACGGTCCCGAATAAGAGACGGTCCCCGATCCTCGCGTGAAGTCTTCAGCCCCGGCCGTGCCGACAAATGAAGCGATCTGTGTTGTTGCCGCCAATGTCTGGTCAGGCGTATCGGCTTCGCCCGGTGCCGGCGAACAGGTAATGCGTCCGCGCCAGGGATAGGCGGGCTGTCCGGTTCTGCCGGAATAGGGGTCGGCCAGGTCGTTATCGGCCTCGATGTCCATCATGACGAGCGGATAAAGCGTTACCTTGATGCCGCGTTCCTTGAGGTCTGCGATGGCGGCCAGAACCGCCGCATCGGACGGCGTGCCGCCATAGGCGGGACCAGTGTTCACCTTGGAAACGACACGCACCGCATTCCGGCTGAGTCCGCCGACCGACCAGCTCGTATCGCTGATTTTCCGGGTGGTGTTCTCGACGCGTGGGGCAATCGTGCACTTGGCGCAATTGAGATCGTCGCCGAACCAGGCGACCACCAGCGAGACATGGGTGAGGTTCGGGCAAAGCGCCTGAAGCTGATCGAGCGAAACCGTCCAGTCGGAAAGGCTCGTAACGACATGGGCGTTTTCGGTTTCGGTCTCTCCGGCGGAAACGATCCTGACACGCGGCGTCGGATCGTAGCCGAATTCCGTCGCACCGGGGATCACGGTCACCGCCGTGATCGCGTCTTCGAGATCGCCGGCCGGCCGGCAGATTTCAACCGAGATCGAGGGGATACGATTGCCGTATTCGGTGAGGGGCAACGCTTCGAAGACCAGATAACAGGTGCCGCGATAGGCCGGAGCGTTACCGCTCCCCTGCTTGGCCGCAATGAGACTGTCCGGCTCCTGGTCGCTAGATCCGGAATAGAAGCGGATGTTGAGCCCGTCTGTATCCAGAAGATCGCCATCGGCCCAGATGCGGCCGAGAACCGGCACCTCGCCCTCGCACAGGGCCACGGCGAAATTGGCTGTGATCACATCACCGTCGGACGAGGTCGTTCCCTTGGCGCCCGCGCTCGTTCCTGTCTGGCGTTCGAGTTCGGTCGCCCAGATGATGTTGCCGGAAAGCCGGTTCCAGCCATAGGCGCGCGGCACCATCCCCCCTTCATGCGATCCGGTCAGGGAGATGTCGCTGGTCGCGCCGGTGCTTGTGTCCGTGCCGAACAGGCTGGTGTCGATGGCGCTGCCGGCAAGCGCACCGAGCGCCCGACCGACAGTCGCACCGAACGGACCGCCGACAAGGCCGCCAACGGCCTGACCGGCGAGGGAAAGGGCAAGGGTTGCCATGGCTCAGATCTCGTGTTCAGGAAAGGCGTAAATGCCCGAAAGCCGTCGCTGCCAGGAAAGCGACAGGGGCGCCTCGACGACGCCGAGCCGTTCCTGGGCATGAATGAAGCCATGGTTCGCAATGGCGATGCCGCAATGGCGTGCCGGCATGTTGCGTTTGAGGCGAAACAGCAAAACGTCGCCGCCGAGGATCGGCCGCGTCACTCTGGTGAGATAGGTATCGGCGGCCTTCTGCAATTCGGCGGGATCGTCGTTGCGGCGCGGATCGACGGCATAGGCCGGAATGACTTGCGGCTCGTGTCCGTAAAGCTGTCGCCAGACGCCGCGCAGCAACCCCAGGCAGTCGCTGCCTTCGCCGCGAACCGAAGCCTGATGGCGATAGGGCGTACCGAGCCAGCGCCGCGCTTCGGCCTCGGCTTCAGAATTGATGTTCATTTAACCAGCGGCGCGCCGGCAAGCGCGTCCCCTTGTTTGGGATAGCTCAGAACGAAATCGCTGCCCGGAATGTGCGGAAAACCGCGAAAGTTGACCGAATTGGCGAACCGGTCCCGGCAGGTCGAAAACAGCCGGTCGCAACCCGCGACGAGCAAAAAGCCATCGCCCTTGGCAACCCAGTTCGCGACCACGTTATCGAGTTCCAGCCAGTCCCCCTTGAGATCCCGGCCATGCGCGACGACGCGGTCGGTCAATCCGCTTTTCCGTCCAGACGTCCAGGTGAGCCGCCCGAAGGAAAACCAGCCCGTTTCAAACGCCGATAGCCCATCGATCCTGATCCGGCTGGCATCGGCGACCGAGAGCACTGTTCCTGTGGTTCGGTAGGCATCGTCGTCGATATTGATACCGCAGGCTTTTGTTCCGAGCTGCGTCCCGCACAGGGCCTGGTAGAACCGTCCCTGTTCGCGGTTGAGATCGGACTGGGCCGAACGCAGTTCTGCGGTGAACACCTTGTCCTTAAGGGTAATCTCGCCGATACGGTCGCGCCGTACCAGATGACGCATATCGGGATTGCGCCAGTTGACCCGCCAGATCTCGATCCTTGTGCCGTCGTAGCGGCCGAGCCGGATTTCGTCCTCGGTGATCGCCTCACTGGTCAGAACGGCGGCGAGTTCGGACGTATCGACCGCCCCGCCGAGCTTGGCGGCGCGTTCGGACCCATCGCCGCCGGTTGCCGGATCGAAAACCGTGTCCGCGAAACGAATGCTCACATCATGGTCGGTGAACCCGAGCACGGTGCCATCGGCACGCGTCAACCGCCAACAGGTGCAAAGGTTCGTGTCGCCGCTGGTGATATGAGTGGCAAATTCGGTGTCGAGCACTCTCATGATCTGACCTCGATCAGCGGAATGGAGGTGATTTCGGCGGCATCGAATCCGGACAGATCGACCTCTAGCCGATCGGTGTCGAACCTGACCGGCACGTCGAACAGGAAACCGGCCGTCACCGCGGCCCCAGCGTCCGGCGCCTTAACAAAGGTGACGATACCGCTCATGTCATCGACCGTGAAATCGTCGCTCGCGCGTTCCGCTCCGCCGACCGCCACCAGTACGGTTGCCGCATCCGGTTTGGTGATCACCCGATCGTAAGGGTCGAACCCGGCGCTATAGCGCTTGATGAGCTGGAAGGTGGTCGTTACGCCATCGCCGGTCCCGATTGCCTGATCGAAGGCAGTGGGGATGCCCGTGCCGCCATTGGACGAAAAATCGATCCCGTCGCGCCACAAGAAGGAATGAAGCCGTCCGCGTCGCTCCTCGAAAAAGGCGACGACGGCGAGGATATCCTCGCGCGACTTGATGCCATAGCCGGCATTGTAGTGCCGGAGGGCGTGTATCCAGCGTTGGTTGCGTTCCTCGCGTCCCGAGGACATCGTGGCAATGTCGGTCAGCCGTTCCGGCCCGCCGCGCGCGTTGAGCGCGATATCCAGGGGAAAACGGATCTTGTGAAAGGCCATCAGCTCGCCCTCGTGCCGCGCCGGACCGCGCGCAAAAACATGGCGCTCAATTCCGCCTCGGCCCCGGTAAAGCTCTTGGCGTCGGCGGTCGTGATATTCATGGAAATCGAGATCGGTGCTGACGCGTTGCTGGCCACGCCCAGCCGCCCGTCGGAACCGCGCGAAAGCGGCAAAACCGCCTCGGCGCCGGCCTCGCCGGCAACCCCCAGCCCACTTCCGAGCGCGAAATAGGTCGGCGCGCTCACAATGCCGCCCTTGGCAAAACCGGCGGCACCGGCAAGTGAGGTATCGGTTGCCGCAAAAAGGGACTGGATCAATGACGAGGTCAGCGTCTCGATCGGTTTGAACGCAGCCTTGAGCGTAACGTCGGTAAGAGTTTCGGCAATGTCGGAAAGAACCGTCCTGAACGATTTTCCATCCGTCAGCGCCGACCGCAAACTGGAACTCAGCGTTTTGCCGACGCTGGTCGAGAGCTTCTCGATGCGTTCGAGTTCGACGCCGACATCGCTTAATTCGCTTGTCAGATCGTCCGATATGGAAATGCTTGTTTCAGCCACTCTTTCGCTCCGTGTCGGGGAAACGTTGTGCCAGTTGCTCGAAGCGCGTCCGGTCCATCGGGCGCGCGTTGTCGATCGGACGGGCAAGCCCCGAGACCGCCGCCATGAATTCGCGCGGCGTCATCGCCCAGAACTCGCGTGACGGCAGCCGCAGGACGCCGAGGCCCAGCCGCATCGCCTCCGCCCAGGGGAACGGGGTCACTGGCTCTGGTCCCCAAATGTCGCACGCAACAGATCGGCGGCGATCCTCGCCGCCCCTGTCAGTCCTCCTTCGATCGAAAGCCGCGCCAGCTCCTCGTCCGAAATCGCATTACCCCCGCCGCGCAGGCCCGCGCCGAGCAATGCGACCAGATCGGACGCCGAAACCCGTCCCTTTTCGAAGCGCTCGGACAGACCCACCAGGTCCCCGGCATTGAGCCGACTTTCCAGTTCCGCCAGCGCTCCGAGCGTCAGACAAAGGACTCGTTTTTCGCCGCCGATCATGGCGTCGATTTCGCCGCGATGAAGATTGGCCATTACTCATAATCCTGATGAAAAATACCGGTAAAAAGGCAGGGGACCTGCCAGATCTCCATGTCGTTCCCGATCAGGTCGACAATGACGTGAAGACTTGGACGGGGTCTCTACGCCACCGTGAAACCCAGTTCGCCCGCGCTTTCGAGCGCGATCTCGAACGTCACCTCGCCGTCGTAATTGGCCGAGAATTCGAGGCTGGTGATCTGGAACAGCCCCTCGATCACGCCGAAATCGGGCAAAACGAGCTGCCAGCCGCGGATAGCTCCGGAAAAGAACAGTGCGCGGATCGCCGCGTCCGAAGTTTGATCCTTGAAAATGCCCTTGCCGGAAAGCGCCGCCTTCCGAACGCCACCGCCTTCGAGCAATTCACGCCATCGGCCGGATGATTCCGCATCGGTCACGTCGATGCTGGCGGCGTTGAGGGTAAGGCTACGGCTCCTCAGCCCGGCCACGGTGAGAAAACTGCCGGACCCGGTCTGGTCCAGCTTGAGCAACATGTCCTTGCCGCTTTGGGCGCTCATGATTCAGGTCCTTTTTAAAAAAAAAGTCGTTCAGGTGGCCGGTTCCGAAAACGCCCGCAACACGATGGCGGCACGGGCATGGCCGGTTTCGCTGTCGATAGCGGTATCGGTGCGGTCGTGCTGGATGTGGGTGACAACGAGACTCTCTGAGGTAAGGTCGGCCTCAAGCGCCACCGCCACCACGCGCTCGGCAAGTGCCAGAACTGCCCTGCGGCTCGGTTTGGGAACCCAGCACTGCACCAGGAGGCGATGGTCGTGGCCGGGCGCGGCGTCCCCGTCCCGGCTCAGGACATCGTGGCGCGTCAGGACGACATAGGGCGGCTTGCGCCCCTTGGGCGGCGCATCGAAAACGAACCTGCCCCCAAGCGCTGCCATCAGGTCCGCATCGGCGAAAAGCGCCTTCAGAAGGCTGATCTGCAGCGCAATGATCGGATGGGTCATCGGATCACCCCGTCACCTTGGTTTCGGAACAGGCGCAGGACACGAATTCACGACGGCCGTTGAGGTCTTCGACCGAAAGGATTTCGAACACCCGATCACCCCAGGTGATGCGGTCGCCGGCAATCAGATCGCTGCGAAAGCGCATCGCCACCGTGTGAGTGGCCCTGACGCCGCGCGCATCGGCAAAACCCGCAAGGCTTGCCGAACGGGCGTGAACGCGGGCCCAGACCGTTGCCAGAGGCACATAGACGATGAGCTGGCCCCCATCCTCTTCGCGCGACACATCCTTGCGCGACAGCGTCACGCGATCGCGCATGGCGCCGATCTCCAGCGCGTCCGCGCTCATAGCCGCACCGGACGATAGGGGGCGATCAACAGATCGAACCCCGCCGGAATGACGGCGCCGGACCCGGCGGTAATCACCGCATCGCGATGTTCGAACCAGTATCCGACAAGGGTCAACACAGCATGCCGCAGGTCCTGGGGCACGTCTTCCGGCGCATCGCCGTAGCCTGCCACATAGTCAAGTTCGATGGCGTCGCGGCCCCGCGTCACCGGCATGCCGCCAATGATGGCCGGAACGAACACCCGTGCCGGCGCCGTCCCCGTTTCGAACTGGAATTCGGCCAGTGCCAACTCGTTGGCAACGCCATCGTCGTCATAGGCACGAATGGCCGTCAGGCTCTTGATCGGCGCGACGGGCAAAACGAGCGCGCGGTCCGGCGGCCAGTCGTCGAGAATAACGCGCCAGGACTGAGTGATCATCGCCCGACCGCTCACGCTCTCCGTGTGCAGCCGTGCCGCCGTGATCAGGGTGGAAATAAAGGAATCCTCGTCGTCGTCGTCGACGCGCAGAAAGGCTTTCGCCTCGGCAAGCGTCACCGGCTCCGCCGCGGGCCCCGCAGTGAGAAGGACGGTCATGGAATGTCTCTGAAGTGAGCGTTGTCACCATCGGGCGTCGCGATTGGCACCCGGACGAGCGCAGCGAGGACCCCGCGCGATGTTTCGCGCGCCTCGCTGGAGGGCCCGCAAATGGCATAACGATTAGCGTCATGCCATTTGCAATGCGGCCCGTGAGGCCGCTAGGAAGCGCTGAACTTCAAAAGCTTGATGGCGTCGTAATCCATGACGCCGCCGCCGACGCGCTTGGTCGTATAGAACAAGACATAGGGCTTGGCCGAATAGGGGTCGCGCAAGACGTTGACCCCCTTCCTGTCGACGATGAGATAGCCGCGCCGGAAATCGCCGAAGGCGATCGGCGTCGCATCGGCGCCGATATTGGGCATATCCTCGGCTTCGACCAGGTTGAAGCCCATGAAGCTTGCGTGTCCATCCGGCGAAGTCGCCGGCTGCCATAGATAATTGCCGTCCGAATCCTTGAGCTTGCGGATCACCGCCTGCGTCGTCCGGTTCATCACCCAGGTCGCGTTCTGGCGATAGCCGGATTTAAGCGTGTAGACCAGATCGATCAACACGTCGCTGGCGTCGGAACTGGGCAGTGCACCGGCGGCGCCGGTTGCGACATAGCCGAGTTTTCCCCACTCCCAGCCGGCTTCGGCAACGATCGTCTCCTTGAGGAAACCGCTCGGCTGCGCGGCGCCGGTACCGTTGATGAAGGCCGCCGTTTCCTGTTCGGCAAAGGCAATGTTCACCTCCTCGGCAATCCACTGGCCCACATCGACGATGGCATCGTCGAGAAAGGCCTGGGTCGCGGCCGGCTGGGCGTAAAGCTCCATGGTCGGATAGGACAGGATCGCCAGGGTCTGCGCAGCAGTTTCGTCGCGGTCGCCCGTTTCCGCCGCCCAGCCGGTGGCCGGACCGGAAACGGAAAAGGGCTTCTTGTAGGTCGACCCGGATACCTGGCGGATACCGGCGATGGAACGGATCGGCGACAGCTCCTTGAGGGAACGCCCGATCTCGGTTTCGACCTCGTCCGGCGCCAGATAGCCACCGCTGGCGGGCGTTCCGGCGGAAAGCGCCTTGGCTTCGCCGCGCTTGACATAGGCGGCGAAGGCGGCGCTGGTCTCGCCCGGTTCAGTAACGCCGCGCGTCTGCAGCGCCGGCCGGGCGCGCTCGATCGCGACCCGGTCGATTGCTGCCTTCTGGGCGTCGAGTGCCATATTGATCCGGGCGAGCTTTTCCTCGATCAGCGGATCGACGGCGCCGCGCTTTTCGATGGCGTCGAGCCGGTCGTCATTGGTTTGCTTGAACTCTTCGAAGGCGTTGAGAAAAACGCCGAAATCGGCTTCGGAAAGGCCGGCGGCGCCGGTCGTGGCCTTGATTTCCAGGCCCTCGGTCACATTGTCCATAAGTGATGTTTCCTAGTTGGAGGTGAAAAAGGAGGCGTTGGAGGCGGCGATGCGCGCGCCGTCCATCATCGGGAAGGTGACGATGGAGATCTCCCAAAGATCGATCTGCCAGAGCCGGCGTAAACCGGTGCCGGTCTTGGAGGCACGCTCGGTGCGAAACCCGATCGACAACCCGTCGAGCGCGCCGCTGCCGATCAGCGACTTGAGCTCTCCGGCCCGGGCGATACCGGTGAGAAGACGCCCTTCGACCCAAAGCCCGCGCGCGTTCTCCGTAATGCGCTCCCAAAGCCCGACCGGCTCTTTGGGATCGTGTTGAAACAGCATGCGGACGGCGCTGCGGGTGCGTCGCCCGAGACTTTGGGAAAAAGCGCCGGGCATGACGATGTCGCCGCCCTGGTCGGGTTTGCCGAACAGGCTGGCATAGCCGCAGAACCGGCCATTGGCATCGATGGGAATCCCGGTCATCGGGTGCCCGCCTTTTTATGGGCGGACGCGCCGCGCACCGGCCGCACCGCCGGTTTTCCGCTTTTTGCATTCGTCAGCGTGCCGGCGAGATTCCAGGCGAACTGCCGAAACACCTGCTGCGCCTCACGCGGCGCGGAGGCGGTGGATTTCTTGGCCATTTTTGGCTCCGGATTTTCAAAGCTGATTGGCGGGGAGGAATCTTGCCAAGCTCCCGAGGTCGTCCCGGGATCAAGTCCCGGAACGACCAGTGCCTTTGGCAAATACAATGCTCTACCGAACCGTAGGGACAGAACCCGACAGCACGAGCACCGTGTCACTCGTCCCGGCGAAACAGCCGGTTAAGGTTGGAGATCTCGGTAACGAAGTCGTTGAATCGGCGATTGGCGGCGGCCAGTTCCTTGAGCGTCCAGACGAGCAACCCGCTCGCCCCCATGGCCCAAAGGAACAGCGCCAGATGCGCCAGATCGCCCCGCTCGGCGACCAGCTTGGTCAGTTCGTCCATTTTGTCGTCCTCCTCGTCAGCGCGCTGGTCATGCGCGCGTCAGCCCCACCGCCTCGCGCTTTTCCTCGTCAGAGAGGAAATCGGCGTCGGTCACGCGCTTCCACAGGGAAGCGCGGTCCTCGCTCAGCGCCTCGATGCCGTCGAAATCGGGGACCAGTCGGAAGGGCGTTGCCACCCCCGGGGCGAGCCAGTGTTCGAGCGCGGCGGCCACCCGCGTGACCAGCGGCACCACCGTCTGGCGCCACAACGAGCGATTGGCCTCGGCATAATTGGCATAGGTATTGTCGCCCGGAATGCCGAGCAGCATGGGTGGTACGCCGAATGCCAGCGCGATTTCGCGAGCGGCGATGTTCTTGGCCTCGACGAAATCCATCTCCTTGGGGCTCATGGCGATGGAGCGCCAATCGAGCCCGCCTTCAAGCACCATCGGCCGTCCGGCGTTCATCGCGCCCTGGAACCCGTCTTCCAGCTCGTCCTTCAGCCGCTGGAACTGGTCGGCGGTAAGGTTCCCCGATGCCGCCGAATAGACCAGCGCACCGGAGGGTCGCGCCGCATTGTCGAGCAGCGACTTGTTCCAGCGCGAGGCGGCATTGTGGATGTCGAGGCTCATCTGCGCCGCTTCGAGCGGGGAAAGCCCGTCATGATCGTCGAGCGGATGAAACAGCGCCAGATGCAACACCCGGGGCACAGGCTCGGTGTCCTGCATCAACCGCACCGTCCGGCCGCCGGCGGTATAATCGTACCCGACGGGCCAGCCGTCCGGCCCGGTCGCCACCCGCATGCGATCCGGTCGCAAGCCGAACAGGCCCTTGACCTGCCCATCGACCAGCGCCGCCTCAAGATAGGCGTTGCCGGAGGTTTCGAGATAGGAAAAGAGCTTTTCGAACAGCTCGCGCCCGGATTCCCGCGGGTTCGGCCGCGTGAGCAGCGTCAGGACCGGATGCTCGGTCAGCCGCTCGCCGTTTTCGACGACCCTCAGCGGCACGCGAGTGGCCGCTTCAGCGATCATTCTTATGCAGCGATAGACCACCGGATTGCGGGTAAAGCCCTCGCGAGCCAGTGCCTGATAGCCCCGTCCGGTCCAGCTCGGCCCGGAAAGCTCGGTCAACGAAAAAAGCGTATGCGCCTTGGTTTCGGAAGGCGCATTCACGCGCCCGGCCGTGAGGCGGGAGAAAAAAGAGGGCATGATATGTCCTTGGTTTGGAGCGCCACGCAGCCACACCCACCGGCGTCATCCTCGGGCTTGACCCGAGGATCCATGACCACGCTGCCGCGCGCAAGAAGGTAGATGTGTGCAACTCGTCCTTCGCATCGACGATGCAAATTGCGTTGGTTGCGAGGCCGTATGGGCCCTCGGGTCAAGCCCGAGGGTGACGAAGTGTAATAGTGATGTCCGGTGTTTCAGTCTTGGCCGGAGCGGATGCCGCAGCACCCGCCCCGCTCAGCGTCTCGGTCCGGTCGCCGACCGGGAAGGTGATCTTGCGCTCTTCAGCGCCGGCCAGCACCTCGGGCGTGACGCCCTGAAGGATCGCGTCGGCCTTGGCGATCCACGCCTTGAGGTCGGCGAAACTGCCGAGGTCGCCTTCGATGGTCGCCGGTTCCTGTCCCTGCAGCCGCGCGACGCCGCGCAGCGCATTCCGCGACAATCCTGTCGCCTCGCTCGACAGCAGCGAGATCGGTGTCGCATGTTGCGGTACTGCTCGAACATTCAGCCAGATCACGAACGATCACAGCCTTCCCGCCAAGAGATCATCACGAAGCCTTTCAAAAAAAGGACCAATCGGCTCCACCCCTATACGAGCCCCGGAATTCCTCCAGAGCATACGAAGCTCCTCCTCGGTATGTGTGCCGTCGAGGCACCCGTCCAGAAAGCCAGCTAAAGTGTCTTTTTCTTCCTTGTTGAGATACTGCGCCGCGAATCGGACGACATCGTCAAACGTCATCGTGTAGTCAGGAGTAAGGTCGACAAAATGATCCGTATACTTTTCGAACTCCGCCGAACGCTTGATGGTCACAGAATGGGCTCCTCATTGGCGAGACTGTTCATTGGATAGGCGGAATCAACACGGTAGCTGCGTTTTGGATTGTTGGGATCATATACAATCCACACTTCAACCCAATAAGCATCACGAAACAAAACCGGTGCATCGTAGCTGGCTCTGTACGCTTCGTATCCGACCGGGGTGTCGAATTGTTTCCTTACGCCGATCGGTGTTTTACTCATCGTGCCCTGAACAGCCAACTCGACAAGCTCCGGATTGGCTCTCAGGGTTTCCGAAATGTAGAAGTTGGCGTCACCAGTCGACCAGAACGATCCTTCCGCTTCGTGGAAGTGAAGTTCGCTTCCACCATTTGGAAGACGAACAACGAGTCGTTCCGCGTCCATGACTGCGCGGAGTTGTGTCTTCGAGCGCTCAACATGCTTATGCCAGCCGTGACCGCCTTTGGCGTCTTCCAGGCGAATGTCGATATGGTAAAACGCTTCGTCACGTGCTTGTGCCACAAGCACGCGGTCATTACGCAATGCCTGCTGCCGCGCGCTTGACGGGTCGACGATCCATTGCCCGCCAATCGGCGTCCCCTTCGGTGCGCAGGGCTGGTCGGCTCGGTATTTCTGTTCGGCCGCCGCTTCACGCAAGCGATACAAGACCTTGCGGAACCGATCAGTGGCAATTTCGTAACGTAGATGAAGCGTCAGACTCCGTATCTCGTATCGAATCCGCGCTTCGATGGTTTCGATCTCGTTCAGCATCACCCGCTCCTGACCCGGGGCACGCTCCGTTTCAGCATCAGCTCGGTCAACGCCCACACGAGCGCGTCGAGCCGGTCGGGCGAGTGCCCGTCGGCAAGTCCGTTCGGTCCGAAGCTGCACATTTCGTCTTCGAGTTCGCTCAAGCCCGCCATGTGCCGGACCAGACCCCGCGCATAAAGCGCCGCCACCGGTTCGGCCCTCAGCCATTTGCCGCGCGTTGCATGCACCGCAATCACTGGGAGCGTATCGTCGACCTGCCGGATCATCTCCTTGACCAGATCGCCGCCCTGGTTGACTTCGGCGACGATGGCGTCGGCCTGAAAGGCGTGAAACGCCTTTGCCGCCGTCCGCGCCCAGTTAAGGGGCGGGGCCGGTTTCAGCGAATGATCGGCAAGAACCACGGCGCCCGTTTCCATACTCGCCGCAACGACGATGCCGCAGGCGTCCGAGTTCTTGTTCCCCGTCACCGGCGGATCGATGGCAACAACGATGCGGCCGAGCGCCGGACGTTTCGTTAGCCTCAGCGCTTCGAGTTCGCTCCTCTTCCACAAGGCGTCGGGCAGGTCCTCGATCAGTTCGCCATCGAGTTCCTGTCGCCCCAGATGCGTACCCTCGTAGCGGCCGACGATCTCGGCCATGAAGCCCGGCGCCAGATTGGCGGTGTTGTCCGCCGTCTTCATTCGCGTCACCGCCGTTCGCGGATCGTCGAGAAGCCGCTTGATCAGGCGGGTTGGCCGAGGCGTCGTCGTCGCCACCTGTTGCGGATTACGTCCGAGCCGCAACCCGAACTGCAGCATGTCCCAGGCGGCTTCCGCGTCCGGCCATTTACCGATTTCGTCGCACCAGGCGGCGGCGAATTGCGGTCCGCGAAACCGCTCCGGTTCCGAACCCGACATCAGGAACGCCGAAGCCCCGTTCGGCCAGAACAGGGCGTTGCGGCCATGATCGAACATCGGCCGCTCGTCATCGGGGTGGATGGCCAGAAGCCCGCTTTCGCCCTCGACCATCACCGCCCGCGCCTCGCTCATGGTCTCGCCGACAAGCGCGATCGGCCCGCCGAGATCGGGGTCCGCCGCCCGTGCCCTCACCCACTCGGCCCCGGCCCGCGTCTTGCCCGAACCGCGTCCGCCAAGGATCAGCCAGCTCGTCCAGCTGCCGGTTGGCGTCAGTTGCTCTGGCCGGGCCCAACTGGGCCAGTCGAACAAAAGCCGCGCCACCTCGTCGTCGCTGAAACCGGCCGTGGGATCGACACCGTCAGTCCCTGGAGAGCTGCTCAATGCGCTCGGCCAATTTCTGCCTTAAGGCGTCCATGTCGCCGCGCCGGGTCTTCTTGCCGGTGCGGCTCTTTTCCTTGAGATCGAGTTCGATCAGATCCTTGAGGCTGCGGGTGAGGCTGCCGAGCACGGCGACCTCCTTGTCGACGGGTTCGTCCATCGTCATCTCCAGTTGCGTGATCTTGCGATCCAGCAGGCGGAACATCTTGCTGATCAGCATCGCCCGCGTCGGCGCGCGCGGCGCTGCGGGGGCGCGTTTGGGTGTCGTCCGGTTCGCTCGTCATGGGAATCCGTAGGTCGCAGAAGGTGCTTCGCAAAAAAACGGCGCAAAGGGGGGGAAACGCCGTTTCATGACCGGTCCGTGCAAGGGAGGCGACGGGACAGACCGGCGGGCTTAGCCGCACTTCTGCGACCATGCCCGAACATTAGCATTCCGCCGTGACGCGGGGATAACTTCGAGCCGTCCGCCGCAGGCGGCAAATCAGTCCGGTGGACTGATTTGAGGTGAGAAGGCCATGAGAGCTATGCTCGAATGGCAGAGCCGTCGGGCGAGAAGGCCATGAGAGCTACGCACGAATGGCGGTGCCAGTCGAGTGATTTCGCCCCTTTGCAAAAGCCGGAAGATCGCCAAAAAGCGTCTATTGTCTGGGGATAAGCACTTGGTAAACCTCGTTCCGCTAAATACCGATACCAAGTTCCGTCGAATCCGGTAGTTTCGTCTGATTATGCTCTTGACGGAGCACACGATGGAGATTTCTGCGCAGTCGATTCAAACAGTTGGTAGCCAGTCCGGGCCGGTGCAATCGTTCGTTGCCGGTCTCAAGCAGGGCGATTCGCTCACCGCTCAGGTGCTCGGGCGCAGTCCGTCCGGGCAAACGCTTGTTGCCCTGGCCGGAAAACAGGTTCAGCTCCCCCTTCCCGCGACCTTTCAGCCCGGTACGGTGCTGACCCTCACGGTACAGCAGGGCCCCAACGGGTTGCAGTTCCAGATCACGCCACAGGGCGGCGGCGGCGGTCAAACCGCACCGAGTGTTCAGCAGGCCGTCCCGACCGGCGCGGCGCTGTCGCAATCGGCAGCGGGCACCAGCTCCAGTGCGTCGCCCGGCGCCTCTTCGGCATCCGTTGCCACCAGCGGTTCCGGCTTGTCGACGGTCTCCACCGCGACGACACCGTCCGCCCTTCCGGCGCAATCCGCCGCCGCAAGCGGCGGCATGCAGGCGGCAGTTTCTTCCGCGCCCACGCAGACGTCATCGATGCAGCCGCCCCTGGTCAATGCCCGCACCGGCATCCCGGTTCCGGCCCCGCAAGGGTCTGTTGCCGGTCAGACCCTGTCGGCTCAGGTTCTGTCGACGCCGACCTCGAATACGGCCATTGTCGTGCTTGGCACGCAGGAACTGCCGGTCACGTTGTCGGCGCCCACCACGCCCGGAATCACATTGCCGCTCGTCGTGCAGGCCGGACCGGAAGGTCTGCAACTGGCCCATGCGCCGAGTTCGGATCTTTTCGGGTCCGCTTCGGCCGCAGCGGCTGGCGGGACGGGCCAGACACCATCCGCCGCAATGCCTGTTCTTTCGGAGGCGGCGCAACTGACCACGGCCAATGCCCAGGCGCTTTCGACCGCGCCGGCCGCCACGGCGACGACAAGTCCGGCCGCAATCATTGCCCAGGCGACGCTGGCCTCACTCGGCAATCAGAATTCGGTTACCGCGCTTTTGTCCAATGTCCTCAAGCTCGGCGACCGCATGAAAGATCTGCCGGACGCCGTGCAGAGGGCCACCCAGCGCCTGACCCAGGCCCTGCTGCCGCTCGATGACGGCGCGCCTGATGCCGAAGCGCTGCAACGTGCCATAGCCCGTTCGGGCGTTTTTCTCGAATCCCAGCTGGTCGGGAAAAGCACCGATCCGGCGCGCGATGGGGATATCAAGGCTCTGCTCATGGTGGTGCGCCGCGCCCTTGGCGACTGGCTCGGAACCGATGCCCGCGCAACGATGACCACCGGCAAGCCGCCGCCGCCGCCCCAGACGGGCGCGACGCCCCGGGCCCAGACGCCCGCGCCCCCGGCAACTCTCGCCGATGACGCCCCCATCAAGGAGATCGGCAAGACGCTTCTGGCTGAAACCGACGCGGCGCTGTCGCGTCTGAGGCTTCATCAGATCGCCTCGCTGCCAGACCGGTCCGAAACCACAACGGCCGGACGCGAGACTGTTCATCTCGAATTGCCCGTCACGCTCGGCCAGCAACCGGTGATCCTCAATCTGGTCATCAGTCGTGATGGCGGAAACGACACGCCCGATCAACAGGATCAGGGCTGGAAAGTCCAGTTTGCCATCAATGCCAGCACCATCGGCGAAGTCGGTGCCGAGGTGGGATTACTGGCCGGACATGCCGATGTTGTCCTGTCCGCCGCCGAACCAGGCACCGTCGAGGCTCTGGCTGAAAACATCGGTGAGCTGTCCGATGCGTTCGAGGCCGCCGGCATCACGCCCGGCATCCTGCGCGTTCGTCGAATCGGCAAACAGCAGAGCATGGGCCTGGCCAAAACCCCGTATGCGGCGACGACATCCGGCCATTACCTGGATCGCGACACATGAGCGAAGAAAAAACGCCCCGCGACGTCGCCGTTGCCCTGGCCTATGACCGGAACGAAGATCCCGCGCCGCGTGTCGTCGCCAAGGGCTATGGCCTCATCGCCCAGCGCATCGTCGAACTGGCCGAAGAAAACGACATCGTCATCGACACCAATGCCGAACTGGCCGAAGCGCTGGCGCATGTCGAGCTCAACGACATCATCCCGGTCGAACTCTATAAGGCCGTGGCCGAGGTCATCGGCTACGTTCTCAAGACGCGGGCAAGGATGCGCTGATCTTTTCCCACCCTCGATGGGAGAAAGGATCCGACGAAGGTGGGTTGGTGGGGTGGGACCACACATAACGCACCCGAAGATCGCCCAACCCTTACGGATCCGGGTCCCGGTCCGGCCAGTCGGCAATATGGTTTTCCCATTCGGCTTCGGGCACGTCGTCTTCCGAAATCGTTTTTCCGGAAACCGAAATGCCGGCATCGATCACCGTCTGCGGGGTGCCGGAAACCAGCGGGTGCCACCAAGCCAGCCCCCGGCCCTCGGCCAGGCGTCGATAGGCACAGGTGGTCGGGATCCACTTGATGGTCTTCACGGTCTGGATATCGAGCTTGATGCAGTCGGGGACATGGCGCTTGCGGTTGGGATAGTCGGTGCACCGGCAGCTCGTTCCGTCGAGCAGGCGGCAATGCACGTCCGAGGTCATGATTTCCCCCGTGTCCTCATCTTCGAGCTTGATGAGGCAGCAGCGCCCGCAGCCGTCGCACAGGGCTTCCCATTCCTCCACCGTCATGTCTTCCAGCTTCTTGTCTTCCCAAAAGGCCATGTCGGCGTTCAATCCCTTGTGCAACCGTGTCGGCAGGTCCATTTCCAAAGGGTCGAGGAACCTCCCCTTTGCGTTTTTAGCTCAAACCGCGCAAAGACAGAAACAGGCGTGAGATGTTCTGATACACTCGCGTTTCAGTTCGTGGTCTGAAGGCCGGCCTTGATTTTGGCTGGCGAGTTGTGAAAAGTCCCTCTCGTTTTAGCGAGCCTTTGCCATGCAGGACCCGTTCTACGCTAAAAAGAAGCAGAAAAAGACCAAGCGACGGTTGCTCGAGGCAGACTCGATCATCGATTCCTCGATCTATGACTTTTTCACGACGCTGTCGGCCAATTACACCGCGGTTCAGGATTTCGCCGACCGGTTTCGCGTCACCGGCTTCCGGCGGATCCTTGTGGAACTCGTTTCCGACGGGCTGAGCTTTCTCGCCCTGGGCCTGATCCTGATGACGGCTTTGGCCTTGCCGGCCTTCGACGTGACGGCAAGTGGCGAGTTCAACAAGGCCGAAGACTATGCCATCACCTTTCTCGACCGCTATGGCAACGAGATCGGGCGACGCGGCATCCGATCCGACGATTCGGTCAGTCTCGATGAGATCCCGGCGGTGCTAAAACAGGCGACGCTGGCAACCGAGGACCAGCATTTCTACGAGCATTTCGGCATCGATCTTGCCGGCACGCTACGCGCGCTCATCACCAACGCCCAGGGGGATTCATCCCTTCAGGGCGGTTCATCGATCACCCAGCAATTGGCCAAGAACCTGTTCCTTTCCAACGAACGCACCATCGAGCGCAAGATCAAGGAGGCGTTCCTGTCGATCTGGATCGAGGCGCATTTCACCAAGGATCAGATCCTCAAGCTCTATTTCGACCGCGCCTATATGGGCGGCGGCAATTTCGGGGTGGCGGCGGCGGCCGAGTTTTATTTCAGCAAGTCCGTCAAGGATATCGATCTCGCCGAAGCGGCGATGCTGGCGGGCCTGTTCAAGGCGCCAACCAAATATGCGCCGCATGTCGATCTGGCGGCGGCACGCGGGCGCGCCAATGTCGTGTTGTCGCGCATGGTCGATGCGGGGTACATGACCGAAGGCCAGGTGGCGGCGGCGCGGCGCAATCCGGCAACGCCGGTCGATCATTCCGACAAGATCAATTCGCCGAACTATTTCCTCGACTGGGTTTATAACGAAACCAAGAAGATCGTCGCGGGGCGCGACGATGTCGGCTTTGTCGTCCGCACCACCATCGATCCCACGCTGCAATCCTACGCCGAGGAAGCAGTGACCTCGGTTATTCGCGAAAGCGGCGAGGCCTATGACGTCGGCCAGGCCGCCATCGTCGTCGAAGAACCGAACGGCGCGGTGCGCGCCATGGTCGGCGGGCTCGACTACGGCAAGTCGCAATATAACCGCGCCGTCGTGTCGGCGCGTCAGCCGGGATCGTCCTTCAAGCCGTTCGTCTACGCCACCGCCTTCGAAATGCTCGACATAACACCGGATTCGACGATCACCGACCGGCCGATCTGCATCGGCAACTGGTGTCCGCAGAATTATGGCCGCTCCTATGCCGGCACGGTCACCATCCTGTCGGCCTTCGCCCGCTCAATCAACACAGTGCCGGTGACCCTTTCCACCAGGACCGGACGCCAGCCGATCGCCGACATGGCCCATCGGCTCGGCATCACCAATGAGTTTCCGGTCACGCGATCGCTGCCGCTCGGCGTGGTTTCGGTATCGGTGCTCGACATGACCTCGGCCTATGCCGCCTTTGCCAGCGGTGGCTACAAGACCCCGGGTTTCGGCATCACGCGCATCACGACGTTGCGGGGCAAGACCATCTTCGAAAAGGACGCCAACGCCCCGCGCGAACGCGTCCTGCCCGACAAGGTGACTAGAGAAATGAATATGATGATGCGGACGGTCGTCACCTCCGGCACCGGCCGGCGCGCCAATGTCGATGGCGTCCCGGCGGCGGGCAAGACCGGAACGACGTCGTCCTATCGCGACGCCTGGTTCTGCGGGTTCACCGGTAATTACGTCGCCGCCGTGTGGATGGGGAACGACGACTATCACCCGACCGGGCGGGTAACGGGTGGCGCGTTGCCGGCGACGATCTGGCAGAAGTTCATGGCCTTCGCCCATTCCAATATCGAGATCAAGCCGGCCTTCGGCATCGATTTCACCCCGGCGCCGTTCACCCAGGCGATAGAGACGGCCGATGCCGGCGAGGATGCCGTCGTTGCCCGTCCGCCGACGCTGCAGCCGGAGGCTGCCGACAAGCTCGTCGATCTGACCGAACTGTTCCGCAAAACCGCGCGATCGATCGGGGATCAGCCGCGGATGCAGGCGGCGTTCAGCGAACCGATAAGGCGGTAGCGCGTGCGTTTTGTCTTCTATCTCCTCTACGCATCGGCGATCGCCGTCTCGGTAGGCCTGGGATTGTCCTATTACGCACTGACCGATGGTCAGATCGTCGGCGCGCGGCAGATCGGCCCCTGGCTGGCCTGGCCGGATACCGGCGGCCCCTATCCCGATCCCTATACCCGCGCCTATCTGGCACGAAGCGGCATGCTGCAACTGGGGACGAGCGAAGGCTTGCAGTTCGTTGCCGAGACCGACAGCGACGATCAGCCGCTCGACAGGACCTGCACCTATCGTGTCGACGGCAAGACCCCCGTCGCCGCGCTGTGGACGCTTTTTGCTATCGACGAGGACGGGCGCAACATCGCTGCGTCCGAAGCCCTGATCTATCTCGACAGTCTGCATCTCAATCGCGCCGCCGACGGGTCGGCGGTGATTTCGGTCGGCCCGGCCCTCTCGCCCGGCGACTGGCTGGAAGTCGGCGGGTCCGGTCCCTTCCGGTTGGTGCTCAACCTTTACGACACGCCCATCGTCGGCGGTGGCGACTGGACCGGCAGCGAAATGCCCTCGATCACGAAGGAACGCTGCGCATGACGCGTTTTCTTTTGTGGACCGTGGGAGGTTTGCTATGCGGCCTGATGATCCATCTGGTCGTCATCCTCAACCTGCCGAGCTTTGCGGCCCATGACCTGTGGGACCGCGTCGCGACCCGGACTGAACCGGGCCAGTTGGTGGTGCTCGATCCCGTCACTGTCGGCGCAGACAATCCGCTCGGTCTCGATCCCGCCCTGGCCGTCGCGATCTGCCGCCTCGACATTTCCCAAAGCCCTGGCCTGATCCACGGCCCCTTGCCCGACGCCTTCTGGTCGGTCTCCGTGTTCGATACCGACGGAATCGCCTTTTTCAGCACCACGCATCGGGCGGCCTCGGAGAACACGCTTAATCTCGGTATCTTCAACGTCGTCCAGACCCGTTTGCTCGCCGAAAAAGACATCGCGGATCAAGGCGATCTTTTGATCGTGGAAAGCAAGAGCGATGCGGTGTTCGCCGCAATAAGGCTGGCGCCACCCCATTCCGAGCTTCTCGAACCCTATCGCAAGGCGCTCGGGGGCATCACCTGTCAAAACCTGATTGACTAAACCCGACAAACGCGTCCCGGCTTTCACCGGATGATGCCAGAGGCGCGGCAATACCCGTCCTGTTTGGTCATTTCGAGCTTTTCGGCAAGAGCGCTGAGCTTGGCGTCAACATCGCGCGCCGCCTCGTTCGGAGTCTGGATCAGCAATCGTTCGAGCGTATAAGTGTAGGACTGGTAGCGATAGGCGAGCGCCAGCTCAAAAACAGTGACGGCGTTCTGGTTTTCCTTGAGGCGCAAATCGAGCTGCTGGCGTTCGTCCGCGCCGAGATCGGAAAAGGAGTCGGCGGCGGTCCGGCGTCTATCGTCCAGAATCCTGACCGCGCACACCGTCGGAAAGATCTTGTCGATCATGGCGAGATCGTCCGAGATGTCGTTCGAGATCTTGGCGTAGCGGGTGTTGGCCGAACTGAATTTTGCGCTTATCAGATAGTGATAGTACCGGTCGGTCTTTTCGAAAGCCTTGCCCGACTTGAGTTCGCTGATCCTCACCTTGCTCGGTCCCAGTAGCGGCCCGCTGTCGATGGTCGGCGCAGCGAAAAAGTGCCAGAGCTGATCGGACAGGCGACGCTCTTCATCCGTTTGCGGCAGCTTGGATTTCTGGGTCAGATTTCCGTAGATCGCGGCGCGGTCGATCGGATCGACGACGTTTTGTGCGATATAGCCGGTCTTTGCGCGTCCGAGATCGCCGCGTGCCGAACAGGCGGCTAATCCGGCGGAACACAACATCAGAAGAAAAACGGTCCCCGCCAACCGGAAGAGGCGAAAGGCGGTGTTTTCGCCGCAAGGCTCAGTTGCCGTTCTCGCGCCTGGGTGCGGAACTGGGATGCTTGTCGTCATCTGTTTGCTGCCGCTCATAGCGGACCCCGGTGAATACGACGAGTTCCGCCTCCCTATCATGCACAACATGTCCGGAATCGGGACGCTTTACCTTAGCAAACTTCAACAACTTTCCCATTTGTCATCTCGCACACGCCTTCGCGAAAGCGACCACAAGCCGGGAGCCGCGCTCAAATTGGCCCCTGTCGGTCGACGCTCGGGTTTTCCCACATAAGAGTTAGGCTTGGTTAACAGTCTGCTAACGAATTGGCGGAAATAGTCGTATCGCGTTCATCATTTCTTAAAACAGCGAGTCGGCGATGATCGGCTTTCAACCTTACGAAACCTTTCAGCTTCTGGTGGAAACCGGCGGCGTCGACAGGGCCAACACCCTGCTCGTGGCCGCCTGCGATGCTTTCGCGCACCGGCAACGCCCGCCGCAGTCGGAAGTTGATCAGTTCGAAGCGCTGGCAACGCGGCTTTTCCGGACCACCACCCCGGCGGCCCGCGAGAAGGCGGCCCAGGCCTTGTCGAAGTCGGACGCGCTGTCGCCCGTTCTGCAAAAGCTCGTTCTTGAAAATCTCGGTGAAAATCTCGCCGGTTTCCTGTCGGCCTCGCCCTCTCTCGATGCGACGTCGCTGAGCGAATTCATCGAATCCGGCGATATCGAGATCTGTTCGGCCATTGCCGCCCGCCACGATCTCGACACGCCGATCCTGAACAAGCTCTTTCAGATGAACAGCCGCCGCGTCTATCGTACGCTGGCGGCGAACACCTCCATCGTGCCGCGCGGAGCCTTTATCAGCGCCTTTGCGCGTTCGGCCCAGATGGATAACGAGATCGCGCGGGTTCTGGCCAATCGCGAGGATTTCGACACGGCCCTGCTCGCGCCGGCCTTTTTCGATCTTCCCGAATCCGAACGGCTGCTGGTCATTCATGCCTTCGAGGCCCGCAAGACGCCGGAAGCGCCGATTCGCAAGACGATCGAACAGATTTCGGTGGCGACGCGTGATCTGACCCGTGCCCTGATGAAGCTCTACACCGAGAACCGGCGCCCCGAAGTCACGAGACTTTTGGGCCAGATCACCGGTCTCGACGAGGTTCGCTGCGGCCAGATCGCCCACGATACCAGTGGCGCCGCACTGTTCGTGGTGCTCCGCGCCTTTTCGTGCACCGCCTATGACGGGCTCAAGGTGCTGATCCATGCCACCAGCCACGACAGGGACCGCTCGCAGGCGCTAAGCGAATTCGCCAAGCTGTTCCAGGACATCAGTCCCGAATCCATGGCCTATCTGCTGAGCGCCTGGCGTGGCGAGGTCAACCTGCTCGATCTCGACAAGCCGGAATACCGCCGGACCAGCGTGGCGCCGCGTCGCCGTTCGGAAGCGGCCAAGGCCACCACGATTTCCGATCCGGCCATCGCCCGCGCCGTCGCCACCATCAAGCAGTCCGGCGTCCGCAAGGCCAGCTAAATCCGCCAGAGCCTTTCAGCTTTCAGAGCTTCGGGCGTTTTGATCTACGGCTTGCCGTTCCTGGCGCCGGCGATAGTTTCGATTCCATAGTCCGCGGCGCGCGTTTCGAGCCCGATCAGCCAGAAATCACTGTCGAAACGGGCTTCCTGTTCGATACGCTTTTGTGCGTCTTCCTGCCCGACATGCGACAGACGGTTCTCGAACAGACGATCCTGAACCATCTTTTCGGCATAATAGGGTGCGGGTGCCGGAGCGAACAGCGACACGGTGCCGTCGAGATGGTCGATCTCTATCCAGATCTGACCGGCAATGGGGTCGCCCTTGCGCATGATGACGGTCATCTCGCCGAGATCGTTGTGTCGCCTGACGAAAGCGGCGCACCAGAGATCGGATCGAAGTTGAGACATAAATCCTGCGGAACGGTTGCTGCGCCTAGTTGAAGGCGCCGGCGGCCATCAAGACATCCACAAGATCGCTCGTCAACACGCCGGTGATCTTGAAATTGTTGTAGTTCTCGAACTCGCGGATGGCACGTGCCGTTTCCGCATCGAACTTGCCACTGATCTCGGCATGCAGGAACCCGAGCCGGCTGAGGCCGGTCTGGACCATGCGCACCAGCTCCGGATCTGTTGCCGCCGGTTTGACGTTGGCGACGGTCTGCTCCGGTTCTTTATTTGCTGGCGCGATCTGGGCTTCGGTTTCGTTGGCCCCGGCAACGATCCGGGCGATCGGATCGTCGGCGGGCAAAGCATCGGTTGCCGCCTGGGGGCTTATGTCCGCGACAGGCTGGACCGCCTGTGGCACCACGGACGGAACATAGTTCTTGGCGGCCAAGATCACGTCCTGCGTTACCGCGCCGATCGGTGTCAGCCCCGCCTTGACTTCAAAACGGCGAATGGCATCGGCGGTCTTGGGACCGTAATAGCCATCGATCGTTCCGGAAAAGAACCCGAGTTCGGTCAGGCGCGCCTGTAGCTCGGCCACATCGCGATTGCCGACCTTGTCGGGGATCGACACCGTTATGGGTGCCGGCGCCACTGTCGTGGGTTTGGCCGTTATCGCCAGGTTCATCGGACGCATGATCGGCGTCGGAATGGGCTGCTGGTTGTTGGCGACGGCGCCGGTTTCGATGACCGGGGTGGACGGACGAGCGATACTGGCCGTGTCCATGAACAACGGGGCCGGATGACGCGCCGTCTGGAAGTACAGGGCATTGGATGCGCCAAGCCCGATTCCCGCGGTCAGGACCAGGGTCATGCCGGTTTCGATCGGGTGACGAAACGCATAAACGAATCCGCGGCCTATCCAGTGTCCGACAAAGCCAAGCGCGGCGTTGCCGGCGGCGCCGGCCCAATTGGTGTGCGTTGCGGCACTGCTCATAACACGGCCCTTTGACGAACGGCGGAAGACGACGAGGGGGCGGGGCGCGAGTCGTCGAGCTTTTTAACGATTCCGGTCGGTGCCGGCACTGTATGCGGCCCGCTAATCGGCATCAGTACGGTCATGACCGATCCCTTGCCCGGGCGGGACTGCACGTCGAGCCGCCCCTCGTGCAGTTCGATCAAACCCTTGACGATGGACAGGCCGAGCCCGGATCCCTCGAACTTGCGGCTCAGCCCCTCATGCGCCTGGAAGAACGGTTCGCCCAGACGTGCGACAACGTCCTTGCTCATGCCAATGCCGTTGTCGGCGATGCTCAGGGCGACATTGCGGCCGCGGCGCAGCAACGAGATCCGCACCTCTCCGCCGGCGTTGGAAAATTTGATGGCATTGGACAACAGGTTGATGGTGATCTGGCGATAGGCGCGTTCGTCGCCGAGAATCTGCGGCAGGTCCGGATCAACCTCGACCGATATGCCGATCCTGTGCGAACGCGCCATGGGTTCGATCATGGCAATACTCGGCGCGATCAGCGATTCGGGCGCGAATTCCTCGATCTGCAGATCGAACTTGCCGGCTTCGATCTTCGACATGTCCAAAAGCATGTTGACCGTGTCCAGAAGGTGCATGCCGCTTTGATGGATAAGGTCGGCATATTCGCGCTGCGATTCGACGCTGCCATTGCCAAGCCCGACGCGCATCATGTCGGAAAAGCCGACAATGGCGTTGAGCGGGGTTCTGAGTTCGTGCCCGATGGTGGCAAGGAAACGCGACTTGGCTTCCGACGCTTCCTGCGCGGCCAGGCGGGCGCGGTTCATTTCCTCGCGTTGCGCCACGCGGGTGGAGATGTCCCGCATCAACAGCATCACCTCGAACGGCTCGCAGGTCCCGTCCGTCACGCACACCGGCGACAATCCGCATTCCACCCAGATGAAGGCCGGCAGCGCCACCGAGCCCGCATCGTCCTTGCGCACGCGCATTTCGATCATGCGCGGACTGCCGTCATTGGCGGCGCCGGACAGGGCCGTCAGGAAAGCCGGACGATCCTGGACATGAACGCGTTCATTGAGTCCGTCGCCTTCGAGTTCGTAACGCTGGCAACCGAGCAGGGTCTCCGCCGAACGCGATACGAAGATCGGTTCGCCGGCGGGCGACAGGCGCAGCACCACATAGTGAAAATTGTCGATGAGGTGGCGGAAGGTTTCCACCTCGGCCTTTTCGACCTTGTCCAGTAATGTGCCAAGCCGCAGCGCCGCCACGGACACGATGACGGCCAGAACGAGATAGGTCACGAGCGACGTCAGTATGGCGCCCCCCGCCTGCATTTCGGACAGGCCCGTGGGCACGATGCGCGACAGCGCCGCAAAACCGAGCGTGGCGACCATGAGCCCCCAGCCGAGTCGCCGGATCGCGCCCCTGCCGAGCAGGGATGCCAGAACCGGCACCAATGTCGCCGTAGCCAGCCCGAAATCGGCGAAGCCGGGTGTGATCATGGTTTGGCCGGCGCCGATCGCAGCCACGCCGACAAGCAATATCGACACGGGCGCCGGCGATCCCTGACGGTTCACCGCGCTGATCATGGCGAAGCCGATTGCGAGCGCCGCGATGGCGGTGACGAACGGCACATAATGGCCGTTGGGCAAGGCCCAGAGCGCAGGCACAATGGCGACGAGCGCCGCCGCGACGAGGATTTTTGCAATAAGGACGAGCGTTTCACGGCGCAAAGTCTCAACAGCGCCGGCCGCGGGATCTCCGCCGGCAATGCGGGTTTTGACTCTGGTCTCGGCCATCTGGAACATACGCAACTCAACTCCCCGGCTTGTACGCGCCGGATTTGTCCCGAGGTTTTCACCTGAACCTAAAAACTGACTTAAGCGGCGCACTCCAAACGGGCACGCCAAGCGCTTTATGAAGGCTGATGAGCGTGGTTTCTCCGGCTAGCGTAAACAATTCATTTCGCATCCACCCCCTTCGAAGGGCCGAACTCTCCCGTTTCCGGACAGGTGGCGCACCAAGGCCCGCAACCGGTCGGCATTTGCTTCAAGTTTTATCGATCCATCTCACGAGCATTTAAGCGGAAAAGGTCGAGACTATGAGCAACCGCCAGTGAGGACATGAGGGGACAAAGGACATCATGAGGTTCTGGCTGAGAACAGCATTCTGGCTCGGACTGGCCTTTGTGGTCATGCAGCCGCACGGACTGGTGCTGACCGAGTCGGCGAACCGGATGAGCGCCGTTGCCATGGAAACGGGACGGTCCATCGCGCGTGACGGTCTTGATCAGATTGCCTGCACCAGCCTTGAATGCACCGGTGCCAAGCTGATGGCCACAACCACCCTGGCATCGGCCGATACGCCCGCCAACCGCTTCGCCAACGCCCCGTATCCGGCCCCGCCCCTCAACAGACACCGTACGTAACGTCTTCCCTGAGGCTTTATCCCCCACACTCTGCTCCCGTCTCAGGGTTTGAACCGCAGATGCTCGTTAGGGCATCTGCGGTTCTTTCGCGTGCCTTGCAGTACTGATGCATCAGCTTTGGCCGAGCCGAGCGCCAGAGCATCGAGCGACTTGTCTGCATCAATTCACCCGGCTCTTTTCCCCCGTGATCGCATCCTTCGATCCTCAAATGGTGCCATTTGCATCATTTGTCCCTTCGGGGCGGATCTCAGTTTGCTAAAAAACCGGATTCCACTTTTTCGCCCGATGCTTTATTCAGTCGTCATGATCGATCTGCCCAGCTTTGCCGAAATCTCCGAAAACTTCTCCTTCCTTGATGATTGGGAGGATCGCTACAAATACCTGATCGAGCTTGGCCAGGCCTTGCCGCCGCTTCCCGACGATCAGCGTACGGCCGAGAACAAGGTTTCCGGCTGCGTGTCGCAGGTCTGGCTCACGGCCAGACGCAGCGACGATGCGGAGCGGCGCATTTTCTTTGCCGGCGATTCCGATGCCATGATCGTCAAGGGATTGGTAGCCATCCTTCTGGCGCTTTATTCCGGCCGTCCTGCCAGCGAGATCGCCGCGACCGATGCCCTTGCCGTACTCGATGAACTGGGTTTGCGCGAACATCTGAGCACGCAGCGTTCGAACGGCCTGGCCGCCATGGTCAAGCGCATCCACGCCGAAGCATTGGCGATGGGCTGACCGGTTACTCGAACCGCGTCGGCTGAAAATCCGCACCGGACCAGGTCGTCATGCGCCCGGTCGGGCGCCCGTTTGCCCGTGGCGACAGGCCGAGCCTTTCGGCAAGCTGATCGAGCCCGATGCGCAGCACCAGCTTGGCGCTGCGGCGCGGCCAACCGCGTTCGCGTTCGATGACCTGCAGGCCTTTTTCGAAAACGCAGACGTCGAGAATGATTTCGGCGCAGTCGCGCGGCAGATCCGTGAACAGTCGCGCAAGCGATTTGCGTGCTTCGGCAGCCATGTCGGCGATGTCCGCTTCGGTGGTTGCGTTTCTTTTGCCACCGATCCGCGACGGATCGTAGGACATGGTCACACGCTGGTTGAGTTGCGCCCGCCGGCCCCATTGGCAAACGCGTCGTCCAGCGGCCAGGTGATGGGGTTGCAAAAATCCGCACCCGGACCGGGCCAGCTTTTCAAGGACATCGGCTCCCAGATCGCGTACCGAGCCCTCGGGGCCGGGTACAATCTGGCGGTGCTGACCGGCAAAATCGCCAGTTGCGGACAGATGGCGGCGCAGCCAGGCGGTGCTTTCACGCGTGGGAAAACACAGATCGTTGTCGAGGCGAACCAATCCATGCGCTTCGAGTTCCCTGATGCCCAGTTCGGAGATTTCCGCCTCGGCGCCACCGGAAACGTGAAAGCCGTCGCCCTTTTTCGTGCGCTCGGCCCGGCCGGCCCGAACGAGTCGTCCGAGAAATCGGCGCGTTCTTTTCTCAGTATCCGACACGATCGGGCTCCCGCGCGGCACCGAATGTCGCATGAACACCGGGACTGAGCTTTTGTTCGAGCGCGGTGAGTTCCTCATCGAAGTCTCTATCGTCCCGGCAATCCTCAATCAGGCCGCAGGCATGTGCCACGGTGGTGCGGTCGCGGCCGAAATAGGCCCCGACCTCGGTCATGCTCCGACCGAGCAGGGTGTGCATGAGATACATGGCCAGTTGCCGGGACCGCGCCACCGGGGCACGACAGCGCGACGGATGCAAAAGCAGCGCCGGCGCGACCGCGTCATGTGCCGAAACCAGCGCCAGAACCCGATCCGCGGCGCTGTCGCGACCGGTTTTCGCCACAAAAGACGAGCGCTTTTGCCCCCGCCCTTGGAAGTGCCTGTTACTTTGATCAAAGTGATTCATTCGGTCCTCCAGGAATAGGAATACTTTCCTATATCCTGACAAACCGGAACGGGGATAAGTTGTACAAAGTGTGATGGTTTTTTGCAGTCGAACCGCCAAACAAACGTCTTGGATCAACACCGAACAAACCGGCTGCAACAGCACGGAAAACACTCCCCGGTTTCGCCCGCCATTCCAGACGTTTATCCGGATCCGCGCATGCGCGTGTCTCACCATCCGGGATTTTCCGGCGCCGGGTTTTCCAGATCAGCTATTTCAGGAGTTCTCTTAAGGACGCCGCTAGCGGTTTTCCGATCCGGGCGTCACATCGCCATTTCATGCGATACAGAATGGTTTAGAAAAACTCAGACACACTTTTCAAAGAATAGACAAAGTAATTTTGATTAAAAAAAACAAAGGGCGGGAAAAATCCCGCCCTGTGATTCGTTTCTTGCATCTGGTGTTCGCACACCGGATGTCGGCGTTATCCCGCCTTGCGCCCCAAACCGTTGTCCTTGGCAAGACGCGAACGGGTTTCCGAATAGCTCGGCGCGACCATAGGATAGTCGGTCGGCAAACCCCATTTCTCGCGATATTCCTCGGGAGTCAGGTTGTAGTGCGTGCGCAGATGACGCTTGAGAGATTTGAACTTTTTGCCGTCCTCAAGGCAAATGATATAGTCGGGCGCCACCGATTTCCTTACGGGGACGGCCGGACGAAGCTCTTCAACCGGCTGCTGGACTTCCACGCCACGAAGCCCCTTCAGGGCGGTATGCACATCGGCAATCACCTTCTGGAGGTCTGAAGGGCTGATCGCGTTGTGGCTGACATAGGCGCATACGATTTCGGTGGAGAGTTCGACGAGGTCGACTTCAAGCGCCGGAGCGGAAGAAGACTGGTCGTTCATTTGGCTTCCTTTACTTGTTCTTGTTTTTAAGTTCACTCTGTATATGAACTGTGAGTTCATTTAGCGGGTTCAAGACAGAATTGCAACTATTAGCAGTTGCAGAAACATTTTTACTGATTGTATGTAAAATTTTCGCACTAGTCAGCCAATGTCCTTCTCGTCAAGTTCGATCCTTTCCGTAACCTCGGAAGGCCGATAACCTGACAGGAATGCTGCTCGTGCTAAAAGATGTGCTGAAACAGGAGTCGTCAAAAGGACGAATATGAAGCCTATTATAGCACGCAAGATCACTGCACCATCAAGTGCAAGTGCGGCAATTAAGGCAATTGAGAAGAACATCAGGCCCGTGGCCATGGCGCCGGCCTTGGACGCGGCGTGCATGCGGGTGTAAAGATCCGGCAGGCGCAAGACGCCGATCGAGGCGGTCAGAGCGAACAGCCCTCCGATCAGCATGGCAATGCCCGCGACATATTGAAGAACGTCAAGCATCGCCGGCCGCCTCCTCCGAATCGGTTTTGGCATCGGCCTTGCCGCGCGTCAGGATGTAGCGCGCGAACGCGACCGTGCTCAGAAAGCCCACAAGACCGAGGGCGATGGCGATGTCCAGATAGAGCGTGAAGCCCGTCTTGATCGCGATCACGGCGATGAAGCCGATGCCGATCGACACCAGCATATCCAGCGCCAGCACGCGATCGGCCAGTTCCGGCCCGATGACGACGCGCAGGGTCGTGAGGATGAAGGCGACAGACAAAACGACCAGGGTCGCCGATGTCGCGAGCAAGAGAAATTCGGCGCCGCTCATTCGAACACCTCCCTGATCTTGGCCTCGAACCCGCCGGCGATGTCCTTGACGAGCTGGTCCCGGTCGGTAACCGACAGGGCGTGCACATAAAGCGTTTTCCTGTCGTTCGAGACATCGACGCTCAGCGTTCCGGGCGTCAGGGTGATGAGATTGGCCAGAAGCGTAATTTCCGGATCGGTCTTGACCGATAGCGGAAAGGCGATGATCGCCGGTTTGAGATGACGTTTCATGTCTGGTCTCAAAACGAGCAGTGCGACGCGAAAGGCGCTCAAGGCGAGTTCGAATAAAAAGAGCCCGGCCAGCGACAGCGCCCGCCCCAGCCGTCGGGCCAGCGTCGGGTGCACGATCTGGTCGCGCATCAGCCACAGCGCCGCGAAACCGACAGCGCCGCCGAGCACCAGATTGCCAAAGGTGAAATCGCTGGTGATGGCGGTCCACAAAAGGGCCAGAATTAGTCCGGCCAGGACGAAGATCATTGCACCGCCTCCGTCGTTTCCATTTCGGGCGCGTCTGCCTTGGCCTCGTCCAGCGGCGCAAGGCCGGTCGCTTCGATATAGGCCGTTGGCGCAATCAGGCCGCGTGCCGCGATCTTGCCGGCGTGAAAGACCGGGTTGGGCCAGAGCCCCAACAGGGCGACGGCCAGGATCAGGGCACCGGTCGGTATCAGCGAAAAGCCCTTGCGCGCCCGCGACAGCGGTTTCAACCGGTCGTTGGGCACCTCGGAGTGAGGACCGAACCGGCCCTGACGCCAGAAGATATGGGCCCACAGGCGCGTGCCGGCGATCGAGGTCAGGATGGAATTGACGAGAATCGCCGCCAGTAGCCAGTAGGCGCCGGATTCGAGACTGCCCTCGACCAGCAGAAGCTTGGGCCAGAAGGCAAAGCTCGGCGGCAACCCGGCGACCGCGAAGACAAGGATGATAAAGCCGATCGAAACGGGTGTGTTGACGGCATAGAGCCCGCCCATCTGGCGTGTGTCGGTTTCCCCGGTCATGCGCTCGATGAGCCCGGAAATGAGATAGAAAGCCGTCATCACCAGCATGGAATTGAAGGCATAAATGGCGCCGCCCGCCACTCCGCGCGTTGTGCCGAGCGCCAGACCGGCAAGGATGGCGCCGACCCCCCCGATGACGAAAAAGCCGAGCGCCCGTCTCAGATTGGTCTGGGCCAGCGCTCCCATCGGCGCCAGAACCAGCGTACCGGCGGCAATGACCATTAGCACCGGCTCCATCAGGTCGCGGCTCGCCGGCATCAGGGCGATGAGCACGCGCAAGAGCACATAGGCGCCGACCTTGGTTAAAAGGCCGGCAAACAGGGCCGACACGCCGGCATCGGGAGCGTGATAGGAAGCCGGCAGCCAGGCATTGACCGGAAAGGCCGCCGCCTTGATGCCAAAGGCGAGCAACAAAAGCGCCGCGATGGCCGTCATCGGCACTTTCGGCGCTTCGGCGGCGGCGCGAACGATGTCGGACATGTTGAGCGTGCCGACAAGGCCGTAAAGGAACCCGAGTCCGATCAGGAAAAAGGTCGTCGCCAGGAAATTGAGAAAGCCGTACTTGATCGCGGCATCGAGCTGGATCTTGCGCCCGCCCATGATCATGAGGCCGAACGAGGCGATGAGCATCACCTCGAACCAGACATAAAGGTTGAAGATGTCGCCGGTCAGGAATGCCCCGCTCACCCCCGCCAGCAGCAAGAGCACCAGCGAATGGAAACCGTGACGCACCTCGCGCGGCTCGACATTGGGCTGGGTGTAAAACAGCACGGCCAGCGTCGCCAGCGCGGCAGCCAGCGCAAAGGCGGCGCTCATCACATCGGCGGTAAAGCTGATGCCGAAGGGCGGCAGCCACTTGCCCATGGTCATGGAAACCGGTCCGTCGAGCGTTCGCATCAACAGCGTCGCGTCGCTGAGGACGATCCCGATGGTCACGAGGATGGCAAAGGCGGCCTGCCCGTTATGGGACTTGCGCATGACCAGCAGAAAGGCGCCCCCCATCAGGCCGAGGACGACCGGCAGGATAAGGACCCAGTCCCCGATCGCCGTCGCATGATCGATCAGCGCCGTCGGCAGGTTGGTCAGGTCGGTGGTGTGTTCGGATACGGCCATCGATCTTTGCTCAATAATTGACAGGAGGCGGCGCGGATTTGACCGGCTCGGTCAGGCGCATGGTGTCGGTATTGTCGGCGTTCAGTTCCTGATAGGCGCGATAGCCGAGCACGAGCAGGAAAGTGAACATGGCAAACCCGATGACGATGGCGGTGAGGATCAGCGCCTGCGGCAGCGGATTGGCGAAAGGCTCGGTCAGCGTCGTGCCGTCGCCGGTGACGATCGGCGGCACTTCCCGCGTCAGCCGTCCCGCCGTGAAAATCAGGAGGTTGACCGCATTGCCCAGGATGGACACGCCCAAAAGCATGCGGATCACCGCCTTGGAAAGGATGAGATAGATGGCGGTGGCGAAGAACAGGCCGATCAGAACGGCATAGGCGGTTTCGATCATTTCTTCTCGTCCTCCGGCTCTTCGAGCGCCAGCGCCACGGCGGAAATGGTGCCGAAAACGACGAGATAGACCCCGATATCGAAAAACATGGGCGTCGACAGGGCCACGTTGCTGTCCGCGAAGGTGAAATAGAGCCATTGGCTCGTCATGAAGGGCTGCCCGAAAAAGGCCGAGATCAGCCCCGTGCTCGCCGCGAGGATGACGCCCAGTCCGGCGATGGCGAGCGGATCGACCCTCATGGCCTTGCGTACCTCTTCGACGCTGGCGCCGATGCCGTAAATGGCAATGGCGGAGGCGGCGATAAGCCCGCCGATAAAGCCGCCGCCCGGCTCGTTATGGCCGCGCAGCAGAACGAAAACCGAAAACACCAGCATGATGGCGGCAATGATCGGCGCGACCGTTTTGAAGATCACCGTATTCATGCGTCCGCTCCCTTGGCTTGTTGTTTTTCATCGGGCTTTTTGGCGCCGATGCCGGTCTGCGGTCCGCCGCCGCGCATGCGGATCAAGGCGAAGATGGCGATGCCGGCGGTCATGACCACCGAGATCTCGCCAAGCGTATCAAGACCGCGATAGTCGACCAGGATGACGTTGACGATATTGCGGCCATGGGCGATCGGGACGCTGGTCGCGGCAAACAGTTCGGTCAGGCGCATGTCGAGCGGATATTGCAGGATGACGAGCAGCAAGACGCTCACCGCCGCCCCACCGAGAAGCGCCAGTCCGCCATCGCGCAGCATCTCGCCTCCGGAGCGCCGGTCGCGCTGGTCGAGATAGAGCCGCGTCATGACAAGCGCGAGGATGACCACCGACAGGATCTCGACCATGAACTGGGTGAAACTCAGATCGGGCGCACCAAACAACATGAAGGTCAGTGCCACAGCAAAGCCCTGGATGCCGAGCGAGACGATGGCGACCAGCCGCGTTTTCGCCGCCAGAACCGTGCCGAGACCGATAAGAGCGATGAGCATCACCCCCGCCTCGTAGAAGGTCGGTTGCTGCCAGGCCGTGATCACCGGCCAGGCCTGGGTCATGACAATAGGCGTGCCGATGGCCAGAACGAAGCCGACAAAGACGATGTAGAGATAGATCTCCAGCCGCCCGTTCTGCAAAACCTGGGTGACGGCGTAGGAGCCGCGAACGAGCCCGGACATCATCGCGTCGAAAATCCTGTCGAAGGTCCAGCCGACCCTGTCGAGCAGCGCCTTCAGACCGGTGCGGATTTCGCCGAGCTTGAAAAAGAACAAAAAGCCCAGCGCCCAGGTCAGGATTGAGACATAGACCGGCAGCGCGGCAAAATCAGGCACGAGACTTAAGTGCGGATGCATCGCCGCGTTGAAGACCGTCGAACCGGTCGGAACCAGAAAGACCTCGCCGAGCCATCCGGTCAGAACGCCACCGGCCAAGGCGGTCAGGCCGATCAGCACCGGCCCTGCGGTCATGGCGACAGGTCCTTCATGCGGGGATTTGGGTGTATTGGTCCGTTCGCCGATGAAAGGCAGAACGGCAATGGCCAGCGCCACCGCCATCATCAGGGCATTGCCGATCACCACCGCCGCCATGATCAGATAGGCCCAGGGATCGCCGCCGACAAAGCCCAGATACATTTCTTCCTTGGCCAGAAACCCGATGCTCAATGGCAATCCGGCCATGGAAAGCGCGCCGAGCACGGCGGCGGCAAAGGTCAGCGGCATCTGTTTCAACAGACCGCCGAGTTCGGTGATTTCGCGCGTGCCCGTGCCATGGTCGATCAGGCCCGCCACGAGGAAGAGCCCGCCTTTATAGGCGGCATGGGCCACCAGATAGAGCACCGCGCCGGCGATCGCCGCTTCCGTCCCCTGCCCTACCAGCAAGACCATCAGGCCGAGCGAGGCGACCGTCGTCTGGGCCAACATCTGTTTGAGATCTGTTTGTCTCAGGGCCAGTGTCGCGCCCCACAAAAGGGTGATGCCGCCGAACGTGATGAGCAGCACATGCCACACCCCCGCGCTCTCGCCGCCGAGCAGCGGGTTAAGGCGCATGAGAAGGTAGACGCCGCCCTTGACCATGGTTGCCGAGTGCAGAAAGGCGGAGACCGGCGTCGGCGCTTCCATGGCATTGGGCAGCCAGAACTGGAACGGGAACTGCGCCGATTTGGTGAAGGCCCCGACCAGCACCATCAAGAGGATGGGCAGATAAAGCGCGCTTTCGCGCAACAAATCGCCATGATTGCGCAGGGCGCTGATCAGCCAGGTGCCGCCGGGCACCGCCTCGGGCGACCACAGGTGCAAAAGGGCAAGACCGGCCAGCAAGACCAACCCGCCGCCGCCGGTCACCACCAGCGCCTGGATCGCCGCCCGTCGCGCCGCCTCGCGGGAATGATCGAACCCGATCAACAGGAACGAGGTGATGGTGGTCAGCTCCCAGAAGACGAATAACAGCATCATGTCGTCGGCCAGAACGATGCCGAGCATCGAGCCCATGAACATCAGCATGAAGCTTAGGAACCGGCCCTGATGGACGTGGCCTTTGAGATAGGCTCCCGAATAGACCATGATGACGGTGCCGATGCCCGAGATCAGCAGCGCGAACGTCAGGCTCAGCCCATCGATGAAGAAGGAATAGGTGATCCCGTAATCGGGAATCCAGCTAAGCGAGGCCGCGAAGGCCTGATGATCGGCAACCGGTCCGATAAACCGGAGCAGGAAGATGAAGATCCCGGCGGGTACGATAGCCAGCACCCAGCCCGCCGCCGCGCCGAGCAGACGATGGATGAATGGCGCCAGAATGGCGGCGAGAAACGGTGCGATCGGCACGAACGCAACGGAAAAAACCAGGCTTTCTGTCAAGGGACCCCCGTCGCGCAGGCATAGTACCGGTAGAGCACCCCATCTGGGGTTCGAATCGTCACCGTTCAAGGTAACGCCTCGCTCTGTCGGGACAAGATCATTCGCTTGTGATCGCCTGTTTATCTGTCAATAGTCCGGAAATAGTGGCAAATGCTCACAACAATGCCCAAATGAAAGATCTGGAGCGGTGGGTGAAAAAGTGGGTTTGCGGCTTTTCGTAAAAACCGCCGCAACCACCAGAGAACGGGAGCCGGGCGGTTTGATGCAATCAAAACGCCCTGCTCCAGAAACAGCGCGTTCGAGGTCGCTGAAAATGAGCACAACGAAAAAAGACCAGCCCGCGACAGAGTGGGCACAGAACCTGACATCGGAGCAGTTCCGGGTGACCCGCGAATGCGGCACCGAGCAGCCGTTTTCAAGCCCGCTCAATGTCGAAAAGCGCAACGGTGTTTATTGTTGCGTCAATTGCGGCGCGCCGCTTTTCCAAAGCGATGCCAAATATGACAGCGGTTCGGGCTGGCCGAGCTTTTATGCGCCGGCAAACGCCGAGGCGGTTCTGGAACTCGACGACCGCACGCTCTTCATGCATAGGACCGAAGTCAGATGCGCCAATTGCGACGCGCATCTGGGTCATGTATTCCCCGACGGCCCCAAGCCGACCGGGCTGCGTTACTGCATGAATGGCGTGGCGCTCGACTTCAAGCCTTCTTCCAAGGACTAGGAACAAATGGATAAACGCCTGCCCCAGCCGCCGCGCGCGGCCCGCATTCCCCATTCGACGACCCATCACGGCATGACGCGCGAGGATCCCTATTTCTGGCTCAGGGCCGAGAACTGGCAGGAGGTCATGCAGACCCCGGACGCGCTGGCGCCGGATATCCGCGCCTATCTCGATGCCGAGAATGACTGGTTCGAAGCCGGGTTCGGAGAAAAGGCCGAAGCCTTGACCGACACGATCTACAAGGAGATCCGTGGCCGTATCAAGGAAGACGACAGTTCCATTCCAACCCCGGACGGACCCTACGCCTATTTCTCGCGTATGCTCGAGGGCAAGCAGTACCCGGTGCTCGTGCGCACGCCACGCGAGGGCGGCGCCGAAGCGGTGTTGATCGATTGCAATATAGAAGCCGAGGGGACGGCGTATTTTGGCTTCGGTGGCGCGTCGCATTCGCCCGATCATAAACTCATGGCATGGGCGGCCGATCGCAAGGGATCGGAATATTATACGCTCGTCGTCCGCGATCTCGCGACCGGCACCGAACTTGAGGACCGTATCGAACGGACCGCCGGCGGCGGTGTGTGGGGCCCTGACAGCAAGACCCTCTATTATACCGAACTCGACGACATGCACCGGCCCTTCCGGGTGTTGCGCCATACGCTCGGCACGGCGCAGGCCGATGACGAGGTGATCTACGAAGAAACCGATCCGGGCTTTTTCGTCGGTGTCGGCATGTTGTTGTCGCGCAAATACATCGTGATCAGCGCTCACGACCATCAGACTTCGGAAATGTGGCTGATCGATGCGGAAAATCCCGGTGCGCCGAGTCTTGTCGCTCCGCGCCAGACCGGGCGCGAATACGATGTCGACGAGCGTAACGGCACCCTGTTCATCCATACCAACGCCGAGGGCGCCGAGGATTTCAAGATCGTCACCGTTCCGGCCGACAACCCGGGGCCGGAAAACTGGACCGATCTGATCCCACACCGCGAAGGCGTTCTCATCACGGCGATGTTCGTGATCTCGGGCCGCCTCGTGCGTCTCGAAAAGGAAGAGGGCCTGCCGCGCATCGTCGTTCGCGATCTCGAAACCGGCACGGAAAGCGACGTCGCCTTCGAAGAGGAAGCCTATTCGCTGGGCGTGTCGTCCGGCTATGAGTTCGACACCACCACCATCCGTTTTTCCTATTCCTCGCCGACCACGCCGAGCCGTACCTACGATCTCGACCTGATTACGGGCGAACGCGTATTGAGGAAAGAACAGGTGGTTCCATCCGGCCACAACCCGGACGATTACGAAACCAGACGTCTGTTCGCCACGGCGCCGGACGGCGAGAAGGTGCCGGTCACCCTGCTCTACCGCAAGGGCCTCAAGAAAACCGGCGATACGCCGGTCCTGCTCTATGGCTACGGCGCCTACGGCTATTCCATGACGGCGCATTTTTCCGTCTCGGTCCTGTCGCTGGTCGATCGCGGCATGATCCACGCCACCGCTCATATCCGTGGAGGCAAGGACAAGGGCTATCGCTGGTACCGGCTGGGACGGCACGAGAACAAGCTCAACAGCTTCACCGATTTCATCGCGGCCGCCGAGATGCTGATCGATAAGGGTTACACCGCGAAGGGGCGCATCGTCGCCGAAGGCGGTTCGGCCGGTGGCATGTTGATGGGCGCCGTCACCAATATGCGCCCCGACCTCTGGGCCGGCATCGTCGCCCAGGTGCCGTTCGTCGACGTCTTGAACACCATGCTCGACGACACCCTGCCCCTCACCCCGCCGGAATGGCCGGAATGGGGCAATCCCATCGCCTCGAAGGCCGACTACAAGCTGATTGCCTCCTATTCGCCCTACGACAATGTCGAAGCCAAACCCTATCCGCCAATCTTTGCCCTGGGCGGATTGACCGATCCGCGCGTGACCTATTGGGAACCGGCGAAATGGGTCGCCAAGCTTCGCGCATCCAAGACCGACGACAATCCGCTCTTTCTCAAGACCAACATGGGCGCCGGCCATGGCGGCGCCTCGGGCCGCTTCGATCGTCTGAAGGAAGTGGCGCTGACCCAGGCCTTTGCACTCTGGATCACGGGGCTGGAGAACCTGCCGGGCTAGACCGCCTCCTGTCTTGGTGAAACACGACGAGCATCATCGCGCGCCTCCAAAGGGCGCGCGGTAATTCCGTGGGCCGTTTGCCTCCTTTTGCGAAAAGCGGGGCTCGCTTTTCGCCCGATGCTCTCGTTTTGCGCCCTCCGGACATAACGCTTTCCGTATTTATCGAGTATTCGCGGCCGCAGGATTGTTCAGTTCTGCGGCCGTGGTGCAATTGTGCAACAGATAGGTCCTATTTGAACACAACTTTAGGAATCCAGATTGACGTGCATAGCCGTCGTCCGTATCCGCCGACGCTCGTTTTTTCGCGTACCGACGCACTTCACAAAAAGGATCAATTCTCCGTCGTTTCGGTGGCGGCTCACGGAAAGGGACGAAATGAAGACTCTCCAGCAATGGGGTGGCATCGCCGCCTTGATTGACGCTGCAAGCTACATCATTGGCTTTATCTTCCTTGCAACACTACTGGCGCCGTCCGGATACGGCACCGATTCTATCGATGCCAACACGGCTGTTGCCTTTTTCTTTGAAAACACCACGATCATGTATCTGTGGAACATGATCATCTACGTTATCAACGGCGTGTTCCTGGCCATTCTGGCGGTGGCGCTCACCCAGCGCTTCCGTGACGGCGCGCCGGGCATGGCGCTGGTGTCGGGCGTGTTCGGCGTCATCTGGGCCACGCTGGTCATTGCCAGCGGCATGATCGCCAATGTCGGCATGAACGAGGTGGTCAAGGTTTATGCCATGGATCCGGCGGCGGCGGCTTCGCTCTGGCACGTTCTGCACACGGTCGAAATCGGCATTGGCGGCGGCAACGAGATCGTCGGCGGCGTCTGGGTGCTGTTCGTCAGCGCCGCCGCGCTGCACACGGGCGCCCTGCCCCGGCTTCTGACCTGGCTCGGCTTTCTGATCGGGCTGGCCGGCCTCGGCTCGACCATCCCGGGTCTCGGCGAAATCGGCGGCGCCATTTTCGGCCTCGGCTTCATCGTCTGGTTCGCCTGGACCGGCGTCGCGCTTTTAATGAGCAAACCCATCGCGGCAGTCGACGCCGTGGCTTCGGCAAAATAGCGATACCCGGTCGGGCGTCCTTTTCAGGATGCCCGGCCGATCCGTGCTTTCCGATTGATCGATGCGTCACCCGGATCGGCGTTTTTCCCGCTTGTTGCCGTTTTGTCTTTACGCCGACGTCGGATTTCCTGACCCAATCGACATGCGCCGCATTGTCGCAGGCGGATCGACTCCCTATATTGAGCGTCAGGCCCAACGCAATCGCGTTCCACCAAAAAATTCAGGAGGCTTTCGATGGCTTTTGAACTGCCCGCACTTCCCTATTCCTACGACGCGCTCGCGCCCTACATGTCGGCCGAAACACTGGAGTACCACCACGACAAGCACCACAAGGCCTATGTCGACAACGGCAACAAGGCCCTGGTCGGCTCCGGCTTCGAAGACAAGAGCCTTGAGGACGTGATCAAGGAAAGCTTCGGCAAGAATGCCGCCGTGTTCAACAATGCCGGCCAGCATTTCAATCATGCCCATTTCTGGAAGTGGATGGCGCCGAACGGTGGCGGCACCAAGCTGCCCGGCAAGCTTGCGACAAAGATCGACAGCGACTTGGGCGGCTACGACAAGTTCCGCGCCGATTTCATCAATGCCGGCGCGACTCAGTTCGGATCGGGCTGGGCCTGGCTGACCCTCAAGAACGGCAAGCTGGAAATCACCAAGACCCCGAACGGCGAAAATCCGCTGGTTCATGGCGCCGCGCCGCTTTTGGGCGTCGATGTGTGGGAGCACTCCTACTACATCGACTATCGCAACGCCCGCCCGAAATATCTCGAAGCCTTCGTCGATAACCTGGTCAACTGGGACTATGTCGAGGAGCTTTTCGAGGCCGCGTCCTAAGCGGGCCTCGCCGGCCGGTTCGTTTCCGGTCCGATAGCCTTCGCCAAAAAAAACGGCACGCTGACAAAAGTCCGGCATCACGCCGGACTTTTTTCTGTTATCCCAGCTTTTGTTTCCCCTCAGGGTGTTTGCATCCCCGACATCGGCAGTGTTAACACTTCGTTAACCATGGTCGGGAGCTGAGGGGAAAACATGGCTGAGGATATCGCCCATATCGCCTTCATCTCGCCGAATGCCGCTTTCAGCGCCTTCGCGGAATCGGTTCTGACGAGTTGGCCGGACATTGAGGTTCATGCCTTTGCCGATGCCTCCGGTCTTACCGCAAAAAGCTTCCACCCGTCGGTCATCGCCTGCAATTTTGAATTCGACAGTGGCTTTTATGAAGCCTTCACACCGATTCTCGCCGACTTCCGCCTGAAAGGCCCCGTGGCGAGCCTGGCCATTGTCCGGCATTTCGACGCCTGGTCGAAAGCGCAATGCCGCGCCAGCGGCATCGATGAAATCGTCGTCAAACCGATCTCGCCCCTGCATCTCGGGCTGCGTCTTGCCGCACTCGCTTCGCCGCTCGGGGACATGTCGCGCCAGCGCAGTGCCGAAATCCTGCCATTCCCGAGCCAGGGACGCCACGGCCACCCGTCCGGTCTGCATCCCTTCGCTTCCCGATAGCGGAACCGGCAGCACAGCTCCGTTCTTCGTGGCGGGAGCAGCGACAAACCCTTTTTCGATCAGTCCTCAACGTTGCGTATCGAAGCGCTGCGTCCTCCCGTCCCGCGACAAGTCGGCGAACCGTATGCGTTGCCCGCTTGACACCCGCGGGACCGCCCCCTAATAAGCGCCGACGTCGCAACGCGCGACGGCCTCGCGACGCCCCGCGCCGCATATGGGGCGGAGTAGCTCAGTTGGTTAGAGCAGCGGAATCATAATCCGCGTGTCGAGGGTTCGAGTCCCCCCTCCGCTACCAGTTTTTTACGTTATCAAGACTTGGGAAAATCCGGCACGGTTCAACCCGAAAGCCGCCGTCCTGGCGCACCATGTGTCCCGACAAAACCGGCATCTGCGCTTTATCTTCTTGGGATCGCAGTGTTTCTCGCGAAAACCGGCATCCACTTTTTCCTACATCTTTAGAAGAAATCGATGCCGAGATCGTCGTCTTCGCTTTGCACTTCCGGTTCGGGTTCGACAGGCGCGGTCTGACCGATCAGTGCATCATGCACCCGGCGTTCGCTTTCCATCGTATAGGTTTTCCGTAATTGGGCAAACAATGCTGATCCGGAATCGCGCGATGCCAGGGCCTGGATATCCTTGCGGTCCATAGTGGCAGCGAGGGCAACGGCTTGTGTCCGCGCATCCGCGAGCGCTTCGGATATACCTGCGTGACCGGCGAAGCGCCGGGCGGCTTCGGCGAAGGCCTGATCGACCAGTTTCCCCTGTTCGTCGAGCAGGGACATCGCCGCGCTCATGCGCTGGTCCAGGTGTTCGAAAAGGCCGATGGCCTCCATCGCGTTACCGATCAGGAGTTCGATGCGTTTCAATGAACAGCCATCGGAGCGGGCGATCATGTTGCCGGCCCTGGTGGACGCCTCGTTGAGGATCAGCAAGGTCGCTTCGGCCGCTTCGACGGTATTGGCGGTGAGTTCGCGCAGTTGCGTGGATATGACATCGAGCGCGCGCCCACGCGGACCGAGCTGGGCGCATTTGACCGCGGCGTTGAGCGTGACGAGCCGCATGTTGCTTTCGATCGTTTTCACGGCGTTAACATGGCTGAGCAGTTTGTCGACCGTTTCGCCGACCGCCATGACGGCCTTGTCGAGCTGTTGCCTGTCGGTGTCGCACGCTTCGAACAAACGGGCGAAGACGCGGATGTCCGCCCCCAGCGAGCCGAGCGCCGAAGCTCCCTGACCATCCTGCTGGCCATAAAGATCGCGACTGATCGACAAAATGGCATTGGCATCGTCGCCAAGTCCCCGCAGGGCGCTTTCGGCGCTTGCGACATCGCGGTCGTAATCGGAAAGGGCGGCGGCGAGAAGCTCGCCCAGAACGTAAAGCGTTGCGTTTGCCTCTTCACCCGTTCGGGCGGCGTCGAAGGCGGGATCGTGCCTGTGGTCCAGCAGGTGTTTCGTCCCTTCAAGGGCGTTCGCCACATGCTCGATGCGCTGACGCGTGGAATCGCCGACCTGAAGCGCAATGACGGTCGCGCCGACGCGCGATGAGACGTCGCGGGTGATGCGACTGGTTTCGGTACTGGTTTCGGCCGCCCGTTTCTGGTGCTGGCTCACCTGGTCGAGATTGCGCGCCAACTGGATGGACGCCTGACGCAAGGCACCTTGCTGGGTCTTTTGAAAGCGCAAACGCTGCTCGGTGGCCTTTCCGACATCGGTCGACAATTGCTCGTAAGCGCGGGCGAAAAGCTCGATGGTCCGGGTTGCGTCGCGCGCCAACTCGGCGATGTCGGTGGTGAAGACGTCGAACTCCTCGCGCTCGCCGGCAATCGTGGCGGCGACCACGCGGGCATTGATGGCAACGATGCCAATCAGCTGGATTGCCTTGCGAAGCGCGCTCATGGGCGTCCGCGCGGTTGTCACGCGTTGCTGGAGGGCGCCGAGGTCTTCTTGTTCCGCTTCGAACGAACTGGAGATATCTTCGGCCTGGCGGATAATGGCACCAAGCTTGTCGGTCGCCTGGCGCATGTCCTCGCCGGAAAGATCGGCCGGCAAGGCTTCGAAAACCGACGTGACCTTGCCGAGCAGCGCAGCGCAGTCTGCCAGCGTGTCGCCAACCGCCACGAAACACGTGTCGATCTGTGCGATGGGCGTGGCGAGATCGCCGAGAAGCCCATCGATTCCGCGCTGCAGCTCTGCCAGATCGTTTGTCGAATCCGACGCCGGAAGCGGTAAGTTCCCAACTACTTGGTTCACGAGCCCACCCTGTTTTCCGTTGGAGCGGCATAATTCATGATTTCCGGCGCCACGCGTTTCAGCGGGACCACACGGGTTGCGGCGCCACGCTCGATGGCCGCATTGGGCATACCGAAAACGACGCAACTGGCTTCGTCCTGGGCATAGGTCATCGCCCCGGCCTGACGCATTTCGAGAAGGCCGGTGGCACCATCGTCCCCCATGCCGGTCAGCAGAAAACCAACCGCGTTGCCCGCCGCATTCTGCGCGGCCGAGCGAAACAGCACGTCCACCGAGGGCCTGTGACGCGAGACCAGCTGGCCATCGACCACATTGACCGAATAGCGCGAGCCTGTGCGCCTGAGCAGCATGTGCTGGTTGCCCGGCGCGATCAGCGCGCGGCCTCGGCTCACCACGTCGCCGTCGCACGCTTCGGCGATATCTATGGCGCAACACGCATTGAGCCGACGCGCGAAGGCGTCGGTGAATCTTTCGGGCATGTGCTGGACGATAACGATGCCGGGGGTGTCTGCGGGCAGGGCCGTCAGCACTTCGCGGAGGGCCTCGGTACCGCCGGTCGATGCACCGATGCAGATGACCGGCTCGGTCGTCGGCGTGCGTGTCGCGAGCGAGGCCGCCCGCACAGCGGAAAGGGGTGCGATGACCGCATCGGCGTTGTGTTTGGTTTCGACCTGCAGAACAGGCACCCGACGGCGTACGCCTGGCATGCGGGCCTGTGCGGCCGCCTTGGCGGCATCGCAGATCCTGACGCGGGAATCGTTGAGGAACTGGGCGGTGTCGACACGCGGCTTGGTCACCACGTCTACCGCGCCGGCTTCCAGCGCCTCCAGCATCGGTTCGGAGCCGTTTTCCCGCGACGCTGGAACAGATCACGACCGGAATGGGCTTTTGCGCCTGCAGCTTTTTGAGAAAGGTCAGCCCGTTCATGCGCGGCATTTCGATGTCGAGAAAAATGACATCCGGAATCTGATGGCGGATTCGTTCGGCGGCCACATACGGATCGTTGGCGGGCGGCATGACCTCGAAGGCAGGATCGCTGCCGAGGATGTCGCTGAGTGTTCTCCGTACGGAGGCGGAATCGTCGACGATAAGCACTTTGATCTTGTCGGTTCGCGAAGCGGCTTCGATCATATCGCCTGCCCTCAGTTTTTCTGGAAGATCGCCGGCGCCACCTGTCTCAGGGCGAAACCGGTGCCAACCATCGATTCCGAATGCCCCAATAACAGGTAACCGCCCGGCCTGAGATGCGTGATGAGCCGGGCAACGATCATGTTCTGCACATCCCGTTCGAAATAAATAAGCACGTTGCGTAAAAAGATCACATCGACGTCGTGATCGAACGGAAAGCTGGGATCCATGAGGTTGAGATAGCGAAACCCGACATGGCGTCTGAGTTCCGGCACGATGCGGACCTCCGGACGCAGCCCTGGCCGGCGCGCATACATGACATAGCGGGCCTGCATGAGTGCGGACACCGGACTGATCTGGTCGGCCGGATAGACCGCACGACGACCAACAGCCAGCATGGCCGTTGAAACATCCGTTCCCAGAATGACATAGTCGAAATCGGCGCGATTGCGCTTCATGTCCTCGAGCACCATGGCGATGGAATAGGCTTCGGCGCCGTTCGAGCTCGCGGCGCTCCACACCTTGATCCTCGGCTGCCGTTCGTACCGGCGCTTGATCAGATCGGGCACGATGGTGTGCTCGATATATTCGTAGTGCTCGGGTTCGCGAAAAAAATCCGTCTTGTTGGTCGTGACCGCATCGATGAGATGGGTCAGTTCCTGGTCCAGGCCGTCTTCGTCGAACAGCCAACGGCAATAGGACGCAAGCGATGGCAGCCCAACGGCGCGCATGCGCTTTCTGAGGCGTCCCTCGACCATCATCTGCTTGTTGGGAGGCAGCTTGATACCGACCTCTTTTCCCACAAGCACGGAGATGCGCTGGAAGTCGCGCGAACTGAAATGGTCTTCAATTTCGACAGGAGAACGCGTCAATGCTGCAGGCAAATCGATTGCTCCAAACGTGAGGGGCTGGTGGCCAGCCCCTCATCCAAATACCAGCCTCAAGCTGCCTTGATGGTCACGAGGTCATCGGCCAAAAGGCTGTCAAGATCGAGCACCGTGACGAATTCGCCATTGTGTCGGCCGATGCCGACAATGGCGCATCCGTCCGAAGCGCCTCTGACGCGCGGCGGCGGATCCAGTTCCTCGCTGTCGAGCGCCGTGACTTCGATCACCCTGTCGGCCCTCAGACCGACGCGGAGGTCCTTATCGCCGGAGGAGACGTAAAGCACGACGATACGTGTCGTTTCGGTGTCCTCCTTGCCAGGCATGTCCAATGTCGTTCTGAGGTCGAAGACCGGTGTCCCTTCGCCCCGGACATCGATCATGCCGAGAAGATTGGCGGGGCTGCGCGGCAGTCTGGTGATCGGGCACACGTCCAGGATTTCCTGTACCCGGTCCACCGGCGCCGCGAAAAGTTCGTTCGCGACGCCAATGGTTACGTACTGCATGACGTCTGTCATCTGAGACGTCCTTTCGCTCAGACGGTGCCGTTGCGGGTGAACTCGCTGTCGAGTTCGTCATCGGCGTCGCCCATGTCGAGATCGAATCCGCCCGTAGCCACATTCTTTTGCATGTGCGGCGCCGTGGACATGACCGCCGTACGCAGGCTGTCGGCACCAGGATGCTGGGCGTGATGCACCACGGCGTGATGCACGATCTTCTTGCTCGCCTCCGGCTTGGCCCGGAAAGCCTCTTCAAGCTTGAAGTAGGCGATTGCGGCTTGCAGTTCCTCGGCCTGGCTGGCCAGCTCTTCGGCGGTCGCCGACATTTCCTCGGCGGCGCTGGTGTTCTGCTGGGTAACCTTGTCGAGTTGCTGGATTGCCGTGTTGATCTGGGCCGCACCCGCATTCTGCTCGCGGCTGCCCGCCGAGATTTCCTCGACCAGTTCGGCCGTCCGCTGAATATCGGGCACCAGTTTGGCCAGCATCTCGCCCGACGACTGGGCTGCTTTCACCGTGTCGGCACTGAGGGTGGAGATTTCCGTCGCGGCGGTCTGGCTGCGTTCGGCCAGTTTCCGGACTTCCGAGGCCACGACCGCGAAACCGCGACCATGTTCGCCGGCCCGGGCGGCTTCCACCGCCGCGTTGAGGGCGAGCAGATCGGTCTGGCGGGCGATTTCCTGCACAACCATGATCTTTTCGGCGATGGTCTGCATGGCCTTGACGGCCTTGTCGACGGCCTCGCCGCTCGCCTTGGCATCGCCCGCGGACTGGCGGGCGATCTTTTCGGTCTGGGAGGCATTGTCGGCGCTCTGCTTGATGGTCGACGTCATTTCTTCCATCGAGGCGGACGCTTCTTCCGTGGAAGACGCCTGTTCGGTCGCCCCCTGGCTCAGCTGTTCGGCAGTGGCCGACATTTCCTGGCTGCCCGAAGCAACGTTGCGGGTGGAGGTCGCAACCTTGGAAACGACGTCGCGCAGACGGTTCACCATCTCGTTGAGCGCCTTGATCAGGTCGGCAACCTCGTCATTGCCACGGATCTCAGCCTTGGCTTCGAGATCGCCATCCGCAACCGAGCGGGCGAGGCTCACGGCGCCATTGAGAGAACGTGCGATGGACATGATGATCCAGAAAGCGGCTGCAGCAGCGATCAGGGCCGAACCGATAAGCAGGCCGATCAACAGCATGCGGCTTTGCTCGTACAAAGTGTTGGCGTTCTGTGTGGCCTCTTCGAGAACGACATTGTTGCTGTCGACAATGGAGTCGACCAGCGTGCTGATCTGGTCACGAACAGGCTTGGCAAGGTTGTCGCTGATCTGCATGGAGGTGTATTGCGACCGCTGTTCCGAAATGGCGTTGCCCTTTTCCATGGCCTTTCCCAGGGCGGCGTAGTCCACCTTCACCTGGTTGAGCAGCGCCACTTCCGAGCTGGAGACTTGCCGGCCGAGACGATCGAGAGTGGCGGGCACCTTGGCCAAACCGTCCTGATAGTCCGCGATCCACTTGTCCTGGTTCTCCGGATAGGAAGAGGCAAGCAGGATGTTGCGGTGCTTGCGGAAGATCTCCGAGGTCGCCTGCATCAGCTCGTAAACGGAGCGATAGGTCTGGACAGCTCCGATATCTCCGCTAGATGCCCGGGCCTCGACGGCATCGCGCAGGGAGGTAATGCTGGTGTTGAAGGCGCTCATGGCCGGCGTGCCTTCACCCGTCGTCACCTTGAAGGCGGTGTCATCGGAGTTCTTGAGGATTTCGTCCTGGATTTGCGTGACAAATTCACGATACTGGGCAAACAGCTCGATGGCCTTGGCCATGTTGACGTTGGATTCCGCCACGCTGAACTTGCCGTCCATAGCCTTCATCCCGGCCAGAACTTCGTCGAAAGTACCGTCGATTTCGTTGTGTTTCGACATCATGCTCGCCTCGTCCTTGGCGAGGGTCATGGCGCGGATGCTGTTGGCGATGGAGGTCATGCCAACCTCGATCTTCTTGAGCTCAATCGAGTGTTCCACCGGACCCGCGATGATGCTCCGCATCGAATCGTTGATGCTTCCGAGATTCTGCAGCGCAACGAACATACTTGCAGCCGAGAGCGCGACCACGACCGCGAAAGTCGCTGTCAGCTTTGTCTTTATGGTCAGTCTCATAGTGAAGCCCTTTCATCTTCGGAGGGCCCATTGGGGGCGTCCTGCATTTCAAAAATCTTGTGGAGGTTGGGGATGATGATGAAGTCGCCGTCGCGCTTGCCAATCCCCTGAACGTAATCCTTGCGCCAGCGCATGCCGACACGCGGGGCGTCCTGGATGGATTCAGCCTCGATATTGGTGACGCTTTCGACCTTGTCGGCAATGATGCCGGCGATGGTCGTGTCGGCCCCCATTTCGAGTTCGACGACGACAATGCGTGTGTCTTCATCGGGTTCGGGACGATCCATGCCGAACACGACGCGCATGTCGGCCAGCGGCACGACACGGCCGCGCACATTGATCAGCCCATTAACGAAGGGAGAGGCACCGGGCACCCTGGTGATCGGCACCAGATCGAGGATTTCGCGGACATGTTCGGCCCGGATGGCAAATATCTCGTCCTGCAATCGAAGAGTAAGTGCCGTCATGGTACCTTGTTGTTGTGTACTCATGCTGCTTTGCCTCTGGGTTCATGGTGTTCACCGTGATTTTGCCCCATGGCGACGAGGTTCACGGTGTCGAGAATAAGGGCGACCGTCCCGTCGCCAAGGATGGTGGCGCCGGAGAAGGCCTTCAGGTTCGAGTGCAGTTTGGACAGCTGTTTGATGACTGTCTGGAAATTGCCGATGATCTGGTCGACGACCAGACCGACCTTTTCTTCGCCGCATTGCACGATGACGACCTTCTGAAGGTCTTCCCGCGTTCCTGAGACGGCGAAGGTTTCCCTGAGATCGAGGAACGGAACAAGTTCGCCGCGAATGTCGAGGAACGACCGGCCGCGGGCATTGATCTCGACGGAGTCCGGCATCTCGATGCATTCGACAACCGCCGAAAGCGGGATGGTGTAGCGGCCCTCGCCCACGCGGACGAGCATGCCGTCGATGATGGCCAGCGTCAGCGGCAACCTGAGGGTCACGGTCGTGCCCTTGCCCAGCTCCGAGGACAGCTCGATATTGCCACGCAACCCATCGATGGTGCGTTTGACCACATCCATGCCGACGCCGCGACCCGACAGGGACGTGACTTCCTTGGCCGTTGAAAAGCCCGGCGCAAAGACCATCTGTTTGAGTTCGTGATCGGTGATCTTGGTATCTGCCGACAAAAGACCGGCTTCTTCGGCCTTGGCCCGGATGCGCGCCGTGTCGAGTCCCGCGCCATCGTCGCTGACCGAGATCGCGACCTCGGCGCCGGCATAGACGGCTTCGAGCCGCACCGAGCCCTTCGCCGCCTTTCCGGCCGCGAGGCGGGCCTGTTTGGACTCGACGCCATGATCGACGGCGTTGCGGATGAGATGCACCAGCGGATCGGCCAGACGCTCGATCATGGTCTTGTCGAGTTCGGTTTCTTCGCCGGTCGTGATGAACTCGATCTGCTTGTCGAGGTCATGCGACAGATCGTGGACCAGTCGGCGGAAGCGACTGAACAGACTGCCGATTGGCACCATGCGGATGCCCATGGCGGTGTCGCGCAGGCCCGAGGACAGCCGCTCAAGTTCTTCGGTGACGGTCTTGAGGCCTGGGTCGCTGTTCTCGCCCGCGATCTGCTGCAGCCTGGACTGGGCAATGACCAGTTCGCCGACGCGGTCCATCAACTCGTCGAGCCGTTCGGCGGGAACGCGCAGCGACATGCCGGCAGCCCCAGCATCTTTCGTCGATTGGCCAGCGGGCCTGGTTGCGGGGTCGGTGGTCGGGTGTGCGGCGGGTTGTGCCTTTACCTGCTCCGTACGAGCTGTCGGTTCCGGCTGGTTTTCGGGAGGCGGCGCTACCGAGTCCGTTGCTGCCTCGGCCGGCGCTTCGGACGGCACGTGAACCGCTTCGGCATCCGTCGCCGCATCGAGCGGCGTGACCGTCAATTCCATGTCGTCGATCAGAAACAGGAAGACATCATTGAGCGCGTTCCGCGGATCTTCCGCTTCGATGTCGACCTGCCAGCCCAGATAGGTAATCGAGGTGTCGATCTCTTCGAGCGCCGGAACGCGATCCGTCAGAGCCGTGATCGTGCACGGCCCGATTTCGCGGATTTCGTCGAGCAGGGAAAGCAGATTGGTGCCGTTTTCCATGCAGTTGCTCGGCAGACGAATGATCACGCGCCAGAGCTTTTTTTCCGACGCCGGCGTACTAGCTGCCTGTTCCGAAGTATCGGAAGGCGGTTCGGTCGTTGCTTCCTTTTCGGCGCCGGTTTGGGTTGCTTCACGCAGTGCCGAGACGATCTTGGCGCCACGATCCTTGTCGACCACACCTCCTTCGATCAACATCGACACATGGTCCTTGGCGTCCAGAGCGATGGCGATCAACGCCGACGTGGCGCTGGTCTTTCCTTTGCGGACGCTGTCGAAGGCGGTTTCGAATTCATGCACGAAGGCAGCGACTTCGAGAAAACCGAACATCGCCCCGGACCCCTTGATGGTGTGAAGGGCGCGGAAAACCGTGTTGATGAGTTCGGTATCCTCGGGTGTGCGTTCGAGGTCGAGCAATCCCTGTTCGAGCTGGTCGAGCAGTTCGCGTGCTTCCTGACGGAAGGTGTCGGCGGGGTCTGTGCTCATAGTCCGGTCACTTTCTTAATGACGGCCACCAACTGTTCCTGCTTGAAGGGTTTGACGATCCATCCCGTCGCACCGGCAGCCTTGGCCTCGGCCTTGAGGCCATCATCGGATTCGGTGGTGAGCAGGATGACGGGAACGCCTTTTGAAGCGGGATGCGCACGGAATTTCTTCAAGAACTCAATGCCGGACATCACCGGCATGTTCAGGTCGGTCAGGACCGCGTGAACCGTTTCGCTGGTGGCCTTCTCAAGACCCTGCTGCCCGTTGACCGCCTCGATCACATTGTGTCCGGCGGCGGACAGGGTCAGAGAAACCATCTGCCTGACTGAGGCAGAATCGTCGATGGTCAATATCGTTTTTGTCATGCTGTTATCTTTCGGTTCAGCTGGCGGCGTCGCAGTGCGCCCATAGATCAGCATCGGGTGTCAGCGACGTGCCGTCGTTCCGGATGAACCCGCCACGGAGGAGAACGTTTTCGAAGACACTGCCCGTGGCGATACTCACCGAAAAGCTCTTGCCGGCAGCGCCGGCGCTCCGGAAGGCGGCAATCAGGAGCTGAACGATGCTGAGATCGAGTTCGGTAATCGCAGTGGTGTGGACGTGAACCGTTTGATTGGTTTCGAGCGCGGAGCGAAGCGTTTCGCGCACCTCTTCAGCCTGACGAAGATATAGGTCCCCCGCCAGTTTCACATAGTGAACTGTCTGTTTTCTCATGGCGTCCTCAATGCAAACCCGCAGATCTGCAGATTTGCGAGACAACACTTTCCGTATCCGAGGGGCAGTGGGTGTACTGCCTGCGGGATTTCGGCGGCGTTGAATAACTTGAGTAGGCTAGCCCCGCATTTGTTAATATGATGTTGCACAATACAGGATTCATTATATACAACTGACTTTATAATGATCCTAAAGTGGCTTAATACTCTTATCTTCTCTAGTTTTATTGACAACGGCGAAAATTAAACAATGATGTTTTTTGATTTGTGGCGGTCTTGTCTGAAGGGTGTGAAATGGAAATTGCGTAGAAATGCCATCTGACGCGTGCGATAAACTTATACAGACTGATCAGTTTTTCGGCGAAATCCCTTCATTCCGCAAAGATGAGCCATTTCATCCGGAAGTGCGGATGATGAGTTGAGTCAATGTCGAGACAAAAGGTAGGCGCGACAACTGTGCGACATGGTAAAAATACAATGATTCAAAATGGCTTAGGCGCCACGAGATGGTCGGACTTGGCGCGTATTTTCAGGGACGGTGCGTCCGCTTTGGACCTCTTGATGTGCGCGCAAAACCACTAGCCCCCCATCGAGAACCGATGGATGGCATCGGGCACAAAGGCCGTCATCTCTTGTCCAGGAGCGAAACGAGAGGATGCGTCAGACCGCGAGAGACCGATGAGAGGTCATGGCGACGATTTCGGGCCATTTTTGTTTGAAAGCGGCAACGCATTCCGGGTCGAAATGGGTGCCGGAAAGGCTGATGATCTCGTCATACGCCTTCTCGAGCGGCCAGGCCTTTTTATAGGGGCGTTCCGAACACAGGGCATCAAACACGTCCGCCAGAGCGACGATCCGCGCTTCGATGGGGATGTCGGTGCCCGACAGCATATCGGGATAGCCTTTGCCGTCCCAACGTTCGTGATGACTCTGTGCGATCAGTTCCGCGGTTCTGATGATGTCGGAATTGCCGTTTTCGAGAATACGCGCGCCAATGCCGACATGTTCCTGCATGCGCTTCATTTCTGAGGGGGTGAGCTTTCCGGGTTTGAACAATATGGCATCTTCGATCCCGATCTTGCCAACATCGTGCAGCGGCGCCGCCAAATAGATCGTACGGCAGCGGTCGGCAGGCATGCCGATGGCTTCGGCGATCAAGCGGGAGATCTGCGCCACGCGATAAACATGTTCCCCGGTTTCTCCATCGCGGTATTGGATGGCTCTGGCCAGACGCCAGATCACTTCTTCTTCCCGCGCGACCAGATCGCGCATGGTCTCATCCACTTTGGCCGCCAGCATCGTCGCCTGGGAAGCCAGCTCGATCTGTGCTTTGCGAAATGCGAGAAGGTTGCGCACCCGGGCCTGCAGTTCGATCGAATCGAAAGGCTTGGTTATGAAGTCGGTCGCACCCGCCTCAATGGCCTCTCGCCGAATCTCGGTCGTGCCGTCCGAGGTCACCATGATGACCGGCACCGACTGGTAGCTGTCCATGGTGCGAAGCCGTTTGGTAAACTCGATGCCGTCGAGTTCCGGCATGATGTGATCGATCAGAACGAGATCGTATTGCCGGCATGCCGAGGCCTGCAACGCCTGGAGAGGGTTGTCGAAAGCATCAACCACCAGGTCCCTGATGGTATCTCGAAGCAATCGGGACAGATACGTTAAGGCGGACCAACTATCGTCCGCGACAAGAACTTGCACGTTTTATCCTCAAACGAATTTCCTGCAAGATCTCTCTGCAACCTTAAGGCTTTGCGCATTTTCAGGCGCAAATTTGCCCTAAAAAATAACAGGTTAATGGTCAGGCAGATCGCATCCCGGACACCGCGCCGCCAGCGCGTCTATGCTCCGACGCTGTTGGACGCGTCGGCAAGGAGCTGGATGTTGTTGGTCACGACGATGTTGTCCGGATCGATCTGCTCCGCCTTGCGGAAGCTGATGAGCGCCTGTTTGAGATCGCCGCGCAGCATGTAGGAATAGCCGACATTGTTGTAGTACTGCACGGTCGGCCCCGCGACCTTGATGAGCGCGACATAGACACGATCGGAAAGGTCGAAGCGACCGAGGTGATCGTAGGAAGCGCCCAGGCCGAACAGGGCTTCGGCATTGTCGGGATCAAGCTCGACGGCCTTCTTGTAATAGGCTGCGGAATAGCCGAAATCGTCGTTGCGGAAATGGGCGCGCGCCTCATGAAGCGCGGCATCCTCGGTCAGCGCCGCATCCGCCGGCAGGTCGGCGATGTCGAGCCTCGATCCGCCGAAGGCGCTCATGCCGGCCGAGGAACAGCCCGCCAGCGGCAGTGTCAACGCGGCGATCAGAACCAGCCCGGCCCCCATCTCAGCAAGCGTCAACTGTCTCATCTTTTTGCCCCGAACTGCACGCGGGCTGTCCCGGCGGGATCGCCATCGCGCCTCACTGGGGCAAAGTTTACGCGCGTGCCGGACTCGGGGCAGTAAACGACGCCGGAATTCTCGGCAAATGCTGAACGTCTGGTTTACCGGACCCCCATGAATGCAGCCGATGGACCCGCGAACCGACGGGATTTCAGGCGAGCCGGGGCCGTAACTGGGCCCACAAATCCTCGGTCGTTTCGGCAATGATCAGCATCCGGTCGGCCTGGGCCAGCGAATGGGACAAGACGTCCACGCCAAAGCCGCGCAGCACCTCGTAGGCGCGGTTGCGATTCAAAAGGGCCACCGGCTTGCCACTGGCGCCACCGCCGGCCAGAACCCAGACATTGAACATGGCGCGAACAGCGCGGATGCCGGCGGGAAAGCCAACAAAGCCGTCGGCCAGCTCGCTCAGGTGCTGAAAGCGCGCCTCTTCCTCCTCAATGACCTCGACCTCGCATCCTTCGGCGAAGGCGTCCGGGGTCAGGCTGCCGTCGGAAATGAGCGTCACCTCGCCACCCGCGCCCCGCGCGGCCGTCACCAGCGGCCGGCAATAGGCTCCGCCCTCGACAGGCAGGACAAGCTTGACCCCGTTGCGCGCGAACAGGGTGCCCGCCAGCGAGACGATGCGTGTGTAGTCGGGATCGCCCGGCAGGGCGGCGGCGGCGAAGATTGCCAGTGTGGGGGCGGTCTGGATTTCGATATCGCTCATTTGTCAGCGCCCGCGACTGACGGAACCGAGAATACCCCTCACCAGAGAGCGGCCGAGCTCGCGCGCCATGGTGCGCGCAAAACTCTTCATCGCAGCCTCGGTGGTGCTTTCCCGGTTCGACCGGCGCGGCGCGCTTGTCCCGCGCGTGCCTGTCCTTTTGCCGGGGGATGACCGCGCCGCGCGCTTTTCCTGCTCCTGCTGCAACTCGGCGTGACGCTGCGCTCGTCGCTTGAGGATCTCGAATGCGGAGTCACGGTCGATCACCTCGTCATAGAGCCCGGACACCGGACTGGCGGCGATGATCGCCTCGCGTTCGGCCGGCGTAATCGGCGCCATGCGCGACGAGGGCGGCCGCATGATCGTCTTGCCGACCACCGATGGTACGCTCTTGGCCTCAAGCGTCGAAACCAGCGCCTCGCCCACGGCCAGTTGCGTAATCGCCTCGGCGGTATCGAAGGCGGGATTGGGCCGGAACGTCTCGGCGGCGACGCGCACCGCCTTGGCCTCGCGCGGCGTATAGGCCCTCAAGGCATGCTGTACGCGATTGCCGAGCTGGGCCAGCACGTCCTCGGGAATGTCGGCCGGGTTCTGGGTAACGAAATAGACCCCGACCCCTTTCGAGCGCACCAGCTTGACCACCTGTTCGATCTTGTCGAGCAGGGCCTTGGGCGCTTCGTCGAACAAAAGATGGGCCTCGTCGAAAAAGAACACGAGTTTCGGCTTGTCCGGATTGCCCACTTCCGGCAGCTCCTCGAACAGCTCGCTGAGCAGCCAGAGCAGGAAGGTCGCATAAAGGCGTGGCGCCTGCATCAACTGGTCGGCGGCAAGCACCGAAACATAGCCGCGGCCGTCGCGGGCGGTCCGCATCAGATCGGCGATATCAAGGGCGCGTTCGCCGAAAAAGTTCTCACCGCCCTGTTGTTCGAGCACCAACAGCGCTCGCTGGATGGCCCCGATTGACGCCGAGGACACGCGGCCATAGCGCGCCGAGATCTCCTTGTCGCGCTCGTCCATGTGGATCAGCAGGGCGCGCAGATCCTTGAGATCGAGCAGCGCCAGCCCTTCGTCGTCGGCCAGCTTGAAGGCGATGTTCAAAACGCCTTCCTGGGTGTCGTTGAGCCCGAGCATGCGCGCAAGCAGTAACGGCCCCATCTCGGTCACGGTGGTACGGACGGGATGGCCCTTTGTGCCGAACAGGTCCCAGAAGATGGTCGGAAAGGATTCGAAAACATAGTCGTCGAATCCGATGGTTTCCGCCCGCTTCAGCAAGAAATCCTGGGCCTTGCCCTTCATGGCGATGCCGGAAAGGTCGCCCTTGACGTCGGCACAGAAGACCGGCACCCCGGCACGCGAAAACCCTTCCGCCATGACCTGCAGGCTGACGGTCTTGCCCGTGCCCGTGGCGCCGGTAACGAGCCCGTGGCGGTTGGCATATTTCAGCGCCAGATATTCCGGTTTGGTCGAGGTGCCGAGAAAAACGGCGTCGTCGATAAGCATGAGACCGAGCCTTCGCAAAACGTCCGGGCCTTATAGGCTGTGTCCGGACAAAGTGAAAACCACTTTTCCGTCCGAGCTTACCCAGCCCGCCAAGCCATCGCCAAGCAAAGACACAGGTCCTTTTTTTATAGAGATCGACGCAAGACGGCGACAGCTTCGAAAAAAACATCTCCGATGCCGTCTCCCTTGATGCTCTTGGCACCGGCAAAGCGCCTTCCTATCTGAGAGGCGGCAGACAATGGGGGCGTTTATGCTGACATCGACCACGGACAATCTACAGGGCTACGAAATCACCGACTATCTCGGCATCGTCACCGGCGAGACGATCTCGGGCGCCGATATCATTCGCGATTTCATGGCGACCGTCACCGACTATGTCGGCGGACGCAGCGCCGCCTATGAGGAGATTCTCGAAAAGGCGCGGGAAAGCTCCCTGACCGAAATGGTCGATCGTGCGCATCGGAAGAACGCCAATGCCATTGTCGGCGTTTCGCTCGATTACGAAGTCGTGGGCAGTCGCGGCGCCATGCTGATGGTTACGGCCGCCGGCACGGCCGTTCGTGTCCGCAAGATCGATTGAACCGGTTCACCGTTCACCACTTGATCCGGCGATCCGCCGGGTCACCCTTCCCATCAAGGGGAGGGTGACGAGGTGCTGTGCTTCGGCTTAAGCGAAATAAACGTCAGGCGTACACCCCCGGCGCGCCGCGCAGCATGCCGGTTTCGATACCGCGCCAGTTGGTGTTGGTGACCGTCGCCCATTTTTCGAGCGCAGTACGCTCCTTGGCATTCGGTTCGGCGATGGCCAGAAGCAGATTAGCCACGGCGCATTCGGCGGCGGCCGAGTTGCCGTCGTCGATCTTGAGGGCGAAGCCGAGCCCCTTGTCGACAAGCGCGCCGCAATAAACCCCTTCCGCACCGATCTTGATGATCAATCGGCCACCGAAGACATCGGTCAGCGTGCTGTCGAGCGAGTCCGTCCCGCGGATCAGCAGCGGATTGTCGGCAATCGCGGCGAAGATACGCTTGGAGGCCGCCGCGAAATCGTCCGCCAGTCCTTCGCCGGTCGCCATGCGGGCGAACCCGGTGGCGAAACCGGTCAGGGGCGCGGCCCAGGTGGGGATGGAACATCCGTCGGTGCCACAAGCCTCGGTCGTCAAAGGCAGGCCGATGACCTCTTCGATCGAGGCGCGTACCAGTTTCTGCACCGGGTGCTCGCGGGTGACGTAATCCTTGGTCGGCACGCCGAGCGCCAGCGCATCGGCCAGCATGCCGGCATGCTTGCCCGAACAATTGTTGAAGATGGCCGTCGGCGCCTTGCCTGTATCGGCGAGGGCCTTGCGCGCCGCCGCGGACGAAGGCGGATGAGCGCCACATTCGAGATCATCGATAGACAGACCGAGTTTTTCGAGCGTGCGGCCGACCACATCGATATGCCGCGTTTCGCCGAGATGGGACGCGCAGGCCATGGCGATGGCCTCGTCGTCCAGCCCGAATTTGTCAACGGCGCCCGAGCGGAACAGAGCCAGTGCCTGCATCGCCTTGACGGCCGAGCGCGGCATGACCGGATGCGCCGGATCGCCGAGCGCGTGTTTGAGCTCGCCCCTGGCATTGCACACGGCAACGGAGCCGCGATGGGTACTTTCAACCCAATTGCCACGAACGGTTTCGACCAGAACAGGATTCACCAAAATTGCCCCCGGATTTGTCGCTGGAGTGACGCGCGAAAAAGGGCAATGCCAAGCTTTCGCAGACATGTCGCGACCAAAAGAAAATGGAGCACGTTGCGTTCGATAAAACGCAACGTGCTCTGGAGTAGTGGCGACAAACTTGGGCCGAAGTCAATCCGGAGGTTGATGGGAGGTCTAGAAATCACGCCATTCGATCGAAACACTGGGGCTGTCGCCGGCCAGAGTTGGCGAAACCGCGAACGCGGCGGCACAGGTGATGACAAGGCCGGCCAGGGCTGCGAGCAGAAGTTTTTCGCTGTTGCGGGGCATGTCGTCCTCACGTGTTTCGGTTGAGCGTGACGACAGATCTACCGACTTGGGCTTGAACCGTTACTGAGGCCGGCGTTCAGCTTCGGTTCATCGAAATGATCGAAATCCCGATACCGGAAAATGCCGGGCACAAGACGGCTTGTAAGGGGAATGACGCAGCAAGGACATTTTTTGGCAAAAAAACGATGTCCGTGCGGCGAGCCTGGCCCGCCGCCCCGGACACATCTCTCCCCCGCGTCCTCGGCGTGGTATTATCTTACCTATTCTTTCTTTGTGACAGTCATGTAACAATCGCGCCAATACCGCACGAACTGTGTTGGATCCACCAAAGCTTGGATCTGACGAACAATAAGTAGATCAGCGTTTGCCTGTTCAGAACAACGGGCAGCACTGGAGACAATGTCGTCCGTTGTCGATTCCAGAGTTCGTGATGCTTGGGTTTTGACTAAATCAGGGATCCGATGGATGCTTTTGCCAAAGGACTTCACAGCGGATAGTGAGCATGTGCATTTTCTGTGATATCGCTGCTAGACGGATCGAGGCCCACATCGTCGCCGAGGATGACTTGATCGTTGCATTTCTTGACATCTGCCCAATTCGCCCCGGTCACACACAGATCATTCCGAAACGCCATGTGCCGTATTTCGAGGAACTCGATGCGGATACGGCCAACCGCATGTTGGCGCTGGGCCAGCGCCTGTCGACAATTATGAAGGCGCTCTATGGTGTCGAACGCGTGGCTTTCCTGTTCACCGGTGGGGACGTCGCACATGCCCATGCCCATGTCGTGCCGATGCTCGAAAAAACCGACATCACGTCCCGGCTCTACATCGCGGAGCCGGAACTGACCTTCGGTTCGACGCCACAGGCGAGCGCAGAAGAATTGATGACCGAGGCAGCCGCCCTGAGAAGCCACCTGGCGGCATTGCGTTTGCCATGAGGGCGTCCCTAGCCACGAAATCGAGACCTGTTGGCGCCAACTCCGATTCCAAACTCTGGTTGACGACGATTTAGGCGGTCGAAAAACGCCAGGGAAATCAGTGCCCTCCGGAAGGGCCGATTCCACACTATGGTGGACGCAACAAACTGCTTATGGACCGGTTTCGACCGATCCGCCGCTTGCGTGACGTGCCAGGAAACATTATTGCGTAACGCGCGAGACGTGATCGTATCCCTCATTTCAAATTCAGGACCATCCGCTTGCAGCCCATGGACAAATTGATCGAGATCGTTCTGTCGGCCGGCGCAAGGATTCTCGATATCTACGCCACCGATTTTGCCGTGGCGTTCAAACCCGATCACTCGCCGGTGACGCTGGCCGATACCGAGGCCGAGGCGATCATTCTCAAAGGCCTTGCCGCGGCCTTTCCCGACATCGCCGTCGTCGCCGAGGAATCCGTCGCGGCCGGTCGGGTCCCTCCCCCTTCGACACGGTTTTTCCTTGTCGATCCGCTCGACGGCACCAAGGAATTCTCTTCGCGGAACGGCGAGTTCACCGTCAACATTGCCCTGATCGAAGACACGGTTCCGGTCCTCGGCGTGGTCTACGCCCCGGCCCTGTCGACCATCTGGTGGGGCCGTCGGGCTGAGGGCAGTTTTGCGGGCAAGGTTGTTGATGGCGCCGTCACGGATGTCCATTCCATAACGGTCCGCAAAGCGGACAACGGTGTCTGCGCCATCGGATCGCGTTCGCATGGCAGCGGCGCAGGCGATCCGCGGCTTGCCCCCTTCGGCATCACCGAATTTCGAAATGCCGGCTCTTCGCTGAAATTCTGCCTTCTCGCCGCCGGCGAAGCCGACCTTTATCCGCGCTTCGGACGCACTATGGAGTGGGACACGGCGTCGGGCGACGCCATTTTAAGGGCCGCCGGCGGACAGGTCGTTTGCCTCGACGGAACGCCTCTTTCCTACGGCAAACGCAATCAGGCATGCGACAGCGATTTCGCCAATCCCCATTTCATCGCCACCGGCGATCCGCGCCTTACCCGGATCGCGGCGGCAGGCATCGACAAGAGCATTTCATGACCGGCACGCCCCTCACCCATCTTCAATCCCTGGAAGCCGAGAGCATCGAGATCTTCCGCGAGGTCGCGGCCGGGTTCGAGCGTCCAGTGCTGATGTATTCCATCGGCAAGGATTCGAGTGTCCTTCTGCATCTCGCCCGCAAGGCATTCTTTCCCTCGCGCATCCCCTTTCCGGTGCTGCACATCGACACGACCTGGAAATTCAAGGAGATGATCGCCTTTCGCGACCGCATGGCGAAAAAGTTCGATCTCGACCTCATCGTTCATACCAATCCGGACGGCTTGCGCGACAACATCAACCCGTTCGATCACGGATCGGCGCGCTATACCGACATCATGAAGACGGTGGCGTTGAGGCAGGCCCTCTCCGCCGGCCGTTACGATGCGGCCATTGGCGGCGCGCGGCGCGATGAGGAAAAATCGCGCGCCAAGGAACGCATCTTTTCGCACCGCAACGCCAATTTCGCCTGGGACCCAAAAAACCAGCGCCCGGAACTGTGGCGGGTGTTCAACACGCGGCTCAATCCGGGCGAGAGCATGCGCGTCTTTCCTCTCAGCAATTGGACCGAGCGCGACATCTGGACCTATATCTACGCCGAGAACATCGACATCGTGCCACTCTATTTCGCCAAACCGCGCCCCGTGGTGGAACGCTCCGGCACGCTGATCATGATCGACGACGACCGGTTCCGCTTCGATCCGGGAGAAAAACCGCATGAGGAAATGGTCCGGTTCCGTACCCTCGGGTGTTACCCGCTGACCGGCGCCATCCGCTCCAGCGCCGATACCCTGCCGGCGATCATCATGGAAATGCAAAAGTCCCGCACCTCGGAACGCGAAGGACGGCTGATCGACAGCGACCAGGCCGGCTCGATGGAGAAAAAGAAGCAGGAAGGGTATTTCTGATGGAACGCCAGGACCTTTCCACGCCCGATATGGCCGACTGGCTCGACCAGCAGACCCATAAATCGCTGTTGCGGTTCCTCACCTGCGGATCGGTGGACGACGGCAAATCGACCCTGATCGGACGCCTGCTCTACGACAGTCAATTGATCCTCGACGACCAGCTCGCGACCCTCAAGAACGAAAGCCGCAACCGCGCCACCGGCAAGGACGGCATCGATTTTTCGCTTCTGGTCGACGGGCTCGCGGCGGAGCGCGAACAGGGCATCACCATCGATGTCGCCTATCGTTTCTTCGAGACCGAAAAGCGCAAGTTCATCGTCGCCGACACGCCCGGCCACGAGCAATACACCCGCAACATGGCGACCGGCGCTTCCAACGCCGAGCTTGGCATTCTCCTGGTCGACGCGCGCAAGGGGCTTTTGCCGCAGACCCGGCGTCACTCCTACATCCTTTCCCTCATCGGGGTCAGGCATGTTGTGCTGGTGGTCAACAAGATCGACCTCATGGACTATTCCGAGACCGTGTTCAGCGACATTGCCGATGCTTTCCAGGATTTCGCCGATGCGCTTGGGTTCGATACGGTTCAGTCCATTCCCGTTTCGGCGCTCGAAGGCGACAACATCGTCACCACGAGCGCCAACACCCCATGGTATCAGGGGCCGGCGCTCCTGCCCTATCTCGAACAGATCGAGGTCGGCGAGGACTGGACGCTCAGGCCGCTGCGCTTTCCGGTGCAATGGGTCAATCGCCCCAATCTCGATTTCCGCGGCTTCTCCGGCACGCTGGTTTCCGGCAGCATCAAGGTGGGCGACGACATCGTCGTGGCCGCCTCGCGCAAGCCGGCCAGGATCGCCCGCATCGTCACCATGAACGGGGATCTTGACGAAGCCGTTGCGGGCCAGGCCATCACGCTGGTGCTCGACAGGGAAATCGACATCTCACGCGGCGACATTCTGGTTCGGCCGGGCGAAATGCCGGAAGTCTCCGATCAGTTCCAGGCGCGGATCGTGTGGATGCACGAAGAGCCGGCCTATCACGGCCGTTCCTATCTTCTCAAGATCGGCACGCAGATGGTGCCGGCGACGATCACCGCCATCAAGCATCGCACCGACGTCAACACGCTCGAAAAGCTGGCGGCGCAGAGCCTTCAGCTCAACGAAGTCGGCACGGTGACGCTCGGTGTCGACAAGCCGATCGTCTTCGACAGCTACGGGGCCAATCCCAAAACCGGCGGCTTCATCCTGATCGACAGGATCAACAACGCAACGCTCGGCGCCGGCGTTATCGATTTCGGGTTGAGGCGGGCGCAAAACCTCACCTATCAGGCCTTCGACGTGAACCGCGAGGTGCGCGCCCGGCAAAAGGGGCAAAAGGCCCAGATCGTCTGGTTCACCGGCCTCAGCGGCTCCGGCAAGTCGACCATTGCCAATCTTCTGGAAAAGCGCCTGACTGCCGAAGGCAAGCATTGCTACATCCTCGACGGTGACAATGTCCGGCACGGGCTCAACCGGGATCTCGGCTTCACCGAAGCCGATCGCGTCGAGAACATCCGTCGCATCGCGGAAACGGCGCGGCTGATGGCCGATGCCGGCCTCATCGTCATCGTTTCATTCATCGCGCCATTCCGCAACGAGCGGCGCATGGCCCGCGACATCGCCAGCGACATCCCCTTCCATCTGGCCTATGTCGACACGCCGCTGGCCATCTGCGAATCCCGAGACGTCAAGGGGCTCTACGCCAAGGCCCGGCGCGGCGAGATCAAGAACTTCACCGGTATCGACTCGCCCTACGAAGCGCCCGAAAAAGCGGACATCGTGCTGCATGGCGGCTCCGAGGAGCCCGAGGAGATGATGGAACGGCTTTACGACTCCATGTCGTTCCAGCCGGAGTGATGAAACGAGGTCTCAGCGATGTCGCGTTTTCGGACGAAGACGCGATAACCACTTGTTATGCGCAGGTCCTGGTTCAGGAGCCCAATCCCGTCCTGACGGCATCGCCGCCTTTCCTCTCCCCCGTTGTGGGGGGGAAACACAAAGCCTTGGGTTTGGCAAAGCTGAGCCCATCAGGCTTTTGCTCAAGGGGGAAAAGGGACGGCTATATTCCGCTCACGTCCGGCCGAACTCGTCCTCCAGCCGGATGATGTCGTCCTCTCCGAGATAGGACCCGGTCTGGACCTCGATCAGTTCGAGCAGGATCTTGCCCGGATTGGTCAACCGGTGCACATCACCGCGCGGGATATAGACGCTTTCGTTTTCGCTGATCGTGGTGATCCGCTCGCCGACCTGCACCTCGGCCGTGCCGCGTACGATGACCCAGTGTTCGGACCGGTGATGGTGCTTTTGCAGCGATAATCGCTTGCCGGGCTTGACGAAGATGCGCTTGACCTGGAACCGTTCGCCTTCGACGACCGAGCTATACCCGCCCCAGGGCCGATAGCAGGTCCGGTGCGTTTCGGTCAGCACGGCGGTCGCGGGATCGGCCTGGAGCCGCTTGACCATGGCACCGACATTCTGGGCCTTCGACAACCGGCCGACATAGACCGCGTCCTCGCTGGCGATCACGGCGACATCGTCCAGACTGTCCACGGCGACATGCATCTTTTCGGTCATGACAAGCGAGGCGGTTGTCTCGGACAGGCTGGCCGGACCGCGCACGACATTGTCATCGGCATCGTGCGGGTTGGCCTTCCACACCGCATCCCACGAACCGAGATCGGACCAGATGATGGGTGACGGCACCACGGCGGCAAGGCTGGTCTTTTCGAAAATGGCATAATCGACCGAAATATCGGGGGACCGGGCAAAACTGTCCTTTTCGAGCCGGATGAAATCGAGATCGGCCTTGGCATCGTCCACCGCCCCCCGCGCCGCAGCGGCGATCTCGGGCGCCAGCCGTTCGCACTCGTCCAGAAAGACGCCTGCACCGAACAGGAACATGCCGGAATTCCAGGTGTAGTTGCCGGCCGCCAGCATCTGCTCGGCCTTTTGCTTCACAGGTTTTTCGACAAAGCGCGCGACCGAACGGGCGCCCGACGGCAGGGCCTCGCCCGCTTCGATATAACCGAACCCGGTGGACGGTTCGGTCGGCGTGATGCCAAAGGTCACCAGGCGACCGTTTCGCGCCGCGCCAATAGCGGTGTCGATTGCCTTGAGATAGGCGTCATCGACGGCGATCTCATGATCCGAAGGCAGAATGTGCACCAGGGCATCGGGGTCTTTTCGGGCGATGAGAACGCTTGCGGCGGCAATGGCGGCGGCCGTGTTGCGGGCCACGGGCTCGAGCAGGATGGTATCGAGCGCGATATTGATTTCGGCCGCCTGCTCGGCGACCAGAAACCGGTAATCGCTGTTGGCAATGATGACGGGCGCGGCATAGCGCGTGGCATCGTCGAGGCGCTTGAGCGTTTTCTGGAAAAGACTGAGATCACCGGTCAGCGGCAGGAACTGCTTGGGGCGCGAGGACCGCGACATCGGCCAGAGCCGCGTTCCCTTGCCGCCACATAAAATGACCGGAACCACCTTTTGCTGGTCTGACATACTTGCTGTCTCTTTCCTCATCGTGACCCGTCCGCCAGCACGTTCGCCAAACGGACCATGGTTTTTTCCAGACGCCGCGTCGTTTCCGCGCTCGAGCCGGTTTCGACATAAAGCCGCAACTCCGGTGCATTTCCGGACGCCCGAAAATGCATGATCGATCCGTCGGCAAGGGTGAACCTCACGCCATCGGTCTGGTCGATCTCCATCGGCTTTTCAAGAGCGGCGGCAAGCCGCGCGCGCAGATCTGCCGAAGTGGCGATCTTTTCGAGAAACGGACCGCTGACGGTGTGCGGGATCTGTTTCAGCCGATCGGCCTTCATGACCCGCAAGGGCAGGTCCGCGACCAGATCGGTTAGCGTCACGCGACGATTTCGGGCCTCGACGAGAATGGCAACAAGCGGCAGAACGGCATCGCGGGTCGGCAAAGGTGCGAGCACTCCTCCGGCCAGATCGAGTCCGGAGCCGAGCAGGAATCCGCCATTGGCTTCAAACCCTGCCAGAGACGCCGCCCCGGAGCATTGCATGGCGTCAACGACATAGGGCGAGCCGACACGGGTGCGCACGATTTCGTCGAACCAGCCGCTCAATTCGATGGCACCGGTCGATGTCAGGGGTGTCACCACCGTCCTGATGCCAAGCGCCCGCGCCGCCAGGGTGCACAAGACGTCGCCATTGATCTGTTGGCCGTCGTGCGCGATCAGAAGCGGCCGGTCGCCGTCGCCATCCGTCGAAACGACGGCATCGAGCCCGTTGTTTGCGATCTCTTCGGTGCAGGCGGCCAGAACTTTGGTCTCGAGCGCTTCGGTGTCGACCGCGATGAATGTGTCGCTGCGCCCGAACCGCACAAGCTCGGCACCCAGCTCGCTCAGGATGGCGGCGAGAAGATCGCGGCCAGCGGCCGAATGCTCGTAAACGCCGAGCTTTGCTCCCTTGAGAACGCCGGGTTCGAAGCACGCGACATAGCGCGCGACATAGGCGCTGGCGGGCATGGGATCGGCATCGGGCAGCAAAACCGCATCCGGCACCTTCCCCGCCGCAAGCGCCTTGTCGGCGAACGCCAGGATTGGCGCTTCATCCTTTTTGAGGAGTTCGCCATCGGGCCGATAGAACTTGATGCCGTTATAGGTCTCGGGAATGTGGCTGCCGGTAATTTCGATGGCCGGCGCGCGCCGCGCCATCGCAGCCGCCGCCAGCGCCGGAGTCGGCAGGATACCGCACCAGTGCGGCACCTGCCCGTTTGCCGCGATGGCGGCGACGACGCGCGCCGAAATCTCCGGACTCGATGCCCTGAGATCGCAGCCGACAAACACCTCGTCTCCCGGTTTCGTCCCGATATGAAGAAGAAAGGCCGTGACATAGGCGGCAACCGAACCCGCATCGAAGGCCGTCGCTTCGGCGCGCAGACCGGATGTTCCAAATGTGAGGGTCATTGGCAAATCTACTTTAAAAGCTGAAAAGCATCGAAAGCGGGTTCACTGGAGCGCCGGGCGAAAGCGGGCTTACGGCTTTTGGTAAAAAACCGATTCTTTCGCTGTGACCGTTCCAGACCTAATAAAGGCCGCAAAGACGAATACGGTCAACCAAAACCGCAACTCGTCCTTGCCGCTTGGGACGCACGGGCAAACCGAGCGTGTTTACCGACGCGCCGCATGACCGAACATGATCGGGACTTTCGAAAATAAGAAGGCCTTTGGGCAAATGAAAAGGAGCCGGCAGGACAGGGACCTGCCGGCTCACAGTGAAATCAGGTCTGCCGTTCCCGTGGGGGCTTGGGAGAAGGAAGGCATCCCCGATTTCGCAGTCAAAACACGTCGCGATCAGCTTCCGATGGAGAACCGGCACTCCGGTGGCTCCAGAGTACCGGCGTTCGCCCGGACCGCCGGTCGGCTCTGTTCGTCAAGCGGCGCCTCGGGCAGGAAGCGGCTGATCCATTTGGCGAAGGCATCGATAAAGGTCAGGATCACCGGCACCACGATGAGGGTTAAAAGCGTCGAACCAACAAGGCCGCGGGTAACGACATGGTAGCGTTCGCCCGGCGGCAAAAGCTTTGTTTGCGCCTGCGCGGGCAGGGTGGGACTACTGTTCGAAGCGACGATGGAGGTCTCAACGACGTTTTCGAACGCCCACCCCGCCGCGACGAGCAGGCCGGCAAAGCCAATCAGGAGCCAGACTTCCCGGCCCGGATGTCGTGCAGTGGTGGAATCCTGCTGCTCGGTCATTTTCGCTTTCGTTCGGCGGACAAATGCGACTGCCTTTTTCCTCCCGGCGCATTGCGTGAACATTGCGCGTTGCCAGCCAAAGCACCGGACGCGCGGCAAAAGGCCATGTAATCCTTGCACAACCTTGTTGGGTCAGAATGCCGGTTGAAAGGAGCCCCGAATGCGTATCCTGTTGGTCGAGGATGAACTGGACATGGCCAATCTGATCGGCGCTGCGCTGGCCAAGCACAGCATTGTCGTCGACCACGCCCGCACCATGGAAATCGCTGAGGAGGCCAGTCATAAAACAGTTCACGACGCCGTTCTGCTCGACCGCAAACTGCCGGACGGCGACGGGCTGAGCCTCATTCCGAAGCTGCGTCAGGCCAATGCCGGCGTGCCGATCATCGTGCTCTCGGCGCTCAATACCCTTGACAACCGCGTCGAAGGTCTCGATTTCGGCGCCGACGACTACCTGCCCAAGCCGTTTTCTGTCGACGAATTGCTGGCGCGGCTGCGCGCCGTCATGCGCCGGCCGGCGCAACTGGAACAGTCGGTTTTCACCCTCGGCGGCGTGACGTTCGAACCGGAAAGCAAACAGGTTCGCATCAACGGCGAGCCGGTCAACATGCCCCGGCGGGAACTGTTGGCGCTCGAGGCGCTCATTCGCCGTGCAGGACGGACGGTCGGCCGGGACACGCTGGAAGAAGCGGTCTACGGGTTCGACGATGAAATCGCCTCCAATGCGCTCGATGCCCATATCTCGCGTTTGAGACGCAAACTCGAACCCGCCGGCGTCGAGATTCATGGTATCCGCGGCATCGGCTATCTCATCAGGTCGAGACCATGACGCATTGGAAACATGGCTCCCTCAAGGTCAGGCTGACGCGCAAGCTCGTCGCTTGGCAGGTGATCGCACTCTTCGTTTTCGCCCTGGTCGCCTCGGTACCCCTTTCGAAGATGACATCCGGTATCGCGCTCGATCCGCACGCGCTGGAAGTGCTTGCAAGAGCGGTTGCCGAAAACGACGGCACTCTGGTCATCGAGCCGACCAAGGATCTTGAAAACATCAAGCAGGACTATCCCGACTTCTGGTATTTCATTCTGACCCGGGACGGCGACACGGCCAGTTTCGGCCCGATCCCGGCCGCCTTCGAGCAGGCATTGATCAACATCGCCTTTATCCAGGTGGCGGAATTCGGCGATGCCGAAATCGCACCGGATCGCTACGCCATGATCCGTACGATGCAGACCGCCGCCGGCAAGGTCCATATCGCCACTGGCAACGGTCCGAAGTTTCAAAGCTTCTCATGGCGCCTTTTGCTGGCGAACCGCTATTTCGTCGGGTTTTCCGCCGCACTCAGCATTTTTCTGATGATCATCATTCCGTTCACCCTGCAACGGGAGTTGCGCGGGGTGGAACGCGTAGCGGAGGAAGCGGATCGGATCGATGTCGAGCAGCGCGGCGTGCGTTTGTCCGAGGACGGTATCCCCGAAGAGGTGCACTCGCTGGTCAAGGCGGTCAACGGCGCGCTGGAACGGCTCGACGACGGCATCGAACGCCGCCACCGCTTCATGGCCGACGCGGCGCATGAACTCAGAACCCCCATCGCCATTTTGCAGATGCGCGTCGACCTTCTGGCGCCAAGTCCCGAACGCGATCAGTTGCAGATGGATATTGCGCGCCTGTCCAATCTTGCCGACCAGCTTCTCGACCTGCAACGCATCGACATGCGCCAGGCTAATATCGATGCCTTCGATCTGGTCGAACTCGCCGAGGAAGTCACGGCCGACATCGCGCCGCTGGCGATTGCCCAGGATGGCGAGATCGAATTCGAGACGGAGGCCAGGACCATCACGGTGCGCGGCGACCGCCTGGCAATCGGGCGCGCAATCACCAACCTCATCCAGAACGCTATCTCCCATTCCGGCAGGAAAGCGCACATCATCGTTTCGGTTGCCGCGCCGGCCATGATCACCGTTTCCGACAACGGACCCGGCATTCCCGGGAACCAGCGCCAGAAAATCTTCGACCCGTTCTACCGGGTCAAACCCAATCAGGCCGGAACCGGACTGGGATTGACCTTGGTGCAGGAAATCGTCTGGCGCCACAAAGGCAACATCCGGATCTCGACCTCCCGCCTGGGCGGCGCCGCCTTCACCATCGATCTGGATACCCAAAGGCACAAGCCGGAAAAACCGACCGAAGCCAGAACCGAGGCCAGGTCAGAATCGTCGCAATAAAACCAGAGACGCCCAGTCGGGCGCATCTCCGGAAATTCCAGGCTTTCGGGAAAGCTGGCTGGGGCGGCAGGATGCCCAGCTATACTTCGACCAAGCCGCAAGCCATTGATTTCAAAGCGTCGTTTGCCGCTTCTAGCCCGATACACATCCGAGCAAGCGGGAGCATCGCTCAAATCGTGCAGCACGCGAGCTCACTACCACTTCCAGGTGGTGAACCAAGGCACGAGATCCAGCAGGAAGACGACCACAAAGACCGCAAAGATGAACGGTATAACTGCCTTGAAGATGGGCATGGCCTCCACCTTGGCGATCTGTGCCGTGATGAAAACCAGAATGCCCACTGGAGGCGTAACGCCGCCAAGCTGGAGCACGATGATCATGATGATGCCGGCCTGAACGGGATCGACCCCGACACTGGCGAGAACCGGCATGAACAGTGGCGCAACGATCAGCATTGCCGGAGTAAGGTCGAGGAACATGCCGACGACGAACAGGATCGCGTTCATCAGCAGAAGGATGCCGATCCTGGTGTCGATCAGTGTCGTGGCCCAGCCGATGAAGAGTTGGGGGATCTGCTCAGCCACCAAAGACCATGCGAAGGGCGCGGTTGCAGCGATCAGGAAGGCGACGATGGCAGTCTCAACGCCGCAATCTGTGAAGGCGGTATAAAAGGTCTTCCAGTCATAAGCCTTGTAGAAGAACTTGCCGAGGACGAGCGTGTAGACCAACGTCATCACGCCGGCTTCGGTGGCCGTGGTTATGCCAAAACGTATACCGCCCAGAACGACGACGACGATGAACAGCACGGGGATGGCACGAACGAAGGTGCGCCATACCTCGGAAGGACCGGCGGCCTTGGTGGCGCTTTCGTAATTGTGTCGGACGGCGATGATGTAGGACGTTATCATCAACGCCGCGGCCACAAGCATGCCCGGCAGGATGCCGGCCATGAACAGCTTGGCAATCGAGACGTCGACCACCGAGGCAAAGACCAGCATGGCGATGGCTGGCGGCACGACATTGGGCAGGATCGCGCCGACGGCCGTGATCGCGCAGGAAAAGGCAGGATCGTAGCCGCGCTTCACCATTTCCGGCACGACGATCTTGGTGGTGCTGGCCGCATCGGCGCCCGGGGACCCGGAAATGCCACCAATCATGAAGCTGTTGAGCACATTGACATGAGCGAGGCCGCCGCGGAAATGCCCCACGAGGGAGTTGGCGAAGCCGATGAGCCGCGACGACAGGCCGCCGAGTGTCAGCAGATAGCCGGCGGTCAGGAAGAAGGGAATGGCCAGCAGGATGAACTTGCCGGCGCCGCTGACCGCGTTCTGGACGATGGCGGGCGATGGCAACAATCCGCCGGTGAACGTGGTCAGGAAGACGCCAATCAGGAGGCAGAAGGCGACGGGCACGCCGAGCAGGAGACAGACAAAGAAGCTTACCGTGATTGCCATGCTCGGAGAGACGCCGTCGAATACATGGCCAAGACCGAGATTGAACAGGGCGAAGAGTGCGCCACCAAAGGCCAGGCCACCAATGTTTTCGGCAAGCTTGCCGGGCTGCCGAATGCTGCGCGTCAGAAGGAAGAACAGGCTGATCACGGCAGCGACCGGCACAATCGAATAGCGTATGGCATTGGGCCATTGCAGGGAGGCGCTGACGCCGCCCACGGCTCTGGCGAGGTCGTAGCCGCCTGTCGCCATCATGATGAGGGCAAAGGCGGTGAGGCCGATGCGGACCGACATGAAGATCAGGCGGGGCCAGCGCGATTTCGGAACCGGCACGAGTTCGACGCTGATATGGCTGTCGCGGGCGACGCCGAGCGCGGCGCCGAGAAAGATCAGCCAGGTGAAGCCCCAGATGGCAAATTCTTCGGACCAGGAAAGCGCGCTGTTGAAGATATAGCGGGAGATAACGCCGGCAAAAACCGTGACGGTCATCAGGGCCAGCGTCGTGAAGACGGCAAACCCGAGAACATCTTCCAGCAGCGTTCTTGCCTTGCTGGCGCCTTGCAAGAAGACTGAGTTGAGAAGCGTGGGCGCTTCCTGCTGTTCTGGCACCGCGACAGGTTCTTCTGGCGATTTCATGGTCGTCATCCTGGGATCACTTGGGAATGGCAGGCCAGCGGACCGGCCTGCCAGAGACTGGCGCTTTGCGCGTCGGGACTACTCGGCGGGCTTGGCGTCGTTGATGATCGCGAGCAGGGCTTCGGAATCCGGGATCGAAGCGGCGAATTCCGCCTGGACCGGCAACAGCTTCTCGTTCCAGGGCGCACGATCGAAATCGGAAATAATGGTGGAACCCTGCGACGCGGTTTCGGCAAGCGCGGCCTCATCGGCAGCGAGCCAGAGCGGCACATAGGCTTCCTGCGCCTCGCTGGCGGCCTCGGTCAGCGCCGTCTGATATTCGGCCGGCAGGTCGTTCCAGTAGTCCTCCGAGACCACCCAGGTGCCCATGGCATAGATGTGGTTGAGCTTGGTGTAGAACGGAGCAACCTCGAAGAAGCGCGAGGTCAGATAGTTCGAGGCGGTGTTGTCGAAGAAATCGACGACGCCGGTTTCCATCGAGTTGTAGATTTCCGGGGCCGGGATCGGAACCGGATTGGCACCGACGGCCTTCCACACGGCGACGTGGAGCGGGTTCTGGATCACGCGCATCTTCTTGCCGGCTGCATCATCGGGAGAGGCAATGGCGGACTTGGAGATGATGGCGCGGGCCCCGTTCGGCGTGAATCCGAGCAGGTGGAAACCGTTTTCGGCAAAATCGCCGGCCAAAGCTTCGGTCAGCGGCTTGTTGATGGCCACGGCATGCGCATCGCTCTCGAAGATGAGCGGCAGATCGAGGACCTGGACCTGCGGCACCCACTGGGACAGGACCGAACTGGTCAGGATGCCCATCTGCAGCGAGCCGATACGGATGCCTTCGGCGGACTCGGCTTCGCCACCGAGAAGGCTGTTCGGGAACAGCGCGACTTTCACGGCGCCGTCGGTCTTTTCCTCGACCAGCTCGGCGAAAATCGCTGCGGCTTCATATTTCGGGTTGTCTTCCCGCACGTCCAGCGACAGCCGGACCGTGTAGTCGGCGGCGAGAACCGGGGTAGCGCCGATGGCCAGGCCGCACGCGATGGCGGCCGAGGCGAGAAGATTTGAGATCAAACGAGTCTGCACTTTCTGCATTCCTCCACACTGAGTTTGGCGTTCGGGCCCGCCATGCGGGCCGGTGTGCCAGGCTGTTCCTGGCGAAGACTCGGCGAGCGAGCCTTGAGGGGTGGCCCTTTGACCCGGGGCCGACGGAATCACGATTCGGGAGCCTCCTTGAGCGCGGGCGCCCCGGTGCGGCCACGTTGGCCAACAAGCGGATTGAGCGTAATGTCGAGCCATTGCGGCTTGGCGGTCTTGCGCACCTCATCAATGAGACTGACGCTGAACTCGACGAGTTCGTCGCAGCATTTCTTGGCGTACTCGGCATCGCCGTCGAGGACCGCATCCATGATGGCGAGGTGGCGCTGCACGGTGTCGGCCAGGCCGTTGGCGCCGCTCAGCCGCGTGAGATGCAGATAGCCGATACGGCGGGCGATGGCGTGAAGCGGCCGAAGCGTGCGCTCGAGGAAGCGTTCGCCGGAAGCGCGGATCAACAGGATGTCGAAGCTCTTGTCGATCTCGTTGAACCCGTCGACCGTCAGGGCGTCGCCGGTTTCCGCCAGCTCGCGGCGCAAATAGTGCAATTGGGCGACTTCATTGTCCGAGATGTTGCGGATCGCGGCATCGGTAACGAAACGGATGAGATCGCGGCGCAGGGGCGCAAGGTGGCGTTCTCGCGTCAGATCGATCGGCGCGACACGCAGCCCGTTGCGGGGGCGCACCTCGAGCAGCGTTTCTGCTGCGAGCCGCCGCACGGCCTGATGCACGGGCGTGCGACCGATGCCGAGTGCGATCTGAATGTCCTGGGTCCGCACATGAGCGCCGGGCTGGAGCTCCATGGAAACGAACATTTCCTCGATGCGTTCATAAGCCTGCGTCGCCAGATCGACAGAACGGTCGCTTTCGCCCGCTTCGGTCGCTTCAGGTTCGATCCGCGCTTTTTCTTTCGATGAGGAAACTTGCAATTTCTGCCTCCCTCTTGTATCAATTTGCCTGTGATATTTCACGATATACGACGAAATGTCAACGCATACCTTAAGCCGCTCCCCCCCGTAACGCGCACGCCTCGGGTCAAACCAAAGGAAGTCGAAGTTGAAGATCACCGCGATTGAAACGCTGAGAACGGACGAATTCTCGAACGTTCTCTGGGTTCGCATTCATACAGATGCCGGCATTATCGGGCTCGGTGAGACTTTTTACGGTGCCGAAGCGGTTGAAGCGCATATCCACTCCACACTTGCCAGCCGCATGCTCGGCAACGACCCGCTCCGCATCGAGGCGTTTTCCAAGGATCTGGTCAATTTGCCGCTGGCCCAGTCCTCGACCGGTGCCGAGTACCGTGCCGCCTCGGCGATCGACATCGCCCTGTGGGACCTGTTCGGCAAGGCCGTCGACCAGCCGGTGCACCAGATGCTGGGCGGGCTGTGTCACGACAAGATGCGCGTCTACAATACCTGCGCCGGCTACGGCTATGTCCGCACGCACAAAATCCGCCCCGTCGACACCTGGAACCTTGGCAAGCACGAGGGCCCCTACGAGGATCTGGCCGGCTTCATGACCGATGCCGGCGCAATTGCCGAGAGCCTGCTGGAAAGCGGCATTACCGGCATGAAGATCTGGCCGTTCGACCCGGCGGCCATCGAAAATGGCGGGCGCTATATCACCGCCGAACAGATGAGGAAGGCCGTGGAGCCTTTCGAGAAGATCCGCAAGGCCGTGGGCGACCGGATGGAAATCATGGTCGAGTTCCATTGCCTGTGGAACCTGCCGACCGCCAAGAAGATCGCCCGCGTGCTCGAGGACTATTCGCCGACCTGGTACGAGGATCCGATCCGGATGAACTCGCCCAACGCTCTGGCCGAATACGCGGAATCGACGGATGTCTGGGTTTGCGCCAGCGAAACCCTCGGCTCGCGCTTTCCTTACAAGGACATGCTGGAAAAGGGCGCCATCGGCGTCGTCATGACGGACCTGTGCTGGACCGGCGGGCTTACCGAGGGCCGCAAGATCGCCGCACTCGGCGACACCTATCACCGCCCCTATGCTCCGCACGATTGCACCGGCCCTGTCGGTTATGCCGCCGCCGTTCATTCGTCGCTCAGCAATCCCAACACGCTGATCCAGGAATCCGTGCGCGCCTTCTACACCGGCTGGTACAAGGAGCTTGTCACCGAAGTTCCGCGCATCGAGAACGGGTACGTCCTGCCAATGGAAGGCCCCGGCCTCGGCACCGAACTGCAGCCGCAGGTATTCGAACGCGACGACCTGCACGTGCGCCGCACCGAGCTATAGTCGGCCTGAGTAGGCCTGCTGCCCTTCGCTCTTCTCCACCAAACGAAACAGAGTTTTCCCGAAGATCGGGGAAAGACAAAAGGAAGAAACATGACTGCTCCCTCATTCGATCTTGCCGGCAAATGCGCATTGGTCACTGGTTCGGCGAGCGGAATTGGCCTCAGCTATGCGACCGGGCTCGCCGCTGCTGGTGCCTCCATCGTAATGAACGACATCAACAACGAGCGACTGCATGCGTCGGCCGAGGCGTTGCGCGCTGAGGGTCATATCGTTTACGAAGCCGCGTTCAACGTTGCCGACGAAGCGGCGGTGAACGGCGCCTTCGAGCAATTGGACGCACAGGACATCGCAGTCGACATCCTCGTCAATAATGCCGGCATCCAATTCCGCAAGCCAATGCTTGAGCTTGAGGCCAAGGATTGGCAGCGCGTCATCGATATCAACCTTACTTCGGCCTTTCTCGTCGCCAAACCGGCAGCTAAGCGCATGATTGCGCGCGGCATTCGCGGCAAGATCATCAACATCGGATCGCTGACCAGCGAACTGGCCCGCGCCACTGTGGCGCCCTATACGGCGGCCAAAGGCGGCATCAAGATGCTGACAAAGGCGATGACCGCCGAATGGGCCGTGCACGGATTGTCCATCAATGCCATTGGCCCTGGCTACATTGTCACCGAAATGAACAAGGCCCTGGTCGAGGACGAGGCATTCGATAGCTGGATTCGCAAGCGCACGCCGGCGGCACGCTGGGGCACGCCCGAAGACATCGTGGGCACGGTTATTTTCCTCGCCGCGCCGGCGTCGGATTTTGTCAACGGCCAGATCATCTACGTTGATGGCGGCATCATGTCGGTGCTCTAAAATGAACGAACCGGGCCGCCGGTAGTCGGGTAGCAATATAAGTTTGATTTGCTCAACCAGCCGCTTCCGGTGGCCGGAAACTCCAAGTCTGCGGAAGCGGCAGAGGTTGCATTGCGCGCTGCAAGAACAGCATGCCTCGATCGGTCGAGTCGGAAATCGCTCCGTGCGGCCATTCCGCTTTCAAGCCGACAGCGCTGAAAGCGGACCTTTAGCCAGATTTGGTCAGCATGGGTACAACGCTGAGTGTTGGGATTGCAGGTCTGATTGGAATGTTTCGGTCAGGTATTTGCCTTGGCCTGGATTTGTCTCAGCTTTTTAAAACCAGAATGAGGGCGCCATATCCTGGCAGGCGACATTTGCCATGATCGACCGGACTGTCGGCAACGAGCATTTTGCCATCCGGCAAGCCAGAAAGTTCAACCTCGTCCGCCGTGGTGTTCAGCACGAAGAGCAGTCGACCATGCGGCCCGTCCCTGCGTGTCAATTCGACACCGGCGGGTAGTCCGGGCACCAGTGGGGCTACGCCGGCACGAGTCAGTTCGGAAGCCATGAAGCTGTCAATCAGCGCTTCGGTCAAATAGGTCCCGCAATAGAACACTTGGCCTTTGCCCACGGCGCGCCGTGTTATGGCCGGCTCGCCATTGACGAAGCGGCCCGACCAACTTGCCACGGGTTCGGCGTTGGCATCGCCATCGAGATCGAGCAACTCGTACATGTGCGCGGCACCGATTTTGCGATCGCCGACAGTGAGGCTGAGTGACCGGCGGGCGGATTCCGGTTCGTCATTCCAGAAGCTGGAGCGTCGTTCCTCCGAAATCGAGAACAGACCACCTCCATTTTCCGGCCTGAGACGGCCGAACTCCCTGACGGCAATTCCCGTCAGTCGCGACAGCGACGCTCCGGGTGCCGCTTCGGCCAACACCCGGTTGGCAGCATCGCGCGATCCGGTGCGGGCAGAGATCACCACCGTGCCACCCTTTTGGGCAAAAGCGGCAAGTTTCTCCGTCCATTCGTCCTTCCAGATGAGCCAGTGCGGCACATAGATCAGCTTCAGCCGATCGAGATCGTCCTCGGGATGAATGTACCCGCAGGCGAAGTGATTGCGGTAGCACCAACGGTGCAACAAGCCGCCATCTTCTTCAGGTGATGGCAACCCCATGGGATAGGCGAGATGCGCTTCCTTGGCATCAAAGTCAGCCCCCAGAATGCCGACATCCATGGCGACCGTGCTGCCAAGAAGGTGTGACTTGATCTTGGCGACGTCTTCGCCGAACCGACACAACTCGGCATAGCGCCGACGTGGGACGTCGTCGTGATCGATGATCCCCATCCAGTAGATTTCGGTCCCGAAATGCGCGGTGCGCCAGCGGAAGAACATCAGCCCATCGGCTCCGTGAGCGAGTGAGCTCAGGGCCATGCGGCGCATTTCTCCAGGTTCGGGAAGCAGGGATAAATAGCTCGGTTGGCCTCCGGCGCCCGACTGCTGCTCGGGGATGAGGAAGTTGCCGGAATAGGCACGCGCATGATCGAGTTGCATCGCCTGAATATGCGCGGAACTTCCGGTAGGGCGACTTTCATCAAACAGAAGCGGGTAAGTGTCGAAACCGAGAAAATCGAGATCGGCGGCAAATCTTGTCCTGAGATCGAGGTTTTTTTCGAAGCCGACATTGTGAAACACGAACCAGTCCGGATTGGCGGCTCTCAAAATCTCCACCTGATCGGCGTTGAAGCTCGCCGTCGCATCGGCAAGAAAGCGATGATAGTCCAGCAGATGTCCCGGGCCGGCCGGGCCAGGTGCGTTGGCAAGAGGCAGCACGACCTGGTCGAAGCTGTCATAGGCGCTCGCCCAGAAATTGCCGCCCCAGGCTGCGTTCAGCGGCTCGATGGTGCCGTACTTTTTCTCGAGCCACTCCTGAAAGGCAGCCAGTGTGGCCGGCGAATAGGACTCCGAGACGGTGGTGTTGAACTCGTTGTCCGTCTGCCAGCCAATGACGTATTCATTGGTACGAAAATGATCGGCCATGACTCGGGTGATGCGACGGCTGTGATCGCGATAGACCGGGCTTGCGGTATCTGCCTGTTGTCGCGATCCATGCGAAGCTTGGCGGCCATTGCCATCGACGCGCAACACTTCCGGATAGGTCGCGGTCAGCCAACGCGGTGGCGCTGCGGTCGGCGTGCACATTATCGTGCTGATGCCATGCGCGCCGAGCAACGCGATGACGGTGTCGAAGAGTTCGAAATCGAAGCTGTTTTCACTCGGCTCGAAAATATGCCAGGCAAATTCCCCCAGACGCACCACATTGAAACCAGCTTGCGCCATGCGGATGGCATCTTGTTCCCAATAGGACCGGTCGACGTGTTCGGGGTAATGGGCGGCGCCGAATAAAAAGCGATCGGTATCGATCGGTCTCCAGACCGAAGGGGCTTGTCGGGGCGTTTTATGCATTCTGGCTACTCTATTTTTAAACTTCATCCGGCGCCGCACGGCGCATCGGCCGACGCCGAGACACCTATTTTTGCGTCAGATCGTCAGGGCCGGCGAAGACGTAAATGTCGTTCGGTTCGAAGCAGATTTCGACGGACGCGCCGGCCTCGAGGCCACAGGCTTGCGGAACGTGAACGGCGATGTTCTGGGTGCCTGTGTCGGAAAAGACGGTGCACAGCGGCGCTGCGTCGACGTAAAGGATTGTTTCCTTGCCCAACTGTTCGACGAGCCGCACTTCGGCCTTCACACGGAGCGCCGTCGGCGAACTCGTTTCGAGGTGAAACGCCTCGGGGCGAATGCCGATCGTTACATCGCCGCCAAGCGGCTTTTGCTCGAAATTGCGCGCGAAGGGCTCCATGCCGGCAAGGCTCAGCATGCCGTTGTCCGCGTCGAGCGTGGCCGAGTAGAAATTCATGCGCGGCGAACCGAGAAAACCGGCAACGAAGCGGTTTTGCGGCGCGGCATAGAGTTCAGTCGGCTTGCCGACCTGCTCGATACGCCCGTTGTTGAGCACAACGATACGATTGGCCATCGTCATGGCTTCGACCTGATCATGGGTGACATAGACCATGGTCGCACCGAGTTCGGCGTGTAGCCCCGCCAGTTCCACCCGCATCTGGGTTCTGAGGGCGGCGTCGAGATTGCTCAACGGCTCATCGAATAAAAAGACCTCGGGAGAGCGGGTAATTGCCCGTCCAATGGCAACGCGCTGACGCTGACCGCCCGACAACTGCTTTGGCAGCTTGTCGAGTTGACTGGTCAATCTCAGGATATCCGCGGCGCGGCGCACGGCCGCATCGATTTCGGCCTTCGGCCGCTTTGCCATCCTCAAACCGAAGCCCATGTTCTCGGCAACGCTCATGTGCGGATAAAGCGCATAGGATTGAAACACCATGGCGATGCCCCTGTCGCTGGGCTCTTCCCTGGTGACATCCCGGCCACCGATCAGCATGGTGCCGTCATCGACGGTTTCGAGCCCGGCAATCGTCTTCAGGAGTGTCGATTTTCCGCATCCGGACGGACCGACCAGAACGAGAAACTCGCCCTGTTCGACCACCAGATTGATATCGTTCAGAGCCTTGAAGCTTCCGAAGCTCTTGTTGACGTGCCTGATTTCAAGACTGCTCATTGGACTGGTCTCTTGATCTTTCTGGCATCAGCCTTTGACCGCACCCTGGGTCAGGCCGGTGATGAAGTGCTTTTGCATCAGGAGGAACATCACGACGGGCGGCAGGGCGGCCACGATCATTCCCGCGGAAATGATGTTCCATTCAGTGGTGTATTCTCCGCGCAGGCTGGCAAGTCCGGCAGTGATCGGTTTGACGGTGTCGCTCACCGACAGGATCAGGGCCCAGAAATAGTCGTTCCAGATGAAGGTGAACAAAAGGATCGACAGCGCCGCCAGGCCAGGCCTGACCAGCGGGAAAACGATGTGAACAAGAACCTGCCAGGGCGAAGCGCCCTCGGCCCGCGCCGCCTCGAACAACTCGGAGGGAAGTGCGGCGACGAAATTGCGCATGAACAGCGTTGCAAAGCCTGTCTGGAAGGCAACATGAAAGATGATCAATCCGAGATGGGTATCGTAGATGCCGAGATGGACCAGCAGGTCGCGAATCGGGATCATCATGATCTGAGCCGGCAGGAAATTGCCGCCGATGAAGATGGCGAACAAAACCATGTTGCCCCGGAAACGGAACTTGGCCAGCACATAGCCAGACAAGAGCGACAGGATCGAAACCGCAATGACCGAGGGGACGGTGATGATCAGGCTGTTCCAGAAGAACTGGGTCATCTTGGTGCGCGTGAACACGCCCACATAGTTGTCGACGATGGCGATCTCGGTCGGCAGGCCCCAGAGATTGCCCATGGCGATATCGGAATAGGCCCGTGCCGAGGTCAGGATGATGGCACACAGCGGCGCCATCCAGATCAGCAGAATGACCAGCACCAGCGCCATATAGAGCCGGCGGACGCCTTTGGCGGTCTTGGGAAGGGGACGCGGATACATCAGGATTGCCTCTGATCTGCGCGAAGGATCTGCGCCAGGTACCAGCCGATGAACACCAGCATGATCAACACCAGCACCACCGCCAGCGCTGCGCCATAACCGAACCGGTACGAGAAGATCGACTGCTCATACATCTGATAGGCGAGCGTGGACGAGGAGCCGAATGGACCGCCGGCGCTCATCACGGAGATCAGGTCGAAGGACCTGAGTGCGGTGATCGCCGTAAGGGCGACGGCAATGAAGCTCATCTGCGACAGTTGCGGTAAAATGATATGCCGCAACATGTTCAGGCCGCGCGCACCATCGACGCGCCCCGCCCCGATCAGATCTTCATCCAGACCAGACAGGCCGGCGAGATAGAGCACCATGTTCAGCGCGGTCTGCGGCCAGAGCGACGCTGCAACGATGGCATAGGTCACAAGGTCCGGATCTGACAGCACCGCCGGCGCCTTGGCACCGAACAGGGAAAACAGGATTGAAAGCAGACCGAACTGCGGCGTGTAGACCCAGGTGAAAACGACGCCGACCGCCACCGGAGCAAGAACCATGGGCACGAAGAAGATGGATTTGACCACCTGCATGCCCCTGATCTTCTGATTGACCAGCATGGCGATCGCGAGCCCCAGCGGAATCGAAAGCATCGAACCGACGAGCCAGATGATGTTGTTCTTCAGCGAAACGTAGAATTGCGGATCGCCCAGAAGCTCGCGGTAGTTGTCGAGCCCGATCCAGACCATGGCGCCGAACCCGTCCCAGCTATGGGCGCTGATCCAGAAGCTTTGCAGCGCCGATCCGACGATAACGACGCCGAAAAGCAAGGTCGCCGGAAGAAGGAGCGCCGTGGGAATGATCCAGCCGCGATTTTGTCGCCATGCTTTTGGCATCTGGAAATCCTGAGTGATGGGAGAAGGAGCAGGCAGCAACTGCCCGCCCCTTCGGGGGAGGAAGCCTTCAGCCGTAGATACGCTTGCGCGTCGCTTCAAGACGCTCAAGAATCTGCTGCCGCCGGTCCGGGAATGCCATGAACTCCTGGAATCCCTTGATGCCTGTCTGGGCCATGTCGGGATTGGTGTCGCGGTCGTAGTACTGCGCGGTACCGGCGGTCGCGGCCAGAAGTTCGGACTCGGCCTTCATCAGCGGATCATCGCTGGGCGGCAAGTCATTGCGCGCCGGCACGGATTTGCGTGCATTCATGTAGAGCGTGAAGACGCCCGGCTCGTAGAAATAGGCCAGAAACTCACGCGCCAGATCCTTGTTTTTCGCCCGAGCGGGAATGTGGATCGAGTCGACTGAATAGTCCTCGAACCGCGGCAGATCGGCAATCTTGGGGAACGCCACCAGACGCAGGTTGCTCTTTTCCTGTTCGGGCAGGTTCCGTTCGATGAAGCTGGCCAGGTACATCATGCCGGCTTCGCCACGACCCAGAACCGTCGCTGCATCGCTCCAGCCATAGGACGTATGGTCGGCCAGGAAGAAGCCCTTCTCGATCAGCTCCTGCCAATGGTCGAACACGGCCGCAACCTTGGAATCCAGATAACTCATCTTGCCATCCATGAGGGCAAGATGAGCATCAAGACCGTTGGTCCTGAGATTCAGAATGTCGAAGAAACCACCAGCCGGCCAGAGCTCCTTGGTTCCCATCGCGAGGGGCGTCAACCCGGCATCCCTGGCCTTTTCTCCGAAGGCCATCAGGCCATCCCAGTCTTCGGGCATGGTCAGGCCGTATTTATCGAAGGTGCTGGTCAAATAGCACGTGCCCCAGAGTCTGCCGACGGTGGGCAGGCCGAACTGCCGTCCGTTCAGGCTGACAGAACCGATCGTACCGCCCAGAATGTCAGCATAGCCCTTCTCCGCGACAAGATCCGAGATGTCTTCAAAAAGGCCCTTCTCGGCGAAAGCGCGCATGCGCTCGCCAGAGTACCAGAAGCAGATCTCGGGCGCGCTGGTCACGAGGTAGTTGCGGATCGAGGTCTTGTTGCTCTCGTGATCCATGATGTTGACGTCCACCGCGATCCCCGTCGCCGCAGTGAAGCTCTTGGCTATGTCGCCGATCACCTGACGCGCGGCTTCGGCGGAGTCAGCATTGATGATGCTGATCTTGCGCTGCTGCGCGATGGCCGGCGTGGCTAGGCCGCCAAATGCTGCGGCAGCACCAGCTCCAGCCAGCGTGCCAAGAGCGGTTCGGCGGGTCATTCCCGTTTTGGGCTTGTTCATTTTCCTCCTCCAGGATCTTTTTTTCAGCATGAAACTAAGTTCGAAGACATGCGCTTGTCAAGCGTCCATGCAGGCAGGGATGCCTTGGCACACCCAAAAGGGAAAAAGGCCGTTTCCAGCACCGTGAAGGGAAGGCAAAATCAAGGTTCTGCCGGCATTCGAAAACGCGAGCGCGACAAGACGGCACTCATTCGTTCATATGCGCAGCGTGGTCGTGTCCAGGACCTTTTCGATCGTGCCCATCAGCATGGCACGGTGCCCCAGCGGGCTGACGACGATGTTGGGGATATCGTAGACGTCGCCGCCAATGCGCCGACTCAACACTTCGATGACAAAGGCGCCGGCCCTCACGATGTCGCCAGCAATGACGATTGTCGAAGGATTGATCAGGGCGGCAATGGTTGTCACCGCAGCAGTTATGTAGTCGAGAAGCTCGCGCGCCAGCTCCAGCTCTCCGCTCGAAGCGGCGTCTCCTTCCAGCATATCGAGATCGAGCGTACCGGCACGATGGGCTTCAGCGACGGCCTCGAGAGCAACAAAAGCATCCTCGGGAATGCCGCGTTCAAAGCGAAGCGAGTCGCGGTCTCCCAGAAGCGGCAAATGATGCCCCCCGAGCCGGGGGTCATCCAGGAACCAGGCGAGTTCACCCGCCGAGTTGGTGCTGCCGCGATAGAGCTCACCGCCGATCAATATGCCGGCGCTGATGCCCGGACCGATCGTCAGTCTTACGAGGTTGTCGACCTGTAGGCCGGCACCGAAGGCCCAATCACCAACGACGCCGAGAAAGTTCCGGTTCTCGACATAGACCAGATCGGACAGGCGTTCTTCCAGACGCTGCCGTAAAGGCATAGCGCTCCACCCAAGACCCATGGAACGAATCACCAGCCCTTCCGGTTGGCGCACCATCGACGGCACGCCGACGCCAATGCCGCGGTACGAGCAGATGCCTTCGAAAGGCTTGGAACGCATCTCTTCGATCATATCGGCAATGATCCGGACGTTCTCCTCACCATCCTTGCTCGGGACCGCCCAACGCTCGATAAGAATTTTACCGTTGAGATCAGAGACCGTGCCGTAGATCTCGTCGCGGCTTGTCTGGATTGCCACCACCGCGTGGGCTTCACCGGCAAACCGAACCCGTGCGGCAGGCCGGCCGCCCGAGGATTCGTTGTGGCCGAAATATTCGACGAACCCCTCCTTGCTCAGATCGCCAAGAACGCGAACGATCGTGGGAAGGCTGATCCCCAACTCGCTTGCTATCTGCGAAGGAGTCGCTTCCTTGTTCCGCCGCAAATATCGGATCACTGCCGTCCGATTGACTCGTCGTGACAGACTTCGACGCTGAACAGATCTGGATCCGCCTTTGCTTCGGCCCGATCCTGACTTGTCTTCATTGGGTTCGGACACGCTGAACCGTCCTGCAATTCATACCATTTCCTATGTTGCACAGCTCATATAGCAGATTGGCGAAATGCAAATGCGCAAACGCAGGAACCCACCGCAACCAGGCCGCCGCCCATTGCCGTTTCCAACGCGATGCGGCCCCCAACAGCATGCTAGACTATGTCTGCTTCGATGAAATGGCCATGCTAACCTCAATGTCCGAAAGGGCGCGCGTTGGCGACAATCGACTTCGTCCCGGCGAGGTCGTCAGCGGCCCACAGGCGATATATCCGTAGGCCGCTCCATTGGTTAGGTCTCAGTACCCTCCGCCAATTCCAGCGCGTCTTTAACGTCCATGCCGAGATAGAGGACGGTGTTCTCGATCTTTATATGACCAAGCAAGATGCCGGTAGGCGAGACCGATTTTCGGTTCTGCCGTGCTGGTACGCGCATCGAAGCGCCCTTCGCCGCGTTGGTAGTCGGCGAACATCCGAAGCTTTTCACGATGCTGTTTGAAGGCGGTCACGAAGACCTGCTTCAGCTGGTCATCAGACATCCGAGCAGGCACCGTCATGAACACCTCAACGGCTGTTGCATCAAGGGCGGCGCCCAGGAATCCTGGCCTCATTCAACTCCTTGATTCTAAATCAGATTCTCAGAAGGGTACGACCGATGCTTCCCGCAAGTCTCTGGGGGAACCCGTCGACGCCAGCACTAGACGGCGCCGCGCCTTTTAAGTCCGGACGTTCCGGCCATATTGCCCGCCTGTGACTCACCTATGTGACCCAGCGATGCGACTACTGGGGCTTAGGTGCGCAGGCAACCGGAATTATGATCTGAAATCAGAGGATTACGGAACGCTGGCTGGGGCGGCAGGATTCGAACCTGCGAATGCCGGTACCAAAAACCGGTGCCTTACCACTTGGCTACGCCCCAAGAGGCGGCACGGTTCCTACACTGTTCGTAATAGTCGCGCAACTCGACACCGAGATCGATTCAGGCCTTGAACGGCATTCGCACCACAGGTATAAGGCGCCGAACCACACGGCGGAGTATAGCGCAGCCTGGTAGCGCACCTCGTTCGGGACGAGGGGGTCGAGTGTTCGAATCACTCTACTCCGACCATTTCCTTTTCTTGCGGCCTGTCGCGCCGCGCCTTGCTTCCCCCGACAGACGGCGCCGAATACGGCACACCAAAGGTAGCGTGCACCACGGACGCTGTCGCGTCCGACCACGAATCAGTTGCCTTCGATGGCGGATGCGATGGTCCGAAGTCTCGCCTTTCCCAATCCTTTTCCAACTTGACAGTCGACAAAAGCGGCGTGAATCGACTAACGGTTCTCGCACTTGCTGATTATTTTTACCAATTTTGCCGAATGAAGCCGTTCATTGAGTCGTCATTCGAGGAGTTCTCAGCCCGAAATAATTCTTATTCCGCCAAGTATTCTGTTGGACGCCGGATTTTACTGACGGGGACGCGCAATGTTCTGGATCCTATCCAAAGTCTTCTGGCTGTTCATGCAGCCGATTGCCCTGATCACCCTGTTGCTCCTGATCGGATTTGTTCTGTCCTTCGGCTGGCAGCGTTTCCTCGCCCGGATTTTTACAACAACCGGTCTTGTCGCCCTGGTGCTGATCGGGTTCACCGATATCGGCAGTCTGGCTCTGCAACCGCTCGAAGCCCGCTATCAGCGACCGACCGAATTGCCGGACGACATGGCGGGTATCATCGTGCTTGGCGGCGGCACCGACAACAAGGTCAGCAAGGCCCGCTCCGCCTATGAACTCGGCGAAAGCGGCGACCGTTTCGTCGAGGCGCTTCGGCTGGCACTCGCTTATCCCAGCCTGCCGATTCTGGCCACGGGCGGAACCGGATCGCTCGATGCCGACGGGGAAACCGATGCCGCCAGTGTCGCCCGCCTGTTCGTCGGTTTCGGCGTCAATCATGGCCGCATCATCTACGAAAGCGTGTCGCGCAACACCTACGAGAACGCCGTCGATTCGGCACGCCTGCTTCATCCCGAGCCCGGCCAGCGCTATGCGCTGATCACTTCGGCCTTCCACATGCCGCGCGCGGTTGCGGTGTTCCGGGCCGCGGGATTCGACATTCTGCCCTGGCCGGTCGATTTCCACACCACGGGCACCGAGCGCTTTTCTATCAGTCTTGTCGACCCCGTCGGCAACATTCAGGCGACAATGATCGCGCTGCACGAATGGATCGGACTTTTCGCCTATTGGGCCTCCGGCAAAACCACCGAGCCCCAGTCATGAAAAGGCCGGCATCGCGCCGGCCTTTTCCGTCTTCGTCTATTCAAAAGAACCTATCGGGCACGGCTTTTGGCGAATTGCCAGATGCCGGCGACGGTTACGGCGGCCAGTGCCAGCTTGAGTCCGTCCCACAAGATGAAGGGCTTGAGGGCAATATCGAAGGCCGACCAGAGCACATTGGATTGATCGACCCAGCTTGAGCCGCCCGCGACGGCGACGAACCAGATATAGCCGAACGCGAAGGACACGGCATTGCCGGCGACCATGACGAGGAAAAGCGGCACGATGCGCTTCGACAGCCCCCTGTCGGCGGCGGCGCCGATGATCAGCACCATCGGCAACCAGCCCAAGATGAAACCGAAGGTCGGCGAAAACACATAGGCCGGCCCGGCGCCACTGGTGAAGACCGGCAGGCCTGAAAGACCCTCAATGATGTAGAGCATCAGCGTCGCGAGGCCGAGACGGGCACCCAGAGCCGCGGCGAGAAGCGCAACCATCATCGATTGCATTGTCGCTGGCACCGCGATGAACGGAATGCTGACATGCGCCGAAACGGCGAGCAGCAATGTGCCAAGAATAATTGTGGCTGACGCGCCGGCAAGGCGCATGGGGCGCGACCCGGCACCGAATGTGCCCAGAAGCGTATTGGGGGTGGTGTAGGTGATGGCCATGTGATCTACGGTCCCTTCGTCCCAGTGGAGCCAAGACTGTTAGCCGCAGCAAAGCCCGAGTTCAATGCTTTCCGATACCGCCCCCCTTGAAATCGATCGTCGTTTTTCGCCCAGAATAGGCTGCGGCGAAGCCGTGGCCGACCGCATCGTACGGGTAACCGCGCCCAATGCCAGCGCCTATACCTTCACCGGCACCAACAGCTTCATTCTGGGCGAGGACCCGGTTTTTCTCATCGATGCCGGACCTGACGATGCCGCGCATCTCGCGGCGCTGGAGCGGGCGCTCGACGGACGCAGGGTCGCGGCCATCCTTTTGACCCACACCCACAAGGACCATTCCGGATTGGCGCGCGCGGCCTCGAAACGCTTCGCGGCGCCGCTCTGGTTCGCCGGACGACATCGGCGTTCGCGGCCGCTCAAATTCCTTGAAATCGATCCTCTGGCGCGCGCCTGCGACTGGGATCTCGAACCGGACCGCATCCTGAAAGACGGCGACAGGCTGGCACTTGGCGACATGGCAATCGATGTCGTGACCACGCCGGGCCATTGCGCAAATCACGTCGTCTTCGGCATCGTCGGCACGCCCTATCTCATCAGCGGCGATCATGTCATGGGCTGGAATTCGACGCTCGTGGCCGTGCCGGACGGGTCGATGCGCGCCTATCTGCAATCGCTCGACAAGCTCGCCGATCTGCCTTTCGGCATCTATCTGCCGGCCCATGGCGGCCCCATTGCCGATGGCAAGGCGCAGGCGCGCGCCATCGCGCAGCGTCGCCGGGCGCGCAACAGGCAAATTCTCGATCTTGTGGCCCAAAGCCCGAAATCCGTTCGCGCCCTGCTCGATGCGGTCTATCCCAACCTGCCGGTACGCAACCGCTTCGCCGCGCGCCTGACGCTTGGTGCCCATATCGAATATCTGATCGATGACGGCGTGGCGCGGCGGCGTTTCGGCCTGTCCGGCCGCAGGATCGAGCGGATCTAGTTCTCCGTGTCCGCGTCGTCGGCATCCCGATCTTCGTCGTCCAGTACCGGCTCGTTGACGATCGGTTCGCGGCGTAGCTCTTCGGTCACCGCCCGATCGAGTTCGCTGAGAAACGCCTCGATTCTCCGGCCGTTGGAACCAAAATCGTCGAATTTGTAGATACTGGCGGACCGCATCGAGACCACCGCCCCACTGTCTGACCAGTCGACCAGGATGGAGATTTCGTCGCGATAGCCTAAAAAGGTCATGTCCAGAGCCTGCAACCGTCCGGGATAGGCGGGCGCCACCGGCCGGCGCCGGATGCGGATATCCCATTGCCTCTCGCCTGCCAGATCGGCGGCCAGCGCAAACACCTTGTCCGGCGTCAGCGGATAGGTCCGCGCCAATGCGGTGGGAAAGATGCGAACCGTATCCTCGCGCGACAGCAGTCTTGCGTCGGAGTGCCGGGCGATACTCAGCGTTGGCAGGGTGCCGTTTGTGGCAACGTCATTGGTGGGCGGGTAGATCGCGGTCCAGGAGATGGCGACGCCGATCGGGCTGGCGAGCACCAACCCCAGAATCAGCGCCTGGAACGTGCGTCCCCAGCCGGAAAAACCCGACCGCCACAACCGCACAAAGGCAAAAAGACTGACGATGATGGACAGAACCGCCAGCGCCAGCCCGATGGCAAAGATCAGGGTGAAGGTGTCGCTCGGGATCATGCGCTGGCGATGCATGATCACCGCGATGAGTTCGAACGGCAAGGCAATGCTCGCAATGCGTCGCGCCCAGATGGCCCATCGGGAAGTTCTGATCGAAATACGCATGAACGGATCGAAACATCCTATTTCGTGTTCAGTCCGAAATGGAATCTGGCGCGGTGCGCCGATACCATCCCTCCTATCGGCAACAAATCACTCAAGAAAAGCCAAGCGCAGCACCTTCGTCAAAAATCCTTGCGGGAAACAAGCCGAAGATGGCAGGCAAGCCTTCCGAACGGACACCCCTCCCATACACGACATCACCTTGATGTCGTGCGTTCTGGACAAGCCGCCTGACGCTCTCCATATATGTTTCGAAGCGATTCCGTAAGGTGATCGCCCGGAAAGGACTGATTTTCAAGCACAGATGCGTGACCCTTATAGTGTACTCGGGGTGGGGCGGTCGGCAGGCGAAAAAGACATCAAGTCGGCCTATCGCAAGCTGGCCAAGCGATATCACCCGGACCAGAACAAGACGGACCCGAACGCCCAGGCGAAATTCGCCGAGGTGACGGCTGCCTATGACTTTTTGTCCGACAAGACCAAACGTCAGGCTTTCGACCGCGGCGAGATCGATGCCGACGGCAACCCCAAGTTTGCCGGGTTCGATTTCGGTGGCGGCGCCGGGCGCGGCGGTGCCGGCCAAAGGACGGCTGGCGGGGCCTTCAACGCCGAGGACATTCTCAAGGAATTCGTATCCGGGTTCGGCGGCGGTGGCGCGCGGCGCGGCGCCGGCATGGGCGGCAGCTGGGATCCGTTTGCCGGAGAAACCCGCTCGGCCGGCGGCGGACGCGGCCAGAAGGGGCATGACGTCCAGATCACGGCGGAAGTGCCGCTCGAGGACGCTCACAAGGCCGGCACAACGACAATTCGCCTGCAGAACGGACGTACGCTGTCGGTCAAGCTGCCTGCCGAGGTCCAGGAAGGTCAGCAGATCCGCCTCAAGGGTCAGGGTCAGCCGTCCTTGCGCGGCGGCGAACCGGGCGATGCGCTCATTACGGTCAGGTTCGCGCCCCATCGCCAGTTCCGGCTCGATGGCCACGACCTGCGCGTCGACGTGCCGGTCACGCTTTACGAAGCGGTGCTCGGCGGCAAGGTCCGCGTGCCGACCCTTGACGGCGAGGTCGAACTGACCCTGCCGCCCGGTATCGACACCTCGAAATCCTTGCGGCTTAAGGGCAAGGGGTTCCAGTCCAAGGGCGATCTTTACGCCGGCATCCGGATCGTTCTGCCCAAGGGCGGCGACGCCGACCTCGAAAGCCTGATGCGCTTCTGGCGCGACCAGAAGCCCTATCGGGTGCGGGATTAGGGCAATCCGCTTTTCAGCCTTTCGTCGCGGCCCGCCCGAGTCGGTCGTTGATCGCTTCGCCTAATCCGCTGTCGGGAATGGGGGCGACGGCGATGGACTGCGCGCCCAAGGCATCGAGCTGGTGCAACATGGCGAAAAGATTGCTGGCCGCTTCCCTGAGATCGCCTCTTTGCGACAGGTTGCGTAACGGACCGGTGACGACCGGTTCGGCGCCGAAGCCG
>CAXXWD010000008.1:0-180872 GCA_963667595.2 Devosiaceae bacterium | reverse complement strand
TTTGGTTCGGGCAAGGCGTTCGGCGATCTCGGCGGCGCCATGGCCGAATACGTACGCGTTTCCCAATGCCGACGCCTGCGTTTCCGCACATCCCCGAGGGCGTTTCGGACGCGCAGGCGATGACCGTCGGCGACATCCTGTCGACCGGCTGGACGGCGACCAAGAATGCCATCGCCGCCGTCGGCCAGACACTTCTGGTGTTCGGCGCGGGGCCTGTGGGTCTTGCCGCCATCCACACGGCGCGGCTCTATGGCGTGACCCGCGTCATCGCCCGTGGGACACGATTGCCGATCGGCTCGACGTGGCAAGAAGATGGGCGCGGATGACGTCATTGATCCGAGCAAGCAGAACGTCGCCGAGGTCGTTGCGAACTGACCCATGGGCGCGGCGCGGAAGCGATCGTGGACGCCGCCGGTGTCAAGGCGACGATGGATTCATGGCCGGTGGTGGCTGCGGTCGGCGCCCGCGTGGCCGTTGTGGCCATTCCTGGCGGACGGTGGATGTCAATCTGCCGGCCGATGCTTTTCAAGAACGTTTCCTTGTGGACCGGATTGGGCGATCTCGGCCATATGGACATGATGCTCGAACTCATTGCCGCCGGAAAGCTCGATCCAGCCCGATCTTCACGGAAACGCGTGATTTCGGTACCATCGAGACGGCGATCGGCGAGTTCATGGCGCGCAAGCCGGGCCTGATCAAACCGTTCATCACATTCGACTGAAAGTAGGCAGCATTGTCCTCAGGCACCGCCAAAACTACGAAACGCAAGGCGCGTGCCTGGGGGACGCTTGACCGCACGCAGATCGTCGCGGCGGCTTTGGACATTGCCCGGACGAAGGGCTCAAGGGCATGACGATCCGCAAGGTCTCGGAACAATCCGGCGCCTCGCGCATGGCGCTTTACCGCCATGTCCGGGACAAGCAGGAGCTGTGCGAGCTGGTGGCCGACGAAATCTCCTGGCAAGCCGTCCCCCGCGAGCTTGACGAAACGTCGACTGGCAGACCAAGCTGCGTGCCATTGCCAACGGCCTTCGGGAAGGGTTTTCGGCCTATCCGGCCTTTCTCGACCTCATGATCCTGCAACCGACACGCGGCCCGCGGTGCGGTGGCGATGGCGGAACTGATGACGCGCGCCATCGCGTCGACCGGGTTGCCGGCGCTGCGTGTCGTTCACTACACCCTGGTTTTCACCGACATTGTTCTCAGCCGCATCCAGCGCGAGGCTTCCGGCGATCCGACCCGCGACATACGCAACCAGCCGCTCGTCGATGCCGCCGTGGCGAGCGGGCACGCTCCCTATGTCACCCAATACGAAGCGGAATGGCGCACGGTCAGGCCGCAAGCCGTGTTTTGCTTCGGAAGTCGAGATGGTTATCACTGCAATAGAGATCGAGTTGGCGAACGGGGCCTTGAAGACCGACCGTCAATCCGACAGATGAAACGCGAAACCTGAAAGGGGCTTTTCATGCCTTATGTTGATGTCCGCATCGCCGGAACTGCGACCACCGACAGAAAAAGGACATCATCGCCGGCGTCTCGAAAGTCCTCGTCGACGTGCTCAACAAGCCGCTCGATTCGATCTATGTGGTCATCGACGAAGTCTCGACCGACATTGGGGCTACAAGGGCACTTCGATCACCGAATTGCGCAAGAAATAGCGCGTGTCGCTTCCCGGCCCGAACGGAACAACGATGCGCAAGCTTGCGGTCTCATATGTCGGGCGCCCGGTCTTCTGGCTGATCCTTGCGCTGCCGGCGATCAAGCTCGTCTGGTCGATCGCTGCTGCGGGAGGGCTTCCGCCGCGTTTTCTCAACCAGAGCGGCGAATGGGCCATACGGTTCCTGTTGATCACGCTGGCGTTGACGCCGCTACAGCGCCTGTTCCGCAAGTCGCGCTTCGTGCATTGGTTCGTACGCCGGCGGCGTACGTTCGGACTGACGAGCTTCGCCTACGCGGCGCTGCATGTGGGCGCCTATTTATGGCAAAGCTTTGCCGACTGGGGGCCGGGCGCGGTGACCTGGATCCTGTTTACCGCCACCAATCTTTACGCATGGTCGGCCTGGCTGGCGATTTCGCTCATGCTGCTGCTGGCACTGATCTCCAATGGCACGCGCAGCGCCGGCTCGGGCGCTGGTGGAAGCGGGTGCAGCGCCTGACCTATGTCGCGGGTACTGGCCGCCGCGGTCCACTGGCTCCTCGTCGAAAACGTGTGGACCGCCTGGCTGCAGCTCGGGATTCTCCTGGTTCTGGAAGCATTGCGGCTCGCCGTGCCGGCCTGGCGTCGGCGGCACGCGGGGGGACGGTGACAGGGCGAAGAGCACACGCTAGTTTCGCATCCTTCGTCCCGCGAATCCGCAAGGTGCCATGAACAAGCCCGTCCAGCGCGTCGTCCGCTCCGCCTGTCCGCATGATTGCCCGTCGGCCTGTGCGCTCGATGTCGAAATCCTCGACGGGCGCACCATCGGGCGGATACGCGGCGCCAGGGACGATCCCTATACTGACGGGGTGATCTGCGAGAAGGTCGCCCGCTATGCCGAGCGCGTTCATCATCCCGATCGCCTGCTTTATCCGCTGAAACGCGTGGGCGGGAAGGGCGAGGGCAAGTGGCAGCGTATTTCCTGGGACGAGGCGCTCGACGAGATCGCGGCGCGGTTCCTCCAGATCGAAGCCGAAGACGGACCCGAAGCGATCTGGCCCTATAATTACGGCGGCACCATGGGCTATGTGCAGCGCGACAGTCTCGAGCGGCTGCGCAATGTCCGGGGCTATTCGCGCCAGAAGGGCACCATCTGCATCATGTCCTCCTGGCCGGGCTACATCGCCGGTACGGGGCTTTTGTCCGGTGTCGATCCGGTCGAGATGGCTTATTCCGACGCGGTGGTGATCTGGGGCACCAATGCCGTTCACACCCAGGTCAATGCCATGACCCACGCCCTGCGCGCGAAAAAGCGCGGCGCGCCGCTGGTGGTGATCGACATCTATCGCAACGCCACCATGCAGCAGGCCGATATAGGCCTGTTGGTGCGGCCCGGCAGCGACGGCGCGCTGGCTCTGGCCGCGATGCATGTCCTTTTGCGCGAGGGTCTGGCTGACCGCGATTATCTCGAAAACTTCACCGATTTCGACGCCGAGATCGCGGCGCATCTCAAGACGTGGACGCCGGAGCGGGCCAGCGCCATCACCGGATTGAGTGTTGACGAGATTGAGGCTTTCGCCCGACTGGTCGGCACGCACAAGGCCACCTATTTCCGCATCGGGTACGGTTTTTCCCGCCAGCGCAACGGCTCGACCAACATTCATGCGGCCCTTTCCGTTCCGGCCATGACCGGGGCCTGGCAGCATCGCGGCGGCGGGGCGCTCTTGTCCAATTCCGGCAATTGGGGGCTCGACATGTCGCTGATCCAGGGTGCGGCGGACACATCCGCCCGCGTCCTCGACATGTCCGAAATCGGTCCGATTCTGAGCGGCGATCGACAAGCGCTTCAGGGTGGAACGCCGGTCAAGGCACTGTTGATCCAGAACACCAACCCGGTGGTGGTGGCGCCGGAACAGGAAAAGGTCCGGGCCGGTTTCCTGCGCGAGAACCTGTTTACGGTGGTGCACGAGCAGTTCATGACCGATACGGCGGCGCTGGCCGACATCGTCCTGCCGGCGACGATGTTTGTCGAACACTCCGATTTCTACACGCGCGGCGGGCATACCCGCATCGTTCTCGGTCCCAAGGCCATCGCGCCGCCGGGCGAGGCAAAGCCCAACATTTTCGTCATCAACGAACTGGCGCGGCGGCTGGGATCGGACCCGCAGCCGGCCGATACGCTGTCTGATCGCGCGCTAATGGCCGAGACCTTCGCCCGATCGGGCTTTGGGGCGCTTGAGGAGATCGAATCCGCTGGCTATGTCGAGCGCGCGCGTCCGGACGATCAGGCCCATTTCCGCGACGGTTTCGCCTGGCCGGACAAGCGTTACCATTTTCGGCCCGACTGGCACGCCGTTGCCGAATTGAAGCATTACGCGTTCGTCGCCGATCCGGACGAGATGCCGAAGCTGGTCGAGTATTGGGACGTCAATGAAAAACCGGATGCCGAGCATCCCTTCAAGCTGGCGACCAGCCCGGCCCGCACCTTCCTCAATTCCACGTTCACCGAAACGCCGGGCAGCTTGGCCCGGGAAAAGCAGCCGAACCTTTTGATCCATCCGGACGATGCGGTGCGTCTCGGAATCGGCGATGGCGATCCCGTCCGGGTTGGCAATCGGCGCGGCGAGGTGGAGCTGAGCGCGCGCCTGTTCGAGGGGCTGCGCTCAGGCGTGGTCATCGCCGAAGGGCTTTTCCCCAATCGCGCCCATCGCGGCGGCAAGGGCATCAATTCGCTGACCTCGTCGCAGCCGGTAAAGCCTTTCGGTGGCGCGGCCTTTCACGACAGTGCGGTCTGGATCAGGCCCATCCCGTAGGTGTTCACGAAAAAGCCGAGCGTCACCAGAAGGCCGAGAACGGTGACGAACAGGCGCAAGAGACGCATGGGCATGCGTCGCGCCAGCCGTGCCGCGCCGTAGCCGCCGATGGTGGTGCCGACAAAGACGACGCCGCCTTGCGTCCAGGAAATCGCATCGCCGAGACCGAAACGCAAGATGGCGACCAGTGCGACCACCGCGGAAATCCAGAGTTTCAGTCCGTTCATGACGTTGAGATCGATCATGCCGGACAGGGCGAAAATGGCGAGCAGAAGGATGCCGAAGCCGGCATTGAAAAAGCCGCCATAGACGGAAACGACGAAAAGAAGAAGCGCGGATAAAAGGGGAGTGATGTTGCCGCCACCCAGTGACCGGCCGGCGAAGAAAACGTTGATCCGCGCGCCGAAAACGAAGAGCAGCACAGCGAAGGCCATGAGCCATGGCACGATGCGCCCGAACCCGGCGTCCGACTGGATCAGCAAGAGTTCGGCGCCGACCCAGCCGCCGATACCGGCCATGATGGCATAGCCGAGCAGGCGTTCACGATGGCGCTTGAGTTCCGGCCAGAAGCCGATGGCGCCGCTGATGTAGCCGGGCAGCGCGGCGAAGGTGTTGGTGGCATTGGCGGTAACCGGCAGCACGCCGGCGAGCACCAGGGCCGGAAAAGTGATAAACGAGCCCCCGCCCGCCAGCGTATTGAGCGCGCCGCCTATGAGACCCGCCAAGAAAAGCAGAAGAATTTCCATGCCTTGCCTCTGGTTGCGGTGGACGTTGTCGCAAAAATCGATGCATCGGGTCCAGCGCTTTTTGTCGCGCGCATACGATGGCGCGCCGTAGCGGGCGGACTTGACGGCACCGTGCCGAATGCCTATTTGGCGCATCGGGCCGGGCGCGCCCGCCGTCCGCCGGGAAAACCCGATGGTGAAGCGACCCTTTGGCGAGTGTCCGTTCGTTTCGAACGGCGAATGCTGAAAAACAGATGCATGTACGTCATCCTGAACCGGAGGCGCAGCATGGCAATGCGGACCCCGTGCCTCTCAAGCCCCCAGGAACCGTATAAGGTCGACATGCCTTTTTCGTTTGCCACACTCAGTCCCGAAACGCTCAAGGCCGAAGCCCGTGCCTTGAGAGAAGACCACGCCAGGGACGGCACCGCCATCACCCATTCCGAAGCGCTGGAACGCGTCGCCAAGGCGCATGGCTATCGCGACTGGAACACCGCGGTGGCGTCGTTGCCCGAGCCGGTTGCCTGTCCGGTCGCCTTGGGCGACAGGGTGTCCGGCACCTATCTCAAGCAACGTTTCACCGGACAGGTGCTTGCCACCTCGATGATGCCGGGCGGCAATCTCTACAAGGTTACCATCGCTTTCGACGAACCGGTCGACGTGGTGCGTTTCGACAGCTTTTCCGCTTTCCGCAAACGGGTGAGCGTCACCGTCGATCCTTATGGCGTCTCGCCGGACAGGACCAGCGACGGCGAACCGCATCTGCGGTTCGATCGTCCGGAGCGGAAGCGTCGGAAATAACCGGGTGAGGTGGTGCTATGGCCGTCTCACCAGTTTCGTCATTTCCTCGGCCAGAAGATCGAACACCAGCCGTACCCTGCGGCTGGTGTGCACTTCCCTGTGCGCCGTCAGCCAGAGCGGGAAATTGAAGGGCTCGGTAATTTCGGGCAGCACGGCGATCAGGTCCGGATCGTGTGCCGCGACGATATCGGGGAAAACGCCCAGACCGACCCCGGCCCTGACCAGTTCGAGCTGCACGAGATGGCTCGCCGTGATGACCCGCATCTGCTTGTGGGAAAAGGCGAAGCCGCAGGCATTGAGGCTTTGAACGAGCCGCTCGGTCTCGTCGAATCCGATGAGGGTTGCGCCTTTGAGATCATCAGGCTTTCGCGGCAGATCCCTGTCGCCGAAATAGGCTTTCGAGGCATAGACCCGCGCCGTGTCGTCGCCGACCTTGCGGGCGATGAGGTCCGGTTGCTCCGGCCGGAAATTCCTGATGGCGATATCCGCTTCGCGCCGCCTCAGATCGACGGTGGCGTTGGACGAAACGATCTCGACAGCGATGCCGGGGGCTTCGCGCCGCAAGCGCGCGATGGCCGGCGGCAGGTAATGGGCCGAATACATCTCGGAGGCGGTGAGCGTGATCGAGCCTTCGATCTCATGGGCCTGACCAGAGGCGGCCAGCGACATGCGCCCCGCCGCTTCGCCCATTTCCCGGACGTGATCGAGCAGTTCGAGCCCGCTCGGGGTCAAGACCAGCCCGCGTCCGGCCCGCTCGAACAGAATGACGCCCAGTTCCGCTTCGAGCGCATCGACCTGACGCCCGAGGGTCGGCTGGGTCATGCCCAGCGCCCGCGCCGCCGCTGACAGCGAGCCTTCCTCGGCGGTGACGAGAAAAGCCCTTGCCCGGTTCCAGTCAAATCTGACGCTGCGCCAATCCATGCGAAAATGCATATCAGAAGTGGGGATTCAGTCAATTCACCCCTGAAAGACGCATAGGTACAAGCGGGGCATCGCAATTCCAGTCAAGGACCGCCCAAGATGAAAGCCGCCACCTACACCGAATACGGCCCTGCCGATATTGTCGCCATCACCGATATCCCCCGTCCCGAAATCGAACCGGATCAGGTTCTGGTCAAAGTCTTCGCGACCACCATCACCACCGCCGACTGGCGGTTCCGCGCTTCGGCCTTTCCCGGCATCCTGTGGCTGCCCGGACGGTTGATGGCGGGACTCACCCGCCCGAACCGGCCCGTACTCGGGTCCGAATTCGCCGGCCGTGTGGTTTCGGTCGGCGCGAACGTCACCGAATTCAAGCTCGGCGACGCCGTCTTCGGGCTTTCCGAGGCCATGGGTGCGCATGCCGAATATCTGGCGATGACCGCCGATGCCGCCATCACTCACATGCCCGAGGGTTTTGGCTTCGAGGACGCTGCCGGTTTGCCCTTCGGTGCCATCTGCGCTTTGCAGTTCCTTAGGGATTTCGCAGGTGTGCAGCCGGGTCAGAAGGTGCTGATCGGCGGCGCTTCGGGTGGTGTCGGGGTCTACGCGGTGCAAGTTGCCAAGGCGCTCGGCGCCGAGGTCACCGCCGTGGCCAGCACCGGAAACGTCGATCTCGTCCGTTCGCTCGGCGCCGATAGAGTTGTCGATTACAAGCGTGCCGATGCCGTCGCTCTCGGCGCAATCCACGATGTCGTTTTTGATACTGCCGGCACCATGCGTTTTGCACGGGCGAAGAAGATGCTGAAGCCGAACGGCATATTCCTACCGCTCGAAATCAACATCGCCGATTCCCTTTCCGGCGTGATCACCAACCTGTTCAGCGACCGGAAGATCGCCAATCACATCAGCGGCACAAGCAAACAGGATCTCGAAGCGGTGGCCGTCCTGCTGCGGCGCGGCGAACTGAGCGCCGTCATCGACGCTGTGTATCCCTTCGAACGCATTGGCGACGCCTATCGGAGAGTCGAAACCCGCCACAAGACCGGCTCTGTCGTTCTCGATATCGCCGCCGGGGCGACAACGCGCCTTGCGGCCGAATAGCTGGTTCCCGAGCATTTTCCAATAAAGGGAATTTCGAAATGACCACGATCGCAAAGCCCCTGACGCCCATCCGTCTGGCCCGATCCGCAGGGGCGCTCTATCTGCTCATCGCCGTCGCCGGAGGCTTTTCCATCGGTTATCTGCCGACGGTATTGAGCGTACCCGGCGATGCCGTGGCAACCGCTAACGCCCTTGCCGACAATTTGAAGCTGGCCCGGATGGGCCTAGGCGCCGAGAGTGTCGTCCTATTGAGCGAAATCGCCCTGACCGCGATGCTCTTTCATCTGCTGAAGCCGGTCAGCGAACTGGCCTCGCGGACCGCCGCCTGGGCGCGGATGTCCATGGTTGTCATCATGGGCGTCAACATCATGGTTTCGGCGCTGGCGCTCAATCTGATCGGCGACGCAACGCTGCCCGCCGATGTCGCCGATGAGGTTGCCGGGCTGATGGCGTTCCGGGCGATCGGGGTCAAGGTCTGGGGCCTGTTCTTCGCTCTGCATCTGGCGATCCTGGGCGGCCTTGTCTTTTGCGCACCCTATCTGCCGAAAGTGTTCGGGCTCCTGATCGGGTTCGGCAGTCTCGGCTATCTGTTCGACAGCGCCGCAATGCTGCTCATGCCGAACGACGGGCTGATTGCCCTTTTGGCCAGCGTTTTCCTCGCCGTCTCGGTGATCGGCGAGATCGGGTTCACCTTCTATCTCCTGATCCGCGGTCTCAATGCCAGGCAATGGCCGATCCAAACGGCCTGATCTTTCCACGCCACCTGGCCGGGCGGCCTGCGCCCGGCATCGATCCTCCGCTGCCCGCCGTTCGCGACGGGTACGCCCTCTCTTTTTGCTTTCGAAAGGACAAACCCATGTCGACCCAATCCACGGTCTCCGCCACGATCTTCCGCTGGGCGGGCGTGCTTTATCTTCTCGTTTTCGTCCTCGGCATCGTCAGCGAACTGTTTTTACGCGCGCCGTTCCTCGTTACGGGCGACGCCGAAGCGACGGCCGCCAATATTCTCGGGTCCGGTGGCAGTTTTTATCTGAGCCTTGCCGCCGATCTGGCGATGGTCCTTTGCGACGTGGCGCTGGCGCTCTTGCTGTTCGAAATCTTCAAGCCGGTCAGCCGTACGCTTGCCATGGTGGCCGCCGGCTTCCGCCTGACCCAGTCGGCCATCCTCGGGGTCAATCTTCTAAACCTGTTCGCCGGCACGGTCCTCGTCATGCATCCGGGTGCGCTGTCGGGCTTTTCGGTCGAACAGTCCAACGCACTGGCCCTGTTCTTTATCGAACTACATGGCGCCGGTTACGATCTGGGCCTGTTCTTTTTCGCCATTGCCTGCCTTGTCCTCGGCTGGCTGATCGTGACTTCGGGTTTTGCTCCCAAGGCGTTGGGCGCTGTCGTCGTCGCGTCCGGCGTGGTCTATTTCACCGGCAGCGCCGCGGTCTTTTTCGCCCGGGACATCGCAGAGACCGTGTCCTATTTCTACGTGATCCCGATAATCGCCGAGGCGTGGTTTGCGCTCTGGCTTTTGGTCAAGGGAATGCGGGGCGGCATCGTCCAGCCGGTCGCGGCCTGACCGGACCGAAAAAAAGGGCGGACCCGAAACGATCCGCCCTTTTTTATCATGTGCCGGATGGTGTCAGATGTCGAGCCGGCGTCTGCGGTATTCGCTGGAGACATAAACGACCGCTGCCGCGAACAGCACACCGATCCCCATCTGCATCCAGTCAATCTTGCTGACGAAGACGGCGATCATTTCGAAGGGGGCGAGATAGCCGCCATGGGTAATGATCTGCAGGAGGTGGTATTCTTCGCCCAATCCACTCGCGCGATAGGCGATATAGGCGCTGATCGGGAGCTCGTTGCCGAAATTACCGAAGGTCAGAATGCCCTCGGTCACGATCAGCGCGACGATGAACAGGATGGCGGCGGGAATGGCCCAGCGCTTGACCAGTACCGACATGCCGGCCACCAGTGCCAGGAAGGGCGCATACCACAGGATGGTCAGGATGGAGAACACCGCCGTCGCGATCCCCATGCTGAACAGCGTTGCCAGCATGTCGATCGGATTGACCGTCTGCACCAGGGGCAACCGCATCGAAAGCGGGAAGCTGAAGACATAGGCCACGACCATGGTCAAAAGGGCGAACCCGAGGATCAGCGCCGGCAGGATGGTCACGCCGGAAAGTGCCTTCGCCGTCAGGATCTTGATGTCGGAGACCGGCATCGATTTCCAGAACAACATGGAATTGTTGCGGCTGTCGGACGAGAAGGCGTCGGCATAGTAGAAATAGAGCGCGATAACCAGATAGGCGGTCCAGGCGATAGAGATGCTGGTGAAGGCGATCTGCAGCATGTCCAGCGCGTCGAGGTCGTGCTCGACGACCGTGGTGCCACTGACGTGGCCGAAGATAAGGCCGATGAGAAACAACACGCTCAGCGTGGCGACCAACACCGCCGGGGCGTAGAAAAAGGCGCCGCGATGTTCGAGGAACTCGCGCCGTATAAGGGCAGTCATGACGTTCATCACAGGTCTCCCGGAATGGCGGCCTGGCGCTGCATCAGCGCCACGAAAAGGTCGGAAAGGGTGGGGGTGCTGGTTTCGCCGAACGCAGTCAGCCGGTCGCGCGCGACGTTCTCGAACACCATGACGGTCTGGCCGAACCGGGCCTCCGAAAAAACGGGGCCGAGCTTTGCGGCTTCGGCGACGGTGTCAGCGCCGGCCACGAGCTGGGTGAAAACCATGCCCAGATCGTCGGTCGGCATGTCGAGCACGATTTCGCCGTCGCGGATGAACATGATGTCGGTCAAGATCGAGGCGATCTCGTCCACCTGGTGCGTGGTGATGATCAGCGTCTTTTCGTCCGTCATGTAGTCTTCGATCAGGCGTCGATAAAAACGCTTACGGTAAGTGATATCCAGCCCAAGGGTCGGCTCGTCGAGGACCAGTAGGTGAGCGTCAATTGCCATGACAACGGCCAGGTGAAGTTGAGCGAGCATGCCTTTCGACAGGGTCTTGAGCTTGAGATCGGGCTTGAGGTCAGTGCCCTGGAGGAAAACATTGGCTTTCTCTCGTGAAAAGCGGGGGTGAATGGCTTCGATGAGATCGAAGAGTTCGTGGACCCTCAAAAAGCGCGGCAGGCTGGCAACGTCGGAAATGAAAGCCACGTCCTGCATCAGCTTTGCCCGTTCGGCGAAAGGATTGCGTCCGAAGACGGTCAGATCGCCCTCGAAATCCGTCAGGCCCAACAGGGCGTTGAGCGTCGTGGTCTTTCCGGCGCCGTTATGCCCGACCAGTCCGTAAATGCGGCCGGCGGGAATGGAAAAGGTAAGACCCTTGAGCACGTCGTGCTTGCCAAAGCTCTTTTTGAGATTGGTCGCGGTGATGATGGCATCGGCATTCATTTGCCCGTCTCCGTCTTCATCAGCGTCTCGAGATCGAGGCCGAGCGCTTCGATCTGTTGGCGGATGCGCGGCCATTCCTCGGTCAGAAACTTGTCGCGCTCCAGCGCCAACAGCGCGTCGTGTGCGCCTTCGCTCACATACATGCCCATGCCTCTTTTCTTTTCGACAACATTCTGGTCGACCAGCGACTGATAAGCCTTGGTCACGGTCAGGGGATTGACTGCCAGATCGGCGGCGGCCTGCCGGATCGAGGGAAGTGCCTCGCCGGGCTTGACCTGGCCTTTCAGGATCATCTCCACGAGCCTTTGCCGGATCTGCAGAAAGATCGGCTGGCTCTCGTTCCACTCGGTCATCTGTTCTACCTCGTTAGTGTGCTAGGTATATAGCACACCGAGACGGGATGACAAGAGGGAAATGGGGAATGGTGAGTGGGGAATGGGGAATTGTGTGTAGCGAATAGCGAGTAGGGGATAGGGGGCGGCGTGCTGCCTGTCGTTTTGCCGGTTTGCCCCCCTCCGCGTCATCCTCGGGCTTGACCCGAGGACCCATGCAGTGTCGGCACGATTCATCATCGGTCGGTTGATGATCCGGTGTCGCCAATATGGAAAGCTGACAAACCGATTGGTTCCATAATGGATCCTCGGGTCAAGCCCGAGGATGACGCCGGGAGGGGATGGAATGTTGGTTGCCGCTAATTCTGGTTGGCAACATTGGCTGCGCGATTGCGCAATTCCACAAAAGCCCATTCGTGCGGCGAGTCGGGGAGGTGCGCGGCACCGAAGGCGTGGGCGAGTTTGCGTGCGTTCGGGGTGGGATAGCCGAGTTCGGCTAGCCGGCGCGTTACCAAGAGTTCGGAGACGAGAACATGAAGTCGTGACGAAGGTCCATGGACTTTCATCGCAGCGAGTAATGCCGCATGGGTCTTGAAACCTATCCCGGCCGCAATGGCTTCGTCGGCGTGGCCGGACTTTACGGTGGGGAATGTTGCGATGAGCGCGTGTTTGAGGGCAGCGACATTGCGCTGCGTAAGGATGATCAAAGGCAAGACGACACCTTCCGTTTCAAGGTCGATGTCCGCCGATTACGCATCGACCTCATGAAGGGTCGTTGCTGCCAAAGGCTCTCGTCTCGTCGCGTTCAACCCGGCGGCAGGTTCGGAGCGTCTGTCCAGAACACAAGAATAGCCGCAACAGGTCGATGCGCAAAGAGGCTGCCTTTTATCCCCGCCGCTTCTGGACGAACTGGACGAACTCGGTGATCGCGCCGGTTTCATCGGCGCCGTCGAGCAGGGCGGGGGAGCCCTGATCGGGGATGGCGATCGAAATGGCGTCGGGGCGGCGCCGGATCATTTCCTCGAACACTTCCCGGCGCAGCCGGTCGGTGAGCTGGGTGCGGGCGATCATCAGCGGCATCTGGGCGAGCGTGTTGAAAAGGCCCCATTGCGGCTCGAATTCATCTTCGGCCGCAAATCCGCTCAGACGTGCGACCAGCGCCGGATCGAACAGCGGCAGCGCCCGCCCGTGCGGGGCAACGAACTGGTTGCGGGCCGCCAGACGATCGAGCGTTCGCTCGTCGCGCCCCGGATAGTCGGTGGACAGGATCTGGCGCAGCGCCGCCACGACCTGGGTCTGGGAGCGCAAGGCGGCCAGATGGGTGAGATTGGTGCGCTGGCGTACGAGGCCGCGCGGGTCGGGCAGAGGGCCGGCGTCGATAATGACGGCGCCCGCGATCACCGCCGGGCGCAGCGCGCCGAGCATCATGATCATCTGGCCACCATGGCCGAGCCCGACAAAGATCGCCTTTTCGAGGCCAAGCGCGGACAGCACCGCACGCAGTATTTCGGTGTCGTCGCCGCTGGTGTAGCGGGTCTTGTTGCGTTGCCAGCCGGAACGTCCGCGTCCGGGCATGTCTATGAGAACGCGCGGCCAGTCCTTGCCGAGCTGAGTGCCCATGGCGCTGGAGAAATCGGTGAAATCGGTCATGTTGCGCACATAGCCGGGCAGGCAGACGAGCGGGAGCTTGCCGGTGCCGATCGTGCCAGAGACGTGAACGGCGACATCGAGGCCGTTGCCGAACCGGACGAACCGTACCGGCAAATCGGCGAAAACCGGCAGGTCGAGAGGAATGGTGGAACGGGTCGGCATGAGGCTTACGTCGGAAAGGGCGCGCGATGACGCATCGGGTGCATACTCTGCCAGCGCATTCAAGTGTTTCCGTCCCGAAATCGGGTTTTCAACGGATGCAAGCGGCACGGACAGGCGTTGGCGCACGCTATCCCGGGATGCGCTTGAGCGCCTTTTCGAGGCTCAGGCTGGTCCCACTGAGTCGCGCCTTGTAGATCAGGTAGTTGGCCATCACCTTCTGCACGTATTTGCGCGTCTCGACATAGGGGATGAGTTCGGTCCAGTTGACGGCGTCGATGCTGTCCAGACGCGGATCGCCATAGGCCTCGATCCATTTGGCAACATTGCCGCCACCGGCATTGTAGGCCGCCGCCGCCAAAAGTAGCGAATTGTCGAAACGGTCGAGCTGGTTCTTGAGATAGCTCGATCCCAACAGGAGGTTGTATTGGGCATCGCTGATCAGCCGTTCGGGCGAATAGGTGACGCCGAGACGGTTGGCGACGTCCTTGGCGGTCGAGGGCATCAATTGCATGAGACCACGCGCGCCCGACCCCGATATGGCGTCGAGATCGAAATGGCTTTCCTGGCGCGCGATGGCATAAACGGCCGCTTCGTCGGCCACCGCCAGATGCGTGCCTTGCGGGATGCCATCCTTGGGATAATGGAACAGATCGAGCGAAAAACCCTTCTGGTCGGCGCGGTCGGCGATGAGGATGGCGACATTATGGGCGTCGATGTCCTGAGCCAGTCGCGCGGCGAGAACGAAATCGCCTGGTTCGGTCACCGAATAGCCCAAACGCCTGACCAGCGGTTCGGCCATGGTCTTCTGCCCATTGCCGGCGAGAAGACGTATCGCCCTGACCAGCGGCAGGGCATCGAACGATGCCTCGCGTTCGCGCCAGTCGGGCAGGGGGCGGATTTCGACGGCGGGCTTGCCCAGGGCTTCGCGCGCCAGTTCGCCATAAAACAACGTGCTCCAGCGCGCCGCCTTTTCGTAGTTCTCCCGGGCCGCGTCGACATTGCCGAGCGCCGCCTCCGTCCGTCCCAGCCAGTAGTATGCCTGCGAGACCGAGTCCGGCAGGGTCGACAACCGCGCCATTTCCTTGAAATGCGGTTCGGCCAGTTTCGGGTCCTTGAGATAGGTGAGCGCCACCCAGCCGGCATGGAACCGCGCCTCGACAAGCCGTCCTTCCGGTCCGGCGACATAATTGGCCGCGGCGCGGAAGGCGAGGTCGGCCTGGTTCGCCGCCAGGGCGCGCCGGATGATCAACCGGCGCTCGTACCAGAACTCGGCCGCGTCCGGCGCGTCGCCGGAAACCACCTGGTCGAGTGCGGCGACGGCCCCTTCGAGATCGCCCCTGTCGCGTCGCCACTGCGCCAGCGCGAAAAAGTAGAGCGGATGGGTTTTGAGCGACGGATCGACCTTGCTTATGAGATCGGCGATGTTGCCGGCCCTGCGCGACACAGCGATACGCGCCCGCGCCAGGCTCTGTTCGGCCGGGCTCAGGTGATCCATGATGCGCTCGGCGCCGGTGGCGCGGTCGTGCATCAGAAGATGAACGGCGCGATCCCAGTAATCCTTTTGGGTCAAAAGCGATCCGAGCCGGGCCACGAGCTTTTTCTCATCGGCATCGGACAGGAAATTGTCGACCCAGACGGACCGGGCGATCCGGGCCGCCCGCGCCTTTTGCCCGTCCTTCACATAGGCTTCGGCCAAAGCGATTCGGGCCTCGATCCGGCCCGGCATCTGGCCACCGAGCAGGCGGATAATTGTGTCCTTGTCGGCGGAGGAAAAGTCGAAGGCGGATTCGAGCCGGGCCCGATAGACCGAGGCAAAATCGTAATCCGGCGCGTCGGCGGCGAACCGGGCGATGGTTTCGGCGTCGAGTCCCTTGCCGAAACGCACGGCTGCCCACTGGATCGTCCGCCGCTCGACCGGATCGGCAAAGTTCCGCGCCGCCGCATAGGCGCCGGGCGCGTCGCCGGAGATCAGCAGCGACAAGGCGCTAACGAATGGCGCGCTGCCTACGCCTGTCCGCGCGATCGGCGGGGCCGGCAGAACCGCATTGGTCACCACCGGGTCGATCGTTTCCTGGGCCGCTATGGACGGAACTGCAAAAACAACAAGAGCCGTCGCCAGAACGCCACACCAGAAATGAATCGTTGCCGCCATGATTGCCTCGCCGTTTGCGACAGAAGGCCACGCCAAGATGGCCGCATTCGGACAACATTGAGACTTTATGTCGGGTTAACATGGAACGCGTTGCCAAGGTGGGGCCAAAAAGGCTAAATGCCACGCTCCGGGATCGACCGAGGTCGACCGGTTGCCGCCTTGAGCGGCCAGCGGGAACGGCGCGGATGCGTCGACCATATTCCAAAAGGGGAACATCATGTTCGAAGGATCGATCACAGCTCTTATCACCCCCTTCCGGAACGGCGCCGTGGACAAAAAAGCCTACGAGGCGTTGGTCGACTGGCAGATACGGGAGGGTAGCAACGGCCTTGTTCCCGTGGGGACCACCGGCGAATCGCCTACCCTCAGCCATGAGGAACACGGTCAGGTCGTCGAACTGTGCGTGAAGGTGGCGGACGGGCGCGTGCCGGTCATGGCCGGCGCCGGGTCCAATTCCACGGCGGAAGCGATCGTTTTGACCCGGCATGCGGAAGAAGTCGGCGCGAACGGCATCCTGACCGTCGCGCCCTATTACAACAAGCCCAACCAGGAGGGGCTGTTCCAGCATTTTTCAGCGGTCGCCAAATCGACCTCGCTACCGGTCTTTGTCTACAACATTCCCGGCCGGTCGGTGATTGACGTGCTTCCCGAGACGCTGAAGCGGTTGCGTGACGCCTGCCCGAACGTAGTCGGGGTCAAGGATGCCACGGCCAATGTAGCCCGCACCAGCCAGCAGCGCGAAATCGTCGGCGCGGATTTCATCCAGCTTTCCGGCGAGGATATTTCCGCTCTCGGCTTCAACGCCCATGGCGGGGTGGGGTGCATCTCGGTTTCGGCCAACGTCGCCCCGCGGCTTTTGTCCGAATTCCAGGTGGCGATGGCGGCGGGCGATTTCGCCACGGCGCTGACCTATCAGGACAGGCTGGCGCCGCTGCACAAGGCCCTGTTCATCGAACCCAACCCGGCCGGCGTCAAATATGCCGCCTCGCGGCTCGGCCTGTGCGCCAACGAGTTGCGCCTGCCGCTGGTGCCGGTCTCCGCCGCCACCCAGAAAGCCATCGACGCGGCCATGGACCACGCCGGTCTGTTGCCGGCCTGAACCGGATGGCGGCCGCGGCAAAGAAATCCGTCAACACGGGTCTGGTGGCCGAAAACCGCCGGGCCCGTTTCGACTATCAGGTGCTCGACACGCTCGAGGCCGGAATTGTGCTGACCGGAACCGAGGTCAAGTCCTTGAGGATCGGCAAGGCCCAGATCGCCGAGGCCTATGTCTCGCCCGAAAACGGCGAGCTGTGGCTGATCAACGCCCATATTCCGGAGTATTTAAAGGCGAACCGGTTCAACCATGAGGAGCGGCGGCCGCGTAAACTGCTCGTCGCCAAGAAGGAACTGGCGCGGTTGAGCCATGACGTGGCGCGCAAGGGCAACACCATCGTGCCCCTCAAGATCTATTTCAACGAACGCGGCAAGGCCAAGCTGCTCATCGGCCTAGCCCGTGGCAAGAACGCCGCCGACAAGCGCGAGACCGAACGCGAGCGCGACTGGAACCGCGAGAAGTCGCGGATTATGAAAAGCTATTAGGTGAAATGGTGAATGGTCAATTGTGAATGGATCCCACTTCACCATTCACCATTCTCACCCCTCACCTCTCGCTTCTTTCCCCGCCCTGAACACTACGTCTTCGAACATTGCCGTCGTGAGACGTCCGGTATTGGTGTTGTAGCGCGAGCAGTGGAAGCTGTCGTAGAGCACGGGGCCGTCGGGAAGCGTGTGGCGCGCGCCATGGGCGAAGGGGAAGCTGGCGCGGCGGGTACCGACGGCGCTTAGAAACGAGTCGTGGGCGATGCGTCCGAGGGCGAGGAAAACGGCGCTGCGATGGGCCTCGATCACCGGGATCAGAAACTGCCGGCAGGTGGCGATTTCCGCGCCGACCGGCTTGTTTTCGGGGGGAACGCAGCGAACCGCGTTGACGATCAGGGCGCCGTTGAGGGTGAAACCGTCATCGGGCCGGGCATCATAGGTGCCGCGGGCGAAGCCGGCGCGTTTCAGCGTCTCAAAAAGCAAATCGCCGGCATAATCGCCGGTGAACGGTCTTCCGGTGCGGTTGGCTCCCTTGAGGCCGGGCGCCAGGCCGACGATGACGAGGCGCGCCTGCGGATCGCCCCAGACCGGGACCGGTGCGTTGAAGAAATCCGGATAGGCTTTGCGGTTGTTTGCGCGAAATGCCGCCAGCCGCGGGCAAAGGGCACAATCGCGGCCTGGTTCGGCGAGGATCATCGATACTGCTTCTTGCCGGCCTATTTGGCCATGGCTTCGGTGCGTTCGCTCGCGGCGCGGCCAACGATCTTGGCCAGATCGACCACATCGACGAAATAGTCGGCCTGACGCCTGAGATCGTCCGAAATCATCGGGGTCTGGCTGGCGAGGGTGGAAACCACGGTCACCTTCTTGCCACGCCGCTGAACGGCGGCGACAAGTGCGGTGAAGTCGCCATCGCCCGAGAACAGGAACATGTGATCAAAAAAGGCGGACATTTCGAGAGCATCGACTGTAAGTTCGATGTCCATATTGCCCTTGACCTTGCGACGGCCAGTAGAGTCCGTGAACTCCTTGGCAGGCTTTGTGACAACGCGATATCCGTTATAGTCGAGCCAGTCGATCAATGGTCGGATCGATGAATATTCCTGATCTTCGATCAGTGCCGTATAGTAATAAGCACGCACAAGATAAGACTTACTCTGGAATTCATTGAGCAGTCTGCGATAGTCGATGTCGATGCCGAGAGCCTTGGATGCGGCATAAAGGTTTGCGCCGTCAATGAAAAGCGCAACCTTCTCGCGAGGATCAATCATCAAAACACTACTCCAAGCACTTCACGCCGAATGAACGACGTGTACCTTCGTCGAATTAGGAAGTCGGCCATGCCTCCTTCCTAGATGTGTCATCTTTAAGACGATAAAGGCGCCGGAAAGGTCAACTTGCTTTCATAGCCTCGATCCCCCAGCGCCACGAGTAATGTAAAGAGCAAAAGACTCCCTGCAAAGCCGGTATTTCCCCGGAAAACAGCTTTTGCCCAAAAATGTGATCACACGCGTGCGATATGTTGTCGCGTTGACAACGCCTACGGGTTGCTTGTCAAGCCATGGGCCATGGTGTATTGAGCCCGTTCCCTTCCCAGAAACAGCTGGAGTTTGCCGTGGCACGCGTCACCGTTGAAGACTGCATCGAGAGAGTCGATAACCGCTTCGATCTGGTTCTGCTGGCCGCCCATCGCGCCCGCATGATTTCTTCGGGTGCGCAGATCACCGTTTCCCGCGACAACGACAAGAATCCCGTCGTGGCGCTGAGGGAAATCGGCGACGGCACCATCTCGCCGGAGGATCTCAAGGAAGACCTCATCCACTCTTTGCAGAAATATGTCGAGATCGACGAGCCCGAGCAGCATGCCGCGCCGATCGTGGGCGAAATCACCGGCGACGACGATACCGTCACCTTCGATACCATGAGCGAAGACGAGTTGCTGCGCGCCATCGAAAGCCTGGCGCCGCCCGAACGCCGGGACGATTGATTTCGCCACAAGCCAACCTGTTCTTTTTTTGAGAAATTGGGGCGCCGAATCCGTTTCGGCGCCCCAATTCTTTAAGGGATTTGCCGATAGATTCGGATGGATCAAGGCGCATTGAAAGCGAACGGGAAAAGGAAGCGGTGACAAGCGGCGGGTACAGCTATGAAGCGGGGAGGCGCATACTGACATGATGCGTCAATTCGAACTCGTCGAACGGGTGCTGGCCTACAACCCCGATGCCGACGAGGCGCTTCTCAACAAGGCTTATGTCTATGCCATGCGCAAGCACGGCAGCCAGAAGCGCGCTTCCGGCGATCCCTATTTCGCCCATCCCCTGGAAGTTGCGGCCATCCTCACCAGCCTCAAGCTCGACGACGCCACCATCGTCGTCGGCCTTTTGCACGATACCATCGAGGATACCGACGCCACCCGCGCCGAGATCGACCAGCTTTTCGGCTCGGAAATCGGCGCGATCGTCGAGGGGCTGACCAAGATCGACCGGCTGAACCTCGCCTCGCGCGAAGAAGCGCAGGCCGAGAATCTCAGAAAACTCCTGTTGGCCATTGCGGACGATGTGCGCGTGCTGATCGTCAAGCTCGCCGACCGGCTGCACAACATGCGCACGATCGATTTCGTGCCGCCCGAAAAGCGCCAGCGCATCGCGCGCGAGACCATGGACATCTATGCGCCGCTGGCCGGCCGCATGGGCATGCAGGGTATCCGGTCCGAAATGGAGGATTTGGCCTTTCGCGCGCTCGAACCGGAAAAATACGCCGCGCTCGACGAGCGGCTTTCCGGCATGCGCATGCGCAGCGCCGAAATGGTCGACACTATCGCCGGCGAACTGAGGACGCGCATCGATGCCGCCGGCATTCCGGCCGAAGTGTCGGGACGGCTGAAAACGCCCTGGTCGATCTTTTCCAAGATGCAGCGCCAGCATATCGCGCTCGAACAGCTGTCCGATATCGTCGGGTTCCGAGTGATCGTCGAATCCGAGGAGGACTGCTACCGCGTCCTCGGCATCATCCATCGCGCCTGGAAGATCGTACCGGGCCGGTTCAAGGACTATGTCTCGGTTCCCAAATACAATGACTACCGCTCGATTCACACGACCGTGGTCGGTCCGGAAAACCAGCGCGTCGAATTGCAGATCCGTACCCGCGAAATGCATCAGGTCGCCGAATACGGCATCGCTGCGCATTCGCTCTACAAGGACAACCTCAAAGAAAGCCTCGCGCGTCTCGAAAAGGAAAGCCGGGCCTATGTCTGGCTCCGTTCGACCATCGCCACGCTGACATCCGGTTCGGCGCCCGAGGATTTTCTCGAAGACACCAAGCTCGAACTCTTTCAGGATCAGGTCTTCTGCTTCACCCCGCGCGGGCGCCTGATCGCCCTGCCGCGCGGGGCCACGCCCATCGATTTCGCCTATGCCGTGCATACCGAACTGGGCGACACCTGCGTCGGGGCCAAGATCAACGGCACCATAATGCCGCTCGTCACGCAATTGCGGGCCGGCGACGAAGTGCAGATCATCACCGACGCCAATCACGTGCCGCCGACCAATTGGGAAAGCATTGCGGCCACCGGCAAGGCTCGCGCCGCCATAAGGCGCGCCGTCAGGGCCGCCGCGGTCAAGCGTGCCCAGGCGCATGGCGATTATATCCTGTCGGCCGTGATCCAGCGGGAAGGGACCCGGCTCGACGATGCGGAACTGACGAGCCTGATCAACCTGTTCGGCTTCGACAATCGCAAGGATTTCATCGCCGCTGTCGGAGAAAACAAGATTCTGCCGGACGATCTGAGCGAGCAGGTCGCCAAGATCAAGGGTATCCCCCGCCATCGCCACCGCCGCGACATGGACCTGCCGGTCGCCGACACCGCCGACGGCTGGTTCGCCTTGCGCAAATCTGAAATCTTCCGGTTCCGCGTTCCGGGGGGACAGACGGTCGGCGAACGCGGTCGCAAGGCGCTGAGCAAGCTCGGATTTGGCACCGAGGTCAGGATTTCGCCCGAGGGCGTCGTGCCCGGCGACCGCATCATCGCCATTCTGACCCCGGACGGCGTGATGACGGTCTATCCCGTCCATTCCGAAGCGCTGGCCGGCCTGCAGCAATCCGATGTCGCCTGGATCGACGTGCGCTGGAACCTGACCGCCCATTCCGACATGATCTACAAGATCGCCATCTCCATGCTGTCGGTCAACCGGCCCGGCGCGCTCGCCGCCGTCACCGGGACCATTGCCCGGTTCGACGCCAATATCCACAATCTTTTCATGCGCATGGTTTCACCCGACTTCCACCGTCTGGCGTTTCAGATAGAAGTCAGGGATCTGCCGCAGGTGTCGGAAATCCTGGCGGCACTCAAGGATATCCCGGGGCTCAGCGAAATCCAGCGCGCACCGGTTTCCGAGGCGACGGCGCTGTCGCAGGTCGACTGGGCCATGCCGGTCATGCAGGACGAAGGAGAAAAGCACCATGACGCGCGATGAAGTGCTTGAGGTGTTCCGCTCCTGCGGTGCCTTGCTCGAAGGCCATTTCATCCTCAGTTCGGGGCTGAGATCCCCGGTCTTTTTGCAAAAGACCCTGGTCTTTTCCCATCCCGACAAGGCGGAACTCTTATGCCGGGCTCTGGCTGAAAAGATCACGGCGGCGGGTCTGGACTTCACCCAGGTCGTTTCGCCCGCCGTTGGCGGCATCATTCCCGGTTACGAAACGGCGCGGCATCTTGGAAAACCGGCGATCTATACCGAACGCGTCGATGGCGTGTTCACGCTCAGGCGCGGCTTCAAGGTGGCGCCGGGCGAGAAGGTGATCGTGGTCGAGGACATCGTTTCGACGGGCCTTTCCATCCGCGAATGCATTGCCTGTCTGACCGATCTCGGGGCGGAAGTCGTGGCCGCCGCCTGTCTGGTTGATCGTTCGGCCGGCGAGGCCGATGTCGGCGTGCCGCTGATCGCGTTGGCCGAGTACAAGGTACCGGCCTATCCCGCCGATGCCCTGCCGCCGGACCTTGCCGCCTTGCCACCGGTCAAGCCCGGTAGCAGAGGGCTTTCCTGATTGCGGTTCGGACTGGAAGAAACGAGGGTGCGATGATCATCGGCATGGGCAACGATCTGTGTGACATTTCCCGTATCGAGAGGGTGCTGACGCATCATGGCGAGCGCTTTACCGAGCGCTGTTTCACCGAGATCGAACGCACGAAGTCCGACCGGCGCAAGCAGCGCGCCGCGTCCTATGCCAAGCGGTTTTCGGCGAAGGAGGCCTGTGCCAAGGCGCTGGGAACCGGGTTGTCGCACGGCGTGTTCTGGCGCGACATGGGGGTGGTCAACCTGCCGTCCGGCAAACCCACCATGCGCCTGACCGGCGGCGCCGCCAAACGGCTCGCCAGTCTTGTTCCGGAAGGTCACGAAGCCCATATCCATCTGACCCTGACGGACGAAGGGGGGCTGGCCCAGGCCATCGTAATTATCGAGACCCAGCCGGGTAACGGTTGACCGGGCGTCGGCACGCGCGTAACCACAACCAACCTCCTGAACGAGCGGAGCCAGATCATGGCGTCGAAGGTCGAGACCAAGAAGAAGTCTGCGGGCGAAGAGCTGCGCGAAACCATTATCGTGGTGATCGAAGCGCTCCTGATTGCCCTTGTCTTCCGCACGTTTCTTTATCAGCCCTTTTCGATTCCAACCGGATCGATGCAGTCCACCATGATGATTGGCGACTATTTCCTCGCCTCGAAATTCGCGTGGGGCTACGGGCAGTATTCCTTCCCGTTCGGCATGGTTCCGATGCAGGGACGCGTCTTCGGCGAACTGCCCAAGCGGGGCGACATCGCCGTGTTCTACAACGCGCCGACCGGCGATGAGTATGTCAAGCGCGTCATCGGTCTGCCCGGCGACGCCATCCAGATGAAGAACGGCCGGCTTTTCATCAACGGGACCGAAGTCGAACGCGAACTGATCGGGCCGGGCGCGGACAAGGATTCAACCGGCTATGTCGTGCCGGTGACGCTCTACAAGGAAACCCTGCCCAACGGCGTGACGCACACCATCCAGGAGATCGCCGATAACGGTCCGCTCGACAATACCGGCGAGTATAAGGTGCCCGAAGGCCATTATTTCATGATGGGCGACAATCGCGACCGCTCGCAGGACAGTCGCGTGTTGAGTGCGGTGGGCTACGTGCCGCTCGGCAATCTCATCGGCAAGGCCGAGGCCCGTTTCTTCTCGATTACCGACGACATTCCACCGTGGCAGATCTGGCGCTGGTGGGGCAATGTCCGGCTCGATCGGATGTTCCAGTCCGTCTACCAATGAGCCGTCATCAACAAAGTCTGAGTGGCCTTGAGGAACGGCTTGAGCACCGGTTCGAGTCGCAGGATCTGCTCGTGAAGGCGGTGACCCATTCCAGCGCGGTCGCCCCGTCCAAGCGCACGGCCCTGTCCTATCAACGCCTCGAATTCCTGGGCGACCGGGTCCTCGGCCTGGTTGTGGCCGATCTTTTGACCGACCGGTTGCCGGCGGCCAACGAAGGCGAACTGTCGCGCGCCCTCAATGCGCTGGTCAGGCGGGAAACCTGTGCGGAGGTCGCCCGCGATCTCGGCGTCGGCGCTTTTCTGAAACTGGGCGATGCCGAGGCCCGGACAGGCGGAGCTGAAAAGACCGCCATTCTTGCCGACGTCACCGAAGCGCTGATCGGCGCCATCTATCTCGACGCCGGGTTCGATGCGGCATCCCGTTTCGTCACCCGCGTTTTCGGAACGCGCGTCGATCCGGCCACGACGCGCCGGGCCGACGCCAAAACGGCGTTGCAGGAATGGGCACAGGGACGCGGGCTCGAACCGCCGAATTATGACGAAGTCGAGCGCAGCGGGCCCGATCACGCGCCGCGTTTCGTCATTGCCGTTTCCATAACGGGCTTTGAACCGGCGACCGCCGAGGGGCCCTCAAAAAAACTCGCCGAACATCAGGCGGCCGAGGCCTTCCTTATCCGCGAGAACATCTGGCGATCCAGCAAATGACAGAAGAAAATATGACGAAATGCGGCTTTATCGCCCTGGTCGGTGCCCCGAACGCGGGTAAGTCGACCCTTCTTAATACCCTGGTTGGCGCCAAGGTCTCGATCGTGACGCACAAGGCGCAGACGACGCGTTCCCAGATCCGCGGCGTGGTTACCACCGACAACAGCCAGCTGGTCTTCATCGACACGCCCGGCGTGTTTCCGGCCAGCCGCCGGCTCGACCGCGCCATGGTCGACGCCGCCTGGAAAGCGGCGGCCGACGCCGACATCATTACCCTGGTCATCGATGCCGTGCGCGGCCTCAACCCCGACAACGAGACGGTGATCGAGGGGCTGGCTAAGGTGCCGGGGCCGAAGATCCTCGTCATCAACAAGATCGACCGCAAGCAGCCGGAAGACCTCCTGGCGCTGACGGACGCGCTCAACAAGCGCATGAAATTCGCCCACACCTTCATGGTCTGCGCCGAAAGCGGCGAGGGTGTCGCCGACTACATCAAGACCTGTCATGACATGGCCCCCGAGGGGCCCTGGCATTTCCCGGCCGATCAGCTCTCCGACCTGACCCAGGCGCTGACGGCGGCCGAGGCGACGCGTGAAAAGCTCTTCATCCGCATCCACGACGAAATTCCTTATACCACCACCGTCGAAACCGAACGGTTTCAGGTGCAAAAGGACGGCTCCTATCGCATCGAGCAGGTGATCTACGTCACCCGCGACAGCCACAAGAAGATCATCATCGGTCAGGGCGGCCAGACCATCAAGGCGATTGGCGCCGAGGCGCGCGCCGAGCTGTCGGAGATGTTCGAAACCCCGGTCCATCTGTTCCTCTTCGTCAAGGTCCGCGAGAAATGGGCCGACAAACCCGAGCATTACGAGGAAATGGGGCTGGAATTTCCGAAGTAGGGGTGTGTATCACGATGTGATACATAATGATTGTAAATCGTATCACGAGGTGATACACCATCTGCGGAATACGGATCGGTGAGTCTCGTCTACAAGAACAAGATGACTGAAACGGTTGCCCGGGGTAGGGCGCCAAAAGGCTTCCCGGCTGATCTTGTCAGAATCGCACTACGCAAACTGACGATGATCGAGAATGCCGTTCTGTTGAGCGATCTTCGATCTCCGCCGGGCAACAGACTCGAAGCCCTTACGGGCGACCGCAAGGGACAGCACTCGATCCGCATAAACGATCAATTCCGCGTCTGTTTCATCTGGACGGAAGCGGGTGCCAAGGATGTGGAAATTGTCGATTACCACTGATGTTGCTTCGGTTTCCGGCAGAGGGGATATGGCAGTCAGTTTGCTTTTGCCAATCCATCCCGGCGAAATCCTGAGAGAAGAGTATTTAAAACCGCTCAACCTAAGCTCGGGTGCTTTAGCAAAGCGTCTTGGGGTTCCACGTACGCGTATCGAACGTTTGGTCAACGAACAGGTTGGCGTGACACCGGACACCGCCTTGCGCCTTGCCAAACATTTCGGGACGACCCCCAATTTCTGGCTCAACATGCAGGCGTCCTACGACATCAAGATGCATTCGGAAGAGATAAAGTCGGAGCTCGACGCCATAGACGTGTTTGAACAGGTTTGACCTTGTGCCATGCAATGGAGCGCTGACGGTCTCATCATCGGTGTGCGCCGGCATGGCGAAAGCTCGGTTATCCTCGAGGCGATGGTGGTCGATCACGGACGCTGTCTCGGATTGGTGCGCGGCGGGCATTCGCGCAAAATGGCCGCCATGCTGCAGCCGGGCAATTCGGTGACATTGACCTGGCGGGCGCGGCTCGAAGATCATCTCGGCCTTTTTTCGGTCGAGCTACTGACGGCCCGCGCCGCGCGCCTGATTGAGGATAGGATACGGCTCTACGCCTTCCAGATGCTGGCCGATTATCTGCGCCTTCTGCCTGAGCGCGATCCCAACAATTCGCGCCTCGGCGATGTCTTGCGGCTGATCGACGGCGATCTCGATGGGGGCGATCTCGGCATCGCACTGGCCCTGTTCGAATTGCGCCTTTTGGAGGATCTCGGGTTCGGGCTCGACCTGTCGACCTGCGCCGTCACCGGTCAAACCGAGGGGCTGGCCTATGTCTCGCCCCGTACCGGCCGCGCCGTCACGCGGGCCGGGGCAGGCGGTTATGTCGATCGCCTGCTGGCATTGCCGGGTTTTCTCATCGGGGACGGAACGGCGCAGCCCGGCGATATCGCCAGCGCCTTTTGCCTGACCGGGCATTTCCTGCATGAACATGTGTGGGGACCGCGTCAGATCGATCCCCCTTCGACCCGAGAGGCGCTTGTCGCGGCATTTGCCGGTCTATAATCCCGACCGATTCGTTTGTATGGAGGCCAGATGGCCGATCTCCCCGTTCCCGAGGCCGACGACCAGCGCGTCGTCGATTTAAGGCAGGCGCTCGAAGAGCGCTACTTAAGCTATGCCCTTTCGACCATCACCCAGCGGGCGCTGCCCGATGCCCGCGACGGGTTGAAACCCGTCCACCGGCGCATCCTTCATGCCATGCGGCTTTTGCACCTCGATCCCAACCAGGGGTACAAGAAATCGGCCCGCATCGTCGGCGACGTCATCGGCAAGTACCATCCACACGGCGATCAGGCCGTCTACGATGCGCTGGTGCGTCTCGCCCAGGATTTCGCCTTGCGCTATCCTCTTGTCGACGGCCAGGGCAATTTCGGCAATATCGATGGCGATAGCGCCGCCGCCATGCGCTATACCGAATCCCGCATGACCGATGTCGCGTCGCGGTTGATGGAGGGGATCACCGAAAACGCCGTCGATTTCCGTACGACCTATGACGGGGAAGAGGAAGAGCCGCTCGTTCTGCCGTCCAATTTCCCCAACCTTCTGGCCAACGGGTCGAGCGGCATCGCCGTCGGCATGGCCACCTCCATTCCGCCGCACAATGTCGCCGAACTGTGCGATGCGGCGCTGCATCTCATCCACCATCCCGACGCACCGGCCGCCGATCTCGTCGCGTTCGTGCCCGGCCCGGACTTTCCGACCGGCGGCGTCCTGGTCGAACCGCGCGAAAACATCATTTCGGCCTATCAGACGGGGCGGGGCGGTTTTCGCGTTCGCGCGCGCTGGCATACCGAGGATGCCGGGCGCGGCACCTATCAGATCGTCGTCACCGAAATTCCGTACGGCGTGCAGAAATCGCGCCTTGTCGAAAAGATCGCCGAGCAGCTTCTGGCCCGCAAACTGCCTCTGCTCAAGGACGTACGCGACGAAAGCGCCGAGGACATCCGGCTGGTGCTGGAGCCCAAGACGCGCACGGTCGATGCCGGTCTGTTGATGGAATCTTTGTTCAAGACCTCGGAACTCGAAGCGCGGGTGCCGCTCAACCTTAATGTGCTCGACAAGGGCACGGTGCCCAAGGTGATGAGTCTGGCCGATGCGCTGAAAGCCTGGCTCGAACATCGCAAGGAAGTCCTCGTCCGCCGGACCGAGCACCGTCTCGGCCAGATCGCCCACCGGCTGGAAGTGCTCGACGGCTATCTGATCGCCTACCTCAATCTCGACGAGGTGATCCGCATCATCCGCGAAGAGGACGAGCCCAAGGCGGTGATGATGGCGCGCTGGAGCCTCACCGATGTGCAGGCCGAGGCCATCCTCAACATGCGATTGCGCGCCTTGCGCAAGCTCGAGGAAATCGAGATCCGTACCGAGCACAAGGCGTTGAGCGAGGAAAAGGAACGCCTCGAAGCGCTTCTGGCCTCCGAGCGCCGGCAATGGGGGGTGATCACCACCGAAATCGGCGAACTGAAAAAGGTCTATGGCCCGGAAACGCCTCTGGGCAAGCGCCGCACCGATTTTGCCGATGCGCCGGCCGCCAGCGATGTCGATCTTGAGGCGGCGCTGATCGAGCGCGAACCGATCACCGTCATCCTCAGCGAAAAGGGCTGGATCCGCGCCATCAAGGGCCATACCGACGCCGATACCAACGGGTTCAAGGCCGGCGACGCGCTCAAGGTCGCGCTCAAGTGCGAGACGACCGACAAGCTCCTGATGCTGACGACCGACGGCAAGGTCTTCACGCTCGGCGCCGACAAGCTGCCGGGCGGACGCGGCTATGGCGAGCCGGTCAGGATCATGGTCGATATCGAGGAGGGGCACGACGTCGTCCTGCTGTTCGTCTACCAGCCCGGCAAGAAGCGCCTTGTCGCCTCGACCCTCGGCAACGGTTTTGTCGTCAACGAGGACGACATGATCGCCAATACCCGCAAGGGCCGGCAGGTGCTCAACGTTTCCGGCGAGGTCGAAGCCAAGCTCTGCGTGCCGGCGGATGGCGACATGGTCGCCGTCATCGGACAGAACCGGAAGCTCATCGTCTTCCCCCTGTCCCAGGTGCCCGAAATGGGGCGTGGCAAGGGCGTCCGTTTGCAGAAATACCGCGACGGCGGCGTTTCCGACATTCGCGTGTTCCACAGCGAAGCTGGCCTGACCTGGACCGATTCCTCGGGCCGCACCTTCACCAAGTCGCTCGACGATCTCGGCGATTGGCGCGGCGACCGCGCTCAGGCCGGTCGCCAGCCTCCGACGGGCTTTCCGCGCAACAACCGGTTCACCGGATGATGGTGTCCCCGACCCGGCGCGGATTTTGCGGAAAACGGCTGATACTAACTAAGAGCGGGGCGTTCTTTGCTGCCCGATCGGTCAGGTCGTATCGGTAGATGGAAACGATAGGCTTATTGGGTAGGCCGTGGTCTTTTCCGGAGCCGGGCGTTTTGGATGCACCAAAACGCCCGGCTTTTCCCTATGGTGGATCACGTGCCATAGCGAAGTTTAGAACTTCGTGTAACTGAACAGTTTTGTTCTTCTGAAGTAGTTGTCATGTTTTTTAGAAATGGAACAAGACAAAGAATAAGAAGTGTATATCAGATATTAGTTAGGTACTTTTAACAGTGTGGCTCGACTCGACTTCGTCAAGTGTAGTTCCGTCATGGCATATTTGGAGACACCATAAGGATATGCTCGCAGTCAAAGTGAAAATGTGAACGAACGGATTATCCTTCTGTTCGGCATGGTGTGTCTGAAAACGTCGCCGAGGCCGGGCCTCGGGAAAAAATAAGCATAGTGTTAAGGTCTGCGTTTCAGATTGCATGTTGGTGCAATGGGGAACTGATGTGACTGCGCTCGTATTTGGATTCGGTCTGGCCGCGGCCTTGGCGTTGCGCGGCGGTGGATTTGCAGCAATCGCCGGGATTTGGGCGATTGTCGCCGTGCTGGTCGCGAGCCTTGTCGCCGGCATGCCGACCCTGACGACCTGGATCGATTTTGCCCTTGCCATTTTGGGCTACAATTCCGGGCTGGCGGCAGTATTTTCGTTCCGGATCTGGCAAGGCGGAAGAGCCGTCGCCTAGCCTCTTTTGCGTTCGCTCTGGACGGCCTTATTACCCACCGAGCCAAAACCCGAGGGTGCCTTGCAATGGCAAGGGCTGTCTCGGACGAAGCACCCTTATCGGCGAAAGACTCAGTTTGTGCCGAACAGATCGCGGGTGAACACCTTCCCGGTGACGTCCGCGATATCACTCGTTACGCGATTGGCAACGATCAGATCGGCCTCCTTTTTAAAGGCCTCGAGGTCGCGGATGACGCGGGAGTTGAAGAACAGGTCTTCATTGAGAACCGGTTCGTAGACAATCACTTCAATTCCCTTGGCCTTGATCCGCTTCATGATTCCCTGGATCGAAGACTGACGGAAATTGTCCGATCCCGCCTTCATGACCAGTCGATAGATGCCGACGACACGGGGATTCTTTTTTACGATCTCCAGCGCCAGAAAGTCCTTGCGGGTGGTGTTGGTGTCGACGATCGCCTGAATAAGGTTCTGCGGCACGTCGGTATAATTGGCGAGAAGCTGCCTGGTGTCCTTGGGCAGGCAATACCCGCCATAGCCGAAGGACGGATTGTTGTAGTGATCGCCGATACGCGGATCGAGGCCGACGCCGCGGATAATCTGGCGCGTGTCGAGGCCATGAACCATGGCATAGCTGTCGAGTTCGTTGAAAAAGGACACCCGCATGGCAAGAAAGGTATTGGCGAAAAGCTTGATGGCCTCGGCTTCGTCCGGATCGGTGAAGAGAACCGGCACGTCTTTTTCGAGCGCGCCTTCAAGCAGAAGCCTGGCGAAGGTTTCAGCCTCGGCATTGCGTTCGCCGACGATGATGCGGGACGGGTGCAAATTGTCGTAAAGCGCCTTGCCTTCACGCAGGAATTCGGGACTGAAAACGATGCGATCCGATCCGAGCCTGTGCCTGAGCTTGCGGACATGGCCGACCGGAATGGTCGATTTGATGATAATGGTTGCCCTATCATTCCTTTTGAGCACCGTCTCGATGACAGTGTCGACCGACGAGGTGTTGAAGAAGTTTTTGTCGGGATCGTAATCGGTCGGGGTGGCAATAATGACGAAATCGGCATCGACGATCGCGGCGTCGAGATCTGTCGTGCCTGTGAGGTCGAGCTTTTTGGTTTTGAGGTAGTCCGAAAGCTCGGCATCTTCGATGGGGCTGATGCGGGCGTTGAGTTTTTCCACCCGTTCGGGCGAAACATCGACCCCGATTACCGTGTTGTTCTGTGCAAGCAGAACGGCATTCGACAGGCCAACATAACCCAAACCCACAACTGCGATGTTCATTGCTGCGTCTCCAGCGCGTATCCGTTTTCAAACATGTCTTTTCAAGAGATTGAGGATGCTTTGCGTCTTTTTCCGATACCTGTCGGATCGGCTGAGCTTGTTCACGTGTACCGTTCCAGAATCCCTGGCGCCATCTGCGGCTTAAAAAAACATAGGCGCGTTTTATCCCGGCTTTCCAGAGGCACAAGCGAGACCGACGCCATCTGTCGCAGCCTTGCAATTGGCGATGACGTTTGCTTGACGGTCGCGGCAGGATCCGGCGCTTGCACGTCGTTCGAACAGGGCGCGCAGGATGCCGGCGCTTTTGTCGCAAGCCGCCGTCGTTACGTGTGGCAAGGCCGGTGGGGGCAAGCAAGAAGGCGTTTGCACAACAGGTTTTGGCTTGCTGCGGCCGTACCCCGCGATCCGGCAAGTTTTCAATCGCTTGTTCGGTATCGCCAAATATGACGTCTATATCGCTCCGGTCTTTCGGGATATACATTTTGGCCTTGAGTGAGGAATCGACAATCCGAGCCGTTTATGCGACCGGCACCAGTCGATCGCATGCTGGTGTTGAACCGGACTGTCGATCAGGGACGTCGTCGGTTTCCCGATGGGGGAAACCTCTCACAGCAACAGATGTTCCGACCGCAGAACGCGCGGCTCCGAAGTGTCGCGTTCAGGACGGACGAGAGAAGGTGCGTGATCAACCATGAAATTCAGTGACGGCAATTGGCTAGTACCGGAGACTCTCTCCCTATTGTATCCGGTCTATGTGCACGAGGTGCGTATCGAAGGCGACGAACTGGTTGCGCTCGTGGCCACACGTGATTTGAAGACGCGCGGCGACCAGCTCAATCTGCCGGTCTTCACCTTGCGGCTCAGCGCGCCGGCCTTAGGGATCATCGGGGTCAACATCGAGCATTTCGCCGGTGCGCTGCCGAAAAAGCCGGACTTCGCGCTCAATCGCCAGAAAGGCGTGGCGCGCATCGAACAAACCGAAGACGCGATCACGCTTCATGCGGGCGGGCTGGCCGCGACCCTGCCGAAGACCGGCCGCTATCAGCTCGACTTCCTGCGCGACGGCAAACGCATCACCGGATCCCGCGGCAAGGCGGCCGGCTACGCACTCGATCGCAAGGACGACGCCACATACATTTTCGAGCGCCTTGATTTGGCCGTTTCCGAAAACGTTTACGGGACGGGCGAACATTTTACCGCCTTCGTCAAGAACGGGCAGTCGGTCGAAATCTGGAACAGAGACGGCGGGACCGGTACCGAACAGGCCTACAAGAACATCCCGTTTTTTATGACCAGCAATGGCTGGGGCCTGTTCGTCAACGATCCTGGTCGGGTCGAGTTCGAGATCGCTTCGGAAAAGGTGTCCAAGGCCCAGTTCAGCGTCAAGGGCGAGAGCCTCGAGTATTTCGTCATCGATGGGCCGACGCCGAAGGAGGTGCTGACGCGCTATACCGGGTTGACCGGCCGTCCGGCGCTGCCGCCGGCCTGGTCGTTCGGCTTATGGCTTTCGACCTCGTTCACCACCAAATATGACGAGGTCACGGTCAAGAGCTTCGTTAGCGGCATGCGCCAGCGCGGCATCCCGCTGCAGGTCTTTCATTTCGACTGCTACTGGATGCGCGGCTTCCATTGGTGCGATTTCGAATGGGATCCGGAAACCTTCCCCGATCCCGAGGGTCAGTTGTCCCGCATGAAGCAGGACGGCACCAATGTCTGTGTCTGGATCAACCCCTATATCAGCCAGCATGCGACGATCTTCGCGGAAGGGCGCGACAAGGGCTATCTGCTCAAGCGCCCCGATGGCAGCGTCTGGCAATGGGACATGTGGCAGCCGGGACAGGCGATCGTCGATTTCACCAATCCGGCGGCGTGCGACTGGTATCTCGGCCATTTGAAGCGGTTGATGGATATGGGCGTCGATGCCTTCAAGACAGATTTCGGCGAACGCATCCCGACCGACGTTGCCTGGTTCGACGGGTCCGATCCGGAGCGCATGCATAATTACTACGCCTATTTGTACAACAAGGTGGTGTTCGAGTTCATGCAGCGCGAACGTGGCAACGACGCCATCGTGTTTGCCCGCGCAGCGTCGGTGGGGTCCCAGCAGTTCCCGGTGCATTGGGGCGGCGACTGCGATTCCAACTATGAATCCATGGCCGAAAGCCTCAGGGGCGGGCTGTCGCTCGGCCTGTCCGGTTTCGGGTTCTGGAGCCATGACATCGGTGGATTCGAGGGCACCGCGTCGCCTGACGTCTACAAGCGCTGGTGCGCCTTCGGCCTGTTGTCGAGCCATTCCCGCCTGCACGGGTCCGAGAGCTATCGCGTTCCGTGGGCCTTCGACGAGGAAGCGGTGGATGTCTTGAGGCGCTTCACCGAACTCAAGTGCTCCCTCATGCCCTATTTATGGGCCAAGGCGAAGGAAGCGCATGACGAGGGCGTGCCGATGATGCGCGCCATGGTGCTCGAATTTCCGGACGATCCCGGCGTAACGGCCCTCGACCGGCAATACATGTTCGGGGATGCGCTTCTGGTCGCGCCGGTCTTTACCAAGGACGGTTCGGTCGATTTCTACCTGCCGCCCGGGCGCTGGACGCATTTGTTCACCGGGGTCGAAAAGACCGGCGGCTGGCATCGCGAGGTCCACGACGTCTTTTCCCTGCCGCTCTATGTGCGTGAAAACACGCTTCTGCCCGTCGGGGCGCGCAACGACGTGGTCGCGTACGACTATGTCGACGGCGTTACGTTCGAGCTTTATGCGCTGGGCGACGGAAAATCGGTCACCGCAACCGTCGATGGCAGCAAGTCGCTCACGGTCACGGCCACCCGCAAAGGCGATGTGATCGATGTCGTTGCGTCCGATGCGGGGACCTGGAAGCTTCTCGTCATTGGCGCCGATGCGACGTCTTCCGACAGCGCGCCGGAGAAACACGAGCGCGGCACCCTGTTTGCGGGGGCCAAGGCCATGCGGCTGGTGCTGGCTTGAGGGGGGTGCCAAACAACACTCCAAGTCGTCCCAGGACTTGATCCCGGGACCCACTTGCATCTGCAGACCGGAGTGGCGCTTGTTGATCAGCCCGTTGACATTCAGGGCGTTTTTTCTGCGGCAGGCAGGGGTCTCAAGCTCATTTACATGTTGAAGCGCGAGTGGACCCCGGGATCAAGTCCCGGGGCGACACCGTGGTAGCGGAAATTGCTGGCCAATGCCTATTTCGCCGCAACGGGTTCCCTGACCTCGAAGGCGTCGCTTTCGCCCTCGATCAGTTCGGTGGGCCAGACCTGGCGCACCGTGCCGATGGGGTAGGACTTGGCGTATTTCGGCATGGAGGCCAGAAGCGCCTTGCCGAGCATGATCCCGAGGCCGTCGAGATCCTCGCGGAAATAAGTGAGGCTCGGCGAGAGATAAGCCGATTGCGGGCTGTCGCGTCCGATGATCGCAATGTCGCGGCCGGGCTGGATGCCGGCTTCGTTGAGGCCGCGATAAAGCCCGGTGGTCAGACTGGGGTTGAGCAGGATGATCGCCGTCGGTCGTTCGTGGGCTTCGAGAATCCTGTGGGCGATGGCATAGCCGCTCGCTTCGTTGGGCACGAACGGAAAGACCCGTTCGGGACTGAGCACCAGATCGTGCGCCTTGAGCGCTTCGCGGGCCGCTTCGGTGAAAACGAACCCGAGATTGGTGTCGTCGTCCGGTACGGTCACGGCAATGTGACGGTGTCCCCTGGCGACGAGGCGGGTGATCGCCTTTGTTGCCATGCCGGCGAAATCGGTGTCGAGCCAAGGCTGGCCGGCATCGGTGCTCGAGCGCCCCAGCGTCACGAAAGGCACGCCGCGTTCGGCCAGAAAATCGATGCGCCGATCCACGCGCCGGGTCGAGCTGAGGATGATGCCGTCGGCGAAACTGCGCGAGACCATGCGCTTGAGGTAGTCTTCGGCGTCCTCATCGGCCGGGCAGAGCAGGGCGATGAGATCGAGATGATGGTGGTTGAGCACGGTCTGGATGCCGTTGAACACGCCCATGATGAACGTGTCGCCATGGCCGGTAATGTCGTGGCTGGTCTGCATCATGAAGGCGATGACACCGGTCTGGCCGCGCCTCAGGCTGCGTCCCGACTGGTTGGGCACATAGCCCAGCTCCCGGGCGAGATCGTTCACCCGCCTGCGCGTTTCGGGGCTGACATCGGGGCGGTTGTTGAGGGCGCGCGAAACCGTGCCGATGGAAAGATTCAGGTGCTGCGCGAGCCCTTTGATGCCGATCATTGTGCCTTCTCGAAAACTGGGGTTCCCTCACCTTTAGAACAAACGCACGCGCATGGCCAATTGACTTCAAATCTGTTTCAGACATAATCCCGAAAACGTTTTCGGCCAGAAGCGGAAACAGGAAAGACCTCGACCGGGGAAGGGAGGAGGACATGATGGACAACCGCGCAAGCCTCAATGGAAATGGCGGCGAGACGGGCGGTTTGGGTCCTGTTGAATTTCTCCCGGATGCGGACGACGATTTTGCCAGATGGGCAGTGCCGGACAGAAACGGGAACCGGGTTTTCCCGCGAATCGTTCGAGGCGCTGTCTTGATGGCAACCCGGATGTAGAACGGCTGCGAACCGGTACCTTTAAAAAATGCGGCCAAGCAGGAGGAAGACATGAAAAATCTAGCGAAACTGGCGCTTGCCCTCACGGCGACCGTGGCCCTGGGTACGGGTGCCGTCATGGCTCAGGACAAGACCTTCAAGGTCTGGTGGTACGAGCCGGCGGACAGCGCTCTGGGCATCGCCTGGCAGGCGGCCGTGGACGAATTCGCCGCGACGCACCCGGATGTTACCGTCCAGTTCGAACTCAAAACCTTCGACCAGATCAATCAGGCTGGCGCGCTCATCCTCAATTCGAACGAGGCTCCGGACGTTCTCGAATACAACAAGGGCAACGGCACGGCCGGCCTCGTTGCATCGCAGGGTCTGTTGCAGGCGCTCGATGACGAATATCACGCCCGCGGCTGGGACAAGATCGTTCCCGAATCGGCCCTGGCGCTCGGCAAGTACGATCAGAACGGCGTGTTCGGCTCGGGCCCGCTCGTGGGTATCCCGAACTACGGCGAATTCGTCTCCGTGTTCTACAACGAAGATATGTTGAAGGCGGAAGGGCTTGAGGTTCCGACCACCTACGAGGACTTCGTCAAGGCTCTCGACGTTTTCGTCGCCAAGGGCATCACCCCGATCGTGACGGGCGCGAACGATTATCCGGCCCAGCACATCATGTATACGCTGGCGCTCAAGAATGCGGACGCCGACTGGATCGCCAAATTCGAAGGCCTCAAGGAACCGCTCGACACCACGCCGTTCCTCAAGGCTGCCGAGACGTTGGTCGACTGGGTCAACAAGGGCTACATCTCCAAGGACGCCACCGGCATGAACGCCGACGACATGTCCAACGAGTTCCAGTCCCAGAAGTCGCCCTTCATGTTCGGCGGCACTTGGCTGAGCACCCGTTTCGCCAATGTCGAAACGTTCAAGGCCAGCCAGTTCCTGATGCCCGGCCAGCAATACGCGCCGGGTTCGACAGGCAATATGTGGGTCGTTCCGGCCTCTGCCACGAACAAGGATCTGGCCTATGACTTCATCGGCATCACCCTCAGCCCCGACGTCCAGAACGTGATGGGCAATAATGGTGGTCTGCCGATCGCCGCCGATTCCGCCGCGATCACCGATCCGGTCGGCAAGCTGACCACGACGCTGTTCAACCAGCTCGTTGCTCAGGGTGGCCTCGGCTTCTATCCCGACTGGCCGGTCGCCGGCTTCTACAACGAAGTCCTGCAGGCCACTCAGGCCGTTATCGGTGGAACCGCGACGCCGGAAGAGTTCGCTGCGCGTTTGAAGAAGTTCTACGACGACGGCATGGATATGTAATCGTCTTGGACAATGCGAGGCGGCTTCGGCCGCCTCGCAAACGGTCCCGAATTGTTCGGGTCGGCATTGGTCTAGAGTGTTTTTTTAGCGAAGCGGGTACCGGTTCGCCGGTTTGAAAACACGACTAAACAAGAAGATAGAGCGGATCACACGATTAAGCTAAAATGTGATTTGCTCGAGATAACGGAACCGGCCAGCAAGGCCAGGCAGGTAACGCGACAATGGCAGCAAAGAAACTGGCCTATCGGAGCAGCTCGGCTGCCTATTGGCTTTACTTATTTCCGGGACTGATCGGGTTTCTTCTCGTCGTCGGCATCCCGTTCCTTATGAACATCGGCATCAGCTTCACCAAGTGGCGGGGCATCGGCTGGCCGACCTATATCGGATTGAAGAATTACGCGCGTCTATTTACGGACGATGCCTTCTGGACCTCGTTGCAGCATACGGTGTTTTTCGTCGTGGCCATGGCCGTGGTCCCGACCATCATCTCGCTGATCGTCGCCTCGGTGCTGTTCGACTATATCAGCACCAAGTTCAGCCAGGGCCTGTCGAGCTTTTTCAGGGCCGGTTACTACCTGCCGCAGATCCTGCCGATCTCGGTGGCGGGCGTGTTGTGGGGCTGGATCCTCAATCCGCACGGCGTGCTCAACATGATCCTCGAAGGCATGGGGCTGCCGGTCTTGTCGCAGAACTGGCTCGGCGATCCGGCCTATGCCATCTATGCGCTCGGATTCATGATGGTCTGGCTGCAGATCGGCTATTCGCTGGTGATCTTCATGGCCGGCCTCGCCCGCGTCGATCCCTCGCTTTACGAGGCGGCGGAGCTTGACGGCGCCAGTTTCCTCCAGCGCTTCTGGTACATCACCATTCCGATGCTCAAGCCGGAAATCTTCGTCATCGGCCTGACCACGACCATCGCGGCGCTCAAGGTGTTCGCGCCGGTCTATGTCATGACCAATGGCGGGCCGGACAACGCGACGCTCGTGCCGTCCTTCTTCTCGTATTACCATTTCTTCTCGACCGTCCGTGTCGGTTACGGCGCTGCCATCGCAACGGCCCAGACGGCGATCACCATCGTACTTGCCCTGATCTTCCTGTGGGTGCAGTCGAAACAGACCGAGGAAGAATCGCATGACTGACGCCACCCTGACGGCCTCGGGCGCCGTCCCCGCCAAACGCCGTGACAACGTTCCCCGCAACAAGCGCGGTTCCATGCGCTGGTGGGTGCTGGCGCTTCTGATCGTTTTCCTGGCGTTCATGCTGGCGCCGATCTTTCTGGCGGTGAGCAATGCCGTGAAGACGGCGTCGGATTATGCCACCAACGGTCCGCTGGCCCTGCCGCAGAGCTTTACCCTCGATGGGGTGATCGGGTTCTGGAACTATGTCGATTTTCCGCGAAAGCTCTGGAACAGCTTTCTTTTGAGTGCCTGCGCCGCCTTGTTCGGCGTGGGGTTGAGCCTGCTCAACGCCTATGCCCTCGGCATCGGCCGCATCAAGGGCGGCAAGGTCATGCTGGTTATCCTGCTGCTCGGCATCATGATTCCGCAGGAATCACTGGTTTATCCGCTTTACTACATCGCCAAGACGGTTGGCCTGTTCGACTCGCTGTGGTCGGTCATCATCATCTTCACGGTGCTGCAGTCGATTTTCGGCACCTATCTGCTGGCCGCCGTTATGTCGACTGTTCCGCGCGAGATTCTTGAAGCCGCGCGCGTCGATGGCGCCAATCGCTGGCAGGTTCTGTGGTATGTCGTCACCCCGATTCTGAGGCCGACGCTGGCCGTGCTCGCGACCTTCTTTTTCATCTGGACCTGGAACGAATTCCTGATCCCGTTGGTCATGCTCGTGTCCAACGTCAACCAGACGGTTTCGGTCGCCATGGGCGCTTTGAGTGGACAATATGTCTCACAGCCGACCATTACCGCCGCGGCATCCTTGCTTGGCATTTTGCCAACGGTCATATTCTTCCTGATTTTCCAACGTACCCTGACCAAGGGCGTGGCCGTAGGAGCCGTGAAGTGAAGCGTGTTTTCCTTTCCCGAGGGTTGGGATATTCATATAAATCGATCGATAGGGAGGAATGAGCCTTGGGTGCCGTCTCGATTCAGAATGTTTACAAGAGTTTCGGTAAGGCAGAGGTGTTGCACGGCATTTCCGTCGACATCGCCGAAGGCGAGTTCACCATTCTCGTCGGGCCTTCGGGCTGCGGAAAGTCGACGCTTCTGCGCATGATCGCGGGGCTTGAGGATATTACCTCGGGCGAAATCGCCATCGGCGATCGCATCGTCAACGATCTGGCGCCGAAGGACCGCGACATCGCCATGGTGTTCCAGTCCTATGCGCTTTACCCGCACATGTCGGTCGAAGAAAACATGGGCTTTTCGCTGAAACTTGCCGGCGTGCCCAAGGAGCAGCGGCGCAAGCAGGTTCTGGAAGTTGCGGACATGCTCGGGCTGACCGAACTGCTCGACCGCCAGCCGCGACAGCTTTCGGGCGGCCAGCGCCAGCGCGTCGCCATGGGCCGCGCCATGGTGCGCAAGCCATCGGTGTTCCTATTCGACGAGCCACTTTCCAACCTCGACGCCAAGCTTCGGGTGCAGATGCGGTCCGAGATCAAGCAGAACCACATGAAGCTGAAAACCACGACCGTCTACGTCACCCATGACCAGATCGAGGCCATGACCATGGCCGACCGCATCGTGGTGATGAACGAGGGCCGTATCGAACAGATCGGCTCGCCGCTCGATCTTTACGACAAGCCGGCCAATCGCTTCGTTGCCGGCTTTATCGGCTCGCCGGCGATGAACATGTTCGAAGGCAAGATCGACGGCGGTGCCTTCGTTGCGGCGGACGGTACGCGCATTGCCCTTGAAGACAAGGCGCCGGCCGGTGCGGCTGGTCGCAAGATCATCCTCGGCATCCGTTCGGAGCATTTCAAACTCGATCCAGACGGGATTGGCGCCGATATCGTGACCGTCGAACCGACGGGCTCGGAAACCCAGGTCGTCATGGATCTCGCCGGCCAGGAAGTCGTCGCGGCTTTCCGCGAGCGGATTTCCGCCAGACCGGGCGAAAAGCTCATGATCCGGATCGATGCCGAACAGGCACACATGTTCGATGCCGAAACGGGCATACGAATCTGACCTGGATCATTTCGCCGCCAGCAGATTTGGTGGAATGATCGAACGTGTTGACGTGGTGTTTTTTCTGGCGGAGTGGTCGCCACTTCTCCAAAAAGAACGCCCCAACCTATCCTCCTGAGGCGCGGCCTCATCCTGCGAGACGCCGTTTCGAACGGCTCTCCGGGATGAGGCGATGGATTTGCGGCGAACGCCGGGCGTTCGGTGCGACAGGTTATGCCTTGCCCTTCACCACCCGGTTCCTGAGGCAGCCGACCTTTTCGATTTCGATTTCCACCACATCGCCGGGCTGAAGGTTGCCCTTGGGGGCCTCGCCCGCTTCGGTGCGGATCGGAGTACCGGTTATGATGACGTCGCCGGGCGAAAGCGGCGTGAAGCGCGAAACATAGGCGATGAACTCGGCGATGCCGAACAGCATGTCGGCGGTCGAGGCATGCTGATGGGCGATCCCGTTCACGCGGGATTCCAGCATGAGATGGTCCGGATCGCCGACCTCGTCGGGTGTCACCAGAAACGGTCCGCTCGCGCCGGTGTTGGGGAAGTTCTTGCCGGCGGTATATTGCGGCGAGTGATGCTGCCAGTCACGGGCGCTGGCGTCGTTGAAGCAGAAATAGCCGGCCACATGTGAGAGCGCGTCGTTTACGGCAATGGCGCGCCCGCCGCGTCCGATCACCAGCCCGAGTTCGCCTTCCAGTTCGAACGTGCTGCTTTCGGCCGGGATCACCAGCGCTGCCTCGTGCCCGATCTGGGTATCGGCGAAGCGGATGAAGACCGGCGGATTGTCGGGCCGTCCTTCCTCGTCGCCATGCTCGTGATAGTTGCGTCCGGCACACAGGATCTTGCCGGGTTCCGGGATGACCGGATCGAAAACGAGGCCGGCGAGCGACAAAGCTTCGGCTTCCGGATCAGGGGTAAAACTGCCGAGTGCGTCACCGGCAATCGCCGCCTTGAGACTGGGATAGCGTGTGGCGAAGTCCGCGGAGGGCAGTCGAACGGTCTCGCCGTCGATGCGGCCGTAAAGATGAAATCCACCCAGAGAGAAAGAAGCGAAACGCATTATGAGTCCTTGAGGTTGGGCGCGTCTGCCAGCGCAGGCGCCTGTCGGGGGGTGGCGGTGCTAGAGCACGCGTTTTGGCTGAACCAAGACGCGAACTCCATCTTTCTTATATTCGCGGTGTTTTTCACGAAAAACCGGGTCCATTTTTCCGTACACCGCTCTAGATCATTTCACCGTTTCATTGAAACGCTGAAATGATCCAACTCTTTGTTTTGTCGCGTTTTCGAATTGCAAAACCGGTATCCACTTTTGCTGAAAACGCTCTAGCGCAGGTCCTCGGGCAACAGGTCTTCGGGCATATTCTGGTAGCAGACGGGCCTTAGAAAACGACGGATCGACAAGGTCCCCACCGAGGTTGCGCCGAAATTGGTCGAGGCCGGGTAGGGGCCGCCATGCACCATGGAGTCGCACACTTCGACCCCGGTCGGGTAACCGTTGACGAGTACGCGTCCCGCCTTGCGTTCGAGCACGGGCATGAGCTTTTGCGCCAGAGGCGTGTCGGTCTTGTCCATGTGGATCGTCGCGGTCAACTGCCCTTCAAGGCTCAGGGCGACATCCAGCATTTCTTTGGCGCTGTCGACCAGAACCAGAAGGCCGAGCGGTCCGAAGACTTCCTGGCCCAGCACATGGTTGGAAAGCCAGTCCTTGCCGGTCGTGGCGTAAAGGTAGGGCGTGGCGTTGCGCAAATCGCAGGTCGAGGTCATCAGCTCGCGAATGCCGGCGCTGCCGGCGATGCGGTCGCGGCCCTTGCGATAGGCATCGGCAATGGTGTCGGTCAGCATGGTCTGGGCGCCGACACCGCCCAGCGCTTCGGTCGCTGCCGTCATGAAGGCGTCGGCATCGGCGCCCGCGACCAGAACGGAAATGCCGGGATTGGTGCAGAACTGGCCGGCGCCGAGGGTCAGCGATCCCGTCCAGTCGGCAGCGATTTCGGTGCCACGCGCCTTGACGGCCTCGGGCAGGACGAACATCGGATTGACCGAACCGAGTTCGCCGAAGAAGGGGATCGGCTCAGGCCGCGCGGCACACAGGTTGTAAAGGGCGCGGCCGCCGGCCTGCGATCCGGTGAAGCCCACCGCCTTGATGCGCGGATGCTTGACCAACGCCTCGCCGACGCTGCGATCGCCACCCTGGATCAAAGAGAACGTGCCGGGGTGTGCGCCACATTTTTCGATGGCCGCCTTGATGGCCTCGGCCACGATCTCGCCGGTGCCGGGGTGGGCGGAGTGGCCCTTGACCACGACCGGGCAACCGGCCGCCAACGCCGCCGCCGTGTCGCCTCCCGCCGTCGAAAAGGCCAGAGGGAAATTGGAGGCGCCGAAAACGGCCACCGGGCCGATGGGGCGCTGCATCATCTTGAGGTCGGGGCGCGCCGCCGGCTGGCGATCGGGCAGGGCCTCGTCGTGGCGCCGGTCGAGGTAATCGCCTTTCATGATGTGGGAAGCGAACAGGCGAAGCTGTCCGGTGGTGCGGCCGCGTTCGGATATCAGGCGGCCCGGGGGCAGGCCGGTTTCGGCGGTGCCGATCTCGGTGATGTCGTCGGCGCGGGCCTCGATTTCATCGGCGATGCTTTCGAGAAAGGCGGCGCGTTCGGCCCGGCTGGTGTAGCCATAGGACCAGAAGGCGGCTTCAGCCGCCTCCGCGGCCTTGTCGACCAGTTCCGGCGTTCCCACAAAAAAGCGCTGGCGCGGTCCCGAAACGGGTGCGTTTTCGAAGCTGTCAGTCGCCAAGACCCATTCGCCGGCGATGAGATGTTTGCCATGGGGACGATAGGTCATGTTCAGGTCCTTTTCGTAATGCCGTCGAAAAACCGCTGCCAACACAGCAACGCGGGGCCTTGATACCACCGTGGCGGTCCTTTTGGGGCAAAAAAAGCCAAGAGAAGTGGCGAACGCAGGCATGAGCGATCCGCGATACGTGGTCGCAACGTCGACATTGACGGTTGCCCCTGCATCGGCACCGAAAGGAGGGGCCGACAGGGCGATCAAGACGTTTTCCGGCGTGTTGCCCGTGGTAACGACGCGGTTCTTCGATGATGGGCGGCACGACGAAGACGGTATGCGGCGTATGATCGATCAGGGGCGATGTGATTTGCATCCTCGCCGACTATATGGAGCCGTTCTTTACGCACCCGCCTGCTGCAACTGGCCGAAGAACGCGATCTCATTGCGTTCAACGGGGGCAGTGACGCTGAACGCTGTCACTGAATTCCGTGTGGTCTGGATTGTCTCAGTGGTTCACAATTCAAAATGATGTGTTTTCCCCGATCCGGTTTTTGCCGCGCTGGTAAGGCTCACCAATACCACTCATGGTGTCCTTCTTTTTCCGGTCGAAATTCTTTCATGACGCCTTATCATGTGGAAAAGGGACGACCGGCTTCATGCGTTCCGCTTTTTTGTCGGTTTTTGCCTTCGTCAAGAATGCACAATGGATCAGTGAGCTTCAGTGCTGCAAAGGACGGCTATGTCCAATCCCCTTACCCTGTTGTTGACTGCGACCGTCCTTGTCGCCGGTGTCGTTCTCGCTCCGCTTGTTTCCTATACCGCCGTCTATTTTGCCATGGGTGGCGCGTTGATCGGCGCGGGCGTTCTGGTGTCGCGCCTTGGCGTGATCGCACGACATCCCGCCTATCTCGCCGTTCTTTGTGCGTTCGTTCTGTTTTTCGTCACGCTGCCCTTCGCCTGGCACAGTGCGGACGATCTTCTGATCATCTTTGCGCTTTTGCCAATCGTCGGCGGGATCGGGATTGTCGCGCTGATAGAAGCCGAACCGCGCTTTGGATCGCCGGCTGTCATTGGGGGATTGGCGCTCATTGGCTCGGTCGGCGCGATGTTCGCCGCCCTCAACGACGTCTACGTTCTGGGCGTCGATCGTGCCGGCAGCGGCAACAACCCGATCCATTTCGCCGATCTTTCCTTGGTTCTGGGGTTCATGTCGGTGATCGGACTTTTCGGTACCCAGAAAAGATGGCGTCTGATCTTTCTGAGCGGTCCGTTTTTTGCGTTCGTGGCGATTCTCTTGTCGGGGACGCGCGGGGCGGTTCTGGCTTTCTTCGTCGTTGCCGTTCCGCTGACGATTCTCTTGATCGTGTGGTTCCGCCATGTCCGGAAAATAGCGGCCACGGCGCTCGTCACCGGCGTCATTGCCTTAATAGGTCTGATGCTCTGGTCGCCGGGTGTGTCGGAAAGAGCGCTGTCCGGTTTCACCGACACGACGACCGCTGTCTCGGCACTCCTTTCCGGCGACAGCGTTGCGAAAATGGAGCAATACGTCGACGAGTCGACGATGGAACGGATCATCTTTCTCAGGTCGGGATTTGAGGTGTTTCGTGCGCACCCACTTTTCGGAGTTGGCGCGGGGCAGATCATTTCTGCAACACGGGACCACTATCCCGAAGATCACGCGGGATTGGGAACCCATCTCCATTCGGACCTGAGCGATTTTTCCGTCGCCGCCGGACTGCTCGGTCTTGTCGGCTATATCCTGCTGCTTGTTTCTCCGTTCCTGCGATCCATGGGAAATTACGGAGCCGATACCCGACACGCGTTGATCTTCGGGGCGCTGGCATTATCCGGCAGTTATCTCGCGCTCGGGCTGACCAATGCCATTTTCGGCATCTTGCCGCAGACCATGCTGTTTGGGGTGTTCCTGGCCTGCCTTGTCGCCATGGGACGGGTCGCGCTTCTTACGCCGACGGAGCAAGTGCCGCACTGACGGCCTGTCCGAGCGCCAGCCCGCCATCATTGGCCGGCGCATCGCGCCCTACCAGCACGTTCAGTCCTGACGCCGACAGGCGGGAGAAAAGTGCGTTGAAAAGAAGACTGTTCTGCATGACCCCGCCGGACAGCGCGACGGTAAAGATGCCTGTCGTTTCCGCAATCGTCTCGGTCAAACAGGCCAGTCCCGCCGCAAGGGCGCCATGAAAACGGGCGGCGATCAGGCCGGGCTCCGTCCCCGTGGCCAGATCGGCCAGAATGGCTTGCCAGAGCGGGGCCCAGATCAAGCGGTGCCGCCCGTTTTCGACAACGGTTCCGACCGGATAGGCCGTCGCATCGGACATGAAGGGCGTCGCTGCCGCCTCAAGCGCCATGGCGGCCTGCCCCTCGAAACTCTGGGCGTCGAAACAGATCCCGATCGATGCCGCCACGGCATCGAACAGACGCCCGGCCGAAGAGGTGAGGGGGGTATTGATGCGTTTTTCGATCATGGCGTTAACGAGGTCGAGCGGTTTGACATCGAGCCGCTCGGCAAGTTCAGTTCCGGCAAGTACGGATCGCCAGTCCGGCCCGAACGCCTGATGGAGCTGGGCGACGAGATTGCGCCACGGTTCGCGCTGGGCTTTGTCGCCGCCCGGCTGAGCGACCGCATCGAACTGGCCGATGCGGGCGAAACCGGAATAGCCGCCGACAAGGATTTCTCCGCCCCAGATCGTGCCATCCGTTCCGAGGCCCAGCCCGTCGAGTACGATGCCGATGGCCTTGTCCGCGCCGGGTTCGATGCCATTGTCGGCCAGACAGGAAGCGAAATGGGCATGATGATGCTGCACGCGGACGATACGGGCGCCGGTCTCGGCGGCGAGGGTTTCGCCCCAGCGGGTCGAGAGGTAATCCGGGTGGGAATCGAGCGCGATCACGTCCGGATCGAACCGGAAGAGGTCGCGATAAAGCGCAAGGGATTTGCGATAGTCCCGATAGGTCGATGCGTTTTCAAGATCGCCCATATGCTGGGAAAGGATCGCTTCGCCCTTTACCATGAGACAGAAGGCCGATTTCAGCCCGCCTCCCATGGCCAGCACCCGTGGCGCATCGACAAAGCCTCTGGCGAGCCGGATCGGCGCCGGCGCCAGTCCTCGCCCCCGCCGCAATATCTGTACGCCGGGCTTGTCCTGGCGCATGACGGAATCATCGAGCCGGTTGACGATGTCGCGATCGTGCATGAGATAGAAATCGGCGATGCCTTCGAGGCGGGCGCGCGCATCGTCATTGTCGGTCGCCTGCGGTTCCTCCGAAAGATTGCCGGAGGTCAGAACGATGGGATGATCGAGCGCGGCCATCAGGAGGTGGTGGAGCGGGGTGTAGGCCAGCATGAAGCCGACCCGATTCTGGTCCGGCGCCACCGACGGCGCCAGTTTTTCGCCCGTCTTCTCCAGAAGCACAATCGGCGCGGCACTTGATATAAGCAGAGCCTCTTCATCGCCGCTCACATGGGCGTAGTGCCTGATCTGGGCGCAATCGCGCGCCATCAGCGCCAGCGGTTTGGCCGGCCGATGCTTGCGGCGGCGCAATTCGGCGACGGCGGCGTCGTTCGTCGCTTCCGCGGCGAGATGGAACCCGCCAATTCCCTTGATAGCGCCGATTTCGCCGGCAACGAGGCGTCGTGCCGCTTCCGCGAAAACGTCGCCGTCGAAACGTCTGCCCTTTGCGTCTTCGAGCCAGAGCTGGGGGCCACAGATCGGACAGGCATTGGGCTGGGCATGGAACCGCCGGTCAGCTGGATCGGCATATTCGCCGGCACAGTCCGGGCACATGTCGAAAACCCGCATCGAGGTCTGCGCCCGGTCGTAGGGGATACCTGAAATGATCGACAGGCGTGGGCCGCAATGGGTGCAATTGGTGAAAGCGTATCGATAGCGCCGGTTGGCGGGATCGAAGATTTCGGCAAGGCAATCCGGGCACGTGGCGGCATCGGGCACGATGCCGGTGGCAATCTCGGTATGGGCGCTTTCGAGGATGGTGAAATCCGCAGGCGGCGCGCCATCGCGCGCCACAGAGCTGATCTCATCAACGTGCGCCAGGGGCGGTGTCTCGCTTTTCAGCCGCGCGCAGAGGGAGTGAAGAGCCGTTTTCGTGCCCCAGGCGGCGATCTCGACGCCTTCGCCATCGTTGAGCACATGACCGACAAGCCCGAGATCGTGCGCCAGCCGCCAGACGAAGGGCCGGAATCCCACGCCCTGCACCAGCCCGCGCACGCGGATGGTACGGCCTGAAGCCTCTTCTGGATGTCGTCCGGTCATGTCTTGCGTCGATGCCGTCAACACACACGCGCATAAAGCGCGAGATCGGTATTCATCCGGAATCCGTTGTTCGCGTAGAAACCTGGCAGTACGCCATCCCGTTGCGAGATCAGCCAGACACTCTTGCATCCTTCGGACTTTGCCGTCTCACAAACGGACGCCAGCAGAGCCCGTCCGATGCCCATGCCCTGCCTGTCCGGCAGCACGGAGAGCTCATCGAGATAGATGACCGGACCGGCGGGCCGCCGCTGCCTTGTGCCGAGGGCAATGCCGAGCACCTGATCCTTATCCAGTGCTGCAAGTGCCAACGACCTCGGAGTCTCGATGACATAGGTCAGATTTTCAATGGCGGCGTCGAGGGACCAGTCTTCGTTCCACGGTGGCTGGGCGTAGGCGCTTGCCAGCACGCGAGCACCGCCTTCGATATGTTCGAGCTCAAGACGTTCGATCCGAAACGACATGGCCGTCTTTCCTCCGCTGCCTTCGGGCGCAGCCTAGCAAATCCGCGGCAATTGCTCACCGGCGATCCAGTCGACGACGCGGGTGCCGCCGAAGCCGGTGCGCATCTGGATGAGATGCGCTTCGTCCTCGGTAACGGTGCCGATGCGGGCGGCGTTGGCGCCGAGCGGATGGGCCCGCATGACGCCGAGTAACGTTTCTGCGTCGGCATCCTCGCAGATGCAGATCAGCTTGCCCTCATTGGCGACGTAAAGCGGATCGAGCCCGAGAAGCTCGCAGGCGGCAGCCACGTCCGGGCGGATCGGGATGGCCGCTTCCTCGAGCATCATCCCGACCTTGGATGCGGACGCGATTTCGTTGAGCGTTGCTGCCAGCCCGCCGCGCGTCGGGTCGCGCAAGGTGGTGATACGCGGCACGGCGGCCAGCATCATGGCGATCAACCCGTTAAGTGCGGCGCAGTCGGAAACGATCTCGGTTTCGAACTCAAGGTTTTCGCGCTTTGAAAGAATGGCAACGCCATGATCGCCCATGGTGCCGGACACGAGGATCGCCTGTCCCGGCCGGGCGGTTGCGCCGGAGGTCTTGACGCCTTTCGGCACGACGCCGATGCCGGTCGTCGAGATGAAGATGCCGTCGCCCTTGCCTTTTTCGACGACCTTGGTGTCACCGGTGACGATGGCGACCCCGGCCGTTTTCGCCGCCGCCGCCATGGAGATGACGATCTTTTCGAGATCGGCGAGGGGGAACCCTTCCTCAAGGATGAAACCTGCGGACAGGTAAAGCGGTTTTGCGCCCATCATGGCGACGTCGTTGACCGTGCCGTTGACCGCCAGCTCGCCAATGTCGCCACCCGGAAAGAAGAGCGGCGTGATGACGTGGCTGTCCGTCGACATGACGATGCGGCCGGGCGGCAGGGAAAAGACGGCGCCATCATTTCCCTGATCGAGGATCGGGTTGGAAAAATGCTTGGTGAACAGGGTGTGGATCAGCTCGGCCATGGCGCGCCCGCCGCCGCCATGGGTCATGTCGACGCTGCCGGTCGGATGGGAAGGTCCCGTCGTCATGTGGATATGACCTTTTTGGTTTCTTCCGGCTTGCGGAAGCGGCCATAGGTCCAGTAGGCGGCGCAGGCGCCTTCGGACGAGACCATGCACGAGCCCATCGGGTTGTCGGGCGTGCAGACCGTGCCGAAAAGCTTGCACTCGGTCGGCTTCTTGACTCCTCTCAGGATTGCCGGGCATTCGCAGGACTTGGTTTCGCGGGAGTCCTTGGGACTGATCTCGAACCGTTTTTCGGCGTCGAAGAAGGCGTATTCTTCCCTGAGACGCAGGGCGCTGTTGGGCACCGAACCGAGGCCGCGCCACTCGAACGTCTCGCGCAGTTCCAATACGCGATCGACCAGGGCTTGCGCCTTGAGATTGCCGTCGCGGGTGACGACGCGGGTATATTCGTTCTCGACCTCGACGCGGCCGTCCTTGATCTGGCGGATCAGCATCAGCACGGACTGCATGACGTCGAGCGGTTCGAACCCGGCGATGACCACCGGTTTTTGATATTTCTCAGCCGCTGCCTCATAGGGTTTCGAGCCGATGACGGCGCTGACATGGGACGGCCCGAGAAAACCGTCGATCCGCGCCGGCCCGCCGGGGGCAAAATCCTCGCTGTCGAGAATGTGGCCGATGGCGGCCGGGGTCAGTACGTGATTGACGAAGACCGAGAAGTTCTTGAGCCCTTCGGCTTCGGCCTGCAACACGGCGACGGCGGTTGGCGGCGTCGTGGTTTCAAAACCGATGGCGAAGAACACCACCTGCCTGTCGGGGTTTTCGCGGGCGATCTTGAGCGCATCCATGGTCGAATAGACCATGCGCACGTCGGCGCCGTCGGCCTTGGCCTTGATCAAGGACCGCCGCCTGGTGCCCGGCACGCGCATCATGTCGCCGTAAGAGCACAGAATGGCCTTGTAGCGCTCGGCCAGCTCCACCGCATCGTCGAGCCGCCGAACGGGCAGCACGCAGACCGGACAGCCCGGCCCGTGCACGAAATGCACGTTGGGCGGCATCAGGTCCTGAACACCGTAGCGGAAGATGGCGTGGGTATGGCCCCCGCAGAACTCCATGAAATAGTAGTCGCGGTTGCCTTCGGCTTCATGGGCAATCTGGGCGGCGAGCTTTTCGGCGACGGAACGGTCGCGGAACTCGTCGACATATTTCATAAAGCGCCCTCGCTGATTTCGGCCATCTCGTCGGCAAGCAGGCCGCCTTCGCGCATCAGGTCGAGCGTGCGCTGGGCCTCGTCCTCGGAAAGCGTGTTGAGGGCGTAGCCGACATGAACGAGGACGAAATCGCCGACCGCGACATTGTCGAGCAGCGCGGTCGAAATCTTCTTCTTGATCCCTTCGAGCGACACCATGGCGGTCGCGTCCGTTTCATCGACGGAAACGATCCTGGCGGGAATGGCAAGGCACATGGGAAACTCCTACTCCGCAGCGGTTCCAAGCGGATGGCCGGCCAGAACCATGGCGCGTGCGCCCATCAGCCAGGCGATCCAGTTGTCGAGACCTTCGCCGGTCTTGGCCGAAACCGGCAGCACCTTGATGCCGGGCTTGACGCGCCGTGCATTGGCCGCCGCCTTGTCCATGTCGAAATCGACATAGGCCAAAAGGTCGGTCTTGTTGATCAGAACGAGGTCGGAGGCGGCGAAAATATCCGGATATTTCAGGGGCTTGTCGTCGCCTTCCGTGACCGAGAGGATGACCACCTTGTGCGCTTCCCCAAGGTCGAAGCCAGCGGGACAGACGAGATTACCGACATTCTCGATGAAAACGACAGAACCTTCGGACGGCGCCAGATGATCGACGGCGTGTCCGACCATATGGGCGTCGAGATGGCAGCCCTTGCCGGTGTTGATCTGGATGGCCTCGGCGCTGGTGGCGCGGATGCGCTCCGCGTCATTGGTGGTCTGTTGGTCGCCTTCGACCACGTAGGGCTTGAGCTTGCCGGCGAGCTTTTCGATGGTCTTGACCAAAAGCTCGGTCTTGCCCGAACCGGGACTGGAGACAAGGTTCAGCGCCAGGATGCCGCGATCGCCGAAATAGGCGCGATTGCCGGCCGCCAGGGCATTGTTCTTTTCGAGCAAGTCGCGCTCGACCGCCACGACCCGGCTTTGCGGATCGTGATCGTGTTCGTGGGCGTGGTCATGATCGTGATGGTGGTCATGATCATGAGGGTGATCATGACCATGGTGGTGATGATCGTGTCCGTGACCCTCGATCGTCACATCGTCATGGCCGCAGCCGCATGTCGCACACATCATTGCACCTCCAGTTCCTTGATACGCAGGGCGTCGCCGCCCGAAATCTGCAGATCGGTGCTCCCACATTTGGGACAGGGAGACAACCGGTCTGAAACAGTGACGAGCTCGAAGCAGTTAAGGCAGCGCGCCTCTGCGGGCTCGGTGACGATATCGAGCTTTGCCCCATCAGCCAAGGTGCCCTTCATCACAACATCGAAGCCGAAGCGCATGGCCTCCGGCTCCACCGTCGACAGCGGCCCGATTTCCAGCGTGATCCGCTTGACTGAGGTGAAATGCGCCGTTTCGGCTTCTGTTTTGAGGATGTCGAGCAAGCTTTCGCACAGGCTCATTTCATGCATCGGCAAATGACTCCCGGTTCGCCGCTTTGGCGTACCAGTCGATAAAGAAGGCTTCGGCAGCGTCGAGATGGGCCTTTGCTTCCGCGCTCAGGCCTTCCTTGACCTCGCCGTAATCCCAGCCGGAAATGCCGAGCACATAGGCGGGCGGCTCATGACCGTAAAGCGTCTTGGCCAGCGTCATCACCGCCTCGGGGGTCAGCTCGTGACTGCCCATGACGGTGGCGCCTTCCGCCCCGATGGGGGTGAAGGTGAAATCGCCTTCGGCACCGATCATGGCATCGGCGAACACCACCAGATCGGCCTCAGCGACGGCGAGCGCGTGATCGACGGTCAACTGGTAGTCGATGTCGATCTCGAGATCCGCCGGCGCGCGTTTTTCGATTCGTTCGGCAAAAACGGGACCAAGGCCGTCGTCACCGCGGCCCTGGTTTCCGAATCCGATGAGCAATGCAGTCATCAGGCTCCCGTCTCGCGCTTGTCGATCACGTTGCCCTCGGCGTCGAAGATCTCGACTTCGAGCGGCATCTGCCCGAGCGCATGGGTGGCGCAGCTCAAGCAGGGGTCGTAGGCACGGATCGCCACTTCGATGTGGTTGAGCATGCCCTCGGTGATCTTTTCCTGGCCGCCGAGATGCTTGATCGCCACGTCCTTGACCGCCTGGTTCATGCCTTCGTTGTTGTGCGTGGTCGACACGATCAGGTTGCAATAGGTGACCTGATCGTCCTCGTCCACCTTGTAGTGGTGGATGAGCGTACCGCGCGGAGCTTCGATGACGCCGACGCCTTCTTCGCGACGGTCGCCCTTGGCCACCAGGTCCGTGCCCTGCAGGTCGGGATCGAGGAGCAGTTCCTTGATCTTTTCGACGCAGTGCAGAACCTCGATCATGCGGGCCCAGTGATTACCGAGCGTGGCGAACAGCGGCGCACCGTTGGTGACCGCTTTCAATTCCTTGAGTTCGGCATTGGCGAGCGGCGTGTCGATGAAATCGGCGTTGTTGAGCCGCGCCAGCGGCCCGACACGATACCAGCCGGCTTCCGGTCCCAGTTCGTTGTAGTAGGGGAACTTCATATAGGACCAGGACCGCACCTCTTCGGTGATCACTTCGTAATATTTGGAATAATCGTAGTGATCGAACAGCGGGTTGCCGTCGGTGCCGCGCAGGCGAAGGTCGCCGTGATAGAGATCGAGCGCGCCATCGCCGCGGATGATGGACAGGTGATTGGACGGGAAGGTCCCGAAATTGTTCACCAGGTCCATATGCGTCAGCGTGTAGTCCTTGGCCAGCGCCACCGCGTCCTTGACCCATTCGGTCATCGTGTCGATGTCCTTCAAGAACTCGTCACGCTTTTCGATGGAAAGGTTGCGGTTGATGCCGCCCGGGATGGCGCCCGTGCCGTGCACCTTCTTGCCAGCGGTCGCGGCGATGATCTCCTGACCGTATTTGCGCATCAGCACGGCGCGTTTGCCGAGTTCGGGATTCTCCTTCAAGATCTCGAAGACGTTGCGCTTGGGGGCAGGGGCGTCGAAACCGAACAGAAGGTCCGGCGCGGCCAGATGGAAGAAGTGCAGCACATGGGACTGCATGACCTGGCCGTAATGCATCAGGCGACGCATCTTTTCGGCGGTCGGCGGCAGCACGTCCACGCCCGCGATCATGTCCATCGCCTTGGCGGCGGCGAGGTGATGGCTCACCGGGCAGATGCCGCACAGGCGCTGCACGATCACCGGCACTTCCCACATCAGACGGCCGCGGATGAAGCGTTCAAAACCGCGGAACTCGACGATGTGAAGCCGGGCCTCTTCGACCTCGTTCTTCGCGTTCATGTGAATGGTGACCTTGCCGTGTCCTTCGACACGGGTCACCGGTGAAATTTCGATCATTCTAGGTTCGGCCATTTTCAAAAATCCTAGTCGAACTTGATCAGTTCGCGTTCGAAGCCGCGGAACTTGCCGGTCAGAAGGGCGGCAAGCGTGTTGTAGATGATGTCGCCACTCGGCCCGCATCCCGGAATGTTGTAGTCGATCTTGACCACTTCCGAGCACGGGTAGACCTGGTCGAGCACCAGCGGCAGCGCGGGATCATTGGGGATCTGATGCGTGTCGTTGCGGATGTACTTGCCAGTCAGATAGGCTTCTTCAAGGCATTCGTACAACGGATTTTCGGAATGCATCACCGCGTTGCGCATGGCCGGCAGGCCGCCCATGATGGCGCATTGCCCAAGGGCAATGAGCACGTCGCAATTGCGCCGGAACTCCTGCAGCGTGTGTACGTTTTCCTCGTTGGCGCAGCCGCCTTCGATGATGCCGATGTCACAGCGCTGGGTGAAGGTCTTGATGTCGTTGACCGGCGACTTGTCGAATTCGACGAGCTGCATCAACCCGATCAGGCGTTCGTCGATGTCCAGCAGGGCCATGTGGCAGCCGAAACAGCCGGCCAGCGAAGCGGTGGCGACACGCGCCTTTCTCAACTCAGGCATTGCGCCTCTCCTCAATTTCGTGCCCGATCAGACCCTTGTCGAACTCGCGTTCGCCGATGGGGACCGAGAAGCCCACGCGCTTGCGGATGATGCAACCGACCGGGCAGACCTCTTCCGAGACGGCATGGTCGGAGATGGCGGCGTCGGTATGGGCCAGATCGCTGCCATTGACCGAAACGCGGCGATTGATGCCGCGGCCGACATAACCGAAGATACCCTTGCCATCCACGTCCATGGAGGCGCGGATGCACCGCCCGCAGGAAATGCAGCGGTTGGTGTCGAGCGCGATGTCCGGGTGGGTTGCGTCGAGATTGCGGTTCGGCTGGAGGTAGGGGAACTTGGTCGGTTGCGTCATGTCGAGCCGGTAGGCCATAGCCTGCAATTCGCAATTGCCGCTGGCTTCGCAGCCCGGGCAGAAGTGATTGCCTTCATGGAACAGCATCTCGACCAGGGTGCGCCTCAACTGGGTCAGGTGGGGCGTGTCCGCCTCGACGTTCTGGCCGGGCGATGCCGGCTGGGTGCAGGCCGCGACGGACCGTCCGCCGACCTTGACCGTGCACACGCGGCAGGAGCCCTGATGGCGAAGACCTTCGTGGTCGCACAGACGCGGGATGTAGATCCCGGCATCGTCCGCCGCTTCCATGATGGTCTGACCCGGCTGCGCCTTCACCTCGATGCCGTCGATGGTGAAGATGAATGATTGGTCTCTGCGGGTACCGCTATCGCTGATCTCGCTCATTGGCTGAAGTCCTTGTCATAGATGTAGGACCGACGCTTGGCGATCTTGCGCGCGTCGTCGATGGCCGACTGGATGTCGAAGGAATCCCTGATCCCGTCCTTGTTCGGCTTGGTCATGGTGGAATAGATGAGCGGGAAGCTCTTGAGGGTGGTCAGCACCGGGTTCGGTGCCGTCACGCCGAGACCGCAGCGGGAGGTCTCGATGATCGTCGACGCCAGTTCCCTGAGATATTGAATGTCTTCGGGATTGGCGAGGCCCTTGCGGAACTTGGCGACCGCCTTCTGCAAGAAGACGTTGCCGACCCGGCAGGGCGTGCAGTAGCCGCAGCTCTCGTGCACGAAGAACGACATGTAGTATTCGACGATTTCGAGGATGTTGCGGGTGCCGTTGAAAATGATGATGGCGCCGCCCGTGGCCAGATCGTCGAAGGCCAGTTTCCTGTCGAAGCTGTCGCGACCGATCATGGTGCCGCTCGGACCGCCGACCTGGACGGCCGCCGCGTCTTCGGCGCCGACCATTCTGAGGAGTTCCCAGATGGTGTGGCCGTAGGACAGTTCGTAGATGCCCGGATTGAGGCAATCGCCGGAAACGGAGAACAGCTTGGTGCCGTGGCTCGATTCCGTGCCCATGTCGAAGAACCATTTGGCGCCCTTATCGAGAATGCGCGCCGCGTGGCAGAAGGTTTCGACATTGTTGACCACGGTGGGATAGCCCAGAAAACCGCTGGTCACCGGGAAGGGCGGACGGGTCTTGGGTTCGCCCGGCAGGCCTTCGCAGGAGCTGATGAGCGCGCCTTCTTCGCCGCACACATAGGCGCCGGCGCCCATCTGGATGCGGATGTCGAAGTTGAAGTTCCTGACCCCGAGGATACCCTTGCCGAGCAGGCCGTTGGCGCGGCGCTGTTCGAGCACTTCCTCTATGAGTGATTTGAGGTAGGCGTATTCGCCTCTCAGGTAAATGATGCCTTCCCTGGCGCCGACGGCGCGGGCGGCAATGGTCATACCCTCGATGAGCAGGTGCGGGCGTTCGGTCAGAAGGACACGATCCTTGAACGTACCGGGTTCGCCCTCGTCGGCGTTGCAGATGATGAAACGCCGTTCCGCTTCGCCGCCAGAGGCGAAACGCCATTTGCGTCCGGTAACGAAACCGGCGCCGCCGCAACCCCGCAATCCGCTCTCTTCGACGGTCGTTATGATCTGGGTCGGCGTCATGGAGACGGCCTTGTTCAGGCCGGCATCCAGCGGCACCGGGCCGAGCAGGGATTCACCGGCATGACGGATGTTGTTGTCCACCATGCGGGTTGCGCGCTCGTGCGGCGAAGACGGCGTGAAGCCGGGAACCGCGATCTTTTCCGGATTGTCACCGTTTTTGAGGGCGGTTGCGATCTCGCGTGCCTTGTCGCGGGTCAGTTTGGTGACCACGACATCGTTGATCATCGCGGCCGGGGCCTGATCGCACATGCCGATGCAGGGCGTTACTTCGAGCGAAAAGGCACCGTCCTCGGAGGTCTCACCGACCTTGATGCCGAGTACGGTCTCGAAAACCCTGACGACATCGTCGAGGCCCGAGAAGCGATCGATGATGTCATTGCACAAACGGATCGTTACCTTGCCTTTCGGGGTTAGCGAAAAGAAGGTGTAGAAGCTCGCCACGCCCTCGACCTGAATCCTGGAAAGGTCGGTCGCCTCGGCGATGACCTCCATGGTTTCTGGCGAGATCCAGCGATAGCGGTCCTGCACTTCATGCAGGATATCCATCATGCGATGCCGGTCATTGTCGAACGCGGCGCATATTTCAAGAATCTCCGACTTTGGGGCCGGAGGAGCATTGACGGGGTGGGGGGATTTTGAGGTTTCGACGTCCATGTCTTTTGTCCATCTCCACTTGGAGAAAAAGCGGATTGTCAGGCTCCGGTTGGCACGCCCATTCGGCGATCAACGGGCGTGATGTGCGTTGTTAAAGCGGCGTTCTGAAAAGCCGACAGCGGAACGAGACCGGCAGACGGCTTGAAGAAAAGACGACACTCAGCCAGCGTCAAACCCCGATTCTCCCACATTTCATTCGCAGATTCATAGGACTTAGGGGTCAAGTTTGGCACAATTCAACTTATAGGGAACGAAAATGGCAGACAATAGGCCACGAGCGCGCATGCAAGGGACAATATTACATATTATCTCAACTATATATGATAATTCGCATAAAGATATATTTGGGCTGATTGTCGTTTTGCTTCGGAGCATCGCCTTACCCGTAACCCTTTGAAAATACGCAATCCTTTGCTTTTCTTGGCGACTGCGCGCAGCGTCGCGCAACCGAAAAATGACGCGGCGTGCCCGGTTGCCGAGCGTTTTGGCAAGGGGGGAAAGGTGTCCGATATCCGGATAGTTTATACTTACCGATTGATGAGCGGAGACGACGGCGCTGTCGACGCGCCGTTTCGGGGGAATCGAACCGGGATATTCGGGTGTTTTCGTCTCCGACCGCCGTGTCGCATCAGCTCTCCCGCCGAGAAAACATTACCTAGTTTATCATAAATTACTCGAGAACTGAACCGGCTTCCGACTCAACCTGCGCTGGATAAAGCACAAGGCGCTTTGACTGGGTCAAAGCGCCTTGTGTTTCACTTCATTGTCGTCACGACGGGGCCGGGGCGAAAGCGGTCGCCGCTTTTCGCCCGTTGCCCTAATAGATCATCGTGCTCATTTTCACGTCGTCCCACACTTCCTTGACCGTGTGCTTCATGTCGCGACGGCGGTCGGAATAATGCGTGTGCAGGAGCTGGTGGGCCTTTTCCGAATTCGGGGCCTCCAGGAAATCGCGGTAGAGCGATTTGACCTGTTCGTTGTTATGGGACTGGCGCACCGTGGTCTTGCGATCGACGTTGTAGATCGTTTCGCGCCGCGCCATGGCGTAGGGCAGATAGGCCTTCTTGGACCTCAAGGACCCGCCGCCGTCGACGCAGCCGCCGGGGCAGGCCATCACCTCGATGAAGTCGTAGTCGGCGTCGCCCTTGCGCACTTTTTCCACCAGCGCGCGCGTGTCTCCGAGGCCATGTACCATGGCCACCTTGACCGTTCCGAACGGACCGCCGAGTTCGACCGATGCCTCGCGAATGCCTTCGAAGCCCCTGAGCTGCGTCAGTTCGATCTGGTCGAGTTCCTTGCCGTTGACGATGGAATAGATCGTACGCACGGCCGCTTCCATGACGCCGCCGGTGGTGCCGAAAATGGCGCCGGCGCCGGAATACTCGCTCATATAAGGATTGTCGAAACTCGAGGGTTCCAGATCAGCCAGGTTGATGCCTTCGCGTCTCAGGAGCCGGGCGAATTCGCGCGTGGTCAGCACCACGTCGGTATCGGGCATCCCGTCGCGTTCGTGTTGCGGGCGGGCCGCCTCGTCCTTCTTGGCGGTGCAGGGCATGATCGAGATTACCCGGATCTTTTCGGCCGGCACGCCGACCTTTTCCGGCAGATAGGTCTTGGCGAGGGTGGACAAAACCTGCTGCGGAGATTTGGTGGAACTCAGCATCGGCAGGATGTCGGGATAGTGGATTTCGGCGAAGTTGATCCAGGCCGGGCAACAGGAGGTGAAGGTCGGCTTCTGGCCTTCCTTCAGTCGGTTGAGCAGCTCGATGCCCTCTTCCATGATCACCACGTCGGCGGCGAAATTGGTGTCGAGCACGACATCGACGCCGATCTTGCGACAGGCCGCGATGACATGGCCCTCGACGTTGGAGCCGGGAGGCATGCCGAATTCCTCACCGAAGGCGACACGGACCGCGGGGGCGAACTGGACGATGGTGGTCAGCTCGGGATCGCAGATGAAATCGAGCGCCTTGTCGGTCTCGTCGCGTTCCCCGAGGGCGCCGGTCGGGCAGACCAGCACGCATTGGCCGCAGGAGACGCACAGTGAATTCGCCTGATCGCCGCCGCCACGCAATTCGACCAGGCGGTCGACGCTGGTTTCGGACATCATCAGCGCATCGATGCCCTGGAAGTGACGGCAGATCGCCACGCAGCGCTGGCACCTGACGCAGCGTTGCATGTCGCGGATGATGGCCGGGGAGGAGGTGTCGATCGGCCGGGCTTCGGTGCGGGCGCGATCGAAGAAGCGATTTTCCTTGAGCCCGACGAACTGGGCCAGATCCTGCAACTCGCAGTCGCCGTGGCGGATGCAGGTCGCGCAGTCCTGCAGGTGGTCGGCCATCAATAGCTCGACCTGGAGGCGCTGCATTTCCCGGACCTTGTTGGTGCGCGTCTCGACCGCCATGCCCTCGCGCACGGGGGTGTTGCAGGAGGTGACGATCTGATGCTTGTCCTTGTCCTGTTCGAGGATGTCGACGACGCAGACGCGGCAGGTGCCGGGCGTGTGGTCGATGTCGTCGAGTTCGCACAGGGTCGGGATGTAGATATCGTGGCGACGGGCGCAGCTCAGGATGGTTTCATTCTCGAAACCCAGACAGGCCTTGCCGTTGATGACAAGGGCGATGGTCGCTTCGGCTGGGTCGCGTTCGGTTGTATCGGCGAAATTTGAAGTGCACATGGCTCAGGCCGCCCCCTCGGGGATGGAGTGTTCTGTCACGACGGAATAGATGCGATAGCAACGCATGCAGCGTTGCGCCTCCGCGTAGGCTTCCGAATCGCTGATGGTCTGTTCAACCTCCTCGAACATGTGCTTGCGGAGTTCCGGATCGAGTTCCGGGTTGTGCACGCGATAGGCGTTGCGCACCGGCGTTTCGACGACGTCGTCGGCCAGGAAATCATTGTCGCGGATGAGCTGGCGCATACGGGAGCGCTTGAAGAAGCGCGTTGTGCCGAGCTGAATCCAGTCGTTGATATTGCGCGCCGCCTTGAGACCGGCGGCCATGGCGTAGATCAGGGTCGACGGGCCGGTGACGCAGTCGCCGCCGGCGAAGACGCCGGGACGCGAAGTCGACAGGGCCCAGTCGGTCTGAACCGTCTTCCAGCGGTTGAGGTCGACTCCGTCCTTGACGATCACGTCGCTGTCCTCGACCTGTTGGCCGATGGCGGCGACGATGGTGTCGCAGGGCATGACGTATTCCGATCCCGGAACGGGGCGGACCTTGCGACGGCCCGATTCGTCAGGCTCCGTCTGTTCCATTTTCACCAGTTCGACACCGAGCACCTTGCCGTTTTCGACAATGATGCGGGTCGGGTTGGTGAGGGTGTGGAAATGGATGCCCTCATGGCCGGCCGCGACGATTTCCTCATGATCGGCCGGCATGTCCTTTTCGGTGCGCCGGTAGATGACATGGACATTGTCGGCGCCCAGACGCAGGGCGGAGCGCACGCAGTCCATGGCGACGTTGCCGCCGCCGACGACCACGACCTCGCCCTTGAGGTCAAGCTTGTTGACCCCGCCGACATGGTCGTGAACCTTCAAAAGGAAGTCGATGCCGGAGAAATAGCCTTCGCGCGCCTTGTCCTCGCCTTCGACGCCGAGCGCAGACCCCTGCTGGCAGCCGAGGCCGAGAAAGACCGCCTTGTACCCCTGGGTGAACAGGTCATCGATGGAGAAATCGCGTCCGAGCGCCTGGCCGAAGCGGAAATGCCCGCCGAGGTCGGCAATGATGTCGGTTTCGAGCGCCAGCGTGTCCTTGGGCAGGCGATAGCTCGGGATGCCGATCTGCGCCATGCCGCCAGCCTGGTCGGATTTTTCGAACACATCGACATGATAGCCGTGCAGCAAGAGGTGGTAGGCGGCGGAGATGCCCGCCGGGCCGGCGCCGATCACCGCGACCTTCATGCCGTCTTCGAGGGGCTTGCGGATCATGTCGCGGGTGAACTTGAGGGCGTTGGGGCCGGCCTGCTGATCGGCGACATAGCGTTTCAGCGTCTTGATGCCGACCGCCTCGTCGACGAACTTGCGCCGGCAGGCCAGTTCGCAATAGCGCACGCAGACGCGCCCGCAGGTCGCGGCCATGGGATATTTCTGCAGCAGGACGCCGAGCGAATATTCGGGCTTGCCGTCGCGGATGTAGTCGATATAGCGCGGCACGTTGACCTTGGACGGGCAGGCCTCGATACAGGGGGCCGTCATATAGGCCATGCCGTGCTGCGCCCGGATCGGCCGGTGATCGGCGATTTCCGCTTCGAGCCGGTCGCGGAAATTGTGAATGGCATCGAGCAGCGCCACCGCGCAGGTCTGGCCCAGACCGCAAAGCGAGGTCGTCCGCATCTGTTCGCCGAGCATTTCCATGTCGTCGAAATCAAGCGGCGAATCGAGCCCGCGTCGCATCTTGTCGAGCGCGTCGCGCACCAGCACCGTGCCCATGCGGCAAGGAGTACACTGTCCGCACGACTGCTCGGCGGCCTTTTCCATGTAGTGGTAGAGCCCGTCGATCAGGCTGACCTTGTCGTCGAAGACGAAAAAACCGCGATCGCCGAAAAAGGCGCGAATGCCGTTTCCTTCGTCGAACTCGTCAAAACGCTTGAGGGCGGTGAGCGGAGACGCATCGGGGGTATCGCCGCTTCGCGCGTCGTGGACCACGCCGTCCCACACACCAAATACTACCTGTGCCATTGTTGACCTCGATCCTGCTGACAATGAGCCAGTGATGCCAAGGTCCTCCCACTTCTTGCTTCAACTTTAATTAATCTCACCCAGAGAGGTATCAGTTGTTTGAAGAAGTTCGCTCTCGCGGCTCACGATAGGCGCCCCCGCATAGCCGATGCCTGGCCGCGGCTCCTTGCGCTGGATCAAACGGACAGCAACCATGTCGTTGATATATATGCAACTATTCGAATAAATAAAACTGCCGCGTTCTCAAGCTCGTGCGTTGACACCCTGGATGGGGCGTGGCCTATTCCTGAGTGTTACCGGCCGAATACTTGGCCGGCAACGGTGGGGGGAACGACTGGAAGTGCAATCGAAAACGGAGACCTCCCGATGATATCCCGGAATGGTACCATCCTCACCCGGCGCAGTTTCATGGCCGGGCTTGCCCTTTGTGGTGCCTCTGCCGTCATGCCGATGCGCGGCGTTCTGGCGGCCAGCGCCCTTGACGAATCGCTAACCATTTGGGGAATTCCCGCCTCGCCATCGGCGGTGTTCGCCCGGGCGGTCGCCTCCGGGGCGCTTGAACCGGTGGCGCCGGGAACGCGATTCGACATCTGGAAAAGCACCGATCAGATGCGGGCCGGCATCGCCACCGGTGATTTCGACATCTTCGCCACCTCGACCTATGCGGCCTCGAACTTCTTCAATCGCGGCGCCGGGACGCGCATGATCAATGTCGTCACCTGGGGCGTTCTTTACGTCATGGCGCGCGACGAGACCATCACCAGGATCGAGGATCTGGCCGGCAAGCATGTGCTTTTGTCCAACAAGAACGAGGCGCCGGACCTTTTGTTCCGTCTCGTGCTCAAATGGTCGGGGCTCGATCCCGACAAGGATGTGACGCTCGATTATGTCGGGACGCCGAGCGAGGCGGTGCCGCTCTATTTATCCGGGCGGGGCGATGTTGCGGTTCTGCACGAACCGGCCGCGACGGCCGCGCTTTTGAAGGCGAAGAAGGAAGGGCTTCCGCTTTTCCGCGCCTTCGATGTCACCGAGGTCTATGGCAAGCACACGGGACGCGGGCCGAAGATTCCACAGGTCGGCCTGGCGGTGAGCGAGGCGTTTCTCGACGCGCATGAGGATGTGGTCAGGGCGGTTCATGACGCCTGCGTCGATGCCGGCCAGTGGGTTCTCAGCAACCCGGATGCGGCGGGTGCGCTGTCGGCCGACAAGCTCGGCCTGCCGGCGCCGATCATCGCCAAATCGCTGCCTTTCGTCCATATCGACGTCAAGACGGCGAAAGAGTCGCAGGAAGACATCGAGATCTATTTCGACAACCTGATGAGTCTCGATCCGCGTATCGTCGGCGGCAAAAAGCCTGACCCGGCCTTCTATTGGGGCTGAAAGCAGTGACGGGCAAGCGGCGGCGTGCGTCCTGGTTGTTCGGGTTTCTGGGCGTCGCGATCCTGCTTGGCTTGTGGGAATGGGGGCACCACGTTTACGGAACGCTGGTGCTTCCCGGCCTTGCCGACACGCTGACGACCCTTTTTGCAATGACCCGCAATGGCGAGGTCCTGCCGGCGCTTGGCCTGACGGCCGGCAATGCCGGCATGGGCTGGCTGATTGGCATTGCCTTCGGCATTTTCGCCGGCACGCTGGCGGGTCTTCGCGAGGAGGTCCGGTTGACGCTGCAACCGGTCGCCATCGTTCTGTTGGGCATTCCGGCCATCGCCTGGGTGGTTTTGGCGCTTTTGTGGTTCGGCGGCCGCTGGGCCGTCATCTTCACCATCGCCGTCGCCACCGGCCCGATCGTTTTTGCCGCCGCGACTGAGGGGGCACGCAGTCTCGACGGCGAGTTGGCCCGCATGGCGCGGGCTTTTCGCGCGCCGTTTTCGGCCATGGCGACGGATGTCTACGGGCCTCACATGATCGGCCATGTCTTTCCGGCGCTGGCAACGACGCTCGCCATGTCGTGGAAGGTCTCGGTGATGGCGGAACTGTTGTCCGGCTCGGGTGGCATCGGCGACGGCATCGCCACGGCGCGGGTCAGGCTCGATACGGCCGAAACCATGGCCTGGGTCATGGTCGTGGTCGCGGTACTGATCGTTTTCGACAACCTCTTGTTGCGCCCGATACAGCGCCGGATGGCGTTCTGGCGCGAGGATGACAGGCGGAAATCCTCATGAGCGCGGTCGTGCTGGATTTCTCGGGTGTTCGTTTCGGCTATGACGGCGCAAATGTGCTCGACGGCATCGATCTCAGCGTGAAACGGGGAACCATGGTCGCCCTGATGGGTCCATCGGGCTGCGGCAAGAGCACCTCGATCGCGATCGCCGCCGGTCTGATCGATCAAGCGGCCGGCACCGTTCAGCGGGCTTCCGGGCGCACCGGCGTGATGTTTCAGGACCCGCTGCTGCTGCCCTGGCGCACGGCGCGCGACAATGTCGGCTTTGCTCTCAAACCCGATGGCCTGAAACGCAAGGACCGCCGCGAACGGGCGCAGGCGCTGCTGCAGTCGGTCGGTCTTGTCGGCGACGATATCGGCAAATATCCGCGTCAATTGTCCGGCGGCATGCGCCGTCGCGTGGCTTTGGCCCGCGCTCTGGTCATCACGCCCGATCTTTTGCTGCTCGATGAACCGTTTTCCGGGCTCGACGTTGCCTTGTCGCGGGAGATGCTGGCGCTGGTCAGGTCGCGGGTCGATACGGAGGGCCTCTCGGCTCTGGTCGTAACCCATGACGTCAGGGAAGCGGCGCGTTTCGCCGAACGGGTTTACGTGATGTCGCCGGTGCCGGCGCGCATCGTGGCCGTTCGCGATTTCGGGAAAGCCGCCGGACAAAGGAGCGAGAGCGATGTCGAGGCGGGCGCCAGGGCGATCCTCGATGATCTGGCGGCGGTTTCGGGCGGAGGACTGTAAGCCGAACGCTTCCGGCCATGGTGGGCAGGCTTTTTCGGAATCTGTTTTTTCTAGATGGTCGCGGCTTGGAGCATCGGGCGAAAAAGTGGACTTGCGGTTTTTCGCATCACCCGATGCGACCACAAAGGGATAGAGCCGGGCGGTTTGATGCAATCAAAGCGCCCGAAGCTTTTATGGTTTTTCTCCCCCTTGCAGGGGAGGGATCAAGAGTGAGGGTGTCAGTGCAAGTGCTTGTGGCTCCACCCCATTCCGTTTCTCCCGATCGAAGGGGGAAAAGGGCGGCGCATTCCCGGGGATGCCCAAAAGAAAACCGGCGCCCCGAAAGGCGCCGGCTCGAATTTTCTGATCTGTCGCCGCGGCGTCAGCCGACGTCGAAACCCTGCAGGACCTTGATGTAATTGGCCCGTTCGTAGGCTTCGGGATTCTTGACGTTGGCGTGGCTGAGTTTGCCGCGAATGCCGTCCGGCGATGCGAGATTGCGGGCCTTCAGCCAATCAGACACCCCGTCGTGGAGCACCTTCATGTGTGCCGGTCCGTGCTTCAACAGAGCCGAGGTGGTCATGACCACGTCGGCGCCGGCGAGCAGGTACTTGATCACATCGTCGGGCGAATCGACGCCTGTGGTGGCGGCCAGCGAGGCGGATACCCGACCCGACAGAACGCCGATCCACAACAAAGGCAAGCGCATCTCGTCCGGAGTGGACAGGTTGAGGCTGGTTTCGACCGACAGGTTCAGCGGATCGATGTCCGGCTGATAGAAGCGGTTGAACAGCACCAGACCCTTGGCTCCGGCCTTGACCAACTCGCCGGCCATATGACCGACCGACGAGAAATAGGGGCCGATCTTGACCGAAACCGGCAGCTTCACCGCCGAGGACACGGCGGCGACGATGTCGGTATAGCGCTTCTCGACCTCGCGGCCGTCAAGCGCGATGTCCGACGGCACGAAGAAGATGTTGAGCTCGATCGCCTTGGCGCCCGCCGATTCCATGTCGCGGGCATATCCGGTCCAGCCCCTGGTGGAAACGCCGTTGAGGGAGGCGATAACCGGCACGTCGAGGCCCTTGGCGGCTTTCTCGATCAGCTTGAGATAGCCCGAACTGTCGAACGCGTAGGAGGTCTCGGCCGGGAAATAGCTCAGGGCTTCCCCGAAGCTTTCGGACCCCGATCCGATCAGAGCGTCGATCATTTCCTGTTCCTGGGAAATCTGCTCTTCGAAGATCGAGGGCAGAACCACGGCGCCAGCGCCGTGATCCTGAATTTCCTTAAGCTTGTCGAGATGGCGATTGAGTGGGCTCGCACTCGCGATCAACGGGGTCTTGAGCGTCAGCCCAAGATATTTCGTTGTCAGGTCCATCAAGAGCCTCCCTTACAGCTTGGTCGCCGCGGCCATGGCATGCGAGGCGTCTGGCCCTGCGTCCATCTCCGCGAACTCTTCATAGGTATGGTACTTTTCGACAACCTGCTTCTGGGCTTCGTCGAGCAGGGCCGCGGCTTCTTCCGGACGGCTTGCCGCCAACGCGCTGTAGCGCAGCTCGTTATAGGCATAGTCCTTGAGCGGAATGGTCGGACGCGGCGAGTCGAGACGGAACGGCGCCTTGCCCACTGCCTTGAGAGCCGGATCGTAGCGCAGCAGCGGCCAGTAACCGCTGGCAACCGCCTTGTCCTGCTGGCTCAGGCCCTTCTTGAGGTCGAAGCCGTGGGCGATGCAGTGGCTGTAGGCCAGAATGATCGACACGCCCGGATAGGCCTCCGCCTCGCGGAAGGCTTGAAGCGTCTGCTGCGGGTTCGCGCCCAGGGCAATCTGAGCCACGTAGACATTGCCGTAGGACACGGCCTGTAGGGCCAGATCCTTGCGCGGCGTCCGCTTGCCGGCGGCGGCGAACTTGGCGATGGCGCCGAGCGGGGTGGCCTTGGAGGCCTGACCGCCGGTGTTGGAATAGACTTCCGTGTCCATCACCAGGATGTTGACGTTCTTGCCGCTGGCCAGGACGTGGTCGAGACCACCATAGCCGATGTCGAAGGCCCAGCCGTCACCACCGACGATCCAGACCGAACGCCTGACCAACTGGTCGACGACCGAGAGCAGATGCCCGGCGGCCTTGTCGTCCTTGAGGGCCAGGAGCTTGACCTTGAGTGCCGCCACCCGTTCGCGCTGGGCGCGGATTTCGGACTCGTGGATCTGCGGGGCTTCGAGAATGGCCTTGACCAGATCTTCACCAACCTTGGGGGCGAGCGATTTCAACAGGTCCTGGGCCATGGACAGATGCTTGTCGGCGGCGAGACGGAACCCGAGGCCGAATTCGGCATTGTCCTCGAACAGGGAGTTCGACCACACCGGACCGCGTCCTTCGCTGTTCTTGGTCCACGGCGTCACCGGCAGGTTGCCCGAATAGATCGAGGAACAACCGGTGGCGTTGGCCACCATCAGGCGGTCGCCGAAGAGCTGCGACAGAAGCTTGACGTAAGGCGTTTCGCCGCAACCGGCGCAGGCGCCGGAGAACTCGAACAGCGGTTCCAGGAACTGCACGCCGCGGACATTGGCGAAATCGACCCGCGCACGGTCATTGACCGGCAGCTTCTCGAAGAACGCCATATTGGCCCGGCCGGGTTCGACCTGATCGGCCTTGTCCTGCATGTTGAGGGCCTTGACGCCCGGTTCCACGGCGCTCTGCGCGGGGCAAGCCTCGACGCAAAGACCGCAGCCCGTGCAGTCCTCGACATAGAATTGCAGGGTGAAACTGGCGTCCGGATACCCGCGGGAGTTGATCGGCGCCGACTTGAAGCTCGACGGGGCACCCTCAAGGGCGGCCTTGTCGAAATACTTGGCGCGGATGACGCCATGCGGACACACGAACGAGCACTGACCGCACTGGATGCACAGGTCGTCGCGCCAGACCGGCACTTCGTCGGCGATGTTGCGCTTTTCCCAGGCGGCAGTGCCGGTGGGATAGGTGCCGTCGGCCGGGATAAGGCTCACGGGGATGTCGTCCCCCAGGCCTTCCATCATCGGAGCCGTGACCTTCTTGACGAAGTCCGGCGCATCGTCCGGAACCAGCGGCGGGCGCTCGAAATTGGACGTCACCGCATCCGGAACCTTGACCTCGTGCAGCCGTTCCAGGGCACCGTCGACCGCCGCGAAGTTCTTCTCGACGACCGCGCGACCCTTGCGCGAATAGCTCTTTTCGATGGCGTGCTTGATCTTTTCGATCGCCGCATCGCGCGGCAGCACGCCGGACAGGGCGAAAAAGCACGTCTGCAGGATGGTGTTGGTCCGGTTGCCAAGCCCGACTTCATGCGCCGCCGCAGTGGCGTCGATGACGTAGAACTTGAGCTTTTTATCGATGATTTCCTTCTGCACGGAACGCGGCAGGTGGTTCCACACCTCGTCCGGCCCGAACGGAGCGTTCAAAAGGAAGGTCGCGCCCGGCGCCGCCTGTTTCAGAACGTCGGTCTTCATCAGGAAGTGGAACTGATGGCAGGCCACGAAGCTGGCGGTGCGGATGAGATAGGGCGCCCCGATCGGCTCGGGACCGAACCGAAGGTGCGAGACCGTCTGCGCGCCCGACTTGTGGCTGTCGTAGACGAAATAGCCCTGGGCGTAGCGATCCGCGTCCTCGGCGATGATCTTCACCGAGTTCTTGTTGGCGCCGACGGTTCCGTCCGCACCCAGACCGTAGAACACGGCCCTGACCACGTCGTCGAGTTCGATGCCGAACTTGGGATCGGCCTCGAGACTGGTATGGGTGACGTCGTCATTGATGCCGACGGTGAAGTTGTTCTTCGGATCGGGCTTCTTGAGTTCGTCGAAGACTGCCTTGACCTGCGAGGGATCGAAATCCTTCGAGGAAAGGCCATAGCGACCACCGATGATGCGCGGCATGGACTTGCGCTTGCCGGTGGCTACGCCCTCGGCGAGAGAGGCGACGACATCGAGATAGAGCGGTTCGCCGGTTGCGCCCGGTTCCTTGCAGCGGTCGAGCACGGCCACCGATTTGACGCTTTCGGGCAGGACGGCGAGCAGATGCGCGATCGAGAACGGACGATAGAGCCGGACCACGACGGTCCCGACCTTTTCGCCGGCCTTGACCAGGTGGTTGGTGGTGTCGCGCACCACGTCGGCGCCCGAACCCATGGCGATCACGACGCGCTCGGCGTCCTTGGCACCATAGAAATCGAACGGCTTGTAGTGGCGGCCGGTCAGGGACGCGAACTTGTCCATCGCCTTTTCGACGATGCCCGGGGTCGCGTTGTAGTACTTGTTGGCGGCTTCACGCCCCTGGAAGAACACGTCCGGGTTCTGCGCCGTGCCGCGCATGAACGGATGCTCCGGATTGAGCGCGCGCGACCGGTGCTCCAGCACCAGATCGTCGTTGATCATTTCCCGGATCGCCGTTTCCGGCACCAGTTCCAGCGTGTTGACTTCGTGCGAGGTCCTAAAACCGTCGAAGAAGTGCATGAACGGCACGCGCGACTCAAGGGTCGCGGCATGCGCGATCAGCGCCATGTCGTGGGCTTCCTGAACCGAGTTCGAGGCCAGCATGGCGAAACCGGTCGAGCGGGCCGCCATAACGTCGGCGTGGTCGCCGAAGATCGAAAGGGCGTTGGTCGCCAGCGACCGGGCCGCGATGTGGAAGACCGTCGACGTCAGTTCGCCGGCGATCTTGAACATGTTGGGGATCATCAGCATCAGGCCCTGGGAGGCCGTGAAGGTGGTGGTCAGCGCTCCAGCCTGCAGCGAGCCGTGAACGGCGCCGGCGGCGCCACCCTCGGACTGCATTTCCTGGATCGACATGATGTTGCCCCAGATGTTCTTGGTGCCGGCGGAGGCCCATTCATCCGCCAGTTCCGCCATGGGCGAGGACGGCGTGATCGGGTAGATCGCGCAGACCTCGTTGACCCTGTAGGCGATATAGGCAACGGCGGTGTTGCCATCCATTGTGGCCTTTGTGGCTTGATTTTCAGCCATTGGACGTAGTCTCCGGGATCATTTCGATGGCATGGCACGGGCACTGGTAATAGCAGGTCGCGCAGCCGGTACACTTATCATAATCGACGGCATATCCGCGTCCGGGGCCAAGCTTGGTGATGGCGTTTTCCGGGCAGGACGCATAGCAGTTGTCGCATTCGTAGCAGTCGCCGCAGGAATAGCAGCGCTGCGCTTCGTATTTTGCTTCCTCAGACGTCAGGCCGGCGATGATCTCGTCGAAGCCGGCGATGCGCTTGGCGGATTCGATCATCTTCTGCTGGCGCGGATCGGCGTCCGAATAGACCGGCAGATGCAGCATGTCGAAGGAAACGATCGGCGCCTTTTCCGGTGCCGTGTAGTCCGTGCCCCTCAGATATGCGTCGATCGAGCGGGCCGCCTTCTTGCCGTGGCCGGTGGCGATGGTCACCGACTGGTCGCCAGGGGTCATGTCGCCGCCGGCGAACACGCCTTCGGCTCCCGTCATCATGTTCGGGCCAACCTCGACGGTGCCGTTCCACGAGAAGTTGAGACCGGGCACCTGCTTGAGGAACTCGCTCTGGGTTTCCTGGCCGAGCGCCAGAACCACGGAGTCGGCCGAAAGGGTGTCGAATTCACCGGTCGGCTGCGGCTTGCCGTGCTCGTCGATCACCATGCGTTCCACGGTCAGTTCGGTACCCTGGATTTCCTTGATGGTGGTCAGCCACTTGATCTTCACGCCCTCTTCGATGGCCTCGTCGGCTTCGAAGGAGTGGGCGGGCATGTGCTCGCGGTCGCGGCGGTAGACGATGACCGTCTCGGTGGCGCCGAGGCGTTTGGCCGTACGGGCGGCGTCCATGGCGGTGTTGCCACCCCCATAAACAATGACCCGCCGTCCAAGGAGCGGCGGGTCACCAGCGCTGGTCTCGTGAAGAACGTTGACCGCGTCGAGTACGCGGGCAGCGTCACGTGCGGGAATGTCTACGTGTTTGCCGGCGCCGGCGCCAATGGCGACGAACACGGCATCAAATCCGCCGGCCTCTTTTTCCGCCATAAGGTCGGTAACCTTGTGGTTGAGGACGATCTTGACGCCGAAATCCTCGATCCGCTTGATTTCGCGGGCGAGAACGTCGCGCGGCATGCGGTAGGCGGGGATGCCGAAATGGATCATGCCGCCGGCGATCGGACCAGCCTCGTGAATCTCGACCTGATGGCCGAGACGGGTGAGGTGGTAAGCGGCGGAAAGACCGGACGGACCGGCGCCGATCACCAGCACCTTCTTGCCGCTCGGCTCCTTGATGGCCTTGAAGCCCCAGCCTTCGGCCTGGGCGAGGTCGCCGAGGAACCGTTCGACGGCGTGAATGGTGACGGCGCTGTCGACATCCTTGCGGTTACAGCTACCCTCGCACGGGTGGTAGCACACGCGCCCGTGAATGGCCGGCATCGGGTTTTCTGCGGTCAGCGTTTCCCACGCCTCGCGGAATCGACCAGCCTGGGCAAAAGACAGCCATCCTCTGATGTTTTCGCCAGCCGGGCAGGCATTGCTGCAAGGGGGCGTAAGTTCGACATAGACCGGTCTCTTGTGACGCACCGGGCCGGTCCCGCGCGTCTCCGTGAGATCGATTGCGGGGGTGAAATCCCGAAGTCTTGTGCTCATTGGCTGTTTCGCCTTTGCTTCTTCATGTCGCGGCTAAAATGCTGAACCAGAGTCGCGCTGCCATGATCTGGGTCATGACATGCGAAAACCTGAATATAGAAATCGCGCGCAGGGCCGCTTTCCAGACGCTTTTGAGAACAAGAGGTTGGCCGAAGCCTCTTTCGGAAGAGCCCGTGCGACTTCCTGGCACAGGCAGTACGGCGGCGTGAGAAGAATCGACAAAGGCGGTTCGACTTGCCGCACTCGATCCTGTCAGACTCGGAATGGGCCATTTCCGGTCGCCGCACAATCATTTCAAACTGAGTCCTCTCGTCCAATTAATCAGGTCGAGACCCGAACCGCAATCATGTCGGTCCGGCAAATGTCGTTTCGCAGGTCCTATCCGCAACAAGGCATTGAGATGTCTGCTTTTCGCCTGAGACGATCGAACAGGAACCTTTCCGGCTGCATCGCCCGACGGCATGTGCCGCCTATTGTCCCTCACAAACTGGATGAACTTATGACGGTTGCAGCTTGATCTCCGTGATGCGCGGCATTGGTTGAGAAAGCCTAAAGAATTCGTTTTTCTTCAAGCACATCCGGCAGGTCATTGGCATAAAGAATCACATCTTTCGTGTCGAGCGAATCTTCGGCCAGGGCCTTGCGCGCCGCAACGAGGCTGGCATGGGTCGCGACCCTGGCGTGCTTGGCCGCCTGTGCTCCCCTGACGAAACTCCTGATACGGTCGGGATTGACGATGTGGACGATGTCCGAGGTTGCGCCAGCAAGGGTGCCAAGCTCCGCGTGGACTTCGGCGTGCCGCGCGCCCAGTTCGACGATACCGGGGGTGACGATCACCGCTCTGCCGCCGCGCTGGTCGGCCAGGGCGCGGGCGACCGCGAGCGCTTCGCGCATGCCGGCTTCGTTGGCATTGTAGGCGTCGTCGAGAACCAGGGGGCCGGTGACGCTTTCCCGCTTTTCAAGTCGGTGCGGCACCTGTTCCAGTTCGGCCGCCGCCGCCGGAACGAAGGGCAGAATGTCCGGCGCCACCGCATCGATGACGGCCAGACACAGGCAGATATTGAGATCGTTATAGGCCCCCAGAAGCGGCGAAACGAGTTCGATCCGCTTGTCGCCGAGCGCGATGGAAAGCTTGCGGCCCGCCTCGGTCAGTTCGGACGAAACAAGCCGCACGTCGCAGGAGTCGCCGGCGCCGCAGATAACGAATTTGTCGGGATGCGCCGCGCGCAGTCTGGCGAACGGTTCAAGCGCGGCGACCGCCTCGGTGACCACGACCAGCCTGCCATGGGCGCACACGTAATCGGCCAGTTCGGCCTTGGCCATGGCGGTATCGGCCAGTGTGCCGAACCGTTCGAGATGGGCTTCGCCGACGGCGGTGATGATGCCGATCCCGGGCTTGACGAAATCTGCCAGTTTCGCGATCGACCCTTTTTGATAGGCGCCCATTTCGGCGATGAAGTATTTATGTGCCGGTTGCAGCCGCTGGCGGATGTGGCGGGTCAGGCCGAGCACGGTATTGATCGAGCCACGGCTGTAGAAAACCGGGGCGTCGAGGGTGAGCAATTGCCCGAGAATGTGCTTGACGCTGGTCTTGCCGAACGAGCCGGTCACGCCGATGCGAATGCCTTTGAATGCCGCGAGCTTTTCGGACGCCTCGTCGATATAGGCCTGATTGCGCCGGTCTTCGCCGGGTTTGAGAATCGCATTAGCAATAACTAATTCGATTGGCAGCGCCTGGATGACCAGAATGGAGGTGACGGGCCAGATCAGCACGATGAGCGAAACGAGGCCGGCCAGGCCGAGGGCTAGCCGGAAGAGGCGCGTGGCGCGCGGCGTCATGGTGAGGGATTTCTTGAAAGTGTAGCCGCGTTCGCGTTCGGCGATCAGCGCGAGCACCAGCGCCATCAGCACCATGGCGCCGGACGGCCAGATGTTCAGGAACACCAGAACGAAGCCGATGATGAGCGCAACGCTGGCCATGACGTCGAAAAGGCGGATGGTGCGCCAGGCGATCAAGAACCGGGCCGGGTCGTATTCCTCCTGCTGGAAATAGGCCAGAAGGGTCCGCATCCGCACGAAGCCGAAATAAAGAAGAGCCAGAAAGAACAGGGCGAGCGCCACAATCGCCATCATGATGTCGCCTCCGGCAGCAGGGATTTCGCCCGCGACGCGATGATGTGATGGCCGCGGAACAGAATGGAGAAATGGTCGAGATCGGGCAGGACCGTCAGCCGTGCATCGGGAATGAGCGCTTCCATGCGTTTGCCGATTTCGACCGGCGTTTCGGCGTCATTCGCGCCGTAGAGCAGTTCGGTGCGCACCGCGATCCCGTGAAGGTCGGGGCTTTGATCCTCGGTGATGGTCTTGAGGAAAATGTCGCGGATGCCGAGCTTCTTGCTTGCCACATAATCGGGGCTGCCAAAGCGCTTTTCGAGCACGTCGCGCCGGGCTTCGTTGGCGCCGGCGAAGAAGCGGTAGAGACGAAACTGTCTTTGCCTGACGTCAGTTTTGACCCGATCCCAGAAAACGCGCTGGCGCGGAATGCCGGCACCCGCGACGACGACGAGTCCGGCAAGGCGTTCGGGGTGATGGCGGGCCAATCTGAGCCCGACGCGGGCGCCGAAGGAATGGCCGACGAAGACGACAGGTCCGAGGCCCTTTTCGTCAAGGAAATCGGCGATGTGATCGGCATATTGGCGCGTGTCCCAGGCCTCTTTGGGACGGGGCGTTTCTCCGAAACCCGGCAGATCGAGGAGGATGGATCGGGCCGTTCCGCTCAGGGCTTCCGCCGCCGGGATGAAATCGTGATGCGATCGCCCCCAGCCATGGGCGAAAACGACGCGTGGTGCGTCACCCTGTCCGATCTCGATGAAATGCATGCGAAACCTCGATTCACCTGCCTGGTTGACCATGCCCTTTTTGACGAAAATCCCGTTCGTGGATTTCGGGTTCGTGCTATGGCAGCCCGGCCAGGTCGCCTTTATCATGCAAGGCTCAGGCAAGCCACAGGAACGCCGCAAGCATTTGCCAAACCAGCGGCAGAAAAAAGGTGGAAACGTCCGATGCCGAAGAAAATCGCCGTTCTGTTCGGAGCCAGCTCACCGGAGCACGATGTCTCCGTGGTCACGGCCCAGCAATTCATGGATGCGGTCGACCCGGCGCTTTACGATCTCATTCCCGTCTATGTCGATTTCGAGAATCGCTTCTTCATCGGTCCCAATCTTAGAAACGTCTCGACCTATCACCCCAAGCCTTCGGGCGTGACCGAAATCACCTTCGGCTGGGGCGAACGCGGCGGCGAGATCAGGCCGGTCAAGGGCGACCCCATTCCCATCGACTGCGCCGTTCCGGTTTTCCATGGCCGCTATGGCGAGGATGGGCGCATTCACGGGCTGCTCGAATGGATCGGCATTCCGGTGACCGGCTTTTCGGCCACCCATTCGGCCGTCGCCATGCGCAAGGACCTGACCAAGATCACCGCCGCCAGGGCCGGCGTGCCGGTTTTGCCGCAGGTCGTCGTCGATCATGATCGGCTGATGGACAGGGACGGGCTTCTCGCCGAGGTCAAAGACAAGATCGGCCTGCCGGCCATCGTCAAGCCGGTCAATCTCGGATCGAGCATCGGCGTCGGCATTGCCAAGACGGAAGACGAGGTGCTCGGGCTTTGCGCCATGGTCCTGACCAAGGACAGTCTGGCCATGGTCGAGCCGCGCGTGCCGCATCTGGTGGAATATAATGTCGCCTTGCGGAACGATAACGGCGCCATCAAGCTATCGGCCATCGAGCGGCCGAAGCCGTCGAGCGAACTGCTTGATTTCAAGGAAAAATACCTCAAGGGTGGCGGTGGCGCCAAGGGCACCTCGCTGCCATCTCAGGGCATGCTGTCGCTGACCCGCGACATCCAGCCGGACATGGCGGGCAATCGCCGGCCGCTGATCGAGGAAAACGCCATCAAGGTTTTCGAGGCCTTCGGACGTCGCGGTGCGCCGCGGCTCGATTTCCTGTGCAACGACGAAACGGGCGAGATCTTTTTCAACGAGGTCAACCCGATTCCCGGCTCCTATGGTTATTTCCTCTGGGAACAGGCGGACGAGCCGCTGCTCTTTCCCGAACTCGTCGAGCACCTGGTCGAGGAGGCGTTGGCGACGAGCCTCAAGTCCTTCGACGATCCGGTGCCGCAGGGGGCCTATCTGCTGCCGCGATAGCCACGACCTTTCCCACACCCACGGACTCGTCCCGGGACGTGATCCCGGGACCCACTCGCATCTGCCTGTTTCCACAAGCGCCTTTGATGCGAACCTTGGAGCATCGTGCGCAAAAGTGGATACCGGTTTTGCGCAAAAACGATGCGACCACAAAAAGATAGAGCGGCGAAGTGAGTCTATCTGAACGCGCGCCGCTCTGGTTCTGCAAGACGTGCCTTTGGCCGGCGGATCAGCAGAACAATCAATATCGATGAAGGTTGCGCCGCGAGTGGACCCCGGGATCACGTCCCGGGGCGACTCTCGGGCGGGTGTCCCCTTACCCTTCCTTCCAGGCGATGAAGAGCGAGGCACAGACGATCAGCGCCGCGCCCGGCCAGAACCAGATGCCCGGCACCTGGGCCAGAAGCACCCAGCCGATCAACAGGTTGAAGGGCAGTCTCAGGTCGTCGAAGGGCTGCAGGTAGGTCGCGTCGGCCAGCTTGTAGGCGCTCCACAACAGATATTGCGCGAGGGCCGTCACCAGACCGAGGGCAATGAGCCACAGGCTTGCCGGTCCGATGGGGAAGCCGAAATCCCACCCGGAGGTGAGGCTTGCGGGCAGGGCGCCGGCGGGCAGGGTGAAGACGAGCCCGGCCAGAATCAGTCCGATCAGGGCATGGTTGACGCTGATGAGCAGCACCAGATAGAGGGTCAGGGATTCCGGTTCCTCTTCGCGGCTCAAGTACTTGCCGATGACGGTCGTCGTCGACCATAGGGCTGCGGCCACGACCGGCAGGAGCGAGCCCCAGGTGAAGCTTTCCGAACCGACGCCGACGATCAGCACCGCGCCGACGAAGGCAATCAGCGTGACCCCGATCCGGGTCGGGGTGAGCCTTTCACCGAGAAACAGCACCGAACCGGCAATGACGAAGAACGGCCCGGTCATCAACAGGCCGGCCATCTGCCAGACCGGCACGCCCGTGGCGAAACCGAAGACGAAAACCTGCGCGCCGAGCGCGGAAACGAGCGCCCGCACCTCGTGCAGGACAGGATGGCGGGTCCTGAGCTTGTTGAGCCCGATCCGGAAGATCAGGGGCACCGCGAAGATGGTAGCGATCAGGTATTGCCAGAACACCGCCGAGGCGGAGGTCATGTTGTGACCGGCGAGTAACGGATTCCAGGGATTGGTCAAAACGTCGTAGAGGAAATTGACCAGGGCAAAAATGACCTGGGCGGCGATCATGTAGATGGTCGCGCGCAAAACGTCGTCACCGCGAAAACGCAGGCCCAAAGGGGAAGAGGAGGCAGTCTGGTTCATCATCGATCCTTTCTCAACCAGCTTGCCCAGGGTTGAAAGGATCGGACATGAGGGACACGGCACAAAAGGGGCCGGAACCGGGAACTGCCAATCCGTTCTCTTTCATCCGGACTATGACCGTCGGCTTCGGATTTTGACCGAATCTGCTGACCCGGGGATCTTCGGAGCGTGTTCGCGCAAAGCGGAAACCGGCCTTGTCGGTTCAAACACGCGCCAGATGAAAATCCGCGGCGCTCGCGGGCTCGAACCATTATTCAAGATGGTTCCTACCGCCGGTGGGGAGTTTCACCCCGCCCTGAGAACATTTGCCTTTCCGGTCGTCTGGACGGTTCGATCCGCAGAGAACCGGAAAAGCGATCTAGATTTAAGGGTACGGGAGTTTTCATTTTCCGCGCCCAGTTTGCTGATAGACGAGGCGGCGCGGCAAAACAAGTGGTCGCGCAAACGAAACGCCGCAGCAAATGCGCCCGATTCCAAAACACACCATTAACGAAATGGGACTAGTTTCAGGGCAAATCATCTTTAGTTGGAGTTGAGTAAGTGGGTACGCCAACTGCAGAAACCGTGCCGACGCTTGAAGAGCTACAGGAATGGGCGCGTGATCCCTCGCGGGAGAAGTGGCGCAACCTCATCTCCAGCCTGACCGATCTCTTCCTCGAGAACATGGAAGCTAACTCCGACAAGCACGGCGACGCCTATGCGGAACTGGTGTGCCGGTTGCTCGACGACGTCGCCACCGAAGTCCGCAAGGAACTGTCCGAGAAGGTGGCGCCGATCGATCATTTCCCCGGACGGGTGGTTCGACGCCTCGCGACCGACGATGAGGCCGAAGTGGCGACCCCGATGCTCGAACACTCGCCGGTTCTGACCGACAGCGATCTGCTCGACATCATCGAGACGATGATGCCGGACCACACCCGCGCCATTTCCCGCCGCAAGAAGCTCGGCGAGAAGCTGACCGATGCCCTGGTTCGGATCGAGGATATCGAAACCGTCAGGACCATGGCCGCCAATCCCGGCGCGCGCTTCTCGCCCAAGACCTACCGGATCGTCGCCGAAAAGGCCAAGACCGATGTCGGCTTGCAGGAATCGCTGATTTCGCGCGACGACCTCACTCAGGTGATTACCTGCCAGATCACGCCCTTCTTGTCGGAAGAGCTGAAAGCGCGCCTTCGCGCCCTGGATGCGCCGCCCGAAGGAGGAAGCCTTCTGGACTCGCTTTCGGAGATCGACGGTGAGGCCGAGCGCAAGGCCAAGGCGCGCAAGGCGCGCGCGGCCGTTTATTCTCTGGTCGAGCAGGTGCGTTCCGGCGATGCCAATGCCAGCACCGAAACCATCAAGCTCGCCGAACTCGGCGACGATATGGTGCTGACGCATTTTCTGGCCGGAATCGCCCAGCTGCCCGAAGAAACCATCAGCGCCTCGCTTACCAACTCCAACGGCACGCCGCTTGCCGTCACCCTGCGCGGTCTCGGCCTGACCAGCGAAGCGGTGGCCGCGATCGGGCGCGTCCGGGCGCGGCGTCTCAACCTGTCAGCCAAGCAGATCGACCTCTGGCTCGAAGAGTTCGGCCAGATCAGTCTCAGGGACGCCGAAAAATCGCTGCAGATGCTGCGGGCAAAGGAAAACGAGGCGGCAACCCAGTCCAAGACATCCCCGCGCCCGGGGCGAGGGCGCTGAACCGCTTTTCTTTCCTCAATCGAAAACACGCCAGAAACGCGTCTTGTCCGGCAGGGATCCTCCCTGCCGGCGTTCTTTTATGGCATTCTTTTTCCGCTGCGCTGCCCTCATCCTTGCGGGCCGGTCGCTGATGCACCGGGCCTTATCTCCCGGGCATCCGTTCCGTCTCTTCCCGGACCCGCCGAACGTCGGGCTGGTCCCGAGCCGGGGTTTGGGCGTAGTTTATTATCGGCAATTTACAAAGGTTAAGACTTGGTTACGGCGGGTGTGTTCAATTTGCAACATTCGCCAACAAGGACGCCGTTGCGACGCCGAATCCGCAGAAGTCTAGTTGCGTGGCAACCGCCGATGGCTAGAGTGGCTTTTGCGAATCCATGCATGGGATCGTTTGTCGGTCGCAGCGCGACGGCAAAACACGACACACAAGTGTGTTCGCGCTTCGACAAACCGCCGGGCAACCGGCATAAAGATTGACTTTGGAGGTCAAGATAATGAAACTTAAGAGCCTTTTCCTGGGTTCTGTGGCGGCTGTTGGTCTCTCCACCACTGCCTTCGCGGCCGATCTGTCGACCGTGGTCTCCTCGTTTGACGTTTGCGAAGACCTCGGCATGTCCGGTCTGACCATCGCGTCGAGCGATGACTGCCTGCAGATTTCGGGCGGCGTTGACTACGAGTTCCGTTGGGGCGATTACGCCAACGACGCTTGGCTCACGGCCAACACCATCTTCCGTGACGATGAAGGCCGGACCATCATCGACGATGGCCATGCCACTGGCAACTCGGACGCGAATCTCGATTGGCGTTCGCGCATGAACTATTGGGTGCAGTTCGTCGGTGCCGCTTCGTCTGATTTCGGTACTGCCAAGGCCGTTATCAAGCTCGCCAGCGATGACGAAGACTTCTCGATCACCAACGAAGACTTTGGAGCAGCCACACCTACAGAAGCGGACGGCAATGACGTCTTCGTCAAGGAAGCCTATGTGTCCGTTGGCGATACCACCCAGCTCGTTGCTGGTCGTCGCGATGCGTCCGTGTTCCAGAACGGCGACGACAAGCCGTTTGGCTTCATCGGCATGTTCCATTCCGACGAAGTTGATCCTGGCGTCGACGTCTTCCATGATCGTCTGAAGACCAAGGGTCACGTCATTCAGTTGTACCACACGGTTGGCGACACTGGTCTGACCCTGTCGGCCGGTCTCGAAAACCTCAATGGTAGTGCCTACAAGGTCTATCAGACGACCACTGCACCGGCTTTGACCCCGGCTGAGTCTGCGGGCACGCTGGTTGGTACCATTGCTTATGCAAGCGATGCTCTCACCGGTCACGTCAGCTTCGCGGCTGGTGGCATCCTTGATGGCGACATCGAAGACTGGAAGATGCATGCTGGCATGACCGGCACCTTCGACAACTTCAAGGTTCGTGCTGCTTTCGCCACCGGTTCCGCCAATGATGGTGCGGTCACTGCCTGGAATGGCTTGGTGTCTGCTGAAGCGAACTTCGATATGTTCACCCTTGCTGGTGGTTTCGAAGCTGCCCATCGCGATGCGCCTACCGATCTGACCCAGTGGGGCGGCAATTTGGTTGCTTCTGCGGCTGTGACCGACGAAGTGACGATCGCCGCTGGCTTCCGTTGGTTTGACTCGAATACCGACACGTCCGATAGCGAAACCTATCAGGGTGCCTTGCAGTTGATCACGAAGCTGACCGAAACCCTGAAGATCACGGGTGAAGTTGGTTACTATGCGGTTGGCGTCAATGTTGCTCAGCCGAGCAATGCTGGTACCGGTCAGGTCCCGGTTTCTGTCCGTGGCGACGACGCCTTCTACGGCAGTGCCGAACTGGCTTGGGCTCCTGGCGGTGGTTTCACCACGTCCATCAAGGGCGAAGTCAACAGCCTCGGCGGCTACAAGGCCACCTTCAAGGCCGCGAAGTCCTTCGATTAATCCTTTCGGATTATTCATGGCTATGGAAAGGCCCGGCTCTGCCGGGCCTTTCTCTTTTGGCACAGATGTTTTCGGACAGATTTTCCGCATATGGACCGGACAACGCCGCGCGGTATCTGGGAATCACCTTGGGAATGGGCAAAGATGTCCAGAAAGATGCGAACGTGTCGGGAGTTGTCGGGAGAAGGGTTCCTGTTCGGCGCGTCGTAATGCGGTCATAGCGGATGACAAGAGGCGGTTTGTGATCAGGATCGATAAGGCGGGCCGGTATGCGGCCCTTTTTGGTGCGGCACTTGCGATGGTGCTGGGATTGGGCCCCCTGTCGGTTTCGGCCGCTGCCTATACCAGACAGACGGAAGGCGCCGTTCCGGCGGTGCCGGTCGGGTCCGACATCTCCAATGTCGCCCAAATCGGTTCGGTCTGGGTTACGCCGTACCGATGGTCGGCGCAAAAGACCGATGGCGGCTCTATCGTTCTCAAGGGCTATGTGCCCGATACCGGTACGCAGTCCAGTTTGCGCGCGGTGGCTGGCACCCATGCCCTCGACGCGAGTTCGGTTGCGTCAGGCGAGCCGGAAGGGTTTGCCGGGTCGGCGGAAGCGGCCCTTGGTGTTCTCGATCTTCTGGATACGGGCTCGATAACGCTTCTCGGGACCTCCTGGCGATTGAGCGGCGGTACCGAAGACCCCGCTGCTGCCGGCAAAATAAGCACGGTTCTCGCCGAAGCGCCGTTCGATACAGCCGACTGGCAGATCGACCTGAGCTTGCCGGATCAACAAGCCGTGGAACAAAGTGATAGTGACGCCGCAGAACCGGAAGACAATACGCCTCTGTCCGAGCCGGCTCGCCCCTATTCGTTCGCCGTTTTGAAAGAGAATGGGCGCTGGCTGGTCGGCGGCAACGCACCGTCCGAGGCGTTCCAGCGCTATCTCGACGTGCATTTCCAGATCGAAACGGGTGGCCGTCTTGTCGTTCTGCCGGCACCCGAGGGGTTCGCCGAAACGGCGCTTGCCGGCATGGATGGGTTGGTGGGTTTGCACAGCGGTCGATTGTTGTTCGACGGATCGGCCTGGAATCTTGAGGGCGTTGCTGCCGACGGGATTCTGGCAGGTCGCACACGAACCGAACTCACGATGGCCGGCATCGATGCCGCGATTGCGGTTGCGCCGGGCCTTGTCCAAGCCGAACAACAGCCCGAAGCGGAAGATGGGGCGCCGGAAGAAGACTCCGTGGATGCCGCAGCCGCGTTCGCGCCCCTGCCGCTGCCGACCGCCAATCCCTTCCGCTGGTCGGCCGAACGTCTGGCCGATGGCAGTCTCGATTTTGCCGGTTACGTTCCGGTCGAGTCTCTCAAACGCTTCCTGGCGATCAGGAAGGGGCCTCAAGGCCATGACCAAACCGCGTTGGCCGCAGGCGCGCCCGAAGGCTTTGCGCGTGACGTCCTGGCAGCGCTCGATGCGCTTGCCGTACTGGACGCCGGACGGGTCGTGTTCGATGGCGATGGCTGGACATTGACCGGCGCCGTCGCCAATGCGGATGCCAGAGCGACGCTCGTTTCGTCTCTCGGGTCCCGGGCGGATCTCTGGACAATCGCGGTGACGGAAGCAAATGCGGTTGCCGCGTCCGAACCGGTCGAGGAGACGGAACAAACGCTGCTTGCCGAAGCCGAGGAACCGGTTGCGGAAGCTGCCGAAGCGCCTCCGGAACCGGAGATTCTGCCGCTGCCGACCGCCAATCCGTTCCGCTGGTCGGCCGAACGTCTGGCCGATGGCAGTCTCGATTTTACCGGCTATGTTCCGGCCGGGTCGTTCAAGCGCTTTCTGGCGGTAAAGGCCGGGCCTGACGGTCAAGATGCCACCACGCTGGCCGCGGGTGCGCCTGATGGTTTTTCCGGTGACGTCTTGGCGGCGCTCGACGTCCTTTCTAAACTTGAGACCGGACGTGTCGCCTATGACGGCAGCGCGTGGACAGTGACGGGCGCAACGCAAAGCGCGGAAGCCAAAAAGGAGGCCATTTCGGCCCTTGGTGCGCGTGCCGTAAACTGGTCGGTTGACATCGCTGCACCCTATCGAGGCGCGCCCGATTTTGTCTTTGCTGCCGACAAGAAAAGCGACGGCACGCTGGTGCTGACCGGGGGGATCCCCGCCGAGGCAACCCGCGCCTTTTTCTCGGTACTGGCCAGCCCGTCGGCGGTAACCGGATTGATGGTGCGTGATGGGGCTCCGCCCGATTTCGTGCCCGATGCCGTTGCCGCCGTTCGCGCCCTGGCCGAACTCGACAGCGGAAGCGTACGTTACGCCGATTTTGCCTGGAGCTTTGCCGGCAAGGCTTTTGCGGCGCCGGCGCGTGCGGCTGCCGGTTCGCAGCTCGCCCGCTTTGCCGGGAGGTCCGACTGGACGGTCAGGATCGATGGTCCGACGCCGCTTGAAACCTGTACCGTCGAGGTGGAGGCTTTCGATACGCGCAACGCCATTCTGTTCGAGCCCGGCAGTGCCCGCATCTCCAAACAATCGCTGCCGGCCATCGCGGAAATTGCCGCCTATCTTGAGGATTGTCCGGAAACGAGCGTGCATGTGGAAGGCCATACCGACGCAGATGGCGACGAAGAGTCCAACCTCATCCTGTCGGTGTCGCGTGCCGAGGCGGTTGTCGACCGTCTGGTCGCGCTCGGTGTTGGCGTGGATCGGCTCTACGCAATAGGCTATGGCGAGAGCCTTCCTGTGGCCTCAAATGACACGCAGGATGGCAAGCGTCGCAACCGCCGCATCGTGTTTTCGGTACTGAACGAAGAAAAGACGGCGGAGTAGGCTGCGCGCGGGAGAATGAACATGTGGACGATGATGATCGCGTTTCTGGCGCGGCACTGGATCTATCTTGTGCTGGCTTTTCTGCTCGGCGCTATTGCCGGCTGGTTTGCCGAATCCAGGGAGGCGGCATCCGGAAAAGACGTTTCCAGGAGAAATGCGTAACGGATTTTTATCAAAAGAGGCTTTCTTCAAGGAGTAAGTCACGTCAGTGGCATGATTTGAGATCTGAAAGCCGCGAGTCCAAAGGGTAAAGCCAGACGTTTGCGGTTGCGTGAAACGCCTGGTTCTGTCGTGTGAGGGAGAAAGATATGTCTGCCGAACCCTATATCGTCGAAATGGCCATGCTGCTTCTTGTGGCCTTCGTCCTCGGCGGACTTTTCGGCTTCTGGGCCCGACACAGGTTCGTTCCGCATCAGGACGTCAAGCCCGATGTTGATCCGGTGCCCGACCCCATGACGGACACCCCCGCCGCGACACCGGATGACGATGGCAAGCCGGCAATGCTGAATGAGGCGCGGGACGGTCTCGCCGACGATCTCAAGAAAATAAGCGGGATCGGGCCAAAGATCGAAACCACGCTTCATCAACTCGGCGTTTTTCATTTCGACCAGATCGCCGCCTGGGATGAAACGGCCATCGGCTGGGTCGACAACAAGCTGTCTTTCCACGGCCGTATCGCGCGTGAGGATTGGGTCGGACAGGCCCGGGCTTTGGTCGACAAAAACAAGCCGTGAGGGCATCGGGCGTTTTGATTGCCTACTGCCCGCCGCTTCAGGCGGCTGATCCCATCCGCAGGCTTGGCGGTATGGTGAAATCGGCGATGACAGGGCGGTGATCGCTTCCCGCCGGATCGCCGGCATGCAGCGCCGTGACCACGATGCCGCTGCGGCTCATGATCTGATCGAGCGGCAGAAAGGCCGGCGTCGTTCGCCAGGTATCGAAGAACCACAATTTGGGGAAAGTCGCCAGATTCCGGGTCTGACGCGTCAGCCCGTTCTGTTGCGCGAAACGCTTGAGGGCATAGGACCAGGACGTCGAATTGAAATCGCCTGCCAGCAATACGGGGCCCATGATGGCGTCGAGACCTGTTGCAAGGTGGGCGAATTCCCTTTCTTGACGCGCCGTCATGTTCTCGATCCGTGTCAGGATGTCGCCATCGGCAGCAAGGGGACTGATCTGCAAAGGCCAGTCGAGCTGGGTTGCCATCACAGTGAATGCGCTGCCTGTGGGGGGCGCGAAATGTGCGGCCAGATAACCGGTGCGGTGATCGGCATCCCAGTTGCACGGTTCGCTGCCGTCCGTTTCGAACGGGATGCGGGCGTAAATGGCAAGGTTGGCCCGTTTGCCGCCCGTACAGATGGCGAAATAGGGATAGGTATCGACAATCAGCGGATGGAGCGGAGTGCGCTGCTCCGGATAATACTCATTAAGGGCGATGATGTCCGGGCTTTCGGCCTCAATCATCGCCGCCACGCGGTTCATGTCGTCATTCATCCCGAACACGTTGTAGGTCATCAGCCGGTAGGATGGCGTGCCGGCGGGCATGACCGGACGGGCCAGAAAGCCGGAAATGAATTCGGGCATGACGATGATGCCCGAAGCCAGAAAGCCGGTGGCGGTCAACGCGATCACCAGGGCACGGCTGCGCTGGCGCCGGAAAACCAGCCCGGCAAGGAGCAGGCAGGCGAGGGTGCCGAAGAACCAGAGCGGTTGCAGATGGTTCAGCGTATCGAGCAGGGGCACGGCAAAGCCGAACCCGGCCAGAACGGCGGCCAGACTCAACGCGGACGCGAGCAAAAAGAATGCGGATTGGATGAAGCCGACGAAAAACGACGTCATAGGGAGTGTAATGCTCCAGATCCAAAGACGAACCGGGGTGACCGGAAACCGGTTATCCGCCCGGAAAGACGACAAGACAAGAAACTAACGCCAAACTCCGTATTTCTCGGAGGCGGAATTGTTCGCGAAGACCTAAAGATCGAGTTTTCTCCAGCCGGATGCACCGGACTGAACTTCGAGCGGTCGGAATCGGATTTTGTAGGCCATTTTGGGCGAGTTCTTGACCCAATAGCCGAGATAGACATAGTCGAGCCCCGCTTCCGCCGCCCGAGCGACGTGTTCGAGGATCATGTAGTTACCCAGACCGCGTTCTGAAAGATCCGGATCGAAAAAGCTATATACCATCGACAATCCGTCCGGCAGCCGGTCGGTCAGCGATACCCCCACCAGGGGGCGGCCGGGTTCGTTCTCGAGCCGGTATTCGACCAGCAGGGTTTCGACCGGCGTATCTTCGATCATGTATTCATAATCGATGAAGCTCATCTGGGTCATGCCGCCGCCGGCATGGCGCGCCAGAAGATAATGCCGGAACAGGTCATATTGCTCCGCTGTCGCGCGAGGCAGTCCGGCGCTGGCCGAAACGTCGCGGTTGCGGGCGTGAACCCGTTTCAGGCTTTTACCCGGAGCGAAATGCCGGGTCACGATCCTGACCGACAGGCAGGCCGAGCAATTGTCGCAGGCCGGGCGGTAGATGAGATTCTGGCTGCGACGGAACCCGTGATCGCTCAAAAGAGCGTGTATGAGCTGGGCCCGCCTCCCGCTCAGATGGGTAAAGAGCTTTCGCTCCATGCGCCCTTCGAGATAGGGGCATTCGCTTTCCGTTGTCAGAAAGAATTGGGCTGAATCCGGCGCTTGCTGGGTCATCTTGCCATTCTACGCGCGGCGCGCGGCCTCATCCCTTTGCCAAAGTTGAAAGGAGACATCTGGAGCTTCGGGCGTTTTGATTGCATCAAAACACCCAGCCCCAGGTCCAGGTGGTCGCGGCGGTTGATGCGAAAAACCGGATTCCACTTTCTCGCCCGTCGCTTTTGCCTCTCGGACTGGATGCACTCCTCGCTCAAATGCTGCCGCTGAAAATAAAGACTAATGTGTTTGCAGACAAAGGGGAAGCGGGTTTGATTTCGGTAAAGCCGTTCTTTTCACACGCCGTAATACCAGGGGGCGACGAGGCAGAAGACCAGCCAGACCAGCAGCACCAGCGGTGTTCCGGCGACGACGAAATCGCGGAACCGGTAGTGACCGGCGCCCATGACCAGAAGATTGGTCTGATAGCCGATCGGCGAGGCGAAGGAGGCGTTGGCCCCGAGGATCACCGAAACCACCAGGGGGAGGGGATCGATGCCGATCTGCGCCGCCGCGGAAACGGCGATCGGGGTGAACAGCACGGCCGTGGCGTTGTTGGACAGGACATTGGTCAGGACAGCGACGACGATGAACAGTCCGGCCATGAGCGCGGCCGGCGGCTGATTGTCGAGAAGCCCCACCGCCAGAGCGGCAATGGCGTCGGCGCCTCCGGTGGCCTGCATGGCGGTGGCCATGGCGATCGACGCGCCGACCAGCATGATGACGCGCCTGTCGAGGGCACGACCCGCCTGCCGGATGTTAAGGCAGCCGGTGGCGATCATGGCGAAAGCCCCGCCGATGGACGCCGCCACCGCCGGAACGACGCCGCTGGCGATGCCCATGATGGTCAGGGCAAAAATGGCCCAGGCGTAAAGGGTGCGACCCGTCGGGCGCACCTCGGCGGCACTCCATTCGAGCACGACGAGATCCTGAAGGCCGCGCATGCGTTCGAGCGCCTTGGGTCTGCCGGCGATCAGCAGCACGTCGCCGGCTTCGAGCCGTAACTCGCTCAGCAATTGCCGCGGCATACGGGAGCGGCGTTCGACGCCGAGAATCAAAACGCCGTATTGGGCCATGAAGCCGGCCTGATCGATGCCGTTATTAACCAGGCGCGAGCCCGGCGGCACCAGCGACTCGCACAGGATGAAATTGGCGTCGGTATCGTCGATGTCGATCGTCGTGCCGGCGTGATCGTCGAGCATGTGCCAGTTGCGGATGGCCTCGGTCAGGGTCTTGCGGGTTGCGGCGATGATCAGCGTGTCCCCGGGCTTCAGCACGATGTCGTCGAACGGCGGCAAAAAGTCCTGGCGGCCGCGCCTGACGGCTCTCACCGTTATATTGGTCAGCTTGGGGAACATGCCGGCGACGGTCTCGTCTCCGACCAGGGGATGATCGGGTCCGAGATGGATTTCGGTGATGAACTGGGTGTTGCGGCGCGTGCCGGTCTTGGTGCCGGTGTTGTCCGGCAGGATGCGTGGCACGACGAAGAAGACGTAAAGCCCGCCGACAAGGGCCATGGCAAGACCCGGCACCGCAAACGAGAAGAAGTCGATGCTTTCGATCCCGGCATTGCGGGCAATGCCGACGGCGAGCAGGTTGGTCGAGGAGCCGAGGATTGTCGTCATGCCGCCGAGAATGGTGATGAAGCTCAAGGGCATCATATAGCGCGACGGGGACAGATTGCGCCGGGTGAGGACCGCCGCCAGAACCGGCATGAAAACAACGACAACGGGGGTGTTGTTGATCACAGAAGAGATGGCGGCAGCGATGACCAGGGCCAGCGCGACGACGCGGGACGGATATTTCGGCCACAGGCCGGACAGGAATTCGGTCAGGCGGGAAAGCGCCTCGGTCTGGATCAGGCCCTGACCCATGACCAATAGCGACAGGATGGTCAAAAGGGCGGGATTGGCGAAGCCGGCAATGAGTTCGTCGGGTGCGAAACCGGACCCCGGCAACAGGATCGCTTCGGCCATGAGCGCCACGATCGTGCCGAGCGAGACGGTCTCGATGGTGGCCCATTCCAGGGCATAAAAGCAGAGTGCGACGACGATCACCGCGAAGGTCGTCCACATCGGAAGCTGGTCTAGGATCGCGCTGAAGTCCATCGTGTCGGGATCATGCGCGAGGCGTGCTCCGGAGCCAAGCGCATTTTTTGCCGTTTCCGAGGGTTCCACAGAGTTCAACGGATATGCGGGACTTCTGTCCTATCCCGTTTCGGCAAAAGGCGTTTCTGTTTAGTCCCCACGGACGTCCCAGGCCTGTGGCAGTGTTCATTGGGGGTCGTCGGTGGCACTTATGTCACTTCAACCCGCCAAATCCCCCCACATCATGCCCCGGCTTGATCGGGTGTCCAGCCGCGCCGCGTCGACGGCGCGAAAGGCTTCTTTTACCCGGAGACCCGTGTGAACTGGATTTTCTTTTCAAGGGGAGGACGCAGAGTTGGTCGCATGGCATGGCCAAAATCCGGGGTCTCATCCCGTCTGAATTTGGCGTTGGCGCACGCACCAACTCATGCGTCGGCGCTCTAGATGGTCTGATAATCCCGCCAGTGCCGTTCCATTGGCGATCGCCTGACCATCAGCGTGCCTAAAAGCAGGTCGTGCAGCAATTGCCGGCGTGGCGTGAACAGGGCGACCGCCAGTGAAAATGGCGGCAGCACCCAACAGGTCAGCCAGTAAACGAGCGGATGGGCGAAAGCCCGCCATCCGTCGAGCGGCAGGCCGTGTGTCGGGGTCAAAACGATATCCATCAACTGCATGCCGACGGTTGCCCGGCGCGAGGAGCCGAGCGTGGCGCCGTAATAAAGAACGATCGAGAACAGCAGGATCAGCGGCGTGGCGAGCAAGCCCAGACCGAGGGTGAAAATACCACCGATCACCGCGACCGACGCTGCGATGGCCATAATCCCGGCCAGAATGATCACATCGATGCAAAAAGCCAGGACGCGGCGGGTCAGCACGCCTTCGAACAGTTCCGGCGCCGTTTCGGGATCGGGGAGCATGTCATTCATCTTGGTTACTCCTTTGATACCCATCACATGGGGATGGCAATAAAGGCCAACAAGAACGCTATTGGATTATTCCGCCATCAAACGCGCCGCTTCCAGGGCAAAATAGGTGAGCACAGTGTCGCACCCAGCCCGTTTGAAGGCCATGAGGCTTTCCATCATCGCCGCCGTTCTGTCGAAAGCGCCGGCCGCAGCGGCCATGGTGATCATGGCGTATTCGCCCGAGACCTGATAGGCGGCCACGGGCACGTTGAAAGTGTCCTTCACCCGACGGACGATGTCGAGATAGGGCAAGCCCGGTTTGACCATGACAATGTCGGCGCCTTCGTCGAGATCCTGAGCCACTTCGCGCATCGCTTCGTCGGAATTGGCGAAATCGAGCTGATAGGTCCGTTTGTCACCGACAAGCCGGCTGCCGGAACCGACCGCGTCGCGGAACGGTCCATAAAAGCAGGAGGCGTATTTGGCCGAATAGGACATGATGAGGGTCTTTTCAAACCCTTCGGCATCAAGTGCGGCGCGAATGGCGCCGATCCGCCCGTCCATCATGTCGGACGGCGCGATCACGTCGGCGCCGGCCCGGGCCTGCATGACGGCTGCGCGGACCATGAGGGCAACGGTTTCGTCGTTGAGGATCTCTCCATCCCGGACGAGCCCGTCCTGACCGTTGGCCGAATACTCATCGAGCGCCGTGTCGGTAATGAGCCCGATTTCGGGCACGGCGTCCTTGATGGCGCGTGACGCCCGGCAGATCAGATTGTCCGGATTGACGGCTTCCTGTGCATCTGCGCTGCGTAAAGGATCGGGCGTGTTGGGGAACAGGGCCAGGGCGGGAATGCCGGCATCGGCCGCTTCCCGCGCCGCCTTAACCAACAGGTCGATGCTGAGTCGGTCGACGCCCGGCATGGTCTTGATCGGTGCGCGTTCGTTCTTCCCTTCGATCACGAAAAGCGGCCAGATGAGATCGGCGGGCGAAAGCGTCGTTTCGCGCACCATATTGCGCACCCATCCCGTTTGACGCAGCCGGCGCTGCCGCCGTCCGTCTAGAAACGCCATATCGTGACGCGGCCAGTTCGCCGACATTTCACCATCCTCGTTCTTGCCTGTTGGGACCGACTCCTAGAGCATCGTGCGAGAAAGTGGAAACCGGTTTTTGCTGAACCGCTGCGTCGGGGCTGATCGAAAACGAGGAGGTGCCATGACTTCGATTGCCAGGTTAACTGTTTTTGGCGGCCGTGTGCTGGCTGCGTTCTGCCTTTATGTCGGGCTGGAACTGGCGGCGCGCCTGCTCGGGGCAGGTGGCGGCAGCCAAAGTCCGATCGCCGTGTTCGGCGTGGCCGGGTTCACCTGGCTGACGATCTTCGCGGTGGGTTATCTGTTCGCGGCGGTCGGCATCTGGATCGGCTCGAACTGGGGCTGCGTGGTGGCCACCGGAACCGCCGGTGCCGAACTGGCGCTCACGCTGATGGGAAACGCCGATATCCGTCTGCCATCGACGGATTTTCTCATGACGCTGGTGATCCTCATCGCCGCAGTCGGTCTTTGTATTTTCAGTCATATCGGCAAGGCGGGCGCCGTTCACGACTGAGAAAGGTTACTTCAACGTTAGGCGCGATAACCAATTCGAAAGGCAATTTCTCGAATTCTTTCAGTAAGATAGTTTTAAGTCTATCGCTTAATTCGAGTTTATTTGGATCTTGCTACAACGGTCGGGAAGACGCGGAAAACCGCGCACGACAACAGTGAGGCAAGGACATGGTCGCCAAAACAAACACAGCTGAGGTTTCGGTTCCCGATACGGGCGAAAACCTCAAGCCGCTCTATCTCGAAACTGTCTCCCGCGTCGAACGTCTGCACCGCCGTCTGCTCGACCTGATCAAGGACGAGTTCGACAGAATGGGCTGGGATGACATCAATCCCATCCAGGCGCTGATGATGTTCAATATCGGCGAGTCGGAGTTGACGGCCGGTGAGCTGCGTTCGCGCGGCTACTATCTCGGCTCGAACGTTTCGTACAATCTCAAGAAGCTCGTCGAGACCGGCTATATCTTCCAGGAACGGTCCCGCGCCGATCGCCGTTCGGTGCGCATCCGTCTGACCCCGAAGGGCGAAGAAGTGGCCGAGGTGATCGATGAACTGTATGACCGTCACATGAAGTCGATCGACAAGGTCGGTGGTCTTGGCGATGACGAGTTCCGCAAGCTCAATGCCTCGCTGGCGCTGCTCGAACGCTTCTGGGTCGACCAGATTCTCTATAAGCTCTGAGCGATCCATCGCGATGCGACTTACGGGAACGCCAGTAATGTGCTGGCGTTTCTTATTTGCGCCGCAAAGCCTGCCTATCGCCAGAAAGCGGCGTTTGTCTTCAGGGCTGGATGCGTGTCACTAACCGGTGACGAGATTGCTCCATCCTCTCATGAATGGTAAACACCGCCCGTTCGTACGGAACCCGCAAACAGGACGAAGTGATGGTAGGCGAAAGCTTGCGCCTGAGACGGCGCGACCTCTTGGCTGGACTTGGCGCCGGTGCCCTTATGACACTGGCAAATCGGGGACAGGCTGAGGATTCGGTACTCGAAGACATCAGGCGGGCGATCGCGCTCAAAAACACCGATCGAGAAGGCAACACCACCGCCGCACTCGATGCGATCGACACCAATGAACCCATTCTGTCGTTCGACACCGCCTACAATCTCGAACTCGCCATCATGCAGTACGAGCAGATCGCCAAGAAGGGTGGTTGGGGCGAGCTGTCGCGCAACGCGCTCAATCTCGTGGCGGGCAACGAATCCAGCGCCGTAAGTTATCTCAAGCGCCGGTTGATGATTTCGGGCGACATGGAAGAGCAGCCTCGCGTCACCGACATGTTCGATGCGGCGACCGATGCCGGCATCCGGCGTTTCCAGGCCCGTCACGGGTTGCAGATCACCGGCAAGCTCGATCCCATCACTTTTTTGACCATGAACGTGCCGATCGAGGAACGCATCTCCCAGATGCGTCTCAACGCGTTGCGCGTACAGAACTTTGCGCAGGCGCTGGCCGATCGCTACATCCTCGTCAACATTCCCGCCGCCGCCATCGAAACCGTCGAGGCGGGGCAGGTCTTCCATCGCCATACCGCGGTTGTCGGACGGATCGACAGGCAAACCCCGATCCTCAGTTCCAGGGTCTACCAGATCAATTTCAACCCCTACTGGACGGTGCCGAAATCCATCATTCGCCGCGACCTCATCAAGTACATGAACGAGGATCCGGATTATCTGACCAAGTACAACATCCGGATTTTCGACTATAAAGGCAACGAGTTGACGCCGGCCGACATCGACTGGTCGACCGACGATGCCGTCAACTACATGTTCCGGCAGGACCCCGGTGGCGAGAATTCGCTCGGGCACGTCCGCATCAATTTTAACAACGACTACAGCGTTTATCTTCACGATACGCCGTCCAAGTCGCTGTTCGGTGAAAACCAGCGCTTTCACTCATCCGGCTGCGTGCGCGTCGACGAGGTCGACGTGCTGGTCGCCTGGATCCTGCGGGACGACGGTTGGGACATCAGTGCGGTCGACGCCGTTTTCGCTTCCGGCGAACGGCTCGATGTTTCGGTCAAGAGCCCCGTGCCGCTGCAGACCACCTACATTACCGCCTGGGCCAATCGCCAGGGGGTGGTCAGTTTCCGAAATGACATTTACGATTTCGACGTTGCCGGAAAGGTTGAGTTCAACACTCCGGCCTGATCGTGTCTCAACCTGAGGGGAGGGGGCATGCCGCAATCCGGTGATGACGGCCAGGGCGAAGTCCTGTTCGAGTTCGTAAGGGTTGGCGTGCAGATGCGCGTCAGCGCCATCGATTCCCGAACGGGTACGGAGGTGGTGATCGTCGCGCCAGCCAATGCGCCGCGGTCCCAGATCGAGCAGGTCGCTCTGGCCAAGCTCAGGCGCAAGCTGTCCACATCCATGTGATCGACCGGCTCCCGCATGTCTGGCGTGTCTTTTCTTCGCGCGGTTGATGCCGTATGGTCCAAGCGTCCGCGCGACTGGCGAGAATGAAGATGGGCCACCATCGGGGAGCGCGGATCGCCGCCGCCGCTCGCCTGGGCACCCTCGAACAACGGGAGCCCGTCATGAAACGGCTTTCTCACCCGACGTCCAGTTTATTCCATCTTGGATTTAGTGCGCGCCGCATGATAGAGCGTGCCCGTCCTGCCATTTTTTCGCATCATCATGGGGACCGGTCATGAACGCCGCCACCACTACTGCTTTCTTTTCATCGCCCCTTGCCGAGCGCGATCCCGAGATCGCGGAAGCCATCGCACTTGAGGCCAACCGGCAAAGCCACGAGATCGAGCTGATCGCGTCCGAGAACATTGTTTCGCGCGCCGTGCTCGAGGCTCAGGGCTCGATCATGACCAACAAATATGCCGAGGGGTATCCCGGCAAACGCTATTACGGCGGTTGCCAGTATGTCGATATCGCCGAAAACCTGGCCATCGAGCGCGCCAAGAAGCTGTTCGGTGTCAATTTTGCCAATGTGCAGCCCAATTCCGGCTCGCAGATGAACCAGGCGGTGTTCCTGGCGCTGTTGCAGCCGGGCGATACCTTCATGGGGCTCGATCTCAATTCGGGCGGTCACCTGACCCATGGTTCGCCGGTCAACATGTCGGGCAAGTGGTTCAAGGTCGTGTCCTACGGCGTCAGGCGCGACGACGACCTCCTCGACATGGACGAGGTCGAACGCAAGGCCCACGAACACAAGCCCAAGCTCATTCTGGCCGGCGGCACGGCCTATTCGCGTTTCTGGGACTGGAAACGGTTCCGCGAGATCGCCGATTCCGTCGGCGCCTATCTGATGGTCGACATGGCCCATATCGCCGGTCTCGTTGCCGGCGGCGTTCATCCCTCGCCGTGCCCCTATGCCCATGTGGTGACGACCACCACCCACAAGTCGCTGAGGGGACCGCGCGGCGGCATGATCCTTTCCAACGACGAGGCGATCGCCAAGAAGATCAATTCGGCGGTCTTTCCAGGCCTGCAGGGCGGGCCGCTCATGCATGTCATCGCCGCCAAGGCGGTGGCGCTGGGCGAGGCACTCAGCGACGATTTCAAGCTCTATGCCCAGGCTGTCGTTGACAACTCCAGGGCGCTCGCCAAGACGCTTCAGGACAACGGCCTCGACATCGTTTCGGGCGGCACCGACAATCACCTGATGCTGGTTGACCTCAGACCCAAGAACGCGACCGGCAAGCGCGCCCAGCTCGCGCTCGGGCGGGCCTATATCACCTGCAACAAGAACGCCATTCCGTTCGATCCCGAAAAGCCGTTCGTGACCTCGGGCGTGCGTCTCGGCACGCCGGCCGGCACCACCCGCGGCTTCGGCACGGCCGAGTTCGAGGAAATCGGCCGGTTGATCGTCGAGGTTCTGGATGGGCTCAAGGCCGCCAATTCGGACGAAGGCAATGCCGGTGTCGAAGCGGCGGTTCGCGAAAAGGTCGAAGCCCTGACCGCGCGTTTTCCGATCTATCCAGCGGTGTGAGGCCTGATGCGCTGTCCCTATTGCGGTTCCGACGACACCCAGGTCAAGGATAGCCGGCCGACCGAAGATTCGGTCGCCATCCGGCGTCGTCGCGTCTGCAACGACTGCGGCGGGCGGTTCACCACCTTCGAACGCGTGCAGTTGCGGGACCTCGTCGTCGTCAAGAAGTCGGGCCGCAAGGTTCCGTTTGATCGCGATAAGCTTTCCCGTTCGGTTTCGACCGCCGTCAGGAAGCGCGATATCGATCCCGAACGGGTGGATCGCATGATTTCCGGTGTCGTCAGGCAGCTCGAAAGCCTCGGGGACGCCGAAATCAGCTCCGAAAAAATTGGTTCTTTCGTTATGGAGGGCCTCAAGGGACTGGACGACGTCGCCTTCGTGCGCTTCGCCTCGGTCTACATGAACTTCACAAGTGCCGACGACTTCCGCTCTTTTCTGGCCGAACTCGACGACGAACCCGGCGAGGACATAGCGGGCTGAAGATGGCTGATCACCTCAAAGACGAAACACCGGTTCGACATGCCAATCAACGCGGCGCCGCACGTCTCGGCGCCGTGCAGGCACTCTATCAGATGGATGTCGGCGGGGTTTCGCTCGAAGACACGATCGCCAGCTTTTCCAGGGATCTGCTCGGCCAGGAAGTCGAGGGCGAACAATACCTGCCGGCCGATGCCGATTTCTTCGGCCAGATCGTCAAGGGCGTCGTTGCGGCACAGCTCGATATCGACCCGATGATCGATGCCAGCCTGCCTTCGGACTGGCCGGTCACGCGCATCGACGCGACGTTGAGGGCCATCTTGAGGGCCGCCGTGTTCGAACTGCTCAAGCGGCCCGATATTCCGGCCCGCGTGGTCATCTCCGAATATCTGGATATTTCGCGCGCCTTCTACGAGGGCGAGGTGCCCGGCCTGGTCAATGGCGTGCTCGACGCCATCGTCAAGCGGCTGGGCGACCGGGCCTGAGCCGAATCGGGCCCGGACGGTTTCAAACCAGCGCCTCGCCATCGAGAAAGCGTCGCGCCAGCGCCACAGTATCCTCGGCGAAGCCCTTGGCCCGCAATTCCGCCAGATCGGTATCGGCACGCGAAACGCTCCAGGCGAGAAGGAGCATGCGGCGGGCCATGACGGCCGCGTCGACACTGGCGATATCGTCGCTGTCGAGCGGGCGGTGGCGCTCGTAGCCGGTCCGCCAGCGTCGGAACAGGCTCGGCAGGCGCGGATCGGTTTCGAACCAGGATACGGACGCGGCGAAGTCGGCGACAAACCAGCCGAAGCCGCAATCGTCGAAATCGATCAGACGCAGCCTGTTCTCGTGCCAGAGGAAATTGGACGGCCGCATGTCGTTGTGAATGAGGCCGAACCGCCTGTTGTCTTCGCCATACCCCCTGAATTGACGTTTGAGCCAGGATTGGGCCTCGCCGAGCACCGCGATATCCGCCGCATCGAGATCCGGCTCATTGCGCCAGTTGCCCCAGATGGCGCCTGGATCGAGCATGTTGGAGATCGTCCAGCTCGGACGGGAAAAGCCGGGCGGCGGCGTCCAGCCGAGCGCATGCAGATGACATTGCGCCGCCGTTTCGCCGAGCGCTTCGAAAATCTCGGGCAGGCGCGGGTCGGTTTCGTCCGGCAGGTCGCCGGGATGTTCGTCGAACAGGACGGCAAGGCAGGGCGCGCAACCGGCCGACTCATCCAATTGCGCGATAGGCGCGCCGTCGCGCGTCAAGACGATCGTGGGAACGAGCACGCTGGTGTCGCGTCCGAGCGCCATGATCCAGTCGAGTTCCGAACGAATGGCCTCGACATCGTGATAGCCCGGCCGATGGACCCTCAGAATGAAGCGTCGGGCGTCGCTGTCAACGACGTGAAAGACGCGGTTCTCCGACCGTTGGGTCGGGATCAGCGAAACAGGCGGCGAAATGGGCCATCGGTTCAGTTGGTCGGCAAGTGAGCTCATGGGTATGGTTGGGTTCCCGAAGCGCGTTTTTCGAAAGTCCACGATAATAGTAAAAGATTACGCCTCATTCGGTACAAACCGGGCAGGAGATCAAAGACGCACACTTGCACACGCCGTCAAAACCGATTACCAACCGCTGCTGGAACAGGTCTGGTTCAGGTCGAACCGATCAACCTGCTCCAGTTTTTTAGTTTGTCGCGTGTCCCGAACCGGAAAACCGTTTCCACTTTTCCTGGGACACGCTCCAGTCGGGGCGTAGCGCAGTCTGGTAGCGCAACAGTCTGGGGGACTGTGGGTCGTGGGTTCAAATCCCGCCGCTCCGACCATTTCCCTTCAGGAGAATCGGTTCAGTGCCCGTCCCGGGCATCATCGAGCGCGCGCTTGCATTCGAGCAGCGTTTTCAACACGTCGTTGAGCTTTTTGCGGTCGTCGTCGCTGAGGGCCGGATTCGAGGCCGCGTCGGGCAGCGACAAGGCTTCGACGACATCCTCGACGCCTTCCAGGGATTCGGCCTGGCCAATGGCAACGACTTGTCGGACGCCCTGATCCTTGAGGATGCGCTGCACCCCCTTGATGGTAAAGCCCTGATCGTAAAGCAGGTAGCGGATGCCCTTGAGAAGCAGGATATCGTCCGGACGATAATACCGCCGGCCACCGCCGCGCTTGAGCGGCTTCAAATGCGCGAATCGCGTTTCCCAAAACCTGAGGACGTGCTGGGGCAATCCGAGCTCGTCCGCCGCTTCCGAGATCGTTCTAAACGCATCCGGCGACTTGTCCAAACCTGCGCCCCTGGTGATTAGCCCTTATTTCCCAGAGCCAACCATAGATTTGTTGATCTTGGTCTTCAACACGTTGCTGGGTTTGAACACAAGAACCTGCCGGGGAAGGATTGGTACCTCCTCGCCGGTCTTCGGGTTTCGTCCGATCCGTTGGTTCTTCGCACGTACCTGAAACGAACCAAACGAAGACAATTTTACGTTGTCGCCGTCGACCAGGGAATCGCAGATCAGATCGAGCACACGCTCGACCAGCTCCGCAGACTCGGTACGCGACAGGCCAACGGACTGGTAAACCGCCTCGGCCAGATCAGCGCGGGTCACCGTTCTGTTCGCCATATTCCCTCCATTCGACCTCTATGGGTCGTGTGCCGGGTCACCGCCAACCCGTCGTAAAACATTAGGCTGCTTAGCGGTTTCGGTCAATCTGGGGTCTGCCGGTCTCCTGATAGAGTCCCGTATGGTGGACAAACCGAGATCGAATCCTCTTTTTTTACCAGCGTACCAGAGAGGCGCCCCAGGTAAATCCACCGCCCATGGCTTCGAGCATGACGAGGTCGCCCGGCTTGATACGGCCGTCCTCGACGCCGAGCGCAAGGGCCAGGGGAACGGAGGCGGCCGAGGTGTTGGCGTGCTTGTCGACGGTGATGATGGTCTTCTCGGACGGGATGTGGAGTTTCCTGCCGGCGCCTTCGATGATGCGGAGGTTGGCCTGATGGGGAACGAACCAGTCGATCTCGGCGGTGGTGTTGCCGGTCTTGGCCAACGTGTCCTCGATGACGTCGGAAATCATGCCGACCGCGTGCTTGAAGACCTCGCGCCCGCTCATGCGCAGATGGCCGACCGTCTGGGTGGAGGAGGGGCCGCCGTCCACATAAAGCTTTTCCCAATGGGTGCCGTCGGCCCTCAGCGAGGACTGCAATATCCCGCGTCCGTCGGCTTTTGTTTCCGGAACCGCTTCGATCACCATGGCGCCGGCGCCATCGCCGAACAACACGCAGGTGCCGCGGTCGGTCCAGTCGAGGATACGCGAGAAGGTCTCGGCGCCAATGACCAGGGCACGCGTGCCCAGTCCGTTCTTCAGGTAGGAATCCGCCGTCGCCAGCGCATAGACAAATCCCGAGCACACCGCCTGTACGTCGAAGGCCGCGCCCTGGGTGATGCCGAGCTTGTTCTGCACCAGCGTCGCGGTGGCCGGAAAGGTCATGTCCGAGGTCGATGTGGCCAGCACGATGAGGTCGATGTCGGCCGGCGTCATGCCGGCATTGGCAAGAGCCCGTTCGGCGGCGCGTGTCGCCAGATCGGAGGTCACTTCACCTTCCGCCGCGACATGGCGCTGGCGGATGCCGGTGCGCTGCGTGATCCATTCGTCGGAGGTGTCGACCATTTTGGCCAGTTCGTCATTGGTCAGCACGCGTTCAGGCAGATAACCGCCGACGCCGCGAACGATGGATTTGAGTGGGCTCACGCTGGTCCAGCCTCTTTTTGTTCGGTTGCTGTTTGATCTTCTGTTTGACGGAATTTGGCCAGGCCGTTGCCAATCTTGTCGATCAGCCGGCTGCGGCCCATTTCGTAGGCGAGGCCAAGGGCGCTGTTGAATCCGACTTCGTCGGTGCCGCCATGACTCTTGATGACAACGCCGTTGAGGCCGAGAAACACGCCGCCATTGACGGTGCGGGGGTCCATCTTGCGGCTGAGAGCCCTTAAGGCCTGCAGGGCGAAGAGGGCCCCGACCCGCGACATGAAATTGGCCTTGAGAGCATTCTTCAGATAGGTGCCGACCTGACGCGCCGTGCCTTCGGCCGATTTCAGCGCGATATTGCCGGTGAAGCCTTCCGTCACTACCACGTCGACCGTTCCCTTGCCGATGTCGTCGCCTTCGACGAATCCGTGATAGGTGAAGCCGGCATCGGTATGGGCGTTGAGGATGCGCGCCGCTTCCTTGACGGTTTCAAGCCCCTTGACTTCTTCGACCCCGACATTGAGCAGGCCGATGCTCGGCGATTCCGCATCAAAAAGGGCGCGAGCCAGAGCCGCGCCGAGAATGGAGAAATCGACCAGTTGCTGGGCGTCGCCGCCGACCGTCGCGCCGACGTCGAGTACGATGATGTCGGCCCTGAGGGTTGGCCAGATGGCGGCGATGGCAGGGCGGGAAATGCCTTCCATCGGTTTCAGGCAGAAGGTGGCCATGGCCATCAGCGCGCCGGTATTGCCACAGGACACGGCGGCATCGGCTTCGCCATCCTTGACGGCCTGAAGCGCCGACCACATCGAAGACTTGTTGCGTCCCTTCCTGAGCGCCTGGCTTGGCTTTTCATCCATGGAGATCACGGTTTCGGCGTGTCGAACGGTCGAAACCGTTTTCAAAAGGGGAAATTCGTTGAGGAGCGGGTCGAGCACATCGCTCGGTCCATGAAACAGGAACTCGACATTGCCACGGTCCCGCAACGCCATTTCGGCGCCACGCAACACGATGCGCGGGCCATTGTCGCCGCCCATCGCGTCCACCGAAAGCCTGATCGTTCCACTCATCTATGTTCAATTCCTTCCGCGTTCCGGGACGTGGCGCTCCGGATGACCCGCAAAAAAACTGCCGCGGGCTCGCACCCGCGTTCAATCCATAGTTCAGTTCAGCATGAGGCACTATGGCTTCAGGAGCCGTGCGTCAATCCTTTGTCGCTTTCAGGGCCTTGAGCATGTCGAACGGCGAATCGGGGTCGGATTCGGTATCGACATAGGCCGGATCGACCTCGGCGCCGGGCTTGCGCGGGTAAGGATCGAGCGCCAGAGACAAAACCTCGATCAGCCATTCGCTGAGATCGGCCTCCGGTCCGTCGAAGTGATCCGGCAGGTCGTCGCCGTCGAGATCGACATAGATTTCGGCGCCGGAAACCGGATCGGGTTCAGCTTCCGCGCTGTGGAGGAACAGGCGGAACAGGTCTTCCTCGATATGCTCGGGAACCGGATCGAAACTGACGACGCAGGCCTGGGTCACATCCGCTTTCAACTGCCCGCTGACCTCGATGCCCCCCCGAAGCGGACGGGCCGTCAACTCGGCACTCAGGGCGTCGACGGACAGAATGTCGAGCCGTTCGGCGATGGCGGCGCGCTGATCCTCATCGGCGGCGACCGAGACATGCCGGCCGGAAAGGGGCAGGGAATCGATCCTGATGCTTGCGTCGAGCAGCGGCGCGTCGTTGCGATGGGCGGTCATTCCGTTTCACCCCAGTCCAGTTTGCCCTCAGCGAGGTCAGATGCCGACATGCGCTGAAGCCGGTCGGTTTTTTCGCGAAGATAGGCGGCAAGATGCGGCGCGCCCGCGATCTGATTGTCGGGCAGGATGTCGCGAACGAGCATTTTTTCGAGCGCGTCGTTGGTTTCACCGTCAAGCGCGGTGTTGAGGGCCTCGACGAGCCCGTAGAACAGGCCCCCCATTTTCTCGATGCGTTTGGGAACGGAAACGTCGCCCACGCCCATTTCCCTCAGCGAACGGTCCATATCCTTGAAAAACAGATCGAACAGGGCTTGGGCAAAATCCGCATGGGCCGGACCGTCCTGTTGCAGACGCCTCAAAACCAGCGCCATGTGAAGGCTGACCATGTCGAAGCGCCCCGTGACCGTGTCGGGCACGCCCCATTCCGCATAAAAAACCGGTCGCCGGGATTGCGCCACAATAGCGCCGTAGAGGGCGTAATGGGTACCGCCGATGCGTGGCTTTCGATTGAGGAACCAGGTCATGGCGACTCCCGGAAACGGTGGGACCGGTGTCGTTCGATACGACAGGCTTACGCGAGCGAGCTTGCCAGATCGCGTGTTTGCCGGCTACACATGCCTCGGCCCGTCCCGCAGCAGGCGGGCATAATGAGTGTGGGTGGAGAAGTCAATTCCATGGTCACGGACAGCACGCGGCGGCAGACACTGAAACTCGTTGCGGCTCTTGGTCTCGGATTAGGCCTTGCTGGCTGTTCAACCGGAGCCTTTGTCGCCCACCGCACCGAGGGCTACGTCATTTCGGACAGTGCCCTGCAGCAGATACGGCCCGGCCAGAGCGTCGATCTTGTCGTCGCCGTGCTCGGTTCTCCCCAGGCGACGAATACGTTCGGCGAACAGACCGCCTTCTATTATGTCGAGACCAAGGTCGACCGAACCGCTTTCGGATTGAGAATTCCGAAGGAGCGGCGGGTCCTTGCCGTCTATTTCGACAAGAACGGCAAGGTGACCGACGACATTCTTTACGGCCTTGAAGATGGCAAGCTCGTCGACATGAATACCCACAGGACGCCGTCCTATGGTCAGGACCGGACCTTCGTGGAATCGATTATCTCCTCGATCTAGCGTTTTTTTCGCCGGTTTTTCCATCAAACGTCCGTCGTTTCGCGGCCCCATGGGAAACACAATCTTAAGCGTCGACATGCATTCTTTACCAGACGTCGGTTCTTGGCGCGTGAGGACGTGCCAGCTTTGGGATCGAGTGGAGTTGCGTTTCGATTATGGGCGAGTCTTCCCAGGGTATCCGGCACGAAAGCCCGCATGTTCCGGTTCTTCTTGACGAGGTGCTGACGGCGCTCGATCCGCTTGCGGGTGCGCGTGTCGTCGATGGCACCTTCGGCGCCGGCGGCTATTCGCTCGCCCTGCTCGAACGGGGCGCCGATGTGACCGCGATCGATCGCGATCCGGGCGTTGCGGGGTTCGCAACAGCGCTCGAAGCCGATTTTCCGTCCCGTTTCCGGTTTCATCCGGGCCGTTTCGGTCAGCTCGATACGCTGGCCGGTTCCGGGATGGATGGCGTGGTTCTCGATATCGGCGTTTCCTCCATGCAGATCGATATGGCCGAACGCGGCTTTTCCTTTCTGCGCGACGGACCGCTCGACATGCGCATGAGCAAAACGGGCGAAAGCGCCGCCGATCTGGTGAATGCGCTCGACGAACGCGCGCTCAGCGATCTTTTGTTCGGGTTCGGCGAAGAGCGCCAGGCCCGCCGCATCGCCGCCGCTATTGTCGATGCGCGTAAAAGCGGGCCGATTACCACCACCGGCGCCCTGGCGGGTCTCATCGAAAAAACACTCGGACGCAAGAAAGGCGACATTCACCCGGCAACGCGCAGCTTTCAGGCCCTGAGAATTGCGGTCAACGCCGAACTCGACGAGCTCGTCGACGGGCTGTTCGCCGCTGAACGGGGGCTGACCGAGGGCGGACGTCTGGCCGTCGTGACCTTCCATTCGCTCGAAGACCGTATCGTCAAGCGTTTTTTGATGCACGAAAACGCCGGCTCGCGCTACGCGCCGGCCAACGCCGTCGCAGCGCCGCGCTGGCATCCGGTGGCCAAGCCGATCCGGGCCGGCAAAACTGAAACCGACGCCAATCCGCGTGCCCGTTCGGCGACCCTCAGAGCGGCGGTTCGCACCGCGGCGCCGGCGCGCGCCGTCAGCGCCAAGGGGCTCGGCGTGCCGTTTTCGCTGAGAGCGAAGCCGGAAAGCGGTACCGGGAGGTCGGCATGATCCGCGTCCTCAACGTCATTCTGGCCGCGGCCTGCGCAGTGGCTTTGATCGGGGTCTACGGGCTGAAATTCCAGTCCGAAGGCGTCGCCAGCCGGCGGGTCGAACTCCAGACCCAGATCGCCGCGCAGGAAGATCAACTGTCCCTGCTGCGCGCGGACTGGATCTATGTCAATCAACCCGGCCGTATCGAGCCGATCGTCGCCCGCCATGCCGAGGCGTTGAATCTCGCCGTGATCAGCGCCAGGCAGTTCAAGTCTCTGGATGAACTGCCGATGCGTCCGGCCGAGATCGATCCGGATGCGTTGACCGATCTTATTCAGTCGCTCGATGCCGGCGTCGATCCCATCGCGGCACTTATCGAGGCCAACTGACATGACGACACTGGACACATCCGGGCTCGACCCCATCGCGCTCGACGGCGTCCACAAGGCGCGTGGCAATCAGATCCGGACGCGCATCCGCGTTCTGGTGCTGGGCATCGTCATTGTCTTTGCCCTGATCGTGATCAAGCTCGTCACGCTTGGCGGCATCGACACCGATCAGAACATCGAAGGCAGGGCGCTCGACGAGATCACGGCGACCCGGCCCGCCATTCTCGACCGGAACGGCACGGAGATGGCGCTCGATATCCGCGTGCCCTCGCTTTATGCCGAGCCCAACCGCATGGTCGACAAGGAGGGGGCGATCGCCGCCATCCTTTCGGTTCTGCCCGATCTCGACGAAAACATGCTGCGCGACCGGCTCAACCGCGACAAGGGGTTCGTCTGGATCAAGCGCGAACTGACGCCGGCCCAGAAGGATGCCATCCTGAAACTCGGCATTCCCGGTCTGGATTTTCTCACCGAAAGCCAGCGTTTTTATCCCGGCGGGTCCGAGGCTTCACATGTCATGGGCATGGTCAATATCGACAACAAGGGTACGGCCGGCATCGAAGCCCGGCTCGATCGCGACGAGGTCGGCATCCTGCAGGAACTTGGCTACGCCCGCGATCGCATGCTCGCCCCGGTCTCTTTGACTATCGACACGCGGGTGCAGCATGCCATGCGCGAGCAATTGCTCGACGCGCTGACCCGCTACCAGGCCATTGCCGCCGCCGGCGTCATGGTCAATGTCCATACCGGCGAAATCGTCGCCATGGTTTCGCTGCCCGATTTCGATCCCAATACGCCGACCTCGTTTTCCGATCTGTGGATGGATAAGAAGAATCAGCGGTTCAATCGCATCACGCTGGGGCGCTACGAACTTGGCTCGACATTCAAGACCGTCACCTTTGCGGCGGCGCTCGATTCCGGCACGGTAAATCTGACCGACAGTTTCGACGCGCGTTTCGGCATCCGGTTCGGGCGCTATACCATCGACGATTTCCACGGCAAGCATCGCATCCTCAAGGTGCCGGAAATCTATAAGTATTCGTCCAATGTCGGCACCATCAAGATGATGCAGACCCTGGGCAAGGACAATTACCGCGCCTTCCTGACCCGGATCGGTTTCGACGATCCGCTGCAGGTGGAACTGCCTGAAACGATTGTTTCCAACATCCCCGCCAAGTTTTCCGACGTGGTGGCGGCTACTGCGTCCTTTGGACACGGATTGCAGGTCACGCCGCTGCACATGGCCCAGGCCGTGGCGGCGTTCGTCAATGGCGGCACGCTTTTACCGGCGACGCTTTATCCGCGTTCGCCGGGTCAGATCGCCGAACTGGGCAAGCGCGTGATCTCGCTGGAAACGAGCGAGCGCATCCGTTATCTCATGAGACTCAATGCCTTGGAGGGATCGGGTTCGCGCGCCAACAAGTTTGCGGACGGCTATCGCATCGGTGGCAAGACCGGCACTGCCGAAAAGGTGGAGAACGGTAAATATGTCTCCAACCGCAATCTCAACGTCTTCGCCTCGGCCTTTCCCATCGACGATCCGCAATACGCCATGGTTATTCTCGTTGACGAACCGAAGCGGGAAAACGAACATTCGGGCGAAACGGCGGGCTGGAACGCCGGCGAGGTGACGGGCCGACTGATTGCGCGTGTTGCGCCCATGCTTGATATTTACCCGAATTTCGACGAGATGATCGACAAGGCTCTGATCCCTCCCGAATTGCTTCGGCCCAACGACCAAGACTGATGAGGACTTCAGATATTGACGCTCTCTTTAAAGGAATTGCTTGCTGACGCCATGCCCGAGACCGAGATCGGAGTCTTGCCGATCTCGGGCGCCACTGCCGACAGTCGTACTGTCAGGCAGGGCGATGCCTTCTTTGCTCTGCCGGGCACCCGGACCCATGGTTCCGTTTATGCCGCGATAGCGGCCAAAAACGGCGCCGCCGTCATTGTCAGCGACCAGCCGGTGGATGATGTCGGAGACGTACCGCAGGTCGTCGTCAACGATGTCCGCGCGGTTTTCGCCAGAGCCATGGCCCGCCTCTGGGTGCCGCAGCCGCGCGTGCTGGTCGGGGTGACCGGAACCAGCGGCAAGACCAGCGTCGTCAATTATGTCCGGCAACTCTGGCAGGCCAGCGGCATTTCCGGCGCCAGCATGGGAACCATCGGCATCGAAACCGCGAAGGGCATGGTCAGGGGCTCGCTGACGACGCCCGATCCCGAAACCCTTCATCGCAGCCTCAACGCCCTGGCGTCGGGCCGGATCAACCATGTGGTCATGGAAGCGTCGAGCCACGGGCTCGACCAGCGCCGGCTTGACGGCAACATGTTCCGGGCCGTCGGCTACACCAATCTCAGTCGCGATCATCTCGATTATCATGCCGACATGACGGAATACCGCGAGGCCAAGCTCAGGCTGTTCCGCGATCTTTTATCCCCGGACGGCTTTGCCGTGGTCAATTCCGACGATCCCGAGCATCTGCCGTTCCTGATGGCCGCGCTTGATCGGGGCGCCACGCTTTTGACCGTGGGCAGGGAAGGGGCCTATTTCGAGGTGTCGTCGGTCGAGACCATCGGTTTCGCCCAGAGGGTGACCGGCAAGCTGGTCGGCGAACGCGTCGAATTCGTCCTGCCCCTGGCCGGCCGTTTCCAGGTCGATAATGCCGTCATGGCGGCGGCGCTGGCCATCCAGACAGGCGCCGATCCGGCCACGACCGTCGAGGCGCTCAATCATCTTCGCGGCGCCCGGGGGCGTCTCGAACTGGCCGGCACCCATGACGGCGCCGCCATCTTCGTCGATTACTCGCATAAGCCGGGTGCGCTCGAAAGCGCCCTCGAAACTCTGAGAGGCTTTACCCGCAAGCGCCTTGTCGTGGTCTTCGGGTGCGGCGGCGACCGCGATCGCGGCAAACGTCCGATCATGGGCGAGATCGCCGCGCGTCTGGCCGATGGCGTCATTGTCACCGACGACAACCCGCGCACCGAGAACGCGGCGTCCATCCGCTCGGAAATCCTGTCGGCGGCGCCCCATGCCCGCGAGATCGGCGACCGGGCCGAAGCGATCCGCGTCGCGGTCAACGAACTTCGGGACGGTGACGTTTTGCTCGTGGCCGGCAAGGGGCACGAGGACTATCAGATCATCGGCACCGAAAAGCGCCACTTCTCCGATCACGAGGAAGTCGCAAAAGCCCTGGGCACCTGAGTTGTCCTCGGGATCGCCGCGTCATCCACACAGCAGGCAACCATAGATTACGTCTGCGGCTTGCCAATAGGCCTCACGCTGTGGTCAAACACGCGCCACAAAAAAGCCGCCGGAAGAGTCAAAACCCCGGCGTCGGCAGCGGAAGGATTGAGGCAGTAGAATGCTGTTTTTACTCGAGCAACTCGGGGGCGATATCGGTGTCCTCAACGTTTTCCGCTATCTGACGTTTCGCACCGCCGGGGCCATGGTCACGGCGCTGTTCTTTGTCTTTCTGTTCGGACCGAGCATCATTTCCTCGCTGCGCATCCGCCAGGGCAGGGGGCAACCGATCCGCGAAGACGGGCCGGCCAGCCATCTTCTGACCAAGAAGGGCACGCCCACCATGGGCGGGCTGATGATCCTTTCCGGGTTCATCGTCGCCACGCTTTTGTGGGTCAACCTGACCAATCCTTACGTCTGGGTCGTCCTGTTCGTTACGCTCAGCTTCGGCGCCATTGGGTTTTACGACGACTATCTCAAGGTTAAGCGCATGAGCAGCAGCGGGCTGTCGGGGCGTTACCGGATCCTTATTGAATCCGTCATCGGCGTTATTGCCTGCTACTGGCTGTCCTTGCTCAACGGCACGGACCTGTCGACATCGGTGCTCATGCCGTTCGTCAAGGACTGGGCCATCAATCTCGGCTGGTTCTTTGCCATTTTCGGCGGTTTCGTCGTCATCGCCGCCGGCAATTCGGTCAATCTGACCGACGGCCTCGACGGTCTCGCCATCGTGCCGGTGATGATTGTCGCCGCCGTCTTCGGTCTCATCGCCTATTTGGTCGGCAACCAGAACTTCGCCGATTACCTGTTGATCGACTACGTGCCGGGCACCGGGGAATTGTCGGTTGCCGCCGGCGCCCTGATCGGCGCGGGGCTCGGCTTTTTGTGGTTCAACGCGCCGCCGGCCCAGATCTTCATGGGCGATACCGGTTCGCTGGCCCTCGGCGGCGCGCTCGGTTCGATCGCCGTTGCCACCAAGCACGAGGTGGTGCTGGCCATTGCCGGCGGGCTGTTTGTGCTCGAAGCGGTCTCGGTGATCGTTCAGGTCACCTCGTTCAAGCTCACGGGCAAGCGCGTCTTCAAGATGGCGCCGATCCATCATCATTTTGAACAAATGGGCTGGACCGAATCCCAGATCGTCATCCGCTTCTGGATCATTTCCATCGTTCTGGCGCTGATCGGGCTGTCGACACTGAAACTCAGATAGGTGCGATCATGTCGTGTTCCAAAAGCTTCGTCGATTTCGTTCTGGATCAGGCGCGTGACGCGGGGCCGGTGCGCACGCGCGCCATGTTCGGCGAATACGCTCTTTATTGCGAGGACAAGGTCGTGGCGCTGATCTGCGACGATCAGGTTTTCCTCAAGCCGACAGAGGCGGGGCGGGCTCTGATCGATGAGCCCGAAGAAAGACCCGCCTATCCCGGCTCAAAACCGCATCTGTTTGTGCCCGAAGCCATTCTGGACGATCCGGCCCGGTTCGCGGCCCTTGTCGTCGAAACGGCAAAGGTTCTTCCCGCGCCCAAACCTAAAAAGCCGCGCACGAAGAAAAAGCCGGCGACAAACTGACCGGTCTTGCCGGGGGGTGTCGGCCGGTCTCTCGACAACAAAGCCACGCGGGCTATTGTGGCGCCTGGACGAAAACGGGGGGATCGATGCACGTTCTTGTGAAATCCTTGGTCGCGCTCGTCGCGCTTTGCGTCACCAGCCTGCCGGCGCAGGCGGACTGGACCTACACGCGCGACACGGATACTTCCGGGCTCGCCTATGCCAAGGTCAGCATAAAGGATGCAGCAAGCTACGCCTCGATCTACACGGAATGCACCGAAAAGCTCGACATGGGCCTGTCGCTCATCCTGCCGGCCACTGCCGACATGATTGACGAACATGGCGGTCAGGCGGGCCAGATTCTTTTCGTGAGCGATATCGGCAAAAAGGTGCCTGCTACGGTCGACTACATGGCGGGCGAGAACGTCCTTACGCTCGTCGCACCCGATCCCGAGGAGATCGAACAGGTCTGGCGGCTGTTTCGGACTGCCAGGGAAAAGATCAGCGTCCGTTTCATGCTGCTGCCCGAACCGCAAGTCTACGAAATCGTCTTTCCGACCGATGGCGCCTCCGCGGCGGTCACCGAACTCGACGCCTATTGTCGGTAATCACGCGGTTCCATCAGCGAAGTGGTAACCAGTTTTGCGCTAGATTCACGTTCGAGTAACCCAGCGTAACAGGGACGCCGTTTCGGCGGTTTTTTGGCATTGATGTTCTCGCGCGAACGCAAGACCCCACTCGCCGAATGGTGGTGGACGGTCGATCGCGGCCTTCTTGGCGCGTTCCTTCTTCTCATCGGCGTCGGCGTGGTGCTCAGTTTCGCCGCCAGTCCGGCGGTGGCCGAGGCGCATGGCTGGGGCACTTGGTATTTCGTGGTGCGCCATATCGCCTTTGCCATTATGGCCAGCGGCCTGCTGGTCGGCGTTTCGGTGCTGCCGCACCGCATGCTCCGCATCTTGGCGGTGCTGATGCTTTTTGCCTCCATCGTGCTTTTGTTCGCCACGTTGCAGTTCGGCGACGAGGTCAAGGGATCCCGGCGCTGGCTGTCGGTTTTCGGCTTTTCCTTCCAGCCGTCCGAGGCGGTGAAACCGGCCTATGCCGTGGTTGGAGCGTGGCTTTTCTCGCAATGGATGGTCCGGCGCGACATGCCCGGATGGCAGATCGCGACGGCGCTTTTGCTCGTCATCATCGCCGCGCTTTTGCGTCAGCCCGACGTGGGACAGACGGCGCTGATGATTGCCACGTGGTCAGTCCTGGTGTTTTTGTCCGGCGTGTCGGCATGGGTGATCCTGGGGCTCGTCGGTTTTGCGCTCGGCGGCATGGTTGCCGCCTATTTGTTGTTCCCGCATGTCACCGACCGCATTGACGCCTTTCTCAACCAGGCTGACGGCAGCGTCTATCAGGTCGAAAAAGCCATCGGGTCCATTCTGGAAGGCGGCTGGCTCGGACGCGGCCCGGGCGAAGCGATCACCAAGCGCTATCTGCCCGATGCTCATGCCGATTATGTCTTTTCTGCCGCGGCTGGTGAATTTGGCATTGTGTTCTGCCTCCTTCTGGTCGCATTGATCGCGTTCATCGTGTTGCGCGCGTTACGCGGCTCCGTGCAGCAGGGCGATCTGTTCGCCCGAATGGCATCGGCAACGCTGGCGGCACAATTCGGAATGCAGTCGGCGATCAATCTGATGGTCAATATCAACCTTATTCCGCCCAAGGGCATGACCCTGCCTTTCGTCTCCTATGGTGGCACGTCCATGCTTGCGGTGGCGATCGGAATGGGCATGATGCTCGGCCTCATGCGCAAGCGGCCCGAAGACAGGATTGCAACCGGCTTGCCGGTTTTTCACGGTGCCGTGGGTCAGGCAGGCTGATGTCACTTTATGTTCTCATGGCGGGTGGCACCGGCGGCCACCTGTTTCCGGCCATGGCGCTGGCTGAGGAGCTGCGCCGCCGTGGTCATGTCATCCATCTGATGACCGACCACAGGGTTGAAACCTATGGCGGGCAGTTTCCGGCCCGCGAAATCCATATCGTGCCGTCGGCGACGCCGTCGCTTCACGATCCGGTCAAGTTCGTGCTGGCCGGGTTCCGTATCGTTTGGGGCATCGCGGTCGCCTGGCAAAAGCTGGGTCGCATCAAGCCCGATGCCGTGGTCGGTTTCGGTGGCTATCCGGTCTATCCTCCTTTCGTTGCGGCCTCGCTCAGGGGCATTCCCGGTCTCTTGCACGAGCAGAACGCCGTCATGGGTCGCGCCAACAGGGCGCTGGCGCGTTTCGCCAAGGCCATCGCGACCAGTTTTGCCGACATCCGTTTTGCCGCGCCTTATGCCGACAAGATCACGCTGGTCGGCAATCCGGTGCGCGACAGGGTGCGCGACGTCGCAAAAATCTGCGCCTATGCGCCGCCCGCGCCAGACGGGGTGCTGCGCCTGCTCGTTTTTGGCGGCAGCCAGGGCGCGCGCGCTTTCTCCGATCTCGTGCCGCCGGCCATTGCACTTTTGCCCGAACAGATGCGCAGGCGCCTGCAACTCGTCCAGCAGTGCCGGCCGGAAGATCTCGACCGCGTGGCCGCGACCTATCGCAAGCTCAAGGTCAACGTGACGCTCGAAAGCTTTTTCTCAGACCTGCCGGAACGCATGATGCAAAGCCATCTTGTCATTTGCCGGTCCGGCGCCTCGAGCGTGGCTGAAATCGGGGTTCTGGGCGTTCCCGCCCTGTTCGTGCCCCTGCCGGGCTCGATCGATGCCGACCAGAAGGCCAATGCCGCGACCTTCGAGCGGGCGGGAGCGGGCTGGCTTGTGGAACAGGCCAATATTTCACCGCAATCTCTTGCCAATCGGCTTGAAGACCTGTTCAACGCCCCGGATCGGCTGCACGAGGCGGCCGAGGCAGCAAAGGCCGAAGGCAGACCCGACGCCGTCACGAAACTGGCCGATCTGGCCGAAGCCATCGTGGCGGACAAAGGGCGCCGCTAAACCATTCTTTGGGGGACTTTCCGAAAATGAAAATGCCGCGAGATATCGGCCCGGTGCATTTTATCGGCATCGGTGGCATCGGCATGAGCGGGATCGCAGAGATCCTTTTTGGCCAGGGCTACACGGTCAGGGGCTCGGATGCCTCGGCCAACGCCAATGTGCAGCGGCTCCGCGAGATGGGCATCACCGTCGAGATCGGCCAGAGCGCCGAGAACCTCAAGGACGCCGCCGTCGTCGTGGTTTCCTCGGCCATCAGGAAGGACAATCCCGAGCTGATCGCCGCCCGCGCGCAAGGCCTGCCCATCGTCAGGCGCGCCGAGATGCTGGCCGAGATCATGCGTTTCAAGAACGCCATTGCCATCGGCGGTACCCACGGCAAGACGACGACCACTTCGCTGGTTTCGGCCCTGCTCGATGCCGGCGGGCTCGATCCGACCGTCATCAATGGCGGCATCATCAACGCCTACGGCACCAATGCCCGCGAAGGCAAGGGCGAGTGGATGGTGGTCGAGGCCGACGAGAGTGACGGCACCTTCGTCAAACTGCCCGCCGACGTCGCCATCGTCACCAATGTCGATCCCGAGCATCTCGACCATTACAAGGATTTCGATGCCGTCCGGAAGGCCTTCATCAATTTCGTCGAGAACGTGCCGTTTTACGGCTTTGCCGTCATGTGTCTCGACCATCCGGAAGTGCAGGCGCTGGTCGGCGAAATCGAGGATCGTCACGTCATCACCTACGGCACCAACCCGCAGGCCGATGTGCGGCTGGTCGATCTCGACACCTCCAACGGATCGACCCATTTCAACATCGTCATTCGCGAGCGGATGAGCGGCGAGGAACGCCGGATCGATGATCTCGTGCTGCCCATGCCGGGCCAGCACAATGCCCTTAACGCCACGGCCGCCATCGCCGTCGCCGATCAGTTGAACATCAGTCCGGACTCCATCCGGTCCGGTCTGGCCAAATTTGCCGGTGTCAAGCGCCGCTTTACAAAGACCGGCACCGTCGCCGGGGTGACGGTCATCGACGATTACGGCCACCATCCGGTGGAGATTGCCTCGGTCCTGAGAGCCGCGCGCCAGTCGACCCGGCGCGACGTCATCGCCGTGGTGCAGCCACACCGCTATTCGCGTCTTCGCGACCTGATGGACGAGTTTGCCACCTGCTTCAACAATGCCGATACTGTGCTGGTCGCGCCGGTCTATCCGGCGGGCGAGCAGCCGATCGAAGGCATCAACCACGAAGAACTGGTCAACCGCATGCGCGCGCGCGGACATCGCGATGCCCGTGTCATTTCCGGGCCGGAGGATCTGGCCCCGGTGCTCAAGGACCGCGTTGCCGATGGCGATTACGTCGTGTGTCTCGGGGCGGGATCGATCACCCAATGGGCGGCCGCCTTGCCGGGCGATCTGGCCGCCGCGCTCGGTACGGAAGTGACGCTGCCATGAGCTGGCCGGACCTCATTCCGGATCTCGGGCCCTGGATCGGCGAGGTGCGCGGGCGCCTCATCCCGAACCAGCTCTTGTCCGAGATCACCTGGTTCCGGGTGGGCGGTCCGGCACAGCTCTATTTCCAACCGACCGACGAGGACGACCTCAAGTTCTTTCTCAAGAACCTGCCGCAAGCCATCAAGGTTACTGTTATCGGGCTCGGGTCCAACCTTCTGGTTCGCGATGGCGGCATCGACGGCGTGGTCATTCGCCTGTCGGCAAAAGGCTTCGGATCGGTCGCGGTGCTCGACAAACAAAGGCTCAGGGTCGGCACGGCGCTGCCCGATGTCCGGCTGGCCAATGCCGCCGCCGATGCAGGCATAGACGGGCTGACTTTCTATCGCGGCATTCCCGGCGGGATCGGCGGGGCGCTCACCATGAACGCCGGCTGCTATGGCACCGAAACGCGCGACCGCATGGTCGAACTCAGGGGTGTCAACCGCAAGGGCGAAACCGTCGTCCTGACCAATGCCGAAATGGGGTATCGCTACCGGCATTCCGACGCGCCGGAAGGGGTGATCTTCACTTCGGCGATCTATCAGGGTCTTCCCGGCGATCCGGAAGCCATCCGCATGAAGATGAAGGACATCACCGAAACGCGCGAAGGCTCGCAGCCGATCAAGTCGAGGACCGGCGGCTCGACCTTCAAGAATCCGGAGGGTCAGTCGAGCTGGAAGCTGATTGATGCGGCCGGCTGTCGTGGGCTCATCGTCGGCGATGCCCAGGTTTCGGAAAAGCACTGCAATTTTCTCATCAATCTCGGCAAGGCCAGCGCCCATGATGTCGAGATGCTGGGCGAAACGGTCAGGAACCGCGTCCGCGCCACGTCCGGGGTTTCGCTCAACTGGGAAATCCGCCGCATCGGTCATTTTCAGCCCGAAAAAGAGGTGCGGGAGTTTCTCGACGGCGATGTTTACACGGGGGCCGTGTGACGACGGGCACGCGCCATATCGCGCTGGTGACCGACACCGACGCCATCAGTCTTCAACGCGCTCGTGACATTGCCGACAGTCTGACCGCACAGGGCTTCGCCGTCTCGCAACTTGACGGTGAACGAAGCCTTGTGTCCCGGCTTGCCAAAATGACGCCCGATCTCGTTTTCAACGCGGCGTTTCGTTCGCGGTTGAGCGATGGGCGCGTGCGGGCCGTCTGCGATCTTCTGGGGCTGGCGTCGACCCATTCCGGATATGCCGCATCCGCGCTCGCCGCCGACCGGCACCTCAGCAAGATGATCTTCAAATCGGCCGGCATCCCCGTGACCGATCACGTGCTGGCCGACCGGGCGGAAGCGGGCTCGACCCATGTTCTTGTGCCGCCCTATGTCGCCAAGCCGCGCTTTGTCGGCACGGGCGGGACACCGGTTATCGTTCGATATGAACAGGATCTGCCGCCGTCCGAGTTGTTGTCGGAGGATTGGGCCGATGCCGAAGAGGTGATGATCGAGCGTTTCCTGCCCGGCCAGACGCTTGAGGCTTTCATCATGGGCGATGTGCTTCTCGGCGTTTCGGCGAGAACGGATGCACTGAAAGGTAAGGATTCGGAAACCTTAATACCTGCTTCAATTTCACCGAAAATTTACGAGAAATGCACCAGACTGGCCTTGAGGGCGCATGGCGTTCTCGGGTGTCGTGGGGTGACGGCGCTGACACTGAGGTTCAACGAGAACCAGGCGTTCGGCGAGCCCGTGGCACTCGGTTTCACGACCCAGCCGGATCTCGGTCGGGCCGCGCCCCTTGTTCTTGTTGCCGCGCGTGCGGGGCATTCGTTCGATGAGTTGTTGCGTTGGATAGTCGAGGACGCCAGTTACGGATAAAGGAGCTGAGCCGCCCGGCAACCGGCATGGCCGGTGCGCGTGCTCTGAGCGTTTCGGCGTCCGCACCGCTCGTTTTCCATCAAAAGCGTCTGCCCGTCATGGTCGCTGCCGAGCGTGCCTGGGTGCTGCACAAGACGCTCGTGCTCAAGCTGATGGCGGTCGGGATGGCGCTCGTTCTGGTGGCCGGTCTCATTCAGATCCGTGGCCAGATCCATGACGGGGTCGTTATCGTTGCCGAAGCCGCCTCCACCGGTCTGGCTTCGGCGGGGTTCGGTGTTTCGGCCATCGATATCACCGGTCAGGCCCTGACCAGCGAAGCCGATATTCTCGGCGCACTCGCCATCGCCCCGAAAACCTCGCTTCTCGCCTTCAACGCGGAAGCGGCGCGCCAGCGTGTTCTCGCCTTGCCGGCCGTAACGGATGCCAGCGTGCGCAAGGCCTATCCCGACAGGCTGATCGTTACGGTCAGCGAAAGAAAGCCGATTGCCCGCTGGACGGTCGACGGTACGACCTATCTCGTCGACACCGCCGGCACGCCGCTGGTCGGCGTCTCGTCTTCGGCGGACACCGATCTGCCGCTCGTCATCGGGCAGGGGGCCGCGGACGATGCCGCCGCCATCATCCGGGCGCTCGGTCTGCATCCCGCGCTCGACAAGGGTATTATCGCCCTTTCCCGCATCGGCGACAGGCGTTGGGACATGCTCTACAACACCGGCTTGAGAATCCAATTGCCCGAAACGGGCGTGACCCAGGCTCTGAAAACGCTCGATCGGCTCGAACGCGATCACGCCATTTTCGAACGCGATCTGGCGCGGATCGATCTCAGGGTGCCCGATGGCGTGATCGTACGCCTCGCCACTCATGAAGACGCGCCCGACGCCAAACCAGCTTCGAACTGAGCGTTACCAGATGATCACAGACGCCATGACCGCTCGCCTCAAACCCGCGCAACCCGGCCGGTCCAGCCTTTTGTCCGTGCTCGATATCGGCTCGACCAAGATGTGCTGCATGATCGCCCGGCTTACCCCGCGCGCCGAGGGCAAGGCGCTTAAGGGGCGCAGCCATGCCATCGAACTGATCGGTTACGGCTACGGAAAATCGGAGGGCGTGAAATCCGGTGTCATCTCCGATCTCGAACAGGCCGAACGCGCCATCCGCAACGTCGTTGGCATGGCGGAGCGGGATGCCGGCGTCACCGCACAGGCCGTCGTGGTGAATGTCACCTCGGGCCGGCTCGCTTCCGAAACCTTCAGTGCGTCCGTCTCGCTCGACGGGCACGAAGTGGAATCCGACGATCTGTCGCGCGTGCTGAGGGCCGTCAACGAGCGCAGCGTGCGCGAAGAGCGTTCGGTCATGCATGCGCTGCCCATCGGCTACGCCCTTGACGGGCAGCGCGGCATTCTCGACCCGCGCGGCATGGTCGGCGACAAGCTCGGCGTCGAGGTGGCGGTGATTTCGGCCGAGACACTGGCCATGCGCAACATCGAACTGGCGGTCAACCGTGCGCACCTTCAGATTGAAGCGCTGGTGGCAACGCCTTATGCCTCCGGCCTCAGTTCTCTGGTCGACGACGAAGCCGAACTCGGCACCGCCGTCATCGATTTCGGCGGCGCAACGACATCGGTCGCCGTGTTCAGCGAGGGGGCCCTGGTCTATGCCGATGCCATCGCCATCGGCGGCCATCACATTACGCTCGACATCGCGCGGCAGCTTTCGATCTCCGTCGCCGACGCGGAACGGCTCAAGGTGCTTTATGCCAGCGTACTGCCGGGGCGGGAGGACGAGCGTGAACTCATTCCGGTCGTTCCGGTCGGTGCTTCGGTCGACGAAGCGCCGGGCCAGATTACCCGCGCCATGCTGACCCGCATCGTCAGGCCGCGGGCCGAGGAAATCCTCGAAGCCATTCGCGACCGGTTGCAGGCGACCGGCATGATGGACGTCAGCGGGCGCCGGTTCACCCTGACCGGCGGTGGCAGCGAATTGACGGGTTTGAGCGAACTGGCGCGGCGGGTGATCGCCCGCAATGTGCGCGTCGGCCGGCCTGTCGGCATCGCCAATGTGCCGGAAAGCGCCAAGGGTCCGGCCTTTGCCGCCGTGTCGGGCCTGCTCGTTTATCCACAGGTCTGCGTTAACGAGTTTTACGCTCCGCGCCCGCCGCATCGACTGACCGGAACCGACGGCTATCTGTCGCGGGTCGGCAACTGGCTGCGCTCGGCGCTTTGAAAAAACGCGTGACGAGGTGCGCTGTCGTTACGCATGGTCTGCCGCTTTGAACACGAAAAGATGAACTGTCACAACATGTTATGATTCGGTTTGCCATTAGGCCTTCCGAGACGCCTATTGCTTAATAAATAGTATAGATAACAGCCAGTTAAGCGACACTCCTGCCTTCGCAAATTGCGTCAATGTTAACGAGATGGGCACAAGTGTTAGCTCTCGATTAACGAATGGCGGCTTAGATAGTTGGAGAATAAGTGTGTCGCCCAGAAGGGGTTTGCGATGACGATCAATCTCACCATTCCCGATATCAAGGAGCTCAAGCCCCGCATCACCGTGTTCGGGGTTGGTGGGGCTGGCGGAAATGCCGTCAATAACATGATCAATTCCGGTCTTGAGGGCGTTGATTTCGTTGTCGCCAATACCGACGCGCAGGCGCTTGCGCTGTCGCGCGCCGAGCGCATCATCCAGCTTGGCGTCGGCGTGACCGAAGGTCTGGGCGCCGGCTCGCATCCAGAAGTCGGGCGCGCCGCGGCCGAAGAGAGCTTCGACGAGATCAACGATCATCTGTCCGGCTCTCATATGGTGTTCATCACCGCCGGCATGGGCGGCGGCACCGGTACGGGCGCTGCGCCGGTCGTCGCACGCGCGGCGCGCGAGCAGGGCATTCTGACCGTTGGCGTCGTGACCAAGCCGTTCCAGTTCGAAGGCAATCGCCGCATGCGTTTGGCCGATGAAGGCATCGACGAACTGCATCGGCACGTCGACACGCTGATTGTCATTCCGAACCAGAACCTGTTCCGTGTCGCCAATGAAAAGACCACCTTTGCCGATGCCTTCGCCATGGCCGACGAGGTGCTCTATTCGGGCGTGGCCTGCATCACCGACCTGATGGTCAAGGATGGGCTGATCAATCTCGATTTCGCCGATGTGCGCGCCGTCATGCGCGGCATGGGCAAGGCGATGATGGGGACAGGCGAAGCCTCCGGCGAGGACCGCGCCCGGCACGCCGCCGAGGCGGCAATCGCCAATCCGCTGCTCGATGATGTGTCGATGCAGGGTGCGCGCGGTCTTCTGATTTCCATTACCGGCGGGTCCGACCTGACCCTCTACGAGGTCGACGAAGCGGCGAGCCGCATCCGCGAGGAAGTCGATTCCGATGCCAACATCATCCTCGGCGCCACGTTCGACGATACGCTCGATGGCGTAATCCGGGTGTCCGTGGTGGCGACCGGAACCGAGGCGTTGATGGTCCAGGCCGTCGACCCGCTCGAAACGGCCATTGCCAAAACGCCGGCGCCGAAGCCGGTTCCGGCTATTGAAGAGACGCCGGTTCGCAAGCCCCTGCCGCCCAGCGATTTCGATGCCGAGGTCGAAGCGGCGATCTCCATGGCCATCAAGGCAACGGGGCTGGACGCGACGAGTCTCGACAAGGCTCGTTCGGAAGACGTGACCGTCGAACCCTATACGCCTGTCGCGACCGGCGAACTGCCTTTCGAAGAAACGCCGCAGACCGAGGAACGCCCGATGCCCAAGGCTCACGTGCCGCAACATGCGGAGCGGCCGAATGCCCAGAGACGCATGCCGCGCATGGACGAACTGCCGCCGATCGCCCGCCAGGGGCTCGGCCAGCAGTCATCGCAGGAACCGCGCAACGCCAGAGCCTTGTTCAAGCGCCTTGCCTCAAATGTCGGGCTTTCTCTCGACGGAGGACTCCCGCGGACTCGAATCGGCAGGAACCGATGGCCGAGTCGCCGTCCGTCGACGATGCCGCGGCGCGCAGCGCGATCGAAAAGGGGCAGCCGCACGCGCCCGGTCACACGGCCGAACATGGCGCACAGGGCCAGCTCGACCCGCATGGGCGTGCAAGTGTGCAACACCCGACCAATGAACATCTCGAAATTCCCGCTTTTTTGCGCAAGCACGGCTAGCCAAACTGGACATTGAGTGAAAGAAAGCCCGGATGCCCTTTTGCACCGGGCTTTTTTGTGTTCATTTGGAAGAAAATAAGAGCTCGTGCTCAGGGGATCGGGGATGCAGCGTTTGGCAATGCGGCAATGTACATTGGCCGGCAAGGTTGAGTTTGATGGTTTTGGCGTACATTCCGGTCTGCCGGTGTCGCTCAAGATCGAGCCCGCGCCTCCCGATAACGGGTATACCATCACCCGACTTTACGATGACGGCCGGTCCATCGGACCTGTAAAGATTCACTATTCACGCATTACGCGCACCACCCTTTGCACCACCATCGACATCGGTGACAGCACCGATGTGGAAACGGTAGAACATGTGGCCTCGGCGTTGAGCGGTCTCGGGATCGACAATGCCCAGCTGACCATCAACAATACCGAATGCCCCATTCTCGATGGCAGTGCGCTGGATTTCGTCAACGCGATCAAGAAGGTCGGTCTTTCCGTTCAGCCGAAAATGCGGCGCTTCCTCAAGGTCAAGCGGGCCGTGACCGTACGCAATGACGATGCCTTTGCCGCGCTCGAACCCTATAACGGCCGCAAGTTCGACCTCGAGATCGATTTCGACAGCCCGGCGATCGGCCGTCAACGCATGATTTTCAACTGGAGCCCGCGGCTCTATGACGAACGCGTGGCCGGCGCGCGAACCTTCGGTTTCGCCAAGCACCGCGATGCTTTGCAGCAGGCCGGCTATGCGCTCGGGTCCTCGCTCGAAAATTCGATCCTCGTCGAAAACGACGAGGTCATTAATCCGCACGGATTGCGGTTCGAAGATGAATTTGTCCGTCACAAGCTTCTGGATTCCATTGGCGATCTCGCGCTGGGCGGCTTGCCGATCTACGGGCAGTTCCGCAGCTACAAGGGCGGGCACAAGCTCAACTCCCTGGTTCTGTCGAGCCTGTTCGCCAGCGAGGCGAATTACGAGATCGTGGAGGCGGACGAACTGCCATTGGCGTTCGAAGCGCTTGAGGATCTGCCCGACGGTCTGCATGTCGAAGCCTATCTGCGTTCCGTCGGCTAATCACCCCGCGCTCCCGTTCGTATCGCAACGAAGTAAAAGGAACCGAGGCGATGCCGTCTTTTTGAAAAAGGCGGGTGTGGCCACGGGGCTATTCGCAGCGGCTGAAAAGAGCTACACGGGAAGCGCCACAGTTTGGAACCAATTTGGCTGTAGCGGCATTTGTACGACATCGCGAAATGCAAATCCCGGATTTGCGATCGGATGCCGTCACGAAGGGCGACGGGCAGGGGTGTGACCCTAAAACGAGTGCCGTTTGGTCTGTCGGGCAACGGAGCGGGTAAATCGTGAAAACTGGCGTCTCTGCGGGTCTGGCCCGTATTGTGTTTCAGATCATCGTCGTGATCGGCCTGACCCTGTCAGTCACAGGATGCGCGGGGTTCAACCTGTTCGGTCCGAGCAAGATCAAGGAAGAGGAAATCATTCCTCCCGAGACGCTCTATGACAGTGCGCTCAAGGATATCGACCGCAAATATTTCACGACCGCGCTGACCACGCTCGAAAAGCTCGAGCGCCAGCATCCCTATTCGGAATATTCCGAAAAGGCCAAGCTGATGACGGTCTATATCGATTTCCGGCGCGGCAAGTTCAATGACGCCATTCTGGCGGCCGACCGCTATCTCGCCCTTTATCCGACCTCGGAAGAAGTGCCCTATATCCTTTATCTCAAGGGAACGTCCTATTTCTTCCAGATCAAGGACATCACGCGGGATCAGGAAGTCGCGACCGATGCCATCAGCACCCTGACACTGTTGATCAACAACTATCCCCAGTCCAAATATGTCGAGGATGCGCGCGAAAGCATCCGGACGGCCAATGACCAGCTTGCCGGCAAGGAAATGTCGGTTGGCCGTTTTTATCAGGGCAACGGACAATATCTGGCCGCGGTCAACCGCTTCCGTGTCGTGGTCGAGCATTACCAGACCACGACGCATATCGAAGAGGCACTCTATCGCCTGACCGAATGCTACTTAACGCTCGGCCTTGTCAGTGAGGCGCGGACGGCGACAGCGGTTCTGGGACACAACTATCCATCCAGCACATGGTACGAATCGGCCTATGAGCTTCTGACGAAACAGGGTTTGACCCCGGAAGTCGTTTCGGGCAACTGGATCGCCGACAGCGCCAAAGGATAGTGGGCACCCTCGAGCCAGGTCTTGCGTCGACAACCGCCCTCGGGCAGTTTGCGGTTTCCTAGTCACTGCGGCGTCGGGGGTAGGGCTTCGCATGCTCGGCACATTGTCTGTTCGCAATATCGTTTTGATCGACCAGCTCGACATCGTTCTCGATTCCGGGCTGACCGTGCTGACCGGCGAGACCGGCGCCGGCAAATCGATCCTTCTCGATGCCCTGGCCCTGGCTTTGGGCGGACGCGGCGATCAATCTCTGGTCCGCACCGGGCTTGAAAGCGGGCAGGTGACCGCCGTCTTTCATCTGCCGCCCGATCATCCGGTCCGAACCCTGCTTAGGGCCAACGAGATTGCCGAGGACGAAGAGGTGATCCTCAGGCGCGTGCAATATGCCGACGGCCGCACCCGTGCCTTCATCAACGACAATCCGGTTTCGGCCAGCCTGCTGCACGAGGTCGGATCGCTGGCGGTCGAGATCCACGGCCAGCATGCCGACCGCGCCCTGGTCGATACCGCTACCCATCGCGCCCTTCTGGATGCCTATGGCGGGCATTTCGACGCGCTCGAGGCGACTGCTGCCGCCTGCAAGGCGCTGAGCGCGGCCGAAGCGGCGGTCAAACGCCAACGCGACCACGTCGACCGCGCGGCGCGCGACGAGGACTATGCCCGCCATGTCGTTGCCGAACTTGCCGAACTGGCGCCGGTTGCCGGGGAAGAAGCGGAGCTTTCCGAACGTCGCCAGCATCTGATGAGCCTCGAAAAATCGGCTGACGACGTGCGCGATGCCGATGAGGCGCTCAACGGCCCTGCCGCGCCCGGCCCGATGCTCGCCACCCTGATGCGCCGTCTGGCGCGAAAGGGCGACGATAAGTTGTTCGGACCCGTGATCGAAGCGCTCGATGCAACCCTCGTTTCGCTCGACAGGACCCAGGAGGTGCTGGAGATCATCAAGCGCGAGATGGATTTCGATCCGCAAGAGCTTGAGCGGGTTGAGGAAAGGCTTTTCGCCCTGAGGGCTGCCGCCCGCAAGCATCAGGTCAATCCGGACGATCTGACCGCCGTTCTCGAGCGCTATCGCGCCGATCTCATGGCGCTCGAAAGCGGCGCCGAGGAACTGACGGCGCTGGAAAAGGCAGCGGAAGCTGCCGGCAAGGTCTACCACAAAGCCGCCGATGCCCTGTCCAAAGCCCGCAAGAAGGCCGCCGACGGTCTTGCCAAGGCCGTCGAAAAAGAACTGCCTGATCTAAAGCTCGGCGCGGCGCGTTTCATCGTTTCGTTCGAGACCGATACCAGCCGTGTGACCGAAACCGGCTACGATCAGGTGGTTTTCAACGTACAGACCAATCCCGGCACCAAACCAGGGCCGATGATGAAAGTGGCCTCGGGTGGCGAACTGGCGCGGTTCCTTCTGGCGCTCAAGGTCGTCCTGGCCGAGCGGGGATCGGCGCCGGTCCTGATCTTCGACGAAGTCGATACGGGGGTCGGCGGCGCCGTCGCCGATGCTATCGGCAAGCGCTTGGCCCGGTTGGCCAAGAAGGTACAGGTGATCACGGTCACCCATGCGCCACAGGTTGCTGCCAGAGCCCGTCAGCATCTTCTGATAGAAAAACAGGCGGTCGAGGAGGGAGCCTTCATGCGCACTCATGTTCATCCGCTGACCGGTGCCGCGCGCAAGGAGGAACTGGCGCGCATGCTCGCCGGTGCCCGCATTACCGACGAAGCCCGCGCCGCCGCCGAGCGTCTTTTGGCCGAGGTCAAGTGATGGGTGAAACGGAACGCGTTGTCGAAAGCCTCTCGCAGGAGGAAGCACGAACAGAGCTCGACCGGCTGCACGAGCGCCTGAGCGCGGCTGACAGGGCGTATTTCCAGGCGGACACGCCGGACCTGAGCGATGCCGAATACGACGCGTTGAAGCGGCGTTATTTCGCCATCGAGACCGCTTTCCCGGAACTGAAACGCCTCGATTCCCTGTCGGAAAAAGTGGGCGCTGCGCCGGCCGAAGGCTTTGCCGAAGTCGCCCATCGCGTGCCGATGCTGTCGCTCGCCAACGCCTTTACCGACGAGGATATTGAAGCGTTCGTGGCACGCTGCCGCAAATTTTTCGAAAACGAACCGACGCTCGACCTCAGCTTTTCCGCCGAGCCCAAGATTGACGGGCTGTCGGCGAACTTGCGTTACGAGAACGGCGTTTTCGTTCAGGGCGCGACACGCGGCGATGGGGCGGTGGGCGAGGACATCACCGCAAACCTCAGAACCATCAGGGAAATTCCGAAAAATCTTTCCGGATCAGGTTGGCCGGAGGTGCTGGAGGTGCGCGGCGAGGTCTATATGTCCCACGCCGATTTCCGAGCACTCAACGAACGCGCGGCCGAGATGGGCGGCCAGATCTACGTCAACCCGCGCAATACGGCGGCCGGTTCGCTACGCCAGCTCAACCCGGCGGTGACGGCCGAGCGCAATCTCAAGTTCTTCGCCTATGCCTGGGGTGAAGTGTCCCAACCGTTTGCCAAAACGCAGATGGAGGCGGTCGAGAGGTTTCGCGACTGGGGTTTTGTCACCAACCGCTTGATGAAGCTGTGCGCGACGCCGGCGGATATGCTGGCGCAGTACCACGACATCGAGGCGCAACGCGCCACGCTCGACTATGATATCGACGGCGTCGTCTACAAGCTCAACGATCTGGAGCTGCAACGCCGCTGGGGCTTCGTCGCCCGCTCGCCGCGCTGGGCCATCGCCCACAAGTTTCCGGCTGAACTGGCCTGGACGCGGCTCGAAGCCATCGACATCCAGGTCGGGCGCACCGGCGCGCTGAGCCCTGTTGCGCGACTGACGCCGGTCACGGTCGGCGGCGTCGTCGTTTCCAATGCGACGCTGCACAACGAGGACTATATCGCCGGGCGCGACAGCGACGGCAATCCGATCCGCGACGGCAAGGATATTCGGGTCGGCGACTGGGTCCAGGTCTATCGCGCCGGCGATGTCATTCCGAAAATTGCCGATGTCGATCTTTCCAAACGTCCCGCGGACGCCAGGCCCTATGAGTTTCCGCATGTGTGCAAGGAATGCGGTTCGGAAGCGATACGGGAGGAGGGCGACAGTGTGCGTCGCTGCACGGGTGGGTTGATCTGTCCAGCCCAGGCCGTTGAAAAACTGAAGCATTTCGTTTCACGCGCCGCCTTCGACATCGAAGGGCTGGGCGCCAAGCAGGTCGAACAGTTTTATAACGACGGCTGGATCAGGACGCCGGCGGATATCTTTGTTCTTGAAGAGCGTTACGGCTCCGGCCTCACAAGATTGCAGAGCCGGGAAGGTTGGGGCGAGAAATCGGCCCGGAACCTGTTTGACGCCATTGAAACACGTCGCACCATTGCCTTGCGCCGGCTGATTTTCGCCCTCGGCATCCGCCATATCGGTGAGGTCGTATCCCGCGATCTGGCGCGCCATTACGGCAGTTGGGAAAAGCTGATCGCAGCGGTCGATACGGCGCAGACGGCGATGCACCGGCATCTTGCGGCGGAGGAAGCGGTCGTGGCCGAACGGGCCAGGGCCAAGGACGAAGGCAGGCCGGCAAAAATCAAGGCCACAAGAGAGTTGGTCTGGCAGACCGATCCCGCCATTTCCGATCAAGCTCGCGCTGCCTGGGACGAACTCGTGTCGATCGATGGCATCGGTGCGATCGCGGCGAGTGCGCTGGTCGCGGCCTTCACGCAGTCCAGGGAGCGGGAACTGATCGACGACCTCGCCCATGAGCTCCGCGATATTCAGCCCGAAGACGCTCCAGCAACACCGGATAGCCCTGTCACCGGCAAGACGGTCGTTTTTACAGGAAAACTCGAAAAATTCTCCCGGGACGAAGCCAAGGTCATGGCGGAACGGCTCGGGGCCAAGACGGTGGATTCGGTTTCAAAGAAAACGGATCTCGTCGTTGCCGGGCCGGGTGCGGGATCGAAGCTTAAGAAGGCCGAAGACCTGGGTATCACCGTTCTCGACGAGGACGGCTGGCTCGCGCTCATCAAGAACGCATAAGCGCACTTCTATCTGGCCTAAAAACAAGGTTTCAGGCTGGTTGGCGTTGTCGCGGTTCCTAGAGCTTTTCACTGTTTCATGGAAACAGTAAAATGCTCCAAGTTCTTGTTTTGTCGCATTTCCGAACGGTGAACCGGTGTCCACTTCACCTGAAAATGCTCTATAGGAGAAAGCCGCAGGCTCTTTTGCATGTGGCTTCAGCCCGCCCGACCCGGCTTTGCCGGGCTCCCTCCCCATCGAAGGGGAAGGAGAAGGGTGGCAGCGCTTCGATCAGAAGCTGAAAGGCTCAGAGCGCCTCGGTTGCCTGTTCCAGCCAGGCGCGCGTTTCGGCATCGACCAGCGGGCCGATCTCGGCGAGGATGCGGGCGTGATAGGCATTGAGCCAGTCGCGTTCCTTTTTGCTCAGCATGGACAACTCGATCAGCCGCTTGTCGATCGGCACCAGCGTCAGCGTCTCGAAGCAGAGAAAGCCCTCATCGGCTGGCGTTATGTGCACGAGATTTTCGATGCGTATGCCGAAATGCCCCACGTCGTAATAACCCGGTTCGTTCGAGACGATATTGCCGGCGGCAAAGGGCAGGGTGACGCGCGGGGAGATGCCGATCGGGCCTTCGTGCACCGACAGGAAGGCGCCGACGCCGTGACCGGTGCCATGGGCGAAATTCTCGCCGATCTCCCAAAGCGGTTCGCGCGCGAACCCATCGATCTGGGCGCCGGTGGTGCCGAGCGGGAACTTGAGGCGCGAAATGGCGATCATGCCCTTGAGTACGCGGGTGTTGCGATCCTTTACCTCGGCGCTGACCGGGCCGGTGGCCATGGTGCGGGTGATGTCGGTGGTGCCGTTAAGGTACTGCCCGCCGCTGTCGACCAGCAGGACGTCACCGGGTGTCACCAGCCGGTTGCTCGATTCGGTCACACGGTAATGCATGATGGCGCCGTTCGGCCCCGATCCGCAGATGGTGTCGAAACTGACATCGACCAGCGTCTCGTCCTCACGACGACAGGCTTCGAGCTTTTCGACGATGTCGATCTCGGTCAGCTTGCCGCCACCGACTTCGCGATCCACCCAAGAAAGGAACTTCACCATGGCGACGCCATCGCGCCGATGCGCGTCGCGCATGCCGGTAAGTTCGGCCGCGTTCTTGACAGCCTTGAGCCCGAGCACGGGATCGCGCTTGTCAAGAAGCGTGGCGCCACTGTCCTTGAGGGATGAGACCAGAAGCGACGGGGTGACATCGGCATCGAGCCAGACGGTCTTTTGCCCGGCGCCGAGCTGTTCGAGCTGTGCTGGCAGGGTGTCGAACCCGGCAAAGGCGACATCCTCGCCGAGTGCTGCCGCGTCCGGGCCGATCTTGGCGCGATCGATGAACAGGGTCGGCTTGCCGTGTTGCGGAACCAGGGCATAACTCAGGGCGAAGGGCGTGTGCGGCACGTCGCGTCCGCGCATGTTCAAGAGCCAGTTGACCGATTCCGGCAGCGTCAGCAGCAGGGCGTCGGCCTTGGCCTCACCGATCATACGGCTGATCTCATTGAGCTTTTCGGCGCGTGTCTTGCCGGCGCGATTGGCGCCGAGCAGTTCCACCGGGGTCACCGGATCGGACGGCCGGTCTTCGGTCCAGATCAGATCGACGAGATTGTCGGTGACGACGAGTCTGTCCTTCGAACCCAAAACCTCTGCCAGTTTGTCGAGATCGCCGGGCGACATGACCCAGGGATCATAGCCGATCGCGCCGGAGGTGCCGGCGTAGTCAGTAAGGGTGTCGGAATATCCACCCGGCACCATGGGCAGGATATCGATCAGGCTGGTATCGGTCTGAAGCGGCGCCTGGGTGGCATAGCGCCCATCGACGAACAGGGCGGCCCGCTTTGTGCCGACAATGGCGAAGCCCGCCGAGCCGGTGAAACTGGTGAGATAGGCCAGCCGCTCGGAGGCGGCCGGCAGATATTCGCCCCGGAACATGTCGCCACGCGGCACCAGATAGGCGACGAGCCCGCGCGCCTTCATTTCCCGTCGGAGGGCGGAGAGGCGCGGACGAACCGTTTTCGGATCGGAGGTGTCGGAGAAGCTCTGGTAAAGCGCGGAACGGGTAGGAAAACTGGATGTGCTCATTTTCGACAGGAATACTGACCTTTATGCAACAGATGCATGCCTTGCATGCGCCAGAAGGGCTAACACAAGCCTTGGGTCAACACTAGGTTTCTTATCGAAACGAACGTCAGCCCATATGTTGAAAGGAGCCTGATATGAGCGCTTCCAGAAATGTCTTTCGTCTTTTTCTCGACGCCGTGATTGTGGCGCGCACCCGTCAGGCCGAACGCTATCTGGCCCAGTATGACAACACGACCGATACCGTCGCTCCGCATATGAAGCGGCGTTAATTAGAGCTTTCTGGCGCGGTGCTGGCCAGGCCCTTCCTCCCGGGCGAACGGCATCAACCGACAAACGATCGAAATGGAGCGCAGCGGGACATGACCACCCCGGTTTGCGCTCCTTTGCGTTTTGGGTGACGGTCTCAGCGGCGGCGGTGTGCCGTGCGCCGTTCGAGAATGAGGGTCGACCAGTCGCCGCGCACGAGCTTTTTGCTGAGCGTCACGCCCTGCTGGGCATAGGCGGAAACGACCCGCGCCGCCTGCCGGTTGAGAATACCCGACAGGATGACGGATGCGCCGGGCGCCGCCACTTCGGCGATCGCCGGGGCGAGCCGGGTTAGGGGACCGGCGAGAATATTGGCGACGATCAGGTCATAGGGCTTGTTGCGCACCACGTCCTGATGATCGAGACCCGAAGAGGTCACCGCCAGTATTTCCTGCCCGACGCCGTTGAGGCGGGCATTTTCGTTTGCGATCCGGACCGCGACCGGATCGATGTCGGTGGCCGTTACCGCCAGATGTGTTCGTTTGGCCAGGGCGATGGCCAGAACCCCGGATCCGGTGCCGACATCGAGCAGGGTCCGGGGCCTGTTGCGCTTGAGCACGAAACTGATCGCTTCCAGGCACCCCGACGTCGTTTCGTGATGCCCGGTGCCGAAGGCCTGGGCCGCATCGATAAGGATCGGAATGGCGCCATGCGGTGCCGGCGCATCGATGTGGCTGCCATAAACGTAGAACCCGCCGGCCAGCACGGCCGGCAATCCGTCGAGCGAGCGGGAAACCCAGTCGGTTTCGCCGTCGAGTTCCTCGGCTGAAAACGACACATCGGCGCCAAGAATACTGACGGCCAGCTCCGAAAAGGCAGCGAGATCCGGCTCGGCGTCGCAGATCGCCTCGAAAATCCACACGCCTTCACGTTCCTCGCGCGCCGTCGCCGACAGGGCCAGATCGTCGCGATCCATCACGGCATCGACCAGCCGATAGGCCTGGTCCTGGGTCAGCGGGGTCGAAAGCTGGGTGGGTGTCATGGCGGTCGCTCGTCTTTTTGGTGTCGCGTCGGGGGAACAGGCGCGGTGCGTTGTATCGCCCGCACACAGGCCGCGCGCAAGGGCTTTCGATCGGTGTCGGCGGCGGCATTGCCCCGATCAGGCGATCCTGGCGATCAGAGCTTCCAGCTCACCAAGATTGGCGATTTCGCGGAAACGCGGTTCAGCGCGTGGGGCTTCGGCATGTTCGAGGGCGAACATCAGATCGTGCGGCACATAAATGCCCCAGGCCCCGGCGGCGAGCGCCGGCAGAATGTCCGATTTCAGCGAATTGCCCACCATGGCCGCCGCCTCCGGACCGGTGCCGTTTTTGCTGAAAATCTGGCGATAGGTTTCTTCGGTCTTGTCCGAAACGATCTCGACCGCGTCGAAGAAGGGAGCAAGCCCGGAATTGGCCAGCTTGCGTTCCTGGTCGAACAGATCGCCCTTGGTGATGAGAATGAGCCTGAACCGGCCACGCAATGCCGTGAGCGCTTCGCGGGCGAAGGGCAGGGGGTCGACCGGGTGAGTCAGCATTTCGCGACCGGCCGCGAGAACGTCGCCGATTACCGATCCCGTAACCTGGCCATCGGACACCTCCAGCGCGGTTTCGATCATCGACAGCGTGAAGCCCTTGATGCCGAATCCGTAGCGAAGAACGTTGCGCCGCTCGGTGCTGAGGAGCCGCGCCTGAAGATCGGCAGCATCGCCATAGTCACTGAGCAGGGCGGCGAAGCGCGCTTCGGTCCGTTTGAAGAAAAGTTCGTTGTGCCAGAGTGTGTCGTCGGCGTCGAAGCCGATCGTGGTCAAGACGCCGGTCATGTCATCTCCTTGGTCGGGCACATTGAATTACCGCATCAGCTCGATTGTAGGGCAGTCCGCGACCGGATAGTTATGTCCGATCATGTCCGATCCGCAAATCCGCCCGGTGCTATCCGCCCGTCCCCGTTACGACAGTATCGACATCGCCCGCGGCATCGCCCTGATCGGGGTGATGGTGTTCCACCTGTGCTGGGACCTTCGATACTACGAATTCGTGCTTTGGCCCATGGATACGGATCTCGGCTGGATCGCGTTCCAGAAGTCCTTGTTGTCCGCCTTTGTCGGCCTGTCCGGCATAAGCCTCTGGCTCGCTCATGGCACAAGGATCAACTGGCGCCCCTTCTGGCGGCGTTTCGTCGTTCTTGTCGGGGCCGCACTGGTGATCACCATTGCGACCTGGGTCAGCTTCAGGCCGGCCTTTGTTTATTTCGGCGTGTTGCACGCCCTGGCGCTGTTCGCGCTTTTGGGGCTTGTCTTTCTGAGGGTGCCCTCCCTGCCGCTCCTTCTTGCTGGTGCTGCCGTCATCGCCTTCGGCGTTGGATTCCATGATGCAGCGTTCAACGCCAAGCCCTTGTCCTGGCTTGGTTTCTGGCAGGTTCCCCCGCTGACCAACGATCTCGTGCCGATCTTTCCCTGGTTCGGCGTCTTCTTGATCGGCATGGCGCTGGGACGCCTGTTGAGCCTGCCGGCGCCCAAGGCATGGCTTGCAGCACCGGTCCGCTGGGGCCCGATGGGCGGAGCGCTCAAATGGATCGGACGTCACACGCTCATTCTTTATCTCGTACATCAACCGCTCCTGCTCGGCGTCATCGTGCCGCTCGATACGTTCGTCAATCCACATGAGAACTGGCACCGCGCCGAACGGTTCATGGGCGAATGCCAGCCGAGTTGCGAGCTGGATGCGGACGATCCCGGCTATTGCGCCCGCTACTGCGCCTGTTCGTTCGAACAGATCGAGGACAACGATCTGTGGTCGGCTATCGAGGCGATCGCGCCGACGCCGGAGCAAAGCCGCGCCATCAAACAGATGGTCGATTTGTGCGTCGCGATGGGGCAGGCCGGTCGACGCTGATCAATCTTGCAGGGCTGCGATGCGCAAACGCGCTTGCGTGATGGCGGGGAAGAGGGCTAACTGCCAAGGTCTCCTTTAGCCTGCGGCGCAGCTCTTCACGTGTCCAACGTCACCGTCTTCAGCAAATACAACGCGCCGCAGAGCCGGCAGGACCGGCCCATGCTCGGCATCGGGTTGAAGGTCGCCTCCGTTCTCATCTTCTTGCTTATGGGCACCCTGCTCAAGGCCAGCGGCGATATCCCGACCGGCGAACTGGCCTTCTATCGTTCGTTTTTCGCGCTGGTCCCGATCATCGGCTATGTGGTCGTGCGTGGCGAATTCATCGAGACGCTCAAGACCAAGCGGCCCATGGCCCATGTCAAGCGGGGTCTGGCCAGCGTGGTGGCGATGGGCATGGGTTTTTACGCGCTCGCCGCTCTGCCGCTGCCGGAATCGACTGCCATTTCCTATGCTACGCCGCTGCTCATCGTCGTGTTGAGCGCTCTGGTGCTCAAGGAAGTGGTGCGCATCTATCGCTGGAGCGCGGTGCTGATCGGGCTTGTCGGGGTCGGCATCATGGTGGCGCCGCGCCTGACCGTTTTCACCTCCGGATTCGATCTGCAATCGACGCTGGCGCTCGGCACGCTCGCCGCCATCGGCGCGGCCATCGTCAACGCCATCATCAGCATCGAAATCCGCGACATGACCCGGACCGAGCGCTCGACCACGATCGTGTTCTATTTCTCGGTGTCCTGCGCCGCCTTCGCGCTTTTGACCCTTCCGTTCGGCTGGAAATGGCCGAACCTCGAACAGACCGTCTTTCTGGTTCTGGCCGGGTTCGCCGGCGGTATCGCCCAGATCCTGATGACCGAGTGCTTCCGTCATGCCGACATGTCGGTGGTGGCGCCGTTCGAATATATCTCGCTGGTTTTTTCCATCCTGATCGGATTCTGGGTCTTCGGCGACGTGCCGACCTGGCAGATGCTGGTGGGATCCGTCATCGTCGTTGCGGCGGGCATTTTCATTGTCCTGCGCGAACGGGCGCTGGGGCTCGAAAAGGCTCGGCTCAGCGCCAACGCTCCATCGTCGACCTGAAAAGCCTCTTCATCCGGCCCGGCTGAGGCGCGCGCCGCTTTTCCCGTCTGTCCTGACGGGCTTCGGTCAAGATAAAAACACTCTTCGAACCTCTTGCCCCGGGGCTTGCTTAAGTTCGGTGGCGGGTCCTTACTTACGGGCTTCCGCCTGTCTTTTTTTCGAGTCCGTTCGTGTCTGTCGCCACCAAGCCGCCCACCAGTTCCGTCGGTCGCCAGGATCGACCCATGTTTGGCATCGGGCTGAAGGTCAGCTCGGTTCTGGTCTTTTTGTTCATGTCGAGCCTCCTGAAATCGGCCGATGGCGTGCCGGCGGGCGAACTCGTCTTTTTCCGATCCTTTTTCGCGCTGCCGCCGATCCTGATCTTTCTGGCCTCGCGCCGCGAGCTGATCATCGGCATGAAGACCAAGCGTCCCTGGGCGCATCTGAGGCGCGGGCTGATCGGCGCCACGGTGATGGGGTTCAATTTCTTCGCCCTCACGCAACTGCCGCTGCCGGAGGCGACGACCATCGGCTACGCCACGCCGCTGATTATCGTCGTGTTGAGCGCGCTCATCCTCAAGGAGACGGTGCGTATCTATCGCTGGAGCGCGGTGCTGCTCGGGCTCATTGGCGTCGGCATCATCGTTTCGCCGCGCCTCACCGTGTTCGGGTCCGGCGTCAGCCTGATGTCTGGCGAGACCCTCGGGGCCATGTCGGCCATGTGTGGCGCCATGCTGGGTGGTTTCGCCAGTCTGGCCGTGCGCGATCTGACCCGTACCGAACGCTCGGCCACCATCGTTTTCTATTTCTCCATCACGACGACCATCGTGTCGCTGTTCACCATCCCCTTCGGCTGGGTCATGCCGACGCCGACCCAGGCGCTGATGCTGGTCACGGCCGGGTTCGCCGGCGGCATTGCCCAGATCCTAATGACCGAATGCTACCGTCAGGCCGACATGTCGGTGGTGGCGCCGTTCGAATACACATCCCTGATCTTTTCCATCCTGATCGGGTTATGGGTTTTCGGAGAGGTGCCGACCTGGCAGATGCTTGTCGGCGGCGTCATCGTCGTTGCGGCCGGGGTCTTCATCATTCTGCGCGAACGGGCTCTCGGCATCAAACAGGCCAAACTGCGCGATCAGGCCAGCCGCGGCGCGGCGTGACCGGAGCGCTTTGCGCGCCATTACCAAATTGTAATGGGTCTGCCATTGAATGGCCCGATCTTCTCCCCATCTGGGAGAGGAAAGGAGCCCCGATGTCCAGTTTCCCAGGCCCGATCAGATCTGACAAAGCCAAAGAAGCCGAACGGCGGCTGGCAGCGCTTCATCGCCGGTTCAGCGATGTGTCCCGTTCAATCGACAATCAGGGCGGCGGCACGATGAACAGCAACTGGCGTTTGACCCCGTTCGAGACGGTAATGATCATCGGTGGCGTTTTCGTCATCATCTGGCGGCTGATGGCGCACATGTTCGGCTGACGCATTCAGCCGACAAGCAATAGATCGAACACCGCGATCCCGGCCCAGGCACCGACGAATCCGGCAATTCCCCCGACGATCATGTCGCCCTCGAGATCGGGCGAAATGCGCAGCAAAACGGCCAAAACGAGTGTCGCCGCCGCCACATATTGTGGGTTGCGCATCCATGGGCCCTTGAAGAGGCGCACGGTGACAAAAGCGGTCACAAGCGCCGGAAATCACCAATTCAGCCATCGTCGCCGTCCTTTCGCCCAATGTGATGCACGCGCGCGCATCAAGGCCGGGTTAAGGCGAGGGCGACGTGGTGGTTCCTACCCCTTTTGTTTGCTGGACAACTCAAAGAGTCAGATGCGCACGACGTTTCCATCCCCTCTGGTCGCCCCGGGACTTGATCCCGGGGTCCACTCTCGGTGCAGCTTGGCGAAGCCAAACATGTGCATCGCGGGTGTTCATTTCTTCCCAGGTCGTCGGCTTTTTCTCATTCAATTACCCAATTCTTGCAAAACCTGCCGACTCGATGCGCTATTGAACTTAATTGACAAAATATTAAACCAAAAACTATGCTGAATTTTGCAGTCCGTACAGCAGGAAAGTCGCTTTGGATATCGCGTATTTCATGGAGAAGACGAATGAACCGGGTAGACGTTGCAAATGAACTGACGACATTGAGCGTCCGGAGCGATCTGCCGGACGACGCGCGGAGCGCGTTGCGGGAGCAAGCGAATAAAATCCTCAAGCCGCTCGACACCGATGTCTGGATCTATCGGATGGTCGTGATCTTCCTAGGCGTCGTCGTGCTCGCCACCGTTTTCGGCGGCATCTACATCGCCGCCTTCGTGTCGACCGCCGGCACGCCCGTCACGATCCCGGAAGCGATCGTCGCGATCGGATCGGCCTCGGTCGGCGCGCTCGCGGGCCTGCTGGCGCCATCCCCGACCGCATCGTCGTGAGTGGAGACTGAGCTCACCACTCGCAAGAGAAGGGTGAACCAACAGGTGCTGCGGCGTGTGTCAGACGCGAATGGATCCCGGTGTCAAGCACCGGGATGACTCCGAGGGAGAACTGACGCTTTCCTGTGGAAAAATACGTTCAGCATCTGTTCTAAAGAAAATTGAATGATTCATTTAGTCTGATTTGTTTCCAATGCGTAAGAACGCAGGAGATATCTCGATGCGTCGCAAGAAGTACGCACAAAGAATACGTGCAAAACTGAGTGAAATTGCTCAAGCGCAATTTGATGCTGGTACCACACCGGAGAAGGTGCTGGCCACCTTCATGAAAAGCTACACAAATTTGATTGCAGAAGAACAGGCCGACCTAAACGAACTGGCGATGAACCGTTTGGCAGGGGATGTTACGCGGCCTCGAATGGGTACGGGAATTGAAAACTGTATCACCCTTTTTGGAGATAGAAAGTTCGCTAGAACCATCAATTTATGGATTGAAAGCCAGGATGCTAATGCCAGAGAAGTTCGGAATGAATAGCCCCTAGATTCGTAGACGCCTTCTTCCCTAATTTTGAGGCAAGGAGGCCAAGATGGGCAAAGCCAACTTCAGTGACGAGTTCAAGCGGGACGCGGTGGCACAGATCACCGAACGGGGCTATCCGGTTGCGGAGGTTTCGAAGCGTCTCGGGGTCAGCCCGCACTCGCTCTACGAGTGGAAGAGGAGGTTTTCGGCGGCGGGGTCGGCCGACGATGGCAAGGATGCCGAGATTCGACGACTGAAGAAGGAGCTGACGCGCGTCACCGAGGAGCGCGACATCCTAAAAAAAGCGACCGCGTATTTCGCCAAGGATGCAAAGTGAGATACGCGTTCGTTGCCGAGCATCGCCCGCTGTTTTCGGTGCGTGCGATGTGTCGGTGCCTGCGCATCCAACCCAGTGGCTTCTATGCCTGGCTGAAGACCCCGCTGAGCAAGCGAGCGGAGGAGGATGTCCGGCAGACCGAGCTCATCAGGGCAGCCTGGCATGACAGCGGCAAGGTCTATGGCTATCGCAAGCTCCACGATGATCTTCTTGATCAGGGAGAGACCTGTTGCCCGAACCGGGTTGCACGACTGGCAAGACTGGCCGGGATCAAGGCCCAGATCGGCTACAAGCGCCGGCCGGGAAGCTATGGTGGCAAGCCTTCGGTCGTCGTCGACAACACGCTGGACCGGCAGTTCGACGTAGAAGTCCCTGATCGGGCCTGGGTGACAGACATCACTTATATCCGGACGCTGGAAGGCTTCGCCTACCTGGCGGTCGTCATCGATCTTTATTCCCGGCGTGTCGTCGGATGGTCGATGCAGAGCCGCCAGACCACGGACGTGGTCCTACAGGCATTGCTGATGGCGGTGTGGAGACGGAAGCCGAAGGGCAAGGTGCTGATCCACTCGGACCAGGGCTCCCAGTTCACCAGCATGGACTGGGCTGCATTCCTCAAGCATCACAACCTGGAACACTCGATGAGCCGCCGCGGCAACTGCCACGACAACGCCGTCGCCGAGAGCTTCTTCAACCTGCTCAAGCGGGAACGGATACGGCGCCGGGCCTACAAAACCCGCGCAGAAGCCCGGCAGGACGTGTTCGATTACATCGAGATGTTCTACAACCCAATACGCAAGCACGTCAGGAACGGAATGCTGCCTCCCGTCGAGTTCGAACGGCAGCAGAGAATGAGCACCGAGGGCGTCTAGAAAACTCGGGGCTATTCAGAATCTCTCTACGGTTTCAGTGGCAGAGCTGCGCTTTCACACTATGAAGGAACGGGAAAGATCTACAGCGAAACCTCAAAGACCAGATCCGGCCTCTGATTTACTAGAATCGATGCTGGAACGGGGTGCTAATGATAATTCGAAGGTTGGAGACTTTGAGTAGTTCGAGTGAGAGAGTCGGGCCAAAGGAATATTTCACCCTCGCTTGACGAAGCTCTCGATCACCTTCTTGCGTCCGACGCCGTCGAAATCGATGGTGAGCTTGTTGCCCTCGATCGCCGTTACTTTGCCGGTGCCGAACTTCAAGTGGATGACGCTGTCGCCGACGGCGTAGGCAGAGCCGCGTCCGTCGTCGACGGAACGGGCGACCAGTTCGCCTTCGATGGTCATCGGGCCGCGCGATTGGCGTGAAGCCTGCTGGGCGCGGGCGCGTTTCCAGCCCGGGCTTTCGTAAAGGCTGTCGAACGGGTCGCGGGTGAACTTGTTGAAATTGTTGAGGTTCGAACGACCACCATAGGTGTAGCCACCATAAGAGGAGCCGGTATCCTTGACCTCGACCGCCTCGGCCGGCAGTTCGTCGAGAAAGCGGGACGGGATGGCCGACTGCCAGAGCCCGTGGGTGCGCCGGTTCTGGGCCAGCGAGATGCGCGCGCGCTTGCGGGCGCGGGTGATGCCGACATAGGCAAGGCGTCGCTCTTCTTCCAGGCCCACCTTGCCGTATTCGTCCAGCGCGCGCTGGTTGGGGAAAAGGCCATCCTCCCAGCCGGGCAGAAAGACCGTGTTGAATTCCAGCCCCTTGGCCGAATGCAGCGTCATGATCGAAACGGCATCCTCACCCTCGCCGCTATCGCGGTCCATGACCAGCGAGACGTGTTCGAGAAAGCCGGTGAGGCTATCGAACTCTTCCATGAAGCGCACGAGTTCCTTGAGGTTTTCCAGCCGCCCATAGGCATCGGCGCTCTTGTCGTTCTGCCACATGGCTGTGTAGCCGGATTCGTCGAGAATCTGCTGGGCCAGTTCGTAATGGGTGATGGAGCGGGCCTTGAAGGCCCAGTCCTCGAACTGGTGGATCAGCTCGTTGAGGACGGTGCGCTGGCGCGGCTTCAGTTCCTCGGTCTCGACCAGTTGGCGCGTCGCTTCGAACAGGGGGACGTTCTGGGCGCGGGCGACGGCCATCAGCGTCTTGACCGTGGTGTCGCCGATGCCGCGCTTGGGCACGTTGACGATACGCTCGAAGGCGAGATCGTCGGCCGGCTGGTTGACCACGCGCAAATAGGCGAGGGCGTCGCGGATTTCCTTGCGCTCGTAAAAACGCGGGCCGCCGATGACGCGATAGGTAAGGCCGAGCGTGTTGAACCGTTCTTCGAAGGCGCGCATCTGCGCCGTCGTCCGAACGAGGATCGCCATGGAATTGAGTTGGTCGCCTTCGCGCTGGTAGTCTTCGATCTCCTCGCCGACCTGACGGGCCTCTTCTTCACTGTCCCAGACCGAGGTGACGGCGACTTTCTCGCCGAGTTCGCCGACATCTGTTTGCAGGGTTTTGCCGAGCCGGGATTCGTTGTGGGCGATCAGGTGTGAGGCGGTGGCAAGGATGTTGGAGGTCGAGCGATAATTGCGTTCGAGCCGGATCACCTTGGCGCCGGGGAAATCCTTTTCAAACCTCAAGATGTTGTCCACCTCGGCGCCGCGCCAGCCGTAGATCGACTGGTCGTCGTCGCCCACCACGCAGATATTGGCGTTGCGGGTCTGTTGCGTGGCGGAGGCGAGAACCTCCGGCGTGCCCGCCGCCAGCAGCCGCAGCCATTGGTATTGCGCGACGTTGGAGTCCTGGTACTCGTCGACCAGCATGTAGCGGAAGCGGTCGTGATAGTCGCTGAGAATGCCGGGATTCTCGCGGAACAGGCGGATGTTTTCCAAAAGAAGGTCGCCGAAATCGGCGGCGTTGAGCACTTTCAGGCGCGCCTGATAGTCGTGATAGAGCTTTTCCGCCTTGCCATTGGCGAAAAAGCCCGCGTCGGCGGCGCCGATGTCCTTGGGCAGCATGCCGCGGTTCTTCCAGCCGTCCATGATGGACGCGAACTGACGGGCCGGCCAGCGTTTCTCGTCGATGTTTTCGGCCTGGAGCAATTGCTTGATCAGGCGCACCTGATCGTCGGTATCGAGAATGGTGAAATCGGGCCTCAGCCCGACAAGTTCGGCATGGCGCCTCAGAATGCGCGCGCCGATCGAATGGAACGTACCAAGCCAGGGCATGCCCTCGACGGCGCCGCCGACCAGTTGGCCGACGCGATCCTTCATTTCGCGCGCCGCCTTGTTGGTGAAGGTCACCGCAAGGATCTGCCCGCCGCGCGCCCTTCGGGTGGCGAGGATGTGGGCGATGCGGGTGGTCAGCACCCGCGTCTTGCCGGTGCCGGCGCCGGCCAGCACCAGAAGCGGCCCGTCGACGGTCGACACGGCATCGCGCTGCTCTTCGTTGAGCCCGTCGAGATAGGCCGGCGCGCGCGCGCCGAACTGGCTGGTAATGGGTCCGGGCGCCGGGCGGCCGGAAACTGGTGAATTGGACGTCATGCTCGCTAAGGCGCCATCCTGTACGAATCTCGTTTTGTTCCGGTGGCACTATAAAGCGTTGCCGGGAGTTTTGCGGAAAAGAAAACGATCCTGTGGATCGTTTTCCCGCAAGACGGGAACCGCCCTCGGGTCATGCCCGAGGGCAAGGTTTTCCGGTTCGGCAACGCGAGGAGCTAAAGGCGGTGTTGCCAGTGCTTGTTTGTTTCGACTGGCATTGGCACGACATTCAAGAGTCGTCGCTGTGCTCGACACCGGGACCCACGCGCTTCGGCATCTTGCCACGGCGCCTGTGGTCTTGCTCCGCGTTGCCCTTCTTGCGCGAGGGGTGCGTGGAGGAAAAACGGCAAGCGCTTATTAGCCTTGCGTTGCGAGTGGACCCCGCGATCAAGTCGCGGGGCGACTCCGTTGGGGGTGCAAAAGCATGACAATACGTCAAACGCGGAGACAGCCCCTCACACATAATAAGGAACGCGCGCGGGACGCCGGTCTTTACTCCGCCGAAAGCGGATCGTAGCGCAACAACCAGCTCAGGAGCCACGGCTGTCCGCCATCGCCGAAAGCGGCGATATCGTCGATACGCCATTTGTCGTTTTCCGCGACCAGATAGAATGAAAGCTGCACCGGCTTGCCGTCCTTTTCGAAGCTGACGGTGGCGGTGGCCTGGTCGTCACGGACGACCGGCTCGGAAATGACGACATTTTCGGTGGCTGTTTCAGTCGACAGGGGATCGAACGCCAATAGATCGACCGGAACGGGATCGGCGGCGGCGGAGGTCAGGATCAGGTTCTGTTCGGCGTTGTAGTGGTAAAACAGGTTCTGCAACCGCTCGGAATAGATGTCCGTGTCGCTGAGCGTGCGCTCGATCGCGGGAGACTGACGATAGACGGCTTCGAGCAGGCTTTTGGGTGTCGAATCAAAATCGGCCGCCGGCGTGCCGCCCCATAGGGCCGATATAAGACCGACGATTGCGGGCCAGGAGAAATCCATGAAAGAAAGGCTTTCCCAGTATGAAGGATGATACCCGCGATCCTTTGTTGCCAAACCGACCGAATAAGGGCGTCAGCATGGCGGAAACGAGGCATTTTGTCTCGAAAGCCGGACATGAAGGGCTGTCATGTGTTTGTAACTGATTTTTCCTAGTGTGACGACATGACCGGATTCCCCAGAAGACCCGGTTTGTTTCATCACCAGAAAATTGTCAGGCCGGGTTCAACGCCCGGCCGTTTTTTGTCATTCGAGCGCCATCATTCTGGTGAAAAACGCCAATTGTCGCACAAACGGCCTTTTCCTTCGTCCAGGAGGAAAGGAAACTTCATTCAAATTGATCCGGACGCGAGCTTTGCGGCCGGACAGGGAAACCAAAAGGGCGCACCTTGAAGCGGGCACATGTGCTTGACCCGTTTCGCGGGCTTGCCGCAATATCGCGCCCCGAGGGAGAGGCGGCCGTCCTGGCCGCGTGGAACAAAAGGCTTGTTCAGTGATGTATCTGCGTCGGGCTCTACTGGTTCTGGCTCTCATTTTCATTGTCTTTCCCGCGAGTGCGCAGACCTTGGATGCCGTTCGCCAGCGCGGACATCTGGTTTGCGGCGCCACCGATCCGATGCCGGGTTTTGCCCAGAAGAGCGAAGCCGGCCTGTGGTCCGGTTTTGACGTCGACTTCTGCCGGGCCGTCGCCGCCGCCGTTTTCGGAGACCCCGATCTCGTCGAATTCCGTCCGTTGACCGGGTCGGCGCGATTCGCGGCCCTGCAGGCGGGCGATATCGATCTTCTCGCCCGCAACGCTGCTTGGTCGATTACCCGCGATACGGTTTTCGGGGTCAGCTTTGCCGGGATCTCCTTTTATGACGGCCTGGCCCTGATGGTCCCGGATTCGATCGATGTCGTCTCCGCGTTCGAACTGAAAGACGTCACGGTGTGTCTGCTTGACGATCCGGACGAGCGTGCCGCCGTCAAATCCTTCTTCGCCGATATCGGGGCGGATTATGCCGAACTGCTTTACGAAGAACGGGCCGATCTGCTGGTTGCCTATGCCAACGAACGCTGCAACGTGCTGACCGCGCCAGCGAGCTGGCTTTACGCTCAACATCGCCTGCACCACGATGTCCAGCTGGGGCGCATTCTGCCCGAACGACTCAGCAAACTGCCCTATGGGCCGGTGGTGCGCGAGGGCGACGACCAGTGGTTCGAGATCGTTCGCTGGACGCTTTATAGCCTGATCGAGGCGGAAGAACTCGGGGTGACCTCGCTCAATCTCGAACCGATGCAATCGACCAAGAACGCCTCGATCCGCCGTCTTCTCGGTCTCGAAGGAGATTTCGGTTCGGCCCTCGGCCTCGATTTGAATTGGATGCAGACGGTCATTCACGCCGTGGGCAATTACGGGGAAATCTACGCCCGCAATTTCGGGTCCCAGACCGGCACGGCCCTGCCGCGCGGGTCCAATTCCCTCTACCTGCAGGGCGGACTGCTCTACGCGCCGCCGATCAGGTAGGCCGGTCGCAACAGCGCTTTATCAGGGACCCGTCACCACCGGTACGTCATCGCGGCCGCCCCATTCCGTCCACGACCCGTCATAGACGGCGCCGTCCACGGCACCGGCGGCGGCGAGGGCGAGGGTCAGTAAGGGGGCGGTGATCCCCGAGCCGCAGGAGGAAATGACCGGTTTTGCAGTATCGATCCCCGCCGCAGCGAAGGCGGCCTTGAGGGCCGCCAGATCGCGCAACCGGCCGTTTTCGACGATCTCGGTGAAGGGCAGGTTCTTCGCGCCCGGCATGTGGCCGGACCTGAGACCGGGCCGGGGTTCCGGCGCTTCGGCGCGAAAGCGCGCCGCCGAGCGGACATCGACGACCTGAATGCCGGGATCGTTGAGCGCGGCCAGCACGCGTGGCACATCGGCGACGCCTTCGGGCGAAAAGACCGGATGGAAGATTGCCGGCACCGGCGCCATGGAGCCGGCGGCGAGAGGACGTTTCTCGGCAACCCATTTCGGCAGCCCGCCATCGAGCACGAACACCTTTTTGGCGCCCATGATCCGGAAATTCCACCAGACCCGCGCTGCCGAAAACAGGCCAGCGCCATCGTAAACGACGATGGTGTCGGTTTCCGAAATCCCGAGACGTCCGACCGCTTCGGCAAAGACCTCCGGTGCGGCGAGCATGTGGGGCAGGGGGATGGAGGTGTCGGCGATCACGTCCGGGTTGAAGCGCACCGCGCCGGGGATATGGCTCACGCCATATTCGGCATCGGGGTCGCGTTCGGATGCCGGCATGTACCACGAGGCATCGACGATCCTCAGGTCGGCATCATAAAGATGCGCGGCGAGCCAGTCGGATGTGACCAGAGGTGAGCTAGGCATGGTGCGTCCTATTCGAATACGTCGGAAACGTTGATTGTCGGGTTCCGCTCCAGCCAGCCTGGCACCGGCAGACCCTTGGATTTGAGGAAAGCCGGGTTGAAGAGCTTGGACTGGTAACGATAGCCATAATCGCACAGGATCGTAACGATGGTCTTGCCTGGTCCGAGTTCCCGCGCCAGCCGGACCGCGCCAGCGATGTTGATCGCAGAGGACCCGCCGAGGCACAGGCCCTCGTGTTCGAGCAGGTCGAAAAGATAGGGCAGGGCCTCGGCATCCGGAATCCGGTAGGCGTGATCGATCACCACGTCCTGGAGATTGCCGGTGATCCGGGCCTGTCCGATTCCCTCGGTGATCGAACTGCCTTCGGATTTCAATTCGCCGCTCGTGTACCAGGAATAAAGCGCCGCGCCTTCCGGATCGGCGAGGCCGATCTGGATGCCCGGATTGGCCTCCTTGAGCCCCAGCGACATACCGCCCAGCGTGCCGCCCGACCCGGCCGCACAGATGAAACCGTCGATTTTCCCGTCGGTCTGTTTGAGGATTTCCTGGGAGGTTCCCTTGATGTGAGCCTCGCGGTTGGCCACATTGTCGAACTGGTTGGCCCAGACCGCACCATTTTCAAGTTCTTTGGCAAGTTTTTCAGCCAACCGGCCGGAAACTTTTATGAAATTGTTCGGGTTCTTGTAGGGAACGGCTGGCACTTCGATCAGTTCGGCGCCGTTGAGGCGCAGCGTATCCTTCTTCTCCTGGCTCTGCGTATCGGGAATGACAATGACCGATTTATAGCCGAGGGCGTTGCCAACCACGCTCAACCCGATGCCGGTATTGCCCGCCGTGCCTTCGACGATGGTGCCGCCGGGTTTCAAGAGCCCGCGCCGTTCGGCGTCGCGGATGATGAAAAGGGCGGCGCGGTCCTTGACCGACTGGCCGGGATTGAGGAATTCCGCCTTGCCCCAGATCTCACATCCCGTCAGGTCGGAGACGTGGTTGAGGCGGATGAGCGGCGTGTTGCCGATGGCGGAGATGACGTCTTGATGGGCGTTGATCATGGGTCTTTCCATATCGTTCGGCCCAAAGGCTAGTCACCCGAACCGGCCGCTGCAAGGCGGGAAACAAAGGGCGCGCAAGGGATTTTTTCTTATGGCGCGAATTGGGGTACAAGCTGCCATGCATTGGATGATGCGGGGCAAACGATTATCCTCATCGCGGATTGCCGACCTTCCGATGCGTCACATCGACTGGATTTTAACGTTTCCAGGACGAAACTGATCGGTGAGCTTGACGCAACGCAACCGAAGGTGCAGGAACGCGCCAACCTCCTGACCCCGCAAAAAACATGCCAGTATCTGAGTCTCAAACGGTTTCTCCCGCCGTCGTCGACGATTCTCCGGCCGAAGGGAACGACATCTCCCTGCCTTTCCTGTGCGTCCTTGCCTTTCTCATCGGCATCGTCGCAGCCATGGGCGCCGTGCTCTTCCGCTTCATGATCGCGGTCGTGCACAATCTGTTCTTCCTCGGCAAATTCAGCTTCCTTTACGACGCCAACCACTACGATGCCGTCAATCCCTGGGGGTTCGGCATCATCTTCGCGCCCGTTATTGGCGGCCTGATCGTCGTCTGGCTGGTCCAGACCTTCGCCCCCGAAGCCAAGGGGCACGGCGTTCCCGAAGTGATGTACGCGATCTATCACAACAAGGGCAACGTGCGCGGCGTCGTCGCGGTCATCAAGATGCTGGCCTCGGCGATTTCCATCGGGTCCGGCGCTTCGGTCGGCCGGGAAGGGCCGATCATCCAGATCGGCGCCTCGTTCGGGTCGACTCTGGCGCGCAAGCTGCAATTGCCGCGCTGGCAAAAGATCACGCTGTTGTCGGCCGGCGCCGGCGCCGGCATCGCGGCGACCTTCAACACGCCGCTTGGCGGGGTGCTGTTCGCGGTCGAACTGCTGTTGCCGGAAGTCTCGAACCGGACCTTCCTGCCGGTGGTCATCGCCACGGCGACGGCAACCGCCATCGGGCGGCTGTTCCTGGGCATCGATCCGGCCTTCATGGTGCCATCAAGCGTCATGGGTCCCGATCCGGATTTCAACATCGTGCTTCTGCTCGCCTTCGTGCTGCTCGGCCTGGCGGCTGGCGTGGCGAGCTGGGCCTTCATCCGGTTCCTCGCCATCTGCGAGGATTTCTTCCCGACCCTGCCGGGCGGCCCCTATGTGCAGAACATCATCGGCATGCTGAGCATCGGGCTGCTCGCCTACGGAATGTCACTGAGCACGGGGCACTACCAGACGGCTGGCGTTGGCTATGCGACGATCCAGGCCATTTTCGATGGCGGCATGACGTCGTTCTGGATGATTGCGGCGATCTTTTTGGGCAAGATCTTCGCCACCTCGGTCAGTCTCGGATCGGGTGCCTCGGGCGGCGTGTTCGCGCCGTCCCTGTTCATGGGCGCAACCCTTGGCGCGGCCATCGGTGCGGCCTGCAGCGCCCTGTTCCCCGGAATGGGATTCTCTCCGGCTGAATTCGCCGTGGTCGGCATGGGCGCCATGGTTGGTGGCGGCACGGGCGCCTCGATGATGGCCATCGTCATGATTTTCGAGATGACGCGGGACTACAACATCATCGTGCCGCTGGTGCTTGCGGTGGCCCTGGCGGTCGGCGTGCGCCGCGCCCTGGTCAAGGAAAACATCTATACCATCAAGCTGCGCAAGCGCGGACGGCCGATCCCGGTCAACCGGCATACCAACATGTATTTGGTGCGCCAGGCGCGCGAACTGATGAATCGCGACGTGTTCGTGATGCCCAAACAGACACCGATCATCGATGCGCTCGACGAAATCGACGGCAAGCGCGCGACGGTGATCGTGGCCGAAGACTCGCGCATTCTCGGGTTCGTGAGGCTGACCGAAGCGCATGCCGTCGATCGTTTCGCCGGCCAGACGCTCGGTTCGATGATGGACGAGGATTATGTCATCGCGCCGGAATCGAGCATTCTCAACACCATCATCACCCGCATGAACCGGCGCAAACGCTCACTGGCGATCGTCGTTTCGAACTCGGCAAGCCGGATTCCGCGCGCCGAAGACGTGGTTGGTGTGATCGATGCCCCCGAAATCGCCAATGCGGTGATTGCCAATCACTACGCATGAACGTGAAAACTGACTTTGTGCGCTTGCACTTGATGCCTCTACATGTCAATCCGGGAGCAGAGTTTGTACGCGCTCGATAGAGTTGGCGGGCATCAGGCAGGTCAAACGTGCTCAACCGTCTCTACATCGTCCTTGGCAGTTTACTGATACTGCTGATTTCGTTTGCGTTCATCGCACCTTATTTCATCGACTGGTCGGATCGTCGTCCGCAGATCGAGACGCTTGCCACCGAGGCGCTGGGCACGCCCGTCACCGTTTCGGGCAGGATCGACATTCATTTTCTGCCGCAGCCGCGGATCACCATCGATGGCATCAGCGTCGGTCCCGAAACCAGCCCGGTGGCGCGCATCGCGCACGCCGAAGCCGATTTCTCGCTGTCCGATTTTCTGCGCGACCGCTACACGATCACCAAGCTCATCATCTCCGGAGCGGACATACGCCTCAGTATCGGCGCAAACGGCCATGTCACGGTGCCGGTCAATCTGCCCGAAACGGTCAATGCCACCAATGTCTCGGTCGCCAGGGCCGACCTGACCCAAAGCACTGTCACCCTTGCCGATGCCCGCAATGGTGGGACCTGGCAGTTCGCCGATATCGAGGGCAATCTGACCATGTCGGCCCTGCGCGGGCCGTTCGGCTTCAATGCCACCGGGCAGTTTCAGGGCGCCCCCTATCAGGTGCGCATCAACACCTCCCAGATGAATGCGGATGGCGGGTTGCAGCTCGCCCTGTTTTTGAAGGCGATCGATGCCGGATTCGTGCTCAGTGCCGACGGGCTGTTCCAGTCCGGCGTGGACCCCGGCTTTTCCGGAAAGCTGACCTTTCGCCAGCCGCCACCGGCCGATAACGGCTCGGTACGCGGCAATCTCGTGCTCGACGCCAAAATCGACGCCAATACCGAACGCGTCCGCCTGACCAGTTACGTGATCGTGCCCGACGAAAACCGCGCCGGTACGCGCCTGACCGGCGCGGCAAGCATCAATCTCGGAGAAACGCCGAGTTTCGGCGCCGTTGTTTCGGGCGGGGTGGTCAGCCTGGCGCCCCGCGATGCGCGAAAGACATCGGAAAACGATCCTTACGAACTGGTCCGGCTTTTGTCCGAACTGCCGACACCGCCGGTGCCGCCGATAACCGGCAGCATCAATGTCGATATTTCCGAACTCGACATCCGGGCCTTTTCCCTGCGCGAAGTGAGGCTCGACGCCGCCACCGATGGTAAAAGCTGGCAGGTCGAAACCTTCAAGGGCAAGCTTCCGGGCGATGCGTCGCTGGTGCTCAGCGGCACGCTCGGCGATCGTGACGGCAAGCCGTCATTTAGCGGCCATGTCGGCCTGGAGACCGATCGGCTCGACGCGCTGGTGCAGCTCTGGCGGTCGCTCGATGAAAGAACGCCGCTTTACGGCATCAGCGCCAGCCTTGGCGCCGATCTCGGGCTGAAAGACGCAAGCGTGACCCTTTCCAACGGGACGGGACGGATCGACGGCGCTGAATTCACCTTTTCCGGCACGGTTCCTTCGCCCGGCGGCCAACTCGATATCGCGGCCCATCTCGGCGCGTTCGATGCCGCGCAAAGCGCGACATTGTTCGCGGTCCTGCCCGAAATTGGCGACGATCCCCGTTTCGCATCGAGTTTTGCGGGCGGATCGTTCGACATGGATGCCGAAACGCTCGACCTGTTTGGTCTGGCCGGCAGCAAGCTTTCCGCGCGCGGGTCCTGGGCCGGCAAGGGCATCAACTTCGATCACATGGCGGCGGGTGACTGGGGGGGTGCGAGCTTTACCCTGTCTGGCGGCTGGAAACCGGGAACCAAGCCCGAACTTACCGCCAATGGCCGGCTTATCCTTGACGCCGATGCCGACGCCGAAACGAAAATTCTGCCATTCCTTTATCAGCATTTGGGCGTCGCCCCGGAGCTGCAACCCGGCATCGCCCGCCTCCTGCCGGCCAGTCTCGACATCGATTTGACCGCACCGGACGATGCCGGTGTCCAGAAACTCGACATCTCCGGCCGGGCGGGAGACAGCGCGCTTGTCGTTGCGGCCAATCTCGAACAGGGGCTGACGAGCTATTTACACGCCAAGATGGGCATACGCGCCACGCTCACGTCGGACTCGCCTGCTGCCCTCGCGGCGGAACTCGGCATCGATGCCGATCTCGACACGACCGGAAAAGCGAGTGCGACCCTCATCGCCACGGGCAGCCCGGCCAATTCCATGGACGTGCAACTGACCTTCGCCAGTCCGACCGACAAGCTGCAATATACCGGCAGCGTCATTCCCAGCGATCTCGGCGCGATCAAGGGGCGGGGCAAACTCGAATTTACGCTCGAAAAACCGGCGGATTGGGCCGGCGTTGTCGGGGTGAGTGATCTGTATCTGCCCAAAATCAGCGGCGTGTCGGAAATTTCCTTTACCGGTCTGCAGTCGGTGACGCTGTCTGCGCTCAATGCCGATGCCGGCGGCACCAGCGTGCACGGCGAACTGGTCCGGGCGCTGGAAGCGGGAACCCCGCTTTATTCCGGTTCGCTCACCCTCGGCGGTGTTGATGTTTCCGGGTTTGCGTCCCTTTTTGTCGGCGGCGCCGCGCTTCTCGATCTCGAAGGGGGCGTCTGGCCAGACGGTCCGTTTGCCGAAGCCGCGGCGCCGCGATCGACGCGCGGCCGCATCTCGGTTGCCGCCAATGCCATCACCAGCGATGGCCAGGCGCTGGCCGGCGAGACCAATTTCACCGTCTACTGGGATGACCGCAACACAAGGCTGCGCGGGCTCAGCGCCCGAATGGGCGGGGGCACGCTGTCGCTCGATCTCGGGCTTTGCTGCGCCGGCACGCTTGGACCGCGCCACGTCACGGGGCGGCTCGGCCTCGACGCCGTTTCTCTCGATGCGCTTTTGCCGGAAGCGCCGGCCGAAACCCTTGACGCCACGATCACCAGTTCGCTGCAATTCGATGGCACGGGCGAAACCCTTGCCGCCATCATTGCCTCTCTCAGCGGGCAGGGCAGTTTTTCGGCCAGGGACATTGCCATCGCCGGCTTCGATCCGGGTGCGTTCGAAACCATCGCCCAGTCCGACACGCTGCTTGGCCTCGATGCCGGCCAGTTGGCGGACCTTGTCGCCAAGGCCCTGTCGTCGGGACCGTTCAGGGCGGATCAGATGGATGGCGTGTTGTCGCTGGCCGGCGGCACGCTCAGGGCCGACAACCTCGCCGCCAGTTCGGGCAAGGGCGAGCTTTATGGCAGCGCCGCCTTCAATCTGTCCGATCTCGGCGTTTCGGGCGGCTGGACCCTGTCGCCGAGCGGCACGGTGGGAGACGGCGCCCTGATCAACGAGTCAACCGCCCGCATCAGCGCCGTGCTTGGCGGCACCATTTTCGCGCCGGAACATGAGCTGGATCTTGCCCAGATGGTGGATTCCATTCAGGTGCGTGCTTACGAGATCGAAGTGGAACGGCTTGAAAAGCTCAAGGCCGAAGACGAGGCGCGGGCCCATGCTGCCGCCGAAGAACGAGCCCGTCTGATGGCGATCGAGGCCCGGCGCAAGGCCGAACAAGCTGCTGCCCAGGCCGAGGCGGAAGCAAAGGCCAGGGCAGATGCCGAGGCCAAGGCCAAGGCAGCGGCGGACGCCCAGGCCAAGGCGGCGGCGGACGCAAAAGCTCGGGCGGAAGCCGAAGCGGCAGCGGCGGCCGCAACGCCGGACAAAACACCCGTCCAGCCCCCGGAAACGGGTGGGCAACAACAGCCGACCGGCATGGTCATCCAGCAGGAAGGCCAGAAGAATATCGAGGATCTTCTAAAAGACCTCGGAGAAAGCCAGGATCCCATGTTGCCGTCGCCGACACTGGATGACAGTGCGCCGCTCGACCTGCTCGGCCAATAGACGGGACCTGTTCAAACCGGCTCGCACCTCGTTGTTAGGGCGTTTTCAGCAAAAGTGGATACCGGTTTTGCAATTCGAAAACGCGATAAAACAAAGAGCTGGATCATTTCAGCGTTTCAATGAAACGGTGAAATGATCTAAGCGCCGCATCGGACGGCGCGGCAATCCACGAAGTGCTTCCCCGTATCCGAGCCCCCCTTAATTGCCGCGCACCTTTCGGGTGCTCGCAACGATGGCCGTTGTGGTTCTCTGTAAAGCGCCAAACAGTTTACGGCTCGGCGGCCTCGTGGCCGTGCTCGCGATACTCCTCGCCGACGCCAAACAGCTTTCCCCTTTCGGCGATCAGCACGCACAAAAGCGCCATGGTCCCCATCAGCGCGTAGCCGCCGATGATGGGCGACACCGTTCCGTTGAAGGCATGACTGATCGCAAGGCCGAGAAGGGCGCCGATCACCGTCTGCATGGCGCCGAAAACGGCGGAGGCGGTGCCCGCGACCATGCCGAGCGGTTCCATGGACAAGGCGTTCATGTTTCCGGCCGCCCAGCCGAAATGGAACTGGGTGAACCCGAACAGCAACAGGAAGAGCCAGAGTGGGGGCGTGCCGAACAGGCTGATGATGAATAAAAGGGCGGCCGAACCGGTGTAGGCGAGAAGGGCGTAGTGGGAAAGCCGCCGCATGCCAATGCTGCCGACCATCAGCGAGTTGAGAAAGTTCGAGAGCGCCTGGATGAGCCCGAGGCTGGCAAAGGCGAGCGGGAAGAAGATCCCGAGTTGATAGACGTCGACATAGATCTGTTGGGCGGCGTTGATGTATCCGGTCATCGCGCCAAACACGAAAATGCCGCCCGTGGCGTACCAGATCGCCGTTCGATTCGCGAAAACCAGGCGAAAACCGTCCATGATGACGCCGATCTTCAGCGGTCGCTGGTTTTCCGGGGCAAGCGTTTCGGGAAGACGGAAAAATACCCAAAGCCCGAAGACGCCGGCCAGCCCACCCATGAACAGGAAGATGTAGCTCCAGTGTCCGGCCAGAAGCAGGATCTGCCCGATGCTGGGCGCGATGATCGGGAGCACCATGAAGACCATGAAAACGAGCGACATGACTTCGGCCATGGCACGGCCGCTGAACGTGTCGCGCACCACGGAATTCGCGATCACCCGCGTTCCCGCGGCGCCGATCCCCTGCACGAAACGCAAGGCCAGAAGCGTTGTGTAGTTCGGCGACAAGGGCACCAGGATGGCGGCGAAAAAGTAGATGACCATCCCGACCATGAGCGGCGAGCGTCGACCGAAACGATCGGCGATCGGCCCATAGACGATCTGGCTCAACCCGAAGCCGAGCGTATAAACGGTCAGCACGAACTGACGGTCGTTATCGGCACTGATGCCGAGACTGGCACCAATGTCGGGCAGGGCAGGCAACATGACATCGATCGCGAGGGCGTTCAGCGACATCAAAGCGGCAACCAGGGCGATGAATTCGAAACGTGACAGGCCGAGTACCGTTTTTTTAGTCGACATGAGACTCTCAGTTAGGGTGATCGATATCTGGAATAAGGGGGGATACTTCTGCCCATTTGGCGCGCAAGGCAAGGGGGCCGCACCCCGGCAGTCCGGAATGCCGCGGCACCTCGAAACAATACGGCCGGCGCTTTGGCCGGCCGGACGCGATGAAATGACGGGAGTCCGACGTTCAGCTTGTCTGTTTGACGGCGATGCCGGCCTTGGTCATGAGGTCCTGCAATTCGCCGGCCTGGAACATCTCGCGCACGATATCGGCGCCGCCGACGAACTCGCCCTTGACGTAGAGCTGAGGGAAGGTCGGCCAGTTGGCGTAGTCCTTGACGCCCTGTCTGAGTTCGTCGCTTTCGAGCACATTGGCGCTATTAAAACCGACGTCGAGATAGCGCAGGATCTTCACGACCTGACCGGAAAAACCACATTGCGGAAAATCGGGTGTGCCTTTCATGAACAGGAAGACGTCGTTGGATTTGACGGCATTGTCGATGAAGGCGGTGATGTCGCTCATGAATCTGTCCTTGATGCTTAGGCGGGATCAAGAGCCCGCAAAACAGTGAGAATGCTTTGCATATGCCAAGAGGCGCCGGCTGTCGAGATCAAGAAAATGTGAGGTTGACCCGCATTAAGGCGCGCTGGTCTGAAGCGCCAGGGCATGCAGGGTGTCGCCCATCTTGCCCTTGAGCGCATCGTAGACCATGCGCTGTTGTTCCACCCGGGACTTGCCGACGAAGCTGGCTGACATGACCTTGGCGGCATAGTGATCGCCATCGCCGGCAAGATCGCGGATCTCGACCGTCGCGTCGGGAAAGGCTTCCCGGATCAACTTTTCAATTTCGCCTGCCTGCATGGCCATGATCGTGCCCCTAGACTCGTCTCCCGATGATATGGCGGTTCGGCCTTCGGGCGTCAATGGTGCCGCGCGCCGGAGGCTGAACGAACGGCATTTCCGTTCGCGAGGCGTCCGCGAGTAAGATCGCATCACCTCACTGTCGCCCGACAGCTGGCTGGCGCGGGAATTCAAGCGTTACGACATTACCCCATGAAACGCGGGAACCAGTCCTCGTGAACGGAAACGAGGTCTGACACGGGCACCGCGCGCGCTTCGCCGAGCTGAACGGCGTCGCCGCCGGTCGTGCCGATCCACGGCGCGAGGATGCCGGCGGCCTTGGCTGCTTCCTGAACGGCATCGAGATCGTCGCGAGAGATGGTGATGAGATAGCGGCCCTGGTCCTCGCCGAAAAACACCGCAGCCGGGTTTTCGTCGTTGAGCTGGGTCACCTTGGCGCCGATGCCGGAGGCCATGGCCATTTCGGCCAGGGCCACGCCCAGCCCCCCGTCGGAAAGATCGTGACAGGCGGTCGCCTTGCCGGAACGGATCAGGCCGCGCACGAAATCGCCGACCTGTTTTTCATGGGCGAGATCGACCGGGGGCGGGGTGCCTTCGTCGCGACCGAACAGGACCGAGAGGAATCGCGACTGTCCCAGATGCGTGCCCCAGTCGTCCGGCGCGCCGACAAGAAGAATGGCGTCGCCTTCGCTGGCGAAAGCGATCTTTGCCATGAAGGCGGCATCGGGGATGAGACCGACGCCGGCAATGGTCGGCGTGGGCAGGATGCCGGTGCCGTTGGTTTCGTTGTAAAGCGAGACATTGCCGGAGACGATGGGGAATTCAAGCGTGCGGCAGGCTTCGGACACGCCTTGAATGGCGCGCACGAACTGGCCCATGGCTTCGGGCTTTTCCGGATTGCCGAAATTGAGGTTGTCGGTCGCCGCCAGCGGTTCGGCGCCGGTCGCCGTGAGGTTGCGCCAGCACTCGGCTACGGCCTGCTTGCCGCCTTCGAACGGATCGGCGTCACAATAGCGCGGGTTGACGTCCGAGGTGAAGGCAAGCGCCTTGGTCGGGTGTCCGTCGACACGCACGACGCCGGCATCGCCGCCCGGCAATTGCAGCCCGTTGGCCTGGATCAGCGTGTCGTATTGTTCGTAGACCCAGCGACGGCAGCTCAAATCCGACGATCCGACCAGCCGCAAAAGCGCCTCGGCGATATCGACCGGCGGTACGGGCGCCTTGAGCGGTTTGGCCTTTTTCGGCTCGACCCACGGACGATCATATTCGGGCGCTTCGTCGCCTAAGATCCTTGATCGGCAGATTGGCGACTTCCGTGCCCTGCCAGAGGATGCGGAACCTGCAAGATCGTCGGTGGTGACGCCGATGGTGGCGAAATCGAGCTCCCATTTCTCGAAGACGGCGCGGGCCGCGTCTTCCTTTTCCGGATTGAAGCACCATGAGCATGCGCTCCTGGCTTTCACTGAGCATCATTTCGTAGGGCGTCATCGCTTCGGCGCTGCACCGGCACCTTGTCGAGATCGAGTTCGATGCCGAGATCGCCCTTGGCGCCCATTTCGACGGCCGAGCAGGTGAGGCCCGCCGCGCCCATGTCCTGAATGGCGATGACGGCGCCGGTTTCCATCAGTTCGAGACAGGCATCGAGCAGGCGCTTTTCGGTGAAGGGGTCGCCGACCTGGACGGTCGGGCGCTTCTCATCGATCTGGTCGTCGAATTCGGCCGAGGCCATGGTGGCGCCGCCGACGCCGTCGCGTCCGGTCTTGGCGCCGAGATAGACGACCGGCAGGCCGACGCCCTTGGCTTCGGAATAAAAGATCTTGTCGGTGTCGGCGATGCCGGCGGCAAAGGCGTTGACCAGGATGTTGCCGTTGTAGCGGGCGTTGAACTCGACCTCGCCGCCAACGGTCGGCACGCCGAAGGCTGTTGCCATAGCCGCCGATGCCGGAGACGACGCCGGAGACCAGGTGCCGGGTCTTTTCATGCTCGGGCTCGCCGAAGCGCAAAGCGAATTCATCGCCGCGACGGGGCGTGCGCCCATGGTGAACACGTCGCGCAAAATGCCGCCAATGCCGGTCGCCGCGCCCTGATAGGGCTCGATGATAGGAGGGGTGGTTGTGCGATTCCATCTTGAAGACGACGCACTGGCCGTCGCCGATATCGACGATACCGGCATTCTCGCCCGGCCCCTGAATGACCCGGACTTGCCGGTCGTCGGCAGGGTCTTGAGCCATTTCTTCGATGATTTGTACGAGCAGTGCTCGTTCCACATGGCCGAGAAGATGCCGAGTTCGGTGAACGCTCGGTTCGCGCCCGATCAGTTCGAGGATCTTGTCGTATTCCTCGGGCTTGAGCCCGTGGGCGGCGATGAGATCGGGGGTGATCTGGGGTTCGTTGGGGATCATGCTCGGGCCTTCCTAGAGCATTTTCAGGCGAAACGGACACCGGTTCGCCAGTTCGAAAACGTCAAAACTCAAGAAACTGGAGCGGGTCATTGACCTGCCCCAGCCGGGTTCGTGCCGCCAAAAGGCGGCTCGGGATAGTATTCCATGCCTTTTTGGACTTTGCGGGCGGCGTTTTCTCCAAAAAGGAGCCCAACAAGCGTCAAGGCCATGTCGATGCCGGCGGAAACGCCGGCGCCGGAAACGAGGGGGCCGTCGACAACGACCCGTTCATCATGAACGAGCGTTGCGCCCGGGGCGTTCGCCGCCACGAAATCCATGGCGGCCCAGTGAGTGGTTATGCGCTTTCCCGCGGTAAGGCCGGCCTTGCCGAGGAGCGCGGAGCCGGTGCACACCGAGGAAATCCATTTGCACGAGGACGCGGCGGAGGCGATGTAGTCGACAAGCACCGGATTGTCGATTTCGCGGCGCGTGCCCTGACCGCCGGGAACGCAGATGAGATCCGGCGCGGGCAGGTCGGCAAAGCTCCTGTCGGGCAAAACGCGCATGCCCTTGGCGCAGGTGATCGGCTCCATCGTCTCCGCGACGAGAACCGGGGCGATGGGCAGGTCGCCAAAACGCGCCATCGAGAAGACTTCCCACGGCCCGACGAAATCGAGTTCCTCGACGCCGGGAAACAGGACGATCGCCGCCTTGAGTGGCAGAGGGTCGGGCATGGCTAGGCCATCACCCGCTCGAACAGGCTTTCGAACAGCGCCCGTCCGTCGGTGCCGCCATGGGTGGGTTCGATCAGGTTTTCCGGATGCGGCATCATGCCGAGCACGTTCTTTTTCGCGTTGAGAATGCCGGCGATGTCGTTGATCGATCCGTTGGGATTGGTGCCGAGCGCATAGCGGAAGGCGACCTGATCCCTGTCCTCGATCCTTTTTAGCGTGTCCGGTTCGGCGAAGAAATTGCCGTCCATATGGGCGACCGGGCAGCGGATGATCTGGCCGCGCCGGTACTGGGAGGTGAAGGCGGTGTCGGCGTTGACGACTTCCAGCTTGATCTCTCGGCATACGAAGCGAATGGAGGCGTTGCGCATCAAAACGCCCGGAAGCAATCCGGCTTCTGTCAGGATCTGAAAGCCGTTACAGACCCCCAGCACATTGACGCCCCGGTCAGCGGCCGTTCGAACCGCATCCATAATGGGCGCGCGCGCCGCGATGGCGCCGGATCTCAGATAATCGCCGTAGGAGAAGCCGCCGGGCAGGATGACGAGATCGACATCGGGCAGGGAGGTTTCCTTGTGCCAGACCATGACGGGCGGCGTGCCGGAAATCTTGGTGACCGCCGCGATCATGTCGCGGTCGCGGTTTGAGCCGGGGAACTGGAGGATGGCGGTTCGCATGAACGACCCTTCGTTTGCAGGAAGCGCCGCGCGCCTTGTCGTGTCCGTTTCGAAACGGCAACCGGGCTTGATCCCGGTTGGCAGGAGCAAGAAAAAACGCGACGCAGTGTCAAGGAGACTGCGACGCGTTTTATTGATTGATGGGGGAAAAAAGCAAGGGGGAGTTGCGCAAAACCCGCTTCTTTCGCTTGCGTCATTCCGCCGGGTTGAGTGCGACGTGCCGCGAAGGCGGCCGTGACCGGTCGATATGGCACCAATCCGGCCTGTTGAACAGGAAACGCCCATAGCCGGTTTTCTGCACCAGCGCGTAAAGAACGAACGGGCCGATCAGCGCGGCGGCGTAGACCGCGATGCTCAGGGCCGTGATGTCCGGAATGAGGTTGAACTTCAAAAAGGTCAGGCGCGCAGCCGTCATCGGCAGGGCGAAGGACACATAAAGCACGATGGAGCGCTTGCCGATCCATGTGAGCCAGCCCATGGAGCGCAAGGGAGCGATCAGGCTGGCGAAAACGAAGATGGCCAGTATGCCGAGAAAGGCGAAGACCAGGTGCAGGCCCGGCAGGCCGGCGAGCCCCATGTCGAAGCTGGTGGTGTGTGCCGTATGGGTGGGCAGGAACACGGCCAGCCCGTTGACGATGGCCCAGATGGCAAGGCCGGCGAGCGCAAGCCGCTTGTGCGCCTGAGCGGAGGCCACGACCCTGAAGAACACCGGCGCCAGCGCATAGCCGGCATAGAAATAGACGAAATAGGCGGCGAACTGGTCGATGGCATAGGATCCGGTATGGACCGGCGCGATCTGCAGGACGGCGGCGCCAGCGAGCGCCAGTCCGTGCGGCACCTTCATTACCTCAAGCAGCTTGACGGCGAGATTGAACAGGGCGAGCACGTAGATGAACCACAAGACGCCATAGGGCTCTATGAGCGACTGGACGAGTTCCACTGCCGCCAGTTCCGGATTGCCGGCACCGATCGCAACCTTGATCGTGATGTGGATAAACGCCCAGACGAGATAGAAATAGGCGTAGTGGACGACCCGCCTGTCGAAAAAGGTCAGAAGACTTTTTCTAAGGGTTCGGGAAAGGAACAGGCCGGAAATGGCGAAGAAATCCGGCATGCGAAATGGCGTCAGATAGCCGGCGATCCAGTGGAGCGCGCCGATCTGGCCGGTGTCCTCGCCGACCGAATAAGTGGAATAGAGCATGACCACCATGAGGATCGACATGCCCTTCGCGCTATCCACCCAGTCAATGTGCTTGGTATCCGTCACGAACCGTAACTCCGATATGCAGAAATCGGAATGTACCTAACACGGTCGGTGAGACTGGTGCGATCACGCCGAGGTGAAGCGATTGTAAAACAATTGTTTACCTTAATTTCTTTAGTTAACGTTTCACTTAAGCCGGCGCGAACGCGGCGTTCGAAACGCCGCGCCCATTGGTTCTGTTACGGTTTTGAGGCGGGGGCTCTAGATCAGACGATCCGGCGCGGCACCAGCCGTTCGGTCAGGGTGTCCGGACTGGCGGTGACGGTCTCGTGGTACTCGGCGTCCTGGTTGACGCCCCAGGGATCGAAGACCCGCGCGCCGGCGATGATGTTTCGCGCCGTCAGCAGGCCGGTCATCATGGCGTGATCCTGATTGTTGTATTTGTGCATGCCGTTGCGGCCGACCAGATGCAGGTTGACAAAGCGCGCGTCGAGCCCCTCGCGGATGGTGTCGACATGGAACTGGTACATGTCGTCATAGATGGGGTAGGCCTTTTTCTGCCTGACGACGGCTGCCATCGACAATGGCATCCTCCGGCAACCAGACCGAGCCGGGCGATCTCGGATTTGGCCAGCGCGTAAAGGTCGTCGTCCGGACGCCGACCACAAGCCATCGCCCTCGAAGCAGAAATATTCCATACCGTAACAGGCGGTATCCGGCTCGGGCACCATGTCCGGCGACCAGGACTTGAAGTTCTGGATGCGTCCGACCTTGACGTCCGGATCATGGATATAGATCCAGTTGTCGGTGAAAACGCTCCTTGCCGCTTGGCGATCAGCCCGACGATGAGGAAGTCGCGATAGCGCAACCCCTCGGTGGCCCGCTTGATCACGGGATCGCTGTCGGCGCCGGTAAGCGCGACGAGTTCGGTTATCGGCGCGGAGGAAACGATGTGATCGGCCGTGATTTTGGTCTCGCCGCCGTCCTTGTCGGCAACGATGGCCACCCATTGACCGGTTTCGGCGTGCTGGGTCAGTGAGGTGAGGGTCGACCCCATGAATACGGTGCCGCCGTTTTCGACGATGCGATCGCGGGCGCGTTCCCACATCTGACCGGGGCCGAGACGGGGATAGCGGAACGAGCTGACCAGTGTTTTGACGACGCGCGATCGATCTTCACCCCGGGGCTTGCCAAAGCCGAAAGCGGAGACGATCGCCTTGAACAGGTTGAGACCCTTGATGCGCTGAGCCGCCCAGTCGGCGGAAATCTCGGCGCAATCCATGCCCCAGACCTTTTCAGTGTAGGTCTTGAAGAAGATTTCGTAGAGGCGCCGCCCGAAATTGTTGACGACCCATTGCTCGAAACTGGTTGCCGGCAGCACCGGATGAAGGCGCGCCTTGCCGTAGGAGGCAACGCAGCGTACCGTTTCGGCCGGTCCGAGACGCAGGAAGGCGTTCATGGCCTTGAGCGGATAGTCGAACAGCTTGCGGTTGTAATAAATCCGGCTCGAACGCGGTCGCTCAAGAAGCTCATCGCCCAGCAATTCGCTCCATAATTCCTCGATCCTGGCGCTTTTGGAAAAGAAGCGGTGGCCGCCGATATCGAACCGGTAATCCTTGTAGACCACCGTACGCGAGATGCCGCCGACATAGACGGGATCGCGTTCGACAAGGGCGACGGAGTGTCCCGACTTCGTCAATTCGTATCCGGTGGTGAGGCCGGCGGGACCGGCCCCGATGATCAGGGTTTCAACATGCATCAGCGTATCAATCCGATCCTGGCGACCCAGCGTCCGAAGCCGCCGGCGAAGGAAATGTATTTGTGGGCGAAGAAGGAATAGAGGGTGACGATCCCCATCGCTCCGATATGAGCGAGTCGCATCGGCACCGCGTCGATGGGGAGCTGGGCAAGAAAGCCGAACAGGGGCAGGGCAAACAGCGATACCAGCGCATAAGCCACCACGAGGCGCAACAGCAGTGTCGTGACCGAGACGATGAAGAAGCTGCGCATCTGGTCGCGCGTGCGCCGCGTGTCGGGCGTGAAGGCGTAGGTGCGCGAAATCCAGAAATTGACGTTCATGCCCAAAAGGGCACCAAGAACGACGATGGCGCCGAACGAGGCGGTATTATGGAAGATGTCGATCCACAAAAGCGACTGGACGAGCACAAAATCGGCCAGGCTCGCCAGACCCGCCGACAGGATGTAACGCCAGAACGACACCATTACGCAAACTAACCCGTACGCAAACCAACTCCATGTTAAGATTAAAGACTTAACGGAGCCTGAGTGGAGCGGGCGATGGACCCGTGTGGCATGTGAATGCGTGTGGTCAGATGGTGTCGGCCCGGTCCCGCCAAGCCCATGCGAGTACCGCCAGCCGGCAGGCGGAGGCGAGATTGTCGACGTCCCGTTCCATGTCGATTTCTGCAACCAGCGCCGACAGGCTTATCCCGCGCTCTGTGGCGAGGGTTTCCAGCGCGCGCCAGAATTCGGGCTCGAGGGCCAGGCTGGTGCGGTGTCCCTCGATGCTGAAGGAGCGCTTGCGCACTGGCCAGTCCGGCTATTTCTTGCGGAAGGAATCGAGGCTGACCACCTTGTCGCCACCGGAGGGAGGCGGCACCTCGTCGTCGGGTTCGGTCTCGCCGTCGTCTTCGCCGGCCTCCGGGTCGGTCTCATTGACGTCGAGATCGGTTTCAACCTCGAACTTGAGGCCGAATTCGACTGAAGGGTCGAAAAAGCCGAGAATGGCCGCGAAGGGGATATAGAGCGTCTCCGGCCGGTCGTCGAAGCTCAGGCCGACCTCGAACGCGGTTTCGCTGACCTTGAGGTCCCAGAACTGATTCTGCAGGACGATGGTCATTTCGTCCGGGTAACGCTCGACCAGACGGGCCGGCAACCTGACGCCCGGGGCCGTGCTGGCGAAGGAGATGAAGAAGTGATGATCGCCGGGTAGCCCGACTTTCGAGACTTCCGACAACACCTTGCGCACCACGCCCCGCAAGGCTTCGCGGGTGAGGATATCGTAGCGGATGAGATCTTCGGACATGGTGCGGAACCGACCTCGGTTTGAGCGGAAACGAGTGCAATAGACGCCATTCGACGCGGCGATTTCAAGGCTAAAACGAAAACTCTCGAAGAGGATTCTCGAGATGGCCGGCGGGTTGGGGAAAAGGTGAAGTGCAGGCTTCTGTTGCCAGGTGCCTGCGGACCCCGCCTGGTCCCTGCTAGAGGATCAGGACTTCAAAACCGATGCTAGCACTGCATTACGCAGCGATCGCCTTCGGAGCATAGTTGTCGTTGGCAACTATAAAATTTGACCCGATAACGGCGGTATCATGCCGAGCGAAAACACACCCTTTACGCCCTCGTCGATCCTATTTCGCCCCCATAACGCCCTTGATTATCAAGGGGATAATGGTGGAGGCGCCGGGTACCGCCCCCGGGTCCGATGGGTTTATTACGATAGCAATTTATCGCCATAGCTCTTGCGAGCAGGTCCAATATAGGCATTCCAGTGTGGCGATGCAAAGGCCGGCTGCGATTACGCCCGTCGAAACGCCACCAGACCCATGCCGGTCGAGATGATCGGGATCGACAGATATCTGAGGCCGATGGTGCCGAACCAGGTCCAGATCGTACTGCCCGACAGGGGCACGAGAACGAGAATGTCGAGCCCCCAGTTGATCAGAAGCCAGTAAATCCCGATCGTCAGGCCGGAAACCGCATTCGGGGGCACCGAGCGAAAGGCATAAACGAGCAGGATGACGCCAACGAGCGTGCCGATAACGATCATGATCGATTTGAACAAAAGCAGCGGGATTATCAGCCCGTGTTCCGGCGAATAGAACGGGATCGAAACCGCGAACGGGATCAGCCAGCTCAAAAGGCCGAAAATAAAAACGCGTCCGTTCAGGAGTGCTTGCCGCATGGTTTTTTCCTTGGTTCCTCATGAATCCGGCGAAGACTGCCGCAACAAATTGTCAATATCAGGCAGGGGCAGCAAATGGGGCGGCTGTCCGTTCGGCCCGACATCCGCCTTTGTGTGAAGACTTCATAAAGGCCGCGAGGCGGGCAGGGATGGAACTGTCACCAAATTGCCTTATGTTGTTCTTATGCGCTTCCTTGCGGGCGGCTGTCTGATTTTGAGACGCAGGATATGGACATGAAACGACTGATGGTTTCGGCTTTGGCCGTTTTCGCGCTTTTGGCAAGCATTCCGGCTCAGGCGGCCGGTTTCGCCTCGCCCGAGGGGTTTTGGGAAATCGAGTATCACGACTCGCACTATCGGCTCAGCTATTGCGACGGTGACGGTGGCGCGCTTTGCGCTGAACTGGTCTGGTTGGCCGAAAGCGCCTCCACATCGGAGAACCTGCCCTATCTCAACAAGATGGTGGTCAAGCACGCCAAGCGGTTGAGCCCCTATCGCTGGAAGGGTGAACTGGCCTTGATGGGCGAGAGTGTCGAGGGCACGATCAAGCAGGTCAACAACGACGAGATCGACATCACCGGCTGCAAGTTCCTGGTCTTGTGCCGGACCTATAAGCTCTACCGGCTTGCGCCGGGCGCATCGCCGGCCGATACGGGCAGCCAACCGACACAGTGAAACCCGGCTTTGCCGGGCCACCTATCTTTCGAGCGCAGCTCTTGGACCCCCTTTTTGCCTTCTGATCGTGCCGCCGGCACGATCAGCCCTTCGTGACGGCGCGAAGCCCATCAATCAAGGAGGCAAGTAAGAGGCGTGATCTTGCGCAGGCCTTTGGCTTGCGACTTGCGTCGGGGCTCAGGTTTCCGGTTCGGTGGTGAAGGTGAGGGGGCAGTTGAGTTGATGGCCCGCTTCGGTTGCGTCGTTGGCCTTGGTTTCCGCGATTTCCCGCGTGAAAACGCCGACCACGCAAGCGCCTTTTTGATGGGCGGTGAGCATGGCCGTCATGGCCGATGCTTCGTCCATGCGGAAGATCGCCTTCAAAATGACGACCACCATCTCGCGCGGCGTATAGTCGTCGTTCAACAGGATGACCTTGTGCAGCCTGGGACGATCAGACGTGCTTCGCGTTCTGGTTCTGGCCTCAAATCGCGAAATGGGCGTGTCCCCCGCAGGTTGTGACAAATAAAGCGACTGGACTCCGCCAAAAAAAGAGTCCGGCGCGCCGTTTCGGCACACCGGACGAAAGACTAGCACAGGACGTTCTGGGGGTCCAAAGCGCGTTGGCATTTACCTTGCCATATTGCGAATCGGTCAGGTGGCGCTCTGACTGGCCTCAATACGCGCCTCGTCAAAGGCTTTGCTCAGTTTCTGCTCCTGGGGACGTATCGAGACTGGTGCACAAGACGCACCCGCCTTCCGCGGCAAGCTTGCTGATGAGCTTATCGGAACTGGCGTGTTCCGATGCGGGTGTCGTGGATTACGCCGGTTACGAGCCGGTCAACTGACCCAGAATCAGCTAGAAAGACGGCATGCGCCAATATCTCGACTTGCTCTCGCACGTTCTCGAAAATGGCACCGACCGGGGCGACCGCACCGGAACGGGCACACGCGCCATATTCGGCTACCAGATGCGTTTCGATCTTTCCAAGGGCTTCCCGCTCCTGACCACCAAGAAGCTGCATGTCAGGTCGATCTTTCAGGAGCTGCTGTGGTTCTTGAGGGGTCAGTCCAATGTGCGCTGGCTGCAGGAGAGGGGTGTTTCCATCTGGGACGAATGGGCCGACGAGAACGGCGATCTCGGCCCGGTCTACGGGGTGCAGTGGCGCTCCTGGCCGGACGGCAAGGGCGGGTATATCGACCAGATCGCCAATGTGGTCAATTCCATCCGGACCAATCCCAATTCGCGCCGCCACATCGTCACCGCCTGGAACCCGGCCGAAATCGAGGAAATGGCGCTGCCGCCCTGTCACCTCCTGTTCCAGTTTTTCGTGGCGGATGGCAAGCTCAGCTGCCAGCTCTACCAGCGTTCGGCCGACATCTTTCTGGGCGTGCCGTTCAACATCGCCTCCTACGCTCTTCTGACGCATCTGGTGGCCAGGGTTACCGGGCTCGAGGTTGGCGATTTCGTCCATACGCTCGGCGACGCGCACCTTTACAACAATCATTTCGAGCAAGCCCGGCTACAACTGACGCGAGAACCGCGTTCGCTGCCGCGCCTCGAAATCAAGCGGGTACCGGACGACATTTTCAGCTTTGAGTACGAGGATTTCGCCATCCGCGACTACGATCCCCATCCGCATATCAAGGCGGATATCTCAAAATGAGCCAGAGTTTCGAAGACCTGCGTGCCCGCATCTGCCAGGTCGGGGAAATCTATGCCGGCAATTTCGGCATTGAGCGGACGCCCGACTGGTATCTTCTCAAGCTTACCGAGGAACTGGGCGAACTGACCGCCGAACATGTCGCGCTGACCGGTCGCGCCAGGCCGTCCGGCCGAAGCGAGGCCGAAATCCGTATCGCGCTCGAAAACGAGGCGGCGGATCTGTTCGGTCAGTTCGTGCTTTATCTCGATGCCAACGGCATCGACATCGAAGCGGCCCTCGCACGCAAGTGGTTTCATTATCTTGACACGGAACCAAAAGACTGATGCTGACGATCCGCCCCGCCGTCCCCGGCGACGACTCCCTCATTCTGTTTTTCATTCGCGCTCTGGCCGATTATGAGCACTTGCTCGATGAGGCCGTGGCGCGTGAAGACGATCTGAAACGCGATCTGTTCGGACCCGCGCCCAGGGTTTTTTCGGAAATTGCCGAATGGGACGGCAAGCCGGTCGGCTTCACGCTGTGGTTTTACACCTATTCGACTTTCCGCGGCCGCCATGGCCTCTGGCTCGAAGACCTGTTCGTCCTGCCCGAAATGCGCGGCAAGGGCATCGGCAAGGCCTTGCTGGCACGGCTGGCCGAACGTTGCATTGCGGAAAACCTCGGCCGTCTCGAATGGTCGGTGCTGGACTGGAATGCGCCGTCGATCGCCTTCTACAAAGCGCAGGGCGCCCGTCTCATGGACGAGTGGACGACATGTCGCGTCGACGGCGACGCCCTTGATCGGCTTGGTGCCGGTCGAACGGGGTGAATTCGCCGCGCAAAGCGGCTATCGTCCCCAAATGAGGGTAACGGAGGAACAAGATGCGCAGATCCATTCTCACTCTTATTCTGGCTCTGGCACCAATCGCGGCATTCGCCAATGACGCGATGGTCGAACTCAAGACGGGCGGTTTACGCTATGTCCGCTCGGATGCCGTCAGCATGAAGAGCGAGGACCTTTTCATTTCGATGGACAAGGTCGAGGTCAACTACGTCTTCGAGAACACGACCAACAAGGACGTCGAAAGCCTTGTGGCGTTTCCGATGCCGTCGGTGATGACCAATCTTTACGAGGAAAGCGGCGTACCGGTTTACGGAAGCGACAATTTCCTCGGTTTCAGGGTGTTCGTCGAAGGCGAGGAGATTTTCCCGGACCTGTCGCAGCGGGCGACGGCGGCGGGCATCGATGTCACCGGCGTTCTCAACACCGCGCAAATTCCGCTGATGCCGATCTCCGAGGCTGCCAAGGAAGCCATCACCTTGCTGCCGCAACCGGTACTGGCGGACTGGCTGGCGCGTGGCATCGTTACCAACGACGAGTGGGTGGAAAGTGATTCCAACGAGATCCATCCCTGGCCGAACTGGATTCTCGACGAGATCTATTACTGGCGCATGACCTTCCCGGCCAACCAGCAGGTGCATGTCAGGCACACCTATTCCCCGAGCGTCGGCGGTTCGGCGGGCGTGGTCTTTCTCGACTATGACGGGGCGAAGTCGAACTTCTACAAGGATTATGAAGACAAGTACTGCATCGATCCGCCCTTCGTGAATGCCGCGCGCAAGCGCCTGCAGCCCGATGGCGGGGTCCTTTATACCGAAAACTGGATTTCCTACATCCTGACCACGGCGCAGAACTGGTTCGGCCAGATCGGCACCTTCCATCTGACGATCGACAAGGGATCGACCAGAAATCTCGTTTCGTTCTGCGGGACGGGGGTCAAGAAGACCGGGCCGACGACGTTCGAGCTGACCTATAAGGATTACTGGCCGGAACGCGATCTCAACATCCTGATTCTCACGCCCTATTCGCTCGACTGATGACGGGTACGGCACCGAAAATCGCCATGATCGCGGCCGTCGCCCGTAACGGGGTCATCGGCCGCGACGGTGCGCTGCCCTGGCGTATCCCGTCCGACATGGGCTTTTTCAAGCGCACGACCATGGGCAAGCCCATCGTTATGGGTCGCAAGCAGTTCGAAAGCGTGGGCCGGCCGCTGCCGGGCCGCGTCAACATCGTCGTTTCGCGTCAGAAGGGTTATCAACCGGACGGCGTCCTGGTCTTTTCGGATTTCGCCGCCGCACTCGATCATGCCAAAACCATCGCGGTTGCGGACGGGGTTGACGAGATCGTGATCATCGGCGGCGGCGAGATCTATACGCTCGGCATGCCCTTGGCCGACCGGCTTTACCTGACCGAGGTCGATGCCGAACCCGAAGGTGATGTCAGGTTTCCGAAACGCGATCCGGCGGCATGGGAATGTGTCGACAGGCCGGTGGTGACGCCTTCGGAACGCGATGAGGCCTCCTATGTGATAGGGGTGTACGAACGGCGCGCCGGTCATTGATCCGGCTCGCCCATCTTCCTATATAGGGCTGAAATCGCGACATACGTCCAAAAGGACGGCGGAACGTGTAGTATCGGGGTCGTAATCGGGGTTCGATTTTCGGCTCGATCTTGTGTGAATGAACAATTGAAACGAGCGCGACAGCGGCCGACAGGCTCGTGCCGCGCTTCCGGCGCCAGCAAACGAAAGGCTGACAATGCCCTGGGAGAACAATTCCAACGACGGGGGACGACCCGGCGGTCCGTGGGGTCAGATACCGGGAGGCGGCGGTCCGCGTCGCCCCGGCGGTGGCGGGACCCCACCCAATATCGAAGATCTCTTCAATCGTAGCCGTGACCAGTTCCGCGGCGGCCTGCCCGGCGGAAAGATGATCGCGGCGGTCATTGTCGCCGGTCTCGTCGTCATCTGGCTGTTCAATTCGCTTTACCAGATCGAAGCCAACCAGGTTGGTGTCGTCACCTTCCTCGGCGTGCCGCAGGATCAGGTGTCTGAACAGGGCCTGCATTTCATGATGTGGCCTCTGGCGAAGGTGCAGACGGTCAGGATGACCCAGAACCAGATCGATATCGGGGACGGCTCGAACTCGCGCACCAGAAGCGACGGTCTGATGCTGTCGGGCGACCAGAACATTGTCAATGTCGGCTTCTCCGTCTTCTGGCGGGTGTCCGATCCGGCTTCTGTTCTGTTCAACATCCGCGATCCGGAGGACATGGTGCGCAGGGTTGCCGAAAGCGCCATGCGTGAGGTCGTCGGACGTCGGCCGGCGCAGGATGTGTTCCGCGACAACCGCGAAGCCATCCAGACCGAGGTCGCCGAAATCACGCAGAAGATCCTCAACGACTACAAGTCGGGGATTTCCATTTCCTCGATCCAGCTCGCCAACGTCGCGCCGCCGACCGAAGTCGCCGATGCGTTCGACGAAGTCCAGCGCGCCGAACAGGATCAGACCCGCTTCCAGGAAGAGGCGCGTCAATACGCCAACACCAAGCTCGGCAATGCCCGCGGGCAGGCCGCGCAGGTTCGTGAAGGCGCCGCCGCCTACAAGAATCAGGTGGTCAAGGACGCCCAGGGCGAGGCCGCCCGCTTCACCTCGGTCTATGAGGAATACGAGAAGGCGCCGGAAGTCACGCGTCGCCGTATCTATTACGAAACCATGGAGCAGGTGCTTGGCAATTCCGACAAGATGATCGTCGAGTCGGGCGCCGGCGGATCGGGTGTCGTGCCCTATCTGCCCTTGAGCGAACTCTCGCCCAAGGTGGGCGGGTCCAACGCAACGCAGGGAGCCGCGCAATGAACATGAACCGTTGGCTCATCGTCGTCGTCGTCGCAATCGGCGCCGTCTACGTCTTCCTGTCGTCGATCTTCATTCTCGATCCGACCCAGCAGGCCGTGGTCACCCGTTTCGGGCAGATCACGCGGGTCGAAACCAAGCCGGGCCTTTATTTCAAGATCCCGACCGATATCATCGAGCGTGTTCAGCTCATCGACAAGCGTTTGCTGCGCTACGATCTCAACAACATCACCCTGCAGGTCAAGGACGGCCGTTTCTACAACGTCGACGCTTTCCTGACTTACAGGATCAACGATGCGCGTCTGTTCCGTGAACGCTTGTCGGGGTCCTTGATCGACGCCGAACAGCGGATCAACACGCAGTTCAACTCGGCACTGCGGTCGACCTACGGTCAGCGCGGGTTCGACGAAGCGCTCTCCAAGGAGCGTAACGCCATGATGGAAGAGGCGCAGACGCTCATCGCGACGCAGATCGACCCCTTAGGGCTCGATATCGTCGATGTCCGCATCCTTCGGACCGATCTGACCGAACAGGTGTCCTCGCAGACCTTTGACCGCATGAAGGCCGAACGTCTGGCCGAGGCGGCGAATCTCAGGGCCATCGGCACCCAGCAGGCGCAGTCCATCCGTGCCATTGCCGACCGCCAGGCCGTCGAGATCGTTGCCGATGCCAATCGCGAGTCCAACATCCTTCGGGGTGAAGGCGATGCGGAACGGGCGGCGATCTTTGCCGATGCCTATGGCAAGGATCCGGAGTTCTTCGATTTCTACCGGTCGATGCAGGCGTATGGCAAAGCCCTCAAGGGCAACAACACCACCATGCTCCTGTCGCCCGATTCGGAATTCTTCCGCTTCTTCGGCGCCGACAATGCCGACAAGCCCGGCAAGAGTGACACACTTCCCAATGCGGCTTTGCCGCAGACCGGGCAGTGATCACTTTTCTCACGGCGCTTGCCCTGGCCATCGTTCTGGAAGGGCTGCTTTACGCAGCCTTTCCAGAGAAGATGAAACAGATCATCCGGCAAGTGCTCGAAGTGCCGGCTTCGACAATTCGTGTCGTCGCGCTGATAAGTGCGGCGCTCGGCCTTATGGTCCTGTTCATGTTGGTGTCGCTGTAGCACAATGGTGACGGCGACCAACGGGGGCGGGTGACGGCGAATGCATGAGTCTTGGCGAGCTGGAGCGGCGTGCGAGAAAATGGACGCCGGTTTTTCGCAAAAACGCCGCGATCACAAGAAGATAGAACATGCGATCCGATGGGGTCGGACTGCCTGCTTCAGGATGCTTGGGCTGGCGGCGCTTGTTGTCGTCGTTTTTCCGGTCTTCGGTGCAGATGCGGTCCTGGCTTTCGGCCCCGCCTCGGTTTCGGCGCTTGCCAACAAGCTGTCGCCGGCGGTGGTCAATATCGGCACTTCGCGCAGCTATGGCGATCTGGGCGAGCCCTTTCCCGATCTGCCGGACGGCTCGCCGCTCGGCGACCTGTTCAACGATTCCAACCCCAATAGCGGCGAAGGCCAGGATGCGATCCGCGAGGCGCGCAGCCTCGGCTCGGGTTTCATCATCGATGCCAAGGGGCTGATCGTCACCAACAATCACGTCATCGACGGGGCGGACGAAATCCTGGTGTTCACCACCGAGGGCGACCGCTATCCGGCCCGACTCGTCGGCGCCGACTTCAAGACCGATCTGGCGGTTCTGTCCATAAAGGCGGACAAGCCGCTGCCTTTCGTCACGTTCGGCGACAGCGACACCGCCGATATCGGCGATTGGGTCATGGCCATCGGCAATCCGTTCGGCCTGGGCGGTTCGGTGACGCTCGGCATCGTTTCGGCGCGCAACCGCAACATCAACACCGGGCCCTATGACGATTTCATCCAGACCGACGCCGCCATCAATCAGGGCAATTCCGGCGGGCCGCTGTTCGACATGAACGGCAAGGTCGTCGGCATCAATACCGCCATCATTTCACGTACCGGCGGGGCGCTGGGCATCGGTTTTGCCGTGCCGGCCAATCTCGCCGATCCGATTGTCAAGCAACTCGTCGCCTTCGGCGAAACCCGTCGTGGCTGGCTCGGCATCGGCATTCAGGAGGTTTCCAAGGAGATTGCGGAAAACCTTGGCCTGCCCGATGCAACCGGCGCCATGGTGGTCGATGTCACCAGCGGGGGGCCGTCCGATGGTGTGCTGAAAGTCGGCGACATCATCCGAAGGTTTGATGGCAAGCCTTTGAAAAACATGCACGATTTGCCCAGACTGGTGTCGCTGACCGAGATCGGCAAGATGGTGGTGCTCGACGTGATCCGCGAAGGCAAGGACATAACGTTCGACATCACGCTCGGACGCCTCGACGAGGAGGCGATCGATATCGGCGAGGCGCTCCCCCCCGTTCCCCCCGACGAGGAGCCGGAGGTCGCGTCGCAACCCGGACTTTCCGATCTCGTCGGCTTTAGTGCCGATACGCTGACCGACCAATTGCGGTCGCGTTTCGGCGTGCGTGAGGAAATGCCGGGGGTCATCATCTCTTCGGTGCGGCCGGGGTCCGATGCGGACGACAAAGGCATCGCGCCGGGCCTGCTCGTCGTCGAGGTCAACCAGAAACTGGTCGAAACGGCGGACGACGTGTTGCGTCTGGTCGATCTTGCCCGCGAGGAAGGGCGCCCGTCTGTCCTGTTCAAATTGGCCGATGTCGAAGGCCATGTCCGCTTCATCGCGGTGCATCTGGGCTGAGACGAAACCTGAATGTCGATACAGCCTAGAGCAGATCACGTTTTAGTTAAATCGGGTGATCTGCTCTATCTTCTTGTTTTGTCGTGTTTTCGAACCGGCGAACCGGTACCAACTTCGCCTGAAAACACTCTAGGCCGTCGGTTCAGGCCGGTTTGCGAATGCGATAGAGCATGTGTGGGCGCGCCGGATTGTCGCTTGCGATCATGGGATGGTCGTAATCGCAACGCGGATCGTGCGTCATGCCGATCTTTTCCATCACCCGGCGCGAGGCGAGATTGCGTCGCGCGGTGAGCGCGACGATCTCGTCCAAGCCGATCCGATCCCAGGCATCGGCGAGACAGGCGCGCGCGCCTTCCGTCGCGAGGCCGCGCCCCCAATAATCGGGCAGGAGCAGCCAGCCGATTTCGAATTCGGGATGTCCCGGCAAGGCATTGTGAAGCTCGGGGACGAGGCGCGACACGCCGATGATGCCGATAAAGCGGTTCTCCCCGCGCAACGCGATTGTAGCGAAGCCGAACCCAAGTTCGGCGTGGTGTGCCAGGAAGCGGTCGAACGCCGCATTGGAGTCCGCCGGCGATTGGGGTCCCGGAAAATAACGCATGACGACCGGATCGGCATTCATGTCACTATAGGCGCTCCGGTCGGCCTCGACGGGCGTTCTCAGAACGAGCCGTTCGGTTTCGATCCTCATCGGACGAAATCGTCGTCGGTATAGCCCTGCAGGAAGAGCAGGGCGGTCAGATCGCCATGATCGATCCTAACCGGCGCGTCGGCAGCAACGACCGGCTTGGCATGGAGCGCCACGCCCAGTCCCGCCGTTTTGATCATCGGCAGGTCGTTGGCCCCATCGCCCACCGCGAGCGTGTCACTGCGATCGAGATTGCGTTCGACAATCAGTTCTTCGAGGCGCGACATCTTGCGGGTCTTGTCGACGATCGGCTTGGTGACCTTGCCGGTGAGCTTGTCGTTTTCGAACAAAAGGGTGTTGGCCACCACTTCGTCGAACCCGATACGCTTGCCGATATAGTCGGCGAAAAAGGTGAAACCGCCAGAAATCAGCGCGGTGTGGGCGCCATAGGCCTTCATGGTCTGGACGAGCGCCCGTCCGCCCGGCGCCAGGGTGATGCGTTCGCGGCGGATTTCCTCGATGATCTTGCGTTCGAGGCCGGAAAGAAGGCCGACGCGCGTGTCGAGCGCCTGCTCGAAATCAAGCTCGCCATTCATCGCCTGCGCCGTGATGGCCGATATGGCCGGCTTCAATCCGAGCGCATCGGCAAGTTCGTCGATGCATTCCTCATTGATCATGGTCGAATCCATGTCGGCGATGAGCAATTTCTTGCGCCGTCTCGTGTTCGGCACCAGCGCCGCGTCGACCGGCTTGTCGCCGATCGCCGCCCGCGCCGCGGCGATAGGATCGGTTGACTTCGGATCAACGATCTCGCAGGCAATGGAAGGGGATAGCCAATTGAGCGCACCGCCGGTTTCGGCCAGCACTTGATTGGCGAGTTCGGACGTCAACTCCGGTTCGGCCGGGTTGGCGATAAGGCAGAGAATGGACATCGGAGCGACTGTTTTTTAAGGACGGCAGGGGTTTGGCACGCAAGGCAATTCTGATAGCCGGTCCAACGGCAAGCGGCAAGTCGGCCTTTGGCCTCACCCGGGCGCGTGAGACCGGGGGCGTTATCGTCAACGCCGATTCCATGCAGGTCTACGACGTTTTGCGAGTCTTGACCGCCCGCCCGTCGGTCGACGATCTCGCTCGTGCCGATCATCGGCTTTACGGGTTCGTTGCGCCCGAAACCCGCTGCTCGGTCGGCTCCTGGTTGGCGGCGGTCGATGCGGTGATCTCCGATTCCGCCCTTGAGGGGCGTGAGCTGATTTTCGTCGGCGGGACGGGGCTTTACTTCGATGCGCTCGAAAACGGCATTGCCGACATCCCGGACGTGCCGACCGAAGCGATCGCCGAAGCCGAGGCGCTGGTTCTGCCGCTCGACCGCGACGAGCGGATTGGCCTTTTGAAGGCGCGCGATCCGGAAATGGCGGCAACACTCGGTGAACCCGATCCGCAACGCCTCATTCGGGCGCTGAGCGTTTTGATCGGCACCGGGCGGTCGCTGGCTTTTTGGCAGACGCGGGTTTCGCCACCGCTTCTGGACGGATTCGATGTCGATCGAATCGTCATCGAAATCGACAAGACCAAATTGTCCGAGCGTATCGAGGCCCGGTTCCGCGCCATGCTGGACATGGGCGCCATCGATGAGGTGACCGACCTCATGGGGTTGGCGCTGGCGCCGGATCTGCCGGTCATGAAGGCCATCGGCGTGCGCGAAATCGCCGTCTGGCAGTCGGGCGCGATCAGCAAAGAGGAGGCGATTGCCCGCGCGGTCATCGCCACACGTCAATACGCCAAGCGTCAGCGCACCTGGTTTCGGCAGCGCATGCGTTCTTGGCGTTGGATTTCTTCACCTGAGTGGTGAAGTTGACTTAATCCGGCCAAGTTCGTACTGGCAAACAAGCAAGCTGGAGTATGTGATGTGAACGCGAGGATGAAGTTGACGCGGCGTAATCTGATCGTTGCCGTGGCCGTGGTTGCGGCTGTCGGACTTGGTGCGTTCATTCTGCTCGACATCCTGTTCGTCAACCATCTGACGCCGGCCCGTGCCACGGGTCTGTTGGAAAAGGCCTCCCCGAAGCTGGTTTCGGTCCTCAGAAAGGATTTCAGCGACGACTTTTCCAAAATCATCAAGGCAACGGTCAAGGCCGAAGAGACGCTGACCGACAACAACAAGATTTCCCATTTCCTCGACACGCAGACCCGGCCGATCACCGTGAAACTGGCGGATGCCGCGCGCAACGCGCCGCCCGAGCTGGTCAAGGGCTGGATGGGCAGTCTCGCCGCGGTCTTCGATGGCGTGCAAGCCGTCGCCGGACCGGAGCTGTGTTCTCAATTCGTCAAGCAGGGGCAGTCTGTTCTGACCGATCCGGATATGCTCGACACGCTTTTGCCGCTGTTCGATGCCCGGGATGCAGCGCTGTTCGTCGCGCTCGCCGGTGCCCGCGACACGCCCGTCGCCGATTCGATCGGCGACGCGACCGATCAGGACTGGGAGGCCGTCGGCGCGGCAATGAACGGTCTCGAAGTCCCGGCCGGCTACGCCCAGATCGTTTCCAGCGACAACGTCCAGAACCGCGACTACTGTCCTGCGCTGGCCTATTATTTCCGCACGATCGAAGCGCTGCCCGAGGACGCGGGCGAACGCATCCGCGCCGAGTATTTCGTCCAGTCGATCAGCTGAGTATTAGCTCACAACGATACGGATGGCGCCGCTATAGCGGGCGAGATCACCCGGCGTGATACGAAAGACCGAACGCGGATTGCCTGCCGCCGCCCAGACGTCCTCATAGCCGAACAGATCCTCGTCGATATAGGTGGCGAGCGGGGCGGGATGCCCGAAGGGCGAGACGCCGCCGATGGAAAAACCGGTGGCCTTCTTCACGAAATCGGCGTCGGCGCGTTCGAGCTTTTCCCCGATCAGGCGTCCGGTGCGCTTTTCGTGCACGCGATTGGCGCCGGAGACGAGCAGAAGATAGGGTTTGCCGCTTTCGGTGCCGCGAAAGCACAAGGACTTGACGATCTGTCCGACGTCGATGCCGAGCACTTCCGCCGCCATCTGCGCGGTGGTGGCCAGTTCGGTCAGGATCGTGACCTTGCCCGGCAGGCCGAACCCGGCAAGCGCGTCGGCAACGCGTTTTTCGGCCGGAGTGAGGTCTTCGATATCGCTCATGCAAAACTCCCCGAACAGGCGGAGCGGGACATTAGTTGAGCAACGCCTTGAGGTGTGCGGCGACGCTGCGTGACAGCGCTTCGAGCTGATATCCACCTTCGAGCATCGAAACGATTCGGCCCTTGGCGTGTTTCTTGGCGATGGCGACGATCTGTTCGGTCACCCAGGTGTAGTCGCCCTCGGTCAACTGCAAGTCCGACATGTCGTCGAAGACATGCGCGTCGAACCCCGCCGAAATGAGTACGAATTGCGGCTTGAAGGCATTGAGCGCCGGCAGCCAGTGCTCGGTGATGGCATGGCGGAATTCCGGCCCGGTCGTGCCGGCCGGCAGCGGCGCATCGACGAGGTTCCGTGTCGTTTTTTCGTGGCCGGTGAACGGATAGAACGGGTGCTGGAAGCTGGAGCAGAACAGCACCCGGTCATCGTTGCGGAAAATATCCTCGGTGCCGTTGCCGTGGTGGACGTCGAAATCGATGATGGCCACCCGTTCGAGCCCATAGGCATTGATGGCGTGGGCGGCGGCCACCGCAATATTGTCGAACAGGCAAAAGCCCATGGCCTTGTCGCGTTCGGCGTGATGGCCCGGTGGCCGGACGGCGCAGAACACCGGATTGGCCTCGTCGCGCATGACGAGATCGACACCCATGATGCCGGCCCCCGACGACCGCAATGCGGCCTGAAGGGTGCCCGGCGACATGGGCGTGTCGTCGTCGAGACGCACATAACCATCCCGGACCTGTTGCGCCATGATGCGGTCGACATAGGCCGGGTCGTGGGCGCCGATGAGCTGCTCGCGCGTCGCCAGCGGCGCCTCGTAGTGGTAGATCACGTATTCAAGCTGAGAGACAATCAGCTGGTTCTGTATTGCGTAGATACGCTCTGCAGATTCGGGGTGCCCGTTGCCAGAATCATGCAACAGGCACTCCGGATGAGAGACAAATCCTAACATTTACACCATTCGTTCAACCAAAATGACCGAACGCTCCTCCGGGTCGGTTCGTTGTTCGAAACCGAGTTCGGTCATAAGCTGCAACATTTTGGTGTTCTCGGCCAGTACTTTGCCTTCGATCTTCGATAAACGATGTTCGCGTGCCGCATCCAGCAGGGTTTGCATCAGCTTGGTGCCGATGCCGCGATGCTGCTGGTTGTCGGCCACGACGACGGCAAATTCGCAGCTCGTTCCGTCGGGATTGATCGTGTAGCGGGCGACGCCCTGCTGCACCTGGGTGCCGCCTTCCTCGATGGTCGCCAGCAAAGCCATTTCACGATCGTAGTCGATCTGGGTGAAGCGGGCGAGCATTTCGGGGGTCAGTTCGGAGATCGCACCCATGAAGCGCATGCGACGCGATTCGACCGACAGGGCGCGCACGAAGCTCTGTTCGCCTTCGGCGTCCTCGGGACGGATCGGACGAATGTTGATCTGGGTGCCGTCGGCCAAGTGCATGGAGCGTTCGAACTGGCGCGGGTAGGCCGCAATGGCCAGATGACCGTAGCGTTCGAGCGTTGCCGGCGGACGCGAGACCTTGATGCGGGCATCGACCGCCAGCGCCCCTTCGGGACCGGCAAAGAGCGGGTTGATGTCGAGTTCGGAGATTTCCGGGAACTCGCAGACCAGCTCGGACACGCGCAACAAGACCTTGATCACGGCTTCGCGGTCGGCCGCCGGCTTGTCGCGAACCGCCTCGAGCAGCCGCGAGACCTTGGTGCGGTTGATCTGGCGTTCGGCGAGGACCGCATTGAGCGGGGGCAGGGAAATGGCGCTGTCCTTGAGGACCTCGACCATCGTGCCGCCCGTGCCGAAGACCATGGTCGGTCCGAAGACCGGGTCGCGGCTGGCACCGATCAGAAGTTCGCGAGCCGCCTTGATGCTGGCCATGGATTCGATGGTGACGCCGACCAGATTGGCATCCGGACGGGCCTTGGCCGCCGATTCCATGATTTCGCGCCAGGCCTGGTGGACGGCCGGAGCGGAGTTGATGTTCACCTTGACGCCGCCGACGTCGGACTTGTGCGAAATCTGGGGCGACAGGACCTTCATGACCACCGGGAAGCCGAGCATTTCGGCGGCAACCACGGCCTGGGAGGCGCTATAGACCTCGAAAGTGGTGTTGGTCGGGATGCGGAAGGCCTTGAGAACCGCCTTGGACTCGGTGTCCGACAACATCACGCGGCCGTCGTTGATGGCGGTCTCGATAATGGCGCGGGCGCCTGCGATATCCGGCGCGGCGAGGCTGGTCAGCGGCGCAGGAACTTCGCGGGCCATCGTCTGGTTCAGATGGTGGCGAGCCAGGAAGTAGAAGGCCTCGACCGCCTCTTCAGGCGTGTCGAAGTTCGGGATGCCGGCGTTGTAGAGAGCCTTCTTGCCTTCGGCGACGGACGCGCCGCCCATCCAGCAGGCCACGACCGGCTTGCGGTTGTTCTTGGGGATCGCCTTGCCGATGGCTTTGGCGATGCCGGTGGCATCGGTCATGGCCTGCGGGGTCAGCATGACGAGCACGCCGTCGAAACTGTCGTCCTTGATCGCCTGGGTCATGGCCGCCGCATAGGCTTCCGGACTGGCGTCGCCCAGAACGTCGAGCGGGTTGGCGTGCGACCAGAAGGCCGGCAGGACCTTGTTGAGTTCCTCGATGGTCTTTTCCGCAGGAGGCGGCAGTTCGATATGCAGGTCCTCGACGCGGTCGGCCGCGAGAACGCCGGCGCCGCCGCCATTGGTGACGATGCCGAGGCGCTTGCCGGAGGCACGCGTGCCGGTCGCCAGGATTTCAGCCGCCGCGAACAGTTCCGCGAAGCTTTCCACACGCACCGCGCCGGCACGTTCCAGAGCAGCGTTGAACACGCCATCCGAACCGATCAGGGCGCCGGTATGGGTCGATGCGGCCTTGGAGCCGGCGGTATGACGGCCGGACTTCAGAACGATCACCGGCTTGGCGCGGGCCGCGATCTTCAAAGCGGAAATGAAGCTGCGGGCGTTGCGGATGCCCTCAATATAAAGAAGGATCGCCTTGGTTTCGGGATCGTTGGCCAGAAGGTCGAGCACTTCGCCGAAATCGGTATCGGTTGAATTGCCGAGCGAGAACACGGCCGAGAAACCGAGATTGTGTGGCGCGGCCCAGTCGGTGATGGCCGAGCACAGAGCGCCGGACTGGGAGACGAGCCCGAGATTGCCCGAAGGAGCTTCGGTGCCGAGGAAGGTCGCGTTGAGCTTGATGGGGCCGCGGGCCAGGCCGACGCAGTTCGGTCCGACGAAGCGGATGCCGGCTTCCTTGCCGGCCGCGACGAGATCGGCTTCGAGCTTGACGCCTTCGCCACCGATTTCACGGAAACCGGCGCTGAGGATCACGGCGTTCTTGACGCCCTTCTTGCCGCATTCGCGCAGCATGTTGGGGACGAATTTCGCCGGGGTCGCGAACACGGCGAGATCGACCTCGCCGGGCACCAAATTGATGTCGGGATAGCAGGGCTTTCCCATCACCTCTTTGTATTTGGGGTTGATGGCAACCAGATCGCCTTCGAATCCACCCTTGATCAGGTTGGAGAAGACCACCGAGCCGACGGACCCTGCGCGTTCACTTGCCCCGAACACAGCTACGGAACGGGTGGTAAAAAGAGAATCGAGATTTTTTGTTGGCATTGCTATTTCACCGGAGGGAAGTTGGCCTTTCTTTGCCTGCCATTTGCGACAAACACATTGACCTGTCTCAAAGTTAGGCGTCTCAAAGGCGCGCGGGAGAAGGTGCGACGGCATGCCGCCGCTTCGGATCGGGTTAGAACTGGATTTGGCGGACCATACCCCCCTTGACCCGGACGTCAATCCTGCTAACACTTCGCCACGAACAAACGAGAGTGTAACTCATGCGGGCGAGCATTATCGTACTTATTCGGCGCGTCGGTAACGTGGGGTAAATATCCCGCGAGTATTGGCGCGCACCCAGGCTCCTTCGGGGGCCTTTTTTATTGCCCGGATTCCGGGCGACACCACGACGCCGAGTCGGCATCGAACGAGATTGAACGAAGGAGACGGCAATGGCCGAACGAATGACCGGAGCGGAGATCGTGATCCGGGCACTGCAGGACCAAGGGGTCGAACACATTTTCGGCTATCCCGGTGGGGCGGTTCTGCCCATCTATGATGCCTTGTTCCAGCAGGACAAGGTCAAGCACACCCTGGTCAGGCACGAACAGGGCGCCACACATGCCGCCGAGGGCTATGCCCGCTCGACCGGCAAGGTCGGCGTGGTGCTGGTGACCTCGGGTCCGGGCGCCACCAATGCGGTGACCGGCATCACCGATGCGCTCCTCGATTCCATTCCGCTCGTGGTCATGTCGGGTCAGGTCCCGACCGGTCTCATCGGTTCGGACGCCTTCCAGGAATGCGATACGGTCGGCATTACCCGGTCCTGTTCCAAGCACAATTATCTCGTCAAGAACGTCAACGATCTGGCGCGCGTCCTGCACGAAGCCTTTCACATTGCCGTGACGGGCCGTCCGGGGCCGGTGGTCATCGACATTCCCAAGGACGTGCAGTTCGCAATGGGCAACTATACCGGACCGGAGCGGCTCGGCATCCACGAGAGCTACCAGCCGCAGGTCGACGGCGATATCGGCGCCATCGAAGCGGCGGTCGATCTGATGCTCAAGGCGGAACGGCCGGTTTTTTATACCGGCGGCGGCGTCATCAATGCCGGCCCGGAGGCCAGCACCAAATTGCGGGAAATGGTGGCCCTGACCGGATTTCCGATCACCTCCACCCTGATGGGGCTGGGCGCCTATCCCGGAAACGGCAAGAACTGGTTGGGCATGCTTGGCATGCATGGTACTTACGAAGCCAACATGGCGATGCACGATTGCGATCTGATGATCAATATCGGCGCCCGCTTCGACGACCGCATCACCGGTCGCATCGATGCCTTCTCGCCGGATTCGACCAAGATCCACGTCGATATCGACCCGTCCTCGATCAACAAGAACGTCATCATCGATTTGCCGATCGTGGGCGACAGCGGTCGCGTGCTCGACCAGATGATCCGTGTCTGGCGGTCGCGCACCAATACCAGCCGCGAAGAGGCGATTGCGCCCTGGTGGCGGCAGATCGATACGTGGCGGGCCGTCAAATCGCTGAGGTACACGCCATCGGAGACGGAGATCAAACCGCAATACGCCATCGAGCGGCTGTATGAGATCGTGAAGGACAAGGACGTCTACATCACGACCGAAGTCGGTCAGCACCAGATGTGGGCGGCCCAGTTCTTCCATTTCAACGCGCCGAACCGGTTGATGACGTCCGGAGGTCTCGGGACCATGGGCTATGGCCTGCCGTCCTCGGTTGGCGTGCAGACGGCGCATCCGAAGTCTCTGGTCATCGACATCGCCGGCGAAGGCAGCGTGCAGATGACCATCCAGGAATTCATGACCGCGGTTCAGTACGGCCTGCCGATCAAGGTGTTCATCCTCAACAACGAATATCTCGGTATGGTCAGGCAGTGGCAGGAACTGCTGCACGGGTCGCGCTACGCGGAAACCGACATGCAGGCCCATCCCGATTTCGTTAAGCTGGCCGAGGCATTCGGCGCCAAGGGCATCCGCTGCGAGGATCCCAAATCGCTCGATGACGCGATCAAGCAGATGATCGATTATCCCGGTCCGGTGATCTTCGATTGTCACGTGACCAAGGAAGAGAACTGCTTCCCGATGATCCCGTCGGGCAAGGCGCATAACGAAATGATCATGCCCGATGCCACCGATGTCGGAAACATCATCGACGAAAAGGGCAGGGTGCTGGTTTAGGCGCTTGGCAAGGAGATAAGGAAAATGAACGCAAATCTTCAGCCGAGCGGATCGGCCTACTTCATTCCCGACGTTACCCAGGCACCGGAGCGTCATACGCTCTCCGTGCTCGTCGATAACGAGCCGGGCATCCTGGCGCGCATCGCCGGCCTGTTTTCCAGTCGCGGCTTCAATATCGACAGCCTGACGGTCTCGGAAACCGAGCACGAAAAGGGCTTGAGCCGACTTACGATCGTGACCGTCGCGACGCCGGCGGTGGTGATGCAGATCAAGATGCAGCTCGGGCGTCTCGTGCCGGTGCACAAGGTGCACGACCTCACCGAAGAGGGCGATGCCGTCGAACGCGAACTGGCGCTGGTCAAGGTGGCCGGCACGGGCGAGCACCGCGTCGAGACCCTCAGAATCGCCGATGCCTTCCGCGCCAAGGTGATCGATGCGTGTACCGACAGCTTCGTGTTCGAGATCACCGGCAAGTCTTCCAAGGTCGAGCAGTTCATCGCCCTGATGGTGCCGCTCGGGCTGGTCGAGGTTGTCCGGACCGGCATGGCCGCCATTTCGCGCGGCAAGGAAAAAATGTAGTCGGACAAGAAACGACTTGAAAAACCACCCCGGCCGGGCGCGTTACGCTCGGCCGGGGTTTGTTTATTCAGAATTTTGATCCTGATCAGTCATGTCTGGCACTGGATATGCCAATCTTTCTTGACGACTCGGCATGGCCGGGTTTCGCTGTGCCTAACAATCATTTAGCGTGGGTGGTGGAGACGCCGCTTACGCATCGGGAAGGGGAGGCACATGACTCATTCAACCCCCGGCGGGCGCGTTTTCGCACTCGATAATCTTCGCGCGGCACTGGTGATGCTTGTTATCGTGCATCAGGTATCGCTCGTTTATTCAGGATTCATGCCGTTCTATTATCAGGAACCGCTCATCCGCGATCCTCTGACCTACGCGGTGCTCGGGATCTTCGGGCTGACCAATCAGGCCTGGTTCATGGCGGCGCTGTTCTATATCGCCGGCTATTTCACGCCCGACACCTATGATCGCAAGGGGGTTGGCGGTTTTCTCGCGGGGCGTTTCCTGCGTCTCGGCGTGCCCTTGCTGGTCGGTTTGTTCGTGGTCGAACCGCTGACCCGTATCGGCTATTTCATCAGCCCCGTGGGCATGACCGGCTTTACGCCCCCGATCAGCCTAAGTGATTATCCCCGCCTGATCGGGCTCGGCCCATTCTGGTTCGTGGCGCTGCTTTTGATCTTCGCCATCCTTTACGCCCTCTGGCGTATTGCCAGACAATTCGCCTTCAAGGACACGCGCAAACCCGCGCCCGGAACCTGGCCGATCCTGGCCTTCATCGTCGGTCTGGCGGCCGTGGCCTATTTCTGGCGCATGCTCGTGCCGGTCGGGCGCGACGTTTCGGTGTTCACGGACGCCTTGAGTTTTCCGACCATCGCCTATCTGCCGCATTATTTCGCGCTGTTCGTGTTCGGCGTGATGACGCGGCGGAACGGCTGGCTTGCCGCCGCGACGACGAGCGTGGCCTGGAAATGGTTCATTGCCAGCGTGGTGGTCACCATCCTGCTTCTGCCCTGGGCGCTGAGCGGCACCTTCTTCCAGCTCAGCCTGTCGTCGAGCATGGACTACGCCGGGAACGGAACCTGGCAATCGGCCCTTTATGCGGTATGGGATTCGACCCTGACGGTCGGGCTGACCCTTGCGGCGCTCGGGCTGTTTCAGGCGCATATCAACAAGGAAGGCCTCATCTGGCAGTTCGTGTCGCGGCAAAGCTACACGGCCTATCTCATCCATGCCGTCATCGTGGTGTTCATCGCCGCGGCGCTGTCGGGTCTGGTGTGGCCGGCTTTCGCGAAGTTCCTTTTGGCGTCGGTCTTCTCGGTAACCTTGGTCTTCTGTCTGGCCTATCTGATCAGAATGATCCCGGGTGCGAAGCGCATTCTCTGAACCGGCTTTCGCGCCAAAAAAGGACTGGACAAGGCCGCATGCTCCGCGCGGCCTTGTCGTTTGCACAGGAACGGAAAGAGGGATGGTGGCTGTCCTTGAAAAGGTGTGTTACTGATGTATATCAGTAAAACAACGCACCCCGAGGAGACCGTCATGAAAGCCGCCGTCTCGGACCGCTATGGCCCGCCCGAAACCGTCCGCATCGTCGAGATCGACACGCCCGAGCCGGGCGACGACGACATTCTGGTGCGGACGCCGGCGACCAGCGTCAATTCCGCCGACATGCGCATGCGCGCCGCCAATGTACCGCGCGGCATGGGGCTGATGTTCCGGCTCGGCATGGGTATTCTGGGGCCGCGCGTAAAAATTCTTGGTATCGAGGTGGCGGGCGATGTCGAGGCAGTGGGCCGCAACGTCACCGGCGTCAAGCCCGGCGATCGTGTGCTGGCCTCGAACGGGTTCAGGTTCGGCCGGTCATGCCGAATACCTATGCGTCGGCCCCAAGGGCGTTGTGGTCACGATCCCCGATACCATGAGCTATGAGGAGGCAACCGCGCTGCAATTCGGCGGCATCACCTCTCTCATCCATTTCGATCTCGGCCATCTCACGCCGGGCGAAACCCTTCTCATCAACGGTGCATCCGGCGCCGTCGGCGTGATGGCGGTTCAGATCGCCCGTCACATGGGGCGCATGTCACCGCCGTTTGCAGCGCCCGCAATGCCGACCTGGTCAGGAGTCTCGGCGCCGAAACGGTCATCGACTACGAAACAACCGATATCGGCGCTTTGTCCGAACGGTTCGATGTGATCATGGACAATCACGGCAGCGCGCCCTACGCCCGCATGAAGCCCCTGCTCAAGCCGGCGGGCGCTTTCTGATGGTCATCGGAACGATGTGGGATCTCTCGTCCGCCCGATTCCGCAAAAATGTTGTCGTTTTCAGACCATTCCGAGGATGCGTTCAACACAAGGATTATTCCCGCCTCGTCGATCTGGCGGCCCGCGGCGCCATCAGGCCGGTGATTGGTATGCGCCTGCCTTTCGAGCGTATCGTCGACGCCCATCGGCTGGTCGATACCGGTCACAAGGTCGGCTCGCTCGTTCTGACCATGGAATAGCCGTCGAAATTGGTCGGAATTGCCGTGTTCAGTCCCGAAAAAGGGAAGCCGGACAGGGGTTTGGTTATAAAGGAGCGGAACGGGGAACGGTTCCTGCTTGCCCTTATGTGTCGAAAGTGGCAGGGGCATGTGCTGAACTCACCAGTTCAACTGGATCCCTATCGTGCGTGCCCTGACCATCAATGAACGCGGCATCCTGTTCGTGGTTGCCGCCACCGCATCCTTCTCGACCTGCGATACTCTGTTTAAGCTCGCGACCGAACATCTGCCGCCACTCGAGTCCATATTCCTGCGCAGTTTCTTTGCCATTTTCTGGGCGCTTCTGCTTCTGGCGATGAACGGCGAACTGGGACAGGTGCGCGACGTTTTTGATAAGCGCGTCTTTTTGCGCAGCACCTTCGAAATGATCGGTGTCATGGCCTATGGAATCGGCTTGGCCCATATGCCGATCGCCGAGTTCACGGGGCTCATCCAGCTCTCGCCAATTCTGCTTATTCTGTTGGCCGCCCTTATCCTTCATATCCCCGTGACGCGCACGCAGGTCGGTTTTGCGGGGAATTGCCTTTCTCGGTACCCTGCTCGTGGTGCAGCCGGGCGGTGCCGGGTTTTCGGCTATGCCGTTTTCGGCTTGTGGACGGCGGTCATGATTGCAGGGCGCGATCTGACCGGACGAACCGTGCCGGCTCAGATCTCGGGCTTGGTCGTTGCATTGGGGGCGACGGTTTTCTCCACTGTGGGGTCGGGGGTGGCCAGCGTCGCATTCGAGCCCTTTTTTCTGCCCGATATCGGGCGAAACTCTCCTGCTCGTCAGCGCAGCTTTCTTTCTTGTGTTCGGACAGGTGTTCATTTTTGCTGCCTATCGCCGGGCGGAACCGGGCGCGGTGGCGCCGTTCTTTTATTCCGGCGCGTTGTGGGCGGTTCTGTCTTCGGGGCTGGTTTTCGGCGTTTTGCCCAATGCGCTTGGCTTTATCGGCATCGCACTGATCGTTTTCAGCGGCATCTGCGTTCTGGTGATCACGGAACGGACGAAACGGTCTTCCGGCAATGCCGTCTGACACCATGACGCGCCGTCGGCCGGAATATCGGCCCGCGATCGGTCCATATGAGCTTTGATTTTGCCTTCGCCGCTCCGGCGCGGTAAAATCCGTTTGAATCTCAGGATGCAGCCATGTCCAAGCTTTCGGTCAACC
>CAXXWD010000007.1:0-61015 GCA_963667595.2 Devosiaceae bacterium | reverse complement strand
CCGGGCCAGCGTCGCCGCTTCGCTTTCGAGCCGGCCGAGCGCGGTTTCGCATTCGGAAAGCGCCGGCCGGGCCGCATCGAGCGATGCCTGACGGGCGGCGTTGTCCTGTTCGGCGGCAACGGCCTTCTGTTCGGCGATCTCGGCCATCTCCTGTGCCGCGGCGAGGCTTTCCTGTTTCACCGCCACGGTCGAATCGCCCGCCAGAGCCGCACCGACAGCCGCCAGCTCGGTTTCGATCCCGACGATCTCCTGACGCAGCTTTTCGACACGCGATTCGGTTTCGGCGACGGCGCGTTCGGCGGCGGCCCGACGCGCCTTGAGCGCGGACAGCGCGTCGGCGGCGGCACGGGCGGCCTGTTCGGCTTCGGCCAGTTTCGCGGCGCTGGCCTCGGCGGCGGCACGGGCCTCTTCGCTCGCTTCGCGTTCGTTTTCCGCCTCGCTGTTCAGCGCGGCGATCTCTTCGCCGGCACTGGCCAGGGCAGCGTCCGCCTCCGCCACCAGATCGGTCTCGCGGGCGCGGTCGGCATTGATCTGTTTGATGCGTTCCTCGAGCTCGTGCCGCCGGGCCGACAGGCGCCGGATTTCGTCCTCGAGCTGTTCGGCCATGATGCGGTAGCGCTGCAGGACGGCGCCGGCCTCCGCCTCGGCCTGACGGAGAGGGGTCAGCTTGGCTTCGGCCGCTTCGAGCAGGGTTGCGGCATTGCGCTCGCGATGAATCGCCTCGGCGAGAACCCGGACCTGTTGGCCCTGTTGGGCTTCGGTTTCCTTTTCCGCCACCCGTGCCTTGACCCAACGCAAATGGAACAGCGCCGCTTCGGCCTTGCGGATATCGCCGGAAAGGCCGCGATAGCGGATGGCGAGACGGGCCTGGCGCTTCAATGTGTCGAGCTGGGATTCGATCTGGCCGACGATGTCGTCGACCCGTTCGAGATTCTGTTCGGCGGCTTTCAGGCGCAGTTCCGCTTCGTGCCGGCGCGAGTAAAGCCCGGAAATGCCGGCCGCCTCTTCGAGCAGGGCCCGGCGCTGCACCGGCTTGGCGGCGATCAGTTCGCCGACCCGGCCCTGATGCACCATGGCGGGAGAGCGCGCGCCGGTGGAGGAATCGGCGAAAAGCAGCTGCACGTCGCGTGCTCGGACCTCGCGCCCGTTGACGCGATAGACCGATCCCGCTTCGCGTTCGATACGTCGGGTGACTTCAAGAACGTCCGCATTATTGAGCGGGGCCGGCGCCGTGCGATCCTCGTTGTCGAGCACGAGGGTGACTTCGGCGCTGTTGCGGCCTGGCCTGTGGCCCGAGCCGGAAAAGATGACGTCGTCCATGCCCGAAGCGCGCATCGCCTTGTATGAGCTTTCGCCCATGACCCAGCGCAGGGCTTCGACCAGATTGGATTTGCCGCACCCGTTCGGCCCGACGATTCCCGTCAGCCCGGGTTCGAGCAGGATATCGGTCGCATCGCAAAAGCTCTTGAAGCCGTGAATGCCGAGGCGCGTGAACTTCATGGCGCGCCCCCGGAAACGGCCACGCCCGGATCAGGCGAGCAACGGGTCGATCCGTGCCGCAATCTGATCGAGTGACGTTCCGCCCGTAAACATCTGGCCATTGATAAAAAAGGTCGGCGTGCCGGTGACATCAAATTCTTCGAGCGCCTGAGTGCGCAATTGATCCAGCCCATCGAACAGGGTCTGATTCGTCAAGGCGGCCTCGAAGCTTTCCTGGGTAAAGCCGAGCTGAAGGGCGATTTTCTCAATGGCGTCGCGTGGTTTGTCGCTGGTCGCCCAGCCCATGACCGTCCTGAAATAGGTATCCACCACGTCGACGTAGTTTTCTGAACCGGCCGCATCGGCGAGCAGGAACACCACCGCGTCGAAAACGTTGCGCACCAGGGGCCTTAAAATGAAGGTGACCTTGCCGGTGTCGATGTAAAGCTTGCGAAATTCGGGAAACACGTCGTTGGCGAACGAAGCGCAATGCGAGCAGGTCGGCGAGGAATACTCGACGATGATCACTTTGGCGTTCTTGCCGCCAAGCGGACGATCCTTGACGCCCTTGGGGTTGAGCAAAGGGTCGCTCGACAGCGGCGGAACCGGGCTGCCGTCGTAGAGTTCGACGCTGCTCGAACTGGTGCTGGCCGAAGCCGTGGTCAGCGTGTCGCTGCCGGTCGCGGAAGCGGGCGTGATCGCCACGTCCGGCGTGGCGGCCGATTCGGCCTTTTTGACGGGATCGGAGCTGCAGGCCGCCAGCGTCAACACGCCGAGCGATCCCGCGGTAGCGACAAAGAGTCTGCGGCTGATGGTCACGATAAGCTCCCTAGAATGCTGCATGGCCCGGGCGATCCTGTTTTGCCGGGTGCAGAACGCAAATAGCACCAAAACAAGGCCGTCTCGCAACACCAATGCGCGCAACTGGCCCGAATGTGAACGGGCCAATGTACCCAAGCGTGTGGTCAGAACAAGGCAAAAAGCAGTGAACGCTGGGTTCGCTTTTTATCCGTTTTTATCACGCTGGCGTGATTTGAGATTCTCGCCCAGCTGCCTGAGAGCCTCGCGCAAACCCTCATTGCCGACCGGGGCCACCATCCCGTCAACTTCCGAGCGGATGTCGTCGGAGCACTCCGGCGCGGAAACGGTTTCCGGTTCGGACGGAACGAACGGTTCGGCGGAGAGTTTGATCGCACGGAGGAGGTAATAGCCGAAATAGAGGTTGACCGCCTGGGTGATGCGATCGGCTTCATGGGTGACTGCCAGCGCCGTGCCCGGCGCGCATCTCAAGTGAAGAATGGCCCCGTCGGCCCCGTTCTCGCGCCGAGGCCAGTAAAGCCGTTCCGGCAGCGTCGTTTCGCCGAAGGGCGGCGGCGCGATCTCCGGCCAGCGTGCGAACAGGTCGCGATTGGCAAAGCCGCGCTTGCGGAACACCGGATCGAGCACGTGATCCGCCGCCTCACCGAGCCCGACCAGCCTGTTGCGCCGTTTGTTGTCCTGTTTCTTGTTTGCCATGCCGTTATGGGGACAATTCAGTCCCGCCCCTTGCCAGCACATCTTTGCTCGGCTCAGGTCCGAACATGCCTGAACCATCCTTCAAGAAAAAGTCAGAATCACGATCCGGCCCGGTTGAACCGCTTTCGACTTTGGTGCCGACACCCGTTTTTTCGGCCGAGGCGCTGCTGGACTGGTACGATAGGCACGCCCGGTCTTTGCCATGGCGGGTCGCGCCAGCTGCGCGCAAGGCGGGGGAACGGCCCGATCCCTATCGCGTCTGGCTTTCCGAAATCATGCTGCAGCAGACGACGGTCGTCGCGGCAAGGGACTATTTCGAGGATTTCGTCACCCGCTGGCCGCGCGTTGCAGACCTTGCCGCCGCACCGCTCGACGTTGTGCTCGCCCGTTGGGCGGGCCTGGGCTATTACGCCCGTGCCCGCAATTTGCACGCGGCGGCGCAAATGGTTGCCGAAAAATACCGGGGCGCATTCCCGTTGACGGCGGCCGGGCTTGTCGCCCTGCCGGGTGTGGGGCCCTATACCGCCGCCGCCATTGCCGCCATCTGTGCCGATGAACGCGTGCCGGTGATCGATGGCAATGTTGAACGCGTACTGGCGCGGGTGATGCGGCTCGACCGCCCGCCGCGCGAGATGAAGCCCGAAATCGCGGCGGCGCTTGCCGCCATTGTTCCCGAGCGGGCCGGTGATTTCTCGCAAGCCCTGATGGACCTCGGCGCCACGCTCTGCGCTCCGCGCGCCGCCGCCTGCGATCTGTGTCCGCTCAGGCCCGATTGCGCCGCCTCGGCACTGCCCGATCCGACCGTTTATCCGAAAAGGAAGGAAAAACCGGAACGACCGGTTCGTTACGGGCATGCCTATGTCGTAACGCGGAAGGACGGCGCCATCTGGCTGGTTACGCGTCCGGACAAGGGGTTACTGGCCAAGATGACCGGCGTGCCCGTGTCCGGGTGGGCACCAGAGGATGAGGCGCCGGCCTATCCGATTGCCGGCAATTGGAAAAAAGCCGGCATGGTTACGCACGTCTTCACCCATTTCCGGCTTGAACTGACGGTCTGGCATCTCGCCAACGCCCCCGCTCCGTCCGGATCGGGCCGGTGGTGCCGACCGGAAAATCTCGCCGATGAGGCGCTGCCGTCGGTGTTCCGGAAGGCGCTGGCCAGGGGGCTCGCCTAGGTCATCCCCACGAGAACTCGCTCATCGCTTCGCATGCCCTCATCCTGAGCTTGTCGAAGGACGAGGGCAGGTGACGTCAAGGCCGGCCTCGTGGTTCGACAGGCTCACCATGAGGCTGGGGTGTGCTCGAAAGGCTGGGCGGCGCGGAGCGCCGGGTGAAGTGGCGCACACTAAGCGGGATTTGTTAGGTGGCCGCCAAAAAAGAAAAAGCCGCCGGAGAACCGGCGGCCAGTGACCTGATCGAATTGGAGGTCGGCAATCAGGCAGATAGTCTGGTCATCTCGGCGCGCACTTTGGCGCGATAGGTGTCGAGCGGGACCGGGCCCTTGGTTCCGGCGACGTACCAGAAGGTCCAGCCGTTGCAGGCCTCGGCGCCCTGAACGAGCGCGCCGACCTTGTGGATCGAACCTTCGTGTTCGCCCGCTTTCAGCGAGCCATCGGCCCTGACCAGGGCGGAGAACCGGCCCTTGGCGTCGATGAGATTGGTGCCGGGTGCGATCAGCCCCTGTTCGACCAGCGAACCGAAGGCGACGCGCGGCGCATGGCGCTTGGTCTGCATCGGTTCGAGCGCGGTCGCCTCGATCGGGGTCACCGCGCCGATGCGCTTGAGCGCGGCGGCGGCATAGGTTGAATCGCGTTCGATGCCGACAAAGGAACGGCCGAGCCGCCGGGCGACGGCCCCGGTGGTGCCGGTACCGAAAAATGGGTCGAGCACGACATCGCCGGGTCTGGTCGTCGCCATGAGAATGCGGTGCAGCAGGGCCTCGGGCTTCTGGGTCGGATGCACCTTGCCGTCGTCCGCGTCCTTGAGCCGCTCGGCGCCGGTGCACAAGGGAAACAGCCAGTCCGAGCGCATCTGCGTGTCGTCGTTGGATTGTTTCAGCGCTTCGTAGTTGAAGGTGACCCTGGATTTCTGGCTGCGCGCCGCCCAGATCAGCGTTTCGTGCGCATTGGTGAAACGGGTGCCGCGGAAATTCGGCATCGGGTTGACCTTGCGCCAGACGATGTCGTTGAGAATCCAGAACTCTTCGTCCTGGAGCGCCGTGCCGACCCGGAAAATGTTGTGATAGGAGCCGATGACCCAGAGCGCGCCATCGGGCTTGAGGATGCGCCGCGCCGCCTTGAGCCAGGCACGGGTGAACGCGTCGTAATGGGAAAAACTCTCGAACTTGTCCCAGTCGTCGTCGACCGCATCGACATGGGACTGGTCGGGCCGGGTCAATCCGTTTTCGAGCTGGAGGTTGTAGGGGGGATCGGCGAAAACGAGGTCGACCGAACCGGCCGGCAATCCGTTCATCGCCTCGATGCAGTCGCCGACAAGGATGGAGTCGAGCGGCAGTCCGGCTTTTGCTGCACCCGCCTTGACGGGCGCGTCGAGGATACGCGCGTTACGCAACATGCACTTAACCCTAACGCAATACTAACGAGGCGTTTGTAGCCCGCTCAGGGTTAAATCGCTGCTAAGCCACAGGGTTAATCAAGCACTAACGCGACGGGGGCAAAGCTTTTGCGGTGGTGAATCGAGGCGCCGAGCTCTTTGAGCGCCGTCAGGTGTACGGCCGTGCCGTAGCCCTTGTGGCGGGGAAAACCATAGCCTGGCGCGTCCTTGTCCATGATGGGGCACATGGCGTCGCGCACCACCTTGGCAACGATCGAGGCGGCGGCGATGGAAACCGATTTCCCGTCGCCGCCGATCACGGCCCGGCCGGGACAGGCGAGACCTTCGGGAACGTCGCGCCCGTCGATCAGGGCGAGATCGGGCCGGACGGGCAGAGCCAGCACCGCCCGTCGCATGGCGTCGAGCGTGGCGCCGCGAATGTTGAGCCGGTCGATATAGGTGGGGGGCGACACGATGATCGAGACCTCCGCCAGCGCCAGGATTTCGGACAGAAGCGCCTCGCGACGTTTCGGCGTTAGCTTCTTGGAATCGTTGAGCCCGTTGGGATAGCGCCCCCCGGCAAAAACGACGGCGGCCACCACCACGGGTCCGGCCAGAGGACCGCGTCCGACCTCGTCCACCCCGGCGACGCGGTGTGCACCATTGGCAAGCGCTTCGGCTTCGAAAGAGAAATCGGGTGCGGAACGGGGGGAGGTTTTCGACGCTGACTTCGGCATGCCGCCAGTTTGCGTCATTGCGGCAAAGCGGAAAAGATGGGGCGCGGGTTTGTCCACCTTCCGGATGAAAAGGCCCGGCAAAAATCCGCCATCGTGGATGCAGAATCCATGCGGTATTGGCTTCGGGAAGATGCTATGCGGGTGCCATGAGCGAACAGAATGCCCCCGATGGCGGGATTGCCATCGCCAACGATCCCTTCACGCTTTTTGCCGACTGGCTGAAGGCGGCGGAAAAGAGCGAACCCAACGATCCCAACGCGATGGCGGTGGCGACGGCGGACAGTTCGGGTATGCCCGATATTCGCATGGTGCTGCTCAAAGGCCATGATGATCGGGGCTTCGTTTTTTACACCAACAAGCAATCCAAGAAGGGCAACGAGCTGAGCGCCAACCCGCAGGCCGCCCTCAATTTTCACTGGAAATCGCTCAAGCGGCAGATCCGCATCCTCGGTCCGGTCAGCGACGTTTCGGACGAGGAAGCCGATGCCTATTTCGCCTCGCGCGCCAAGGACAGCCAGATCGGCGCCTGGGCATCGCAGCAGTCGCGGCCGATGCAAACCCGTTTCGAATTCGAAAAGCGCATCGCGACCTTCGCGGCCAAATACGGCCTCGTCAAAGTGCCGCGCCCGCCATACTGGTCCGGCTATCGGGTCATGCCCTTAAGGATCGAGTTCTGGCGCGACCGTCCCTTCCGCCTGCACGATCGGCTTGTTTATATGCGCGAGGCCGAAGGCGCGCCGTGGACGACGCAAAAGCTCTATCCGTAAGGGGTAAGGCTCCTTTCCTTCCTTTTTGATGGGCAGGCCGGTTTGGCAACGCCAGGTTTGGTGGGGTGGAGCCCGCGGCACCGCCGAAGACCTCTACACGGCCCATGACTTTTTTCAAAACAGCGACATCTGCCGGTCCGGTTCACGCGGCGGATCGAACAGGTCGGTTCTGAGACTGGGCGGGCGCGTGGCGAGGCCATAGCGTTCAAGCCCCTTGTCGAAACGCTGCCTCAGCATGATCGCATAGGGGCCTTCTCCGGTATGGCGCGATCCGAAACGCGGGTCGTTGTCGCGTCCGCCGCGCGTGTTGCGGATAAGGCTCATCACGTGCCTCAGCCGTTCCGGATAATAGCGGAACATCCATTCGCGGAAGATGTCGCGAACCTCGCCGGGCAGGCGCAACAGGATCATGCTCGCCGCTTCGGCGCCCTGCGCCTTGGCGGCATCGAGAATGCGTTCGAGTTCGTGGTCGTTAATCGCCGGAATCATCGGGGCCAGGTTGACCGCAACCGGGATGCCCGCCGCCGACAGAAGGCGGATGGTTTCGAGCCGGCGGGCCGGCGTCGTCGCGCGCGGTTCCATGAGGCGGCTGAGCTTGTGGTCGAGCGAGGTCACCGCGATGTTGACCGCGACGAGCTTGAGCTTGGCCATTTCCGTCAGGATGTCGAGATCCCTGACAATCAGCGCCGATTTGGTGGTGATCAGTACCGGATGTCTGGTCTTCAGCAAGGCTTCGAGAACCTGGCGCGTGATCCTGTGTTTGCGCTCGAGGGGCTGATAGGGGTCGGTATTGGTGCCGATGGCGATGGGTTTGACGCGATAGCGCGGATTGCCCAGCTCTTTCATCAAAAGATCGGCGGCATTGGTTTTGATGAAGATTTCGCGTTCGAAATCGAGCCCGGCCGACAGCCCGAGATAGGCGTGGGTCTGGCGGGCATAACAATAGGCGCAGCCATGCTCGCAGCCGCGATAGGGATTGATCGAGCGATCGAACCCGACATCGGGGCTGTTGTTGCGCGAAATGATGGAAATGGCCTTTTCGAAATGCTCATGCGTTTCGAATGCCGGCAACTCCTCCTCGGTCTCCCAGCCGTCGTCGACGCTTTCGCGCTGTTCGCGCTCGAACCGGCCGGATTTGTTGGTTTGCGCGCCCCGACCGCGATTGCGTTTGGGAGAGACGAGCGCACGCCGGGTCAGATCGGCATCGGGTGAAACCGACAAACGCTGCAAGGCATCGAAATTGGGCGCAACGACCTGAGCCATGCTGTGCTCCGACAAGAGAATCGCAGGGGCATTCTCGCCCCTTTGGACAAACTAACGCAGGCACAGGAACAAAACAAGAACTTGTAACGGGTCCAAACCGCTTTCGCACACCTTACCGCACAGGTTCAGGAACCGGTAGGCTCGGTATTCTCGCTGTCCACATCCTCTTCGGGATCACTCGTGTCGTCCTCGGAGCGCGGATCGAGCGAAAACGTCTCGGGAGTGGAATGGCGCGCCAGCGGTACCGGCTGGAACGGTGCGCGTTCCTCGGCCGGCAACGGATCGCGCATGCGCGTCCGCACAAGGGCAAAGGCGGCGATCAGGCCATGCGAGGACGCAGTGACAATGAACATGGCGACCGGACTGATTGCGTTCATGGCCCAGGAAGCGAGCAGCGGTCCGATGGCGAGGCCAATCCCGTTCATTAGCAGGATGGCGGCGGCGATCTTGGCGAATTCGCCTTCCTTGGCGAAGTCGTTGGCATGAGCCACCGCGATGGCATAGAGCGGGTAGGCGAACAAGCCGTAAAGGCCAAACAGGATATAAAGCAGCCAACCGTCACCGGGATTGAGCAGGACCAGCATGATGCCGATCAATGCGGCTCCGAGACTGGAAGCGGCGAGCACGAGACGGCGGTCGATAACATCCGACAATCGGCCGAAGGGGACCTGCGATACGGCGCCGGCCAGGGCGGCGACTGCGACGATGAGGGCGATCGACGCGGAGGAAAGATGGAGCGCGTAGCCATAGACCGGTGCCAGCGTTCCGAAGGCGCCGCCGGCCACGCCCATGAAAAAGGCGGCGACCGCCGCGATCGGCGATGTTTTCAGCAAAAGGCCGAGTTCTATCTTGCCGGAGGTCAGCGGCTGGGGCTGCGGACTTGAACTGAGGGCCGTGGGCAGGATGGCGCCCATATAGGCCATGGCACCCAGAACGAAGGGGATATAGGTCATGGTGCCCGTTAGCGACATGGACATCTGTCCAAGGGTCGAGGCGGCGGTGTTGATAGTGACGTAGAGCGCGAAGATCGTACCCCGCGTCCGGTTTTCGGAAACCTCGTTGAGCCAGCTTTCAACGACCATTGCCGCACCGGCATACGAAAAGCCGGAAAGCGCGCGCGTGGCGATCCAGCCGGTGTCGTTGATCCACAACAGGTTCAAAAGGATGGTCAGGCCGCCCACCACCGCCATGACGGCATAGGTGCGGATGTGGCCAACCCGTCCGACCAGCATCGGCACGCTCACCGATCCGGCGACAAATCCGACCGACCAGCTCGTGCCGAGCAGGCCGAGCGAATAGAGCGAAAAACCCTCCTCGGCGCCGCGTATCGACATCAAAAGGCCCTGCAATCCGCTTGCGAACAAGAGGAGCGCGGAACCGAGCATGAGGGCGTAGACTTTAACGATCTGGGCCATGGGCGCTGGACCGAAACCAAACCGAATAGAAAAGATGATCAGCCCTATACGTTGCGCGCAATCGAGACAAGTTTGCGGTGGGCTGTTTCTTTCATTTCGTCTCTTTGTCCAGCGCCTTTCTCAGCGTGAGCATGTCGCGCCAGGCCAGTGCCTTTTGCGCCGGCTGACGCAACAGGAAAGCCGGGTGGAACGTCGGCAAGAGCGGCAGGGCGCGACCGCTAATCTCCACATCCCGCCAGGTTCCGCGCACCCGCGTGATGGACACCGGATGCCCAATCAGGGTCTGGGCCGCCGGTGCGCCGAGCGTCACGAGAAAATCGGGCGCGATCAGGGTGATCTGGCGATGAAGGAAAGGCAGGCAGACGCCGATTTCGGCCGGGCTCGGGGTGCGGTTGCCCGGCGGCCGCCACGGCACGGTATTGGCGATGAACACGCCGGTGCGATCGAGCCCGATAGCGGCGAGCATACGGTCAAGCAGATGACCGGACCGTCCGACAAAGGGAATGCCCTGGAGGTCTTCCTCGCGACCCGGTGCCTCGCCGATCAGCATCACCCTTGCGTGCGGATTGCCGTCGCCGAAAACGAGTTGAGTCGCCCGCTGCTTGAGCGAGGAACCGTCGAACGCGGCCATGACCGCCTTGAGGTCCTCAAGCGTTTCGGCCGATGCGGCGAGCGCCCGCACTTCTTCCGGATCGGCTTCGGTCGGCGCCGCGGCGGCGATGGGCGCAGCAGCGGGACGCACCGGCGCGTCGCGGGAAACCGGGGGACGAGCGGGTTTGAGCGCCGCCTGCTGCAACGCCGACTGGGCCGCGAAACGGTCGACAGGCGTTTCGCCGACGGCCATGTCGACGCCGGCTGCGGCGTACCAGTCAAGCAACGCCGCCCATTCCGCTTCGGTCATTTCTTTCTTTTCGCCCATGCGATCTGTTATGTCACACCGGCCTGAAACCGGCCAGTCCGGTGCTGGTTTCGCAATGCGATGAATGGGGAGAGGGCATGTCGGACGATCTGGTCCGCGAGGAATTCACCACCGACGTCGTCATTGTCGGCGGTGGACCGGCCGGACTTGCCGCCGCCATTCGCCTCAAGCAGGTCGCCGCCGAAACGGGGCGCGACATCGGTGTGACTCTCGTAGAAAAATCGGCCGAAATCGGCGGGCACATCATCTCCGGCGCGGTGATGGACATGTCCGGCCTCGATGCGCTTGTTCCCGACTGGCTGGAACGGGGTGCTCCGGTCGGGCCGAAGGTTACGCGCGAACGCCTGCACTACCTGACCGCCAGGGGGGATTTCCACCTGCCGGATTTTCTGGTGCCGCCTCTCGCCCGCACGAAAAACGGCTACATCGCCAGTCTCGGACGGCTCTGCCAATGGCTTGGCGACGAAGCGGCGGCGCTCGGCGTCGATCTCTTTCCGGCCACGGCGGCTATCGATGTGGTTGTCGACGAAAACGGCGCGGTCACGGGCATCGTGACCGGCGATCTCGGCATCGGGCGCGATGGCACGCCGGGAGCCAATTTCGTGCCCGGAATCGTCCTTAAGGCATCCTATGTGCTTGTTGCCGAAGGTTCGCGCGGCTCGCTTTGCAAAAAGCTGACTGCCCGGTTCGGGCTCACTGCCAAATGTGCGCCCCAGAAATACGGGCTCGGCATCAAGGAAATCTGGGAAATCGCGCCGGACCTGAGCGAACCGGGACGGGCGGACTCCTATCTCGGCTTTCCCCTGCCGTCCGATACCAGCGGGGGTGGTTTCGCCTATCACGCCGAGAACAACCAACTCTATCTCGGGCTCGTCACCTATCTCGATTATCCCAATCCCAGCCTGTCGCCCTTCGACGAATTCCAGCGCTTCAAGACCCATCCCGCCATTGCCCGGCTTCTTGGCGGTGCGACGCGCCTCGGCTATGGCGCGCGCACCCTTTCGGCCGGCGGTTGGCAATCCATTCCGGATCTTGTTTTTCCCGGCGGGGCTCTGATCGGGGATGCGGCCGGGTTCATGAACGTGCCGCGTCAGAAGGCGATCCACAACGCGCTCCGTTCGGGCAAGGCGGCGGCCGAGACGGTGGCGGCGGCGCTGGCCGCGGGGCGGGCCAACGACCGGCTCGACGGGTTGCGGCAGGCCATCGACGAGTCGGGCATTGCCGACGATCTCAAGCCGGTCAGGGCGGTTAAGCCGCTCTGGTCGCGTTTTGGCGCGCATTTCGGCGTCATGCTGGCCGGCATCGACATGTGGACGGTTTCGCTGACGGGCTGGTCAATGTTCGGCGGGATGAAAACCGGAAAACCCGACGAGCTGAGCCTCAAAAAGCGCGGTGTCCTCAAGGAGATCTCCTATCCGGCGCCCGACGGCGTCACCACGTTCGACCGGGCCGCCTCGGTCTATCTCGCCAATCTCGTTCATGATGAAAACCAGCCGGTTCATCTGAAACTCGATGATCCGGCACGTCCCATCGACTGGACCCTGCCGGAATATGGCGAGCCGGCGCCGCTTTACTGTCCGGCCGGGGTCTACGAACTGGCCGAGAAAGACGGCAGGCCGGTCTTTCGCATCCATGCGGCCAATTGCGTGCACTGCAAGACCTGCGACATCAAGGACCCGGCCCGGAACATTACCTGGACCCCGCCAGAAGGCGGTTCCGGCCCGAACTATGTCGGCATGTAGTCCGGGACCTTTGCCTAATCGTCCGGTTGTGTCAGTCCAGCCTTGCGGTCGGCCGCAAAATCACCAATCTTTGGCGCCAACCAGGAACCTTCCAACCATCCCGGAACAGCAAGTGAAAAGAATTTCGAAACTCCTGATGCTCGCGCTTCTCGGTCTTGGTCTCGGGCTCGGCGGCGCGCGGGCGGAGGCGGGGACCGACGTCCAGGGAAAACTACAGGCGCTTTTGGTTTCGCTGCAGTCCGCCACCGGCAATTTCCTCGCGGGCGAGGAAGCGCTGAGCATGCTCGACACGGTCAATGCCTCGGACTTTCTGGCCAGCGCCAGCCTGCAGGACCCGAGCAACGCCTTGCTGATCTTAAGAACGTTTCACGCCCAGGCCGCCAACGGACAAGTCGAGGCTGCGGCCAAGACGGCCCGGCAACTGCTCGAACTGGCGCCCGGCGACGAGCTGTCGAAACTGATCGTGGGGACGGTGGCGCTCAAGCAGCGTTTGTACAAGGAGGCGATTCGCTCGCTCGACGGCATCGATGCCCACAGCGTCGTCGGCATCACCGCTATCGTCGTGAAGGCCTGGGCTCTGGTTGGCGACAACCGTTACGACGAAGCCAAGGCGTTGCTTGATGACTTGGCGGATAGCGGCATCGACGAATTCCTGGTCTATCACCGCGCCCTGATGGCCGACGTGGCCGATCAGCGCGACATGGCGCTGAGCTACGCCGAGACGGCCTACAAGTCCGAGCCCTACGATGTCCGGTTCATCGAGGCCTATGGCCGTATGCTTGCCAACCGCTCGCTCTTCGACGACGCGGAAAAGATCATTCAGAACTACAAGGAGCAGGGGCTTTACGATCCGTCCGTTCTGGCGCTCGAAGCCGATCTCAGGGCCGGACGGCGTCCGGGCAAGCTGGCGCAGAACGCCCAGGCCGGCGCGGCCGAGATCTTCAACAGCATCGGGGGTGCTCTTGCCCGTGACGGAACGGCCGATCTTTCCACCATCTACTTAAGGGCCGCGCTTTATCTGGTGCCCGATCTCGATCTTGCCGCCATGGAACTGGGGAACCTTTACGACAGTCACGACCAGCACCAGCTGGCAACGGCCCTTTACCAGTCGCTTGGGTCCAAGTCGCCCTACAAACAGCAGGCCAATGTGCGGGTGATCCAGAACATCGCCGCCGCCGGTGATCGCGACAAGGCGATCAACCTGCTCGACAAGCTCGTTACCAACAATCCCAACAATCTCGAAGCCGTCGTCGCCTATGCCGATATGCTGAGGGCGGACGAGCGGTTCAAACTGGCAAGCAGCGCCTATTCGATCGTGCTTTCCCTTGTCGGCGGAGATCATCCACAGGACTGGCGCTATTATTATCTGAGGGGCATGTGTTACGAGCGCGACAAGAACTGGGCGCCCGCCGAAGCGGATTTCCTCAAGGCGCTCAAGCTCAATCCCGATAACCCGCAGGTTCTCAACTATCTCGGCTATTCCTGGATCGATCAGGGCGTACATCTCGACGAGGCGCTTGACATGATCAAGAAGGCACTCGCATGGGATCCGTCGGACGGCTATGTCGTCGACAGTCTCGGCTGGGCCTATTATCGGCTGGCGCGGTTCGACGAGGCGGTGCACACGCTCGAACAGGCAGTCCAGCTGCGTCCGTCCGATCCGGCCATCAACGATCATCTCGGCGATGCCTATTGGCGGGCCGGCCGCAAGCTCGAAGCCGGGTTCCAGTGGACGATCGCCGCCGATCTCGATCCGAACAGCGACATCGGGGTGCTGGCGCGCGAGAAACTCGACAAGGGGCTGGCGCCGGCCGAAACGGCGACGGCAAACGGCTGATCCCGGCATGCCCGAAACCGTCGAAGCGGTGGCCCTGGCCAAGATCAATCTGGCGTTGCACGTCACCGGCCGACGCGAAAACGGCTATCACGACCTCGAAAGCCTGGTGGTCTTCGCCGATCTCGGCGACGACCTGATCGCCCGCCGTTCCGAGGCCGACAGCCTCAGCATATCCGGTCCTTTTGCCCGGGCCCTGAGCGCCGGTCAGACCAATCTGGTGACCAAATCGGTCGCGGCGTTTCGCGCCCGCTGGCCCGGTGCGGTGCCGCATGGCGTCGGGATCGCGCTTGCCAAGAACCTGCCGGTTTCCGCCGGCATCGGTGGCGGGTCAGCCGACGCCGCGGCGACCTTGCGGCTGATGGCAGCCTTCGCCACGCCCGAAATTTCGCCCGAAGAATTGATGCCGGTTGCCGCCGAACTCGGCGCAGACGTGCCGGTTTGCCTGATGTCGCGTTCCTGCGTGGTGCGCGGTATCGGCGAAATGATCGAGCCGGTGGATATCCTGCCGCAAAGCCATTTTGTCCTCGTCAACCCGCTGGTACCAGTCTCGACAGCCGACGTGTTCCGCCGCCTCAAGAACCGCGAAAACCCCGGTCTGCCCGTCATCGCGCAGCCCTTTTCCCATGTCGCCATGCTGGGCTTGTGGTTGGCCGAAACGCGCAACGATCTTCAGGATGCGGCAATCGAGACCGTGCCGGTGATCGGCGATCTCATCGATGAGCTGGCCCGCGCGCCCGGATGCGCCGCCGCCCGCATGTCGGGATCGGGCGCCACGGTCTTCGGCCTGTTCGGCTCGGCCGGCATGGCCCATCTGGCGGCGGAAAGCATGCGCACCCGCTTCCCCGACGCCTGGGTCGCCGCCGCACCGCTGGCGATGGCGGAGGGGACGGAATAGGCCGGGCTCTGGACGCCAGTCACGCCTCTTCCGCACTATTCCGACAAGGGCCAGAATCCACGCGCGTTTCCGCTTGTCATAATGGCAATTGGATCCCGGCCTTCGCCGGGATGATACCCCCGCAGGAGGTTAGTGAGCCCGTGAAACGACGAAATCGGCGATTTCGGCGAGAAGGGAATTAAGCGGCGAGGGGGGGATGCCGGCGAGCGCCTCGCGTGCCGCCACGGCCCGGGTGCGGGCTTCCGCGACCGTTGCCGAAAGCGCGCCATGACGTTCCATGACGGCAACGACGCGCGCGACGGTTTCGGCATCGGCCTCGGGATTGCCCAACGCCGTGGTGATCACCTCGCGCTCGGCCTCGTCCGACGCTTCGAGCGCCAGGATGACGGGCAGGGTCATCTTGCCTTCCCTGAGATCGTCGCCGGTGTTTTTGCCGAGCTTGCCGCTGGCGCCGCCATAATCGAGCACGTCGTCGATGAGCTGAAAGGCCCAGCCCAGGTCCAGCCCGTAGCGACCGAGCGCCTGTTGCGCCGCCTCGTCGGCACCGCCGGCCATGGCGCCGACGATGGTTGCCGCTTCGAACAGCGTCGCGGTCTTGGCGCGAATGACCTCGGCATAGTCTTCGCGTGTCGCAGCGAAATCGCGGGCTTTGGCAAGCTGGAAGACTTCGCCCTCGGCGATGACGGAGGCAGCGCGCGACAATACGTGCAGCGCCTTGAGATCGCCGGTTTCGACCATCATCAAAAAGGCCTGCCCCAAAAGGAAATCGCCGACCAGAACGCTGGCCTGATTGCCCCAGACCTTGCGCGCCGCCGGCTTGCCGCGCCGCATGTCGCTTTCATCGACCACGTCGTCGTGCAAAAGCGTGGCGTTGTGCATGAATTCCACGGCGGCGGCGAAATTGATCTGGTTGCCGTCGCCCGGCCCGAACAGGGCGGCGCTGGCCAGGGTCAGCATCGGCCTCAAACGCTTGCCGCCTGATTCGATGAGATAGCGCGCCAGCTGCGGAACCATGTCGACATGCGAACGCGACCGGTCGAGAATGAGCGTGTTGACCCGCTCCATATCCGATCCGGTCAGTTTGGCCAGACGCTCAAGGGCGTCGGTGCTGTCCGTCATGTTTGCGGCGGTAACGCCCATTTGGTTCCCCGTTCCGGATGGCGTTTAGAAGCAGCGATTGAGATGGAGACGGCAAAGAACTAGTCTTTTTTCGCAATCGGCCTTATCGAGCATGTCCGTAGACCAGAGCAAACTTTTTGTAAAACGTCAAAACACCACGCGCGACGCCTTCCTCGGCGGTCGACTGAACCTGTTGCAGCCGGAAAAGGGCTTTCGGGCCGGCTCCGATTCGGTGCTGCTCGGTGCCTCGGCGCCACCTACGGCGGCAAGGATTCTCGATCTGGGCGCCGGCATCGGCACGGCGGGCCTGGTCGCGTCCATCTGGGCCGAACGGGCCGAGGTGCTCCTGGCCGAACGTGAGGCGGAAGCCTTGGCGCTGGCCTGCGATAATGTTGTTCACAACCATCTGTCGGATCGCGTCCGCGTGATCGATATCGATCTCGGCGCCAGCGGCCGGGCGCGGGAAGCGGCAGGGCTAATACCCGATTCCTTCGACGTCGTTCTTGCCAATCCGCCCTATTTCGCAAAAGGGCGGGGCACGCCGGCCGGCGAGAGTGGTCGCAACGAGGCCCGTCATGGCGAGAGCGGCGGCATTGCCAGCTGGATCCGCATTGCCGCAGGCGTCACGGTGCCACGCGGCGAAGCGATTTTCATCCTGCCCGTCGCCCGGCTCGGCGAAGCGCTCGGCGCCTTCGAAAACCGCTTCGGCGGCTTGCGGCTCCTGCCCGTTTCCGCCCGGCCGGGCGCGGCGGCCGGACGGGTGATGATCCGGGGCAAAAAAGGCTCGCGCGCCGCGCTGAAACTTCTGCCGCCCCTCGTTCTGCACGAGGAGAGCGGAAACGGGTTTGCCCCCGAGAGTGCAGACATCCTGATGGGCCGAAGAAATCTCGACTGGTGAAGTGGAAAGCTGTGCCGATCCCTCCTATCTAGGTTCTTTGGCGACGAGGTCGAAGAAAGAGAGCCGTTCATGACCGAGACGACGTTCACATCCCTGGCCGCATCGCTGGGCAACCGCATCGGCAAGCTCGTCAAGCGCCCGCCCATCGTGCCGCTGGTGCGCCTGCAAGGAACGATCGCGGCCGAACAGAAGGCGGGGTGCATCAATATCGCAACCTTTGGCCCAGTCCTTAAGCGCGCCTTTTCGGTCAAATCGGCGCCCGCCGTCGCCATCATTGTCAACTCGCCCGGCGGCTCGCCGGTGCAGTCCCGTCTCATCGCCAAGCGCATCCGCGATCTGGCCGAGGAACACGACAAGGAAGTCTTGGTCTTTGTCGAGGACATCGCCGCCTCGGGCGGTTATTTCATCGCCTCGGCCGGCGACGAGATCATCGCGGATCCCTCCTCGATCGTCGGCTCGATCGGCGTCATCATGGCGGGGTTCGGCTTTGACGAGGCGATCGGCAAGCTCGGCATCTCCCGGCGCCTCTATACGGCCGGCAAGAACAAATCGACGCTCGATCCCTTCCTGCCGGAAAAAAAGGAGGACGTCGAACGGATCAAGGCGACCGAACTGGCGATCCATCAAGTCTTCATCGACTACGTCAAATCGAGAAGGGCCGAACGATTCACGGCCGAAGACGATGTCCTGTTCACCGGCGAATGGTGGACGGGGGTGCGCGGGCTCGAACTGGGGCTTGTCGATGCGCTCGGCGATATCCATGACGTGCTGAAGACCCGGTTCGGCAGGAAAGTCCGGCTCAAGCCCTTCGGACCCAAGCGCCCGCTTTTGCAGATGCCGCGTTTCGGCATCAGTGCCGACGCCGCTTCGGGACTGGGAACCGATCTCATTGCCGCCCTCGAAGACCGGGCGCTCTGGTCGCGTTTCGGACTGTAAAAAACACCACCCGATCCGGCCGTTCTGGAGCAATTGCTCCTGCCCGTTATTGCCATATACGATGCCTTTTGCGAGATTTTCGCGCATCGTTTTAGGAAAGACCGATGTCTGCCGTCCTGTTGCGCATTCTCATCTACGCCCTTGTCGCCGCCGCGATCTATTACGGTCTGCGCAGCATCATGCGCGACTGGCGCCGGCGTTTCGGCGAGATGGACAAGCAAACCCGCGAACGCGATCTCAGGGAACGCCAGCGTCCCGATGTCATCAATCTGAAGCGTGACAAGGACGGCGTTTACCGGCGTCCGGACGACGACAAGCGCTGAGTGCGCCGGTTCAACTGCGCAACAGCGCAACGATCCGGTCGATTTCCGGAGGTGCACTCTTGCCCGGAGGCGTTTCGATGACAAGCGCCTTGCCTGTCGGTGTGGTCTTGGCGAACGGTCGACAAAGCCGCCCGGCGGCAAGGGCCGATTCGACCAGAAACAGATGTCCCATCAGGACGCCGGCACCGGCGATGGTCTCCTCAAGCGCCAAGCTGTAAAGCGAGTAATGTGCGCCCTGCGGATCGCCGGAAAAAGGGACGCCTGACGCGGCGAACCAGTCGGTCCAGTCCTCGATCCATGAATCGTCGAACAGCAGCGGCACTCTGTCGAGCGCTTCCGGCCCGGTCAGCTCAGCTAAAAAGGACGGTGCGCAGACCGGCGTGACAAGATCTTCGATCAGCACGATTTCGTTGGCGCCACCTCTCGGTTTGCGCACGAACAGCGACAGATCGAACAGTTCGCGTTCGAGATTGGGCGGCGTTTCGAGCGCGGTAACCGACAGGCGAATGCCGGGCAGGTGCTTTCGGATGATGCCGAGGCGCGGCGACAGCCAGAGCTGCGCAATACTCGGCATGGTGGCGATGTGGATGTCGGTGACCGGGCTGAGGCCCTGCAGCGCCCTGACGGCGGCACCGAGCCGGTCGAAGGCGGAAACGAAATCCGGCAGAAGCGTCTTTCCCGACGGCGTCAGCCTGACACCCTGCGCGTCGCGGAAAAAGAGCGGCACCTTGGTCCAGTCTTCCAGCGTTTTGATGTGCTGCGACACCGCACCGGGGGTAACCGAAAGCTCTTCGGCCGCGGCCGAAAAGCTGCCGAGCCGCGCCGCCGCCTCAAAGGCCCGTAAGGCATTGAGCGAGGGCGATTTCGGACGAGGCGGCGAAACGGCCATGTCGATGATCCCTAGCCCTAGCTTTTCTAAACTGAAACATAGCAAATCTCGTTTGCGCTGTCTTCGGTCTGTTCCGATGATCGAAAAAACCGGAGACAGCACCATGACGATCGCCAAAAGAGCCTGGGTCCCTGAAAAATGCGAAACCCTGATCCAGTCCGTCGCGGCGCGAACCGCAAAAGAGGCGTCGGGCGACGTATTGTCCCGCATTGAAAAGCTGGTGGCGCGCAACCGCGACATCCATGAACGCGAGTGCTTCAATCTCAATCCGGCCAGCAATGTCATGAACCCCAAGGCCGAGGCTTTGCTGGCGGCGGGTCTCGGCGCGCGCGCCTCGCTCGGCTATCCGGGCGACAAATACGAAATGGGGCTCGAAGCGATCGAGGAAATCGAGATCATCGCGGCCGAACTGGCGGGCGAGGTTTTTGGAGCCGATTTCGCCGAAATTCGCGTGCCCTCCGGCGCCATGGCCAATCTTTACGGCTTCATGGCCACCACCAAGCCGGGCGACACCATCATCGCGCCACCCGCAACGATCGGTGGCCACGTCACCCATCACCTGCCCGGTGCGGCCGGCCGCTATGGGTTGCGGATCCTGCCGGCACCGGTTTTTGCCGATGGCTACACGGTCGATGTCGAAGGGGTTCGCGCCCTGGCGAAGGCGGAAAAGCCCAAGCTCATCACCATCGGCGGCAGCCTCAATCTTTTCGAGCACCCGGTCAGCGACCTGCGCGCCGTTGCCGACGAAGTCGGGGCGTGGCTGATGTTCGATGCCGCCCATCAGTGCGGCATCATTGCCGGCAAGGTCTGGTCCAACCCGCTCGCAAAAGGTGCGCATTTCATGACCATGTCGACCTACAAGAGCCTCGGGGGTCCGGTCGGCGGACTCGTCGTCACCAACACTGCCGATATCGCCAAATGGCTCGATGCGATCGCCTATCCCTCGATGACGGCCAATTTTGACGCTTCGCGGGCGGCGGCACTGGCCGTCACGATGCTCGACTGGCGCGATTTCGGATCGGCCTATGCCGAAGAAATGGTGATGTTCTCGGCGACACTGGCCCAAGCGCTGGCAGATGAGGGGGTGCCGGTTTTTTCGACCGCCGACGGCTACACCGCTTCGCATCAGTTCGCGGTGGAGGCGGCCCGTTATGGCGGTGGGCAGACGGCATCGAAAAAGCTCAGGAAAGCCGGTTTTCTCGCCTGCGGCATCGGCCTGCCCATCGACGAGGTCGACGGCGACAATAACGGGTTGCGAATCGGTACGCCGGAACTGGTGCGCTGGGGCATGACGCGCGCCGACGCCCCGCGCCTTGCCGGGCTCATCGCCGATGCGCTCGAACGGCCCGATCCCGAAACGCTGCTTCCCGAGGTTTCGGCCTGGCGCAAAACGTTCGACACGGTGCATTTCGTGCATTGAGGCGTATTAGGCTGTATCGACATTCAGGTTTCGGGCGCGACGCGAGTGGATTTTTGTCCTGAAAGGACTTTGGGACGTGCCGTGGTGTGATCACCACAAGAGGCACAAAGTCCTTTCAGGGCGAAAAGACGCTGTGTTCCTTCGGGATATGGCCAAAATCGCACATGCCGCGCTCCAAATCCTGAATGTCGATACAGCCTAATGCATTTGGATACGGGAATGCGATATGGCCTATCCGGCAAAGGATGAAGGCATGGACACTCTCGACCGCATTCTCGGGTTACGCCTCGAAAAAAGCGCCCGTCTGAGCATCCACGACATCGTGCGCGCCAATCCGTTCCTGCGCCGGCTGTCGCCGGAGCTTCAGGCGGCGATGTCCCGCCACCGCCAACCGCTTGTCGACCAGCTGTCCGACGATACCCGCCGCGAGGCTCTGGCCGTGGCGATGGCAAAGGCCATGTTCGATTATCTTGCCGCGCAGTATCAGTATCTCGAACTCGGCACGAGGGAACTGCGCGAGCTTGAGCAGATGTATCGGCGCTTCGCCGGCGACTGCCGCGACTGGCTGAAACGCACCGAGCCGATCGAGGCGCTTTTCCCGCCGCTTCTAACCCATCAGGACCAGCTTTGCGCCTGGACGCGCGCGCGCCTCGCCGAGGTCGATGCGCTCGCATGGGCTCTCGAAACGGATGACGAGACGGTTTGCGGCAGTTACGACGCCGCGTTGCAGCTCGATTTGCTCGGTCTCGATCGCAACGCGCTGATCGACCCCATCCTCGATCTCGGCTGCGGCCGTCAGGCGCAACTGGTCCTGGCGCTGCGCGCGCGGGGCCTTGTGGCCTTCGGCATCGACCGGCTTGTCGAGAACGGTCCATTCACCCGCCAAGGCTCCTGGTTCGATGCGCCGGTCGAGGCCGGGTCCTGGGGCACGATAATCGCCCATCTCTCCTTTACCCTCTATTTCCTCAACGCCCATCTCGGCGCTACCCGGCGCGCTGTCCGCTACGCGCGCCAGTACATGCACTTTCTCGATGCCCTGAAGCCGGACGGGCAGTTCTGCTACGCGCCTTCGCTGCCGTTCATCGAACAGCTTCTCGATCCGGACCGGTTCGATGTCGTAACCCGGAGGATCGCGCTGCCGCCAATGGCATACGCGCCCTTCAGGGCTCCGCCCGACTGGCAGGCCTCCTGCATTACCAGACGTCGCTAAGGCATTGCTCCGACCAGGCCGGTTTCCTCATGGAGGTCCCCGGGGCCGTCCCGGCTCCGTCGTTCTTCCATTTGCGCATTGACTTTTCCCGTTCATGCGCATAAGCGCATAAGCGAAAGGAAGGTGCGATGGTTGTCGATATTCTGGCAGCGCTTGGCGAACCGACGCGGCTCGCGGTGATGCAGCTTTTATGGGAAGAGGGGGAGCTGTGCGCCTGCCAGTTGATCCCGCGCCTCGATGCGACCCAGAGCCGTGTGTCGCGCCACATGCAGGTTTTGAAGCAGGCGGGGCTGGTCACAGATCGACGCGATGCCCAGCGGGTGCTCTATTCCATCAATCCGACTCTGGCTCCCGAGGTTCGCGACATTCTGGGGTCGGTCATGGCTGCGGCTGGCGCGGCGGAAAGGCGCGTCGCGTGAGTTTGTCCTTATCCGAACGGCAAGGCCGGGACTGGCCCGACTGGATGTGGCACGTCGCTGTCGTGCTCGGTGTCGTTTTCTGGATCCTGGCCTACAACGCGCTGCCGCCCCTGTCCGAGGGAATCGTTGCGCTGTTGCCGGTCGCGCGGGTGAGCCAGACCGGCGCCGCGCTGGCCTTTTTCTTCTACGACGTCCCCAAGGTCTTGATGCTCCTTGCCATTATCGTTTTCGCCATGGGCGTCATCAGGAGCTTTTTCAGCCCCGAACACACGCGGGCCCTGCTCAGCGGACGGCGGGAAGGTGTCGCCAACGTATTGGCGGCCGGCCTCGGAGTGCTGACGCCCTTTTGCTCCTGTTCGGCGGTGCCGCTTTTTGTCGGCTTCGTGTCGGCCGGCATCCCACTCGGCGTTACCTTCTCGTTTCTCATCGCCGCGCCGATGGTCAACGAGGTGGCGCTCATCCTCCTGTTCGGCCTGGTCGGCTGGCCGGTGGCGCTGATCTATCTCGGCTTCGGCCTTGCCATCGCCATCGTGGCCGGCTGGGTGATCGGACGCATGCATGTCGAATCCTGGCTGCAGGACTGGGTGCGCGACCTTAACGCCGGCGCCGCGTCGGCCGGTAGTGTCGAGGCGCTTCATTGGCCCGACCGCTACCGCGCCGGCTTCGCCGCCGTCCGCGACATTTTTTCCAAGGTCTGGGTGTGGATCGTGATCGGCATCGCGCTCGGCGCGCTGATCCACGGCTATGTGCCCGAAACGCTTCTGGCCGGGATCATGGGAGCCGATGCCTGGTGGTCGGTGCCGGCGGCGGTGGTGCTGGGCGTGCCCATGTATTCGAATGCCGCGGGCATCATTCCCATCGTCGAGGCATTGCTCGGCAAGGGTGCGGCGCTGGGAACGGTCCTGGCCTTCATGATGTCGGTGATCGCTCTGTCCCTTCCGGAGATGATCATCCTCAAACAGGTGCTGAAACTGAGGCTGATCGCCCTGTTCATCGCCGTGGTCGCCAGCGGCATTCTGGCCGTCGGCTTTCTGTTCAACTTTCTGTTCTAAAAGGCGTTTTTCCGGATCGAAAACGCCGTAACCAAAAAGGGATTCCAAATGAAAAACGTCAAGGTCTATGGCTCCGGCTGCGCCCGCTGCGTGGCGACCGCCGAAATGGTCCTGAAGGCCGCCGAGAAACTCGGCATCGAGGTGAACGTGGAAAAGGTCACCGATATGGCCGAGATCGCCAAGGCCGGCGTTATGGCGACGCCCGGCGTCAGCGTCGACGGCAAGCTCGTGCATGTCGGCGGGTTGCCGGATGCGGTCAAGCTGGAAGGCTGGCTCAAGCTATAAAGCGGCCGGTCGGAAACTGCCGGAAGGCGCGATGCGCTCGTCTTCCGGCGCCGCTGCGGCGCGACGCATCAAGATGCGCCAAAGCGGGACGGCCAAGTGCCGGAATAAGCGACAGACATCAGTTTGGTAATATTAGCGCGCGGTAACATGACAAACCAATGGCTCGACTTAACAAATCCATAACCTGTTGCGGCTTACCAATAGAGAGGAAGCGCCTGCAAGTGATTCTGACGGCTGCCAAGGCTGTCGGTGAGATACACGCGCAGTGCCGCGTCGTGCGCTGGAGGTCAACCGGAAGCGGTTTGTTGTCCTCGACGCCGTGAAGTCGAAAGAACGGACCAGACGATGACAGGCATCACAATCGTCCAGGATGGTATCAGGTCCGAACCCGCAATGCGGGCGACACGGAGTGGCGTGGAAGTCAACCAAGAATGGATGGATTTGTGATGAGCAACGCAGCATTTGCCGAAGATCGCATCGAGAAGATGAATGAGGAAGGCGATGCCCATGGCGGTGCCAACCAGTTTGTAACCTTCAATGTCGGCAAGAATGCCTATGGTGTCGACATCATGGCGGTTCGCGAAATCCGGAGTTGGACGCCGACAACGGAACTGCCCGATCAGGGCATGGGTGCGCGCGGCGTGCTCGATATTCGTGGCAGCATTGTCGAAGTGTTCGATCTGTCCATCGTCCTCGGATCAGGCATGCGCGAAACCCAGGCGAGCCAGGTCGTGCTGGTGGTAGCCATGGATGGCCGCGACGTCGGTCTGGCGGTGGACAGCGTGTCGGACATCGTCGATGCCGAGCCGGGCGATTTCGCCGATCCCCCGAAGAAGGGCGGCAAGATTGCCGCCATCGTACGCCAGAAGGACCAGCTGATTTCGATCCTCGATCTGAACACGCTGTTCTATTGATCCGGACAACAGGTTCCGGAGTTTGAAGGGGGCGCCAGCGGCGCCCCTTTGCACATGTACCGTCAGCGCGAGGCGATCGTTCGATTTTGCCTGACTATGCGTTAACTTGACCGCGCATCGATCATGCACACATGTGCCGCCTCTCAACACTGGCGGAAACAGCATTCCATGATCACTCCGACAAGCCTGTCCAAGTATTCCCCCATCGCCCTCGGTGTTCTGCGCATCGTTGTGGCGCTTTTGTTCATCGAACACGGCACCCAGAAGCTTTTCGGCTTTCCCGTGCCCTTTCCGATGCCGGGCGACCTGCCGCCGCTTCTCATGACAGCGGCCCTGCTCGAGGTCGTTGGCGGCCTTCTCGTCCTTGTCGGATTGTTCACCCGTCCGGTCGCCTTCGTCATGTCCGGCCTCATGGCCTTCGCCTACTGGATGATGCACGCGCCGTCGAGCGTCTTTCCGGTGGCCAATGGCGGCGACGCGGCTATCCTGTTCTGCTTTGCCTTCCTCTACATGGTCTTCGCCGGCGGTGGTGCGTTCAGCCTGGATGCGAAGCGCAAGAGCGCCTGGGCCTAGATCACTTCACCGTTTCATCGAAACGCTGAAATGATCCAACTCTTTGTTTTGTCGCGGTTTCGAATTGCAAAACCGGTATCCACTTTTGCTGAAAACGCTCTGGTCTCGTTCCGCATCACTTTTTTCGGAACAGGATTTCTGGAGCGGGCGAATGCGATGATTGCGGCCGCCCGCTTTATTCGTTACCCGGAGACCACGATCCGGCCGATCTCGTGCCGGATCCGGGTTCGTGAGGGGAGCGACTATGGCCCTTGTCATTCGAGAGGCGGTACCGGGCGATGCCGGCGCGATGGCGTTGGTGCTCAACGAAATCATCGCGATCGGCGGCACAACCGCCTATCGCCAACCCTTCAACGTCGCCGCTATCCAGACCATTTTCATCGCGCCTCAAAGGGCCATAAGCTGCATGGTCGCGCTTGATGCGACCCGGCTCGTCGGATTTCAGTCGCTCGAATGGTGCGATCCGGACTGGCCGGGGGAGGACCCGTTGCCGGCAGACTGGACCGTGATCTCGACCTATGTCGATCCTCACAGGCGTAAATCGGGTGTGGGGCGCGCTTTGTTCGAACAAACGACCAAGGCGGCCAGACAGGCGGGCGTCCGGTTCATTGCGGCCAATATCCGCCGGGAAAACCAGCTCGGGCAGGCCTATTATCAGGGCGTCGGATTCAGCGATTTCCACGCCGACACCGAACTTGTCGTCAAGCGCTTCGCGCCCTGACGGCGAACGGAACGCGACTCCGGCGCTTTTCCGTCGAACTTGCCTGGCCGATCAGCGGGTTGAACTGTCTTCCGATGCCTTGTCCGGGTCATCGGCAAACGGGAAAGCGTGCAGCATGACGGTATAATTGCGCTTGCCCGGCGCCGGCGTATGACCCTGGGCCGGCGACTGACGTACGGCCTCCCAAAGGATCTCCATCAGCTTTTCCTTGAGCGCCAGCGCTTCCTTGGCTGTCAGAGCCATGGTGTAGTCGGAAACGTTGGACGTCTGACGCCAGGCGACCGGCAGGCCGGGAAATTCGCGCAAGGCCCGCTCCATCATGCCGATATGCTGGTAAAAAACCGCCTGCACCATGGCCATGCCGGCGTCCATCGCCTCGTCGCCGATTTCGGTCGGATCGTAATGCGTCATTTCATGACGCGCCCGCCACCAGCGCTCCCGCTTGTTGCCCAGCTCTCCGGCCTCTTCGATGAGGCCATGCTCGGCAAGCTGGCGCAGGTGATAGGAGGTGGCGCCGGAGTTGAGCCCCAGCCGCTTGGCCAGACCCGTGGCGGTCGCCGGCCCGTCGAAGCGCAACAGCCCGAGCATGCGCAGCCGATCGGGATGGGCCAGTGCCTTGAGCGCGGCCGTGTTCGGTGTCGCGACGGACGGGCTCCGGTCTGAAGCCGGCCCCGAACTGACTAAGCGAAGATCTGAATTGTCTGTTGGCATGTCGCAATCCTAGCACCGACGGAAAGCGATTCCAATAACGCAAAATTGTGTTTGCAAAAATTCCTTTGCAAAACAAATTTTGTGGTTTATACGACCCGCCAAACGCCCCCGGCGACATCCAGTGCCGCCGATGACAGGTTGATGGAGATCGACATGCCTCATGATATTTCCGGACGGAATCCGATCGTTCGGGTGTTGTCCCTCAAGGACTTCCGACTTTTGTTTGCCGGCGCTTCGCTTTCGCTTCTGGGCGATCAGTTCGCTCTGATTGCCACGCCCTGGCTGGTGCTGCGACTGACCGGCGACCCTATGGTGCTCGGCATCGTTCTGGCGCTCGCCGGCCTGCCGCGCGCCGTCTTCATGCTGGTTGGCGGGGTCGTGACCGACAGGCTGTCACCGCGCCGGATCATGCTGATCGCCGATAGCGTACGGCTCGGTCTGACGGTCGCAATGGTCAGTGTCGTTTTGAGCGGCGCGGTCGAGGTCTGGATGGTTTATATCTTCAGCCTCGCGTTCGGCATCGTCGCCGGCTTTGCCGTGCCGGCCGAAAACGCCATCGTGCCGACATTACTCGGCGACAACGATCTTCAGGCCGGCAATTCGCTGATGATGGGCGTGGCGCAACTGGCCGGTTTCGCCGGTCCGTCGCTGGCCGGCATCGTCATCGGCGTTTTCACAAACTCCCTGACCGGGGTGGCCTGGGCCTACGGCATCGACGCGGCAAGCTTCGCCATATCGGCCCTCTGCCTCTTCCTGATCCGGGACACCCGCGTCAAAGGGCAGGGCGATGATGTTCCCAAAGGCGTTTTCGCCCCGATCCGCGCCGCGTTCGATCATGTCTGGCAGGACGATGCCCTGCGGCTTGTCTTCGTGGTGCTGGCAGCGATCAATTTCCTGCTCATCGGGCCGCTGACGGTCGGCATTCCGATCCTGGCCGATACGCGCCTCGCCGAAGGCGCCGTCGCGTTCGGCATGCTGATGTCGGCCTTTTCGGCGGGTAGCCTTTGCGGATACGCGGCGGCTGGCGCCTTGCCGCGACCGTCCAGCGCCGTCGTCCGGGTGATTTTGATCGCCATGCTTTTTGCCTTCAGTTTGGTCGTCGGACTCTTCGGTTTCGTTCCCCTGACCATCATCGACGTCACCCTGATGACCCTGCTCGGTCTTGGCGACGGCTATTTGTCCATCATGCTGTTCACCTGGATCCAGCATCGCACCCCGAAGCAGATGCTCGGCCGCATCATGAGCTTCGTCATGTTCGCCAATTCCGGCCTGGTGCCTCTTTCGCAGGCGCTGTCCGGCGCCCTCGGCAAGTGGAACCTCGACGCCATGTTCGTCATTGCCGGGAGCCTCAACCTGCTCGTCGCCATCTGGGCCATGACCCGTCCCGAACTGAGCCTGTTCAGCGACAGTCTCGCTGCCAAACCCGCTCCAGAAGAGCAAGGAGTCTGAAATGACCAAACCATCCTCATCCCTTGGTCGTCGTCTCGCCAGTCCCTGGGCCTTCGTCCTGTTCGTCTTTGCCTGGACCTGGGGGTTCTGGCTCACGACCATTGTTGCCGGCATCAGCGTCGCCACGACGGCCGGCATGCTCCTGGCCGTGTCCGGCCTGCTTGGCCCGATGGCCGGCGGCATCCTGTTTACCTTTGTGACCCGCGACCGGGCCTGGCGACGGGATTACTGGATGCGGCTTGTCGATCCGCGCCGCTTTGCGCCGCGCTGGTATCTGGTGGTCCTGTTTCTGGTGCCGGTGCTGATGGGACTGACGGCCGTCATCGACCTTCTAGCCGGCGGCGCCATAGAACCCTACCGGGAACGGGCCATCGAAATCCTCGGCAATCCGGGCGCCCTGCCGGCCTATTTGCTGGCCATTCTGATGTTCGGGCCGCTGCCGGAAGAATTCGGCTGGCACGGCTATTTGCTCGACCGCCTGCAGGAGCGGCACGGCGTCCTCGTCGCGGCCAGTCAGCTTGGCCTGATTTGGGCAGCCTGGCATCTGCCGCTCTTTTTCATGCCCGGCACCTATCAGTATGCGCAGGGGCCCTTCACCGTCTGGTTCTGGACCTTCATGATCGGCATCATTCCGCTCGAGATCGTCATGGCCTGGGTGTTCAACAATACCGGGCGCTCGACCCTGGCGATCGTGATCTTCCATTTCATGGTGGTTCTGTCCTGCAACTTTCTCAACGCCACCCCCGGCGCCAACATCATCTCGACGATTCTGTGGTTCGTGCTCGCTTTCGCTATCATGCGCAAGCAGTCGGCAGAACCGACCCGGACGCGTCTTCGTTCCGCTTGACCCGCCTCGTTCGCACCACTAGGGTCCGCCGCGTTCTGGCGCGCTGCCAGCAAGACCAAGAACCGGTTTTTCGGTTCGGCAGCGCGACTGACTGGAAACTCCACCCGTCGTGACGGACCCCTTTTGATGACCGATCCTCGCCCAGCCTATCTCGATCCCAAGACCTCGTTTCAGGGGTTCATCCTCACCTTGCAGAACTACTGGGCTTCCAAGGGTTGCGTCATCCTGCAGCCTTACGACATGCAGATGGGCGCCGGAACCTTTCATCCGGCCACGACCTTGAGGGCGCTTGGTCCCAAGCACTGGAACGCCGCCTATGTGCAGCCCTCGCGCCGCCCCACCGATGGACGCTATGGCGAGAACCCCAACCGGTTGCAGCATTATTACCAGTTCCAGGTGATCCTGAAGCCGTCGCCGGACAACATTCAGCAACTCTATCTGGACTCGCTTTACGCCATCGGCATCGATCCCAGGCTGCACGACATCCGCTTCGTCGAGGACGATTGGGAAAGCCCGACCCTCGGCGCATGGGGCCTCGGGTGGGAAGTGTGGTGCGACGGCATGGAAGTTTCCCAGTTCACCTATTTCCAGCAGGTCGCCGGTTTCGACTGCAATCCGGTGGCGGGCGAACTGACCTACGGGCTCGAACGGCTGGCCATGTATATCCAGAACGTCGAGAACGTTTACGATCTCAACTTCAACGGTGGCGACAACGACAAGGTCACCTATGGCGACGTCTTCTTGCAGAACGAGCAGGAAGCTTCGCGCTACAATTTCGAATACGCCGACACCGACATGCTGTTTCGGCATTTCGCCGACGCCGAGACCGAGTGCAAGGCGATTCTCGAAAAGGGCGACACGGGCGACAAGCACCTTTTGGCGCTGCCGGCCTACGAGCAGTGCATCAAGGCCTCGCACTATTTCAATCTTCTGGATGCGCGCGGGGTGATCTCGGTTACCGAGCGCCAGAGCTACATCCTGAGGATCCGCGACCTTGCCAAGGCCTGCGGCGCGGCCTGGCTCAAGACCGCCGGTGGTGGCGCCGCGTAACCGTCTGTTGCAAGCGGTCGTTCGGAACGGATCGGCTTGACATCAAGGAGCTGCCCCTCGTCCGGATGTCGATCGAGGATCTCGACAGGATCGCCGAAATCGATCGGACCGAAAGAGTCGATGCGCTTTACAGGCAAAAAGGCTCTGAGATCGCGTTGAAGCCGGTTGAGCCGTTCATCAACGGTTGGCCGGATTTGCCGGAAACCATCGCGTTCTGTCGTGAACATCTGCGCGCCGGCGGTGAAGCGCTCGGTGTTTATGTTGGCAACAAACTGGCCGGTATTGCTATTTCTGCCTTACGATATCGCTCCAGGAATGGCATAGCTGGCTTTTCTGCACATCTCCGTCGCCTGACGACATCCACATGATTGCCAAACTATAACGGGCAGCGCCAAGCGCTGCCCGTATCGTTGATGCGTGATCGCGGAACCGAAACAGGTCTGCAATCAGCCGTTTTGCCACTCCTGCTTTCCAGGAATCCTCTAGATTCCTTCGAACAGAACGCCAGCCAGCAACAGCAGGAAGCCGAGCGGAAGACCCCATGCAAGGATGGCGCCGATGCCGAAGCCAATATTGATCATCGGCAGGAAGCCGAGGATGGCGAGGATGACGGCGATCCATACTGTAATCTGCTTGGGTGCACTGATTTTCATTTGTCCAACTCCCCCGGAGTTCATCGTTGTCAGTCTTTTGTCCCCCGCGTCGGTCATAAGGTGACGGGAACTGCGGCTGACTTGATTCTCGGAAATGACCGCACTTGTATTATCGCTTAATATCTGGTTAAAAACCAGTTTTTCCGTTATCTGTAAGAAGGTATGAATATTCGAATGATGAAAAAAGTGGGGCGCCCGCACAATCCGGTCGCAAAAACGCTCAGACATAGCGAATTCAAACTTCGCGTCGTAAGAAGCACAAAAATCTATACCAGAAAAATCAAGCATAAGAACCGGGACCGCGATCCCGGTTCTTTCGTTATCGGGGCATCTTTCGCGGGCAGTCCTGTTGAAGTACTTAAGTTTACAGTGTCATCCCGGGTATAATAAAACTGAAACGTGGAGAAACGATGGGTGCGTTGACTTTCGAAGTCAAGAGTCACGAGTTGGACAAGGACACGCTTTACCGGCTCGATGATGAGGGATTCAGTTGGTCGAACACGAGGGGCGAGGATCGCATGGCGTATGCCGACATCGCTTCGATCCATCTGATGGTGTCCGATTCCACCTACGGTCGTGGGCGACTCTGCCGCGTTCGCGACACCGCGCGGCGCAAGCGCGTTTTCCGCTCGCTCCACTGCTTCCATTTGGGATCGTTCGAGGACCGTATTGCCGGGTACGGGCCTTTCGTCAGGGAGTTGCTGAAGCGGGTGGGCGAGGAATCGCCGAAGGTCAGTGTCACGCGCGGCTCGATGTTCGAGTATGTTGTGCTGTGGATCGGCCTCAGCCTCCTGGTTTTCTCCGGAGCGATCACGCTTCTTGCGGTGTTCGGCGCCGGTATTGCGCCCGATCCGGGCATCATGGGCTTCGCCCTGTTCATCGTTCTCATGATCCCGATCGTCATCGGCTTCATGAAACGTCGAAAGCCGCGGCGCATCGATCCGTTCGACCCGCCACGCGAACTTGTGGAACAGGAGCCTGATGGGCCAGCCTAGAGTGTCTTCAGCAAAGGTGAGGATACCATGTTCCGGTTCGAGTGATAGAGGATGAAAAACAGCCCAGCAGACATGTTTAGTGAACGCGACCAGATAGGATTATTGCATAGATCATCGGACGTAACCAAAACGCGACCTGCTCTAGATCCAGCGCCGGACGCGCTGGCGATAGTCGGCGAAGGCCGCCCCGAAGGTTCTGGTCATCGCCTCTTCCTCGTAAGGGATGACGACGAACTGCATGATGGCGAGCGGCAGGAGCAGGAGCACCGCCGTCAGTGGCAAACCAAGAACGAGGCACAGCCCGAGATGGAGAAGCGCCAGTCCGAAATACATCGGGTTGCGCGAAAAACGGAACGGGCCGTCGGCGACGAGCGTTGTCAGCTTGTCCGCCGGCATCAGAGCCAGGCGGCGGCGACGGAACATGACCCAGGCGCCTGCGCCGAAATAGCCGGCCGGAAACAGCAAGGCGAAGCCGATCCAGAACAGCGGATCGGAAAGGGCCGCCGGATGCGGTGCGCCGAGAGCGAGCGCCTCGATGCCGAAGCCGACAAGGAAAACCGCGACGAACAAGGCTATGGGCGGAATACGCAACAGGAAAGGCGTTTCGGAATCGGTCATGGCGGCGCTCCGGGAGGTTGGACAGGCGTTCTGCAGGTATGTCCGGCCTTATGAGGGTTCAAGAGAAGCGGCGGCCGGCGCGCGGTGCGGCGAAAGCGCCCATAAAAGGGGGCGGATCGGCGAGAGGCGAATAATGTGCGGACCGGCAAGAGGCAGCTTGAGCTTGTCACCTGACGGTGCGAGTATTTGATCGAACCAGCAAGTATCGGGAGTGGCACGGCAAATGGAATTCTTCTGGATTCTTCTCGTCATCATTTTGGTCGCGGCCGGCTATGCGGTCTTTATTTACAATTCGCTGGTCAGGAACCGCCAGCTCAGCCAGGAAGGCTGGTCGGGCATCGACGTGCAGTTGAAGCGCCGCGCGGACCTCATCCCCAACATGCTCGAAACGGTGAAGGGCTATATGGCGCATGAACGCCAGACGCTCGAGGCGGTGACCGAGGCGCGCACCGCGGTACAGGCCGCCGGCGGCGCCGGGCCGGAGGCGCGCGCCAAAGCAGAGGGCATGCTGTCCCAGGCGCTGGGCAAGCTGTTCGCGGTGGCCGAGGCCTATCCCGACCTCAAGGCCAACACCACCTTCATCGAGTTCCAGGGCGCGCTGCAGACCGTGGAGAACGAAATCCAGATGGCGCGGCGCTACTACAACGGCACGGTCAGGAACCTCAACGTAACGGTCGAGAGCTTCCCGTCCAACATCGTCGCCAACATGTTCGGTTTTCAAAAGGCCGAGTATTTCGAACTCGACAATCCGGATGATCGGGCGGTGCCCTCGGTCAAGTTCAACTGAGGTACGAAGCCGGATCGGTTCCGGGACCGATACGACCACAAAGGGACGGGACGGCCAGAAGGGTCAACCCGAAACATGCTGTCCCGGTTTGGTCGACGCCCGAATGATCTGACCCGAGGGGAGGGGAAAATGAAATCGCTTTCGCACGCCATTCTTGCGTTTGCGCTGGCCTTGGTCCTGCCGTTCTGCGGTGTGTCCGCAACCGTCGCGGAGGAGGCCATTACCTCCTACCAGACCAATGTCCAATTGGCCGTGGACGGATCCGTCCGTGTCGTCGAGTTCATCTCGGTCAGGGCCGAGGGCAACAAGATCAATCACGGCATCTATCGCGACATCCCGACGGTGATGGTCAATTCGGATGGTTCCAAAACCTATTCCGATCTCACCATTCACGCTGTCCGACGCGGCGACGCTTCCGAATCCTATCATACCGAAGGCATCACCAACGGACTGAGGATCTATCTCGGCGATGCCGACGTCACGCTCTCGCCGGGCCTTTACCACTATACCATCGACTACACGATGACCCGCATGGGCCGGCGCTTTAGCGACCATGACGAGCTCTACTGGAACGCCATCGGCCCTTATTGGGATTTCCCGATCGAAAGTGCCACTGCCGAGGTCACCCTGCCCGAGGGCAGCGTGATCAGCGATCTTCAGGGATATACCGGCGCGCAAGGCTCGACCGAACAGGCGGTGACGATTTCGCGCGAGGCGGACAACCGTGCCGTCTTTGTGGCGACACGACCGCTCCGCGCCTATGAGGGCATGACGGTTTCGGCCAGTTTCCAGGCTGGCATTCTCGATGCGCCATCCGGCACCCAGGGCTTCATCAATTACGTGTCCGACCACCGCGCCACGCTTTTACCGAGCTTGGGTGCCCTGATCGTTCTCGCCTATTTCTTCTGGGCCTGGTTTCGGGTCGGTCGCGATCCGAGAAAGGGGACGATCATCCCGCTATTCTATCCGCCCGAGGGCTTTTCGCCGGCTCTGACCCATTACGTCTATCGCTGGGGGTGGCGGAAATCCGGCTGGCTCGCCTTCACGGCCGGTCTCGTCGATCTCGCCGTCAGGGAACTCGTTGTGCTCGGTCGGAACAAGAAAAAGAAGAACACCATCACGGCCACGGGCAAGACGGCGCGCAATCTGCCGCCAGAGGAAGACGGCCTGCTTGCCTATATCGCCAAAAAGGGCACGGTAACCGTCGACAAGTCCACCGGGCCGGAACTCGCCTCGAAGATGTCCGCCTTCAAAAACCTGGCGACGGGCAAGAAGACCAATGTCTATTTCCGCAACAATATCGGCTATACAATTGCCGGCGCCGTGCTGGCGTTTGCCATTGTCGGACTGATGCTGTGGGCCGGGGTGATCGATCCGGTTTTCGCGGCCATAGGCGTCTTTGCCGCCGTCATGCTGGCGCTGCTCTTCGGCGGGATCGGCCGTCTTCTCGATATCGGCTGGTTCTCGCGGATCTTCATTCTGTTTTTCCTCGGTCTCTTTTTCGCCAATGCCGCGGCCGGCATTTCCGTGATGATCGGCGCGGCATTTGCGGATGCCTCGGTGGGGCTGCCCATCTTCGCTCTTGTAACCATCGTCGTTGCGGTGGCGCTGTTCGGCTTTCTGATGCGCGCGCCGACGGTCGAAGGGCGCAAGGTCATGGACGCGATCGACGGATTCCGCATGTATCTCGATACGGCGGAAAAGGAGCGGCTCAATTTCAGGGGCGAGCCGGAAATGACGGTTTCGCGTTTCGAAACCATCCTGCCCTATGCCATCGCCCTTGGCGTCGAAAAGCCCTGGACCCAGCGTTTCGAGAACGATCTCGCCCGCAATGCGGTCTCCGGATATGACGAGGAGACCTATCATCCGGGCTGGCATACTGGTTCCGATTTCCGGGCCGGCTCGATGGGGCGCGACATTGCCGCCTTTGCGTCCGGCATGAGCGCGGCCATGATCGCGGCGCAACCCTCCTCCTCGTCCTCTTCGGGCAGCGGCGGCGGCGGTTCGTCCGGTGGCGGCGGCGGCGGTGGCGGCGGCGGCGGCTGGTAGAAACCGGCGCCGGGCCAACCCGGATTTTTCGCCGAAAAGGAGCAGGGGCGCCGCGTCGCCCCTGTTGCCGATAGACATTCGCCTTTGCGACTGTTAGGCAATCCGCGCTTGTCTCCCAAAGAAGCCGCATCATGCCCGAACTGCTGTTTGAACTGTTTTCCGAAGAAATCCCCGCCCGTTTCCAGGCCAAGGCCGCCGACGATCTCAAAAAGCTCGTCACCGACGCGCTGGTCGACAGCGGTTTGACCTATGAGAGCGCCGCAAGTTTTTCGACGCCGCGCCGCCTGACGCTGAGTGTCACCGGTCTGCCGGCCGCCTCGCCGGATACGCGCGAGGAAAAGAAGGGGCCGCGCGTCGGTTCGCCCGACAAGGCTATCGAGGGTTTTTTGCGCGGCGCCGGCCTGTCCTCGATCGACCAGGCGCGTATCGACACCGATCCCAAAAAGGGCGCGTTCTATGTCGCGGTGATCGAAAAGAAGGGACGGGCGACCGCCGAGATCCTGAAAACCGTTTTGCCTGAGACCATTACCGGTTTCCCCTGGCCGAAATCGCAGCGCTGGGGCGAGGGCACGCTCAACTGGGTTCGGCCCTTGAGGGCCATCACGGCAACCTTCGGCACCGAGAACGAGGAACCGGACGTCGTCGCATTCGAGATCGACGGGCTGCACTCGGGCAACGTGACCTATGGTCATCGCTTCATGGGCCCGGAGCCGATCCGGGTCAGGCGTTTCGACGATTACGTTCAGGCGCTCGACAAAGCCAAAGTCGTGCTCGATCCGGCCCGGCGTCGCGATATCATCAAGACCGAAGCCGACCAGCTCGCCTTCGCGCGCGGCCTCAGCGTGATCGAGGACAAGGGGCTTCTGGACGAGGTCGCGGGCTTGGTCGAATACCCGGTGGTTCTGATGGGCGATTTCGATCCGGATTTCCTCGATCTGCCCGAGGAAGTGATCATCGCCACCATCCGCGCCAACCAGAAATGCTTCTGTGTGAGGGACAACAAGACCGGCAGGCTGGCACCGCATTTCATCATGACGGCCAATATGGATGCCGACGACGGCGGCGCCACCATCACGGCCGGCAATGGCCGCGTCATCCGCGCGCGCCTCAGCGACGCTCATTTCTTCTACAAGACCGATCTGGCGGTAAAGCTCGAAACCCGCGTCGAAAAGCTCAAGGATTCGGTGTTCCACGCCAAGCTCGGCACCCAGTTCCAGCGCGTCGATCGGCTGGAAACGCTGGCCGCCGAGATTGCCGTGCTGGTCGGGGCCGACCCGGAAGACGCGCGCCGCGCCGCGCTTTTGTGCAAGGCCGATCTCCCGACAGGCATGGTCGGCGAGTTCCCTGAACTCCAGGGGCTGATGGGGCGTTATTACGCCATCGCGCAAGGCGAGACGCCGGACATCGCCGAGGCGCTCGAAATGCATTATAAGCCGCTCGGACCTTCCGACGCGGTGCCGACATCGCCGGTTTCCATCGCCGTGGCCCTGGCCGACAAGCTCGACACGCTGACCGGGTTCTGGACCATAAACGAAAAGCCGACCGGTTCGCGCGATCCTTATGCCTTGCGTCGTGCCGCCCTCGGCGTCATCCGCATCATCGTCGAGAACGAACTGAGTTTCCCCCTCAAGGTCGAGCCCGATCTCCTCGCGTTCTTCCATGACCGCCTCAAGGTCATGTTGCGCGACAATGGCGCGCCTTACGACCTCGTCGATGCGGTGATCGCGGGCAAGAGCGACGACATGCTGGAGATCACCCGACGCGTCAAGGCGCTGTCCGACATGCTCGGCACCGAGGACGGGCAAAGCCTTCTGGCGGGCTACAAGCGCGGCACCAATATTCTTGCGGCCGAGGAGAAGAAGGACGGCACGAGCTATACCGGCCGGATCAACTCCAAGCTTTTGGCGCTCGACGAAGAGATGGTTCTGGCTCGCGTCGTTGCCGAAACCGCCTCGAACGTGTCGACCCATGTCTCGGACAACGATTATGCCGGGGCCATCGGCGAGCTGGCCAAGCTCCGTGCGCCGGTCGATGCCTTTTTCGACAAGGTGCTGGTCAACGATCCCAACCCGGAAACCCGTATCAACCGCCTCGACCTTCTGGCCCAGTTGCGCGACACCATGCATCTGGTGGCGGATTTCTCCAAGGTAGCCGGATAGGGCCGGGCGAGGGATCGATCCTATTTGTTTCCGACACTGCCTGCCAGCAGGGTGATCGCAACCGCCAGTGCCGCAAGCAGGACGAAACTTGTGCTGAGCGTGCTGAAGGCGGCCACGAATCCGATGGTCGGTGGGCCGATGAGCATGCCGCCATATCCCAGCGTGGCGACGGCCGCGATGGCTCGGCCGGGTGGTGTTCTCGTGTCGTTTGCGGCGCGAGAAAACGCGATGGGCATGATATTGGCATAACCCAGCCCGACCAGGACAAATCCGGCAAGGGCGACTTCGTAACTGCCACCGGCGATGATGCAGATCACGCCGATGCTGCTGACCACACCGCTTGCTCTGAGGGTTGCGACCGCTCCGAACCGCGCCACAAGCCGGTCTCCGGCGATGCGCATGACAACCATGGCCGTCGAAAAGGCGGTGTAGCCGAATACGGCCTTCGCCTCGGTTACGCCAATGACACCGTGAAGAAAAACCGCACTCCAGTCCGCCATGGCGCCTTCGCCTATAGACGAGCAAAAGGCAATGACGCCGACGAGAATGAGCGCGCCGTGGGGTAGCAAAAAACTGCCCGTGCTCGGATGGGGAGCCGGCCGAAGCCAGGCGATGGTGGCAAGACTGAGCGTAATGGCGCCGAGTCCAATGCCAAACAGCCAGAAATGCAGTGCGACACTCATGTCGAGCGCGATCGCGGCGTAACCAGAGGCCGCACCGAGACCGGCGCCAAGGCTGAATGCGGCGTGAAGCGAGGACATGATCGGATGCTTGAGGCGGTTCTCGATTTCGGCGCCCCATCCGTTCATGGCAACATCCATCGCACCGTGGGCCATGCCGAACAGGACCAGAGCGGCGCCAAGTTCTATCGGCGTTGCCGCGAGGGGCAACAGGACGAGCGTCAGGACGTAAAACTGAGCAAAAAAGCGCGTCATGCGCGCGGCACCGAAATGGTCGGACAGCCGGCCCGCGATCGGAAACGCAATGATCGCGCCGGCCGCCAGACACAAGAGCAGCAACCCGAGCGCCCCATCTCCGAGACCGAGACGGAGTTTGATCGCCGGGATACGCGACGCCCAGATGCCGAAAAGCGCGCCGTTGAGAAAGAACATCGCCATGACGGCACGCCAGGGCGTGCGCAGCTTTAAAACGAACTTTTTACGCGAAACGTCTTCACCTTTCCCGTGTGTCCAGGTGACACCGTTCCCGCGCGGCAATCCGCCTTTCGCGTCGGTCGAAAGCGCATCAGCCATGACGCACCTCAATTCCGGCCTCGACGAATGAACGGATTGCCGTCACGGGAGCTTCGGTGATCACCATGTCGATTTCGCTGGCGTCGAGCGTCTTGTGTCGGGCGCGACGGCCGAGTTTTTCCGCTCCGGTCATGACGATGACGCGGCTGGACGAAAGGGCCATGGCACGTTTGACGGCGCTTTCGAGCAGATCGTCGGAACTCAGCCCAAATGCAGGGTCCAGTCCGCATGCCCCCAGAACGGCGAAATCGGCGGCGCTTTGCGCCAGCATGTCGTTGGTATCGCTTCCGGTGGCGATGCCACCTTGCTCGCTGATGCGTCCGGGCAAAAGGATCGTGGCAATGCCGCGTTCGTAAAGGGCGCAGGCGACAAAGGGAGACGGCGTGATGACGACGCGGTTCGGCAGGGCCGGAAGTGTACGCGCCAGCGCCAATACCGTCGTTCCTCCGTCGAGAAGGAGCGTCGGCGCGGCGCCGATGACATCGAGCGCCTGTTCGATCATCGTCTCGGAAACCGGGGGTGTCGTCCCGTACCGCTCGCGCAACGCCGCTGCCGGCTTGCTGACCGGCACGGCGCCGCCTCTGACACGTCGGGCTGCGCCCCTTTTTTCAAGCGCGATGAGGTCGCGCCGCGCCGTGTCCAGCGAAATGGAGAACTCCTGCGCCAGTTGCGCGGCGACAAGCTCCTCGCCGGCCCCGAGCCGTCGCAACAGCACATCCTGGCGCACATCCGGGTTGTTGAGATCCATCATGATCGCGATCCTGCAAAATACAGCACTACTATGCATTAAAGTGCACAATCATGCAACACACTGCATGATCAAGCGTGCAAATCCATCGCCGGAGTCAACCGGGTGTTGGCAGAACGCTTTGGAAAAGAAGAGAATTCAAGCGGTTCCGACGAAGCGTGCCCGCCGCTCCGGCGCCATTTCCGCCTTCGCAGACCCTTATCGAGAGATCAGGCAGTCGCCGTCCACCAATCGGTGGTCAGCGACATATGCGTTTGTTTCAGCAGGGCCGATTTGGTCACATCCTTGTGGCCGCGAACAATGACCATTTGCGAAGCGCCCCGTGCCTTACGAACGACAAAGGCTGGCACGTCGACTGGAAGGGTAAGGCGGGACAGGTATTTGCGCGCCCTGGAGCAGATCACGTTTGAGTTGGTTCGGGTGATTTGCTCCATCTTCTTGTTTTGGCGTGTTCATCGGGAAAACAGTCCACTGGACTGTTTTCTGATCCTCTTCACTCGAACCGGCGAACCGGTACCCACTTCGCCTGAAAACACTCTAAAACGGCGGCTTTTCCGAATAGGTGATTTCCGGTGCCGGCTCCTCGGCGGGTTTTTCCTTCTTTTTCGGCTTGAACGGCGCCATCCCCTCCGTCGCGAGGGCGTCGGCGCGTTCGTTCATTTCGTCGCCGGCATGGCCCTTGACCCAGTGCCAGTCGATCTTGTGGTGCTGGGCTGCCGTATCGAGCGCCTGCCAGAGATCGGCGTTCTTGACCGGTTTCTTGTCCGAGGTCTTCCAGCCGTTCTTCTTCCAGTTGAAGATCCACTTGGTGAGGCCATCCCTCAAATAGGTGGAATCGGTGTGAAGCTCGACCTCGCAGGACCGGGTGAGGGCGGAAAGCGCTTCGATGGCCGCCGTCATTTCCATGCGGTTATTGGTCGTTTCCGGCGCGCCGCCCTTCAGTTCCCTGATGTGCCCGCCGAATTGCAGAACCACGCCCCAGCCGCCAGGACCGGGATTGCCCGAACAACCGCCATCGGTATGGATGATAACCTTGTTGCTCATCGTGCTGGCGCCATTTTCAACTGAATCGGCAGGTTGAAGGCGATGTCTTCCTCGGCGGTGACCCGGCTTGAGACCGAGATGTCGAAATGCTCGGCGAAAGCGGCGATGATAGTATCGACCAGGGTTTCGGGCGCCGAGGCGCCGGCGGTGATGCCGATCTTTGCAAGCCCTGCAAAACACGCCCAGTCGATCTCGCCGGCATTCTGCAGCAGCATCGAACGGGCGCAACCGGCCCGCTCGGCCACTTCGACCAGCCGCATGGAATTGGACGAATTCGGTGCGCCGACCACGATCATGGCGTCGACCTCCGGGGCAACGCGCTTGACCGCTTCCTGACGGTTGGTCGTGGCGTAACAGATGTCCTTCTTGTGCGGTGTGCGGATGGTGGGGAAGCGCTTTTTCAACGCGGCAACAATCTCGGCCGTGTCGTCGATCGACAGCGTCGTCTGGGTCACATAGGCCAGATTGTCCGGATCCCTGGGGATGAAGTTTTCCGCATCGGCAAGCGTTTCGATGAGGTGGATGGACCCGGGCGGCAATTGTCCCATGGTGCCGATCACTTCCGGGTGGCCACGATGACCGATCAGAACGACCTGATAGCCATCGGCGAAATGGCGGCGCGCCTCGACATGGACCTTGGTTACCAGCGGACAGGTCGCATCGAGAAAGAACAGGTTGCGCGCGCTCGCCGCTTCCGGAACCGATTTCGGCACGCCATGGGCGGAGAAGATCACCGGGGCACCGGTGTCGGGGATTTCGTCGAGGTCTTCAACGAAGACGGCGCCCTTGGCCTTCAGCGAATCGACCACGAATTTGTTGTGGACGATCTCGTGACGGACATAGACCGGCGCGCCATAGCGTTCGAGCGCCACCTCGACGATCTGAACGGCGCGGTCGACACCGGCGCAAAAGCCGCGCGGGGCGCAAAGGACGATTTCCAGTTTCGGTTTCTCGCTCATGGCGACATGAGATGCGGACGGAATCCGAGACTGTCAAGCCATGGGACGCGCTCTTGATCCGGAACCCCGCCCCATTCGTGCATTGCCGGGGACGGGCCGGCTGCGCAATAGTGGCACCAAACCAGTTCGCAGGTGTCGGTCCTTGTCCATCACACGACAGATGTTTGCAATTGCGCCAGCCGAAGGACGGGCCGGGCTCGATGCCGCCCAGAGGCGCCTGCTCGTCGGCAAGGCGCGCTGGCTTTACGCCATCCACAGTGCTGGCCTGCCGGTGGTGCCGACCGTTGCGATTACGCGCGCCGCCTGGAATGCACTGATGGCCGAACGCGATGCCGGCGGCAACAGGCTTTTGAAGACCTGGGTCGTGACCCTGTTCAAGCTGGTCGAACACGGCAAGACGCCGCCGCCTCTGGCGGTGAGGACCTCGGCGCCACGTCATTCCTCCGCGCTCATGCGCGCCCGTCTCGACATTCCCTCGCCAGCGGATGCGGCGGCGGCGACGGACGTCACCCATCCCTTCGCCCGCGCCATCGACATGGCCTTCCGTTCCTATGCCGCCGAGGGGCCGATCTGGGAGAATACGGAAGGCCAGACCGAACGCGACGCCCAGATCGTCATTATCCAGGCCATGGCGGGCGGCGAGCATGTCGCGTTCGACACGCGCGATACCGAAACCGGCGCGCTCGGCCCCGCCGATCAGATTGCGGAGCAGCTCGGTCCGGCTCTGCCGGCGGCCCGCCTTCTGGCCGAAAAGCTCGATGCCGCCTCCGGACAACACATGACCTGTCTGGTGTCCGTCAGGGCCAGTACGCCGGCCCTGTTGTCGGCCCGGCCCTTCATCGCCAGCGCCAATGGCGAACTCGAAGCGGCTGTCGATCGGGTCGAGCGCGGCGTCTGGACGCCGCATCAGGCGGTGCTCAGAACCGATCCGGCGCGCATTCCGCAACTTCTCCATCCGCGGCTGGCGGTTGCCGACGACGAAGCGCCGATTGCCGTGGGCCTCGGCGTGTCGCCCGGCGCGGCCAGCGGCGAGATCGTCTTTTCCACCGAGGACGCCGCCCGTTCGAAGGCGCGTGGTCGGCACTGTATCCTGGTCGCCATCGAAACGGGACCGGCCGACGTCGAGGGCATGAACGACGCCACCGGCATCCTGACGGCCCGTGGCGGCCAGAATTCGCATGCCGCCATCATCGCCCGCGTTTCGGGCAAACCCTGCGTCGCCTCCATCCGTTCGATGCAGATCGAAACGCACGCGATGACCTGCCGGATCGGCTCGATGGACTTTAAAGCCGGCGATCTGATCACCATCGACGGGTCCGACGGCACCGTCTATCCCGGGGAACTGAAGCTTTCCCAGCCGCATATCGGAGGGGCGATCGGCAAGCTTCTCGACTGGTCCGACGCCAGCCGGACCATTGCCGTGAGAACCAATGTCGAAACTCCGGAATCGGCCCGCACGGCGCTCAGTTTCGGTGCCGAAGGCATCGGGCTCGCCCGCTCGGAGCACATGTTCTTTGCGCCCGAACGGCTGGTTGGCCTCAGGCGCATGATCCTTTCGGAAAGCGAAGGCGAGCGGATCAACGCCCTCAAGGATCTGGTTGATTATCAATCGTCCGATTATGCGGCGCTGTTTGCGGTCATGGACGGAAAACCGGTGACGGTGAGGCTGTTCGATCCGCCCCTGCACGAATTCCTGCCGCGTACCGAAGAGGATATTGTCGAAACCGCCGCTTCGCTCGGGCTCGACGTTCGGGCCCTGCGGTTGAGGCTCGACCGACTGGCCGAGATCAACCCCATGCTCGGCCATCGCGGGTGTCGTCTGGCCGTGACCTATCCCGAAATCCTCGACATGCAGATCCGCGCGCTGGGCGCGGGGCTCAGGGAAGCCGTGAAGAACGGCATCGCGCATACCGATCTCGAAATCATGGTGCCGTTCGTCTCCTCGCCGCGCGAGGTCTCCTGGATGCGGGATGAGGTTTTCGCCAGTCTCGAACGCGAGGGCATTTTCGACGAACGCGGCGCCAGCATCGCGTTCGGCACCATGATCGAGCTGCCGCGCGCGGCCTTGAGGACCGGCGATATCGCTTCCTTTGTCGATTTCGTGTCCTTCGGTACCAACGATCTCACCCAGACCACCTTCGGCATTTCGCGCGACGATGCGCCGGTTTTCCTCAATGCCTATCTGCGGCGCGGGCTTTACGATGCCGACCCGTTCGCCACCATCGACCAGCGCGGCGTGGGCGAGCTGATCCAGATGGCCATCGAACGGGGGCGGGCGGTAAACCCCGACCTGGTGGTCGGCATTTGCGGCGAACATGCCGGCGATCCGGCGTCCATTTCCTTTTTCGCCGGTCTCGGGATCGATTACGTCTCCTGCTCGCCCTATCGCGTGCCGGTGGCGCGCCTCGCGCTGGCCCAGTCGCAGCGGCGGGCGGGATAACGCTGTCTTAACCAGGAACCGCATTGCCTGGAAATGGCCGCAAAGCGGTCATTTCCCTGCCGTTTCCAGGCATTTACTTCGCATCAACGTTAATCGCCCATGATGGGACAACCCGCAATTATACCGAACTGGGACTTGGCGAGGACCCGGTGGCCGGTGCGTAGCGGTCAGTTGAGTAGAGCAGTAAACAGCGTATGGCTTTGCGTAGTGGAGTTCCAAGTCCCGCCAGGCGTCCTAAAAAAGGGCGCTTTTCGCGTCGCGTCGCGACTGGACTCGCTGTCATCCTTTTCGCCTATGGCATTTCTATCGAAACCGCGCTGCCGCCCGGCGCCGAAGCGGTGGCGCCGGTTGCCCCATCCGCGCCCAGAGCCATGTTGAAAAAGTCCGGCACTGACACGATCCTGACGGGAAGTGTCGGTGCTCTTTTTACCGGTTCCGTTTTCACCGGTCCCAACCGCGACGAAAAGCAGGCGCGGGCGCGCCGGCAGGCCGATCCGATCGTTATTGCGAGCGCTTTCGACGCCTATCGCGACAAACTCCGATCGATCGAGATGCCGCACGCCCTGATGGAGCCGAAAAAGTCCGGTCTTCCCTCCCTTGCCGACGAGTCGCCCCTGAGCAGCGCCCCGGCCGTCGCGCTGGCCTCGGCCAAGCCAAAGGGCATGAGCGCCGCGCTCTCGGCCATCCGGCAGGCGCTGCAGATTGACCCGTTCCCCATGGACGCGCCCGGTTCGCTGGCCTATGCCCGCGCCGTGGCGCCGCCGACCATTTTTGATACGCCCGTTTCGATGAGCGTGCCGGATACGCAGTTCCAGTGCCTCGCCGAAGCGGTTTACTTCGAAGCGCGCAGCGAACCCTATCGCGGCCAGGTGGCGGTGGCGCAGGTCGTGCTCAACCGGGTGAAATCGCCGCTTTATCCAAACACCATTTGTGGCGTGGTCTACCAGAACCAGCACAGGCACAATGCCTGTCAGTTCTCCTTCGCCTGCGACGGCATTCCGGAAAAGGTGACCGAGCCCGATGCCTGGAAGACGGCCAGTGAAGTGGCGGAAAAGGTCTTGAGAGGCGATATCTATCTGACCGAAGTGGCCAATGCCACGCACTATCACGCCAACTATGTCAGCCCCGACTGGTCGCGCAAAATGAAGCGCATGACCAGGATCGGCCTGCATATCTTCTATCGTTTCCGGGGCGCCGGCTGACGGAATTCATTGGTGCGCCGTATGGGGAACGTCACAGGCAGCCGGAATAGCCCTTGCTGCTGAGGCAGGTCGCGTGGCCGTCGGTCATGTAGTGCGCGCCATCGCCCGATCCGTAGCTGACGAAGGAGCCGGCGTCGAGAAGCCTGAGTGGTGTCCAGATGCCGTTAACGAGCGACAACAGCACCTTCACGATATCGGTTTGAGACGTCAAAACCTCGACGCCCGGGTAGAGCACATGGGGCGAGCGCAATCCATCGCTCGAATAGGTGCCCGAGGCGGTGGTGACGATTTCGACCGTTTCGACACGGCCATAGCCGATCTTGCGCACATTCTGGGTGGTCAGGACCGTATCCGAGACATCGGGCGCGATGTTGACTGCCCCCTCATTGATGCGCAGGAGATCGGAAAAACGATCCGATCGGGTCCATTTTGCAGCGTCGGCAGCGGTTGACAGGGCGACGGTGGTAACCGTGTCGGCTGCCTGATCGCCCCAGCGGGAGTGCAAGACGTCGGCGCTCAAGACGGGTGCGGCCAGACCAATCACCCCCAGCGTGGCCACCAACCCGATGAAACTTGCTTTTTTCATGAAACACCCGCCTCGGAAAGCAACAAACCCTGTTAAAGAATTATTAACCACTTCACCGGGCCCGGGTCAAAACGGAACGTGCGTTAACCCTAACCGCTACAAGGCGATCTATCTCAATTTAGGTGATAGAAAACAACAGGTTAGATTTCCTGTCCCGTCAGGCTGCCGAAGGCCTCGATGAAGCGGTCATAGGCCTCGCGGGTGGGCCAGGGGCGCATGAGCCTGTCGAAATCCTCGATCTCGAACTGTGCCAGATCGGGACCACCGAAATAACGGCGCCCCTCCTCGGGCGAAAAGCCCGCCAGGTGCACGGCCTCGAAATAGGCGGCGTCGCGATCGGCTTTCTTGATGGCACGGCTCAGGGCCGCCGGCCGGTTTGCGGGCAACGAAAAGCGGATGTGGATGGCGCCGAGAAGCCGGTTTTCCAGATCCTTGTAGTCGCCGCCCATGGCCGCCTTGAGCGGCGAGATGATGTCACCCATCACATATTCCGGCGCGTCGTGCAAAAGGGCGTAGAGCCGGTCGCGCGCCGACGAGTCCGGCATATTGGCGGCAAAAAGCGACATGACCAGCACCGAATGCTGCGCCACCGAAAAGGTGTAGTCGCCAACGGTTTGGCCATTCCAGCGCGCCACGCGCGCCAGCCCATGGGCGATGTCGCCCAATTCGACATCGACGGGCGAGGGGTTGAGCAAATCGAGCCGTCGGCCCGAAAGCATGCGCTGCCACGCCCGGTCAGGTCTGCGTGCCATATCTCAACTGCCTTCAAGCGAAAGGGACGGCGCTGATCATTCGCGACCGCCAGAATCGCCGAAACGGTAGCTCGCCCATGCCGGCAGGGCAAGCGATGCCGGTTTTTCTCCGACCGTTACCGCGTTCGGATCGGCGATGCGGTCGAGACGGACGATGGCAACGCCTTGAGTGTCATGAACCGCGCCGAGCGTACCCGCTTCGCGCCCACCTGCCATCACGGCCGCGCCCGAGGTCAGTCCCGCTCCCGAGACGATAACCGGACGCCGCCGCGCCGTGCCGCGATGCTGCATGCGCGAAACGACCTCCTGGCCGACATAACAGCCCTTTTCGAAATCGACGCCGCCACAAAGGTCCATGCCGATATCGTGTGGAAAATGCATATCGGCAGCGAAATCCGGGCCCAGTTCGGCAAGCCCGCACGCGATACGCCGGGCGATAAAGGTGTTGCCGTTCGTCCAGTCGGCGGCCTTAGCTTTCGGAGCAATGACGCGATAGCCAAGTGTTTCGTTTCGGCTGTCCTTGGACGAAACCGCGCCGGCAACCGGATCGGCCGACCAGCCGACGGCGTGACTTTCCGAAAGGTCCTCGAAAGTGACATCGGCGCGCAACTTGTACATGCGCATGCGCTTGAGGAAATTCTCCCTGACGGACCTGTCGAGATCGAGCCACAGGGCGCCCTCGGCGAACGCCAAAAGTCCCTCGGCGAGAATCTTGGCTTGCGGCGTCAACAGCGCCCACCAGTGTGCCGGTCCCGGTTCGCTCGCGATGGTGCCGGTCAACACGTCGCTCAAAAGATGTCCTGCGTCCGCGCCCGTCACCTTGACGGCCACGCGGTTGGGGCGGCGTTCTGTGTCTGGGGTTTCGCTCAAGGCTTGCTCCACAAGGGTTCGGTCGCGTAAACGCATGTCACGCACTCAAGGGGAATGAACATGGCCCGCTTCGACGTGATCTTCAAGAACGGTACGCTCGTCAATCACGATGGCATCGGTCTGGCCGATATCGGGGTCAGCAACGGCCGCGTGGCCGGTCTCGGCCTTGGCGTCGATGCCGAGGCGGGCGAGGTGATCGATTGCACAGGCCTCACCATCCTGCCCGGCGTCATCGACACCCAGGTGCATTTCCGCGAACCGGGCCTCGAACACAAGGAAGATCTCGAATCCGGCTCGCTTTCGGCGGTTATGGGCGGTGTGACGGGCGTGTTCGAAATGCCCAACACCAACCCGCTGACCGTCACGCGCGCTGCCTTCGAAGACAAGATTGCCCGCGCGTCCGGCCGCATGCATTGCGATTTCGCCTTTTACGTCGGCGGCACGCACGACAATGTCGCCGACCTTCCCGAACTCGAAAAACTGCCGGGCTGTGCCGGCGTCAAGGTGTTCATGGGGTCTTCGACCGGCTCGCTTCTGGTCGCCGACGATGATGGCGTCGAGGCGATCCTTTCCGCGATCTCCCGCCGCGCCGCCTTTCATTCCGAGGACGAATACCGGCTCGAGGAACGCAAGGGGTTGCGCATTAAGGGCGATCCGTCCAGCCATCCGGTCTGGCGCGACGTCGAGGTGGCGTTGCGCTCGACAAAACGGTTGGTCGCACTGGCGCACAGGACCGGCAAGCGCATCCATGTCCTTCATGTTTCGAGCGCCGAGGAAATGGTCTTTCTTGCCGATCACAAGGACGTGGCGAGCGTCGAAGTCACCCCGCACCATCTGACGCTGGACGAGACCGGCTATCAACGCCTTGGCACGCTGGTGCAGATGAATCCGCCGGTGCGCGATGCCGCCCATCGCGCCGGCCTCTGGAATGGGGTGCGCCAGGGCGTCGCCGATGTCCTCGGCTCCGATCATGCGCCACACACACGCGCCGAAAAGCAGAAGCCCTATCCGCAATCGCCCTCCGGCATGACCGGTGTGCAGACGCTGGTGCCGATCATGCTCGACCATGTCAATGCCGGGCGCATGAGTCTCGTGCGCTTTGTCGACATGACCAGCGCCGGGCCGCAGCGCCTGTTCAACATTGCCGGCAAGGGCCGCATCGCGATGGGCTACGACGCCGATTTCACCATCGTCGACATGAAGCGCCGCGAGACCATCACGGACGACTGGATCGCCTCGCGCGCCGGCTGGACGCCCTATAACGGGGTAACGGTCACCGGCTGGCCAGTCGGCACGGTGGTTCGTGGACGTCGCGTCATGTGGGAGGATACGCTCGTCACACCCGCGACCGGCCAACCGATTCGCTTCATGGAATGTCCGGAAAGTCTCCGGTTGGACTAGAGCGTTTTCAGCAAAAGTGGATACCGGTTTTGCAATTCGAAAACGCGACAAAACAAAGAGTTGGATCATTTCAGCGTTTCAATGAAACGGTGAAATGATCTAGAGCGTTCCGTGTTCCGATGGACTCGGAACGCACGCTCTAGCCTTTTGGTGTCGCGGTGTTCCTTTTTGGAAAAGCCGGAGCCACTTTTTGCACACCGCTCCAGCTAGTGCAGTGTTCGTCCGATGCTGAATTCTCCGGACAGGATACGGTCCGGCAGCGTGGCGACGATCTCCGCGACGGTTTCCTCGCCATATTCGAGAACCAATGCCGCCAGAGCGGCTGATGCGGCGGCACGGGCGATGGCCTCGGACTCGACGCCTTCCCCTTCAGCGCGTGCCCAGGCATCGGCTAAATGTTCCAACGCGATTTCCCGGTGTTTCTGACCGGGATCCGACGTTTGTCCTGTTCTGGCGATTGAATGCATTTTCACGACTTTCGAGCGAGAAGCGCTTCGTCCGCAAGAACCGGAAGACACACTTCATTATTTCTGGTTGATGCGCGCTGTCCCGTAATTGTTCAACTTTTGTGGAGCGCGCATTGCATCGACCATAAAGCTAGCATGGTCTTCGAATTCGCAATAATACTTCGTGTAACAAGGGTTAAGGGAGGTTAATACAAAATAGCAGGTTTTTTATCTGTACTTCGAACGAATCATTATTCCGCGAAACGCGAGTGGATGCCGTCGGCGGTGGTTTCCGCTTCCTCGATCAGGCGCAACATGGCCTCTCTGGCCGCGAGGGTGCAGAACCGGTAGAGCCGCGCATAGGACTGATATCCTTGATTGAAAGCGCCATAGAGCCGCTGCTCCCGGTCCGGATCGGGGGCGTCGCGCCGGATGAGATCGGCGGCCTCTTCGCGCCAGTCGGTGGCGGACTGAGCGCACAAGGGATCGAGGAAATAAAGGCTGCCCATGATTTCGACCAGCCGGCTCATGTCGTTCTGGTAAAGCGGATCGACCGCATTGGCGCGCTCTACCGAAACGAGCGCCAGCACGAGAACAACACCTAAGGCAAGGGGACGAAACCGCATCATGGCCCCATCAGGTGGCAGACATTTGGCTTAACGGCAAGAGGCAGAAAAGTCAGCCAAGCACGAGACGCGCGCGGGCCAGCACGCCAGACAGCCCGACGGTATGCGGCTCGGGCAGGGCGGCCGTCTGGTCATGCCAGATCCAGTCGGCGATTTCCGGGTTGGGGTGCAACTGGATATCGGGCGACAGACGCGCGGCGAAAACGCTCAACCGAAAGCCGGGAAGGGTGCGTTCTTCGACAAGAAAGACGGCGCCAAGGTTAAAGCCGAGTTCCTCGCTGATTTCGCGCCGAACACAGGTTTCGGCGGTTTCGTCCGGCTTGAGCTTTCCGCCTGGCAGGCTCCAGAGCCCGGCCGAAGGGGCGAAAGCGCGCCGGATCAGCAGGACGGACGTTTTGGAAAAAAGCGCGGCGCTGGCGGCAAAGCGGGGGATGGACATGCCCGAAAGCTTTGCAGCGCTTGCGCATTCGGGTCAAACCGGAACACCATCGCCCGGACCAGACGGGAACAGGAAAATGTGTGGCCGCTTCACCTATCAGATGACCTGGAAACAGCTCCACGACCTTCTGGAGGAATTTGCGAGCGTCATCGACGACATCGGGGAGGGCGTGACCAAGCATCCGGCGCGCTACAACATCTCGCCGACCCAGCCGATCATCGTGATCTTCGAGAACCACGATACCGGCGGCCGGCGCGAAGCCCGGCTGATGCGCTGGGGGCTGGTACCGGCCTGGGTCAAGGATCCACGCGATTTTTCCCTGATCATCAATGCCCGTGTCGAGACCATTCTCGAAAAGCCGAGCTTTCGCGGCGGCATGCAGCACCATCGCTGCCTTATCCCCGCTTCGGGCTATTACGAATGGCGCACCGGCCCGGACGGCAAGAGACAACCTTATTACTTTGCGCCGAAGGACGGCAGGCCCCTGCTGCTCGGCGGGCTTTATTCGACCTGGATGGGCGCGACCGGCGAGGAGATCGACACGAGCGCCATCATCACCGTGCCGGCCAATCCGGATACGAAATTCGTGCACGAGCGCATGCCGGCGCTCATTCCCAACGAGAGGCTCGACGACTGGCTGTCGATCGACCGGGTCGGGCCGAAAGAAGCCCTGAGGATCCTTGCCCCGGCGCCGGAGGGTTTGCTCGACATCGCGCCGGTTTCGGTTCGCGTCAATTCCAACCGCTCGGACGGCCCGGACCTGATCGAACCGGTGACGGAGGAAAAGCCGCCAGCACCGGCAAAAGCGAAAAAGACCAGTGGGCAGGGAGAATTGTTTTAGCTTGCTTCGCGTTTTGGTGCATGCGTTGGCGTGACAAGTGGCAACGCGGCTGCACGGGAACTGGCTACTTTGGCCTGGACAAAAGCAGACCAAAGACGCGTGTGGCACAATAGAGTGCGATTTTGCAGGACGAAGACTTAGGGTGAAAAAGACGAAGGGTCGCCTCGGCGACCCTTCAAAATAGACTATCCTAGCTAAGCCAGGTGACAGAGTTTCATATGTCAACTTTGTTCATTTTGTCAAGAGTGGATACCGACAGCGAATCCAACGCCGTCAAGTACGCGCTCAAAATCAGATTCCGTTAAGAGAGGCAGACATCTTTGACCGTTATCGAGAAGCCTATCCAAACGCGAAAGCCCAACATGCGCTAACATATGACATTTGGCCCAGTGTTTTTGTCCAGCATTCATGCACGAATAGGCATTTTCATCGAGTTCAACATAGACTCTGGATTTCGTTTTTGGTGCAACACTGCTTATGGGCACCACTATCACGGTCCCCCAAGAATTCATCAACTTCGACGACACGACGACGCAGTGTCGGATTTTCACCATTTCTGGCACCACATACCCGTGAAAGTCGCAGAGGCACATTTGCCGTTTGTACGGGATAATTCCTAACGTTTTCAAATTCATATTTGTTCCCCCAATGTGGAAACAAATATCATGCGGCTGCCCGTTGCCAACAGCGTGGGCAAACCCGCTTTGTTCTATCGATCACAACAAGCACCCTTCCTGGATCATTTCATTGTTTCGTAGAAACACTGAAATGACCTAACCTATTGTTTTGTCGCATTCTCGAACCGCAAAACCGGTTCCCACTTTTGCTGAAAATGCTCTAGACCGGAAAGGCTTAGGGGCCGGTCAGTATTGATCGGTGGAAAGGGTGTCGTCGGGGCCTTCTTCTTTCGGTTCCAGCCAGCGATAGGCCGAGACGGCGGGGATGTCTTCGGTGATCTTCTTGACGATCTCGCAGCCGTTGCAGCCGCCGCAGGAGGCGCGGGTGCCGATACCGCAGCCGCCACCGGTTTCGACCGTCTCGGCTTCGACGCGGCCGCGGCGCTGCCAATGGGCGAGGGCGTCGGTTACGACGTCCGGCGACAGTGCGAGGGCGGATGCCAATTGTCCGGCGGTCGCGACATGCACGTCGCGCAGTTTATCCCTGACGGCGAAGAGTGGGTTTGTGCTCATGATGCGGTCTCCAGTGCCGGAGATGGGAGCGGGCCATATGGCGGTCGCCGTAAAGCCTCAGACCGGTAACGATGACGCCGAAAACCGCAATGACGCCGGCAATCCACAAAGACGATTCCAGCGGACGGGCCATAAAGGTTCCGACCTGATAGATGATCGTTGCGGCGCCCCAGCCGAGGCTGATGCCGTAGCCGACCGAGAACAGCATCCAGCCCCAGCCGACTTCGCGCTTGAGCGCACCCATGGCCGAAGCGCAGGGCACGTAGAGCAGAACGAAGACCAGATAGGTGAAGGCCGAGAGCGGCGTGAAGCCATTGGCGATGGCGGCAAGGGTGGCGTTGGACGCGCCCGAAGCCTCAAGAGCTGCATCGCCGGACTCGATGGCGCCGAGCCCGAGCGGGTCCCAGAAGGTGGTCACGAGCGTGATCGTATTGTTCGGGATGGTCCAGAAGGCATCGACGAGATGGCCGACAAGATCAGGTGCGCGGTAGCGCTCCATCTGGTCCTCGGACTCCCGACGCTGGTAAATGCCGTTGAGCGTACCGATGACGATTTCCTTGGCGGCCGCCCCGGCGATGAGGCCACTGACCGCCGGCCAGTTGTCCTTTTCAATGCCCATCGGCGCGAACAGCGGTGTCAGCGCCCGGCTGCCTTCGGCCAGAAGCGAGTGGTCGATATCGGTGGTGGCGATGCCATGATCGGTCCAGCCGATGCCCGGTAGGATGAAAAGGACCACACCGATGGCGGCGATGACCCGCCCGACCCGCATGACGAAGACTTTCAGGCGCTGCCAGGCCTGCAGCAACACGCTGCGGGCGCTCGGCATGCGATAGGGCGGCAATTCCATGATGAACGGCATGGCCTCGCCCCTGACGGCGGTCTTGCCGATAAGGAGTGCCGTCAGGAAAGCAACGACGATGCCGAGCAGATACAAAAGAAACACCACCTGCCCGCCGCTTTCGCGGAAAAACACCACGGCAAAGGCCATGTAGATGGTCAGGCGCGCCGAACAGGACATGAAGGGCTGCATGAGAACGGTCAGCAACCGCCCGCGCTGGTCCTCGATGATGCGCGAGCCCATGATCGCCGGCACGTTGCAGCCGAATCCCACGATCATCGGCACCAGCGCATTGCCCGGCAGGCCCATCTTGCGCATCAGCCGGTCCATGGCATAGGCGGCGCGCGCCATGTAGCCGGAATCTTCCAGAAAGGGCGAGGAAAGACGAAGGTCAGCCCGATCGGCGGCACGAAGGTGAAAACGAGATTGAGCCCGCCGCCGACGCCGCCGGCGGTGATGGCCACGAAGCCAGTCGGGCAGGCCGAGGACATCAGAGCAGGTGCCCGACGCCGTCGATCAATACGGTAGCCGAGACCTGGTCGAAGAAATCGAGAAAGATGTTGCCGCCCGAGAAGGAGACGACGAACACGGCATGTAGAGCACGGCCAGAAAGATCGGCACGCCGAGCCAGTCGGAAAGCACCACGATCGTGTCGATCTTTTCGGTGATGTGGTGGCCGGCGCCTTTGCCGGACGTTGAAGCCCGATGCCGCGATGGCGGCGGTGTCATGGGCCCAGCCGAAGCGATGCCCGGCCACGGCATCCGACCGCATCGGTCTCGCCGGTCAGGGTCTTGATGCTTGCCTCGCGCGTCGTGCCGAGCGCCTCGGCGATTTCCGGCGGTCTGGGGATCGGCGACGTCCTCGATGAGCCGCAGGGCTTCGAAGCGCTTTTCGACCGGGTTGCGCCCCGGCAGATGAGCCTTCTCAAGGCGCGCAGGGGATTCTCGATGGCCGGTTCGAAAACATGGGTGTGAACGCGCGGCGGATCGGCAAAGGCAGCGATGATGGCATCGAGCTAAGTGCTGCCGGCCGCGTCCGGTGCGCGCCACCATCGGGATGACCGGCACGCCGAGCGCCTTCGGCAAGGCCCTCGGGATTGGGCAAAAGGCCCATGGCCTCGGCCTCGTCGATCATGTTCATGACGACGATCATCGGCCGTCCGGTCTGCATCAGTTCGAAGGTCATCGACAAATGACGTTCGAGATTGGCGGCGTCGACGATATTGATGACAAGGTCCGCGTCATTGCCCACCAGATAGGAGCGCGCCACGTCCTGGTCGGCCCCGCCGCCGCCGAGAAGGCTGTAAACGCCCGGCAGATCGATCACGGAAACCTTGCGGCCCTCGATCATGGCCGTGCCCGAGCGGTACTCCACCGTCACGCCCGGCCAGTTGCCCACTTTCTGGCGGGCACCGGTCAACAGGTTGAACAGAGTGGTCTTGCCGCAATTGGGGTTTCCGGCAATGGCGATAACGGGCGCCCTGGTGCCTTGCCCCTCGGTCGCCGAATCCGTTTCGAAGGTGCGATTCATTCGGCCGCGGCCTTTGTCGAGGCGGAATGTGACTGCCGGGTTACCAGGATCTTTTCGATCACGCCGCGCCCGAGCGCCACGCGGGCGCCGCCAACACGCAACACCGCGCCACGCGTTCCGGGGCCATGCAGCAGATTGACGAGAACACCCGGCCTGATGCCGAGCATGGCCAGACGCTGGGTCACCATGCGCCCGCCGGCGATGCGACCGATATAGGCGCTTTCACCGGGCTTGAGATCGGCAAGGCGCAACAGGGTGCCCGTTTCGCTGAAATGCATGTTCATCAGCCTGTGGCTTTCGCCTCGCTTCTGTCGGACTCCTGAGCTTCGGGGATCGGGCACCGGCGGAATCGCCAAGACGGCAACTTGCCGAAAAGCGCGAAACGCCTGTTCGATCGACGAGAGTCAAGGTCCTGTCTTTGGAAGGTCATGCTCGTCTAGTCCACGTCACCGCCAAACTCAATATGATACCGGCAAGGTTCCTGGGCGGCACGAAGCCCAGCCGGCACAACGACCGCAACCGATCCGTTGATACAGCCAAGTCTGGTAAGATTTAGTTGAATATCAGAAGCAATAGCAATCAATACCTAGGCCGGAATGTCCCGAACATCAAGATTTTTCGGCAAAACGGCGTGCGGTGATGCCGGCGAGAACGGCGGCCGAAAAACTGGGCTTGCGGTTTTTCGCGCCAACCGTCGCGACCACCAACAATGAGAGACGGGTGTCTTGATGCAATCAAAACACCCGTTGCGCGCGCAGGATGTCGCTGATGAAACGGCCCGCCGGAATTTAAGGTTGCGGCGATCAATATGGCGCCCGTGCCGATCAGCGCGATGCCGAGACAATGGCCTAAAAAAGAGGTGTTCGCTCGGGATGGCGACGGCGACAAACGCCATCAGAACGGCCGAACAGGGCTCACCTTTTAAGGACCTTTCCCGGATTGAGAATGCCCTTGGGATCGAGTGCCGCTTTGATGGCGCGCATCATGTCGAGCGCGACCGGGTCCTTGTTCTTTTCCAGAAGGTCCGTCTTGAGCTGGCCGATGCCGTGTTCGGCCGAAAACGAACCGCCCAGCCTGAGCACCACCTCATAGACCGCGTCGTGAATCGGATCGGCACCGGCCATGAAAGCGGCGCCGTCGGCACCGACCGGCTGGCTGAAATTGAAATGGACGTTGCCGTCCCCGATATGGCCGAACGGTACGGGCCGGATATCGGGGACGATCCGTTTGGCCGCTCTGATACCCTCGGCAATGAGTTGTGGCACGGCTGCGACCGGCACCGAAACATCATGTTTGATCGAGGCGCCTTCGCGCGTCTGACAATCGCTCATCTGCTCGCGCGCCTGCCACATCAGCAGGCGGTCTTCCTCGGATTCGGCGATCACGGCGTCGGCAATCAGTCCACTGTCGAAGCCGGCTTCGAGTGCGCTCATCAACACGCCCTCGACCCCGCCGAAGGGGCGTGAGATTTCGACGAGCGCATACCAATCCGATGGCCCGGCGCTCGGATCGCGCGCGATCATCTTGTGCGCGAGCTGGAAATCGAGCCCGATGCGCGGCACGAGTTCGAAAGCGGTCAGCGAATGGCCGGCACGCCCGCGCATGTCGATAAACAGCCGCAACGCCGCGTCCGGATCGGCAACGGAAATCCAGGCGGTTTCGTGCGCTTCCGGTTTCGGGAAGAGTTTTAGGGTGGCCGCCGTGATGATGCCGAGCGTGCCTTCGGCGCCGACTAGAAGATCCTTGAGATCGTAGCCGGTATTGTTTTTTCGCAAGGCATTAAGCCCGTTATAGAGCCGCCCGTCGCTGAGAACCGCCTCGACGCCGAGGCAGAGGTCGCGCGCATTGCCATAGGCTCAGAACCTGCACGCCGCCGGCATTGGACGACAGGACGCCGCCGATCTCGGCGGTGCCCTGCGAGGCGATGGTCAATGGCAGAAGCGCGCCGGCTTTGTCGGCGACTTCGTGCGCGGCTTCAAGCGTCATGCCGGCCTCGACGGTCATGTGCCCGGCATCGGCGTCGACGTTCCTGACGCCGTCGAGCCGGGTCAGGCTGACGATCACTTCTCCTGCCGGTCAACGGGATCTGACCACCGACAAGGCCGGTATTGCCACCCTGGGGGATGATGGCGATTGCGGTTCGCATCGGCCCAGGCGACATCAGCTTTTGCACGTCGGCAACCGATCGCGGCAAAGCGACCGCTGCCACGCTTTCTTTCGTGAAGCGTCTTGCGTGGCTCGACGAGAAACCGCTCCATGTCCCTGGGATCGGCGATCGACGCTGTCGGCACCCAGAAGCGTTGCGAGCGCCCCGGCGATATCGAGCGAAGAATCTTGCATGCGGGCAAGATAGCCGCCTGGTAAGGCTGGAGAAAAGAGCCACGACCGTTGGCAGACCTTATCGACCAGTCACCAGTCAAGCGCGCGCGTGGGCGAGGCTGGAGTGCTTTTGAAAAAAGCGGCTTTCGCCTTTACGATTCAGGACCGTAATGCAACCTGCATCTAGCGCCCGTGCACCAGCACCGCATCGGTATCGCTCGCCGCGTGGCGATGCACGACAATGCGCTTATAGGCCGGGGAATCGTACCAGCTTCGAAAGGCGGCCTCGTCGGGGAAGTGGATGAGAACGACACGCGAGCCTTGAGGGGCGATCCCTCAAGCGGGAGCGGTTCGTCGTCGACCGCCAGGACTTCGCCGCCGGTGCCGGCGAATGCCTCGTCATAGGCGTCAAGATAGCGCTGATATCTTTGTGCCACTGTCGGCGATGCGGATGGCAGGCGCAGAAATAGACGGATGGCATGTCTTGCCTCGATGTCGGGTTCCGCTAGCGGTTCATGCCAGGGCCGGCATCCGGCAAAAAACTGACGGCTTGTTCCCTGCGGCGATCGGTACGATCAGGTCCAAGCCGCGATCGGTCCCGGACTCTAGAGCATTTCACTGTTTCACGGAAACAGTCAGCCCAAGTTCATGTTTTAGGCGCCGATGAACCGGTGTCCATGGTCACCTGCATACTCAAAGGATCGATTTCTCACGTTCCCAGCCGACTTTCCAGCAAAGCGCGAACTTGCCCGCCGTCCCCTCGGCTATGCCAAAACCGGCGCGAACAAATCGGGGAGACATACGACCGATGGCGAACGGGATCATGGCCGGCAAGCGCGGCCTCATCATGGGGCTGGCGAACAACCGCTCGATCGCCTGGGGCATCGCCAAGGCGCTTGAGCGACCAGGGCGCCGAACTGGCCTTTGCCTATCAGGGCGAAGGGCTGAAGCGCCGCGTCGAGCCGCTGGCCGCCGAAACCGGTTCCGATTTCCTGGTCGAATGCGACGTGACCGACGAGGCGGCGATCGACAACTGCCTTTGCCGAAATCGAGAAGCGCTGGGGCAAGCTTGATTTCCTCGTCCACGCCATCGGCTTTTCCAACAAGGACGAGCTCGAAGGCCGCTATGTCGATACGACGCCGACAATTTCGCCATGACGATGAACATCTCGGTCTTCTCGTTCACCGCCGTCGCCAAGCGCGCCGAAAAGCTGATGAAGGATGGCGGCTCGCTTCTGACGCTGACCTATTACGGCTCCGAGAAATACGTGCCGAACTACAATGTCATGGGCGTTGCCAAGGCGGCGCTCGAGGCGTCGGTGCGCTATCTCGCCGTCGATCTCGGCAAGGCCGGCATCCGCGTCAACGCCATCTCCGCTGGCGCCATCAAGACGCTCGCTGCCTCCGGCATTGCCGGCTTGCGCGACATGCTGCACTGGCAGGAAGCCAATTCGCCGCTGCGCAAGAACGTCACCATCGACGATGTCGGCAAGGCGGCGCTCTACCTTCTCTCCGATCTCGTCCGCCGGCGTTTCCGGGGAAATCCACTATGTCGACGGCGGCTACAACATCGTCGGCATGAAACTCCTCGACGCGGATATTCGAACTCTAGCCTGCCCGCCGAGCACGTGGCTGAAGGTCGATCCTTCAATAACCCCCGGCCCGCTGCCTGCCTTCGCGAAACGGGACCAGAACAAATGCCCATGACCGACCTGCCGGATTTCTACCTGATCCGGCACGGCGAAACCGAATGGAACCGTCGAAGGCCGCTATCAGGGGCAGCGTGACATTCCTCTCAACGACGACCGGCAAGGCGCAGGCCGAAGCCAATGGCCGATCTGCTCCATCGAATTGCTTGGTGCGCGACGGGCTATCGACCGGAAGACTGGCACTGGCGGGCCTCGCCGATGACCCGGGTGCGCGAGACGCTGAAACCGCGTCCGCGCCGCCTTCGGGCTCGGCACTCGAAAACGTGGTCGTTCGATGAGCGTCTGCGCGAGATTTCCTTCGGCATCTATGAAGGCCACGCTGGCGGCCGAACTGCCCGACGATCCGAACGGCATGCGCAATGTCGGTTCACGCGACGAGAATTTCTGGTACTACCGGCCGGAAAACGGCGAAAGCTACGAGGACCTGGCCAACCGCGTCGCGCCCGGTGCTCGAAAGAGCTGCCGGGTCCTTCGATCATCGCCGCCCATGGCGGCATCGCCCGCATCTGCCGCTACCTCGTCGACCGGCATCACGCAAGAGGAGACGGTCAACTGGCCGATCCGCCAGGACGCGCTGATGTACTTCTCCAAGGGCGTGATGAGCATCTATTCGGCCGCCGGAGCCCGGCGCGCCGGTGAAGGATTCCGGGCCCTGTAGAGCGGGTCCCAAGAAAAGTTGAAACGGTTTTCCGGTTCGGACACGCGACACACAAAAGGATAGTTTCAACTTCGGCTCTAGGTAGCGTTCCAGCATCACGCGGTCGTCCGCTCACTCGCCAAATCAAGTTCTCGCCACAAGCGTCATCCCCGACCTGATCGGGGATCCAGCAGCGCCGCGTCTGCGGCGCAAAGCGCGTCCTTTCTTGCGCGCAAGACTGCGCGCTGAGCTGGATTCCCGTTTGCACGGGAATGACGAAGAGAATTGGGCGGACGCACTAGCTCACCGCTTCGATCACCGCCCCGCGATTGACGCCCACGCCGTCTCGCCCCTATCAAGGCAGCAGCACGCACCGGGGGCCGTTCATGTCGCACAATTCAGCTTCGGGCATCTGTTCCGCTTCACCACCTGGGGCGAAAGCCACGGGCCGGCGCTCGGCGTGGTGGTCGACGGCTGTCCGCCCATGCTCGATGTGGACCTCGCCGATATCCAGCGCCAGATGGACCGGCGCAAGCCCGGCCAGTCGCGCTTTACACCACGCAGCGGCGCGAGGCGGACGAGGTGAAAATCCTCCGGCGTGTTCGAGGACGAACGCACCGGCGGCCTCAAGACCACCGGCACGCCGATCTCTCTTGCTGATCGCCAATACCGACCAGCGTTCCAAGGACTATTCCGACATCCGCGACAAGTATCGGCCCGGCCACGCCGATTTCACCTATCGACCAGAAATACGGCATCCGCGACTATCGCGGCGGCGGCCGGTCCTCGGCGCGCGAGACGGCGGCGCGGGTGGCGGCGGGGGCCATCGCAAGGCTGGTGATCCCGCAAGTGACGATCCGTGCCTCGCTGGTTCAGGTGGGGCCGCTGAAAATCGATTATGACCGCTTCGACTGGGACGAGGTCGACAAAAATCCGTTCTTTTGTGCCGACAGGGAAGCGGTGGTCGAATGGACCGACTATCTCGATACCGTCCGCAAGGACGGTAATTCCGTTGGCGCCATCGTCGAGGTGGTGGCCGAGGGCGTGCCCGTGGGCTGGGGCGCACCGGTCTATGGCAAATTGTCGGCCGACCTCGCCTCGGCGATGATGAGCATCAACGCCGTCAAGGGCGTCGAGATCGGCGACGGGTTCGGCGCGGCGGCGCTGACCGGCGTCGAAAATGCCGACGAGATGCGCGCCGGCAATTCCGGCCCCCGGTTCCGGACCAACCATGCCGGGGGCATTCTGGGCGGCATTTCCAACGGCGATCCAATCGTGGTGCGTTTCGCCGTCAAGCCGACCTCGTCCATCCTCACCCCGCGCGAGACGGTGACCACCGCCAACGAAGACACCGAGATTGTCACCAAGGGCCGTCACGACCCTTGCGTCGGCATCCGCGCCGTGCCCATTGGCGAAGCGATGATGGCCGTGGTTCTGGCCGATCACTTCCTGAGACACCGGGCCCAGACCGGTCGCGACGGCGGGGTGGGATTCTGACATCTCTTGGCGCACGACTCGGCGTTGCTTGATTTCGGATCAGTGAATGTCCAGATCAGGATGAGTTGAACGAAGGGAAAACACCATGCCCAAGGCCGAAGGCAGTTTCGTCGTCACCCTTACGCCCGAGATAGCGGACGCGCGGCCCGGCGGGGTTTCTTGGCCGGTTGCTGATCGAAAAGACGTTTTCCGGCGACATGACCGGCAAAAGCGTCGGGCAGATGCTCTCGGCCCGCACGGCGGTGGAAGGCTCGGCCGGCTATGTCGCGCTCGAAAGGCTGGAGGCGACGCTCGATGGCCGTACCGGTTCGTTCATCCTCCAGCACTCCGGCCACGCCAACCGCTCCGAAACGAGTTTGAGGGTTAGTGTCGTCGCCGATTCCGGCACCGATGAACTGACCGGCCTGCGCGGGGAAATGCAGATCCACGTCGCGCCCGATGGCAGCCATTTCTACATATTCGAGTATGCCTTCGGCTGAGCAGGCTGG
>CAXXWD010000006.1:0-71237 GCA_963667595.2 Devosiaceae bacterium | reverse complement strand
GCTTGGTGCACCTTTCGTCGAGGTTGGCCGATACCCCGCTTCTTCAGGGGACTGAAACAAATGGCAATACTTGCCATGAATTTGGTGGGTTGGCCGATACCCCGCTTCTTCAGGGGACTGAAACCGACCGGTAAGACCGCCCTCGCCAAGCTGTTGGTTGGCCGATACCCCGCTTCTTCAGGGGACTGAAACAGCTTATGAGGACTTTTCGTCTCGCTGCACCGTCTCCGCGCCGGCGGAGGGTTCGGCGTACCGGCCGTTTGTCCTTGTCTTCGGCGCCAAGGCACGCGAGAGTGGCGCTATGCGTGTCGAGTGGAACCCGGGCGAGGAGACCAAACTCGGCGCCGGCCCGAACCTGTCGGCGCTGCGGCTGATGCTGACCTTCCGTGCTATCGACCGGCTGTCGCTGCCGCCTTTTCGTGGTGCGTTGTGGCGCGGCGTTTTCGGCCGGGCGCTGAAGCGCATTGCCGAGGTGCCGGAACTCAACGACGAGGCCTGGCCGCAGGCCATCCGCCCGAAATGGTGCGGCGCAATACCGCGCGCCGAACTCTACAACACGCTTTTCGCGCCCGAAGGCCCTGAGGGTTCGGCCTTCCGCCATCCGCCGCCGCCCTTCGTCGTCGACGCGCCCGGCGGCGACGATCGTCCTGTCCGTCCGGGCGGCACTGAAATGATTGGCCTGACGATGGTGGGCGAGGGGGCCGCTGCCGCGCTGCCGGCCGTGCTGGCGGCCCTTTGCCGCCGCCGCGCGCGATGGCTTGGGCAAGGGGCGCGGCCGCGCCGAACTGGCGGAAGTCGCCGTCGGCTGGCGTGGCCCCAAGGGCTATCAGCCGGTGATGAGCGAGGACGGGCTGGTGACGACGCCGGCTGCGCTCGTCCCCGAAACGCCGCCCATGCCGCCGGCGGTCGAAGTGATGCTTGCCACTCCGCTGCGCTTGCTGGCGGACGGCAGGCTCGTCAGCCCGCGCCATTTCAGGCCCGGTTTGCTGCTGGAGCAGGCCGTGCGCCGCGTCTCGCTTTTGCAGCGGCTCTACGGGGAGGCACCTGCCAAAGCCGATTTCGACGCCCTGTTCGCGCTTGCCCGAACCGCCCATATGGCCCAGGCCGATCTATGGCTGGCGGATCAGTACCGCTGGTCGGCCAGCCAGGAGGAGGAAATCGACATGGACGGCATCGTCGGTACCTTCGTACTGCCGCTCGACGGGCTCGAACCGCTGTGGGGGTGGCTGTGGGCTGCCCAGTGGTTCCACGCCGGCAAGGGCGCCGCGATGGGGCTGGGTGCCGTGCGGCTGAGGGGGGTGTAGAATGGAGTCGCCGAAGTGGATGAAGCGATAGGCTCAACTCAGGATTCCAAGTATCCCGAATCCTTTCCGCGTCGCATTCTCGTCTCGACGCTCGGCTTGGCCCCGCAGGTCCTCACCGAGACACTATGGGCGATTGCGACTGCATTTCCGGCCTTCGTGCCGACCGAGGCGCATGCGATTACGACCGGCGAAGGGTTGCGTGCGGCAGAACGCGTGCTGTTGGGGCCGAGTGGCTCGCTCGCTATGCTTGCTGCCGATCTCGATCTACCGGAAGTCGCCTCGGCTCTCGACCGCAGCCGCATTCATGTCATCGGCAGCGGGCTTGCCGATATCGACTCCCACGCCGACAATGTCGCGGCTGCCGACCGGATCACCGAAGTTGTCAGGGCATTAGCCCCAGGACGAGGACGCTGCGCTGCATGTCTCCATAGCCGGTGGCCGCAAAACCATGGGTTTTCTCGCCGGCTACGCCTTGTCCATGTTCGCGCGCCCGCAAGACAGGCTGAGCCATGTTCTGGTCGCCGAGCCGTTCCAGAGCCATCCCGACTTCCATTTCCCCCCGCGCGCTCCGAAGCTGCTCAAAATGCACGACGGCCGTGCGGTTTCAACCGCCGAGGCCAACCTCGTGCTCGCCGAAATCCCGATTGTGCGGCTCCGCGATCGTCTGCCCGCAGCCATGCTGAGCGGCGACCTCGGATATTCGCAAGCTGTCGCCGAGGCGCAACGTGCGCTCGATCCGCCGAAAATGATCGTAGTTGTCGACGATCGAAAGATCATTTGCGCCGACACGCCGGTTGAGTTGCGGCCGGCAACGTTCGCCTTTGCCCTGTGGCTCGCCGAGCGCGCCCGAGAACTTGGACCGCAGGCCGGCGCGGTGCACTGGGCTGATGCCGACCGGCTGGAACTGGCTGCGGTTTTCAGTCGTCTCGGATTGGCCGATCCACCGGGCTCAGGCCACAACCTCGAGGAAACCTGGTTTCGCGAACAGAAATCACGTCTTTCGCGTGCGCTGCGAGCGATACTCGGCGAAGCGGCGGGTCCTTATCTGCCCAAACCATACGGCAGCCGCCCGAGAACCCGCACAGGCTTTGCGCTCAATCCGGCACAGATTGAAGTCAAGTTCTCCGCCTCGCACTGATCAGTCAATACCTGGGCACTCGGTAGCGACACTATGAGTGGGCCCCTATCTCGCGCTGCGGTCAGTGCTTTCATAAAGCGGTCGTCACCCAGGAACGCGCGCTCAAGACCTTCTTGTTCCACGCGCTCGCCGTCGACCCATGCCAGGAGTGTTGGCGACAATTTCTCGGGTTCGACGGATGTGATGTCGATTTCGCGATCAGTAAATGGCTGAAGCCTTTGCGCAACGGAAAAGACCGAGCTGTAGTGGTCGAGTGAATTACATGTGCAGCCCAGCCACAACACGGGATCATGTTCGGCAGAAGGTGGACTGGATCGCGAGGATTGCCGACGCAGGATTGGACGACGTCGGCGTGGCATAGCGTGCATCCCAAATCAGCGGCGTGATCGAGCGACCGCAGCCACCCCTGAAGAAGCGGGGTGTCGGCCAACCGCCATCGCTTGTGCATGGTTCGCCATTGCGGTTTCAATCCCCTCAAGAAGTGGAGTGGCGCCAGTTTTTGGTCGAGCACGCCTTTGCGCTGGTCGTGCATGTAGAAGATTGCGTCCTGCATGGCGCGAATGCGCTGGACTTCCCGTCGCAAGCAAGCATTGCTGCCTTGTACGGAGGCGTGCGTTGGACGCACTCCAGGGGCAGCCCGGTCTTGACGCCGGGCTCGTCGTGGTGAGGGCGCTGGATTGCCCGGCGCTCGTGGCCAGAAGGAGCCCACCATGACATCGATTATCCATTCCATCGACGACGAAGGCGCTGCTGCTGCGACAGGCGAAACGCCGGCCCCGATGCGCCAAGCTTCCCGCGCTGAGGTATTGCCATCTCGAAAGGCGAACGCAAGGAAACCGGGCAAGCACCAAGAGACCGCCCGTCAATCGGCGGCATCCAAAGGAGGTCCCACAAAAACGGACATGATCCTGAAACTCCTAAGGCGAAAAAGGGGTATCACGCTGGCGGAGCTGGTCGAGGCAACAGGCTGGCAGGCGCACTCGGTGCGAGGATTCCTCTCCGGTACGGTGCGCAAGAAACTTGGTCTTTCGCTCGTCTCGGACAAGGGCCAGGACGGTGCGCTGCGCTATCGTATCGGTTCGGCTCAGAAGTGATGACCACGCCGGAAAAGCCAGAACACAGGACCAACTGGCGCGGGCACGGCTTGCCCGCGCTGGCGGATCTCGAAACGCTGTCGTCTGATGAACTGGTGCAGTTGATTATGCGATTTCATGATAACGCGCCGGCGCGCCGGATGAGCCGGGAACTGATGATCCGCGCGGTGGCATTTCAGGTTCAGTTGGTGACGGAAGGGCACCCCGACGGTCCTGACGGACTGTCTGTTGCCAAGAGCCGGAACCTGCGCCGCGCCGCCCGACGCGTTGCTGAGGCGAGCCGAACGGGTGGCGCAGCACGGCCTTTGGTGACCCTAGATCCCGGCACCCGTCTTGTTCGCGAATGGCGGGGTGAGGTGTACGAAGTCGTGGTTCAGGCCGATGATCGATTCCTGTTCCAGGGCAAAGTCTGGAGGTCGCTGAGCGAGATCGCAAGAGCCATCACCGGCACGGTTCGGTCGGGGCCATTGTTCTTCGGCCTGAGAAAAAGGGCAGGAAGGAGTGCCAATGCCTGACATCGTGCACCGCGACAGCGCGCGGACAAACACGAACACCCGGGAAATCCGCTGTGCCATCTACACTCGGAAATCGTCGGATGAGGGCCTGGATCAAGAGTTCAACTCTTTGCACGCACAACGGGAAGCCTGCGAAGCCTATGTGGCGAGCCAGCGCCACGAGGGTTGGGTCGCCCTTTCCACGGCGTATGACGATGGCGGATTCTCCGGCGGCTCGCTGCAGCGACCGGCCCTTGAGCGCTTGCTCACCGATATCAAAACTGGGCGCGTCGACGTGGTCGTGGTCTACAAAATCGATCGGCTTACGCGGTCATTGTTCGACTTTGCGAAGATCGTCGAGATTCTGGAGGCGGCCGATGCATCCTTTGTCTCTGTGACTCAGTCGTTCAACACCACAACGTCGATGGGCAGACTGACCCTCAACGTCTTGCTTTCCTTCGCGCAATTCGAGCGAGAGGTGGCTGGGGAGCGGATCAGGGACAAGATCGCCGCCTCCAGGGCCAAGGGTATGTTCATGGGCGGGAACGTTCCGATTGGCTACGACGTCGAGGATCACGCGCTAGTCATCAATGAGCACGAGGCGGGGCTCGTTCAAAGCGTGTTTGAAGCCTGCTCGAATGGGCTTTCTATTGTCGATCTCAAGCACGACCTCGACCGAAACGGAGTGCGAACTAAGGCGAGAAAATCCTCCGGCGGCAAGCCGTTCACCAAAGGGCACATCTACTTCATCTTGAGGAACCCCGTCTATATTGGCAAGACTAGGCACAAGGGGAAGGTACATGATGGCCGGCACCAGGCTATCATTTCCCAAGATCTGTGGGAGGCAGTGCAGAAACGGCTCGACGCCAATCTCAGAAATCGCGGCAGCAGGTCTGGCGGACAAAGCCCGAATCTTCTTTTGGGCTTGGTGTTCGATTCTCATGGACGGCGGTACACCGCAAGCCATGCAAAGAAGGGCAACCGGCGTTATCGCTACTATTCGCTCGGGAGGGGCGTTCCAGATTCAGACCCGAAAATCCTTCGTAACATTCCGGCGAGAAAACTCGAGACGATTGTCGTCGAAGCGATTCAGGACAAACTCGGCAACGTCGAGCGCCTGCGCGCGTGGCTGGAAACCCTAGATGCCAATCCTCTTGATCAAGCCGCTCTGATTAGGCAGGCGCAGATAGTGTCGACAACGCTGTGCGTGGATGGCTCTCCTGCAGTCCGAGCAACGGTGAGGGGAGTTATCAGACAGATTGAGATCCATGAGACCGAGGTTGTGATTGAAGTCGAACCAAAATCAATGATCGCCGCTCTTGGATGGCCAGACCGATCGATGACCAACATTTCTGGCGATGCCGCTTCCACTAGCTGGACAATCCGTATCCCATTTATGCTTGCCAAGACGAAGCGCCATCGCAGGGTAATCATTACGTCGGAAGCCACCGCCGCAAGACCCGATCCGGATCCGACAATGGTCAATGCTGTCCTCAGGGCGCGGCGCTGGTTCGACAGTCTACTCAATGGAGCGGCATCCTCGATCACCGAACTGGCGAAGTCCGAGAGTACTAACCGTGCGTGGATCAGCTCTCAGCTTCCGCTTGCGTTCCTGGCACCCGATATTACGGAGGCGATACTTGATGGGCGTCAGCCTCGGACCATGACGATGAAGGATCTGTCCGCCATTGCATCGAAATCGTTTGATTGGGCCGAGCAGCGCGCGGCATTCGAATCTGCGATTGGCGATTAAGCCGAGATAGTCGTTCCGATCATCTCGTCGCCAAAATTCATTTAGCCTCGAAGGACGGCACGATCGTGACGACGATAAGGCTCAAGGGGTTCCGCTAAGGTAGATCGAGAATTGCCAGATCAGCGCGAAAACCCATGTGTAAGGTCTAAAAGCCACCACGGAGACTGAGGCGGTATATGCCGAGCAACTCGAACGAGTAGCGCCAGTCGAAGACGCAAAAGCGGGCTCAAGATCCCGCAAGTCACCGAAAAAACAACGCTTTGTGGAGAGAGGTGTAAGTGAAGCGTTCGGCAATGGGCGGTTGGCTGGGGAACCTGGAAACCATCCTTGAAGCTAGGACTATAGTAAAATCAACCTGTTAGCAAGATTCGCGATAAGAAAGGTGGGGCAAAGTGGGACACCTGGCGAGGACAGGGTTGGCATAACGAGAGATCGATGCAGCAATTTGGTTGCCTGATAGCTGTCTCAAGCAATCCTCCAGTATCCGAGCAGTGAGTTGGTTCCAGTCAAGTCTTGATTTTTGCACGCGCCCAGCCAAAGACTCGCGCCGGAGGGCTCGCAAATGACGGACGACAAACCGGACAACGAACACCCAGATATCAAGCAGCCGGAAAACGAAGAACCTCGAAATCACCGTAAAAGCTGGTGGATTGAGGGAGCCACTGTCGTGTCTGTGGTATGGATTGGCGCATGCTTATGGCTTTTTACCACTGCAAAGTCTTCATGCGCGGCTGAAGGCATTGAGCATTTGTCGCAACGGATTTCGTGCTTGGCACCTAATGAGCTAGGTGACTTTTTGGCCGGGGCATTCGCGCCTCTGGCGTTCCTTTGGCTATTCGTCGCCGTATTGCTGCAACGCGATGAACTAGCTGCGCAGCGACAGGAGCTTCGAGACAACCGGGAAGTCTCAAAGCAACAAGCAGATGAAGCGCGAAAAAGTGCAAATTACCTTCACGAACAAGCGGAAATACTAAAAAAGCAACGCAAGTCAGAAGAAGAAAGTCAAGCGCAAGCAGACCTTATCAGTTTAGTCAAAACTCTCAAGAAAGCATATATTCAGCTAAACAGAGAATTCTCTGTTATCGACGTCATAGAAAAAGAAAATCAAAAGGATAATAAGCCCTGGGAAGAAAATAGTTATGAATATCGTATTGGGTATTTTGGTGAGATGGAAGAAATAGATTGGCTCGGTAATTTTATCAAATCAATATTGTTATTTCAGATTAGAATTTTGGAAATGGCAAAGTCTGGATCTGATTTGGAATGTGATGGAATAGAGAAATTTGGTGGTATAGTATCAATACTATCGATCATTGATGAAACAATACTGTGCCTGCCCAAATCTACCTATGCTGAAGTAACTCGTGCTGAGGCCGCTGGTGGCACGGCGATAGCAGAGAAATTCGTAAGTAGTGTTCGTGCGCATTGTATGGTCAAGTCGTAGGGTCAACTAACAAAAGAACTTGAAAAAATTCCTAATTAGGAATATAGTCAGCTTATTGTAGCAATGAGTTGACTTGTGCCTTTTCCGAGTTTTGACGCGCTAAAGCGTCTTTTTGACACCAAAAGCTATTCACTTTCGGACCCTGCTTTACCGCTGGAGTGGTTCGGCGCAGTGCCGACCACGTCCGGCGTTATCGTTTCCCCGCAGACCGCGATGCGCGTGCCTGCCGTCGCAGCTGCGGTGGAGCTGATCGCTCAGGCTGTCGGCACACTTCCCGTGAAGATTTACGAGCGGCAAACCGGTGGTGGCAAGGTGGCGCTTGGCGATCACTCGGCCTTCGGCCTTCTGCATGACATTGCCAATCCCTGGACCAGCGCGTCCGAACTGCGCAGCGCCGTCACGATGGATGCGTTGCTGCATGATCGCGGCGGGTTTGCCCAAGCTGTGCGGGTTGATGGGCAAGTGCGGGAACTTCACCGGCTCGACCCGAATAACGTCAGCATCGAATATGACCGCCTGACTGGCGAGCCGTCCTATCTGGTGAGCAGTGATGCCGGCCAAGCGCGCTTTCACTTCACCGACATTGTGCACCTGGCACCGTTTGGCGGTATTGCACCGATCACGCGCGCCCGCGAAGCCATCGCGCTCGCGATCACTTTGGAAGGGCATGCTGCGCGGTTGTTCAGCAAAGGTGTGAAGCCGTCCGGGCATCTGGAATTTCCCGAAAGCGTTTCACCTGAACAGATGGCAAAGGTGCGCGATCACTTCATTGCCCAAGGCCAGAGCGGCTTTGGTGTGCTTGATCGCGGCGGCACGCTCAAGATGCACATTCTGTCTTCGGTGGACTCGCAGTTCGCCGAAATGCGGCATTTCCAGATTGAGGAAATCAGCCGTGCCTTTCGTGTTTCGCCGGTCTTTTTGTCCGAGCTTGGTCGCGCCACCTGGTCCAACTCCGAAGAGATGGGCAGGCAGTTCCTGACCTACACGCTTCGGCCCTGGCTGCGTGCCTGGGAAGACGCCTATCGCCGCGTGCTGCTTTCCGATGACGAGCGCGAAAGCACCATCATCGAATTTGTGACCGATGACCTTTTGACAGTCGATTTTGCCACGCGGGCAACTGCCTATGCCCAATACCGGGCGATGGGTGCAATGACGGCGAACGAAGTTCGTGCCGGACTGAACCTGCCGGCGCATGCGAACGGCAACGCTCTCGACAATCCAAACATCACCACCAGTTCACAGGCCGCCTGATGCGCAAGTTTTTCGGTGACTCCGAATACGCCCTGACTCTGAGTCCGATTCTGATCCCCGAGCTTGAGCGCAAGACGGGGAAGGGTATCGGCCTGCTGTTCCGGCACGTTGCTCATCGCGAATACTGCTTTGTGGACGTGAAGGAAACGATCCGCCTTGCCCTCATTGGCGGTGGCATATCCCCGGAAACTGCCGATGCCTTGGTAACGGCTTACGTCGCCACCGAGGGCAATCCCTTCATCGAATCCGAAATCCTGGCCGTTGAGATTTTGAGCAACCTCTTTGCCGGTGAACCTCAAGAGGACGCTAATGAATAGGCTCGAAATCAAGGCCACGCTTGCCGTCGATGACGCAGGCGAGATCACCGGCATTGCCTGGCCGTTTGGCACCCCTGATCGCGTCGGTGACGTGATCGAAAAGGGTGCCTTCAGCGCGCCGGGCAAGCTCCCCATGCTGTTCGCCCATGACCAGGCTCAGGCCGTTGGCATCTGGGAGTCCATTTCCGAAACCTCCGAAGGGTTGCAGGTCAAAGGCCGCTTGCTGGTCGATGACGTAGCCCGTGCCCGCGAAGTGCGCGCCCTCGTGCGTGAAGGCGCGGTTACGGGCCTGTCCATCGGGTTTCAGACGAAGGCCGCAACCGCTCGACGCGGTGGCGGTCGCGTCATTTCCAAACTCGACCTCGCCGAAATCTCCATCGTCGCGGTCCCTAGCCATCCCGGCGCACAAATCCACACCATCAAAGGAACCTCTATGGAAGACGAAGACACCGAAGCCCCGGCAGTCGAGGATCGCGTGACGACCCTTGAAGCCGACATGGCTGCGATCAAGGAAACGGTCGGCAAGGTCGAAAAGACCGCGACCCGCATCGAAACCAAACTGGCACGGCCCGTTGCCGCCAATGACAACGGCCTGACCGCCGCGAATGATAACGGCGGCGAGCGCAAGGCGTTCGTGTCCTATCTGCGGCGCGGCGATCACCGCATGGACCCGCTTGAGGTGAAGGCGCTCACGGTCGCCAATGACACCAACGGCGGTTATCTGGCTCCCGAGGAATTCGGCAATGAGCTGATCAAGCTCCTGGTCGAGTATTCGCCTATTCGCAAATACGCCAAGGTTGTCACTATCAGTGCGCCCGAAACCAAGTATCCGCGCCGCCTGACTTCGACCGGTGCGACCTGGGTTGGCGAAACCGAAGACCGCACCGCCAGTGCGCCCTCTTTCGAACAGCTCACCTTTACCCCGCACGAGCTGGCAACCTTCACCGATATCTCGAATGCGCTGCTTGAAGACAACGCCTACAATCTCGAAGGTGAACTTCTGGCCGACTACGCCGAAAGCTTTGGCGTGACCGAGGGTGCCGCGTTTGTCAGTGGCACTGGCACCGGCCAGCCCAAGGGTTTGCTTGCCGCTACCGGCATCACTGAAATCAAGACGGGCATTGCCGCTGACTTCCCCGCAACCAGCCCGGCTGACGTGATCATCGGCATGTATCACGCCATCGCCACCAGCCATGCGCAGAACGGTGTCTGGCTGATGAACCGCAACACGCTGTCCACGATCCGCAAGTGGAAAGATGGCAATGACCGCTATCTGGTGCTTGATCCGATCAGTGCCGGCGCGCCGTCGACGCTGCTTGGCCGGCCCATCGTTGAAGCGGTCGATATGGATGATATCGCCGCCAACAAACACCCGATCATGTTCGGTGATTTGTCGGGCTATCGGATTGTCGACCGCATCGGCCTTTCGACGCTGCGTGACCCTTACACGCTGGCGGTCAAAGGGCAGGTTCGTTTCCATGCTCGCAAGCGTGTCGGTGCGGACGTGACGCATCCTGATCGCTTCGTGAAGCTGAAGGTTGCTGCCTAGTGCGTTTGGGTGCTGACAGCATCTTGGTAGAAATCGGCGGCGAAGCTTTCGAGCTTCGCCCGTCGCTTGGTGCGTCTATGCGCCTGGCACGGCGTTACGGCCTGAAAGGCCTGGCCAAGGCGCTTGCCGAATTCAACCTGACGATTGTCACGGACATGTTGAGGGAAGCCGCAATCGATCCGCGTGCAGTGCACCAGGACGTTGCCGCGATTGGCCTTGGCAAGTTCCGTGACAAGCTGACTGCACCTTTGACGCAATTCGTGCTGGGCATTGCTGGCGTTGATGCCGACGCGGACAACAAAACTTCCGTGCCGGTTGCTGATCCCATTCCGTTTGAGCGCTTTTTCGAACAGCTCTTTGAAGTGGCGACGGGCTGGCTTGGTTGGTCGCCTGACCAGGCCTGGCAAGCGACGCCTGAATAGCCCCTAGATTCGTAGACGCCTTCTTCCCTAATTTTAAGGCAAGGAGGCCAAGATGGGCAAAGCCAACTTCAGTGACGAGTTCAAGCGGGACGCGGTGGCACAGATCACCGAACGGGGCTATCCGGTTGCGGAGGTTTCGAAGCGTCTCGGGGTCAGCCCGCACTCGCTCTACGAGTGGAAGAGGAGGTTTTCGGCGGCGGGGTCGGCCGACGATGGCAAGGATGCCGAGATTCGACGACTGAAGAAGGAGCTGACGCGCGTCACCGAGGAGCGCGACATCCTAAAAAAAGCGACCGCGTATTTCGCCAAGGATGCAAAGTGAGATACGCGTTCGTTGCCGAGCATCGCCCGCTGTTTTCGGTGCGTGCGATGTGTCGGTGCCTGCGCATCCAACCCAGTGGCTTCTATGCCTGGCTGAAGACCCCGCTGAGCAAGCGAGCGGAGGAGGATGTCCGGCAGACCGAGCTCATCAGGGCAGCCTGGCATGACAGCGGCAAGGTCTATGGCTATCGCAAGCTCCACGATGATCTTCTTGATCAGGGAGAGACCTGTTGCCCGAACCGGGTTGCACGACTGGCAAGACTGGCCGGGATCAAGGCCCAGATCGGCTACAAGCGCCGGCCGGGAAGCTATGGTGGCAAGCCTTCGGTCGTCGTCGACAACACGCTGGACCGGCAGTTCGACGTAGAAGTCCCTGATCGGGCCTGGGTGACAGACATCACTTATATCCGGACGCTGGAAGGCTTCGCCTACCTGGCGGTCGTCATCGATCTTTATTCCCGGCGTGTCGTCGGATGGTCGATGCAGAGCCGCCAGACCACGGACGTGGTCCTACAGGCATTGCTGATGGCGGTGTGGAGACGGAAGCCGAAGGGCAAGGTGCTGATCCACTCGGACCAGGGCTCCCAGTTCACCAGCATGGACTGGGCTGCATTCCTCAAGCATCACAACCTGGAACACTCGATGAGCCGCCGCGGCAACTGCCACGACAACGCCGTCGCCGAGAGCTTCTTCAACCTGCTCAAGCGGGAACGGATACGGCGCCGGGCCTACAAAACCCGCGCAGAAGCCCGGCAGGACGTGTTCGATTACATCGAGATGTTCTACAACCCAATACGCAAGCACGTCAGGAACGGAATGCTGCCTCCCGTCGAGTTCGAACGGCAGCAGAGAATGAGCACCGAGGGCGTCTAGAAAACTCGGGGCTATTCAGCCTGCCGAGATTATTACCGCCAGGGCAGGGCGCACTGAACTGATCACCGACACGCTCAAGGCGATTTTCGGCACTGAGACCAAGGCAGAAGCTGAGCCTTATTCAGCCGAGCATCTAGCCGCACGCGAAGCGGCCGGTTTCGATCCTGAATTTGATTATGTCGGTCTGAATTCTCTCAAACGCAGATTGAGGGCAGGCGGCTGATGTTCAACTATCCGCGTCTTTGCAGTTGCGGCAGGATCATTCCACCGCATCAACGCTGCGTTTGCCAGGTCGAGCGCAGTCGCGAACGCCGCGCGCGCCATGACCGCAACAGGCCGACCGCCCGGCAGCGCGGCTATACCGCCGAATGGGAAAAGGCACGCAAGCTGTTCCTTGATACCCATCCGGCCTGCATCCGGTGCGGTGCACCCGCCACGACTGTTGACCACCGCATTCCCCATCGCGGCGACCACTATCTGTTTTGGGAGCGTTCGAACTGGCAGCCGCTCTGCACGCGCTGCCACAGCAAGCACAAGCAGCGGGAAGAGCACGGCAAAGGCGCGCCGCATGAGTGAGCCATGCGCAGATGAACGCCACATTTGGCAGATGGTGATCGTCCAGGCCTTTCGTGATGCGAATTCTAAGCTGACTGCATCGTCCGACACGCGACGCGCCCTTGAGATCGAAGATGCTCGCAATTGGTTCATCAACGCAGACCCGGATTTTCTGACTGTCTGCAACCTGGCGGGCTTCGATCCGGATCATGTTCAGAAGCGCGCGCTTGCATCGATTGGCGAGCGCACGGGGGTGGGCAGGAACTTTCGGGACTTTCAGGGGACCGGCGCGGGGAGCACCGCGCGGTATTTTTCGAAATTGGAGTTTTCTGAATGACCGCGCTCGAAAGCCTGAAGGCGCATCTGAATATCCTCGATGATACCGACAATAGCTTGCTGTCAGACAAGCTCGATGCCGCACTGGCATTCACCACTCGGCAGATCGGTGCTGATGAGGAAATCGCCTGGGAAACCGCGCCTGCCGACATTCGTCAGGCAGTCTTGATGCTCGCGGGCTGGTGGTATGAGCAGCGCGAAAGCGGGCTTGTTGAAGCGAGCGCTTACAGTGTGCCGTTTGGCTATATCGACATCGTTCTTCCGCATCGGAACTGGACGTTCTGATGGCCAAATCCGCTCAACTTTTGCGTCTTGAACGGCGTTTGAACGCCATTCCGAAGGCAGTCCGTGCCGCTGTTGCGCCGGCTTTGGTTAAGTCCGGTGAAGAACTTGCCGGCGCAATGGAACACCTTGCGCCGAAAGATACCGGTGCCCTGGCCGCAAGCGTGGCGGTAACGCCGCCTGGTGCAACAAGTCCGGCCTATTCGCAGCCTGGTGGTTCTCGCACCGCTGGTGAGCTTGAGGTGCTGGTGACGGCAGGCAATGAGGACGTGCGCTATGCGCACCTTGTCGAATACGGCACCAGCGCGGCTGAAGCTCAGCCCTTTTTCTGGCCGTCCTTCCGGTTGCTTAAAAAGCGCATCACCAATCGTATCAAGCGCTCGGTGCGTAAGGCCGTCAAAGACGAGTGGCGCGCATGACCGAACCGAGCCTTGCCTTGCAAAAAGCAATCCGCGCCCGGCTGCTGGACACGCCAGATGTGTTGGCGCTGGTGCCTGATGCGCATATCCGCGACGGTGCGGCGCGGCCTGAGCAGTTTCCCGCCATCATCATAGGCGATGGGCAGACGATCCTTGAAGGGCATTATCCGAGCTACTGCAATGTGACTGTCCACGCTGACCTGCATTTTTGGGTGGTCGAAGATGGGCTTGAGGCCGCCAAGACAATCGCGGATGCGACTTGGCGTGCGCTGGACCGGTCGCTTGACGTTCCCGGCTTCGACCTGACCGATGGCATTCGTGTCGAGGCAACGCGCTACATGCGCGACCCGTCCGGCCAACATGGGCACGCCGTCATGAGCGTGCGGGCGCTGATGGGGTTCGGCGTATGAGGGCAGGGAGTCTCGATAGGTCGATCACGTTGGAGCGGCGCTCTGAAACCGTCAGCGACGCTGGCACCGTCACCGAATCCTGGGCAGCGCTGACGACTATGCGCGCCGAGCGCGTCGAAGTGTCCAGCGATGAAGCCAACACCGAAACCGGCAAGTCCGAAGTGGTGCGGATGACATTTCGCACCCGCTACTTCGCTGGACTGACCACCGATGACCGCCTGGTGTTTGACGGCCAGGCGTTCGACATTGTCGGCATTGATGAGATCGGGCGGCGGCGCGGGCTGCTGTTGCGGGTTGAAAGGCGGCCCTAGTGAAAGGCCGCAAGCCCGAACTTGTTGAAGATGCCGACGCGATTGCGTCGGTGCCGAAGCCGCCGAGTTTTCTTTCCCGGCACGGCAAGGCCGAATGGCGGCGCGTGATGCCGCTGCTTATCGAGCGCAAAATCCTAACAGACGCGGATATGGGGTGCCTTGAAAACTACTGCGTCGCCATCGCCCGCGTGCGCGAATTCGAGCAGGCAATCCGGAAAGCCGCGTTGCCTGACCTGGCGATTGTGCGTGCCCAAGACAAGGCCATGCAGACGGCTCGCCAGCTTGCCGCCGAATTGGGACTGACACCCGTCTCCCGGTCGCGGGCGAACGTGCGCGAAGGCGGCAATGAGGAACTGGATTTCCTCGAATGATCACCCCGCCGAAGACCTATCCGACATGGCTTTTTGACAATTCGCCGATTGACGATCCGCTCGGCTGCGGCGAGCGCGCCGTGAACTTTCTGCGCAACATCAAGCACCCCAAAAGCACCCGGCCCGGAATGGGGTTTCAACTCGATCCGTGGATGGAGCGCCTGGTGCGCAAACTCTATGGCGCGCGTCGCCAGGATGGCACGCGCACCTACAAGACGCTGTTCGCCATGATCCCGCGCGGCAACCGCAAGACCACGCTCGGTGCCGGTCTGGCTTTGCTCCATTCCATCGGTCCGGAAAAGCTGTCGGGTTCGCAAGTGGTATTGGCAGCGGCGGACCAAAAGCAGGCGCGCATCGCGCTTACCGAGGCGACCGATATTTTGCGCCATGATCGCCGCCTGACGAGTTTGGTAAAATTCGCCGACTACCGCAATCGCTTCATGGATCTTCGCACACGCACGGTCGTGGAAGCGATCAGCGCAGATGGCAAAACGCAGCACGGGCGCACGCCTGCCTTCGTGCTCATGGACGAGTTGCATGCCTGGCCAAAAGAAGACCTTTGGGAGGCGCTGAAAACCGGCCTGATCAAGACGCCCGGTTCGCTCAATGCCATCATCACAACCGCCGGACGTGGCCAGGACAATGTCGGGTTTCGCCAATACGACTACGCGCGCAGCGTTGCACTAGGCGAGATTGACGATCCGAGTCTGCTGCCGGTTCTGTTCGAGCCGCCTGCCGGTTGTGAATGGCAGGATGAAGAGGTTTGGCACCTGGTCAATCCCGGCCTGAGCTGCACGCCGGCCTATCCTGATATCGATGGCTTGCGTCAATACGCGCGCGAAGTCGCGAACCGGCCTCAAGAGCTTTCAAGCTTCAAGCAGCTCAACCTCAACATCTGGGCTGCCCATTCCCGCGAACCGCTTTTCGATATGGCGCTGTTCGACAAGTGCGCCTTCGACCTGGACCTGGCTGAACTTGAAGAGCTGCCGTGTTTCCTGGGTATCGACCTGAGCCTCAATGGCGATCTGACAGCGGTGGTTGCTGCATGGCGGCGCGATGACGGCTGCGTAGTCGTCTATCCCTGGTTCTTCCTTCCCGGTGACGACTTGGAAGATCGTGCGGATCGTGACGGCGTGCCTTACGCGACATGGGCGAGGGATGGACTGATCAAGACCATTGAAGGCCCGATTGTCGAGCCGTCTGCAATCGAGGACCACGTGCGCGAGCTGTGCGCACGGTTTGATGTTCACCAGATTGCTTTTGATCCTCACATGGCGCGCACGATCATGCAGCGGCTCTATGAGGATGGCTTGCCGGTCGTGGAATTCCGCCAGGGCTGGCAGACGATGGCACCGGCAATTGCGGAATTGGAGCGCGCCGTGGCCGGCCAGACGCTTCGGCATTCCGGACACCCCGTCTTGCGTCACCACTTTGACTCCGTGGCCGTCACGGTCAGCGACGCGGATATCAAGCGCCTGCACAAGACCAAGCGCCGCGATCGGATCGATGGAGCCGTGGCCACGGTCATGGCCGTGGGCATCGCGGCGGCAAACGACAATCAGAAATCATTCTGGGAAACCGAACCGGTTCCCGAAGTCGCATAAGGACCGCCGACGATGGCAGACGAAGAACGCCTTCTAGTTTCTCTTGAAGCCCGGATCAGGGATTTCGAGCGCAATTTTCAGCGCGCAAACCAGACCGCCAGCAAGAATTTCGGCGCAATCGAAAACCGTTCCAAGCAGGCGACCAAGCGGCTTGAAAAGCAAATGGCCAATATGGCGAGCAAGGTCGGCGGCATCGGCAAATCCATGGCTGCGGGCCTGGTTGGTGGCCTTGTCGCTGGCGGCATCAATGGCATGGTCGACCGTGTGGGCAATATCGCAAAAGGCATTGCCGAGATCGGCAACGAAGCCAAGCGCGCCGGCATGAAGCTTGAGGACTTTCAGGAATGGAAATACGTCGCCGAGCAAAACCGCATCGGTGTCGACAGTCTCACGGACGGCATCAAGGAACTGAACCTGCGCGCAGACGAATTCATTGTCACGGGTGGCGGTTCGGCGGCGGAAGCGTTTCAGCGGCTTGGCTTCAGTGCCGATGCGCTCAAGGCCAAGCTCAAAGACCCGTCGGCGCTCTTCACTGAAATCATCGGCAAGCTGGGGCAGCTCGACCGCGCTGCGCAAATCCGCATCGCCGACGAACTGTTTGGCGGAACCGGTGGCGAGCGCTTCGTTGAACTGATTGACCAGGGTGCGGACGGCCTGAACCGCACCAGGCAGGAAGCACGCGATCTTGGCCTGGTCATGAGCCAGGACGTGATCGAAAAGGCAGCCGAACTGGACCGGAAGTTCAACCAGGTTGCCAATACGGTTGACGTTGCGCTCAAGCAGGCCATTGTCGAAGCTGCTGCTGCGCTTGGCGACTTTCTGAACGCCTTCAGTCAGCTGCCCGGCATGGTGAGCTTGCGCGAGCGGACAGCACCGCTGAACGAACGCAGCATTGACATCATGCGCGAACAACTGGCCTCCAAGAAAGCGGCTCTTGAGAGCGATACCGGCTGGTTCGGCATCGGCAGCATGAGCGACGAAGCCAAAGACAAGCTGCGCGCTGAAATCGCGGAGCTCGAAGACGCCATCGTCAAACGGTTCGATCCGCGCCAATTCGACATTGGCGAGACTTTTAACCGGGCAGCGAAGACCCCGAGCTTCGAAAGCGTCGATGACATGCGCACTCCGGTGGTCGCGCCGATTGCGCCGGCTTCGGGGAGTAAATCAGGCGGTGCATCTGGCATGCGCGAACAGCGCGACGCCGCAGCCAGCTTAATTGCCGAATTGCAGGAAGAGCTTCGTCTTATGGGGCAGTCGGAGCTTGAGCAGCGCGTCAATGCCGAGTTGCGCCGTGCTGGTGCAGGCGCGACGGATGCGCAAAAGGCCAGCATTACTGAGTTGATCACTGCCATCGAATCCGAGAAGGCCGCTATGCAGCGCCTTGAGGAAGCCTCGAGCACTGCCAAGGGCATCGCCAAGGACTTTCTCGGTGGGTTGATCAGTGACCTTCGCAACGGCGTGGATGGCGCGACCGCGCTTGCGAACGCCTTTGGACGCCTGGCTGATCGTCTGATCGATATGGCGCTCGACAGCCTGATCAATTCGCTGTTCTCAAACCTTGGCGGCGTCGCTGGCGGTGGGCTTTTTGGCGGGCTGTTCGGCTTCAAGGACGGCGGCGCGGTTGAAGCTGCAACCGGTGGGCTTATTCGCGGACCTGGCACGGCCACCAGTGACAGCATTCCGGCGCGGTTGTCTGACGGCGAATTCGTCGTCAATGCCTCTGCAACCCGTGCCAATCTCGATTTGCTGCGTGCGATCAATGACGGCACGGTGCGTGGCTTTGCCGATGGCGGGCTTGCGGCGCATGCGCCTTCGCTGGCAGCCGCCAACGACAATTACCGCTTTGCGAACGACAACGCGGCACCGGTAACGATTAATGCGCCGATCACTGTCAACGGATCAGCCGGCACGCCTGAGCAGAACCAGGACCTGGCAAAGCGCATGGCTACGCAGCTTGAAGGCACAATGCGAGGTCTGGTGGCAGACGAGTTGCGCAGGCAGAAGAGGCCGGGAAACGCGCTGAATACGCGCAACTACTAAGGCCGCAAAGAGTCACTGCCGCACTTGTGCCACTTCATTTCATATCCGGCTTGGCCTTCCTTGCCGTAGCACATGTCACGGTTTGAAAGTGCTGCGGAGTAAATGTCTCGCATGCTGCAACCCACCCACGTCTTGAGGGAGTCGCCCACCCCGCTGCATTGCCTATTGGCGTCCCGGTATAAACTAAGCAGTTCATCGGTAGCGTCTGACGATGAAGCGATGCGGTCGGTTAGCTCCTCCTGGTATTGGTCAAAGAAACCTCTTTGTGGAGGAGTATCTTGTGCATGTTCTTGTTTGAACTCGTAGCCCTTCTCTACCAGCCCTCGGATAACGTCTAGCTTCATTGAAGAGTTGAATTTGGCAATCGTGGCTTTTGCCCTTTTGTCGTCATAGGCAATTTTGAAGGCGTCGATGAGCAGGTCTTCTGCGTCCGTGCAGTCGAGCAATGACTGTGATGCAGAAATCTCTGGTGTGCTCCCTTCTAGGATGACCTCGTGAAGGGCAAAGGCATCGTAAAGACATGTCATCCAGCCATCTAGCCGATTGTTGACAAGCTGATCACCGGGATTGTCTGAAGCCAGTGTTGGCATGGCACCGGCTCCGCAAAAAGCGACAAGAATGATCAGAATACGCCGCAACAAATTCAACGCTCAATCCCCCATTTTCTGAGAATATTATATTGAAAAATCAAAAACTACCAGCTATATTAAAGGTATACCATTAAGGAGTTTGCGTTGTCTCAAAATCCCACTATCAAGCTGCCTTCGGAGCGTATCGATCAGCTCAAGGCGATTGGAGCTGTGCTCGATCTGTCCATTGCCGATACCGTTGGATATCTGATCCGGCGGGAGATCGCCGCCGGCACAATCAAGCCTGGCATCCCCGGCATTGTTATTCGCCACACAAAAGACGGCGTGAGGATTGTGTTTGACGGTCATGCGCCAAAGACTTTTGCCGAGCCGGACGCGATCAAGCTGGCCAACACCATTCTCGGACTGACAACCGATGAAGGAGGCGGTGTCTTCAGCATCGACAGCGATTTCACTGCCGTGCGTAAAGGCAACGGCATCGAGGTGCAGTTGTCGGTCAAAGGAACGCCGAAGAAGATGTTCTCAAGGGACGTGGCACGCGACTTCGCCGACCTTATCCGCAGTGCCGTCGCGGAAACGCTATAACTAAACCACCAACGACGAGCACCCCCGCCTGCTAAGCATGGGGTGATCATACTAGCTTCGATATACAACAGTGCACCGGGACGAAGACCGGAGCGATGAGGCCAGCTAGAGCCGAACCCGGAAAGGCGTAGAGCAACTGCGTAGAGGCCGGAATGGGATCATGCCCATCAAAACGTCCCAGAAGGATTGTGGCTCTGTTGAAAGCCTCACAGGATGAGGCAGCGACAACCACATGCCATGCGCCGATTGAAGGTAAGTCGGGCATGGTGAGAACCCACCGGTTCAACCGTTTTGCCCTCGCGGCAGGATTTCGGAGCTTACGGATAGGTCAATGGAAACCGCCTGTCCGGCTTAGCAGCCTACGCTCTTCACCACTTTCAATGCAGGAACGAAATCCCCCTTGTCCTTTCAGATGCATGCGCTGTGAGGACAGGGGGGAATAAGTCATTCTTCTGCAGGGAATATCCGAACAACACATCCGGCACTAGAAACAACCAGGGCGCGAGCGAAGCGAGCGGGCAAGGCCGAAGGCCGCGCAGGGAGGCCCGAAGGGCCGAGTAGGAAGTGCGACAATTCTGGTGCCTTAAACGAGAAAAAGGTGCAAGGCGATTCCAAATATGTTATAACGTAACAAGAGTTGTATGGACTCCTCATGCTGCTCGCCGTTGGGAGAAAACCCGCCTGTGCGCCTGATGCGTGCCGGCGGGTTTTCTGTATCTGAACAGCGGCAAGAGATGTCCTGCCGGTTATGCCTTTACCTGGCGTTCAGGCGCTAAGAAGTGAAGTAAGAACTTACTTATTATATAGCAAAATCAATCAGTTAAATAGAATATCGCTTGCCACGGAATCGCTGATCTGAGAATCTTTGTGGGCAAACCAACCCGGAGATTTCCATGATCAACGACATCTATCTTCCTGACGATCTTTATGACCGGCTGATCCACGAACTGGCGAACATTGAACCCGACCCGGCCACGGGTAACGTCGAGCCTCACCAGTTCACCGAGGTGCTCGGCTGCGTCGGCAACATCTGGCCGGCTGAAGTCCTCAACGACCCGCACCGGGAGGAATAACAGGGCTTCGTTCAGCCCGCGTATTGCGTGACATACCGAAGTCACTGGATTGTCACGCCGGGTTTGACTATTTTTGCGGCATACAGTTTGGAGCCGAAAACGATGGCACGACCCAAAACCAGCGCTGAACACAAGAGGGAACTTGCACGCGACAGGAAGCGGCGGCAGCGCGAGCGTGAACGTGCCGAGCGCCGCAACCGTCCGCTACTTTCGGACGTGGCGCACCCCTACATTTCCGGCTCTTTTGCCGATTTCCTGGCCGACAAGAGCTTGCTTATGGATGAGGCCTTGGACGCTGGCGGCATTACGATACGCGGCGATCTCGCTACCGAAGACCATGCCGGCGTTTATCCTGAGAAAACCGAGTGGGAAGACATTTTCGACGTGCCGCTCAATAGCCTGAACCGGGCCACCGTAATGATTGACGCGATGCTCGATGCGGCGCGGGAACTGGCCGGACAGGTGAACGCCTTCAAGCTCCATGAGCTTGATCAGCGAATTGCCGAAGCCGAAGCCCGGAACGCATCAATCGCGGAAATCGAGGCACTTCACCAGATCAAGAAGCGCTATCGCCGGACCAGGCAACCGCGCATTCCCGTCTACTGGGTGCGCAGCAACTAGAAAATTCCGCCGAGAGGGGTTGCGATTGGAACCCGAACCCATCCCGGCGGTGCAGCGAGGCAGGCGCTTCACCTGCCACAACCACAGGACAACTATCATGACCACTCAAAACCCGGCAACGGGATCGAACCTGCGCGCGCCTGTCCACATGAGCCGCAAGGAATTCAACTGCTTCCTCTTCGATCTTTACGAAACCGAAGACGAGAACGATTTGAGAGCGGATGCCGTCTACGAGAGCAACGACTTTTATGTCGAAGTTTTCGAGAAGTCGCCCGACGGACTGTTGATCGCCATTCATCACGGGCATTGGGGTTTCAACTATCAAAAGGTCGACGTGCTGCGCCCGGCCCTTGATGGGCAGGTATCCTCTGCCGCACAGGGGGAGGTCGCCAAATGACCTTAACTTACATCCCTGACGGCACGTTCAACGACGTGGTGTCGAACGTAGTTTCGTCGCTCGGCACAAATGGAATAATGGCGGATGGGGAGCGCATTGACCTTGTGGTCACCGAAGCCCTGCTTGTGGGTGGCATTTGGCCGAACTCTTGGACCAGCCTGATGACAGACGTCGAAAAGGCAAAATTGGTCAACCGCATTGTCGACGACCGTAAGGCGTGCATTCGCATTCCTGCTGGTTCACGTCCTTTCGCCATTTGAGCTTTGTCTGACAGAACAATGGCGCTCCGGACCCAACAGCCGGAGCGCTAGGCTTCGAATTCCCCTTCTGTGTAGTCGACGTATATTTCGCCGACCTTCTTGCCTGAATTATTAGTCACGGGATGAAAGCCATCTTCTAGCTTCCCGCTTTCGACAAGATTTGCCGCCCTGCGTAACGCATCGGCGGCCCACTTGTTTAGTGTCGCTACATTAGGCGCGATGATTTCAAGCTCAACATCGCATTTGAGGTGCGGGGTAAGTTCTTCGTCGAACTGCAAGTTCAGCCTCCTGTATTCCAGCCATTGATAGATAAGGATTGACCTCCACGCCGGTCAAGCAACGCCATTTGCCTAGGAGGGTTAGCGTGTTCGAGGTAGTATTTGACAGCCTCGATCAGCTCGACACGCTTTTGCAAAGTGCCCTGCGGCATCTGTCCATAGCGCGCCGTCATGCTGAATTTGCTGTGCCCCATCAGGAAGCCGAACTCATCGTCCATGAAACCGGCAGTGCGCATTGCATCAGAGAACCCGTGCCGGAAACTGTAGAGTGAAAGGCCGCGACCTTCCTTCAATCCAAGCTTGATCAAGTAGCGCCCGAACTTCTTTTCAAACTTCGATGCGATCTGGCCGCGTTCATTGCGCTCGGCTTCCGGAAACACCCGGCGCTGTCCGGCTTGCCGCTGGCGCTCGACATGTTCGATGAAGCCCATCTGCACGAGTTTCGAATGGATAGGCACGATGCGGAATGAGCCCTTGGTCTTGAGGCTCTTTTCGGCGTCGCCTTCGTCCGTGATGTGCATAACCCAAACGCCGTGCAACTGGCGAACATCGTCCACGAGCAATTGCGCAATCTCGCCAGGCCGTGCGCCGGAATACATCATCACGTAGGGGAGCCAATAGCGGTGGTCTCTAATGAGATGGTCGCCCGGCACGTGCCATTTCGCGTCGCTCTGGCATCCGGTGAAAAGGGGAGACTTGAGCAGCGTCTCAAGCTCTTCACCTGTAAAGGGCCGGACGTTGGTCTTGGTCTTGTCCACGGTCAGATACATGTCGGTGAAGGGATTGGCCGCAATGTAGTCGTGCGCCGCCAGCCAGTTGCAGAACGCGCCAAAGCCCGCCATGTAGCGGTTGACGGTCTTTGCAGAAATCACCGGCTTGGGCTGCTCAAGGCGGCCATTGGCTTCGATGATTTCTTTGAAGCTCATTCCCTTGAATGTCGCCGACTCAGTCGCCTTGACCGGATAGACCTGCAAGAGCCGCTTCCACTCGCGGACGGCTTTCTTGTCGAGCTGAGACACCGGGAAGTCCGCGCCGGTCAATTCGATGAAAGTTCCAATGTCGCGCCGCGCCTGCGAAAGCGTGCCCTGTGAAATCGCCTTGGGATTTTCCTTGGCGTAGTCTTCGAACAAATCCATCAGGCGTTCGCCAGGTTTGGCGATTTCCGCAGTGGCCGTTGGCCTGGTTACAATCGGATCGATGGGCTGGCCGGCGTAGTTGCCCTGGTCACGTTCACCGGCGCGCAGAAGTGCTTCGATCTGTGCGCGCATCAGCCGAAAGCAAAGTTCGCGATACTGAAGTGAGCCGCGCTCCAAAATGAGCTGGTGGCGCTCGATGAAGGCGTCTGCCGCCCATTGGACCATAACAGTTTCGCCGCGTCCAAGATGTTCGCGCAGGGCACGCAGCTGGTGCTGGCGCGATATCGCCAGTCCGGGCGCACCTTCACTCACCGGCAAAGCACGCTCGCGCTCATCGGCTTCAAGCTCGGCGGCGTAGTGCTCCCAGGTCGCGTTTGCGAAGTCGGTTTCGCTGACATGGCGACGACGACGCAGCGACTCAAATTGCTCATGCCACTCGGCAAGCACTGACAACTTGCGCACGCTCGCAGTGCGCCGGTCTTTGGTATTCAGCGAGCGCGCCAGTTCTTTGACGCCCATGAGATGCTGAAGTTCGAGCGGAACCTTCATGCGGGCGTAATAGACCGAGCCGCGCAGTTTGAGGTTGGAGCCATTCGGCATGAATTCTCTCCTTCCCCAGGTGTTATAGCGCTCCCGAAATGGTGCTGCGCACTTTTGCGCAAAGTGGGACACCAAAGTGGGACAGTGCCATGCTGAAAAGCCCTTGCAGAACAAGAACTTATTTCAGATCAAACACTTAGGAAGGTTTGGCTGGGGAACCTGGATTCGAACCAAGACTGACGGAGTCAGAGTCCGCTGTTCTACCGTTAAACTATTCCCCAGCAGGCGCTACGTCCGGCCGGATTGCCGGATCGGCAATTTGTTTGCCGGCGCGGCGCAACACATAAACACTCCATTTCGCGAATGCAAGCCTGCAACGTCATGTTGCGTGCCGAACCGGGTTCGGGCCCGATGGAGCGGGAAACCTTGAGGGTATGGTGTTTTCAGGTGGGTTTTCGCCGGCGACAGGGGCGCTGGCGCATCAGGCGAAAAAGTGGACTTGCGGTTTTTCGCGCCAACCGTCGCGAGTATCACGAACCGGAGCCGGGCGAGTTGATCCAATCAAATCGCCCGATGCTCCTGGCGCCGGACTTGTATCGAAAAGAGGGTCCCACACCTGTCCCGTAGATGCCGCGATTGCGCCTAGATGCAAATTCGACTAGTTTTACCCATGAAACTGAATGTGTGTCCGGGGCGCCGGCGGCAGGGGCCGTCTCGAGTGACCGGGACACGGAGATTTGCAACGTGGCCGATTCTGATCGGCCCGCGGATGTCGTTGGGACCCTGGATGCCCGAATCGTCGTGAGCGACGAGCGGGTGCCACCCGTGCTGGCGGAGGATTGTCCCGTCCCGCCCGAGCGCGACGTTACGCGGGTGAAGAACAGCCCTGTTTCGCCGGCGCGACGCGGCCGGTCCCCGCTTTATGCGGCGCTTGATCTTGGCACCAACAATTGTCGTTTGCTCATCGCCCGTCCGGTCGAGGGCGGATTTCGCGTTCTCGACGGGTTCACGCGCATCGTGCGGCTGGGCGAGGGGGTGTCGCGCACCGGGCTTTTGTCCGAAGAGGCGATGGCAAGGACCATCGAGGCGCTCAAGCATTGCCGCCTCAAGATCGAACATCATGCCCCGCGCAGGGTTCGGCTGATCGCCACCGAGGCCTGTCGTGCCGCCACAAATTCCGAGGATTTTCTTGCCCGCGTACGCGACGAGGTCGGGCTTGAACTGGAAATCGTCGACCGTCGGACCGAGGCCGAACTGGCGGTGACCGGCTGCGCCGATCTGATCGATGCCGGTGCTTCGGGCGCGTTGATGTTCGATATCGGCGGCGGTTCGTCCGAACTGGCCTGGCTTGATTTTCGCGGCGGGCGACCGAAAAAGCAGGGCCGCATGTCGGCGGCCATCCGCTCCTGGCAATCGCTGCCGGTCGGCGTCGTCACCATCGCCGAGAAATTCGGCGGCGTCGAGGTGACGCCGGATCGCTTCGAGGAGATGGTCGGCTATGTCTCCGGCCTTCTGACCCAGTTTCGCGGGCGCGACAAGCTCAAGGCCATGGTCGCCAGCAAGTCCGTTCACCTCATCGGTACGTCCGGCACGGTGACGACGCTGGCCGGCCTGCATCTGGGGCTCGACCGCTACGAGAGGACCAAGGTGGACGGGCTATGGATGCGTGGCGAGGACATGGTTGAAACCATGCGCGTGCTTTTGTCCATGAGCTACGAACGCCGCGCCGCCCATCCCTGCATCGGCCGCGACCGTGCCGATCTCGTCATTCCGGGCTGTGCCATTTTCGAGGCCATTCGCCGCGAGTGGCCGACCGAGCGCGTCCGCGTGGCCGATCGCGGCCTGCGCGAGGGCATGCTGATTTCACTGATGGACGCTGATCGTCTTACCTCCGGCCGGCATAGGAAGCGGCGCTAGCATGTCAAAAAACAAGCGCAATACCGGCGATGACGGGCTCAAGACCCGGGTCAGGACGGCCAAGGGGCGCAAGGTCTCCTCGACGCTGTGGCTGCAACGCCAGCTCAACGATCCTTACGTGAAGCGGGCGCGGGCCGAGGGCTATCGATCGCGGGCCGCCTTTAAGCTCCTTGAGATCGACGAGCGGTATGGCTTGTTGAAACCGGGCATGCGGGTGGTCGATCTCGGCAGCGCGCCGGGCGGCTGGCTGCAGGTGGTGGCCAAGGCCATCGAATCGAGCGAGGACGACCCCCACATTGTCGGGATCGATTATCTCGACACCGATCCAGTGCCGGGCGCCATCCTTCTCAAAAAGGATTTCAACGATCCCGATGCCCCCGATGCGCTGATCGCGGCGCTGGGGGGGCACAAGGCCGATCTGGTCCTGTCCGACATGGCGGCGCCGACCACCGGGCACAAGGCGACGGATCACTTGCGCATCATCGCCCTGGTCGAGCTGGCGGCGGATTTTGCCTGTCAGGTGCTGACGCCGGGGGGCACTTTTGTCGCCAAGGTTTTCCAGGGCGGCACGGAGCACGAGCTGCTGGCCCAGCTCAAGCGCGATTTTGCCACCACCATCCACGCCAAACCGCCGGCTTCCCGGTCGGATTCGGCCGAAACCTATCTGGTTGCGCGCGGGTTCCGGGGCATACCGGCCGACCGCTGATCGCGGATCATGCCGGAAGCGGGCTTTCCCGTGATGACACCGCCCCTCGGATATGCGTCTCGGTCGATGGGTCAGGCGTCCTTGACGGCGAAGGCGACCCGTTCGATGTCCATGATCGGCAGGTCCCGGTTTGCCGGCACGGCGTAACGTTCGCGCCAGTCTTTGGCGCCGACGTCCTCGACAAGGCGCCAGCCATAGGATTTCAGGAAAGCGGCCAGTTTTTCCGGCGCCAGGCCGAAACGCCAGAGTTGGTAACCCTTGACGTATTGGCGGTAGATGACCGCCGCGTCGTGCATGTTCTTTCCGGCGATGAAATCGTCAGAGACATAGGTGAAGACAAGACCGGAACCGGCGGCAGCGTACGACAGGCCATCGAAGGTTCTTTTGATTGCTTCTGCGGTCAGATACTGGGTGATGCCTTCGAGCACGAACAGTGTTTCCATCGTCGGATCATGGCCGTTGGCGGCAAGGGTGGTGCCGGTGTCCGTCGTCTCGAAATCGATGGGAACCAGATGCAGGCCATCGGGCAGGGCGCCGAACACCCTTTCGAGCATCACGCGCTTTGCCGCGATGTTTTCCGCCTGATCCAGTTCGAAAACAGGCAGGCCGGTGGATCTGGTGATGCGACTGGCCAGCGAGTCGTAGCCGGCGCCGAGGACGACCAGCGCCTCGATGCCATCGGCGATCGCCTGCGACACCGTTTCGGCGATGAAGCGTTTGCGGCATAGAACGCCGCCCCAGACGCCGGGTCCCTTGCGCTCGGTCTGCCTGAACATGATGCGGCGAAGCCAGGCCCATCGGCTCAGTTTATATAAAACCAGCGCCGAGCCGTCGAGAAGGTCGGGGGCGAGCGGGTCGTCGACGATACGCTCGGCCGCAGGCAGGAACTGTTCGCATGCTGCGATATACATGGGGCCGGCGGCTGTTCCGGCACTCGTGCCTTTTCTGGCCATGTCAACGCTCCTTGTTGTGTGAGGGTGGGGGCGGCGCCTTCTCAAAGGCCGTCTGCAGCCAGTCGAAGGCATCGCGCGTCATGCGCAACCGCCGCGTTTTTTCAGTCTCGGCGCCGAACAGGGCCATGCCATCCTCCGCCATGCGGCCGAAGCCGGCGAGCGAGGCGATTTTGACCCGGATCGCCGCTTCCCAGGCATCTTCCTCGATGCGGTAATAGCGCTGGCGCTTGCCGGGTCGGGAAACGGCGCCGACCATCTGTATGGCGATCAAGAACCTCAGATTGGTCGATAGCGACGCCCGGCTTGCCCCGATGGCTTCGGCGATCTCATCTGCCGTCTGTTCGGCGGGATCGCACACCATGAGCCAGCCGAGAATGCGAGCGGCGATCAGAGGCAGACTGCCGATCTCCGATAGTCGGAAGGCCAGCTTTTCCACCCAGTCGAGCAATTCGGTCCGTGTCGGTTGGCGGGACGCGCTCATGTTCAGTCCTATCGGTTATTTCAGTAATAACTGAATAAACTAAACCTAAGTGAAGCGGCAACGCTTTTCAAGCCTGCCCTTTCCAAAGCTCGGGTCGCGTGGTATTGGCCGGTGCCAATTCCGAAGGCGCCGCCTCAGTTGCTGCGCCACAGATCCCGCATTCGAGAACGAAACGAAGGCAGAAAGGGTCAGGCCTTGGCCAAGATCATCACATCCATAACCGGTGAAGAAGCGCTCACTTTCGATGACGTGCTTTTGCAGCCGGCCCGTTCCGAGGTGCTGCCGAATCAGGCCGACATCCGCACCCGCGTCACCAAAGACATCGAACTCAACCTGCCCATCCTAAGCTCGGCCATGGACACGGTTACCGAAGCGGCGATGGCCATCGCCATGGCGCAGGCCGGTGGCCTGGGCGTCATCCACCGCAATCTCACCGACGACAGGCAGGCCGAAGAGGTCCGCCTGGTCAAGTCGTTCGAAAGCGGCATGGTGGTCAATCCCATCACCATCGGCCCCGATGCCACGTTGGCCGACGCGCTGGCCCTGATGGCCCGGGCCAAGATTTCCGGCATTCCGGTCGTCGCCAATGGCGGCACGGGCGGACGTGCCATCGGCAAGCTCGTCGGCATCCTCACCAACCGCGATGTGCGTTTTGCTTCCGACCCGCACCAGAAGGTGTCCGAGCTGATGACCAAGGAGCGGCTGGTAACGGTCGGCGATGGCGTCAGCCAAAACGATGCCAAGCGGCTTTTGCATCAAAACCGCATCGAAAAGCTTTTGGTGGTCGATCATGATTACCAGTGCATCGGTCTCATCACCGTCAAGGACATGGAAAAGGCCGTCGCCCATCCGGACGCCATCAAGGACGCCCATGGGCGTTTGCGCGTCGCTGCCGCTTCGACCACGGGCGACAAGGGCTATGAACGCTCGCTCAAGCTCATCGATGCCGGTGTCGATCTCGTCGTCATCGACACCGCGCACGGCCATCAGGTCATGGTCAGCGAGGCGGTCAATCGCGTTAAAAAGGAATCCAACGCCGTCCGTATCGTGGCCGGCAATGTCGCCACCGCCGAAGCCACCAAGGCACTGATCGATGCCGGCGCGGACAGCATCAAGGTCGGCATCGGGCCGGGCTCGATCTGCACCACCCGCATGGTTGCCGGCGTCGGTGTGCCTCAGCTCGCCGCCGTCATGGCCGCGGCCGAGGAAGCTGACAAACAGGGCATCCCGGTCATTGCGGATGGCGGCATCAAGTTCTCCGGCGATCTGGCCAAGGCGCTGGCCGGCGGGGCTTCCGCCGCCATGATCGGTTCGCTGCTCGCCGGTACCGACGAGAGCCCCGGCGAGGTCTACCTCTATCAGGGGCGCTCCTATAAGTCCTATCGCGGCATGGGGTCTGTCGGCGCCATGGCGCGCGGTTCGGCTGACCGCTATTTCCAGCAGGAAGTCCAGGACGCGATGAAACTGGTGCCCGAAGGCATCGAAGGTCAGGTGCCTTACAAGGGCGCGGCCGGCAACGTGCTGCATCAGCTCGCCGGCGGTCTCAGGGCGGCCATGGGTTATACCGGCGCCCACAACCTTGAGGAATTCCGGGAGAACGCTACGTTCGTCCGCATTTCCGGCGCCGGCCTGCATGAAAGCCATGTCCATGACGTGTCGATCACGCGCGAGCCGCCGAACTACCATACGGGCGGCTAGGGATTCTGGATCATCATGCAACTGCCCGGCCGTCTCGCCGCTGCCATCGAGGTTCTGAGCGATCTTGAAACGCGCCATCGTCCCGCTTCCGAAGCGTTGCGCGACTGGGGCGTTTCTCACCGGTTCGCCGGTTCAGGCGATCGCGCCGCCATCGGCAATCTCGTTTACGATGCCTTGCGGCGCCGGGCTTCGCATGCCTATGCCATGGCAACGGATACGCCGCGTGCGCTGGTTTTGTCCGTTGCCGTGCGCGACTGGGGCGAAACCCCGGAGGGGCTGGTCGAAAGCTTCGCAACGGACCGGTTCGCACCGGACGCCATTACGTCCGGGGAACTGGCGCGGCTCTCAGCACCGGACCCGCTTGCCGACGCGCCCGATGCCGTCAGGGCCGATCTGCCCGATTGGATCGTGCCGCTTTTTGCCGAGGCTTTCGGGGCCGAGGCTGTCGCCGAAGGCGTTGGGCTGACGGCGCGTCCGCCGGTCGATTTGCGGGTCAATCGTCTCAAATCCGATCTTGCCCGCGTCGAAAAGGGGCTGAAACGGTTCGCGCCACAAAGGGCGCCTATCGTTCCCGACGGGTTGCGCCTTGCACCCGGGACACGCGCCGCCCGCACGCCCAATGTCCTTGTCGACGAAGGCTATCTCAAGGGCTGGTTCGAGGTTCAGGACGCCGGCTCGCAGACCGTGGCGGCGCTGGCCGGCGCCGTCGCCGGCACGCAGGTGCTCGATTATTGCGCGGGGGCAGGGGGCAAGACGCTGGCCCTGGCGTCCGACATGGACAATCACGGCCAGATCTTTGCCCATGATGCCGACCGCAACCGGCTCGCGCCGATTTACGACCGGCTGAAACGGGCCGGGGTGCGCAACGTGCAGACACGTCCGCCCGATCCGGAGCTTCTCGAAGACCTCAATGGTCACATGGATCTCGTTCTGGTCGACGCGCCCTGCACCGGAACCGGCACATGGCGGCGGCGGCCCGACACCAAGTGGCGACTCAGCCCCGAGCAACTGGCCGTGCGCGTGGGCGAACAGGCCGAGATTCTCGATGAAGCGACGAAATTCGTCCGGCCCGGCGGGCACGTTGCCTATATCACCTGTTCGCTTTTGCCGCCCGAGAACACCGGGACGATCGCGGGATTCCGCTCCCGTCACCCGGAATTCGTGCCAGCCGATCATTTTGCCCTTTGGGCGAAAGCCTTTCCCGATACCGCTGCCGTTCCGGGTCTCGGCAGGGATGCGCTGTGGCTCAGTCCGGCGCGCAGCGACACGGATGGTTTTTTCATCTCCGTGCTCGAAAAGCGCGCCTGAGCCGGTGGCGCGACAAAACGCGTTTGCATGAAAAAGAGGTGGGCGCCGGTCACATTCATAACTAGAGTTCCGGGCGTCTTGATTGCATCAAGCCGCCCGGCTCTATTCTTTTATGGTCGCATCGGATGATGCGAAAAACCGGATTCCACTTTTTCGCCCGATGCTCTAGCCTAGAGTTATTGCGATAATTCAAGTCATTGGCGCCGGTTCTGCGAAAGGCGTTTGAGGACGAAAGTATAAAGATGACCGGCTCGGTACGGCCGTTTCTTGGACTTGCCTGGTTTGAAGGCACGGTGGTCGCGCTCGGCGCCGGTGTGGGCATTGTCTCGCAATCGCCGCCCGTCGTTCTCGCGCTGGTCTATCCGCCCCTCGACATACCTGCGGGCCTGTTTTCCTTCATCTGGCTTGTGTGCTTTGCGCTTGTGGGCTGGATCGGCTGGCACATCCACAGGCAAAATCCGAAAAGCCTGGCCTTCGTTGTCTGGCTTGCTCTGGTTGCGAGCATGCTGGGCTGGCGGTTGCTCTATTATGCGCTTGGCGCCGTCTGGTCGGGCAGCGCCACGCTTTTGTTGGCCACGATCCTGTCGGCGCTGCTGGTGCCACTGTTAGCCACAGCCAATCGCGCCGCAAGCTGGGCCTGCCTGCCGCTGCTGTTCTGGCTGAACTACCGATTCATCCTCGCTTTTTACGAGGCCTTACCGAGCTTATGAGGCCGTCATTCGCAGCGGCTCAGGCATGCAGGTCGCCCGAAACCGCCGGTCCCCGTACGAAGCGGGAAAAGGTGACATCGAGTCCTTTGCCGACTGGCGAGCAGGCCGTGGGGCCGATCGCCACCGTTTCGGGCATGTCGAGATAGCCGATACGTCCCAGTGTCCAATCTGCCTCGCTCCAGCGGTAGCGTACGACAAGGGTCGTATCGTGCCGAGTCAGGCGCACCTGCATCGCGGCCATGGCCTCGAAAGGAAGGGGAACGACCGACCAGTCCGACTGGTCGTCGCGTGTGATCACGCATGAGAAATGCGGCACGCCATCGGTGAATTCGATGCCGGTCTTGATCCAATTGGCGTCGTTCACGCGCAGCATGATGCCGGCCTGATCGTAAAGCGCGCCATAGCGGGCGGAAAACGTCGCTTCGGCCGAGAAATCGCCACTTGCGGGTTCGAGAAACGCATGGCCGTTGGCGTGAACGAACCCGTAATGGGTGTTGTTCCAGAAATCGGTCTCGGTGCCGGTGGTGAAATGAAGGCCCTCGTCGTCGACCGACCAGCGCGGTGGCGCATTGTGCCAGACATGCGTGCGAAACATCGGAATCTCCTCTAGTCTGGCGAAAGTCTTCCATCGGGCGACGTGCGATGCAAGCATCGCTTGCACAATCCCGACACTGTCGCTAAAGCCTCGCCATGACAGCCCAGCATCAAGCCATCCTCATCGTCGATTTCGGTTCCCAGGTCACGCAGCTGATCGCGCGGCGCCTGCGCGAACTCGACGTTTATTGCGAAATCCATCCCTTCTCGCATGCCGCCGGCGAACTCGACCGACTCAAGCCGGCCGGGATCATTTTGTCGGGCGGGCCGGCCAGCGTGCTCGATACCGGCGCGCCGACGCTCGATCCGGCGCTGATCGCCGCAGGCGTGCCGATTCTCGGCATCTGCTATGGCCAGCAGGCGCTGGCGGTGGCGCTCGGCGGCAAGGTCGAGGGCGGGCACACCCGCGAATTCGGCCGTGCGCTGCTGACCCCGCAAAAGCCCTCCAGTCTTTATGACGGGGTCTGGGCGGTCGGCGGCGCGTATCAGGTGTGGATGAGTCATGGCGACCGTGTCACCGAACTGCCTGAAGGCTTCGAGGTGGTTGCCACGTCGCCGGGCGCGCCCATGGCTATCGTTGCCGACGAAAAGCGCCGCATCTGGGCCACCCAGTTCCATCCGGAGGTGCATCACACGCCGGACGGCGCGAAGATCTACAGAAAATTCGCCTATGATATCTGTGGCATGACCGGCGATTGGACCATGGCGGCCTATCGCCAACAGGCCATCCAGCGCATCCGCGATCAGGTCGGGAACAAGCGTGTCATCTGCGGGCTCAGCGGGGGCGTCGATTCTTCCGTGGCTGCGGTTTTGATCCACGAGGCGATCGGTGAACAACTGACCTGCATTCTGGTCGATCATGGCTTGATGCGCCAGAACGAGGCGGCCCAGGTCGTCGACATGTTCCGTAACAACTACAATATCCCGCTGGTGCATGTGGACGCCTCAAAGACGTTCATCACCGCGCTCGAAAGCGAAAACGATCCGGAGACCAAGCGCAAGACCATCGGGCGCCTGTTCATCGAAACCTTCGAGGCCGAGGCGAAAAAGCTTGGCGGCGCCGATTTTCTGGCCCAAGGCACGCTTTATCCAGATGTCATCGAATCCGTGAGCTTTTCGGGCGGTCCGTCGGTCACCATCAAGTCGCACCACAATGTCGGCGGTTTGCCCGAGCGCATGAACATGAAGCTTGTCGAGCCCTTGCGCGAACTGTTCAAGGACGAGGTGAGAGCGCTCGGCCGCGAACTTGGCCTGCCCGAAAGCTTTGTGGGGCGTCATCCCTTCCCCGGGCCAGGCTTGGCCATTCGTTTGCCGGGCGGGGTCACGCGCGACAAGCTCGACATCCTGAGACAGGCTGACGCCATCTATCTCGATGAAATCCGCAAGGCCGGTCTTTACGACGAGATCTGGCAGGCCTTTGCCGTGCTCTTGCCGGTGCAGACGGTCGGTGTCATGGGCGATGGCCGCACCTACGAATTCGTCTGCGCCCTCAGGGCCGTGACCTCGGTCGACGGCATGACGGCGGATTTCTTCTCCTTCGACATGGGCTTTCTCGGCCGCGCTGCCACACGCATCATCAACGAGGTCAGGGGCATCAACCGGGTGGTCTACGATGTGACGAGCAAGCCCCCCGGAACGATCGAGTGGGAGTGAGGACCGGCGCGGGCGAAGCCCGCGCAAAATCGTGCCTGTGGCAAGACTTTAGGTCCGAACGCCCGGAGAGCTACGCTCGGAGGGCCAGGTCCCCTGCACAATCCCCGCGCAAAATCGTGCCTGTGGCACGACTTTAGGTCCGAACGCCCGGAGAGCCATGCTCGAAGGGCCTGCAGGCGAGTGGCCGCGGCGGTTTTTGCCAATACCGATGCCTGCTTGTCACCCGATGCTCTGGCGGCCCGTTGTCTCTGTCCGCGATCCGCGAAATCACCTAACTGTTTGATCCCGAGTTTTGATGGTGCATTGTTTTCTTCGGCATGGAGGGATGCGCTATGGGACAGGTTCTACACGGCAGCGCCACGACGACAGAGGCGGTCCGTCGAGCGATACAAAATAGTCAAGAGAGCCTGAGAGCGCTGGCTAGGCGCTATGGGATCAACCAGAAAACGGTCGCCAAGTGGAAGAGGCGGACCTCGACCGTCGATCTGCCGACGGGGCCGAAAGTGCCGCACTCGACGGTGCTGTCTCTCGAGGAGGAGGCCGTCATCGTCGCCTTTCGCAAGCACACTTTGCTGCCATTGGACGACTGCCTCTACGCCCTGCAACCGACGATCCCACACCTAACGCGGTCTTCACTGCACCGCTGCCTGCAACGGCACGGGATATCCCGGTTGCCGGAAGTAGAGGGCGACAAAAAGCCCAAGAAGAAGTTCAAGCGTTATCCGATCGGCTACTTCCATGTCGATATTGCCCAGGTCCAGACAGCCGAGGGTAAACTCCAGCTCTTCGTTGCCATCGACCGCACCTCGAAGTTTGCCTTTGCCCGCCTTGAGACAAGCGCAACGGTGCACGCTGCCGCCGCCTTCCTGAAGGCCCTGATCGAGGCTGTGCCCTACCAGATCCACACCGTGCTCACCGACAACGGTACCCAGTTCTGCGATCTGCCCTCCCGCAGGAATGGCCCCACGGCGCGACTGCGCATCCACATGTTTGATCGCGTCTGCATCGACAACGGCATCGAGCATCGGTTGACCAAACCGAACCACCCATGGACCAACGGCCAGGTCGAGCGCATGAACCGAACCATCAAGGAGGCGACCGTCAAGCGCTTCCATTACGACAGTCACGACCAGTTGCGCCGGCACCTTCAGGACTTCATCAACGCCTATAACTTTGGCCGTCGCCTTAAGGCCCTCAAAGGCCTCACCCCATACGAGTTCATCTGCAAACGCTGGACTTCAGAGCCGGATCGATTCATTCTCGATCCACTCCATCAAATGCCGGGACTGAACACCTAACGTGACCAAAAAATAACCCGGCCGCCCACTTTTGCAGCTATCCGGAATGATTATATCTATAATCTATACCAAAAGGAGGTTCTTTCGGCGCGACCGGAAAAGGCAAGACCGGAAGAGGTTTCCTTAACGCATGTGAGGAGAAAGATATGTCAGACAAGACGACGAACGCTCCCTATGGCGGTTTCACCGGTCAATTCATCGGTGGCGTTTGGGTGGATGGCAGCGCTGGAAAAAAGCTTAAAGATATCAATCCGTTCGATGAATCGGTTCTGACCGAGATTGCACTGGCCAACACGGCCGATCTCGACAAGGCCTTTGCCACCGCCAAGGCGGCGCAACCCGGTTGGGCGGCGAAGGCGCCGGCCGAGCGGGCGGAGATCTTCTATCGTGCCCGCGCCATTCTCGATCAACGCAAGGAAGAAATCATCTCCTGGCTCGTGCGGGAATCGGGTTCCACCCGCATCAAGGCCGAGGTCGAATTCGGGGCGGTCCGCGCCGGCATGGGCGAGGCAGCGCCAATGCCCCATCAGATGAGTGGGTCGATCATGCCCGTCGATGCGCCCGGCAAGGAGGCGCGCGTCTATCGCCAGCCGGTCGGTGTTGTCGGTGTCATCAGTCCATGGAACTTCCCGTTCCATCTGTCCAACCGTTCGGTCGCGCCGGCGATCGCCACCGGCAACGCCGTGGTGCTGAAACCGGCCAGTGACACGCCGATCACCGGTGGCCTCCTGCTGGCCAAGATTTATGAGGAAGCGGGGCTGCCCGCCGGCGTGCTCAACGTCGTCATCGGCTCCGGCGCCGAAATCGGCGATGCGTTCAGCGCCCACCCGGTGCCGCGCGTCATTTCCTTTACCGGCTCGACGGCTGTCGGCAAGCAGATCGCCAAGGTCGCGGCCGGTTCGCCGCTCTTGAAGAGGATGGGGCTGGAACTCGGCGGCAATGCGCCTCTGGTCATTCTCGACGATGCCGATCTCGGCGTGGCCGTCAACGCCGCGCTGCTCGGCCGGTTCCTGCATCAGGGCCAGATCTGCATGTCGACCAACCGCATCATCGTTGTGGACGCAATCTACGACACGTTCCTTAATGCCTTTGTCGAGGCGGTCAAGTCGATCAAATACGGAGATCCGAACGCGCCCGACACCATGGTCGGCCCGGTGTGCAATGACGCCCAGCTCAAGACGGTCATTCACCTGATCGAGTCCGCGAAAAAGGACGGGTTCGACTTCCGCGTCAGCGGCGAGATCAAGGGACGGCTGGTGCCGCCGCACGTCATCGCCAACGTGACCCCGGATTCCGAACTGGCCCAGACCGAGATTTTCGGTCCGGTTGTGTCGGTCATAAGGGCGCGCGACGAGGAAGAAGCGCTCAAGTTCGCCAACGACACGGAATACGGGTTGTCGAGTGCCGTCATCACCACCAACGAGGCGCGCGGTCTAGCCTTTGCCAAACGCGTCGAGGCGGGCATGACCCACATCAACGACATGACCGTTCAGGACTTCCCGTTCGTCATGTTCGGCGGCGAGAAGAATTCCGGCCTCGGCCGCTTTAACGGCCACTGGATCCTCGACGAGTTCACCACCGAGCATCTGATCACGATCCAGCGTTAGGCAGTGTCGGGTTTTCTCGGAAATAGTATTGGAGCTTCCCTCCCCTCTCGGGGGGAGGGAAAAGAGCGGTGACGTGAATGCATGAGGCAGATGCGAAGACGCCTCAGTCCTTGATCACCGTGACCTGATCCAGCCGTACGAAGGTGAAGCCCTTGGCCTTCAAGGCCAGAATGCCGGCGACAACGCCGTCGCCCGCCGGGCGTTTCGGTTGGTTCATGTGGGAAATGATGACGTCGCCGTCCTGCGCACCGGAAATGATTTCGGCCGTTTTCGCGGCGCTAAAGGAGGCGCCGGCGTCGCCGTTGAGCGAGAACCCGGCGATGCGGAAGCCGGCCTTTTCGATCAGGGCCATGGCGTCGCGCGAATAAAGCGCGGTGGCGTCGCGATACCAGCCGGGTCTGGAACCGAGAAGCTCCGTGATGAAGAACGCACCACCCGAAACTTCCGCCATAACCGCATCGGCCGTGCCGGCCGGCGCGATGCCATAGGGTTTTTCGGTGCCGATCACGGCCGGAAGGTGCTCGGCGCCGTGGTTTTCGAACGCGAAAAGATCAGCGTGCCGTTTGAGAAACGGCAGGGCCGCGCGGTTGGCGTTGAGCCAGATGCCGGTGAGGAACAGCGTTGCCGGGATGCGGTTTTCAACCAGCGTATCAAGGATGCGCATGTCGATGCCGCCCGAACACGCGTCGAGCGTCAGCGCCACGCGGGGACCGGCCGCACCCCCCTTTTCGATATGCATATGCGGTTCGACCAGCGTGCCGGCATGAACCGGAGCGGCAACGAAAACCAGCATCAAAGCCAGAACAAGGGCACGCATGACCATTCCTCCACCCCACCGAGAATAGGGCGGCGTCCATTTCCGTTCCATGCAAATCGCACCCCTTGCGACACCAGGCCCTTGTCGCTTCAGCGACTGCGGAACGCCTTTGGTCTTCCTATAGGATCGTTTGTCGGCAAACGGCGCGGGAATTCAGATCGCCTGGCGTCATGACGAATTGCATTCCCGGGCGCGCCTGACTATTGTGCCGGCGAATTCTGGTTCAGGTGACGTAACATGTCTGAAGAAACCCTGTTTCGCGAAGTCGATGAGGACCTGCGTGCGGATCGCATGCGCAAGCTGTGGCGGCGCTACGGCCCTTACGTCATCGGCGGCGCGGTCGCGATCGTTTTGCTCGTCGCGGTCAACGAGGGGTGGGCCTGGTGGCAACAGACCAATGCCGCCCGGTCTTCGGATGCGCTTTTCGTCGCCATCGATGCGGCTCAGACCGGTGATTTCGACGCGGCCCTGACGGCGCTCGACAAGGTGGAAAAGGAAGGTTCGGGCAAGTATCCGGAACTGGCCAAGTTCGCCGAGGCGTCCTATCTCGATGCCCAGGGCAAGCCGGCGGAGGCCGTGGCGGTTTATGACGGGCTTGCCACCTCGTCCAACGAGATCCGTTTACGCGAACTGGCGCTGGTTCTGGCCAGCTACAAGCTGGTCGATACGGGCGATGTTCCCGGCATCGAAACGCGCGTCAATGGCTTGATTGCATCCGGATCGCCTTTTGCCGACATCGCCCGCGAAGCGCTGGGACTTGCCCAGTACAAGTCCGGCGATATCGATGGTGCTCTTTCAACCTTCGATGCGACGCGCAAGGACCCGCAGACCGGCAGCGAGCAGATGGCCCGCATGTCGGTTTATATCTCGCAATTGCTCGCCGAAGGCGCGGTGTACGCTGACGAGTCGACCCCGGCGGCTGAGTAGCCCCAACGTACCGCCGAGCCCGGCTGGAGACAGTGACATGAGCGTTGTCGTCGCCATTGTCGGCCGGCCGAATGTCGGCAAGTCCACGCTGTTCAACCGGCTGGTCGGCCGGAAAATCGCGCTGGTCGACGACATCCCCGGCGTGACCCGCGACAGGCGGCTGGCCCGCGGCCGGATCGGCGATCTTTTTTTCGACGTGCTCGATACGGCCGGCTACGAAGACGCCACCGACCAGAGCCTTGAAGCGCGTATGCGGACCCAGACCGAGGCGGCCATCGCCGAGGCCGACATCATCCTGTTCATGATCGATGCCCGCGCTGGCGTGACGCCGCTCGATGCGCATTTCGCCCGCATTCTCAGAAAGGCGGGCAAGGATGTGCATCTGGTCGCCAACAAGGCGGAGAGCCGGGCCGCCGATGCGGGGCTGACCGACGCCTTCAGTCTCGGTTTCGGCGAGCCGATCGCGCTGTCCGCCGAACACGGGCTGGGTCTTGCCGATCTTTACGCCATCGTCTCCAACGCGGTCACCAAGGCCGGTGAAATCAAACATGCCGAACCCGCCGATCCGGCCTTGCCCGATATCGATATCGACATCGAAGGCGAGATCAGCGAGGCCGAGGCAAAGAGCCACTGGGACCCGACGCGCCCGCTCAACGTCGCCATCATCGGCAGGCCCAATACCGGCAAGTCGACCCTGGTCAACCGCCTGATCGGCGAAGAGCGTGTCCTGACCGGGCCGGAAGCCGGCATCACGCGCGATTCCATCCTGGTGCCCTGGGACTACAAGGGCCGCACCATCAACCTCGTCGATACCGCCGGCATGCGCCGCAAGGCCAAGGTGCAGCAAAAGCTCGAACGGCTCGCCGTTTCGGATTCGCTGAGATCGCTGCAATATGCCGAGGTGGTCATCGCCGTTCTCGACGCCACCAAGCCCTTCGAAAAACAGGATCTGCAGCTCGTCGATCTTGTCGAGCGCGAGGGCAGGGCGGTGGTCATCGGTCTCAACAAGTGGGACCTGATCGAGGAAAAACAGAAGGTGCTGGCCGAACTGAAGGAAGCCTGCACCCGTTTGCTGCCGCAATTGAGCGGCGTGCCCATGGTCACTTTTTCCGGATTGAAGGGCATCAATATCGACCGGCTGATGAAGGCGGTGCTCGATGCCGAGCGGGTGTGGAACGTGCGCATCTCCACGGCGCGCCTCAACCGCTGGCTCGACGACGTGGTCTCCGCCCATCCGCCACCGGCCGTGTCCGGACGCCGGTTGAGACTGCGTTACATCACCCAGGTCAAGGCGCGTCCGCCGACCTTCGCCCTGTTCGTGTCCCGGCCGGATTCGATGCCGGCCGCCTACAAGCGCTACCTCGTTAGGGGCTTGCGCGAGGGCTTCGGCCTAGGTGGAACCCCGATTCGTCTCGTGTTTCGCGGTGGCGAAAACCCCTTTGCGAACAAAGGCAAGAAACGCTGAGTTCAAGTAATACTTGACTTGAAGTCGGCGCCGTTCATGTGATGGATGAAGCCGGCTTTCGGTGACGCTCGTTTCGGCGGGCGGCTTGTCTTGCTTTCTTGTTGGGAGGGGTGCCGAACAGGGTCTGGCGCTTGCCGAGTCGGTCGTATTGTTTGGGATATTGCCGTGGGCCTCACCCCACCCGACTTGCCCCGGATCGGGTCCGGGGCAACCCACCCTCCCCATCAAGGGGAGGGAGAAGGCTCAGAGCGCCATCGTCTGGCCGGAGCCGATATCGAACAGCATGGCGTTTTCCGTGTAGCCCGGCGTCACCATGTCGACGAGCTTGGGCACGATATCGCGCGGGTGCGGCAGGGTGGTGGGGTCTTCGCCGGGCATGGCCTTGGCGCGCATGGCTGTGCGGACGATGCCGGGATAAAAGATGTTGGCCCGGACCGGGGTGTTGGCCAGTTCATTGGCGTAGGATTTGACAAGGGCGTCGAGCGCGGCCTTGGACGCGGCGTAAAGGCCCCAATAGGCTTTGGCGCTTTTGGCCGAGCCCGAAGAGACCATGACGACGCGGCCGGCGTCGGATTTGCGGAGCAACAGATCCATTGAACGGATCAGCCGGAAATTGGCGGTGACGTTGACCGCAAAGGTCTTCTCGAAATCCTTGGGTTCGATATGTGCGATAGGGCTCAGCGTGCCCAACAGGCCGGCATTGCCGATCAACCCGTCGAGCCGCCCCCAGCGTTCGTGGATCGCTGCGCCGAGCCGGTCGATGCCGGCAAAATCGGTCAGATCGAGCGGCACCAGTGTCGCGGACCCGTCCTTCGACTTGATGGCGTCGTCGAGCTCCTCGAGACCACCGACCGTACGGGCCAGAGCGATGACATGGGCGCCGCGCATCGCCGCTTCGCGGCCTGCGAAAAAGCCGATGCCGCGCGAGGCCCCGGTGACGAGAACGACACGGCCGTCGAGGTCTTTTTCGGTCATGACCGGATCAGCCCGCTTCGCGCAATAAGGACAGCTTCTTGGGATCGGATCGACGTCCGCCGTTGAGATCGGTCAGCGGGGTCGGATAATCGCCGGTGAAGCAGTGGTCGGAAAACTGCGGCGAGGCGTCATTGCGCCTGGTGCTGCCGACCGCATCGTAAAGGCCTTCGATCGACAAGAAGGCGAGCGAGTCGACGCCGACATAGCCCGCCATGTCTTCGAGTTTGGAAAACTTGTTGGCCAGAAGCTTGTCCGGGTCGGGCGTGTCGATGCCGTAATAGTCCGAATAAAGGATCATCGGGCTGGCGATGCGCATGTGCACTTCCGCCGCGCCGGCGTCGCGGATCATCTGCACGATTTTTACCGAGGTGGTGCCCCGAACGATCGAATCGTCGACCAGCACGACGCGCTTGCCCTCGATCTGTTCGCGGTTGGCCGAATGCTTGAGGCGAACCCCGAAGGTGCGAATGTGCTGGGACGGCTGGATGAAGGTGCGGCCCACATAGTGATTGCGGATGATGCCGTATTCGAACGGAATGCCGGATTGTTGCGAATAGCCGAGCGCCGCTGGCGTGCCGCCATCGGGGACCGGCACCACCACGTCGGCGTTGACCGGCGCCTCGTCGGCGAGGTTCTTGCCCATGTTCTTGCGGGCCGTGTAGACGGAGCGACCGGCAACGATGGAATCGGGCCGGGCGAAATAGACGTATTCGAACAGGCAGATGCGCTCCGGCTTGGGCGGGAAGGGCTTGAAGCTGTCGATGGTGATGCGTCCGTCCGCCTGCTTTTCGCAGACCACGACTTCGCCGTTTTCGACATCGCGCACGAATTTGGCGCCGATGATGTCGAGCGCGCAGGTTTCCGAGGCGAAGATCGGACAGCCGCTGAGATCGCCGAGCACAAGCGGGCGGATGCCGTCCGGGTCGCGGGCGCCGATCAGCTTGGTGCGGGTCATCGCCACCATGGAATAGGCGCCTTCGAGCTGCTTGATCGCGTCGATGAAGCGCTCGGCGGAGTTCTTGGCGCGCGATCGGGCGATCAAATGCAACACCACTTCGGTGTCGGACGTCGACTGGCAGATGGCGCCCTTCGCGATGATGTCGCGCCTGAGCGTCAGCCCGTTGGTGATGTTGCCATTATGGGCGATGGCGATGCCGCCGACTTCCAGCTCGGCGAAAAGCGGCTGGACGTTGCGCATGATCGTTTCGCCAGTGGTCGAATAGCGCACATGCCCCATGGCGGTGGGACCGGGCAGCTTGGCGAGGGTGACCGGATTGGTGAAATTGTCGCCGACCAGTCCGAGATGTCGCTCGGAATGGAACTGCGTGCCGTCAAAGCTGACGATGCCGGCTGATTCCTGGCCGCGATGCTGTAAAGCGTGCAGACCGAGCGCGGTCAGCGTCGCCGCTTCGTCGTGCCCGAGAATGCCGAACACGCCGCACTCTTCGCGCAGCGTGTCTCCGTCAAGATCAAATGACAAATCGTCGCCGCGATCCGGCGATGAGGCGGTGTTGATACTCAATTCGAAGACCCTTGCCGATTCTGGCCCCATCACCGGGCCGTGGCTTCAAAGCCTGTTCCTAACGCTTTCTAATGTTCCGATGGAAACGGAACGGGCGCTCACTTCTGTCGATCGCAATGTTTCTGCGAAAAACCGGTATCCACTTTTTCGCACATTGCTCTAGCACGCCGAACCGGTTCTGTCAGGTATTGGTCGTCAGCCCCACTTCACCGGCATCCGTCCCGTCGTCGGGGGGTGGACCGGACTCCTCTCCGTCTGCCTTGGATCGCTGCAGGATATCGTTGATCTGGGTCTCGAGATCGTCCGGCAGAACCGAGATCAGATCGTTGCCCCATTTGGTCAGCATCGGCATGGATTTGGAATCCTGGGCCCAGCTCGGCAGATTGTTGTTCAAGAGCCAGACGCCGAAGATCACCACGACGATGGCGATCAGGATGCCCCGCAAGACGCCGAAGACGAAACCGAGGGTGCGATCGAGCGGGCCGATTTTGGAATCGACGACGAAATCGGCGATTCGCATGGTCAAAAGATGCAAGACAATCAGCGACAGGATGAAGGTAACGATCACCGTCGCCGCATCGGCGACCAGCTCTTCCTTGACATAGCCGCGTGCGATTTCCGGATGGTATTGCCACATCCAGATGGCCAGAACCGCCGAGCCGGCCCAGGTCGCCAGCGACAGCACTTCGCGCGTCAACCCGCGCGCGGTGGCCAGAAGTGCCGAGATCAGAACGAGAATGCCGACACCGACATCAAAGGCAGAGAGCATGACGCTCGCTCCATGAGTGCAAAGACAACGCTTCGCGAACTCGTTTAGCCGCTTCCTGTGGGATAGCCAAGCTCTCGAATGGTTTTGTCAGTCCTCAGACTGCTCTTGTGGACAACCCGCAACACTTGCGCACCGGTTCTTGTCCCGATCGAGACGGTACGGCCCTAACCTCTCAACCGCCAGTGCGTCGCGCGCCTTGGCCCGGTCTACGGCGCCATGGTCTTTCAGGGCCGATAGGCGGATGTCGCGTCTGGTGCGCCGTCTTCAGGGCCGGACGCGTCGACGCCTGGCTCCGCCTTGCTTGCCGCAATGCGCGCCACGAGATCCGGCAGATGGGAGAACTCGTCGATCCGGATCGCGCCGTTGCGATCCGCCGTGTTCACCTTGCCGCAATAGGCCCCGGCAAAGCCGAGCTTGGCCGCCTCACGCAGTCTCAGGGACGCATGGGAGACCGGCCTGACCCCGCCGGAGAGGCTAACCTCGCCGAAAAACACCGAATCGGGTGGCAGCGGCGTCTGGGTCAGGGACGAAACGAGGGCTGCCGCCACGGCGATGTCGGCCGCCGGTTCGGAGACCTTCAACCCGCCGGCGACGTTCAGGTAGATGTCGTTGGCGCCGATCCTGACGCCGCAGCGCGTTTCCAGCACGGCCAGGATCATGGACAGGCGCGCCGAATCCCAACCGACCACGGCCCGGCGCGGCGTGCCGAGCGGCGAGGGGGCGACGAGCGCCTGGATTTCGATCAAGAGGGGCCGCGTGCCTTCGAGCCCGGCAAAGACGGCCGAACCGGCGGCCTTGGTGTCGCGTTCGTCGAGAAACAGGGCGGAAGGGTTGGCGACCTCGCTCAAGCCCTGTTCGCCCATTTCGAACACACCGATTTCGTCGGTGGCGCCGTAGCGGTTCTTGACGCTGCGCAACACCCTGAACATGTGGCTGGTGTCGCCCTCGAAATAAAGGACGGCGTCGACCATGTGCTCGACAACGCGGGGTCCGGCGATCTGTCCGTCCTTGGTGACGTGCCCGACCAGCACCACGGCAGCGCCGGATTTCTTGGCAAAGCGCGTCAGCGCCTGAACGCTGGTCCTCACCTGGGTGACGGTCCCCGGCGCGCTGTCGACGCGTTCGGTCCACAGGGTCTGGATCGAATCGATGACGACGAGATCGGGCGCCTCGCCATGTTCGAGCGTGGCCAGGATGGTTTCGACATGGGTTTCGCTGGCGAGCAGCACCGGCGAGTCCGCAAGTCCAAGCCGGCTGGCACGCATTTGCACCTGTGCCATGGCCTCTTCGCCCGAGACATAGATGACGCGCCGTCCTGCGTTGGCGAGCGCCGCCGCCGCCTGCAATAAAAGGGTCGACTTGCCGATGCCCGGATCGCCGCCGACCAGAACGGCCGAGCCATTGACGAACCCGCCGCCGGTCACCCGATCGAGTTCGGCGATGCCGGTTTCGATGCGCTGCGCCACATCGCTGACGCTCGACAGGGTGGACAAACTGAGCGGCCGTCCGCTCGACTTGGCCGCGCGCGGGCCGGCGCCGATGCCCGTCCCCACCGCTTCCTCGGTGATGGTGTTCCAGTCGCCGCAGCTTTCGCAGCGGCCGGCCCATTTGGACGTAACGGCGCCGCAGCTCTGGCAGACATATTGGATCTTGAGTTTTGCCATGGTCCCGTTTTCGCCCGAAATCGATCAAGTGACGAGAACATAGAGAGAACAACTGGTCTTGCCAAGCCCCGTTCCGACCGTTTCGTCGGTGTTGGCCCGGTCTGATACCAACGGCCCTTGATCATCACTCTTGTGACGTTCCTTGGCCTTGATGCTTTCCAAAAGCGTCTCACCCCTTTTTGTCGTCCCGGTGCTTGACACCGGGACCCACTCTCATCGGCACCTTTCCAACGTGATCGTTGATCAATGCGTTGACAGAAATACGTTTTGCTCAACGGCATCTGGGAAGGCTCCGGCATAGAGGCGTGTTGCACCGCGAGTGGGTCCCGGCATCACGTGCCGGGACGACTCCGAGCGTAGTTTCAGAGACATGATGCCCCCACTAACTGATTAGGGCGGGACAATATCGGTCACTGTGAAAAGCCGCGGGTCTCAGACGAATAGGCCCAGCCCTCTCAGGGCGAGCAGGGCCAACCCAAAAAGCACCACGATGGAAAAGAAGAAAACCGTGTGCCGCGTCAGCCGTTCCGGCATGAAGGTATCGAACAGGAAATCGCTTCTCGATGCACCGTATCTGAGGGCGACACCCGAAAGCGGGCAACGCGCACCATTACCGAAAAAGACGATGGCCTCGATGCCGACCAGAACCGCCGAGATCCAGAACGGGACACCGATCACCCCGGTCAGCCCGGCATAAAGCATGACGAAACAGGCGCCGGCGTTGACGAGATAGACCACCGTATGCACCAGTCGAACCAGAAAAAGCATGCGGGCGTCGCTCATGCGGCGTTCCGCCATCAGTCTTCGGAGACGTCCGGCGCGTTCGGCGGCAGATAGGTCCGCTTGTAGCGTCCCTGCCGAAGCGAGGTGAGCAGTTCGTAGCCGATGGTGCCGGCAATATCGGCCTGTTCGTCGACCGAAATGGTTGGGCCAATCACTTCCAGATAATCGCCGGGCTTGGGTGCATCGGGGCCGAGATCGGTGATGTCGACGGTGACAAGATCCATCGAGATGCGCCCGACCACGGGCAGGATATGCCCCTTGAAGGCCAGCTTGCCGCCCGGCTTGGTCGAGCTTGACGACAGTGCGCGGAAAAAGCCGTCGGCATAGCCCATGCTGACCGTGGCCAGCCGGCTTTCGCGATCGATCGATTGCAGGGCGCCGTAACCGACACTTTCGCCGGTCCGTGCCGGTCTGACCTGCAGGACAGGCACTTCCAGCGTCACCACATGCGACATCGGGTTGGGACGTCCGCCAATGGCGCGTCCACCGTAAAGCGCGATGCCCGGCCGCACCATCTGGAAATGATAGTCGCGGTTCGACATCAGGCCGGCCGAATTGGCCAGCGATCCGGGAATGCCCGGAAACTGCGCCAGAATCGTCTGGAACAGGGCCAGCTGGGTACGGCTTTTTTCGTGCGAGGGCTGATCGGCGCAGGCGAAATGGCTCATCACCATTTGCGGCAGATAGCCGAATTCGGCCAGCCGGTCGCGGACATAGGCGGTGTCGCTCAGCCGGAAGCCGAGCCGGTTCATGCCGGTGTCGAAATGAAGGGCAGCCGGAAAGGCCTCATTGTGTTCGAGGCAGACATTCATCCATTCCTCGAGCATTTCCGGCGAGGCAAGGGACGGCATCAGCTTGTTCGCGATGTAGAAATCCGCCGCGCCGGGAAAAAGCCCGCCCAGAACGAAGATGTGGACATCCGGCAGGGCGTTTCGCAATTGCAGCCCTTCGTCGGGCGTTGCCACGAAAAAGAACTGCGCGCCGGCATCGGCCAATGCCGTCGCGGTTGGTTCGAGCCCGGTTCCATAGGCATCGGCCTTGACCACGGCCGCCGTCAGCGCCGTGGAAGAAATATGTCCAAGAGCGCGCCAGTTCCTGACGATGGCGTCAAGATCGATGGTCAGGCGGCCGGCAGGGCCTTGGGGTTCAGCAGCAAGAGACATGGCAGGATTCTAATCGATTCGGTCCGGCATGTAGGCGTCTCGGGCGAGATTGGAGAAACGGGTGAAATTGGCCTCGAAAGCCACCGGCACCGTTCCTGTCGGACCATGGCGCTGCTTGCCGATGATGATGTCGGCCAGACCATAAACCTTTTCCATCTCGCCTTGCCATGCCAAATGTTCGGGCGTGCCTTCGCGCGGCTCCTTGTTCTTGAGATAGTATTCGTCGCGATAAATAAACAAAACCACGTCGGCGTCCTGTTCGATGGAGCCGGATTCCCTGAGATCGGCCAGTTGCGGACGTTTGTCGTCGCGCGCTTCGACCTGACGCGACAACTGCGCCAGCGCGATGATCGGCACTTCCAGTTCCTTGGCCAGGGCCTTTAGCGAGGTTGTGATCTCGGTCAGTTCCTGCACGCGGTTCTCGCTGGCGCGCTTCGAGGAGCCGACCAGAAGCTGCACATAGTCGATAATGATGAGGTCGAGCCCCTTCTGGCGCTTGAGGCGCCGCGCCCGCGCCATCAACTGGGCGATGGCGAGACCGCCGGTGTCGTCGATGAAGATCGGTAGTTCGTTGATCATCTGGGCGGTTTCGACCAGCGTCGCGTACTGGCTGTCGTGGATGTTGCCGCGCCGGATGTCCGAAGAGGTGATGCGCGCCTGGTCGGAAAGGATACGCGTGGCCAGCTGTTCGGCACTCATTTCGAGCGAGAAGAAGCCGACCCGACCGCCATTGACCGTCTTCATGTGGCCTTCCGGCGTCGGTTCCTCGCGAAAGGCCTTGGCGACGTTGATGGCGATGGAGGTGGCGAGCGCCGATTTGCCCATGGCCGGACGCGCGGCGAGGATGACGAGGTCGGAACGCTGCAACCCACCCATCATCTTGTCGAGATCGGTCAGGCCCGTGGCGATGCCGGACAGCGAGCCGTCGCGCTGATAGGCTTCGCTGGCCATCTGGATGGAGGCGGTGAGGGCGCTGCCGAAGGACTGGAAGCCGCCGTCGTAGCGGCCGCGCTCGGCGAGATCGAAAAGCTGTTTTTCGGCTTCCTCGATCTGGCGATCCGGCGTCATGTCGACATCGGCCTCGAAGGCGGTGTCGGTCATCTCCTCGCCGATGAGAATCAGTTGGCGCCGGATGGCGAGATCGTAGACGGCGCGGCCGAAATCATAGGCATTGATGACGGTGGTCGCTTCCGCCGCGAGACGCGCCAGATATTGCTGCATCGAGACGCCCTCGATCAGCTCGTTTGGCAGGAAAGTCTTGACGGTGATCGGATCGGCCTTCTTGCCGGCCCGGATGATCTTGGCCGAAATTTCGTAGATCTGGGAATGCACTGCCTCATAGAAATGGGCAGGCTCGAGAAAATCCGAAACGCGGTAAAAAGCCTCGTTGTTGACCAGAATGGCGCCAAGCAGGGCCTGCTCGGCTTCGACATTGTGCGGCGCCTGCCGATATCCCTGTTCAGCCTCGGGATGAAGCTGCCGCACCTCTGCCATGGTTCCCTCGAGTGTTTCTGAGACGCTTTTGATAATACCAAGTTCATCGACTCCATAGCCATCGCCGACGCGTCACATTCGTGTCAGTGATCAGCGGGGATAACGACGAACGAGTGAACAAAAAAAGGGCCGGAACGATCCCGGCCCTTCAAAAAAACTTGCGCGAAAAGAGACTCAGGCTTCGGTCTCGGGTTCGGCGGCTTCCGCCTCGGCTCCGTCTTCGACTGCCGCTTCCTCGGTCTCTGCCTCTTCGGTCGCTTCCGCGGCGGCTGCTGCTGCTGCTGCGGCGGCGTCTTCGTCGTCATAGTTGATGACGGTCATGTCTTCGCCCTTGGACTGGCGCTGGGCCTCGTCCTCGGAGCGGGCGACATTGACGACGACCGAAACGGCAACTTCCGGATGCAGGTGCAGCGCCACTTCGTGCACGCCGACCGTCTTGATCGGAAGGGCCAGATCGACCTGGGATTTCGACACGGTGAAGCCGTCGGCGGCCAGTGCATCGGAGATGTCGCGGGTGCTGACCGAACCGTAGAGCTGGCCGGTTTCGCCGGCCTGACGGATCATGACCACCGTATGACCGTTGAGGCCCGAGGCGATCCCCGCCGCTTCGTTGCGACGTTCCTCGTTGCGCTTTTCGATGACGGCGCGTTCGGCGGCGAACTTCTTGCGGTTGGCCTCGGTGGCGCGCAGCGCCTTGCCCTGCGGCAACAGGTAGTTGCGCGCATAGCCGTCCTTGACAACGGCTTCGTCGCCGATGGTGCCATGACGGCCGACGCGTTCGAGAAGGATGACTTTCATTTCTTAACTCCAATGCTGTCCCAAAGACCCGGATCGTCCGGTGTCCCGGTTAGGAGCGCGGACCCATTCCACGCTCCAGCGAACGGCCCGCCATGGCGGGCCACTCAACTTGAACAGGGTTTAGCTGACCGAGAAGGGCAGCAGGCCGATGAAACGGGCGCGCTTGATGGCGCGGGCCAGCTCACGCTGCTTCTTGGCGGAAACCGCGGTGATGCGGGACGGTACGATCTTGCCGCGCTCCGAGGTGTAGCGCTGCAACAGGCGCACGTCCTTGTAATCGATCTTCGGGGCATCGGCACCGGAGAACGGGCAGGTCTTGCGGCGGCGCTGGAAGGGCCGGCGGGTATGGGTCGTCGTCAGGTCACGAATGGCCATGTTACTTTCTCCTCAACGGCTCTAGAAACGGCGCGGGCGATCGCCACGACCGCCACGATCGTCATGGTCGCGCTTCTGCATCATCACCGAGGGACCGTCCTCAAGCGCATCGACGCGAATGGTCATGAACCGAAGGACGTCTTCGGACAGGCCCATCTGGCGCTCCATCTCTTCGACGGCGGCGTGCGGGGCATTGATGTTCATCAGGGTATAATGCGCCTTGCGGTTCTTCTTGATCCGGTAGCTGAGGGACTTCAGTCCCCAGTATTCCGACTTGGTTACCGAACCTCCGCCCGAGGTGATGATCTCGGTGTACTGGCTGGTCAGCTCTTCGACCTGCTGGGCGGAGACATCCTGCCGAGCCAGGTAGATATGCTCGTAGAGGGCCATGAGGCGCCTTTCCTTCCTGTTTAAATCCACATGTCCGTCTGGCGCGGAGCCTCCTTGAAGCCGGAAAAGGCGTCAAAGCAGTCTTCATAAAGAGCGGGAACACGGGAGGCGACACGCGCTTTGGTGTCGTTCGGCAAGCCGAACCCCTCCGTTCAGCCCCCGGCCAAACGAATACGGTCTGGCTCATAAGGCCTGACGGGGCGGATGGCAAGCCCTTGTCGCCGATAACGGACGACCGGTACGCCGGTTTCGATTCGAGCCGGAGACCGGCGGTTCTTTTGAAAACACCAAAAAAAGCAGCAAAACCCGATACGGCGATCCGTTTATACCGAAAGCGATTGTGCATAAGGGCGTAAACGTGTTCGCCGGTCGGATGTACTTGGTGATGGAAGGTCCTAAATTCGGAACGGACGCGGATTGAAGGACGCCTTATGTCAGACCTTACGACTACCGGTTTCAGCCGCCGGCAGATGCTGTCGCTGATCGGTATCACCGCCATCGGCGGCGTCTTGTTGTCGCCAAAAGCCATAACAGCGGTGTCAGACAGTGCCGAAAAGAGTGTGCTGGGTGTCGACACGTCTTGCGTTTTCGTGCCGGAGGTGACGGAAGGGCCTTATTATTTCGATCCGGCTCTGGTGCGTTTCGACATCACCGAAAACAAACCGGGGCTGCCGCTCGAACTCAGGCTGAAGGTGGTCGGCACGCGCTGCCAGCCCCTGTCGGGCGCCCGGGTCGATGTGTGGCATTGCGATGCCGGAGGACTTTATTCCGGCTATGTCAACCGTTCGGACAATGGGGCGGTCGATGTTAAAGGCGAGACGTTTCTGCGCGGCACGCAATATGCCGATGCCGATGGCAAGGTCCGGTTCCGCACCATCTATCCCGGCTGGCATTACGGCCGGACGACGCACATGCATTTCAAGGTCTTCATCAACGAGATCAACGTGCTGACCGGACAGATCTTTTTCCCCGACACGCTGAACGATGCGGTCTATCGCCTGATCACGCCCTACAGCGAACGCGGGGTCCTGCGCGACACCACCAACGAAACGGATGTCATCGCCCGCAAGGCCGGCGCCGCTTCGATGGCAATGGTCGACAAGGACGCCAGCAGATATGTGGCCGATCTGGTCATCGCTCTCGATCCGGACGTTGTCTCCGTGGCCGGCAACCGGCCGATCGGCGGGAACGATCCGGATGCCCAGCGCGATCCGGCGACATTGATCTCGCGGGCCTGACCGGACCGAAGATTTGGTAAGATGAACGGCGTCTGAACGTCAGGTTCGGAACGCATTCAAGCCACATTTGGCAAATAGGCGGCGTTCCTTCGTTCTGCCAGTGAGTGTCGCCCGTGTTTCAGCCCCGCCGTCTTGTCGCCGCCATCCTTGCCGCTTCCGCCATGATTTCGCCCGTTATGGCCAATGATGCCAGCCCCGTGGGCAAGTGGCAGACCGCTACCGGAGAAAGCCGCTATGAGGTGAGCTATTGCGGCGGCACGGCGCTTTGCGCCCGTCTGACCTGGCTCAGATCCGATGCCCGTACGCCGGAAAACCTCGCCTATCTCAACACCTATGTCGTCAAGGGCGCACACCGGACCGGCACGAACAAATGGTCGGGCACGCTGAGCTATAACGGCGAAAAGATCGGCGGCTCCATGACGCTGATCGATGGCGACAGCATGCGCTTGAGCGGCTGCAAGCTGATCATGTGCCAGACGCTGGAGTTCGAACGGATCTGATCCGGCGTCACCTACGCGGGCGAGGCAGCGTTTTCGCGTCTGTTTCTTACCCAGGTCTGGTAGTCCGCTTCCGGAAAATCGCCGGGCAGATAAGAGGCGCTCTTGGGGGTCAGGCGCGCCCGGATCTCGCGTCGGCAATAGGTCCAGCGCTCGGAGAAATCCAACGCCCGATATTTGAGCGGCAATCCGAACAGCCAGCGCGTGGTATTGCCCATGTACAGAGTCGTACTCAAGACACTGACGCCCGGCAGACCCCCACGAAACAGGAGCGTTCCGAAGGCAACCTGTTCGTTGTCCCAGAGCCCGTTCGGCAACCAGTCGACTTCGGCCAGAAAGCTCAGCCGATCCACGAGTTCGGACGCAAACGAACGTGCGATCAGAAAGTCCGCCGCTCCCATCAGCGCCAAGCAGCTACCGACGATCCGCTTCGGCAGATGACCGAGACGTGTATAGTGATCGAGAAAGGGCATTTTATTAAGCAGGAACGACACCCCTTCTAGATCCGCTGTGGAGCGCTGCACCTGGTGTTCACTCAAATCAGGAAGAAAACGGCTCAGCCCGGCGTCAGCCCAGACGAGGTGGTCGGACTCTACTTCCAAAGCGGCGCGCTTGAACAATTCGGCCTTTGACATCACGAGCATTGAATAGGAGGGCAGTCTGAACGTGAGGTCGCGGTGATTCACCTTCTCACCGGCACTGATTTCCTCAACGCGGGCCCGATGCCGGAACATGGGCAATTCATCCATTGAAAGCCGGATAATGCGATCTGTCGGTTTCAGGGTGAGCCGGGTCGCGTCGAAATCCGGATCGAGAAAGATGATGAACGGAAGTGGAATGGTCAGGGTTACGTTGAACCAGGACACATAGTCATCGATGGTCCGCCCGTCGGCATTGGCACGGCCGATATCATAAAGGCAGGTGACTGCGGTGAAGCTCACGGTCTTTTTCCTCGTATATGGATTTGAAGTCCGGCGGGAAGACGGGTGCATGTCCTTTGGTGGCCGGCACTCTTCGGGCATCAGACGGTCGGGGTCAACTGGCTAGCCTGCCGCACCTATTGGTTTGCTTTGCGGCAGGTGCACGAAAACCAGTTCCGGATCGTCGGGATCGAGGTTTTCGATTCGGCCGCTTTGTCGAAATCCCGCCCGCGCCAGCAGCGCCCGCATCGGCCGGTTCGACTGGTTGGTCGAGGTCCAGATTTGTTCGCCGGGCCACAATGTCGTGGCATGGGCGACCAGCGCCAGTCCGACGCTTTGCCGGCGGAACGGCAGGCCGACCATGAGCCGCTCGATGAAGGGCCGATGGAAAAAAGCGTGCGTGAACGCGGCATAACCTGCGATCCGTTCCTCGACAATGGCAAGGTGACACTGGCCGCCCGCCACCCAGTCGTGGACAATTTCGGCCCATCGGCATGATCGCGGATATGGGTATCGAGCGCGACCATGGCCGCGAAATCGTCCGGCTCTGCCGGTCTCAGTTCGATCACGATACCACCGTGATCCTGTCGACCGCCCGCGTCACCCCGGTATAGAGCCAGCGCCGCCCGTCCTCGCGGAAGGCGAAACTCTCGTCGAACAGGTAGACGTGATCCCATTGGCTGCCCTGCGCCTTGTGCACGGTCAGGGCATAGCCGAAGGTGAATTCGTCGAACTGGCGCCGGACGGCCCAGGCCATCTGTTCGTCGGCGCCGGTGAAGAAGTCGAGATGCGTCTTGACCTTGACCTCGGGGGTTGCCGGCCCGGCATCCTCGGGCAGGAGCATCATTTCGAGCTTGCCGGCGTTCTTGCGCTTGACCTCGGAGACGATGAAAATCTGGCCGTTCAAGAGCTTCTTGCGCGGGTTGTTCCTCAAGCAGACGATCTTGTCTCCGAGAACCGGCGTGATCGGCGGCAGGCCCTTCAACTCTCGCAGGCGGTTGTTGTAATCGATGCGCGTCTTGTTGCGTCCGACCAGGACCTGATCGGCCAACATCACCTCGTCCTGCTCGACGTCGTCGCGTCCGATCACCTTGGAGTCTCCATAGGCGCCGCGCTGCAGCCGTGCGCCGTTCCGGATGTCGAGCGAGAGCTGCACGATGGGGTTTTCCGCCGCCTGACGATGGATCTCGGTCAGCATGATGTCGGGCTCTTCGGCAATGAAAAAGCCGGTGCCCTGAACCGGAGGCAGCTGGAAGGGGTCGCCGAGCACCAGGATCTTGGTGCCGAAGGACAAAAGATCCTCGGCCAGCACCTCGTCGACCATCGAGACCTCGTCGATGACGATGAGATCGGCGCTCGCGGCCGGCGATTCCCTGTCGAGAATGAAGTGGGGTTCGCCTTCGTCCTCGCTGACAAGGGTGTAGATGAGGGAATGGATGGTCGAGGCGCCGCGACAGCCGCGCTTGCGCATGGCCAGCGCTGCCTTGCCGGTGAAGGCGGCGTATTTCACTGAATTGAGACCACTGGCAAGATGTTTGGCCAGCGTCGTTTTTCCCGTCCCCGCCCAGCCGAACAGACGGAACACCTGGGCGCCGTTTCTGTCTTTGAGCCAGTTGGATACGGCGACAAGCGCGGCATCCTGTTGAGGGGACCATTTGACCATCGAAGTTTCCAGACAACTTGCCACGACGCCGCGGCACTCATAATTAGGACAGTGTGTGAAAAAGCGGGTACCGGTTTTTCGCACACTGCGACTGCAAAACAACGGAGCACGGTTCCGAACTTCATCGGAACGCTCAAGAGTGCTCCTAAGCGAAACACAACCAGCACCACACAATCACGGCGGAGAGACAATGGCAAAACTTGCATTCACTTTTCCTGGCCAGGGCAGCCAGGCCGTCGGCATGGGCAAGGCCCTGAGCGACGCCTATCCGGAAGCCAAAGCGGTTTTCGATGAAGTTGACGCGGCGCTTGGCCGCAAGCTGTCGGCGATCATGTTCGAGGGACCGGACGAAACCCTGAGACTGACCGAAAACGCCCAGCCGGCGCTGATGGCTGTGTCGATGGCGGTGGTGCGCGTGCTCGAAGCGCAAGGCGTGCGCGTCTCCGACATGACCGCCTATGTCGCGGGGCATTCGCTCGGCGAGTATTCGGCCCTTTGCGCCGCCGGCACTTTCTCGCTCGGCGATACGGCGCGCCTGCTCGATATCAGGGGCCGCGCCATGCAGGCGGCGGTGCCGGTCGGCGAGGGAGCGATGGCGGCGCTTATCGGGCTCGACATGGAAACGGTTAAATCCGTCGCCTCGGAAGCGGCGGGGGACGAAGTCTGCGAGGTTGCCAACGACAACGCGCCGGGGCAGGTCGTGGTGTCGGGTTCGCTTGCGGCTATCAACCGGGCCATCGACATCGCCAAGACCAAGGGCGCCAAGCGGGCTCTGCCACTGCCGGTTTCCGCGCCCTTTCACTGTTCCCTGATGGCGCCCGCCGCCGAAAAGATGGCCGAGGCGCTGGCCGGTGTGACGCTCAATGCGCCGGTGGTGCCGGTCGTCGCCAATGTGACCGCTCGCCCCTCGACCGATCCGGAGGATATCCGCAAGCACCTGGTCGAACAGGTGACCGGCATGGTGCGCTGGACACAAAGCGTGACCTGGCTGACCGGCGAAGGCGGCATCGATACTCTCGTTGAACTCGGCGCGGGCAGGGTCCTGACGGGTCTGGCCAAGCGCATTGCGCCCAACGCCGTCGCGCGGGCGCTCGGCACGCCCGACGATATCGCGACGTTCCTTGCCCAGAAAGATGGCTGAGCCGGACAAGGCAATCGACGTTTCGGCGACGCGGCGCGTTCGCGGGTCGCCGTCAAAGCTCGTTTTGCTGCTGATCCTGTCCATCGGTCTGACCGCGATCTGCGTCCTGCTGGCGCTTGGGCTCCTGCCGCTCGATGGCGAGGATCGCGAGGCGGGGCTGGTGTTCGGCTGGATCGGGACCGCGCTGTTCGGTTTCAGCCTGGCGGTTATGGTTCGGCGCCTTGTCGGCTGGCAATCGGTGGTGATCGAGATCGCGCCGGAGGGCATTATCGACCGGCGCCTGACGGGTGAGCGGGTGCGTTGGGACGAGATCACCGATGTCGCCGTGTGGAGCGAACGGGGCAACAGCTTCATCCAGCTCAAGCTTTGCGAGGCGGCTGAAGCCAGGCTGTTCGGCTCGCCATGGGCGCGCTTCATGCGGCTTTTGAATGCGGCGCTGGGCTTTTCCGGCCTGTCCATCAACACCGCCGGCATCGACATCGATACCGGCACATTGCTGGATGTGTGCACGGCCTATTGGCAAGCCCATCGCGGTTCTTGACGCGAACCGGTTAATGCGTGATCTGACGGGCAACGCGCAGCAATACGTGATATCAAAAAGGCCAGTACTCGGCGTCGCGGCAATTCGAAGAGGAAAACAATGTTCGATCTCAGTGGGAAACGCGCCCTGGTTACCGGCGCCAGCGGCGGTATCGGTTCCGAAATCGCCCGTGTTCTCAGCGAAGCCGGCGCGACCGTTGCCCTGTCGGGCACGCGGGTCGACAAGCTTGAAGACGTGGCGGCGGCGCTTTCGGGCAAGACGGCCATTCTGCCCTGCAATCTCGCTTCTCTGGCCGACGTCGATCATCTCGTGCCCCAGGCGGAAGCCGCAATTGGCGGCATCGACATTCTCGTCAACAATGCCGGCATGACCCGCGACGGTCTGTTCATGCGCATGAAGGACGAGGACTGGGACGACGTGATCGCCGTCAACCTGACGGCGGCGTTTCATATCACCCGCGCCGTGATCAAGGGCATGATGAAACAGCGTTTCGGTCGCATCATCGGTATCACCTCGGTGGTCGGCGTCGCCGGCAATCCCGGCCAGGGCAATTATGCCGCGTCCAAAGCCGGACTTATCGGCATGTCCAAGGCGCTGGCCTATGAAGTCGCCTCGCGCAATATCACGGTCAACACGATCGCACCGGGATTCGTCAGTTCGGCCATGACCGATGCGATGTTCGAAAAACAAAGCGAGTCCATGTTGGCCAAGATTCCCGTCGGCCGGTTGGGAACCGCCACGGAAGTTGCCGCGGCGGTTCGGTTCCTCGCCAGTGAGGAAGCCGGTTACATTACGGGCCATACGCTCAATATTAACGGCGGCATGCTTATGATTTGAGGATAGTTGGGGGGAACGGGAACGAGAGCCGGCGCCATATGGCCAAGCCGAAAAAAGTATGATAATGCCGCCCGTCGAAGCGGAGCGGACTGGCGCCGGAACCGCAAGAATCCCGCAAAATGCGGCGGTTTGCACCAGTCGGCCGACACGATCGGCGCTGTTGGACCGTCGAATGACAAGACATGGTTTGTAAGAAGGACATCCAGATATGAGCGATATCGAAGATCGCGTGCGTAAGATCGTCGTCGAGCATTTGAACGTTGACGCCGAAAAGGTTACCGAAAAGGCTGGCTTTATCGACGATTTGGGCGCCGACTCGCTCGATCAGGTGGAACTCGTCATGGCTTTCGAAGAAGAGTTCGAAGTCGAGATTCCGGACGACGCGGCCGAACAGATCCAGACGTTCGGCGACGCCGTGTCGTTCCTCAAGAAGGCCAAGGGCGAGTAGTCCTCCCCAATGCAGTTGCGACGTGTTGTTGTTACCGGGCTGGGTGTTGTCAGCCCGCTAGGGTGTGGTGTTGAACCGACCTGGCAGCGCTTGCTGTCGGGCCAAAGTGCTACGCGTCGCATCACGACTTTCGACGTCAGCGATCTGGCCTGCCAGATCGCCTGTCCCATTCCCCTCGGATCGAAGGCCGATGGCCTGTTCGATGCCAATGAATGGGTCGATCCCAAGGAACAGCGCAAGGTCGATCCGTTCATCGTCTATGCGCTGGCGGCCAGTGATCAGGCCATTGCCGACAGCGGTATCGATCTTTCGAGCCAGCAGGAGCAGGAACGTTCCGGCGTGCTCATCGGCTCGGGCATCGGCGGCATCGGCGGTATCTACGAAGCTTCGATCACCCTTTATGAAAAAGGGCCGCGCAGGATTTCGCCCTTCTTCATTCCCGGCCGTCTGATCAATCTGGCCTCGGGACACGTTTCGATCCGCCACCAGCTCAAGGGGCCGAACCACTCGGTGGTGACCGCCTGTTCGACCGGCGCGCATGCCATTGGCGATGCCGCGCGGCTGATTGCTCTCGATGATGCCGATGTCATGGTGGCGGGAGGGGCCGAATCGCCGCTCAACCGTCTGTCATTGGCCGGGTTTGCCGCGAGCCGGGCCCTGTCGACCGGCTTCAACGATCGTCCGTCCGAGGCGTCGCGCCCCTATGACAAGGATCGCGACGGGTTCGTCATGGGCGAAGGCGCCGGTGTCGTCGTGCTCGAAGAACTCGAACACGCCAAGGCGCGTGGTGCGCATATCTATGGCGAAGTCATCGGCTACGGGCTTTCCGGCGACGCCCACCACATTACCGCTCCGGCGGAAGATGGCGACGGGGCTTTCCGCGCCATGAGCGCGGCGATCAAGCGGGCCGGTATTGCGCCGTCCGATATCGACTACATCAACGCTCATGGCACCTCGACCCAGCTCGGCGACGAGGTGGAAGCCGGTGCCGTCTCGCGCGTTCTGGGCGATGCCGCTTCGGGCATCGTCATGTCTTCGACCAAATCGTCGATCGGGCATCTGCTCGGCGCCGCTGGCGCTGTCGAGGCGATCTTCTGTCTTCTGGCCATGCGCGATAGCGTCGCGCCGGCCACGATCAATCTCGAAAATCCCTCGGTCGAAACCGCACTCGATCTGGCGCCCAAACGGCCGGTCAAGCGCGAGATCAACATTGCCTTGTCCAATTCCTTCGGGTTTGGCGGCACCAATGCCACACTGGTGCTGCGCAAGTTCGACTGAGGCAAACATCCGAACCTGAAATCCTGTGTCCGGGGAGCGGAATCACTTGTTTTCGCCCGATTTCTCACAACAATGCCCGCGTTCGTTGTAAGGAATCCCAATGTCCAGAAAACCCCGAACCCGGCGTCGACGTAACGCCCTGATCGACATTCTCAATGGCGTCCTCTCGCTTCTGGTTCTGGGGATCATCGTCGCGGTCGGTCTTATCGTCTGGGGCATCGGCCAGTTCTATGCCGATGGCGTCAGCACCGACGAAACCAGCTTCATCGTGGAACGAGGCAATGGCCTGTCGGTCGTGGCGCAACGGCTCGAAGACGCGGGGCTGATTTCCAACCATTTTCTGTTCATGGCCGGGGCCATGGCCGAGAAAAAGGAGCGGGCGCTCAAGCATGGCGAATATCTGCTGCCGGCCGGCGCCTCCATGGCCGATATCCTGACCGAACTGACCGAGGGCACGCCCATCACCTATTCGGTCACTTTCCCCGAAGGCTTCACCTCGTGGCAGGTGGTTGAAAAGCTCAAATCCGCGCAGTTGCTTGAAGGCGATGTCGAATTCCTGCCCGAGGAAGGGACGCTTCTGCCCGACACCTATGTCTATGAGCGCGGCGACACGCGCCAGTCGATCATCGACCGCATGAAACAGGCGCGCGACGCGGCGCTTGCCGAAATCTGGGTCGGGCGCGATCCGGACCTGCCGCTGGCCACGCCCGAGGAGCTGGTGATCCTGGCCTCGATTGTCGAAAAGGAAACCGGTATTGACAGCGAACGACCCGAAGTCGCGTCGGTTTTCGTCAACCGGTTGAAAAAACACATGCGGCTGCAATCCGATCCGACCACGATCTACGGCCTCACCAGGGGAATCGGGACGCTGGGGCGCGGGTTGCGCAAATCCGAACTCGAAGCCAAGACGCCCTATAACACTTATAAAATCGACGGGCTGCCGCCCGGACCGATCGCCAATCCGGGCATGGAGGCGCTCAAGGCCACGGCCAATCCGGCCCAGACCAATTATCTTTATTTCGTTGCCGCCGGGGCCGATCCGTCGGCCGGTCACCTGTTCGCGGCCACCTACAAGGAACACCAGAAGAACGTTGCCAAGTGGCGGGCGGTGGAACGTCAGGCGGTCGAAGAGGCGGCCCGCGAAGCCGAGGCGGCTCGCGAAGCGCTTGAACAACAGGCTGCCGAGGACGCCGAACAGGGTAATTAAGCGTGTCTGGCGCGCGAAACGGTTTGGTAAAGGACCGGACTGCGCGTGCCAGCTTCTTGTAAATACACTATCTTTCGGAAAACGGCAGACATCTGCCTTTTTCGTCAGATGCTCCAGACGTGAAACGGAAACATGATGAAACCGACCGACACGCCCCTGCGCAGCATGACCGGCTACGCCCGCGCCAGCGGCGCGGCGGCCGGCATGAGTTTCGATATCGAACTGAAATCGGTGAACGGACGCGGGCTCGACATTCGCATGCGGCTGGCGCCCGGTCTCGACGGTTTCGAACCCGATATTCGCCAGCGTCTCGGCGAACGGCTGTCGCGCGGTTCGGTCTCGTTCAATGCCTCGCTTCAGCGCGAGACCGGTTCCGGCGAGATCGTCATCAACCAGATGGCGCTCGACGCCGTGCTTGCGGCGCTCGCAGTGCTTGACAAACAGATCGAGGCGGAACGGCCGCGGCTCGACGGCATTCTTGCGCTCAAGGGCGTGCTCGAAACGCGCGACACGGTCCTGTCGCCGGACGAGGAGGCCGCGTTTCATGATGCCTTTTTCGCCGTTTTCGACACGGCTGTGAACGGGCTCATCAAGGCGCGCGAGGAAGAGGGCGCGCGCATCGCCAGCGTGCTTACCGACCGGTTCGACGAGATTGAGGCCCTTGCCCGGCAGGCGGAAAGCCATCCCTCCCGCAGCCGCGAGGCGATCCTTGCCCGCTTGCAGCAACAGGTCGCCGATCTGATGGGGACCGGCAACGGGCTGAGCGAGGACCGGCTCTATCAGGAGGCGATGCTGTTGGCGACCAAGGCCGACGTTCGGGAAGAACTCGACAGGCTCGTTGCCCATATCGCCGCCGGCCGCCAGCTCGTCGCCGAAGGCGGCCCGGTCGGTCGGCGCCTCGATTTCCTGTCGCAGGAATTCAACCGCGAAGCCAATACGCTGTGCTCCAAGTCGAACGCGGTGGAACTGACCGCGATCGGGCTGGAGCTCAAGGCGGCAATCGACCAGCTTCGCGAACAGGTGCAGAATATCGAGTGAGTGCCGGAAGTGGTTTTTCCAACACGCGCGATAGCCTGAGCAGGGAGAACGAAATGGGGTTTCAAAGACGCGGTGTCATGCTGGTCATCGCCTCACCCTCGGGAGCGGGGAAATCCTCGATCTCACGAGCGCTTTTCGATGCCGATCCCAACATCAAGCTCTCTGTTTCCGTCACCACGCGCGAACGCCGGTCGAACGAGGTCGAGGGCGTCCATTACTATTTCGTCACGCCGCATCGTTTCCAGCAGATGCGCAATGACGAGGAGTTGCTGGAATGGGCCGAGGTTCACGGCAATTTCTACGGCACGCCGCGCGCCAAGATCGAACAGGAGCTGGTCGCCAGTCACGACATGCTCTTCGATATCGACTATCAGGGCACGCTGCAGCTTTACGAAAAGTGCCGCGCTGACATGGTCACGGTTTTCATCCTGCCTCCCTCGATCCAGGAGTTGAGGACGCGGCTGGAACGGCGGGCGCAGGACAGCTCCGATGTCATCGAAAAACGTCTCAGGAACGCCCGTAACGAGATGGACCATTACGGCGAATACGATTTCGTTATCATCAACGAAGATCTGGAAAACTCCGTACAGCAAGTGCGTTCCATCCTTGCCGCCTCGCGACTTGCCCGGCAGAGGCAGCTAAACATCGACGGTTTCGTCAAGCAGTTGCAGGATCAGATCGACGCGTTGTGACTGTCGAATGTGAACTGTTCCGGTTTAACCGAAGACTGGTTGATGTGAATTACGCCGCCAAACCGGCCCGTCCTTCGGTCCGCTAGCGTTTGGTCCAGCGCGTCACATCCCTAGATCTTCGGGCGTTTTAGTTGCATCAAGCCGCCCGGCTCTGGTCTTTTGTGGTCGCATCGGGTGATGCGAAAAACCGCAAGTTCGTTTTTTCGCCCGATGCACCAAGTCCTTGTTTTGTCGCATTTCCGAACGGTGAACCGGTGTCCACTTCACCTGGAAATGCACCAAGCTGAGCCGGCGTCATCCGCCCGCGTGTCCGTACCCCAAAGGCAGAACCTTGTTCGTGGTCTTTCCCGAAATGGTCTGTTCGTCTCAGGCATGGAGCACTGTGCAAACCCGGCAGGGTTCATCTGGTACGCGTTCTCGGGCGAGAGACAGGGATCCTCAAGACATACGCGGTGCTATTCGGCTATCATATAGGCTGTCCTTTGGGCGACAAGCGCCGCGCCCCAAAGGCTTGCTTTTTCACCGAGTTCGCTGAATTCGATGGCCAACTGGCCGGTGGAAACCAGCGATGCACGCCCGTAGACCTGTTGCCGGATCGCCGCCAGGATCGAGGCGCCGATGGATGACAGCCGTCCGCCGACGATAATGCGGTCGGGGTTCATGATGTTGACCAGATCGGCGACGACGGCTCCGATGCGGGCGCCGGCGTCGATGATGACGCTGTTGGCGAATTCGTCGCCGGCGCGCCCGGCCTGAACCACATCGTCGAGTGTCAGCCCGCCGCCGTTGCGCCTGACGGCTTCGGCCAGGATCGGACTGGCGCCGTCGCGGGCTCCTTCCTCGGCCCGCCGCACCATGCCTTGCGGGCCGGCCACCGTCTCCAGACATCCGCGTCGTCCGCATCCGCAGGAAATGCCATCCGGATCGACAACGATGTGACCGATCTCGCCGGCTGCCCCGCGCGATCCTTCCAGCAGCAAACCGTGGTCGACCATGCCCGCGCCGAGTCCGTTGGGGCCCATCTTGATGACGATCAGGCTTTCATTGCCGATCCGCCCGGACCTCTGTCTGAGTATGGCCAGTTCCTGCAGGATCATGGCATTGGCGTCGTTGATGGCGATTGTGCGTGCATTGGGGAAATCGGCGCGCAGATGCTCGCCGACGCTGAATCCAGCCCAGCTCGCCATGCCTGGCGCGTTGATCAGCTCGCCCGTACGCGGATCGACGGTGCCCGGCAGCGACAGACCGATACCAATCACTCCTTCGGGATCTCTGCCGATTGCCGATATGGTCGCCAGCAGTTGCGCGGACACGCGCGCCATGGACCCTCCGGGGCTTTCATTCGGCGTCAGTGGGCATTGCGCATCAGCCAGGACGTCACGCGCCGCATTGGTGACCAGAATCGTGGCCGAGCCCGGCTCGATATCGATGCCGATGACCAGCCCCCGATCCGGGTTGAGTCGATAGATAATGGCCTTTCGCCCACCCGTCGGCATTCTCCCGTCGGAGGGCGCGACCCACCCTTCGTCGATCAGGCTATCAAGCGCCGCCGTTCGCCGCGCGCGCGTCAAATGCGCTATTTCCTCGATCTGGCGGGCGGAAACACCTCCGAGCCAATGCAGAACCTCGTTCACCCTGTCGCGATCCGAGGCTGGTTCACCCATCAACATTTGCACGATACCATCAAAAGTTTTGGCGATCATAGGCAGAAAATAGGCATTTTTCAACATTTGTGAGAGTCGGATCCAGCGTTACTCCTGAAGCAAAGGAGGAACCCGGTTCGATGAAAACGTCCAAGCTTGCCGCTGCAATAGATTGGGGTGGCACCAAATTGATGGTCGGGCTGGTTTCGAGCGACGGAACCGTTGTGGTGAGTACGGAAAAGCCGACTCCAACCGATTCTCCGCACTCCGTCCTGTGTCTTGCCGAGACCCTGATGGCCGAGATCCTCTCCTCCCGCGGGCTGTCGATCGCCGATACGGCGGGTCTCGGCATGTCTCTTCCCGGCGTTGTCGACAACGCGCTGGCAGAGCTCGTGATCTCGCCTGCACGCGGCTGGCGCAACGTCTCGATCCGCTCTCATCTTCCATCATGGAAAGACCATCTGGTCGTCGTCGGCAATGATGTCGACAACTGTCTATTGGCCGAATGCCTGTTCGGCGTGGCGCGCGGTCAGGACAATGTTTTGTGGATGACGATCTCCACTGGTGTCGGTGGCTCCATCCTGAGTAATGGTCGCCGCCTTAAGGGCGCGGGTGCCGCCGGTGAAATCGGTCATATTGTCGTCAGGGAAGACGGCCCGCAATGCGGCTGCGGCAATCGTGGTTGCCTGGAAGCCCTGGCCTCTGGTCCGTCCATATCCCGACTGGCACGTGAAGCCGGTCTTGGCGAGATCGATGCCCGCGCGCTGGCCGAGTGCGCCAAAGCCGGCGATGCTGCCTCCCAGGCTATTTTCGCAGCCGTTTCCGTTGATGTCGGACGCGCCCTCGGCGCTGCGCTCAATCTCATCGATCCCGAAATCGTCGTTCTGGGCGGCGGCGTCAGCACCGCGCTCGATCTCGACATCATCCGGTCCACTGCATTGGCACGCTCCATCCAGGCGCACCCGCGACGACCCGAATTCCATCTGACCGCACTCGGCCGGAGCGTTGCCCTCACGGGCGCGGCTGCCCTCGTCTTCCAGCACAAAGGATTGATCCACAGTGACCAGTAGCATCAAGGACTATCTTAAGGTCGTCGCCGAAGCCGTTGCGTTAACTGACCCGGATTCGCTTGAAGCACTCGTCGATGTGCTCGAGACCGCCTATGTCAACGGCAAGACGATCTACACGTTTGGCAATGGCGCCTGTGCCGCCCTGGCTGGCCACATGGCCTGCGATCTCGGCAAGGGAGCCTCGCTCGATCTCGATCTGGGACCGGATGTCCTGGCGAAAAAGCGCGTTCGGATCGTCAGCCTTAACGATTGCGTGCCGCTGGTGACGGCGCTCGCCAATGACCTCAGCTACCAGGATGTTTTTCTGGAGCAGCTCAAGAATCTTCTTGTGCCCGGTGACGTGGCTTTTGGCTTGAGCGGCAGCGGCGGCAGTCCCAATGTTCTGCGCGCCCTTCGCTATGCTCGCAACGCCGGCGCCGTCACCGTGTCGATGACCGGTGAACAGGAAAAGGCCGGCATGATCGCCGAGTTGAGCGATGTCTGCCTGCGCGCGCCGCTCGCCATGATGGAGCAGATCGAAGACATCCACGTCATCTACTTTCATGCCGTCGCCAGGTCCCTGCAGGCGCGCATTCGCGCCGCCGCAGGAGCGCCAGCCGTAGCCTGAGCCATTCTGAATTCACACGGTAACAAGCCAGAAAAGGAGCACACAGATAAGGGCGCGATTGATGGGCTGGGTTGATATAGCTCATCACCTGTCGGCGCCGATTTGGCAGAAAGCCACCAACGGCCGGCACACCTGACTTCGATGTCCGGTCATTCTCATAACCAAGAATAAGCAAGTCCAAAAACGGGAGGGATTCTATGAAGAATCTGACGCTTCTCGCGACCGCGAGCGTGATGTGCCTGGCGACGTTGCCGGCATTTGCCCAAGACCAGAGCATCGGCGCTGCGTTCCATGTCTTCGACGACAACTTCATCACCGTGCTGCGCAACGGCATGATCGCCCATGCCGATGAAATCGACGGCCTAACCCTGCAGGTCGAGAACGCCAAGCTCGATGTCGGCCATCAGCTGGACCAGATCCAGACCATGATCGCATCGGGTGTCGATGCTCTGATCGTCCTGCCGGTCGATACCGATGGCACCATCGCCATTTCCCAGATGGCCGAGGACGCCGGCATTCCGCTCGTCTATGTCAACCGCGAGCCAATCAATGTCGACAACCTTCCCGCCAACCAGGCCTTCATCGCATCCAATGAGGAAGATTCGGGGACCATGCAGACCGAGGAAGTCTGCCGGCTGTTGAAGGATCGCGGTCTTGGCGACGGCGCCCGGGTTGCGGTTCTACAAGGCCAGCTCGGCAACTTCGCTGCACGGGTGCGCACCCAGGACATCGAGAATGTCATCGCCACTCCGGAATGCTCGTTCATGGAGATCGTCGTTTCCGAGTCGGCTGACTGGCAGCGTGTGCCAGCGCGTGACTTCGTCACCAACTGGCTCTCCGCCGATATCGGGTTTGATGCCATCATCGCCAACAACGATGAAATGGCCATCGGCGCCATTCAGGCGATCAAGGCCGCCGGTCTTGATACCGGCGATTTCGTCATCGCCGGCATCGACGCCACGATCGACGGATTGGCGGCGATGAAGGATGGGGACCTTGACGTCACCGTTTTCCAGGACGCGGCCGGACAGGGTGCCGGCGGGCTCGATCTCGCCCGCACGATCATTGCCGGCGAGCCGTTCGATCAGAAGACCTATATCCCGTTCCTTCTGGTCACGCCGGACAATCTGTCGGACTTCGAAAACCGTAACTGATACCAACCGGGCGGGGGCAATCACTTTGCCTTCGCCCATCCATCCCCAGCCCAATGCGAAGGGGAAAGACCATGTCAATGACTGAATTAGCGAAGCCGGAACAAAAGCGTTCGTGGCGCGCGCGCGGCATTTCACAGCACTTGAATGCTCTGATCGGCCTGTTCGCTATCGCCGCGCTTTTCGAGATTCTCGGCTGGGTGATTCAGGACAGGACCTTCCTGTTCAACACACAGCGCCTCTCCATCATGATCCTGCAGGTTTCCGTGGTCGGCATCATCGCCGTCGGCGTGACCCAGGTCATCATTTTGGGGGGCATCGATCTGAGCTCCGGCTCGGTTGTCGGTGCCACCGCCATGATCGCGATGAGTTTCGCGCAAAGTTCATCCTATGCCCGCGCCATGTTCCCGGCGCTGACGGATCTGCCGGTCTTTGTGCCGGTTCTGATCGGGCTCGCGATCGGCTTTGCCGCAGGTGCGATCAACGGATCGCTGATTGCCTTTACCAAGATACCGCCTTTCATTGCCACGCTCGGCATGCTGGTGATGATGCGCGGCGTTGCCAACTGGTACTCGAAGGGCAGCCCGATCTCTTTCCCCACCGATAGCTACATTGCCATCGGCAAGGGTATGACCCCGGTGCTGATCTTCATCGCAGTTGCGATTCTGTTCCACTTCATTATGACCAAGACTCTCTATGGCCGGCGCACCTATGCCATCGGTTCGAGCGAGACGGCGGCACGCCGCTCAGGCATCAATGTCGAGCGTCACCTGGTGCTGGTCTACGCCATAGCCGGCATGCTGGCGTCCCTGGCCGGTGTCGTCCTGTCGGCGCGCGGCCAGACAGCGCAGTCCGGCATGGGCCTGTCCTATGAACTCGACGCCATCGCCATGGCCGTGATCGGCGGTACCTCGCTGACCGGCGGACGCGGTTCGATCATCGGCACCGTCATCGGTGCGCTGATCTTCGGACTCATCCTGTCCGGTTTTACCTTCCTTCGTGTCGACGTCTACTACCAGGAGATGCTCAAGGGCGCGATCATCGTCGCCGCGGTGGTGCTCGATGTCTATCGGCAGGGTCGCTACCGTCTGGCCGAATCGAAAGGGCAGCAGAAATGACCGAGACAAGTGAACGCGACGTCGTGCTGCGCACGCTCGGATTGACCAAGCATTACGGCGGCATCCACGCCCTGGAAGACGCGGATTTTGTTCTCCACCAAGGCGAGCACGTTGCCATCGTCGGCGACAATGGCGCCGGCAAGTCGACCTTCGTACGCCAGATCACCGGCGTCGAGCAGCCGACCTCGGGCGAGATGTACTTCGGAAACAGCGACAAGCCGACCCATTTCGCCAGCCCGGTCGACGCGCGTCTTGCCGGGATCGAAACCGTGCATCAGGATCTGGCCCTGGCCGAGGATCTCGATGTGCCTGCCAATGTCTTTCTGGGACGGGAACAGTTCGCCCTGAAGCTCGGACCGTTCTCGATCCTAGCCGACAGGAAAATGGCGGCCGAGTCCCGCGAGGCGCTACGCCGCACCGGGGTGAAGCTGGAGGATCTTTCCGTTCCCATCCGCAACATGTCGGGTGGTCAGCGTCAGTGCGTCGCCATCTCGCGCGCCGCAAGCTTTGCCACGCGTCTGATCATCATGGACGAACCCACCGCCGCGCTCGGCGTTCGTGAGACGGCACAGGTCGAAAACATCATCCGCAAGCTCAAGGCGGACGGGATTCCGCTCATCCTTGTCAGTCATAACCTCAGACAGGTTCTCGATCTCGTTGATACCATCTGGGTGTTTCGCCATGGTCGGCTTGTTGGCAATCTCGACGCCAAGAAGGTGACTGGCAATGAAGTCGTCGCGATGATCACCGGCGTTCGGGATGGGGTGGAGCCGGATTAGGCAGAAACCACGGAACACATGTGAACGGCCCTGTTGCAGGAGTTTTTCCGGGCATGATGGGCAAGTGCTTGCGGTCGTTCGGTCTATTTTTTTCTGCGATCGGATTGACCGCTGGCCAATAAGGCGGCCGCGACACGGGTCCCATTCAGGTCCGCGTTCTTGAGGAACCATCAACCAGTTGGTTTGGCCCCGTGTCTGCGGCATCCGTCTTGTTGCGCCACACATGGCTCTTCACATGGCGCGGTGGCGGCAACCGCACTATATTGTCCCAGAGCCGTAAGCTCCCGTGCCCAGTGATGGGCGCTTGCGCACGCTTTAGTCGCACGTCGTCGTCACCTGTGGCCTGAGCTTCGAAACAGCGCCCGACGCCACTACTACTGTGTATGGTGGAGTCAACTAAATCGCAGGCTGCTTCAGTGCGGAAAAACAAACGGCTCAGCGCTTCTTGCCGTCTAGACCGGCCAAGGTGCGGGCGATGACCAGATAGCTTTCGACTGACAGTTCTTCCGCCCGTTCGGTGCCTTTGAGACCGGCTGCGGCGACAAGGTTTTCGGCCGGCACCGGGAGGCCCTTGAGGCTTTGCCGGATCATCTTGCGGCGTTGACCGAAGGCGGCACGCGTGACCGCTTCGAGCGTTTTGACCTCCACCTCGGTGGCGGCCGGCTTGGGCGTGAGATGCACGACAGACGAGGTCACCTTGGGCGGCGGGGTAAAGGCCGAACGGGAGACGTCGAACAGGAGCCGGGCCTCGCACCGCCAGCCGGCCAGAACGCCGAGCCGGCCATAGGATTTGGTGCCGGGGCGGGCGCAGATGCGTTCCGCGACTTCCTTTTGAAACATCAGCGTCAGGCTTTCGAAAAAGGGCGGCCAGGGGGCGGTCGAAAGCCAGCCGATCAAAAGGGGTGTGGCGATGTTGTAGGGCAGGTTGGCGACGATGCGGACCGGTCCCGAGGCGAGTCCGGCATAATCGGTCGCGAGCGCGTCGCCGTTGACGATATCCAGCCGTCCGTCGACTGCCGTTGCGATCTCTTCGAGCGCCGGCAGGGTGCGCACGTCGCGCTCGATGGCGATGACCTTTTTCGCCCCAGCCGACAACAACGCCCGCGTTAGCCCACCGGGGCCAGGTCCGATCTCGATCACCGTCGCATCGGACAGATCGCCGGCGGCGCGGGCGATGCGGCCGGTCAGGTTGAGATCGAACAGGAAGTTCTGGCCCAGTTCCTTGCGGGCGTTGAGCCCGTATCTGGCAATGACTTCGCGCAGGGGCGGCAGTTCGTCGATAGGGCTCATGCCTCGGCGCGGCTCATCTCGGCGGCAAGATTGAGCGCGGCCAGCATGCTTTTTGACGAGGCCTTGCCGGTGCCGGCCAGATCGAAGGCGGTGCCATGATCGGGCGAGGTGCGGATGAAGGGCAGGCCGAGCGTGACGTTGACGCCGCGATCGAAGGCCAGAGTCTTGATCGGGATCAGCGCTTGATCGTGATACATGGCCACGATGCAGTCATAAAGGGCCCAGTGCGTCGGGTAGAACAGGGTGTCGGCGGGCAGGGGGCCGATGGCGTCGATCCCCCTGGCCCTGAGCGTGGCGACGGCCGGACGGGTCACCTCTTCGTCTTCGCGCCCGATCTTGCCGTCTTCGCCCGCATGGGGATTGATCCCGGTCACGGCGATTTTCGGCGCCGCGATGGCGAAGCGCGCGGCCAGATCGTGCGCCACGATCTCGACGGTTTCGACGATCAGTTGGCTGGTGATGCTGTCCGGTACGATCCGAAGCGGAACATGGATGGTGACCGGAACGGTCCGGTAGCGCTCGTGCGCCAGCATCATCACCGGACGCGGCACGACACCGTCCTTTTCCGCCAGCGCGGCCAGGAATTCGGTGTGGCCGGGATAGGTGAACCCGGCTTCGTAAAGCACCGCCTTGTGCAGCGGCGCGGTGACGATGGCCCGGCAGAGACCGGCTTCAACCGAACGAACCGCCTTTTCGATGGCGTCGATAACGCTTCTGCCATTGGCCGGATCGGGTTCGGCCGGCGTATCGGCCAGCGCCGGACCGACCGGCATGATCGGCAGCGCATCGGCAAACAGCCCGACCGCTTTGTCGGGCGTGGCTTCGACAAGCGAAATATCGAGACCGAGCCGGCGCGCCCGCGCGGTAAACAGCGCCGGGTCGCCGAACACGACGAAGGGGGGAAGATCAAGCGCCGCGCGATGGGCGAACAGGCTCAGAATGATATCCGGCCCCACGCCCTGGGGTTCGCCCATGCTGACGGCGAGGGGAAGGATATCGTTTTTCATTTTGAAGCCTATTGATAGATGATCGTCGCGCGCTCGCGCAGCGTTTCGAGGAAAGCGTCGACTTTGGTCTTGTATTCCGTATTGCCCGTTTCCTGGCGCATCTGGTTCTTGATGAAGGTCGTGTCGCGGGCCGACGCCTTGGCGCAGACCGCCAGCATCGACACGCCGCCATCGGCGACGCGCGGCTTGGTAATGCCGCCGACATTGAGCCCCGACAGTTCCTTGGCGAGCGCCTCCGGAAGCTGGGTGGCATGGCGCCGCCCCACATCGAGAACGGCCACGTCCGTATAGGACAGCGACAGGTCCACAGCGGTGGCGCAGCCCTGGAAATTCTTGCGGTATTGTTCGGCCTGGGCGGTGCGCTGGGACACGGAAATCTTCGAACTCTTCGAGACGATGAACCTGACTTCCTTGAGGATATAATCGTAGCTCAGCGAGTCTTCGATCTGGTCCTGCGCCTTCTCTTCGAGTTCGAGTTCGGAAACGTTCACCTGGGGGGCGACTTCCCTCTGTGCCACGCCGGACCAGGCCAGGTTGGCCCGCAACCGGTTTTTGAGGGTTTCGACGCTCGCACCGGAACCGGTCAGGAACTCGGTCAGCTTTTCCGCGCTCAGCTTGGAGGCGCGGGCAACGTTCAGATAGGCCTTATCAACCTGCTCATCGGTAACCGAAACCCCGATGCGGGTCGCTTCGCTCAATTGCAGGGCCTCGTTGACCAGTTCGTTGGTGGCCAGTTTCAGCCGTCGGAATTGGATTTGCCGCGATGTTCAAGCCGCATCAGGGCCGCCCGCGCCGAGATCTGCAGATCGGTGATCTCAATCCCGTTGACGGTGACCTTGATCGTGGCGGCATAGCCGCCGAAGGTCGTGACCAGAACCAAAGCCAGGGCGGCGATCAAGATCTTCATTGTACGCATCGACGTTACCCCTAAACCTTGCCTTTGTGTGGCGCGTCCTCTTAGTCGTTCTGCTGGTCAATTGCGGCGAAAATCGGTGACGAAATGCCCCATGACCATGGCTCCGGTACGTCGCGCGCCGGGCGAACCGGAACATTCGCGCTTTTTGCCGTATCGTTTGCGCAATGTCGGGCAAAACCGACACCACACCTTTGAAAACTGATCTCAGGTCCCGAAGCTGTTGCCTGTCGCGTCCTTGAGCCTGAAAACGATCTTGAAGATGACTTCTTCCGGATCGTAAACCGACGGACCGGACGAGGTTATGTGGCGCCGGTTTCGAAA
>CAXXWD010000005.1:0-145842 GCA_963667595.2 Devosiaceae bacterium | reverse complement strand
CTTCACACGAACTCTTTCGACGAAGCCATTGCCCTGCCGACCGATTTTTCGGCCCGTATCGCCCGCAACACCCAGTTGATTCTGCATGCATGAGACGCGGGTGACCGATGTTGTCGACCCCCTGGGCGGTTCCTATTACATCGAGGCGCTAACGGCCGATCTGGTCGCCGAGCGCCGGTGCGCTGATCCGCGAGGTCGAAGAGGCCAGGGCGGCATGACAAAGGTCGGTGCAGGAAGGCACGCCCAAGATTGCGCATCGAGGAAGCGGCAGCGCTTGAGGCAGGCACGGGTCGATCAGGGGCGAGGACGTCATTGTCGGCGTCAACCGTTTCCGGCTCGCCCGAAGAGCAGAAGATCGAAACCCGCGAGATCGACAACCGCAAGGTTCAGGCGAAGAACAGATTGCCCCGGCTCGTCGAGATCCGGCGCACCCGCAATGCCGCGCGCTGCGAGGCGGCGCTGGCCGGTCCTTCGGGACCTCGTGCCGCCAAGAACTGGCGCGGGCAATCTGCTGGCCGTGCCGCCGTCGAGGCTGCAAGGGCGCGGGCGACGCTCGGGTGAAATCTCGGCAGGCGATGGAAGATGTATTCGGGCGCTATTCGGCCTCCGTCAGGATCATTTCCGGGGTTTACGACAAAACCTACGAGGCCGACCCGGAATATCGCGCGCTCCAGGAGCGCATCCGGAAATTCGAAGCCGAACACGGCCGGGCGCCGTCGATCTTTATCGCCAAGATGGGCCAGGACGGGCACGATCGCGGCGCCAAGGTCATCGCCACCGCCTTTGCCGACATGGGCTATGCCATCCATTTCGGGGCGTTGTTCGAAACGGCCGAAGAAGTGGCCGCGCATGTCCGCGACATGGCGGTCGACGCGGTCGGCGTCTCCTCGCTGGCCGCCGGGCACAAGACGCTGGTGCCCGAATTGATCGGCCACCTCGCCGACATGGGCCTTGGCGACGTGCCGGTCGTCGTGGGTGGCGTCATTCCGGAAACCGACTATGATTTTCTCTTTGCGGCCGGCGTGTCCGAAATCTTCGGGCCGGGCACCAACGTGCTCGACGCCGCCAACAAGGTCATGGACCGCATCGAGGGGAGGCTGACGAACAGATGAGACGGTTTGCGAGAGCCTTTCCGGTTTTGGTCGAAGCGCCTATGCAGGATTCCCCTCTTTTTGACGGATGGGGGGATGTGCCCCACGGGGAGCTTTTGTCATGATCGGCCGCCTCAACCATGTTGCCGTCGCCGTGCCCGATCTGGACAAGGCGGTTTCCCGCTACCGCGATGCGTTGGGAGCCAAGGTGTCGCCGCCAAAGGATCTGCCGCAACACGGGGTCAGGGTGGTTTTCGTCGAGCTGGACAATACCAAAATCGAATTGCTGTTTCCGCTTGGCGAAAACTCACCCATCACCGCGTACCTGCAACGTCACCCCGACGGGGGCATGCATCACATGTGCTTCGAGGTCGGGGACATCACGGCGGCGGCCGCGGCATTGACGGGGCAGGGCGCACATATCCTCGGCGATGGGACGCCGCGTATCGGCGCGCACGGGCTACCGGTCCTGTTTCTGCATCCCAAGGATTTCGATGGGACACTGATCGAACTCGAAGAGGTCGGCTCGGAATAAGCGTCCGAAGGACGCCCGGATCATCGTCGCGTGGATCAGCGCCGCGGGCCGTTGCCCGCCGTGATCATCACCCATGACGCGTAAAGCTGGCCGGAAACCAGAACGGTGCGGAGTTCGAGGACTTTGTGCTTCATCTTTCCCTCCCATGCCAGATGGTCTGCGAACGCTACGACAAAGGCATTGTGAAAATGACAGGACGATTGCAAAAATTTTAGGCGATTGCGCCTGAGTGTCGCAAACGGCGGAACGGGTATCAGGCGAAAAGCCCGGCGGAGGTGCCGTTCCGGATTTTGTTGATCGTATCCTGCAGCTTTTCGATCTGCGCCTTTTTCGTGCTGTTCAGCTCGAGTTCGTAGCCGGCATGGTCGTTGATTTCATCGACTAGTACATCGTGCTGGCGGATCTCTTCGGGCGTCAGCGTCGCCATGGGCCGGGCAATGGTCAGTTGGCTGATCTGTTTGCCGACGGAGCTGATCTGGGCAACGAGGGACGTGGGCGGGTCGGTGTCGCGGCCGGTCGCACGCGTCTTCAGGGTTTCGTAGACCACCTGCAGGCGCTCGAGCCGGTCTGCTTCCGCCCCGGTCGGCTTGGTGGCGATGAGATCTTCGAGTGCCGTCGATCTATCGGTGATGAAGGTGTCGTTGCTGAAATCCTTGTATTCCTTGCCGAGGATTTTGTAGGCATTGAGATAGGCGTCGGCCCGTTCCTCGATTTCGTCCGAGGTCAGAAGGCGTCCGGTCGCGGTCTCGTTGATATCGGTGATGGTCTGCTGGTAATCGGCGAGCTGCTGCTTTTCGGTGACGGTCAGATTGGTACGATAGCCCTGAAGCCGGTCGATCTGGTTCTGCAGGGCATTGACGACAATGTCCTGGCTGTCGACCGTCAGGCCTGACGACGCCGTGACGCTGGCCTCGAACAGACTGGTCGCGTTGGCAGAATTGTCGCCGAAAAGATCGGTTGCCTTGGCGCCGACGGATCTGCCGCCAATCGTATAACCCGTGGAGCCTGAAATGCTTCCAATCGCCATCCTAGCTGATCCCGTTCTGTCCGGTGCGTCATGCACCGGGGCTTTCCGCAGAATACCAAGACCAAGTCTAGCCAAAGGCGGGTTAACTGTCCGTTAAGGTTTGCTGGGACCGGAAGGAAGAACCGATGGATAAAGTTGCGGGCGTGATCCTGGCGGGTGGCGAAGGAAGCCGGTTCGGCGGCGTCATCAAGCCTTTGTTGCGTGTTGGCGGAGAACCGATTCTCATTACGCTCATCGCCAGAATGCGGCCCCGGGTTTTTCCGCTTTATATTTCGATCGGCAAAATCGATGCTAAACGTTTCGCCGACTTCGATGCCGATGCGCTGGTCAAGGATCAAGAGGACGTGTCGGGAGGCCCCCTGGCCGGCATTTTTGCCTCGGTATCAATGCTTCGCGCAGCGGGACAAAAGCCCGACTGGCTGCTGAGCGTGGCCGGAGATTGCCCAGATCTGCCCGAAAACCTCGCCGAAAGGCTGAAAAAGGCCATGACGGAAACGACCGATGTGGTTTTTGCCGCCTATGCCGGCCAATCCTATCCACCCAATGCGCTCTGGCGTTTTTCGGCGCTCTCGGCACATTTCGACGCGCTGGACGGAAACCCGCGCGGCATGGGGCCGCGCCATATGGTTGCGCCCGAACGCCGGCGGGATGCCACGTTTCCCGAGCGTTTCGGGCAGAACCCGTTCGCGGGACTGAACAGTCCCGCCGACCTCGTTCGGTCCGCGCGAAACCGGCGAGAGAGCAAGTGACCCCCATTTTGCTGAAAACGGGTCTTGGCAAAACCGAACAAACCCGCTAAACGGACGCACCATTCGGTGACCGAATAGTGTTCCCCGGTAGCTCAGTTGGTAGAGCAGTCGGCTGTTAACCGACTTGTCGCTGGTTCGAGTCCGGCCCGGGGAGCCATTCTCTCCAAGTAGCCATTGATTTCATTGGTTTTTTGGGCCCGAAAACCGCATCTCCCCAAACCTGGACTCACAGTTTAGCACAACGAGCTTGAGCTGTTGCGCTTACGTTGAGCCTTGCTCCATGGAGTCGGCATCCGACAAATTGGCTGGAATGCCGAGTCCAAACTGAGGTAAGTTAGCCGAAGTGATCCCGGGCGAATGGCGGTACCTGTATGGCCGACAATGGTTGTGTTCCAATGCGCGATGCAGGCGAACTTTATCCGTTGCCGAGGATATCGATACGCTGAAAGCCCATATACCAGGCATCGCGTTCCGCCATCCGATCGAGCGGATAGGGTATTTGCACGTAGCCCGAAATATGCTCCCGTTCCCAGCGTTCTCGTTCGCGCGTGCCAGCGGCGAATGCACGTAAGGCCGCTTCGGGCATAATATTCGGATATGCTGAAGAGTTGGGTGACAAGAGAATAGACACTGCCGATCTCCTTGATGATGCCCAACCGCCTCATTCTACCTCTGCTATTTGCGTCAGGCAAATCTATGATGCTCGATTTTCCACATGAGGTGTGGCTTTGTGCTGAAAATTCCCTTTTGGCTTCGAAGACCCCGAAAAGCCGCATCTTTAACTAAAAGTTCCCGAATATAGGCATTCGATTATATCGGCCGGGGAGCCAACTTTTCACTTAATCTATTGAATAAACTTGTCTTTATGTGCAACGCATCAGAGACGTATAATTCTGTTCATAACGCGAAGTCGGTTTGTGTCTCTCTGTTTGACGTCAAAGTGCTGCAAGCCCGACGTATAGACAAAGCGCCTATTAGCTGCTTATTTACTAAATACGGGGGGGAAATTATGAGATTTGTGTACTTTTCTGTAATTCTTTTGGTTGCAGTTACTTCCTGTGCGAAGCCGCCACAGAGTATCAGCGCAGCACCTATTGATCCCGGCCTGTTCCGCAACATGTCGTGTAGCGAGCTCCAGACAGAGGCGCGTATTCTGTCGGTGCAGGCTGCACAAGCAGTTGGTGCGCAGAAGAGCAAAGCCGATATGGACGCTACAATGGTTGGTGTTGGCGTTGTGCTTTTCTGGCCGGCCCTCCTATTCACAAGTCGCGATAGTGGTGGCGAGGCTCTGATAGGCAATCTACGAGGTCGAATGAACGCCGTGGAGATCGTCGCAGCCGAGAAAAACTGCGGATTCACATTTGAAAAATACTAAGCGACGGACGCTATATGTTTGATTACTATTGAAACAAAGGTGTCCGCTGCAATTTTAGTTGCTGCAATGCTGGCAGGGTGTGCCAGCACAGCAAATGCGCCAAACCTTGTTACCACCGGAAAAGCGGAAACAGCCATAAGCCAAACGATTGCTCAAGTCGTTATTGCGGACGCACCGGAAGGGGCGGTCCTTATAGGGCCGGTGAGCGGCGTTTCGTGCAAACGACTTCTTTGGGAAGCCGAGTCTTCGGAGGCAGCGGCGTTGAGAGCATTGCAACTTTCAGCCGAACAGATGGGCGCGGCTCACGTCGCCAACATTGCCTACTCCACAGAATCGACTAGCCTTGTATCGAATTGTTGGTCTTCGGTCGTGGCGACGGGAATGGCGTCCCGAGCAGAGTAAGAGAAACTTCCCTAACACACAGTGGAACGCCCAATCCGAAGTGCTATGCCGCATTGTTGCCCTCGCCCCAATTGACCAGGGTAAGGGCCGTGTTCAGATCACCCGGCGCCAGGCCGACTTCCTTGGCCTTCGCCAGAGCCTCGACAATGGTCGAAAGCGCTCCGGGCGCGGCCGCCTGCATCGTAGGCCTGCACCGGCCGCAAAACATCGATCATGACTTCGCTGTCGAGTTTGGCGCTCGCTTCCTCGGCAATGAGGGCGGTAAGGGCTGGAGCGTCCAGCCGGCAAGGTGCTTTGGGCTTCCCGGACCAGAGGACCTTGGGCTTGTGTGGCGAACAGCGGGGGAGGCACTCCGAAAGCCGTACCTTTGCGCAAAGCCTCCGGAAAACCAGCATTCTACGATATCTGCCCGGGGAGCCAATTTTCTGAAATTGCTTGATTTTCGTGCAACAGCGCTCCCGCGACGACTAAGCTTTATCCGTTCGCCGCAAGGAATGCCGCGATTTCGTCGGCCCAATCCGAAACCTGCTGCCAGTTCGTGAAATCGACGATCGCGGTGGGGTTGGTTTCGCCCTTGGTCATGGTCATGATCAGCTGGATGATAACCCGTTCCCAAAGATTGTAGCGGGGATAGTCGAGCTTGCCGGCAAAGACCTGGGCCAGCGCCGGCGTGACGGCGTGGCGCGCGATCCATTTCTGGAAATAGCGATTGGTTTCCGGCGTGTTCTTTTCGGGTTTGCGCGCTGTCAGGTTGATGCTGGCCAAGGCGAGTGGCGGGCGCTGGGGCAGGGCGGCGAAGCGCTTGAGCGCGCGATCGGCCCGGGGCAGGTGATAGCCGAAACGGATGGCGGAGAGCAGGACGAAGAGGGGAAGCCCGGAAATCTCGTCCGGCGCGTCCCTGATATCGACGGCTGTGGCTTCGATTCCCAATGTGTGCAGCCGGTCGGCGATGGTTTCGGTGATGAGGCGGGTGTGCCCGTCATGGGAAGCGTAATAAATCGGTAGCATGATCATTGTCTGTTCCGGCGCACCGGTGTGAAAATCAAGGAGCCCTGCAGACACCGATCGCCACCGCCATCGCTGCCCATTGCGGGCGGGAAATGGACCGAAACCAACAGAATCGAATCGCTTCCGATCCGGACGCGTGAGGATCCCCAAGGTCGATCTTTTTTGGGAGTCTTTTCCATACACCGGGATAAAAGTACATGCTCGTCAGCATGTACCGTGTCGACAAGGCATCCTCGCGCTTGCATGGATGAAGGCTTTCGTATAGCAAGCTGACCCGGTTAGGCCACGTGGCGGAGTGGTGACGCAGCGGACTGCAAATCCGTGTACTCCGGTTCGATTCCGGACGTGGCCTCCATCCCCTTTCCCAAATGATTGCGGAAACTGAGAATTTCCCTATGCGTTACACGAACGCATGCGGAACGTCGTTCAGACGTAACACACCGATGATTTTTGCCTTGGCCTGAGCGGCCAATTTCCGGCGGTTTGCCTTTGTCACATAAGGGCGTGCTTCCTTCGCATCCCGCCAGCCAAACTGCGCCATCAGCTCCATCTCGGTCGCGCCGTTTTCGGCCATTTTGGTCGCGAGCCATTTCCGCACGCCATGCGCAGACACGCTCTCAATCCCCGCTTGGTGGAACCACTTCACGATTCGCTGCGAAAGCGATTTGTCGGAACAGAACGGCTTGTCGTTCTCCGAAAGTAGGAACGTCAGCTCCGGACCGTTGTCGGGCAGGTCGGCCATCATCTCGGGTGTGATGGCGAGTTCGCACCTGACACCGGTCTTGACCGTGTCGAAGACCAGGACGCTTCCCTTCACATTCTGGCGTCCCATGATGCGAAGATCCGATACACGCATTCCAAACTCGGTCAGCATGCGCATCGCGAGCCATGGAGCGCCCGAGGAGTGCTGTAAGTAGTATTTTGCGATCTGGGTATCGGAAACGACCTCTTGCCCGCCTTTGGGCGTCTCCAAGCGTCCCACAAGGCGCAAAGGATTGACCGGGACGTGTCCTTCGTCGACAGCGAGATTGAAAACCTGAGTTTTCAACGCGCTCATTGCGGCATTGGGTGTGGCGGCTTTCCTGTCGCGCAGGACGCGAATGTGTTTTACCCCGATGTTCTTGGCAAGTTCGGCGCCAAAAATCAGCGGATGCTGCGGATTTACCGGTTCGCGCATCATGGTGATGATGATCCGACGCCTAGCTTTTCGGGTGGCTTTTAATTTCCCGGTGAATTCTCGCGTGCTAGTCACGCTCCACTCGACTGGATCAAGTAGACCCCATCAGTCCCACGACTGGTGGGGTTTTGGACGGCCTCTCGGAAACCGAAGCGAACGTTATAGGCAAGAAGAACGAAACTACTCGTGCCAGTCTGTTTCGTTAAGGTCGACGACAGTGATTGAATCTTCAACACCACGCGATTTGATCCGTGACAGGATCGCGTCAATCCGTGTTCCGATATAGGAATCTGCTTCGTCAACGTCTTCAAATAGCTTTTTGAGTTCACTTCCATAGTGGCTGACTAAAATGGCCACTTCTTCTCTGCTCAATTCGTGATTGTCCAGCATCTTGAGCAAGGCGGAAATTCGGCCTCTATGCCAGCTTGAAGAAATTTTTGCTTTGTCCTTGTTATTCATTGTTTTTCTCCATCCTAGATACAATAATTACCTGAAATTATCACAGATAGAATAGCACGAATTGATTTAATACAGCAATCTAGAAGTGGTTAATCATATTTCATCCAACCTGATTTCGTGCCCGCCGGACAAGAGGTTGGCGGGAGCACGAAAAGATGCGGTGGCGTCGGCTTATTATGATCGAGTTAGTCCGTCAGACTCGCGATTAGCGGGGCTTTGGCTCAGATCAGATCGTCCACACAGACGCGCAGTGCCTCTGCAAGCTTGCGTAGCGTCGATATGGAGCCGGTCTTCCGGCCAGCTTCGATATCGGCGATCTGGACCCGATTCACGCCCGACACTTTGGAGAGGGCATTCTGGGTGAGTCCACGAAAATCGCGATAGACCCGAAGGGGGCTTTCGCCGTCCAGGATGCGGTTGGCGAAAGCTGCCGGAATCAACTCGTCTTCGCCGGAAGCCAGACGAGAAACGGCGCGGTCAAACGCAGCCGCGTCGGAAACCTCTTCGGCGATGCTGACGAGGCGATCATATTCCGCCCGGTCGATGGTGACGGTATCAGTCATAAATACCTCCTTTTGGGCCGATTGCGAGAATGGTGAGGACTTCGCCGTCTTTCACGATCACGCGCCAGTCGCCAACCCGGAGCCGAATACCGTCACGTTCCTTTAGTGCCTTCACATTGTTGGTCTGAGACGCCGGGTTCTCTGCATAAGCTTCGATCTTGGACCGGATGCGCCTCGATATCTTCTCCGGTAACCGGCGAAGGGGCTTGATGGTGTCCCTGGTGTACGTGATCTCCTTCATGTTGCGAATGTAGCCCATAGTTACAATGTAGTCAGTGGCTACATGGCGTGCAGGTCACGCTCCATTTGATCGGATCGAGTGTCCCCCGTCAGTTCCACGATTGGCGGGGGTTTCTGCTTATGAAGCTGGAAAGCCATGTCGAAACCCAAACCGATAGACTGGGAAACTGTTGAGCGCGATTACCGCGCCGGCATGCTCTCCCTCCGTGAGATCGGCAGAAAGCACGGAGTTTCCAAAGCTGCTATCCGCAAGCGTTCGAAGAAAGACGGATAGGAACAGTCTGGTTTAGAGTTCTGATGCAAGAGCGTTCAGTTTCACGCCGATCTTTTGCGCAAGATGGTAGGACATGTGGTCGGTAAAGACGAAGGCCGGGCGACCGTCCACTGTCCTCGTGCATCTTTTCGCGGATAGGTCACATACCTCCGCCGCCGTATCCAGCACGGCGACATCATCAGGGAACCGGGCGCGCACGCTGTCGAGCAGGTCCATATAGCGCTGGCGCAGGTGGTAATACTCATCGAGGCTGAGCGAGCATTCGGGATTGTGGTCCGCCTTGTTCATTTGCAGTACCCCGACAAGAGGTACGGAGACGAGCCGGTTGAGGCAGCCTTCCCGCGTGCCGAGCGCCGGGTTGTCGACCACGAGAATGACCTTCTTGCCGGCCGCGACCAGCACTTCGACAAAGTTGCCGAGCTGTGCTTCCCCCGACTGCCAATCAAGGCTTTCGTCCCGCAAGCCGCGCCAGGAATAGTCATTGTGCAAGTCAGTGATGGCGCGCGCGGCGCCAACGACTGCAACAACCTTGATCCTGTCATCATTGGTCACCGCGTCGAGCATGTTCTTCGTGATCTTGGTGTTAGTGAGGTCCGGCGTTGTCGGATCGTAAGTGACCAGGGACCCGCCGTCCTTTGTGTTGCCACCGACCATTTTCCAGCGGCCTGCCGGCGTCGAACTCTGCATCACGCCCCTGAACATCACTCCCGCTTTGCTGTCGCCGACCATCGCGAAGCGGAGGGGCGGGCGCTTGTCCTCGTAGCAATCCACGAATTTCTCGGTCCATTCGGCATCAAGCCCACACTGGCGGGCGAGTTCGAGCGTGAAAGGCTCCTGCTCGAACTGGTTGAGGCTGTTGATCTCTCGGCTAACGATACCGCCAGAAGTGAAGACGAAGCCGCCAGCGAAGCCGACGACGACCATCGCCGCGAAAATGGCTGGAGCCGGGAGCAGCCGCTGATAGCGGATGCGTTTTTCGACCAGCAGATATGTGAGAGTCGCCAGGACAAAGGATATGGCCAAGGCCGAGAGCTTCCACGCCGCATCGGGAGCGCCATAAAGGATGTGGCCGAAAGACAGGATTGGCCAATGCCACAAATAGAGCGGGAAGCTTATAAGGCCGACAAACACCATGGCCCGATTGGCCAGGAGTACCCTGTTGAGAACAGAATGCGATCCCGAGACGATCACGAGGGCGCCGCCGAGCGTCGGCATCAGCGCCCAAAACCCTGGATAGGCGCGCCCGGCATCGAGCGTAAGGACGCTGGCGAGGATAAGGGCAAGGCCGAGGATCGAGACGATGCCCGCCGTCGCCCCCGGCATCAGCCTCGTATCGACGCGAACAAAAACGTCGGAAAAGACCGTTGTCTTGCGGAACTGCAGGTAGGCGAGGCCAGCGCCGATCAGCAGTTCCCAGAACCGACCTGACGGATAATAGAAGGTTTCAACCGGATAGGCGTCGGCGAAGGCCACGTTGACGATAAAGGATGTGACGAGCAACACGAGGATGGTTGCGCCTGCCGAGGCGGTCGAAAACCGCCGGTAGAGCAGCGTGATCAGCAGGGGCCAGATTAGGTAGAACTGTTCCTCAATCGACAGGCTCCACAGGTGCAGCATCGGTTTGCTCGCGCTGGCGACATCGAAATAGCCGCTTTCCTGAACAAACATGAAATTGGTGATGAAGGCGGCGCCGCCAGCTACATGCTTTGACAGAAGTGCGTACTCATCGGCGAGCAGCAGAACCCATCCGGCCGCGAGAGACGTGGCGAGAACGAGGAAAAGGGCGGGGAATATCCGCCTGATGCGCCTTCCGTAGAAACCGGCGATTGTGAAGCTTTGCTTGCGCAAGCCTTCGAGAATGATGGACGTGATCAGGAAGCCGCTGATCACGAAGAAGACATCAACCCCGACAAAACCGCCGGGAACGAGTTCGGGGAAGGCATGGAAAAGCAGAACAGCAATCACAGAAGCCGCACGAAGGCCGTCGATTTCGGGGCGGTAATTCACAACGCTAAACTTTTAGGAGGCCGTCCTGAAACTCGGGGAAGGATGGATAGCCGGGTCCGAATGTGATTCCAAACGGTTGTCAAAGCCAGTTTGGAGAGCCTCATGTGGACACCGGCCACCCGGCGGCAGCATAGTCGCAATCATTTGCGTTATGGAAGCGATCTGAGCGATGCGGAATGAAAAATTCTCGCCCCTTTCATACCCGCGCCGGCAAGGACTGGTCGGCCACGCCAATGGCCGATGCGGGAGATCATGAACGCCATCATCTACGTGCTTCGGGGCGGTATCGCCTGGCGGCTTCTGCCCAAGGACTTCCCGCCGATGACGACGGGTCTATGGCTGGTTCCTGCGTTTCCGCCGCGAGGGCCTGTTCCAGACCATCAATCACTACCTTGTCATGGCCGATCGCGAGCGAACCGGGCGCGAGGCCAGTCCTTCGGCGGCAGTGATCGACAGCCAGAGCACGAAGACCGTCGAGGACGGTGGCCCCAGGGGCTACGACGCGGGCAAGAAGATCAAGGACTGCAAGCGCTACGTCATGGTGGATACTGACGGTCGCGCCCTGGTGCTCCAGGTTCATCCGGCCGATGTTCAGGACCGCGATGGCGCCGTGCCGCTGCTCAAGGCATCGCGCCGGTCCTTCCCTTTTGTCGAAATCGCCTTCGCCGACAGCGCCTATGGCGCCCAAAGGGTCAAGGATGCAACCTGTATCGCCATTAAGGTGGTCAAGAAGATCGCCGGCCAGATCGGCTTCCAGGTCTTGCCGCGCCGCTGGGTGGTCGAGCGTACATTCGCATGGATCAACCGTAACCGAAGGCTGGCCAAGGATTTCGAAGGCACCATCGCCTCGGCCGAAGCCTTCCTCTACGCTGCTTCCGTCATGTTGATCACAAGGCGCTTGGCGCGGGCAGAATGAGTTTCGAGTCGGACTCTAGGCAGTAGAATATTTTGGCGGAATATGCACACGGCTTTGAATGCTTGCTTATAACGCCGTTGGCTTTCTTGCCGTCTCATTTGCTGTGACACAGCCGCGATCTGGGCTGCCCGCGCTGCGCGCTCAGAACGCACAACGGCTGGGAAGCGCGGTGACTGGCATCGCGAAAAAACAGGTCTGCGCAAACCATGCCGCGTTGGTTGATTGAGAGAGAAGTTTCCGGCGTCCCGAAGCCATCAAGGCCGAAGCCGGGCGTCTGCGCACGCGGTGCACCGAGATCGACGCTTTGTCGCCGATGCCCACTGACTTCATCGCAACGGCCACAAAAGTTCTCGCTGAACGGCGGCTTTGCGCTCTACGTCGGCCAATAAAGACGGCCTGTCGTAAAAAAAGCAGACGATGCTTGAGATGAAGTCCCGACATCACAAACGCACTGAAAAAGACTGCCGATCTCAGCTTGACGCGACTGAAAAGTCCCAAACGGGACGGTTATCGACGCAGAAACAACTGAGCGAGCAGGACAATCGCCGCCTGCGACATATCAGCCGGTTTTGTTGGGCGGGCCGCTATTGGCAGCGAAATCCTCCTTTTCCTCAGAAAGATCAGGCGAGGGGAAACCGAAACCATCAGGTGAAGATAAACGCAAAGTCGGTGAGCTATTAGGTATGTAATTTCAGTTAGTTATCACCTTTTAAACGTGGGTGGAGCCAGCAACAGACGAACATCAACGAATGCTTCCTTATGCCGAGTCCCATCGATGAATTGGTTGAATGGGTTCCAATTTTGGCTCTCACGCGTTAGGTACTTGCCATGACGATAAAGATGAAAGTCGAAAACGTCTCCAAGCTGTTTAACGACCAGCGAGGCGAAGGCCTCTCCCTTCTCAAGCAGGGGCGATCAAAGGACGAAATCTTTCGCGAAATTGGCGTGACGGTTGGCATCGACGATGTCAGCTTCGAAGTCAACGAAGGTGAGATTTTCGTCATCATGGGACTGTCGGGCTCCGGCAAGTCCACTCTTGTCAGGACACTCAACGGGCTGATCCATCCAACCTTAGGCAAGATTCTCATCGGCGATGACGATGTTGCCAGTTGCAATGCCAAGCGTCTGCGCGACATACGCCGACGCCAGATCACCATGGTGTTTCAGCACTTCGCCTTGTTTCCGCACAAGACGGTGGCTGAGAACGTGGCATTCGGCCTGAAGGTCAGGGGCATCAAGAAGGAGGACCGGCGAAAGGCGGCCATCGAAGCGCTGTCGCGCGTCGGCCTCGAGGATCACGCCGACTCGTTGCCCGACCAGCTTTCCGGTGGCATGCAACAGCGCGTGGGTCTTGCACGCGGTCTGGCCACCGACCCGGAAATCCTGTTGATGGACGAGCCCTTCAGTGCGCTCGATCCGCTGATCCGGCGTGAGATGCAGGATGAGCTGATCGTGCTCCAGAAGGAGCTGAAAAAGACCATCATCTTCATTACCCACGACCTCAACGAAGCCCTGCTTCTGGGCGATCGCATCGCCATCATGAAGGATGGCGCCTTCGTGCAGGTCGGAACGGCGCAGGACATCGTTTCGCACCCGGCCGACGACTACGTTCGCGCCTTTGTCGCCGATGTCGACCGCTCGCGTGTGTTTACCGCCTCCGACATCGCGCAGGACGCAGATCATATTCCGCTCAAGACCAATACGATCCGGGCGCTGGCCGTCATGGACAATGCCGGGGTCGATGTCGCCCATGTCGTCGATGGTCGCGAAATGCTCGTCGGCATGGTCACCCGTGAAGATCTCGAAGGCACCAAGCCGGATACCCCGGTGGCGCAGGTCATGCAGACCGACGTGCCGAGCGTTTCCAGCGAATCCTATATCAACGAGATGTACACGGCGGCGCAATCCGGTGCGCCCATCGCCGTGACCGACGAGAACGGCAAATTCGTGGGGTCGGTCGAGCCATCGTCGATCTTCGAACACCTGGCCTCCGACGAGGAGGTTATCGAGGTGGACGAAAACGATGACGACTCAGACGCACCCCCCGATCCAGATGCCGCCAGGCCGAACGGGCTGCACCCGTTCGCGAAGGCCGGCAAGCCGCAAGAAAGGCCCAATCAATGAGCCCTTCCGATTTTCTCGTTATTCCCTTCGATGACTGGGTCAACACTTTCGTGCGCGGATTTCTGGTGCCGAATTTCCGCCCGCTCTTCAGGGCCATGCAGGTGCCGGTGACCCACGTTCTGCAGGCGTTCGACATGTTCTTCGCCTGGGTGCCGATGCTGGTCGTCACGCTGGCTTTCGTCCTCATCGCTTGGCGCGTCGTCGGGCGGTCCATGGCGCTCATCACCGTGATCGGCTTTTTCTTCATCGACATGATCGGGCTGTGGCCCGAGACGATGACGACACTCGCCATGATCATCACCGCGGTGCTGTTCTGCACCGTGATCGGGGTTCCCATCGGCATTCTCGTCGCCGGGTCCAACATGGCCTGGCGCATCGTGCGGCCGATTCTCGATGTCATGCAGACAGTGCCGAGCTTCGTCTACCTGGTGCCGATCGTCATGCTGTTTGGCGTCGGCATGGCGCCTGGCATCATCGCCACCATTGTGTTTGCTCTTCCCCCGATCATCCGCATGACCAATCTCGGCATCCGCAATGTGCGCGAGGATCTCGTCGAGGCGGCGGGAGCATTCGGCGCCACACCCTGGCAAACGCTGAGCGAGGTGCAGATTCCGCTGGCCATGCGCACGATCATGGCCGGTCTGAACCAGACGCTGATGCTGGCCATGTCGATGGTCGTCATCGCCGCGCTCATCGGAGCCGGCGGACTTGGTCTGGTCGTCAACACCGGACTGGGCCGGCTCAATGTCGGGCAGGCAACCGCCGGCGGCGTCGGCATCGTCATCCTGGCGATTGTTCTGGACCGCATCACCCAGGGTTTTGCCGAACCGGGTTTCGGCAACCGCATGACGCTGCTTGACGCGCTCAAGACCCTTTTCGGCGGCCAGAAAATCGAATCCGACAAGGTGATCTAGCGCTCACCTTGTCATCGGGTGTTTTGCCCGATCCTCGAGGGTGCATCGCGCCGTGATTTGGCGTGCGCCCTCCAAAGACGCAACCAGAAACGGAGACCTAAAATGGCACATACCATGCGATCCATTGCGGCCGTTGTCGCGCTTGTTGCCGGCGCTGCCGGCCTTTCATCCCTTCCTGCCCTCGCCAGTGACACCCCCGGCGACGGCATCACCATCAAGATGGGGCAGGCCACCTGGGACACGGGCTGGTTCCAGGCTGAAGTCTACAAGCAGCTTTTCGAAACGCTCGGCTACACCGTCGACGGCCCGACCACGCTCGACGTGCCAGTCTTTTATCAGTCGGTCGCCCAAGGCGATATGGACCTGTGGGTCAATGGCTGGTTCCCGCTGCACGACACCTACAAGCCCGCTTTCGAGGATACGGCCTCGATCGTCGGCGCGGTCGCGCCCAAGGGCGCCCTGCAGGGGTTCCTTGTCGACACTGCCGCTATCGAGCAGTTCGACATCAAGTCACTCGACGATTTCAAGCGTCCGGACGTCATGAAAGCCTTCGACCGCAACGGCGACGGCAAGGCCGACCTCGTCGCCTGCCCGCCGGGCTGGGGCTGCGAAATCCGGATCGGCGACTATATGGAAGACTTCGATCTCACTGATTACATCAACCCGATCAAGGCCGGCTATTCTGCCTCCATGGCCGATGCGATCGCATCCTATGAAGCCGGCGATCACATCCTGTTCTACACTTGGACGCCGAACTGGACGGTGAACGAATTGAAGCCGGGCGAGGATGTCATGTGGATCACGGTCCCTGACAAGGAAGGCCTTGATCTTCCCGAGGCTGTGACCGGTCTTGAGACCTGTGTGTCCGATCCCTGCTCAATGGGCTTTGCGGCAACCGACATTCTGCCGGTGGCCAATGACGACTTCATCGCAAAGAATCCGGCTGTCGAGAAACTGCTCAACGTCGTGCGTATTCCGATCGAGGACATCTATGCCCAGAACGCGCAGATGAATGACGGCGACGACGACATCGCAGCCCAGGCCAGCGCCTGGATTGCCGATCATCAGGCCGCCGTCGACGGCTGGCTCGACGAAGCCCGCGCCGCCGCGGAATAATCCCTGGTTTTTGCAGTCTTCAGGCTGTACGAATTAAAAAAAAGAAGGCTGGATATGACTATATCCAGCCTTCTTGTTTTATTCTCCAAAGTATTTCTGAAGACCCTGTTTGCCCGACAAGCAGTGCCATTTGCGCTGGGTTTCCGAAAAGGGAAAACGGCCGTTTGCGTCCTGTATCCCTGTCCGATGGCGGTGCCCTTGCTTGCGCTTGGTCGTTTGCCAGATTATTGAGCCCAAGATGCGGTGGCGCAATGATGCGCGCCGATGCGAGGGAACCGAACGCCATGCCCGATTTTGCCAAAGCGCGCCTGCAAATGGTCGAAACCCAGTTGCTTCCCCGCGAGGTGACCGACAAGGCCATTCTGGAGGCCATGCTGGACGTGCCACGCGAGCGTTTCCTTTCGGATGCGCGGGCAGGGCTGGCCTATTCGGACATGCGTCACGATCTTCCGGGCGCCAGCAAACGCGTTCTTCCGGCGCCGGAAGCCTTCGCGCGTCTCGCGCAGCTCGGCAACATCTCGGCTGACGATGTGGTGCTCGACGTTGCGTGCGGGACCGGCTACTCGACCGCCGTCCTGGCGCGTGTCGCCAGCGCCGTGGTGGCCCTCGAAGACGATCCCGATCTGGCCACCAGCGCCGATTCCATCCTGACCGCGCTCGAAACGGGCAATGCCGCCGTCTTGCCGGGGCCGCTTGCCGACGGCGTCCCGTCCGAGGCGCCATTCGATGTCATCGTCATCGAAGGCGCCATCGAACGCGAACCCGAATCACTCCTGCGTCAGCTCAAGGAAGGCGGGCGGCTGGTAACGGGCATGGCGCATGGCCGCACGGCGGTGGCGACTCTGTTCATCAGGGCGGATGGTACCGTTACCCGTAACGAGGCGTTCGACATCTCCTTGCCGCGTCTTCCCGCCTTTGCGGCCAGCGACGCTTTCACGCTCTGAACGACGGAAAACCGCGATCAAACGACGGAATCGGCGCCACGTATTGTGTTTTGTCTGAACGATTTATGAGGAAAATCTCGCCCGAACGGCGTTCGTGCGAGATCAGCCTGTGGCGAAAAAAGCGACATGTTCACAAAACGATAGAGCTTTTGTCAGCGCGTTCCGTGGCGTTGTTTTGCGCATTAACGTAAACGGATCGGTAACCGGAAAACTAAAAGTCGATTGGTTATGCCAGTTCTCGGCCATAAGCTGTGTTAGGCGCGGCGAGTGTTGCATGTTCAGCACGACAAAAGGTTAATTATCTGTTAACGCTTAGTTCGGCTTGAATCTTCGTCCGGCGGAAACTAACTCCCCGGTCAGTTAGTGGTCGCGGAGGCTGAAAAAATGAAATGTGCAAGACTGGTGAGGGTTTCGACCTTTGCCGCGATCGCCGCTTTGGTGGCTTCGGGGGCGTCAGCAGAATCCCTGGTTTCGGCGCTCGCGAGCGCCTATGCCAATAATCCCGAGATTCTCGCAGCCAGTGTTTCGGCGCAGTCGACATCGGAAGGCATTGCCATCGCCAAGGCGGGAACGATGCCGCTCCTGTCGGCATCGGCTGGTCTGGACGCCAGTTCCAAGATGATGAGCACAACGACGCTGAACAGCACATCAGGCAGCATCGGTCTCGGCTACACGCAGACGCTGTTCGACAACGGCAAGACCGAGGCGAATGTCGAGGCGGCGCGGGCCAGTACGGAAGCCCAGATGGAATCGGCGCGCAATACCGAGCAGACCATCCTTCTGGCGGCGGCACAGTCCTATGTCAGCGTCGTGGTCAGTGGCAAGATTGCCGCCTTGCGTCAGGACACGGTCGATTATCTGCAGGCGCAGGTACAGGCTGCCAAGGACCGATTGAACGTCGGCGAGGGGACACAGACCGACGTGGCTCAGGCTCAGGCCAAGCTCGCTTCGGCTCTGGCCGATCAACAGAGCGCCGCCGCCGATCTCGCTGTGTCCGAAGCCAATTATGTGCGCTACATCGGTCATATGCCGAAGAATCTGAGCTTTGACTTCCCCTTCGAAAGCAAGCTGCCGACTTCGGTCGATCAGGGCCTTGAGCTGGCGCAGAACAATCACCCGAGCCTGCGTTCCGCCCATGCCTCGGTAAGAGCCGCCAAGGCCCTGGCGGACGCTGCGGGGGCCGCGTTTGGGCCAACGCTCAAGGCCACCGGTAATGTCAGTGACAGCCTGTCCTTGATTGGCGATGGCAATACCGTATCCGCTTCCGTGGGCCTCAGCCTTTCGGTTCCCCTTTATTCCGGCGGGTACAACGGCGCGAGCCTGCGCAAGGCGAATCTGGCGCAGATCAGTGCGGAGATGACGGAAAAGGCGACCTACGCCACGATCAGCGCCGCCATCACCAAGGCTTGGGCCAGTCTTCGCACAAGCGCGGCGACCATCGCCGCCGTGAAGGCTTCGGAAAACGCCTACCAGAGGGTCCTCAATGCAACCACCGAGGAGTTCAAGGTCGGCCAGAAGACCCAGCTCGACGTGCTCAACGCCAAATCCGATCTGACGACTGTTCAGATTACCAGGATCAATGCCGAATCCGGCCGCTTCAATGCGGCCCTGTCGCTTCTGTCCGCCATCGGACGCATGTCGGCGGCTGATCTCGGGCTTCCGGTCGAGGTCCGTACGCCAGATGCCTACCGCGCCAAGGTGGAAGATATCTGGCAGGATCTGCGCGCCATTCCGAACTGATTTTGGCTCTTTCCGGATCCCGGCGCAAGCGTGCGCCGGGACGTCTTTTGGAGCCTCCATACCCCAAACAGCCTAAAGCCGTGCAAAGCCGGTGCTTGTGCGTTCGGCTTGGGCTTGGACTGCGTTAATCTATAATTGACCGAATCAGTACCCGGCGAGTTGCTCGCGCTTGATGCGGGGGCTGGCTTGGGGTGTGGCGAGTATCAGTGAGGCAGGAATGAACAAGCCCGCGGCGAAAGAGCCCTCGATGGACGAAATCCTTTCCTCCATCCGGCAGATTATTGCCGACGACGATACGGCGGCAAGCACCGCCGGTCCTGCGGAGGCGGCATCCGATCCTGATCCGGTCGATGAGGCTCTATCCTCGTTCGATGCCTTCCTGGCCGAGGAATTGCCCAAGGCGCCTGCCATGGAAGATATCGAGCCGGAGCCGGAAGAAGAGCCCCTGGCGCTGTCGCTCGATCAGGTCGTGGAAAAGGAAACCATTCCAGAACCCGATTTTTCGGCCGATCTCGCCGCGGAGGAGGCGGAAGAGCCTGTCGATTTCAGTTTGCCCGATGATGTCGCTTTCGTTGGGGCAGATGACCTGGGCCCGGAAATTCCGGAACCTGAACCCGAACCGGTTCTGGCGTCCGGATCGGCCACCATGCCCGATCCGATGCTGTCCGAGGATCTCGCCGATCACCTGCTCGACAGTACGGCGCAGGCGGCGGCGAGCCACGCCTTTGCGCGGCTCGGCAATTTCGGCGTTGGCGCCGGCGGTCAGACGATCGAGGGCATGGTCAGGGAAATGCTCAAGCCCATGCTCAAGTCATGGCTCGATGAAAACCTGCCCGCCGTGGTCGAACGGCTGGTGGAACGCGAAATCGAGCGCGTCTCGCGGGGTGGCCGCTGACCACTAAAAATCGACGTTGTCGCGATATTCTGGGCGCCCCTGTGGCGCCGTGACGGTTGACTTCGTGCCCGTGCCCGGCTTTACACCTCATTTCGATGTTTTTGCCCGCCGCTTCCTGGCGGGCTTCCCCAGTTGAAGGCACGCTTCAGCATGCTCGAGAAGACCTACGATCCCGCTTCGGTGGAGGCCCGCATCTACGCGGCCTGGATTTCTACCAATGCCTTTGCCGCCGGCGCCGGCGCCAAACCGGATGCCGATTCCTTTTCCATCGTCATCCCGCCGCCCAATGTAACGGGATCCCTGCATATCGGGCACGCGCTCAACAACACGCTGCAGGACGTATTAGTCCGGTTCAACCGCATGCTGGGCAAGAATGTCCTGTGGCAGCCGGGTATGGACCATGCCGGCATCGCCACCCAGATGGTGGTCGAACGCCAGATGATGGAGCGCCAGGAGCCGAACCGGCGCGAGATCGGTCGCGAAAAGTTCCTCGAAAAGGTCTGGGCCTGGAAAGCGGAAAGCGGCGGCACCATCCTCAACCAGCTTCGCCGTCTTGGCGCGTCCTGCGACTGGTCCCGCGAGCGGTTCACCATGGACGAGGGGCTGTCCAAGGCGGTGCTCAAGGTCTTTGTCGACCTTTACGACAAGGGGTTGATCTATCGCGCCAAGCGCCTGGTCAATTGGGACCCGCATTTCGAAACGGCGATTTCCGATCTCGAAGTCGAAAACATCGAAGTCGACGGCCATATGTGGCACTTCAAGTACCCGCTGGCCGGCGGCGAGACCTACACCTATGTGGAAAAGGACGCGGACGGAAACGTCGTTTTTTCCGAGGAGCGCAACTACATTTCCATCGCCACGACGCGTCCCGAGACCATGCTCGGCGATGGCGCGGTGGCGGTACATCCGTCCGACGAGCGCTACAAGCCCATCATCGGCAAGCTCTGCCAGATCCCGGTCGGCCCGAAGGAACACCGGCGCTACATCCCGATCATCACCGACGAATACCCGGATCCGAATTTCGGCTCGGGCGCGGTCAAGATCACCGGCGCGCACGATTTCAACGACTATCAGGTCGCCCGGCGCAACAACATTCCGCTCTATTCGCTGCTCGACACCAAGGCGTCCATGCGCGCCGACGGCGTGCCCTATGACGAGGCGGCGGTCATTGCCCAGGCCATCGCCGAGGGCAAGGAAGAGTTCGACGACGCCAAGATCGGCGCGCTCAACATCGTGCCGGACGAATATCGCGGCCTCGACCGCTATGTCGCCCGCAAGCGCATCGTCGAGGCGATCACCGAAGAAGGCCTGGCCGTGATGACCACGGACAAGGATGGCAATCCGGTGCCGCTGGTCGAGAACAAGAAGATCATGCAGCCCTTTGGCGACCGCTCCAAGATCGTCATCGAGCCGTTCCTGACCGACCAGTGGTTCGTCAATGCCGAGGTTCTCGCCAAGCCGGCGATCGCCTCGGTGCGCGAGGGACGGACAAAGTTCCTGCCGCAGGGCTGGGAAAACACCTATTTCCACTGGATGGAGAACATCCAGCCCTGGTGTATTTCGCGGCAATTGTGGTGGGGTCACCAGATTCCGGCCTGGTACGGGCCGGATGGCGAAGTCTTTGTTGGTCACAATGAGGCGGAAGCCCAGGAAAAGGCCGACAAGCATTACGGCAAGCCGGTCGATATCGTCCGCGACGAAGACGTGCTCGACACCTGGTTTTCTTCGGCTCTCTGGCCGTTCTCAACGCTCGGCTGGCCCGACAAGACGCCGCAACTCGCCACCTATTACCCGACCAATACCCTGGTGACGGGCTTCGACATCATCTTCTTCTGGGTCGCCCGCATGATGATGATGGGCCTCGAATTTACCGGCACCGAGCCGTTCTCGACCGTCTATGTCCATGCCCTGGTCCGCGATGAGAAGGGCCAGAAGATGAGTAAATCCAAGGGCAACGTCGTCGATCCGCTCAAACTGGTTGACCAGTACGGGGCCGATGCGACGCGCTTCACCCTGGCAGCGATGGCGGCGCAGGGGCGCGACATCAAGCTCGCCATGTCCCGTGTCGAGGGCTATCGCAATTTCGTCACCAAGATCTGGAACGCGGCGCGCTTTCTCGAAATGAACGCGTGCTTCCGCGTCGACGGGTTCGATCCGGCCAAGGTTACCGAGCCGGTCAACCAGTGGATCATCGGGGCGACCGGGCGGGCCGTGGCGGCGACCACCCAGGCCATCAACGACATGAAGTTCAACGAAGCGGCCAACGCCGCCTACGACTTCGTCTGGGGGACCTTCTGCGACTGGTATCTGGAGCTGTCCAAGCCGGTGATGATGGGCGACGATCCGGCGCTCAAGAGCGAGACGCAGGCGACGGCGGCGTTCATCCTCGACCAGATCCTCAAGCTCCTTCACCCCTTCATGCCCTTCGTCACCGAAGAACTCTGGGCCGAGACGGGCAAGGTGGGGCCAGCGCGCGAAACGCTTCTGGTCCACGCCAGTTGGCCGGACCTCGAAGGCCTTGCCAATCCGGCGGCCGATGCCGAGATGGAATGGCTGATCGCGTTGATCTCCGGCATTCGTTCGGTGAGGGCCGAAATGAATGTGCCGGCCGGCGCCAAGATCCCGCTGGTGATCGTTACGGCCGGCGAGGAGACCCGGACCCGTACCGCCACCCATCAGCCCGCCATCGAACGGTTGGCCCGTATCGAAGGCATTTCCTTTGCCGACGCGGTGCCGGCCAATTCCGCCCAGCTCGTGCTCGGTGAGGCGATCCACGCCCTGCCGCTCGGCGACGTCATTGATCTCGAAGCGGAAATGGCGCGTCTCAGGAAGGAAGTGGGCAAGCTCGACGGCGAGATCGGCAAGATCGACAAGAAACTCGGCAATCCGCAGTTCGTCGCCAAGGCGCCCGAAGAGGTGATCGAAGAGCAAAAGCAGCGCAAGAGCGACGCCGTTTCCCGGCGGGCACGGCTCAAGGAAGCCTTGTCCAACCTTGCGGGATAAAGACATCGGGTGAAAACCGGGCTCTATATTTGGAGTCCGGCCCGAGGTTCGGCAAACGCCTTTGCCGTGGCATTCGCGCAACACTTGTCGCAAAACTGACGCTTTGACGATCACGTCAATCAAACGCTCATGCCCGGTGCCACAATGTCACCCCAAACAAGCGGGAGAAGCATCGTTCGGGCGGGAAAACTGACTTTGGCAGTGGCCGAATGACCATCGGCGACGGCAAGTCGCCTTTTGCTGAATGAAGCCAACCCCGTCCATAGACGTCGCCGCATGCCGATGTCGGCAAACCTTCTTGATGGAAGGCTTTGCGCATCGGCAGGAGAAAATGGATCGATGGACAGAAATCGCCTGAGCATTTTGTATCTGCCCCACCGGTATGTGACCGGTCAGTGGGGCAGGCCGGTTTCGGTGGGTTGAGTCGACCGGGATGCCAGGGGCGAGAAGGAGTGCTATGCGGACATCTGATGTCCTCATGGATGTAAAGGTTCTTGTGTTGGCGTCGATTCTGGCAATGGCCGGTACCGCCACTGCGGAAGCACAGCAGGGACTGTTCCAGTTCCAGTTCAGTTTCTTTGCCAAGCCGATCCCGCCCGCCGATATTCCCGGTGTCGAGGAGCCGGCGCCGCCCGCGCCCTCCTTGAAGGCCGTGGCGCCCGCGTTCTCTGCGCAAGGTGATGGTCCGGCGGCATTTCAGGCGTCCGTTTCGGCCGATGCGGCCGATGCCGCTCTTTCGCTGACGGCGCCGGACGGTGACCGGGACGATGCGCTGGTCGCGCTGGAAGCGGCGGCCAATGCCGGCCAGCCGATCGCTTTGTGGCGGCTCGGGACCATGTACGAAAACGGCGAGGGCGTGCAAAAGGACGACGCCCGCGCCTTCGGTTATTTCTCCCGGATCGCCAACGAGAATGCCAGTACGCCGCCGCGCTCGCTCGAAGCCAATATCGTGGCTCAGTCCTTCGTCAAGGTCGGCGAATATTACCGTGACGGCGTGCCGGATGCCGGTATTCCGGCGGATTCCGCCCGTTCCGTGACGCTGCTCATGCACGCGGCCACCTATTTCGCCGATGCCGAGGCGCAGTATGAACTCGGCAAGCTCTATTTGAAGGGCGACGGCATCAGCCAGTCAGCCCTGCAGGCCGCGCGCTGGCTGTCGCTGGCGGCGCGCAAGGGCCATGTCGCCGCGCAGGCAACGCTCGGAGATCTCCTGTTCAACGGCGAAGGCGTGGTTGCGCAGCCGGTGGAAGGGCTGATGTGGCTGACCATTGCGCATGATCGCGCCGAAGACACGGCCGACGAGGAATGGATCGACGAGCTTTTGAACAAGGCCATGTCCATTGCCACGCCCGACCAGCGCTCCTCCGCACTGGCGGCGGCCGAAACCGTCGGCCCCAAGGTCAGCGGCTCGTAAGCACCATAAAAAGGCAGAGAACCGCATTTGTCGGTTTGGGCCGGTTCCGGACTATGTGGTAAAATAAGACGCCATGCGTGGTGCGTGTCGCACCGCAACCAACAGAGCCGCAACGGCCTGAAAGGCATGGCATATGAAAACCCTTCCTTCCCTGACGCATGATGATGCGGTCGATGTCGTTCGCGCGGCGCTGGAGGCAGCAGAGGCGCTAAGCTGCGCAGTCGTTGTCGCCGTTGTCGACCTGTCGGGCCAGTTGCTCGAACTCAGCCGTATGGACGGCGTGCGCGGTTATTCGGTCGATCTGGCGCTTCGCAAGGCCCGCACGGCATCGGGTACCGGTTTTTCGACCGCGCTCCTGGCCGAAGCGCTGAAGGGGCAGCCGCTGGGGGGCGAAGTGCTGGCCGTGGCCGGCGGTGTCCCTGTCATGATCGATAGCGAAATCGCCGGCGCCATCGGCGTGTCCGGTGCGCAACCGGACGAAGACGAGGCCGTGGCCATGGCGGGGCTGGTGGCGCTGAACGGATAAGACGGCGGTCGAAACCATCGGGTCGGGGGCCGGCGTCGGGCGCGGAACGGGATTTTCAAAACCCTGTCGTCCGGCTCCCCTGGGGCGATGCGGCCGAAACGCCGAATGCACTCTTCTTTCTGTTGAATTGGTCGGATACGGCGCAAATATAACCGCTGGCCCCGATCGGGTCATAAAGAGGATGAAATGGGTAATTCGGCCACCACAAAATCCATGACGAAAAGTCTGGTGGGATTACTTATCCCGTTATTTGGAGTCGTTCTGATCATTCTTGCCATCTGGAACTGGCGGGCAAACACTTGGGCCGCGATGGTCTGGCTGTTGTGCTTTGTCATGCAGTTGGTCATCCGCATACCGCAGGCCCGCCGCGTGCGCGACAACGCCATTGTCAGCGACCGCAAGGACACGGCCGAACAGACCGCCCTTCTGGGCATGTTCGTGGCGATGATGTTCCTGCCACTCTTGCAGATGGCGACGGGGATTTTCGCGTTTGCCGACTATACGTTGCCGGATTGGGCGGCGATCATCGGCGTCGTCGTTCAGCTGCCGTTCCTGTGGCTGTTCTGGCGCAGCCATGCCGATCTTGGGATCAACTGGAGTCCGGGTCTCGAACTGCGCGAAAACCACGCCCTCGTCACCAGCGGCATCTACGCCTATATCCGCCATCCCATGTATGCCGCATTCCTGCTGTCGGTGCTGGCCCAGCCCCTGCTCATCCAGAACTGGATCGCCGGGGTGCTGGCGGTTCCCGCCTTTATTGTCATGTGGATCGTCCGCATGCCGCGCGAGGAGGCGATGATGCGCGAAAAGTTCGGCGTGGAATACGGGCGACTACTGCCGGCGCGTCGGGCGACTGTGGCCAAGATCGGCGAAATAGCGGTCCGCAGGGTTCAGAACGCGAAATCGCCTTCGACCGGCACATGGTCGGACGGTTTGTCCCAGCCGCGCGTGTCGCGGTGGATGGTGACGCCGGTCAGGCGGTCGGCGGCCTGGGGCGACAAAAGCAGGTGGTCGATGCGGATGCCATGGTCCTTGCGCCAGGCGCCGTCCTGGAAATCCCAGAACGTGTAGGCAGGGGCGCTGGTGACGGCGCGTACCGCGTCGGTCAGGCCGAGATTGACGAGGGCGCGGAATTTTTCGAGGCTCTCCGGTCGGAACAGGGCATCGCCCCACCACTTGGCCGGATCATGGCAGTCGGCGCCGGTCGGGATGAGGTTGAAATCGCCCAACAGGACGAACGGCTCCTCCAGTGCCAGACGGTCCTCGACGAAACCGATCAGCCGCTCCATCCAGTGAAGCTTATAGGGGAACTTGTCGGTGTCGACCGGATTGCCGTTGGGCAGATAGATGTTTGCGACGCGGACGACGCCCGTGTCCGTCGACACCACCCCTTCGATCAGCCGGGCCTGCTCATCGGTCTCATCGCCGGGCAGCCCGCGGCTGATCTCGTCGAACGGGTGTTTCGACAGGAGTGCGACACCGTTGAAGCCCTTCTGCCCGTGCGTTTCGACATTGTAGCCAAGCGCCTCGAAGGGCTCGCGCGGAAAACCTTCATCGACGCTCTTGATCTCCTGCAGGCAGACGATGTCCGGCCCGACCTCTTTCAGCCAGTGTTCGACAACGCCGAGCCGGGCCTTGATGCCGTTGATGTTCCAGGTCGCGATGCGCATGCGCTCTCCTTGCCGACGACGCCTTTACCCGATGTCATAAATGGCATTGCGGATTTCGTTGCGGAAGGGGCCGTCGCTGCCCTCGAAGGCTGTGTTGGTGAAGGCGACGAGGGCCAATTTCGCAACCGGATCGACGAACCAGTGATTGCCGTAGATGCCGCCCCAGCGCACCGTTCCGCGCGCGCAGGGCGATTTGGCGGCTTTCGTATCGGTCAACAGCGCGCCGAAGTAGGAAAAACCTTCGCCGGGATCGTTGTCTCGAACCACGGTGCCGATCTGATTGGTGAAAGCCTTTGCGGCGAGGTCGGCGGAAAGGATCGGCCGCCCGCCGGCAAGCAGGGCCTCGAGTAGGCGCATGAAGTCGGGTGCGGTGCCCGCCATGCCGCCGCCGCCGGAATGGAAGGCCTTGGGATTGAAGATGCGCTCGGTGGCAAAGGTGGTGTTCTTGCCCCAGGGATCGGCCATGGTGTGGATAGGGCGCATGCGCTCGGCCCCACCGGGGATGTTGGCATAGGCGGTGGCGATGCGGGCACGGTCGGTAACGACAAAGCTGGTGTCCGCCATGCCGAGCGGGCCAGTGACGTGGCGCGCCACGGCTTCGCCGAGCGTCGTGCCTTCCACTGCCGCGATGACGGCGCCGAGCACATCGATGGACATGGAATAGAGCCACTGACTGCCCGGCTCGAAGAACAGGGGCACCGACGCCAACCTGTGGGCAACTTCTTCGAGGCTGAAGTTGTCATCCCTCATGCCGCCGGGAATCCCCGCTTTTTCGTAGGCAGGACCGCCATAGCCGAGCCCGGAGGTATGGGTCAAAAGGTGATGGATGCGGATGACCGGTGTCGTGCCGGCCTCGGTCTTCGGGGTGAACCAGGGCAAATAATCGGTGACCGGCGCATCGAGCTTCAGTTTGCCCATGCCGACCAGCGTCAGCGCCGTGGCCGCAACGATCGGCTTGGTCACCGAGGCGAGGCGGAAAATGGTGTCGTATTCGACCAGAACGCGCGCCTCGCGGTCGGCAAACCCGGCGGCGTAGCGATAAACGACTTTGCCCTTTCTGGAGAGGATCACCACGGTGCCGACGATGCGCTGCTCCTCAAGGGCGCGCTCGATCACTGCGTCCAGCCTCTGTCTCAATTCCATAACGCGCTCCCTTTTGCGTCGGGGATGAACTGGCCCTGGCTTTTTACGCAACGCGATGCCGTCATCACACCAGTCGCCCAAGAACAATTAGGGAACAATAGCCGTTTGCGGACGGGAGGGAAAGGTGGGTCAGATTGAAAAACTGGTGCCGCAGCCGCAGGAGGCGACGGCATTGGGATTGTCGATCTTGAAGGCCTGGCCGATCAGGTCGTCGACGAAATCGATCTTGGACCCGGTCATGAATTCGAGGCTGAGCGAATCGATCAGCACGATGGCCTCACCCTTTTCGATGACGAGATCGTCTTCGCTCCGGTCGTCGGGAACAAGATCATACTGGTACTGAAAGCCCGAACAGCCGCCGCCGGCGACCGAAATCCTGAGGATCGTGCCCGCTTTTTCCGTGCTGAGAATCCGCGCGATGCGCTTCGCGGCGCGGTCGGTCAGGGTGATGGGCATATCGGCAACAAGGGGTTCGGTCATGGTACGGTCGAAAACCTTTTTTGTGGTCATTCTCATGTGAGATTTGTCATCAAGATAAGGATGCGGCATATAAATGAAAAGAGGTCGATTCCAGAGTGCGCCCGACCGCTCCATACGCTTCCGATCCGCTCGAAACCCGGGGACGGCTCCATGTCGCCGATCTCAGCCGGACACGTACGCCCTTTCAGCGCGATCGCGACCGTATCATCCATTCCACCGCTTTCAGGCGGCTGCAACACAAGACCCAGGTCTTCATCCATCACGAAGGCGCGCATTTCAGGACGCGCCTGACCCATACGCTCGAAGTTTCCCAGATTGCCCGCTCGATCGCCCGCGCCCTGTCGCTCGACGAGGACTTGGCCGAGGCGGTGGCGCTGGCCCACGATCTCGGACATCCGCCCTTCGGACATGCCGGCGAACGCGTGCTCAACGAGAAGATGGCCGCCTATGGCGGGTTCGATCACAACATGCAGGCCATCCGCGTCGTCACGCGCCTCGAAAGCCGCTATGCCGAACATGACGGGCTCAACCTGAGCTGGGAAACCCTCGAAGGCATTTTGAAGCATAACGGGCCGCTTCTGGAAAAGAACGGCCAGCCTTATGGCCGCTACAAAAAGGAGGGCCTGCCTTTTGGCTGGCGCGAGGCGGAAGAGGAATTCGGGTTGGAGCTGACCACCTTCGCCTCGCTCGAAGCGCAGGCGGCGGCCATTGCCGACGATATTGCCTACAACGCCCACGATATCGACGATGCCTTGCGGGCAGGGCTCCTCAAGATCGAGGATCTGGCCGATGTTCCCTTTGTCGGCGACATCGAGCGCGAGGTGGTCAGGCGTTGGCCCGGTCTCGAAAAGGAACGCCAGGCCCACGAAATCCAGCGGCGGGTGATTACGCGTCTTGTTGAAAACGCCATCGAGGCGACCGAAGCCAATATCGTCGATCACGCGCCGACCAATTCCGATGCCGTCAGGGCCGCGCGTCAGGCGCTTGTTGCCTTTTCTCCGGACATGGCGAGCGGGGTGAGGGATCTGGCGGCGTTTCTGTTCGCCAATGTCTATCGGTCCGAGGTGGTCATGCAGCCGGTGCGCGAGGGCGAGGCCATCGTCGCGCGCCTGTTCGACCATCTGATGGAAAAGGGCGATCTGCCCCAGCGCTGGCACGAATGGGCGGATGCCGCCACGAGCGACGCCGCGCGGGCGCGCATCGTTTGCGATTTCATTGCCGGCATGACCGACCCCTATGCGATCGAACTTCATGGCTCACTGGAGATCTGAGCCGGTTTGACGGGCGCGGCGATTTCCGCTAACGCCAGTCCACCAAGTTCAAAGAGCAGTGAAAATGGACGTTTTTGCCGAATTTTCGGCGCGTATTGCCACGATCGTACGCGCGTTGTTTCCGAAGGCCGACGGACTCGAAGCGCTGATCGACAAGATCGTCGTCGAGCCGCCCCGCGATGCCGGCCATGGCGAACTCTCGACCAACGCCGCGATGATCCTCGCCAAGCCGCTGAAGCGCAATCCGCGTGAGATTGCCGGGCAGATTTGCGAACGCCTTTGCGCCGATCCGGATGTCGAGCGGGCCGAGATCGCCGGCCCCGGCTTCGTCAACATCAGGTTGCAGCCGTTTGTGTGGCGCGCGGCGCTGAAAGACGTGGGCGCGGCCGGCGCCGGTTACGGCCGTTCCAACCTCGGCGGCGGCATCAAGGTCAATGTCGAATACGTCTCGGCCAACCCGACCGGGCCGATGCATGTGGGCCACACGCGCGGCGCCGTGTTCGGCGATGCGCTGGCCTCGCTCATGGCGTTTTCGGGGTATGACGTCACCCGCGAGTATTACATCAACGACGCGGGCGGGCAGATCGGCGTTCTCGCCCATTCGGCCCTGTTGCGCTATCGCGAGGCGCTCGGCGAAACCATCGAGATCCCGAAGGGGCTCTATCCCGGCGACTATCTCGTGCCGGTAGGCGAGGCCCTGGCCAAGTCTTTTGGCAAGAGCCTTCTGGAGATGCCCGAATCAGAGGCGATCGACCGCATCAAACCGCTCGTTCTGGATCAGATGATGGATCTGATCCGCAAAGATCTGGGGAAACTGAACATCCACCATGATGTTTTCTTCTCGGAAAAAACCCTGCACGGTGAGGGCGGCGATATCGAGTCCACCCTTAATTGGCTGCGGCAAAAGGACATGATCTATGAGGGGCGTCTCGCCCCGCCTAAGGGCAAGCCGCCCGAAGATTGGGAGGATCGCGAGCAGACGCTTTTCCGCGCCACGGACTATGGTGACGACACCGACAGGGCGCTGGTCAAGTCGGACGGGTCCTATACCTATTTCGCCGCCGACATCGCCTATCACCGCAACAAGTACCTCAGGGGTTTCACCCATATGATCGACGTTCTGGGCGCCGATCATTCCGGCTACATCAAGCGTTTGCAGGCCGCGACCCGTGCCGTTTCGGAGGGCGACGCGGAGGTTGACGTCAGAATCTGCCAGCTCGTGCGGCTTTTAAAGAACGGTGAGCCGTTCAAAATGTCCAAGCGTTCCGGGGACATGGTCCTATTAAGTGATGTAGTGGATGAGGTCGGCTCGGATGCGACCCGTTTCATGATGCTGTTCCGCCGCAACGATGCACCGCTCGATTTCGATTTCGCCCTGGTCAAGGAGCAGACGCGCGACAACCCGGTTTTTTATGTCCAGTACGCGCATGCCCGCGCCTGTTCGGTGTTCCGTACGGCGGGCCGCGACATGCCCGAACTCGATCTGTCGGCCAAGGCTCTGGCCGCCGCCGATCTCGACGCACTGACCGCCGAAGCGGATTTCGAACTCATCCGGCTGGTGGCGCAATGGCCGCGTCTGGTCGGTGCCGCGGCGCGCGCGCACGAACCGCATCGGGTGGCATTCTACCTGCACGATCTGGCGTCGGCCTTCCACGCCTACTGGACGCGTGGGCGCGAAGAGACCGGTTTGCGCTTCGTGACGGTGGGTGAGCAGAGGTTGACAATGGCAAGACTTTGTCTTGTCGATGCTATACGCCAAGTCTTAAGAAATGGACTGGCAATATTGGGAGTCTCGGCACCCGAGGAGCTGTCATAGTTCAGGCGCATTGAAATGTCTCACTGCGCCCAAAGCTGGGTCTCTTTTGAAGACCGGACAGCGATCCGGGAGCCCAATATATGGATCGATCGTGACAGATGCCGAACAGTAACGAGCAACCGAGTTCGTCCGACGACCTGATTGCGGAACTCGCGCGCCTGATGGCCGAGGAAGCGCAGAGCGATCGCCCTGCCGCTCAAAAGCCTGCGCCCATACCCGCAACACCACCAGCGTCGGAACCTGAAAAACCCCAGAAGCTGCCCACAGGCGGCACGGTCGTACGCGTTCCTGGCGCCAGGCCGGCTGCCGGTTCGGGCGCGCCCACAGGGTCCGTCTGGGGACGTGGATCGGCTTCGTCCGCCCTTCCGGGGGGCGATTGGATATCCGAACCTGTCGTCGAGGCGCCGTCCATTTCGCCATCCCGTCCGACGCAAACCAGTGCGCCCGTGCCGCCTGTGATCGGGGCCGCCGGGACACCTCGTTCGGAAACGGATGACGACGATTTCCTGTCCGCGCTCAAATGGAAGCCGGCGGGATCTGGCGCGGAACAGGAAGGCGGCGGAGATGCGCCGGACGAGGATGCGCCGGACAAGGCCATCTCATCTTCCGATGAGGACCTGATCGCAGCCCTGATCGCCGAGCAGGAGCGCGAGGAAACCGTCCAGAAAATCACGCAGTTCAAGCCCGTGGAAAAGGTGCGGGAACCGAAACCGACGACCATTCGGACACCCATTGCTCCGTCCGGTCCCGTCGTGCCGTCTCCGATGGCGCCGCGGCATGCGCCGAAACAACCGTCCGCGCCGGAGACAGCGCAGGGAAATGGCCCCGTCGCCAACGAAGATGTCCTTTCGCTTTTGCGGGCCATGAACGCATCCGAGGCCAAGGTTCCGGTGGAACCGGACGACGGGAGCGAGGACCGGTTTTTTGCCGCGCCGATTTTCGGACTCAGCGAAGACGGCAGCCCGGCGGGCGAGGGCTCGACCGATCCGCTCGATGACATCGAAAATCTCATTGGCGATGCGGTGAAGCTGTCGCATGGCGACCGCCGCTCCGCTTCCGCCGCCGCGGAAAAGGAACCCAATCTCAACGATGCCGCCTATGCGGCCGAAGCGGCAATTGCCGCCGCCGCGGCGGAAACAGGACGCCCGGAACGTTTGAAATCCCGGCCGGCGATGGCCGACCCGATGTTCGGATCGCTCGACGATGCCGTTGCCACGACGCGTCGCGGTGGTCCGGGCGAAACGGAAAAGCCGAGAACGAATGGCGAGATTCCCGCGGGCAAGCCGGGCAGCAATCGCTTGATCGTCGGCGCTGCAGCGGCCGTGACCGTTCTGGTGGCGCTCGGGCTCGGGCTCTTCTGGATGTTTGGCGGTACTCCGGAACCGGATGGAACCGTTCCGGTTTTGGCGTCCAATACCGTCGATGCCAAATCGACGCCGGAGTCGACCACGCCAGACACCACCCAGCCGGTGATCTTCAACGAACTCGACGGGACGAATACCGAGACGCCCACCGATGAACAGATCGTGTCCCGCGATCAGAGCGGAAACGTTGCTACCGACATCCGTCAGGTGGCCACGCCGGAAACTGCCGATGAAAGCTTGGCCAACCGCAAGGTGCGTACCGTAACCGTGCGACCCGACGGAACCATCGTTTCCAACGACGATACCGTCGCCGCCACCGAGGTTCTGCCGGTCGATCGGCCGAACGTGCCGGCACTGTCGACCGATTCGGGCGAAACGACCGATTTTGCAGTGACGAGCACGCCCCCGGCCGCAACGACAGACGTCGCGTCGGCCGGCGCCGACAACACGGGCACTCCCGCAGCCGATCCGATCGCCGCGATCGTCGACAGCGCGACGGCCGAAGCGCAGGCATCGACGGGTGAGCTGGTGGCGAATGCGCCGTATCCGGCTGTGCGTCCCTCGGCGTTCCAGCGCGCTGCGGCGCCGACACGCGTCGTCACCACCGCGCCTGCCCAGAGTGCGGCCGACACCAACACCATCGACCTGATTGCCGGCCGGGCCAACGAGGTCGCCACACAGACCCCGGCGCCGAATGTGACGCCGCCTGTGGCAGCAGCGCCGGTCACCACGACCACGGCGACGCCCGCCACCGCGTCGAATGACGTTGCCGCGGCCGCTTATGTGCAGCTCAGTTCACAACGCAATCTCGATGCGGCCAACACGACGATGGCCTCGATGCGTCAGCGCTATCAGGGACTGTTCAACGGTGCCGACGCCTTCATCCGTCGGGTCGATCTGGGGACCGAACTCGGGATCTATTACCGTGTGCTGGTGCCGGCCAACTCGCTGGCGGATGCCAATGGCATTTGTGCCAGTGTGAAAGCCGCCGGCGGCGATTGCTTCGTGCGCTCGAATTAGCAAAACTGACGAGACGGGCGCGGTGCCTGCCGCGTCCGATTCTCTCAGGCCATGCGGTCGGCGCCAGCAGGAGCAAAACGGGATGACGGTCGACAACAGCGACGTGATGTATGTCGATGTCGACGGTTACGAAGGTCCGCTCGATCTCCTGCTCGATCTGGCCCGGCGCCAGAAGGTCGACCTCGCCGCCATCTCGGTTCTGGCTCTTGCCGAGCAATATCTCGCCTTCATCGAAAACATGCGCCGCCGGCGGATCGAGGTCGCGGCCGATTATCTCGTCATGGCCGCCTGGCTCGCCTATCTCAAGAGCCGGCTCATGGTGCCACAGGCGCCTTCGGACGAGGAGCCGAGCGGGGAATCGCTGGCGGCGGCCTTGCACTACCGGCTGAAACGGCTCGAAGCCATCCGCGAGGTGGTCAACAAGCTCAAGATGCGACCCCGCCTCGGCATTTCGGTTTTCGCGCGCGGCATGCCCGAAGCGATCGGCATCGTCCAGCGCAGCGCCTTCGATGTCAGCCTTTACGATCTGCTCAAGGCCTATGCCATCGAGCGCGAACGGACCTTGCCGCGCGACTATCAGCCCTATCACCGCACCGTTCTGTCGCTGCAGGATGCGCGCGACCGTCTGCAATATCTGATCGGGGACAGCGCCGAATGGGTGCCGCTCAGTACCTATCTCGCGGACTGGCTTGTTGACGAGGAAGAGCGGGCGACGACCCTGGCGTCGAGTTTTTCCGCTTCGCTGGAACTGGTGCGCCAGGGCGAAGTGGAACTGCGTCAGGCGGCCATTTTCGGTCCTCTGTTCGTCAGGCGGCGGCATGATGACGTGCGGGTCGAGGCGGCGGAGTAGGCCATGGCCGATCCCGAAACAGAAGGGTTGGAGCCGGAGACCGGCGGCAATGCCGAAACAGACCTTGCCGCCGCGCCCGATGAGGCCGAGGAGCGTTTCGAAGTCGCCTTCCGGCACAAGCGCGTCATCGAGGCGCTGCTTTTCGCTTCGGCCGAGCCGCTTTCGGTCGGGACCATCCGCGATTTCGTCGGCGAGGATGCCCATGTCGAGGCGTTGCTCGACGAGCTGCGGACCGAATACGAGCCGCGTGGTGTCAATCTCGTCATCCGAGATGGATTTTGGGCCTTCCGGACGGCTGAAGATCTGACTTTCATGATGCAGCGCGAAAAGACCGAGAAGCGCCCGATGAGCCGGGCAGCGCTCGAAACCCTCGCGGTCATCGCCTATCACCAGCCGGTAACGCGGGCCGAGATCGAGGACGTGCGCGGCGTGGCCATGAACAAGGGTGTGCTCGACGTCTTGCTGGAAGCCGGCTTCATCCGCATGCGCGGACGACGCCGGACGCCGGGCCGGCCGGTGACCTACGGCACGACGTTACAGTTTCTCGATCATTTCGGCCTCGAACAGCTCGGCGATCTGCCGGGGCTCGACGAATTGAAGGGGGCCGGTTTCCTGTCGACTGGGGTGCCGCCCGACATGCAGATCCCCATGCCCTTCGACGGCGATCTGCATCCGGACGAGGATCCTCTCGATCCCGACGATTCCGGCGAGGACGAAGAGCCCGCCGAAAGCGAAGAGACCGGAAAGGACGAGGATTGATAAAGGACAGAACCGCGACGCCGGCGCGCGGCTCCCGCGACTGGGGACCGCGCGGCACGGTTGGCGTCAGCTTCGCCGCCGGTTTGCGTTTCGACAGGATTGACGTGCGTCTCGGCGACCGCAAGGTGCTCGATCAGTTCAGCCTCGATCTGGTGCCGGGCGAGATCGTCTGCCTTCTGGGCGAAAGCGGCTCGGGCAAATCGACGCTTTTGAGGGCCACTGCCGGCTTGCAGCGCATCGAGGCGGGGACCATCAGGATCGACGACCGGATCGTGTCGAGCCCGGATGTCCACGTGCCGCCCGATCGGCGCGGCGTTGGATTGATGTTTCAGGATTTCGCGCTCTTCCCGCACAAGACGCTTTTACAGAACGTTTTGTTCGGATTGCATCGGCTCGACAGGAAAACCGCCCTTGGGCGGGCACGCGCGAGTCTTGCCCGTGTCGGGCTTTCTGACCGCGAAAACGATTACCCGCACCGGCTGTCCGGCGGCCAGCAACAGCGCCTGGCGCTGGCGCGGGCCATCGCGCCGCGTCCGGGTATCCTGATGCTCGACGAGCCGTTTTCCGGGCTCGACGCACGTATGCGCGAAACCGTCAGGGCCGAGACGCTGGCGGTTCTCAGGGAAACGCGGGCGACGAGCCTGATCGTTACCCACGATCCGGAAGAAGCGATGCTGCTCGGCGACCGGATCGCGCTGTTGCGCGACGGAAGGCTGATCCAGGTGGATGCGGCGCAGACCGTTTATGCCGTGCCGGTCGATCTCGCTGCGGCGCGTTTCCTGTCGCCCCTCAGCGAGTTTGGCGGCAGAGTGACGAATGGGCGCATCGAGACCCCGTTCGGCCCGGTCCCGGCGGATGGCTTTGCCGAAGGAACCGGTGTGACAATCGGTCTGAGGCCAACGGGCGCCATCAGGATCGCGACCGAAGGGCAGGGCGTGTCAGGCCGAATCCTTGGCAAACGCACGGCGCTCGGCACGGATATTCTGGAGATCGGCGTTGCTGGACTCGACCGGCCGCTTCTGGTGCGCCACGGCGCCGAAGCCGCGCTTATCCCCGGCCAAGACGTGACGGTTTCGCTCAATAGCGCGGACATTCTTGTTTTCGCCCAAGATTGACCATAGATGTAGCGCTCGAAACCTGCGGCCGCGGGTCGCGCGAGGAAATTGGAGCACTAGTCATGAATCCGGGATTCTGGGGCATTCTCGTTATCGCCATCGCCGTTGTGTTGCTGTTTGGCCGCGGCAAGATTTCGGGCATGATGGGCGAAGTCGCGTCCGGCATCAAAGCCTTCCAGAAAGGCATGCGGGACGAAGACGAGAAGCCGATGGCGCAGATCGACGCCAAGCAAACCGACAAGAGCAAGGACGCCTGAGACCATCGGGTCGCGGGAGATCAGCGGGCCGATGGGTGTCGCTGCTAGCGAAATGGAATTTCGGCCAGGGGAAAGACACGCATGCTGGGCTTAGGCTGGACCGAGATGATGGTCGTCGCGGTGGTGGCGCTGATCGTCGTCGGTCCCAAGGACCTGCCGGTCATGATGCGCCAACTCGGTCGTTCGCTCGGCACGATCCGGCGCATGGGCAACGAGTTTCGTTCCGAATTCAACAAGATGGCGGCGGTTGACGACATCAAGGATATTCGCAAGTCACTGACCGATCCCTTGCGCAATGCACGCGATGAGATTCAGCGTGAGTTCAACATCTCGACCTCGACCCGAGTCAAGCCGACCGGGGCGCTTAAGCCGGATGCCGGCGGGGAAAGCGTCGTGGCCGCCATCAAGACCCAGGCCGGTATCGACGAGGGGCCTTCGGACGCCGCCAAAGCCAGCATGAGTGCCGCGATCGCCAAGGATCAGGCCAAGCTCGGCACGGTGCCCGACGATGTGCCGGTCGATCTGACGGAAGCCGCTCCTGCGGCCAAACCGGCCGCCAAAGCCAAAACGCCCCGCAAGCCACGCGCCAAATCAAGCGCAAAACCAGGTGCCGCGTCCGCTTCCGCCGAAACGAAGGGCAAGGCAAAGCCGAAGACGGCATCGAAGTCCGGTGCGTCCACCGGCGCGAAGGGCAAACCCGCAGCCAAATCGACCAAATCCGCCGATCCTGTCGTCGTAAACGCAACGAAAAATACGGTCAGACAAGCGAAGCCGCGCACCGCGAGGAAGACCGCGGCAGCAAAGCCGGCCCTCCAAACGGACATCCCGGCCGCCGAGACGGCATCCGAAACGCCGTCGGCACCGAAGCCCATACGCCGTCGCAGCGCACCCAAGGCGGAGGAGTAAGCCGTGGCCGAAACACCGCAAATCGAAAACAAGTCCGAAGACAAGGCCCCGGAAGACGAACTGGCCGGCACTGAGGCGCCGCTGCTCGATCATCTGATCGAATTGCGCCAGCGGCTGATCCATTCGCTGGTCGCGTTCTCGATCCTGTTCATTTTGTGTTTCTTTGTCTCCAAGCAAATCTATTTGTGGCTGCTTGGGCCGTTCAAGTCGGCGGTCGGCGACAGCGGCACGGTCGAAATGATCTTCACCGCGCCGCAGGAACAGTTCTTCACCCAGTTGAGCGTGGCCATGTTCGCCGCCCTGGCCCTGAGCTTTCCCTATCTCGCCTATCAGATCTACGCCTTCGTGGCGCCTGGCCTTTACAAGAAGGAGCGCAAAGCCTTTCTGCCCTATATCGTCGCCACCCCGATCCTGTTCATCATCGGCGGGGCGGTGGTTTATTACGGCGTCATGCCGCTGGCCTTGCGGTTTTTCCTCTCCACCCAGGTTCTGGAAGAGGGGGTCAACATCCAGATGCAGACGCGGGTCAGCGAATATCTCAGCCTGATCATGACCCTGCTTCTGGCTTTCGGCGTCTGTTTCCAGTTGCCGGTCCTTCTGACCCTTCTGGCGCAGGTGGAACTGGTCACGGCGCAATCCCTGGCCAAATGGCGCAAATATGCCGTTGTTGCCGTGCTCACGGTTGCGGCCTTTCTGACGCCGCCCGACCCGATTTCCCAGATCGGTCTTGCCCTGCCATTGCTGCTGCTCTACGAGGTGTCGATCCTTTCAGTGCGCTGGGTCGAGAAGACTCGGGCCAAAAAAGAAGCGGAATCGACGGAACCGTCGACTTAAGGACGATTTAGGCAGGTTCGAAAATGTTCGATATCAAATGGATTCGCGCCAACGCCGAAGTCTTTGACGCGGCGATGGCAAAACGCGGGCTCGGTCCCCAGTCCGCGAAGGCGCTGGAGCTTGACGACGAGCGCCGCGCGGCGATCGTTGCCCTCAACGATATGCAGGAACGGCGCAACGCCGCGTCCAAGGAAATCGGCAAGGCCAAGGCATCGGGCGACGAGGCGAAAGCGGCCGAACTGATGGCCGAGGTTTCGGCACTGAAAACGGCGTTGCCGGAAGCCGAGGAACGCCAGCGCGCGGCGATCGCGGCTTTGACCTCCATGCTCGAAACCCTGCCCAACCTGCTGCACCCTTCGGTGCCGGACGGCAAGGACGAGCATGACAATGTCGAGCGTGGCCGCTGGGGCGAACCGAGACAATTCAACTTCACTCCCAAGGAGCATTTCGAGATCGGCGAAGCGCTGGGGATGATGGATTTCGAGGCCGGGGCACGCCTGGCCGGATCCCGTTTCGTGGTGCTGCGCGGCGCGCTGGCGCGTGTCGAACGGGCGCTCGGGCAATTCATGCTCGACCTGCACACCACCGAACATGGCTTCACCGAACACCAGGTGCCGCTGCTGGTTCGTCCCGAAGTGCTTTACGGCACCGGGCAATTGCCGAAATTTTTCGAGGACGCCTTCAAGACAACGGACGACCGCTGGCTCATTCCGACCTCCGAGGTGCCGCTGACCAATCTGGTGCGCGAGCAAATTCTCGACGTCTCCGATTTGCCGATCCGGGTGACGGCGCTGACTCCGTGTTTCCGTGCCGAGGCCGGTTCGGCCGGACGCGATACGCGCGGCATGTTGCGCCAGCACCAGTTCAACAAGGTGGAGATGGTCTCAGTCACCGAGCCGGACAAATCGGAAGACGAGCAGGAGCGCATGCTTTCCTGCGCCGAGGAAGTGTTGAAACGCCTGGAACTGCCGTACCACGTGGTGCGCCTGTGCGCTGGCGATATGGGTGCCACCATGCAGCGCACCTTCGACATTGAAGTGTGGCTGCCCGGCCAGAACACCTATCGCGAGATCTCCTCGGTCTCGATGGCCGGCGACTGGCAGGCGCGGCGCATGAACACCCGCTATCGCGACGCTGACGGCAACACCACTTATCCGCATACGCTCAACGGTTCGGGAATCGCCGTGGGACGAACGCTGATCGCGGTGATGGAAAACCATCAGGAAAAAGATGGCGGCTTCCGCATCCCCAAGGCCCTGCAGCCCTATCTCGGCGGACTGGAACGGATCGGACCGACGCAATGACAAAAGGCCCCCGCATCCTGATCACCAATGACGACGGGGTGGATGCCCCCGGCATGGACGTGGCGCTCGAAATCGCGCGAGCGGTCAGCGACGATGTCTATGTCGTGGCCCCGGCCGGGAACCAGTCCGGGGTCGGCCATCGTTTTTCCTTCGGTCAGGAGCTGGAAATCGAGCGGCGCGACGCCCGTATCTGGGCACTCGATGGCACGCCGGCAGATTGCGTCGTCGTGGGCATGACCCATCTTCTCAAGGACAAGAAGCCGGACGTGGTTCTGTCCGGGGTCAATAACGGCCAGAATCTCGGCGACATCATCAATTGCTCGGGAACCGCGGCTGGGGCGCGGGAAGGGGCGATGCAGGGCGCGCTCGGCATCGCCATGAGCCAGGCGGTCGACTACGAAAACGGGTTCGACGTGTCCTGGGAGACGGCCTTGAGCTTCGGTGCGGTGGTTTTGCGGGCCTTGATTGCCCAGCCGCGTCGCAACGGCACCTATTTCAACGTCAACTTCCCGCTCGGGCCGGTCGAAACGGTGGCCGGTATTCGCGTGGTGCCGCATCAGCGTTTCGCCTATTCGCCCTTCGCCTATTATCCGAGCCGCAACGACGGCAAGTTCTTCATCGCCGTTCCACATTCGCCCGAACCGCTCGATCCGGATGCCGATTTCCATGTGCTGCATCAGGAACGCGCCGTCACCGTGACGCCGCTCAACCTCAACCAGTCCGATCTGGCCGGAGCCAAGGGGTTGCAGGAACGCTGCGCCGATGCCTTTGCTACCGGTCCGGAAGCTGAACCCGAAATCGGCCCCAAGATCCGGGCTGGCGATGGGGGCGACGACGTGCGCTATCATCCCGATCCCCCGGCCACAGCAAAATGAACGACGCCGACGGCACGGACGATAGGTTTTTCGTTGCGCGCGCCGGCCTCATTCTCGCCCTGCGCAGTCTCGGCATCACCGACCGCCGGCTTCTCGATGCGTTCGAATCCGTACCGCACGAACTTTTCGTGCCGGCCGATTATACCGATTACGCCTATAAGGACGCCTCGCTGCCGATCGGCGCGGGGCAATCGATCACCTCACCGATCATTCTGGCGCGCCTCCTGACCGCGCTCGATGCCGCCGATGCGGTCAAGGTGCTGGAAGTGGGCACCGGCAGCGGCTATTCGGCCATGCTCTTATCGCGTCTCGGTCGCCGAATCTTCTCGGTGGAAAAGGACCGGCATCTCATGGCGGCGGCGGTGGCACGCTGGCGCGGTCTTGGCGCCGACCACATCGTCGGCTTCGTCGCGGACGGGCTTCACGGCCTGCCGCAGATGGCGCCGTTCGATCGGGTGCTTTTGACAGGGTCCGTGCCGGACCTGCCGGAATGGCTGGCCGGACAACTGGCGGACGAGGGGATTCTGGTCGCCGCCGTCGGGCCGGCGGCCGAGCGCCAGACCATCATGACCCTTGTGCGCGAGGGCGACGATATGCTCATCGCCGAGCACGGGACGGTGCGTTTGCCGCCCTTAAGTTCGTCTTTACCTTAACGCGGTAATACTCAGCTCGATAGAGTTCTTTAAGTAACGAGTTGGCCGATGAGGTACCGCATTTCGGATCTCGCGTTTCGGCGATCGGTCGCCGCAGCCGCATTGCTGATTGGCGCCGCGTCCTTGACGGGATGCTCCTCCATGGGGAGCCGCAGTTTCATTGATCCAAGCGTGACAGGTTCGACGGGTTCGACAGGTCAGGCCACAAGCGTGGCCGGCGCGCAGACAATGCCGGCGCCCCTGACCAGTCCGATCAACGCCAAGGGTCCCTATGTGCCGCCGGCCGATGTCGGCACATCGAACATCGTGCCGGCCTATACGGCCAGCGTGACGCCGTCGGCCGCTTCTGCCACCACGACCGCAGTCGTTGCCCAACCGTTGCCGCCGGTCATTTCCTCGGGGAGCCAAACCACCATGCCCGCTCAGTCCGCAGTCCAGCTTGCAGCGACCCCCGTTCCGGCACAGCCAGCCGCGCCGCAGGTTTCCGCCGCATCAGCAAAACCCGAAACACCGACCGGCCCGGTTCACGTCATCGCTTCGGGCGAGTCCTTGTATGTCATCGCCCGCAAATATGGCGTTGAGCCCAATGTCATCGTCAAGGCCAATAATATCGCCTCGATGGATAAAATCTATATCGGACAAAAGCTGATCATTCCGGGTGGCAAGGTCACCGCCGCGCCGGTCCAGACCGCCAGCATCCCGGCCAAGCAGCCGCCAAAGGCGCCGGTCGTTTCCACGCCGCAGCCGGAAACCGTCGCTTCCACGGACGCGGCCGAAACGGTTACGGCCATGGTCAAGCCGGCGGGTGCAAACGGCAAGTTCCGCTGGCCGGTCAGCGGCACGGTGATCACAAATTTTGCCGAATCGCGTTCGGGCATCAATATCGCGGCCACCGAAGGCACGGCGGTCCGCGCTGTCGATACCGGCGTTGTGATCTATACGGGCAGCGCCGTGCAGGGCTATGGCAACCTCATCCTGATCAAGCACGACAACGGCTATGTCTCGGCCTATGCCCATTTGAAGGACATCACCGTCGCCAAGGGCGAGACGGTCGGTGTCGGCGATGCAATCGGTTCGATGGGCATGACAGGCGGCGTGTCACGACCGCAGCTTCATTTCGAACTGAGAAAGGGTGCGACCCCGGTCGATCCCATGCCACTCCTGGCGGGCTGAACTGGCACGGCGCGTTTTCGGTTTTGGAAAAGCGCTCGCCACGGACAGTGTAGCTGGCTCCCGAGACCCCGGCTTCGGCCGGGGTCTTGCGTTTCAAGACCTTTTTTCGCGGGGATTATCCCAGCCAGAACGTTGCAAGCCCGTAGGCCAGAACGCCCGCTAGCGTCGACAGGACGACGGACGGCTTGAAGAAATACGCCAGCAGGACCGCCGCGATGCCGCAAACGAGGGGCAGGGCGTCTTCGATCTCCGTTCCCATCATCGGCAGGATCGACGCCGTGAAAAGCGTGGCGATCGCCGCCGGGCCGGTCGCGACCAGAAAACGGCGCAGCGGGCCGGGCGCGCCGTTTTGGGAAAGCCGCATTCGGGTTGGCACGAAGCGGAAGAGCCAAGTCGCAAAACCGACGATCACGGCGAGAAGGACGAGTTCGGGTCTCATGGCGCATCCGTCCGGATCGTGCCCACGGCGGCGCCGGTCAGCATGCCGACAAGGATGCCGACGCTCGGGGAAAACATCGTCATGCCCACGATCGTCGCCAGCACGGCGGCGGCAATGGTCAGGATCTGGGTTTTCTCGAAGATGGACAGCAGCAGGGCGAGAAAGAGCGCCGGCAGCATGAAACCCAGAGCCGCGTCGAGGGCGGGGACGGCGTCGAGTGCCCCTTCGCCCGCCACGACGCCGAAGACGGTGCCGGACACCCAGGCCAGATAGGCGCCGAGCCCGATGCCGCCGATGAGTCGTTCGGAAAAGCGCTGCCCGCGCGACAGGGCACCCAGCGTGGTGGCGAAGACCTCGTCGGTCAAGCCCCAGGCCCAGATCCAGGCATGGCGCGTGTCCGCATCCGGTCCGGCCTTTTGCATGAGGACCGGGCCGTACATGACATGTCTCAGGTTCATGGCGATCAGCGTCAGGGCCGAAACGGCGAGCGGTGCGCCGCTCGCGACGAGAGCGAGCGCCAAAAACTGCGCGGCGCCGGCATAGATCACCAGTGAAAAAATCACGGCCTCGGCCGCGCTGAACCCGGCCCGCGTCGCGGCGACGCCGAAGGCAAAGGCGATGGGGAAATAGCCGAGCACCAGCGGGATGGAGAGGTAAAGCCCCGACCTGAAGCGCGATGGAACAGAAGTGGATCTAGACATGGACCTCACGCCGATATCACCATCAGGTGCGACGGTTTCACAACTCGGGCTCAGGCCTTTTTCGCCGCCTTGTACTGGCTGGTCGGCACCTCGAACTCCTTTTGCGCCGCGATGGTCTGCAGCTCCCATTCGCCGGCCGCCTCGGTCGCTTTCAGCACGCCGAAGACGGCGTTGTTGCAGTGTTCAAGGGCTTCAACGGGTGTTTTGCCCGCCAACAGCCCGGCCGTGAAAGTCGCCGTGATCATGTCGCCGACCCCGACCGGTTCCCGTTGGAAGTCGAGATGGGGCCGCTGAACCAGATAGGCGCCCTCTGCGTTCGTAAGCAGCATGGAGAAAGCGTCGTCGGACAGGGAATGAAGGTTCTTGGCGAGAACCAGTTTCGGGCCGAGCGCGCGCGCCTTTTTTGCGGCGACGATGGCGTCGTCGAGATTATGCACGTCGATACCGGTGAACGTGGTCAGTTCGAACTGGTTGGGCGCCAGGATGTCGGCCATGGGCATCAGGATGCTGATGAGGTTTTCGGCCACGCCATCGCTGACGATGCAGCCCTTGACGGGATCGCCCATCACCGGATCGCAGACATAAAGGCAGTCGGGGTTTTCCGCCTTCACCGCCCTGACGATATCGGCGATGACCTCGCACTGGGAGGCATCGCCCAGATAGCCCGTCACGATCGCGTCGATATCGCCGAGAATGCCGAGGTGAACCAGCCCTTCGAAGATCTCGCCGATGGCTTGACCGGAAACGGCGGTGCCCGTCCATTTTTGCGGATACTGGGTGTGATTGGAAAAATGGACCGTGTGGATCGGCCAGACCTCATGGCCCATGCGCTGCATGGGAAACACGGCCGCGCTGTTGCCGGCATGGCCGAAAGTAACGTGGGATTGGATGGACAAAATACCTTTCATGACACACCTGCCTTTCGCCGGAAGGACATGCATATCGTATAACGCGCCCCGTGTCCCAATCCTCGTGTTGTCGCATGCGATCCGGTGAGAATGGGCGCGTCGCGCCTGCCGCCATGACCGGCCTTCCGGAATAAGTCGTTAAAGGTCAATAAGTTATCCCAAAAGGAAAAGGGGAGGGATAAGCTAGATATCCATTCCCGCCTCGCCGGCGAGCTGGGTCACGAGCTGAATGGCGACACGGCCGGAGCGGGCGCCGCGCGTCTGGGCCCATTCGATGGCCCGGGCCCTCAACATGTCCCGTTCGAAAGGGATGCGATAATGCGCGACATAGGAAAAGACCATGTCGAGATAGGTGTCCTGATCGCAGTTGTGGAAACCGAGCCACAGCCCGAACCGGTCGGAAAGCGACACTTTTTCCTCGATCGCCTCGCCGGGATTGATGGCGGTTGACCGCTCGTTGTCAATCATGTCGCGCGGCATCAGATGGCGGCGGTTGGAGGTGGCGTAGAACACCACATTCTCCGGCCGGCCCTCAATGCCCCCGTCGAGAATGCTTTTGAGGGATTTGTAGCTCGTTTCCTCACCATCGAAGCTCAGATCGTCGCAAAAAACGATGAAACGCGCCGGCAACGCGGTCAGCAGGCGCATCAAGGCGGGCAGGGTCTCGATGTCCTCGCGGTTGATCTCCACCAGAACGAGTCGCTGGCCGGCGGGCAGTCCGGACATGACCCGCTCATGGACCGCCTTGATCGCCGAGGACTTGCCCATGCCGCGCGCCCCCCAGAGCAACACGTTGTTGGCGCCATGCCCGCGGGCAAATTGTTCGGTGTTGCTCAAAAGCGCCGGCAGCACGCTGTCGAGCCCCTTGAGCAGCGCATAGGGGACAGCATTGATGCGCGAAACGGGCACAAGAGTGCCGGTGCGGCCGTCCCAGTGATAACCGTTTGCTTTGCCGAGAACGACGGCTTCGGGCGTCGTAACGCCGGAAAGCCGGTCGAGCGCGGTGACGATACGGTCCAAACGTGACAAAATTTGTTCAGATAAGTCAGTCTCTTGCACCAGGTGCCTCACAGTCTGGAAATGCCGGCGCTTAGCCTTTGCATTCGAGGGGACGCGACGGTATAGTCGCGCGATTTTGACGCGGCCTCAGTGTCGCGACTTTGCCGCCTTTATGATATGGGCTGCACCTTTATGACAAGCCGACCCCAAGGAGCGAGTGTATGTTTGTAACCCCCGCATATGCGCAGGCGGCAGGCGCCGGCGCCGGTGGAATGGACGCGATTATGCTGAACCTGGTCCCCATCGTTTTGATGGTGGTCGTGTTCTGGTTCTTTCTGATCCGGCCCCAGCAAAAGCGTGCCAAGGAACATGCGGCCATGTTGGCGGCGATCTCGCGTGGCGACACGATCGTGACCAATGGCGGTATCGTCGGCAAGGTCAGCCGTGCCGTCGACAAGGAGGACCTGGAAGTCGAGATTTCCCAGGGCGTCAAGGTCAAGATCGTTCGTGGCATGGTCGCCGAAGTGCGTTCCAAGCCCGAACCGATCAACGACAATAAATAATACCCTTTTCGTCCACGACTTCCGGACACGCCGTCAATGCTTCAGTTCTCACCGATGCGAACAGTCATCATCGCCCTTGCCAGTTTGCTGGGCGTGCTGTTCCTGCTTCCCAATCTTCTTCCGGCTTCGGTTCTGAGTGCCTGGCCCGATTTCCTGCCCAAGCGCCAGATCGTGCTTGGCCTTGATCTTCAGGGCGGTTCGCACCTGTTGCTGCAGGTGGATCGCGAAAGCATTGTGACCGAACGGATCAAGGAGCTGAGGCGGGATATCCGTTCGACGCTGGCCAACGACAAGGGCATCGGCAACCTGATCTCGACCGATGGCGACACGCTGCACGTCGAACTGACCGATCCAGTGCGTACGGCCGAGGCGGTCGACGTGATCAAATCGCTCGATTCCTATGCCAGCATGTTCAATATCGGCGGCACGGCCGAGCTTGAGGTTACGGCGCCGGAAGACGGCAAGATCGATGTCAGCCTGACCGAGGCTGGCGTCGAAAAGCGCATGACGGCGCTTGTGAGCCAGTCGATCGAAGTCATCCGCAAGCGTATTGACGAACTGGGCACGACCGAGCCGATCATCCAGCGGCAGGGCAATGACCGCGTGCTCGTCGAGGTGCCGGGTTTCGAGGACTCCACCCGGCTCAAGGACATCATTTCGCGTACGGCCCGCCTGACCTTCCATCTGGTCTATGAAGGCATGTCGGCGGCACAGGCCGAGAAGCAGGGCCTGCCGGCGGGCACCGAGATTGTCCCCAATTCCAATGGCAATGGCAGCGAGCTTCTTTACGAGGACGTCGCGCTCGGCGGCGAAAGCCTGACCGATGCGCAGGCGGGCTACGACCAGCGCACATCGCAACCCATCGTCACCTTCCGGTTCGACACGCGCGGGGCCATCGTCTTTTCCGAGATCACCTCGGCCAATGTCGGCAAGCGCTTCGCCATCGTTCTCGATGGTCAGGTGATCACCGCGCCGGTGATCCAGACCGCCATTACCGGCGGGTCTGGCCAGATTTCGGGCAACTTCACCACCCAGTCGGCCAACGATCTGGCGGTGCTGCTGCGCGCCGGCGCCTTGCCGGCAACCCTCGATATCATCGAGGAACGCTCCGTCGGCCCGAGCCTCGGCGCGGACAGCGTCCAGTCGGGCGTTTTCGCCGGCGTCATCGGGGCCATCGGGGTGATGGTCTTCATGATCCTCGCCTACGGGCTGTTCGGCGTTTTCGCTGTTATGTCCCTGATCATCAACATCGTCATGCTGCTCGGCGCCCTGTCGATGCTGGGGGCGACGCTAACCTTGCCCGGTATCGCTGGTATCGTTCTGACCATCGGCATGGCGGTCGATGCCAACGTGCTGATTTACGAGCGCATACGGGAAGAACAGCGCGGCGGACGAACGCCGGTCCAGGCGATTGAAGCGGGCTTCCAGCGTGCCATCGGCACCATCATGGATGCCAACATCACGACGCTGATTGCCGCCGTCATTCTGTTTTTCCTCGGGTCCGGCTCGGTGCAGGGCTTCGCCGTGACGCTGGCCCTGGGCATCATGACCACCCTGTTCACCGCCTATCTCGTGACCCTGTTCATCGTCGGCAGGTGGTATGCGTGGTTCCGCCCGAAGTCGCTGAAAATGCAGTTCTTTCGCTTCGTTCCGGATGGAACCAAGATTACGTTCATGGCCTGGCGCAAGATCGCCATGGCGTTTTCGGGCCTCGCCATCATCGGATCGATCGTGTTGTTCTTCACCGTGGGACTCAACCTCGGCATCGATTTCAAGGGCGGTTCGACACTTCTGCTGCAGACGCCGAACAAGATCGTGTCGGTCGAAGACATCGCCGACGTACGCGCTCAGATAACGCCTCTCGATCTCGGCGACGTGGTGGTGCAGACGCTGACCGATTTCTCGACGGGCGAGCAGACCATTTCCCTGCGCATCGAAACGCAGCCGGGCGGCGACACCGCCCAGCAGGTGGCGATTCACAAGGTGCAGGATGTGCTCGATCCGGCCAAGTACGAGGCTCTGAAGACCGAGACCGTCGGTCCGACCGTTTCCGGTGAGCTGGCGGTCGCGGGCACCATCGCCGTGGTCGTCGCGCTGTTCGCCATCCTCTTGTACATCTGGTTCCGGTTCGAATGGCAGTTCGCCGTCGGCGCCGTTCTGGCCACGACCCATGACGTCATCCTGACCATCGGCTTCTATTCGATCCTCGGAATCGAGTTCAACCTCTCCAGTATCGCGGCGGTTTTGACCATCGTCGGCTATTCGCTCAACGATACCGTGGTGGTCTACGACCGAATTCGCGAATTCATGCGCAAGTTCCGCAAGGTCCCGCTCATCCAGTTGCTCGACGATTCGATCAACTCGACCTTGGGCCGGACGACGCTGACCTCGTTCACCACCATCCTCGCGCTTCTGGCGCTGGTGATCTTCGGTGGCGAAGTCATTCGCGGGTTCACCCTGTCCATGACATGGGGCGTCGTGGTCGGCACCTATTCGTCCATCTTCATCGCCTCGCCTCTGTTGACCCTTATGGGGCTCAAGAACAAGGCGCCGGTGGAGAAGGCGAAGAAAGCCGAGAGGCGGGCCGACGGTGCCGCCGTCTGAATGGAGCGCGGAGCAGGGACATTATCCCTATCAGGTCGGACTCGATGCCTATGGCAATGGCGGGTTCCGCTTTGCCGAGATGTCGCATCGCGGGTCTCTGCTCTGCCTGCCGTCCGGCATGCATGCCTGGCCCGTGACGGCGCCTGACGAGATCACGCTCGAAACGCTGGAACCGATCTTCGCCGACGCCATCGGGCTCGAAATCCTGTTGATCGGCACGGGAGACCGCTTCCAGCCGCTGCCGCCATTCCTTCGGCAGGCCTTCCGTGATCGGGGCATCGTGGTCGAACCATCCTCGACCGGTAGCGCGGCGCGGACCTACAATCTCCTGTTCGCCGAAAAACGCGCCATCGGCGCGGCGTTGATTGCCGTAGCTGACGCGGGCAGATAATGGCAAATAACGACATGAACACGGTCGCCGAGACGCTGAAAACGCTCGACCGCGACCGTTATTATGCGACCTTGATCCTTGCCGAACCGCACCGAAGCGCCGTTCAGGGGCTTTATGCCGCCCTCAGCGAAATCGCGACGGTGGGCGAAAGGGTTCGCGACCCGATGCCGGGCGAAATCCGCCTGCAATGGTGGTCCGATCTCTTGTCCGGCGAGGCGCGTGGCGAGGCGCGCCAGAATCCGCTGGCGGCGGCGTTGATGACGGTTATTGCGCGTTACGGATTGCCGGCCGCGCCTTTGCAGAACCTCATCGCGGCGCGGCGTTTCGATCTTTATGCCGATCCGATGCCGGACGTTGCGGGTTTCGAGACCTATGCCGGCGAGACGGTTTCGGTTCCCCTGCATCTGGCGGCAAGCATTCTCAATGACGGCGCGCCGCCGGAAAACGGCGATGCGGCCGGCCATCTCGGGGTGGCCCTTGCCTGTTTCGGTCATATCCGCGCCTTCGGCTTCAATGCGGCGCGCAACCGGCTCTTTTTGCCCCTCGACCTGTTTCAGGCGGAAGGGGTCTCCGAGACCGAAATTTTCGCGCGGCGCGATACGCCGTCCATACGAGCGGCGCTCGAGCGTTGCCGCATGCTCGGAACGGAGCATCTCGACAAGGCCCGTTTGGCGCTCAAGGCGATGCCGCGGACCCTTCGCCCGGCTTTCGCCCCAATCGCACTCCTTGATACACGGGCAAATGGTCGTGCCGATCCCTTCCTGCCGCCGGTACCACGTGCCGACTGGCTGAGCCTTTTGAGGCTTATGTGGTTCGGCATTACCCTTGCCTGATAGGGGAAGGGAACATGACACTTGACGCTTTGAGTCTGTGGTCGTCGGATCTGATGCGCGTGTTCAGGCGCTTTCCGCTCGCCATCCTGTTCTGCCTGGCGATGACTGTCGTCGCGCTTATGATGATCAACGGGTTTGCCGCGCTTTCGGATGAAGATGGTGTCAGGCTGTTCGCCGGCATGGGAACCGGGTTCGTCCTGGCGCTGGCCGGGCGATTGTTCATCGAAAGCCGGCCCGACTGGCGATGGACGGGCATCGTCCTCGCCTATGTGTTGCCGCTCGTGACGCCGATCCTGTTTCAGCTGCGCGACACGGGCTGGATGGCCTTGCCGATCCTGCCGGCGGCGGCGGTGATGTGGCTTTCCGTTTCGGGCTTCACCCACATTGGTGAGGGGACAAAGCGCGTTGAAACGGAAGACCGGTTCTGGTGGTTCAACCAGCGTGCGGTCATCTCGGGCGGCATTGCCATTGCCGCCTCGGTGGTGCTGCTCATCGGTCTTCTGGCCATCGACAGATCGCTCGACCTCCTGTTCGGCATCGAGATCTGGGATCTGCTCGGCAATTGGGTGTTGCCGGTCGTCTTCCTCTTGCTGGCGCCGCTCTATTGGCTGGCCGTCTTGCCCGCGCTCGATGCCTATGACCGGGACACGCAGGAAAATCCCGACTTCCTGACCCAGGCCATCGGTTTTCTCGGGCAATACATCCTGACCCCGCTTCTGGCCGTCTATACCCTCATTCTTGTCGCCTATACCGTCCAGATCGCGATCACCCGGACGTTGCCGGTCGGCGTGCTCGGTTGGCTGGTGCTCAGTTTCGTCGTTACCGGCGCGGCCAACTGGCTGGTCCTTCATCCCGTTTTCGTGCGGAAAAACGTGCTGTCGCGCCTGTTCCGGCGAACATGGTTCTGGGCAACGCTTCTGCCCCTCGCGCTTTTCGCGCTCGGGCTTTTCGAACGCATTGACGCCTACGGATTGACGCCGGAACGCATGTTGTTGATCGGCGGCGGGGTCTGGGCCGTGCTTCTTGCCCTCTTCTATCTCCTGCCGGGCGGATATGGCGACATCCGGCTCATACCGGGGCTGGCCGGTCTCGTTTTCCTGGTGCTCGGCTTCGGGCCGTTCAATCTCCTGGCCGCGCCGGTCAACGATCAGGCGCACCGGTTCGAAACGGCGCTTGCCGAGGCACAGACGCCATCCGGAGCGACATGGACGCCGGAACTGGCGTCGAAGGCGCGCAGCGCCCTCGATTTTCTCGAAGCGGATGACAGGGGCAAGGCCCGCCTCGACGAAATCATTGCGCGCCATGGCTATGATGCCGATGCCGATAGCTCGGCCACCGTCATCGCCGAGTCGATCGGCTTGCCGGCCCGAACCAGAAACGGCAGCTTGACGGTGTTCACCCTGACGCGCGCACCTTCCAGCGCCGTCTCCGTTGTCGCAACGCCTTATCTTCTCGGTGAAATATCCCTTCACGGAGATGAGGCGCAGGCACAGGCGGACATCGTTCCCATGCTGTCGGGAAGCCGGTTGTCGGTCTCCAGTCCAGAAAATGCGGATCTCCAGACGGAGGTCGACCTTGCGGATTGGCTCGATGGACAGATCAGCGCCAATACGCTTGCCGACCCCACCATCGATTTTGCGCTCGATACCCGACAGTTCCGTCTGATCGCCGACAAGGTGACGATCAAGCAACCCGCGCCGGACGCACCTTTTGGCATGACCGGCCTGTCCGGCCTGTTGTTTTCGGATCGGCCGTAATAAAAAAAGGGGGACCGTGCCGTCCCCCTTTTCCGATAAAGACTGGTTGCGATCAGAACAGTTCGGGCGCGGCAGGCTTGTTGGCGACGATCTTTTCGATCTCGGCAACGAGGTCGGGCGTCATCTTGGCCTTGTGATCGAGCGCGGCGAGATTGTCGACCAGCTGATCGTGCTTGGAGGCGCCGAGAATGACCGTCGAGACGTGCGGATTTTCGAGGCACCACAGAAGCGACATGTGCGTCAAACTCATGCCGGCGTCGTTCGCCAGCTTTTCGAGTGCGATGGATTTTTCGATCTTGGCCTTGCCCTCGGGGCTTTCGTAACTGCGTTTCAGCCATTCATAGCCGGGCAGGTTGAAGCGGCTGTCGGCGGGAATGCCCTTGTTGTATTTGCCGGTCAGATAGCCGGAGGCCAGCGGCGACCAGATGGTGGTGCCAAGTCCGACGAGTTCGTAGAGCGGCGCATAATCGCCTTCGACCTTGTCGCGGGCGAACAGGTTGTATTGCGGCTGCTCCATGGTCGGGGGTACCAGATTGTACTGGCGGGCGATACCATAGGCCTCGGTGATCTGCTGGGCCGACCATTCGGACGTGCCCCAGTACATGACCTTGCCCTGGGTGACGAGATCGCTCATTGCCCGGACAGTTTCCTCGATCGGGGTCTCGATGTCGGGCCTGTGGCAGAAATAGAGGTCGAGATAATCGACCTTGAGCCGTTTCATCCCGTTGTGGCAGGCATCGAAAATATGTTTGCGGCTCAACCCCTTATCCAGCGGGCCGGGGCCGCCGAAAAACACCTTGGTCGAAACGGCATAGGTGTCGCGCTTGAGCCCGAGCCGGGCGATCGCCTCGCCCATGACTTCCTCGGCACGGCCGGCTTCGTAGCCTTCGGCATTGTCGAAGAAATTGACGCCGGCATCGTAGGCGGTGCCGATCAGTTTCGCGGCGGCGTCGATATCGACCTGCTTGCCGAAGGTGACCCAGGCGCCGAACGAGAATTCGGAAACCTTGAGACCGGATTTTCCAAGACGACGATAGTCCATGATGCAACTCCTGGAGGCATGGTGCGGTGGATACCGCATCCACCGGAAATGGGATGTTATTAAGGCGTGTCAGTCGACCGAATAGACTTGTTCTAGGTTGACTTCGCCATCGCAGGTGGCGTCGATCCAGTCGGCCTTGAGCACGAATTTATCGTCCATGAAGACCCATTTTCCTTCCGAAGACGCATCGCCCAGACCACGTCACTTGGCATGGCTCGAAAGGGGCAGGGTTTCAGGATCGACCTCAGGATAAATCAACATGTCCTCAGTCGCAAACCCGAACTTTGAGACCGGGCAGAAAGGATCCGGATGCTTTGGCGAGGAAAAATCGGTGACAAGACTTGCAACGCGCCGCTTTGTGCCCATCTCAAGCCGGATGACGGATCACAAACCCATCAGAACCAGTAAGGCGGCACTGCGCTTTCGCCGGCTGCTTGAAAGAATCGAACGTGCCATTCCCAAGCCGCTTCTCGGGTTGTGGGCGGGTCTGCGCACGCCGGGCGCCGCCCTGATTCGTTTGCCGATCGCCCTGTTTCTGGTCGTCGGCGGCGTGCTCAGTTTCCTGCCCGTGCTGGGCATCTGGATGTTGCCGCTCGGCTTGCTGCTGCTCGCGCTCGATGTGCCGATTCTGCGTGGACCGCTCGCCGATACCGTCATCCGGGTGCGCCGTTTGTGGAGATGGTGGCAGATCAAGCGGAACCGGCGCTGAACGAAACGCCTTGTGATTATGCCCGCTTCGTGGCAACGCCATGGGTCATGAAGAACAAATCCATTGCGATTGTCGGAGCAGGACCGGCGGGCTTGAGCGCCGCCGAGACAGCGGCCGAAGCCGGACTGAATGTGACGCTATACGATGCCATGCCGGCGCCGGCGCGCAAGCTGTTGCTGGCCGGCAAGTCGGGGCTCAACCTGACCCGAAACGAAGCCCCGGACGATTTTGTACCACGCTATGGCGCGGCGGTGGCGTTCCTGAAACCGGCGCTCGATGGGTTTGGCGCCACCGACGTGCGCGCCTGGGCCGACGGGCTGGGTGCCGAAACCTATGTTGGGTCGTCGGGGCGGGTGTTTCCGAAAGTCATGAAGGCCTCGCCGCTCTTGCGCGCCTGGCTGAAACGGCTCGACGGGCTCGGCGTGACCCTCAAAACCCGCCATCGCTGGATCGGCTTCGATGCCGGATCGCTGGTCTTCGAAACCCCGGACGGCCGCATAAGGATCGCGCCCGATGCCGCGCTTCTGGCGCTTGGAGGCGCCAGTTATCCGCGCCTCGGCTCCGATGCGGCCTGGGTGTCTCTCCTTTGCGAAAAGGGCGTGAAAGTGGTGCCGCTGAAGCCGTCCAATTGCGGCTTCGATGTCGACTGGAGTCCCGTTTTCGTCTCCCGTTTCGCCGGGCAACCGGTCAAAGCCGTCACAGCGACGTCTGTCGCCGGAACGATGCGGGGCGAGTTCATGGTGACCGCCCACGGGATCGAGGGAGGACTTGTCTATGCCCATTCGTCCGCGCTGCGTGCTGCGCTCGATGTGGCCGAAACGGCGGTGTTGATGCTCGATCTGGTGCCGGACAGATCGCATGAACGCCTTGTCGGCGATCTGGCGCGTCAGCCGGGAAAAGCCAGTTTTGCCAACAGGCTGCGCAAAGGTGCCGGCCTCGACGGCGTCAAAGCCGGTTTGTTGCGCGAACGCGTCCCCGATGCGGGCGCCTTGTCCGTCGAGGCGCTGGCCGCGCGTATCAAGGCCCTACCGCTTGCCGTTAAACGTCCGCGCCCGATCGAGGAGGCGATTTCCTCGGCGGGCGGGATTGCCCTTGCCGAACTCGACGCCGGCTACATGCTCAACAAGCTGCCGGGTGTTTTCGCCGCCGGCGAGATGCTCGACTGGGACGCGCCGACCGGCGGCTATCTGTTGACCGGCTGTTTCGCCACCGGCCGCGCCGCGGGGCGGGGATTGGTGAACTGGCTCGAAGCTCATCGAAAGGACTGACCGATTGTCGGCGCCGATCGGGCCGGGACCCGATGAACAGACGCTTCGCCCGTCATGCCGATATGGTCGTAATGAAAAAAGCCGATGTCTCGAACGGAGGCGAGGCGGCGCGCCTTCGGGGAAACGCAACGGTGATGGCGTAGCGCTTGGCTAATCCGCCCGAACGGGTTAGCAAGGGAAGAGGCTTTTTCCGACGCCGCATCCCGCTGCCGCCCATCCAAAGTTCCAACCGTCTCATGTCTCTCGTCCGTTTTGCCAATCGTCTGCTTCACTTCGGTTCGAACCCCGAAGAGCCGGAAGGTGCGCAATATGGCGCCATCCCCTATCAGATCGTCGAGGACAAGGTGGTCTTCCTGATGATCACCTCGCGGCGGAGCGCCAACTGGGTCTTTCCAAAAGGCTCGCTCGAAAAGGGCGAGAGGCCGAGCGACACGGTGGCGCGCGAATCCTTCGAGGAAGCCGGGATCCGCGGCACGGTTGGCGAGACCCCCGTGGGGGCTTATCTGCACCCGCGCAACAACAGCACTGAAAGCCTTGTAAAGGTGTATCTTTATCCGTTCGCCGTCACCGAACAGTTGGATATCTGGCCCGAGGAGCCGCAGCGCTTCCGCCACTGGGCGCTCCTGCCACAGGTGAAACAGTTGATGGCCAGTCGACAGGCTTCGCGGATTGCAGCGGATTTCAGTCGCCGCATCCAGACCGGCGGCTAGAGCAGATCACGTTTTGGTTGAGCCGGGTGATCGGCTCTAGCTTGTTGTTTTGTCGCGTTTTTCTTAAACCGGAAAAGTGGGAACCACTTTTCCTGAAAGTGCCTTAAGGTTTTTTCAGGTTCCCGGCAGCAAACGCATCACCATGTAGAGCAGGGCGGCGACCAGGGCCGAGGCGGGCACGGTGATGACCCAGGCAGCGCCGATGGCCCAGGCATGCTGCCGGCGCACCAGCCGACGCTTGTCGCGCCCCTTGAGCCGGTTGACCGCCTGTTCGGCGCTCTGGTTGAACTGGCTGGATGTCGCCTCCGGCACGTTCACCTTGAGCGGCGGGTTGCGGATCATCGCGTTCGACAAGTATTCGCGCAAAAAACCGACGCCGAACACGGCCCCGACCGCGACATGGGTCGAGGACACGGGCAGGCCGAGCGCCGAGGCCAGCAACACGGTGACGGCCGCCGACAGGGCCACGCAATAGGCCCTGATCTCGTTCATCTTGGTGATCTTTTCGCCGACCATGCGGATGAGGCGCGGCCCGAACAGGGCCAGCCCGACCGCGATGCCGGCGGCGCCGATACCCAGAACCCAGAGCGGCAGGGTGACCTCGGTGGGGTTGGCCAGCCCGGTCTTGGCCGCTGCCACGATGGCCGCCAGCGGGCCGACGGCGTTGGCGACATCGTTGGCGCCATGGGCGAAGGACAAAAGCCCCGTGGCCAGAATGAGCGGCAGGCGGAACAGGCTCGACACATGTTTGGTGCGGTTTTCGAGATGCGGCAGACGGCGCGCGATCCATGGCCGGGCGATGGCATAGCTCAAAAGGCCCGCCATGATGCCGACGGCCATGATCGCGGGCATGCCGGGCTTCCAGACGCGATTGAGCCCCTTGAAGACCAGATACATGGCGAAGATGCCAACCATGAAGGCCACGAAGATCGGCACCCACAGGCGCGCGCCGGCGAGCTTGTCGCGTTTGCCGGTAATGGTGAAGTGAACGCCGACCAACATGACAGAGGCGAGAACGCCGCCCATCACTGGCGAGATGATCCAGCTCAAGATGATGGTGCCGAGCACTGGCCAGGCCGCGACGGAGAAGCCGGCGGCGGCCATGCCCGCCCCAACGATGCCGCCAACCACTGAATGGGTGGTCGAGACCGGCGCGTTGAGAAAGGTTGCGATGTGAATCCACATGGCCGAGGCAAGCCCGGCCGCGCTCATCACCAGAATGAAATCGCGGGCGCTGAGAGGGATATCGGGGTTGAGCAGGCGGCTCGACACGGTGGTGACGACATCGCCTCCGGCCAAAAGCGCCCCGGCCGCCTCGCACACGGCGGCGATGGCGAGCGCCCCCGCCATGGTCAACGCCCGACCGCCGACGGCCGGCCCCATATTGTTGGCAACGTCGTTGGCGCCGACATTGAGCGCCATATAGGCCGAGATGACCGCCGCCGTGATGACCAGATAGGAGAACGGCCCGCCGGCGATGAAAAAGATCGCCCAGATCACCACGACCAGAATGAACAGCACGGCCAGACCCGGCGCCGCGAGTTTCAGGGAAACGTCGTGCGTCGCCGTTTCAATGCTGGCGACCTTCTTGAGGTCCTTGTCGAGTGCGCTTTTGGCCATTCGGTACTGAATTCGGCGACGTGAGGCGTCGTCCCGTTTTCCTTTTTGTCTTGCAGCTTCGTCGCCGTCGAAACAGTCCTAAGTGGTCGCTTCACGATAAATCTTTGCTTTTCCACAGGCTTTGTTGTCATCGAACCGTCACGTTGCAACCGGCGGCCCGGGGCAGGGCAAGAGGATCGAAGGGAACGATCGCAACGCGAGGCTGAGATGGGTCGGCGTGTCGCGGGTAGGGGCATGGCTCCACGTCGCCACAATTTCGGAACCATCCCGGCATGTGATGCCGGGATCCACTCTCATTTGCCACCAGTCGTGGTTTTTTTGTTGATTCGGGCTCCCGGATGCCGTGTTTCCCAATGAAAGGCAGCGACAAGGAGCGTTGCGAGCAGGTTCCGGGATCACGTCCCGGAATGACCCGGGAGCAGGGATGGGCCGTGCCCTGTTCGGTCGTTGCCACCCGGGTTTGCAGGGTATCGATGGCGCATCTGTGCATTGCCTTCGCGCATGAATTCGATGCATGACGATGCGATGACCGGCAGGTCGGAACGAAGTGGGAAAGGATATCCCGATGCGCGTGCATTTTATCATGCATGAAGCCTTCGAGGCGCCGGGCGCCTATGTGAGATGGGTCGCCGAGCGGGGCCATGCGGCAAGCTATTCGCGTGTTTTTGCCGGTGACCGCCTGCCGGGTGATGTCGATGGATTCGACCTGCTCGTGGTGCTGGGCGGCCCGCAATCCCCGGCGACGACGCGCGCCGAGTGTCCGCATTTCGACAGTGTTGCCGAACAGGCCCTGATCGCCGCCGCCGTCGCCTCCGGCAAGCCGGTCATCGGCATCTGCCTCGGCGCGCAGCTTCTTGGCGAGGCCCTCGGCGCGCCTTTCGCCCACAGTCCGGAAAAGGAAATCGGCACGTTCCCGATCGTGATGACCGAGGCGGGCCGCCGTCATCCGCTTTTTGCCGGGTTCGGGGCAGGGCTTGATGTCGGCCATTGGCACGGCGACATGCCCGGCCTCACGCCGGACGCCGTCGTTCTTGCAACGAGCCAAGGCTGTCCCCGCCAGATCATCGCCTATTCCGACCGCGTCTTCGGCTTCCAGTGCCACCTGGAATTCACCCCAAAAGAAATCGAGGGCCTGATCGCCGCCTCATCGGACGAACTGGCCGAGGCCCGCAACCGAAAGTTTGTCCAGCAGCCGGAGGCACTTCGGACCAATAGCTATGACGAGATGAACGCGGCGCTGTTCGGGTTTTTGGACGGGCTGGTGGCGGCGTACGAGCGGCGGACTGTGAGGTGAAGGAGCGCGCTGATTCTTTATCGTCATCCCCGCGAAAGCGGGAATGACGAGGATATTTGTGGTGCCGCCCTGTCAATTCCTCATCGTTCACCCGCCCATCCCTTTCTTCGTCATCCTCGGGTCAAGCCCGAGGATCCATAGGGCATTCGTGTCAGCGCTGAGCTTTTCCGTTGGCGCAATCAGCCTGAACAAAAGCAACCGCAGAGTATTCCGCCTTTTCTCATCTTGGGTCCTCGGGTCAAGCCCGAGGATGACGAAGGTGGGGCGGCACTGTCCTATTGCTTCTCCAGTCGTTACCCCGGCGAAGGCCGGGGTTCAATGCTCGTCCGCATTCTGCACCTATCCCATCCCCTCCATCGTCTACCTGCCCCACCTCTTCCTCGTCCACTTGTCTCACCTCTCCATCGTCCACCTGCACCAGCCCTTCCATCGTCATCCTCGGGCTTGACCCGAGGACCCATTCGGCATTGCCTTAGATGCATGAGTGGCTACGTCTACATCATGGCGAGTAAACTAAGGGGCACGCTCTATACCGGCGTGACCAGCGACCTCATCCGCCGTGTCTCGGAACATCGCGAGGGCATCGTGCCCGGTTTCACGCGCGATTACGGCGTAAAACTGCTCGTCTGGTATGAGGTTCACGCCGAGATGCGCACCGCCATTCAGCGGGAAAAGAACATCAAGCACTGGGTGCGGCGCTGGAAGCTAGATCTTGTCGAGAGCATGAACCCGAAATGGGAAGACCTCTGGCCGGTCATCACGCGATAACGAAAGGAGCGCCTTCACGCGCAGGCATGGCGTTGGCCGCCAATCCCTCCGATCGTCACGCTGTCCGTCTTGCCGCTCGCCTTGCCGCTCATCACGCCGCTCGTTTTGCCGCCCGTCACACCATGTGTCGCACCGCGCGTCTCGCCATGCGTCATCCTCGGGCTTGACCCGAGGATCCATGATGAAGCGAGTTGATTACGCTGCGGTCGCATTTGTTCCGGCAGTTTGCGCCATCGGAAAAGCGCTACGCCGGCACGAATGCCCTATGGATCCTCGGGTCAAGCCCGAGGATGACGAAGAAGCGTGCGGCACTACCCTATCAACTCCCCAGTCGTCACTCCGGCGAAGGCCGGGGCTAATGGCAATTCTTGCCCAGCACAAAGACCGCTCCACTCGTCATTCTCGGGCCTGACCCGAGAATCTATGTTGAGGAGAGGTGAGCACTCAGTAGTTGTTTTGGGTCGTCTGGTTGCGCCAAAGGCGAGCCAACGTGCTTGCGGCAACCGCTTCATGGATCCTCGGGTCAAGCCCGAGGATGACGTGGGAGGGTGTTATGCATTTGGCAGACAGGCATTGCATTCGCGGGCTGAGAGCGGGAATGGGTCCCGGGACGACAACCTGGGGAGAGATGGCCTACGGACGTCGCCTCACGCTCTATGTCGCCCTGTGAGGTGATCGAGAACCTATCGGTGGGGAAAAGGTGCTCATCGGGCGATTTGGTGCATCTGGCAAACTGTCACCGCAATCTCCGTAGTCCACTGTCACCATAGTTAGGGCTCCTTAAAAATGGCGGCGACGTCGTCTTTGGGAAAGCCTCGCAATACAGGTATCCGATCAACTTCTGGTTCATCGAGTTCAAATGGTTCAAATTGCCCTTCTCGCAGGCTAAACAACTCGCTATGATAATCAAATACATAGGCATATGGATGATTGCTTTTAGGTCTGCTGGAAAAGCTTAGCCTGTCTCCGATGGCCAACATGCCGCTCGCAAGAAGCCCGTTTCCGACTATCTCCGATAAGCTTGCGCCGAATGCAATAGAGGGGCTAGCGCCGAGCATTGCTGCACCTGTGTATCTTGCAGAAAGGTCTAGCATTCGCACGGGAAATGATTTCTCGCCGCATGTAGTAAGATAGTCGCGGCAGTTGTTTGCGAATCTTCGAACAGCAGCGTTTTCCTCAAGCGGTCGTTTGGGATCATCAAGGAACCGTTCTGAGATTTCGTCGACGGCGGATAATAAAGAGTCGAGCTCCGGCTTTCTGCGTCGACGAAACTCAAGTACATCTTCTAGCGGAACAGATCGGTTTGGGACAGGAAGAGCGCTTATTAGTCTCAATTCTATTCCGGGGGAATTAGAATAGCGCATATCTGGCACAGAAAAGGCATTAGGCCCAGTTGCTAAAGACCATGTTCCTGGATTCTCCAATTCAAGTTTCTCGTAAGCTTTCAAATGCGGATATATAAAAATCTCAGCATTATTAAGACTTTTCTCAACTTCAATGTTGGTGCGTTGGAGAGCCCCTAGAGATAAAAGTGCGTCTGCAAGCGGGATCTCAAGACTAAATCCTGGGATTTCTATTTTTATATTCGTTTCTGGCCATTCTAGTCGCTCCCAGAACAGTAGCCAGCTTCTAACTAATTGTTCGTCAAACCACGGGCAATACTGGAAGGCTCCGTTGTCGGAGCCTCCCATTGGGGGTGATATGATTAACCCCTTCATGCTATCACGAACACCCCGTCGTCGCCCCACAGGTCTCACATTTCAGACACGTGCCATTCCTCACCATGGTGAAGTTGTGGCATTCGGAGCACTGGTCTCCGGTGTAGCCCTTCATCTGGGCTTCGGCGCGCAAGGCCTCGTGCTTGTGGACGGGTTTGGCGGCGGGGGCGTGGTCGGGGTCGAGGTCGGCGTGGCCGACGGCGGGCAGGGGCTCGGTCTGTTTCAGGGCCGTGGCGGTCTTGAGGGCCGTTACGGAGGCGACCGAGGTTTGCAGGGCCTTGACCGGGTTATCCGAAAGCTGGGCGTCGGACGAGACGATCATCAGTTTCTGGTTGGCGACGCGGCCGCGGGTCATGCCGCGCGACACGAAGCGCTCGGCCGGGACCGTGGCCGGAGCGTGAGAATCGCCGCGGTTGCGGGCCGCCTCGTCTTCCGAGATGCCGCCGGAAAGGATGGTCGAACCAACCTTGTCGGGGCTGACATGGGCGAGATCGATGCGGTCGAGATAGGAGATCGCCAGCTCGCGGAAGATGTAATCGAGGATCGAGGTGGCGTTCTTGATCGAGTCGTTGCCCATGACGATGCCGGCCGGCTCGAACCGGGTGAAGGTGAAGGCCTCGACATATTCCTCCAGCGGCACGCCATATTGCAGGCCGAGCGACACGGCGATGGCAAAATTGTTCATCATGGCGCGGAAGGCGGCGCCTTCCTTGTGCATGTCGATGAAGATTTCCCCGAGGCGCCCGTCCTCATATTCGCCGGTCCGTAAATAGACCTTGTGGCCGCCCACGATCGCCTTCTGGGTGTAGCCCTTGCGCCGGGACGGCATCTTTTCGCGTTCGCGTACGACCTTTTCGATGATGCGTTCGACGATGCGTTCGGCCACGGCCGTGGTGCGGGCGGCGGCGGGCTGGGCGACGAGCGCCTCGACGGCCTCGTCTTCGTCCTCGTCGTCGTCGGACACCAGCGACGCGTTGAGCGGCTGGCTGAGCTTGGAGCCGTCGCGGTAAAGCGCGTTGGCCTTCAAGGCCAGCTTCCAGCTAAGCATATAGGCGGATTTGGCGTCCTCGACCGTCGCGTCATTGGGCATGTTGATGGTCTTGGAAATGGCGCCCGAAATGAACGGCTGCGCCGCCGCCATCATGCGGATGTGGCTGTCGACACTCAAATAGCGCTTGCCGGTCTTGCCGGTCGGCGAGGCGCAATCGAACACCGGCAGGTCGGCGGCCTTGAGATGCGGCGCGCCTTCGAGCGTCATGGCACCGCACACATGGATGTTGGCCGCCTCGATCTCCTTTTTCGAGAACCCGAGCGCGGGCAGCATCTCGAAGGTGAAATCGTTGAGCTCTTCGTCCGAGAAGCCGAGCACGTCGCGGCAGAAGTCTTCGCCGAGCGTGAACTTGTTGAAGGCGAACTTGATGTCGAAAGCGGTCTTCAACGCGGTGTTGAGCGCCGCGATCTTGTCCGCGGTAAAGCCCTTGGCGCCGAGCGTTGCCCCATTGATCGCCGGAGCCTGATCGAGATTGCCGTGACCGACGGCATAGGCCTCGATTTCGGCGATGTCGGCCTCGGTATAGCCGAGGGTTCTCAGGGCCGGGGGCACGGCGCGGTTGATGATCTTGAAATAGCCGCCGCCGGCCAGTTTCTTGAACTTGACCAGCGCATAGTCGGGTTCGATGCCGGTGGTGTCGCAATCCATGACCAGCCCGATCGTGCCGGTCGGGGCGACGACGGACACCTGCGCATTGCGGAAGCCGTTCTTCTTGCCGAGGCGCAGCGCCTCGTCCCAGGCGTGTTCGGCGCGGGCGACAAGGTTCTGGTCCGGACAGGAGGCGTGATCGAGCGGCACCGGCAGGATCGACAGACCCTTGTAGCCGTCGGCATTGCCGTGGGCGGCGTTGCGGTGGTTCTCGATGACCTTGAGCATCGAGGCCTTGTTGCGCTTGTAGTCCTTGAAGGGACCGAGTTCGCCGGCCATTTCCGCCGAGGTGGCGTAGGAAACGCCGGTCATCACCGCCGAAACGGCGCCGCAGAACGCGCGGCCTTCGTCGCTGTCATAGGGGATGCCCGAGGTCATCAGGTAGCCGCCGATATTGGCGAACCCGAGGCCCAGCGTGCGGTAGACAAAGGACCGTTCGGCAATGGCGCGCGAGGGGAACTGCGCCATCATCACCGAGATTTCCAGAACCAGCGTCCACAACCTGACGGTGTGCTCGAAATCTGCCGTATGGAAGCTCGAATCCGGGTTGCGATAGGGCAGAAGGTTGATCGAGGCGAGGTTGCAGGCCGTATCGTCCAGGAACATGTATTCCGAACACGGATTGGACGCCGTGATCGGCCCGGCGGCCGGGCAGGTGTGCCAGTCGTTGATGGTGGTGTGATACTGGATGCCGGGATCGGCCGAGGCCCAGGCGGCATATCCGATCTGCTCCCACAAGTCCCGCGCCTTCAAGGTCTTGGTGACCTTGCCGGTGGTGCGGCCGATGAGGTTCCACTCGCCGTCGTTTTCGACAGCATTGAGGAAGTCGTCGGTAACGCGCACGGAATTGTTGGAATTCTGGCCGGCAACGGTGAGGTAGGCTTCGGAATCCCAGTCGGTGTTGTAGACCGGGAAATCCATGTCCTTGTAGCCCTGTCGGGCGAAATGGATGACGCGCTGGATGTAGTTTTCCGGCACCAGCGCCTTCTTGGCGGCGCGAACCTCGCGCTTGAGGGCCGGGTTCTTGGCAACATCGAAACAGGCGTCGTCGTCGGCCTGGCAGTTGACGCAGGCCCTCAGAACCGCCTTGAGGTGTTTGGAGACGATCCTGGAGCCGGTCACCAGTGCGGCGACCTTCTGCTCTTCGGTTACCTTCCAGTTGATATAGGCCTCGATATCGGGGTGATCGATATCGACCACCACCATCTTGGCGGCGCGGCGGGTGGTGCCGCCCGACTTGATGGCGCCGGCGGCGCGGTCGCCGATCTTTAAAAAGCTCATGAGGCCGGACGACTTGCCGCCGCCCGACAGGCGTTCGCCTTCGCCGCGAAGAGCTGAGAAATTCGAGCCGGTGCCCGAACCGTATTTGAACAGGCGCGCCTCGCGGACCCACAGATCCATGATACCGCCGTCATTGACCAGATCGTCGCCGACGGACTGGATGAAGCAGGCATGCGGTTGCGGATGCTCGTAGGCGGAAGCCGATTGGGTCAGCTTGTGGGTGAACGGGTCGACATAGAAATGCCCCTGGCTCGGTCCGTCGATGCCATAGCCCCAGAAAAGACCGGTGTTGAACCATTGCGGCGAGTTGGGGGCAACCCGCTGGGTGGCCAGCATGTAACGAATTTCGTCGAAAAAGGCGCGGGCGTCGTCCTCACCGTCGAAATAGTGTCCCTTCCAGCCCCAATAGGTCCAGGTGCCGGCAAGACGGTCGAAAACCTGCCGGCTGTCGGTCTCGGCGCCATAGCGCTCGTTTTCCGGCAGCTTCTTGAGGGCGGCTTCATCGGGAACCGAACGCCACAGCCAACTCGGCACGTCGTTTTCCTCGACGCGCTTTAGCACGCGGGCGACGCCGGCCTTGCGGAAATACTTCTGGGCAATGATATCGGAAGCGACCTGAGACCATGATGAGGGCACATCGATATCTTCCATGCGGAAGACGATCGATCCGTCCGGATTCCGGATCTCGCTGACGGCCTTGCGGAAGGCGATTCCGTCATAGGCGGACTGTTCCGAAGCGGTAAAACGACGTTCTATACGCATTGCTGATGCAACCCCCAATTCAAGAAACAAGGCGCAGCAAACGCCTTGAAGCCAAAAAAATCGGCTTCAAACCCCAAGTTTAAGCTTCCCCAAATCGGAACCGTTGCCGGCCCCGAACATGATGGGCGTCTCGATACTCAACCCGGTCTCCGGTCTGTTGCCGGTTGACGAGAGGCGACGCCGCTGCTTGCCGACACCTGACAAAACCCCATCATAGGGTTCGCGCCGAGTCGGAACGAAGGATTTCCCGATTCGCATCGGATCTTTTGTCTTCGCGCCCTGTTTTCGGCTTCCTGCGCCGGCCAAAGGCCTTTTTGCAGGGGATGTCGTCGAGCAACGAAGGCAAAGCTAGTCCCGTTTTCGAAATTCCGTCAACAGCCAACATTTGAGAAAATGACAATCCCTTGTGTTCCCAAGGGGGAGTGTAGCTAAATGTAGTATGTAAAATGTGAAGATCGGGGATAACCGCACCCTGTGTCACAGCGACACAAAGGGGGGATTCTACCCGGCAGAAATTGCCGGGGACGCGCACCCAAAAGGCAATGCATCATTGTCAGTTCGTCGCGCAAACCCGTCCAAATCAATGCATTTGCCGGCCCGTCACCGGCTCGCATTCTGCAAGGCCGCGGTCACGAGTCTGCGGGCGAATCCGGAGGCTGGATTTGCCTGATGAAACCGGGGGGCTGTCAAGCGCATTATTTTGCGGACCCTGCGTGTCGGGACGGTCGCGCTGTGCAAATCGGTTCCCCCTCGAATCGGTGGGCCCGGTCGAGCTGTCGGGGCTAGGCTTGGGTCAAGTCACGTGCTAGATGCAGGATCGAACCGACAACTCATTTCCCGGATATTCAGGCGATGCAGATTCTGGCCGAACTCTTCATCTGGTGGCAAAAGCAGACATTTGGTTTGAGGGTCTGGACGGCGCTGCACGGCCGCTATGTGGGCAGCGACGAATTCGGCAATCGCTATTACCGGCATCGTAAATACGATCGGCGCTGGGTGCATTTTTCCGGTTATGCCGATGCCTCGACAATTCCGCCGGGCTGGCACGGCTGGATGCATTACCGCACAGACACCCCGCCGAGCGCGGAAACCTATGCGGCCCAGCCCTGGCAGAAGCCGCATCAGCCCAACCTGACCGGAACCGCCGCCGCCTATCGTCCCGATGGCAGCATTCTCGGCAAGGGCCGGCGTCCCAGGGTCACCGGTGATTATGAAGCCTGGTCGCCCGACGCGTGAGTGCCGCTAACCGGCCACAATTGTCTGGTCAGGCTGACGACGTGACAGTGAAACGAACCCAGATTTTTCCGGCGATTCTGATGGCGGCGCTGCTTGGCGCAACGCCCGGTCTTGCCGAACCCATTGCCAACCCGGTTGCAAGTTTCGACGGCCTCGACAAGATCACCGGGCGAATCACCACTTTTGACGTCTATATCGACGAAACGGTGCAGTTCGGCTCGCTGCAGATCACGCCGCGCGTCTGCTACACGCGTCCACCGACGGAGGCCCAGCAGACTTCGGTGTTTATCGAAGTCGATCTGGTGAGCCTGCAAGGCACGCTCAAGCGCATCTTCACCGGCTGGATGTTCGCCGACAGCCCGGCGCTCAACGCCATCGACAACGCCGTCTACGACATCTGGCTGCTCGACTGCAAAACCTCAAGCGATGTCCCCCCGCCCGATCAGCGGCAATAGACCCGAAGTCCGGTTTGATCTGGTTGGGGCTTTCGATTTGCGAGAGCTTAACGCAGTTTTTTTGCAACTCGCCGCTCACAAAACGCCACCATCCCCGACCTGATCGGGAATGATGGCGTGCATTGGATAGGCAAAAGCGCGAAATCGAGGGCGCTTCAAAAAGCGATGCGCCCTGGTGGGGGGAGGGCGCATCGCAGTCACGAGCGGGATCAGGCGATGCCGGGCCGTTTCCGCCACTCGTAGATCTCGAAACTGTCCTCGATCCCGCAGGCCCCGCAGCTCTTGGCGCCGCAGGTGCCACAGCCGCAACCAGCGGTGAAATCGAGACGCGTCACGCGACCCTTGCGGATCCAGTGATCGAGCATGCCGCGCAGGGCTTCCGGCTCCAGACGAAAGTGACTGCACAGATCGCGCATGGAGGCGTTTTCGTGTTCCTTGAGATAGGCGCCGAGGTCAAGCAGCACGTGCTGGCCGCCCCCGGTCATGGCAGGCATGGTCATGACGTCATGCTCCCTTGAGGACCCGTCGTCCACCGACGGCACCCGGGCCGAGTCGTTTCAGCGCCAGGAAGGTGACGAGAAAAACGCCGAGGATGATGGCGATCCACGAGAGGGACGAGACCGGATTCCGGGTGATGGTGGCAATCTGATAGAACAGGACAGCCGAGCCGTAACCGAGCAGTACGGTCCAGTAGCTGACGAATCCCGTCCATTTCCAGTTGGTTTCGCGATAGACTGCCGCGATGGCCGCGCCACAGGGCATGTAGAGCAGCACCATCAGCAAATAGGCGAAAGCGCCGATCTTGCCGTCGAACAGGGAAACCATCGAGCCGAAGATGGAAACGTCGACGTCCTGTTCCTCGGCGGCGATTTCCGGAGTGGCGACATCGCCGACGCTCAATCCGAGCGGGTCGGCGGCCGTGCCGGTCACACCGGCGAGATTGGTGCCGATCGAGGCAAAGCCTTCTGCAATGCCACCCCAGAAGTCGAAATCGTCTTCCTGTGCGCCTGCAGCCTCGGCGGCATCGTCATCAAGCCCGGCATAAAGGCTGTTGAGCGTGCCAACCACGGCTTCCTTGGCAAGGATCCCGGTGAAAACGCCGACCGTTGCCGGCCAGTTGCCTTCGGAAATGCCCATGGGAGCAAAGACCGGGGTGATCGTCCGGCCGATTTCGGACAGCATGGAGGCATTGGTGTCTTCGTTGCCGAAGCTGCCGTCATTGCCCCAGGAATTGAGGAAGGCCAGTACCGTGACGACGCCGATGATCACCTTGCCGGCGCGGATGATGAAGCTCTTGAGCCGGTCCCAGGTCCGCAAGAGAACGCCCTTGACGGTGGGGATGTGATAGGGCGGCAGCTCCATGACGAAGGGCGAGGTCTCGCCCGGCAACAGCGAGTTCTTCAAAACCAGCCCGGTGAAAACCGCCGCCAGAATGCCGATCAGATAAAGGCCGAACACCAGGTTCTGTCCGCCGGTGGGGAAGAATGCCGCTGCGAACAGGGCATAGACCGGCAGGCGTGCGCCGCAGGACATGAACGGCGCCATGGCGATGGTCATAGTGCGGTCGCGCTCGTTTTCGAGCGTACGCGCCGCCATGATCGAAGGCACGTTGCACCCGAACCCGACGATCAATGGCACGAAGGATTTGCCAGGCAGTCCGATCAACCGCATGAAGCGGTCCATGACGAAGGCCGCCCGCGCCATGTAGCCGGAGTCTTCCAGAACAGACAGGAACAGAAAGAGGAAGGCGATGACCGGCACGAAGGTGCCAACCGTCTGAATGCCGCCGCCAATGCCGGTGGCCAGAATCGTCGTCAACCAGTCCGGGCTGCCTATGGCGCCAAGAACGTGCGCAAACCCGTCCACGAAGATAGTGCCGCCGACGATATCGAAGAAATCAATGAACGCCCCACCGATATTGATGGTGAACATGAACATCAAATACATGACCACCAGAAAGATCGGGATGCCGATGGCGCGGTTGAGCACGATGGCATCGAGCCGGTCCGATACGGTTTTCTTGACCTCCGTGGTGCGCTTGACAGCGGCTGCCGTCGCCGCACCGACAAAATCGTAGCGGGCGCTGGCAATGGCCGTGTCGGCGTCGAAGCCGAGGGACGATTCGATGGCGGCATGCGCGGCGGTAACGGCGTCGACCAGGGCCGGGGGCGCCGAACGAAGGGTGCTCGGGTCGCTTTCGAGCAGCTCCAGCGCCCGCCAGCGCGGCGCGCCGTATGTCACCGATCCGGCAAAAGCCGGCAACAGAGCCTCGATCGCGGATTCGATTTCCGGTGCATGGGCGACGCGCGTCGTCGGCACCATTCCGGCGTCGGCGGCACGCAACATCTCGTTTTTGAGCGCGGCGACGCCCTTTTCGGTGGAGGCGACGATGGGAACGACCGGACAGCCGAGTTGGCTGGAAAGCGCCAGGGCGTCGATAACGATATGGCGGGCGCTGGCGATGTCGACCATGTTGAGCGCCACGATCATTGGCACGCCCATCTCGATCAACTGGGTGGTGAGATAAAGATTGCGGTCGATGTTCGACGCATCGACGATGTTGACGATGAGGTCGGCCTCGCCGGACAGCGCGAAATCGCGCGCGATCCGTTCATCGATCGAGGTCGTGTCACCAAGCGTGGACAGCGAATAGGTGCCGGGCAGGTCGATAAGCTCGATCTGGCGCCCGTTATGGCTAAACTGGCCGATCTTTTTTTCCACCGTCACGCCCGGCCAGTTGCCGACCATCTGTCGGGTACCTGTCAGTGCGTTGAATAGGGTGGTTTTGCCACAATTGGGATTGCCAACGATTGCTATTTTCAGAGTGTTCATGCTGCCACACTCTCGATCTCAAGGGCGTCCGCCTCGGCCTTGCGCAAACTCAGAAGGTAGCCGCGCAATTCGATCTCGATGGGGTCTCCCATCGGCGCGATGCGGACCATGCGAACCGTGACACCCGGGGTCAGGCCCATCGACAAAAGCTTCTGGCGGTAGCCGCGTCCCGTCGCGCTGAACCCGGCGACACTCGCTTGCTTGCCGATAGCGAGGTCTTTCAGTTTCGTCCTCATGGTCTCACCTTTTCCTGTTGTTCCTGATCGACCAGCGACACCAGGACCTTGCTGCACAAACCGAAACCCACGGCGATCCGGGCATCTCCGATACCGAGGAGCAGGGGGCCCTTCGATTGGCGCTGCATGATCCGGATTTCCCTGCCGACATGCAGGCCCAGTTCGCCGAGGTGCGCCTCGGCGCCGCGGCCGGCGGGAATTGCGGTAATCCGAAGCCGTTCACCGGCATTCGCCATGATCAGGGGGAGGCTCTTGTTGGTCATCATCTCGTGTCACGCTTTGAACGGAGGCGGGCCGCCAGACGCGGGAGGTGCGTCGACTTCCTTTGCGGCGCTGGTCCGTTCGGTTTCACTCCACGCCTCATGGCCTCTCACCTATCGCAAATGATAGTCAATATCAGTTGCAGGATTTTCGGACCCTTGCGACGCAAGGCCGCGGAACGGAAACGGTACCGGACAAACGACCGGGAGGGGCAGGCCGACGGGGTCGACGCCAGCCTGGAACGGTTCGGCTTCATGGAGGTTGCGGCTGGTTTCCCCTGCGGTCGAACGCGCGGCGCGCATCGCACACTTTTCTGCTAGACTGATGCGCAAAGGAATGGCCAAGGGAGGAAAATGATATGGCCAACAGGATGCTGAGCGCGCTTGAGCCGCTTCTCGGCGATTGGAACGTGGCTGTGTCGGACGTTCGCTTTCTCAAGGACGTGACTGGCACGATCGGCGGGAGCGCCATTCTGACCCGCGACTTCGATGATGCCATTGTCGTGATGCGCCAGACCTTCGAGGACGAACGCCTGCCGTCCGGCGTGTGGGTGCTCGGTGCCGATGACGATCACGGCACCTATTCGGCCCATTACTACGGCAGCGACGACGTTTCGCGTCTCTATCAGATGAGTTTTGCCAACCGCATGCTCGAACTCTGGCGCCACGCCCCCGGCTTCACGCAGAAATTTGCGGCTCGGCTGGACGCATCGGGCGGGGTTCTGGAGGGAGAGTGGCAATCCTGCACGGACGGCATGAACTGGCACCGGGATTTCCGGCAGGTGCTGACCCGGCGGTGAAGGTGGAGGCGCCTTTTGGCGCGTTCAGGCCACGCTGACCTCACGAGTCTTTCGCGCGTCAAGACCCGCGCGCCGCTGGAGTCCCAATCGCGTTGGGAATGACGACGCATATTGGGCAAGCCCAAGAGCCTTTCACAGTTTCACGGAAACGGTGAAAGGCTCCAAGTTCTTGTTTTATGGCATTTCCGAACGGTGAGCCGGTGTCCACTTCACCTGGAAATGCTCTTGCCTCATGCTCAATCATCATCCCCGACCTGATCGGGGATCGGTCCCTCCTGCCGGTCGAGTGCGTAGAAATCGCCTGGCTTGTCGAGAGCCTCGGCCAGCATCATCTCGTAGAGTTCGCGCTTGATCTCGATGCCGCCGAGCGAACGAAGGTGATCGGTCAAGAACTGCGTGTCGAGCAGGGCGTAGCCGCCGGCCTTCAACCGTTCGACCAGATGGGCGAGGGCGATCTTGGAGGCATCGGTTTCGCGGTGGAACATTGATTCGCCGAAAAACGCTCCGCCGATGCCGAGACCGTAAAGCCCGCCGATCATGCGCTTTTCGCGCCAGACCTCGATGGTGTGGCAGACGCCGCGACGAAAAAGCTCTCCATAGACCGACCGGATGGTTTCGTTGATCCAGGTGATCTCGCGATCCTCGCCGACGCTGGCGCAGGCCGTAATGACGCCATCGAAATCGCTGTCGACGCGGATGTCGTGATCCGCACGACGAATCGCCTTTTTCAGGCTTTTCGAAATGTGGAACCTATCGAGCGGAATAATGCCGCGCTGTTCCGGCGACACCCAGAACAGGTCCTCGTCCTCGGCGCTTTCCGCCATGGGAAAGATGCCGGCGCGATAGGCCCGGATCACCAGATCTGGTGTGATTTCGAGTTCGAACGGATCGGGGCGGCTCATGGCCTACCCCTCCTTGTTCCCCTTGAGATAGGTTTCAAGCCAGTGGATGTCATAATCCCCGGTCTGGATGTCCGGCTCGTCCAGAAGACGCTGGAACAGCGGCAGCGTGGTCTTGACGCCGTCGACGATGAACTCGTCGAGCGCCCGCCGCAAACGTTGCAGGGCTTCCGGACGCGTCCGTCCGTGCACGATCAGCTTGCCGATCAGGCTGTCGTAATAAGGCGGGATCTTGTAGCCCTGATAAACAGAGGAATCGACGCGAACCCCGACGCCACCCGCCGGATGATAGTAGGAAATGGTGCCGGGCGAGGGCATGAAATTGGTGGGGTCCTCGGCGTTGATCCGCACTTCGATGGCATGGCCGAAAAAGCGGATTTCGCGCTGGGTCAGCGACAGCTTTTCGCCGGCCGCAACGCGGATCTGCTCGTAAACGACATCCATATTGGTGATGCGCTCGGTCACCGGATGCTCCACCTGCAGACGGGTGTTCATCTCGATGAAATAGAATTCGCCGTTCTCGTAGAGAAACTCGATGGTGCCGGCGCCCGAATAGCCAAGCTTCTGTATGGCTTTCGAGCAGATCTCGCCGATTTCCTTCTGCTTTTCGGGCGGCACGGCCATGGCCGGCGCCTCTTCCATGATCTTCTGGTGACGCCGCTGCAGCGAGCAATCGCGCGTGCCGAGATAAATGGCTTTGCCATGCCCGTCGCCGATCACCTGCACCTCGATATGGCGTGGCTTGGCCAGGTATTTTTCGAGATAGACGGTGTCGTCGCCGAAATTGGCCTTGGCTTCGGAGCGGGCGGTCGAGAACGCCACGGAAATTTCAGCTTCCGAATTGGCGACCTTCATGCCCTTGCCGCCGCCGCCGGACGCGGCCTTGATCAGGATCGGATAGCCGATGTCCCTGGCGACGCGCTTGGCCTCCTCGGCGCTCGAAATGCCACCGTCGGACCCGGGTACGCAGGGAATGCCCAATTCGCGCGCCGTCTTCTTGGCCTCGATCTTGTCGCCCATGATTTCGATGTGATGGGCGCTGGGGCCAATGAAAGCGATCTTGTGGCTTTCGAGGATCTGGGCGAAGCGGGCGTTTTCGGAAAGAAATCCGTAGCCGGGATGCACGGCGTCTGCTCCGGTGATCTCGCAGGCGGCGACGATCGAGGGAATGTTGAGATAGGAATCCTTGGCGGCCGGAGGACCGATGCACACGCTTTCGTCGGCAAGCCGGACATGCATGGCATTGGCGTCGGCGGTGGAATGCACCGCGACGGTCTGGATGCCGAGTTCCTTGCAGGCACGCAGCACCCTCAGGGCGATCTCGCCGCGGTTGGCGATCAGGACCTTCTTGAACATTAACAAACGCTCCGGTGGCCGATTGACGGGCTTTTGACTGGCTTTCTCACCGTTCGGCGTATCCGAAAACCGGTTCCCACTTTTCGGGCCTCACTCTTATTCGATTATGGCCAGCGGCTCGCCATATTCGACCGGCTGGGCGTTTTCGACCAGAATGCGGGTCACGGTGCCGGAACGGTGGGCCGGGATCTGGTTCATGGTCTTCATGGCCTCGACGATAAGGATCGTCTGGCCTTCCGAAACCGTCGCACCGATTTCGATGAAAGGCTTGGCGCCGGGCTCGGGCGCCAGATAGGCGGTGCCGACCATGGGCGAGGTCAGGGTGCCGGGCAGGGAAGCGAGGTCCTCGGGAGGCGGTGCAGCGGCGCCTGGCGCCGGTGCGGCGCCGGCGGCCGTGGCGTTTGCCGGCGGCATGGCGGCCATCATGGACGGCGCCGCATAGGCGATGCTCGCGCCACCCGCATGCGTACGCGTTACCCGGACCCGGAAATCGTCGCGTTCGACCTCGATTTCGGCAAGATTCTGTTCGTTCAGCAGTTCCGCAATCGCGCGGATCAGGTTCTGATCCACCTCAAGAGGTTTGCTCATGTCTGGTCCGTCTCCCCGGCCAATAGGTAACTCAGAGCCTCTCGGCCAGCGCCGAGATCGCCAATTTATAACTGGTCGCGCCAAAGCCGCAAATGACGCCGAGCGCAACCGGCGATATGTACGAGTGATGGCGGAATTCTTCCCGCGCAAAGACATTGCTTATATGCACCTCCACGGCAAGGACTTTCGCCCCGCGAATGGCGTCATGCACGGCAATTGAGGTGTGCGTATAGGCTCCTGCATTGAGAACCACGCCGGCGCCCGCCGTGCCGGCCGCCTGAATCTGCGAAACGAGTTCACCCTCGGAATTGGTTTGGCTGAAATGCATGGCGATGCCCAGGCTGTCGCATTCGGCCCGACACATCGCCTCGATGTCGGCGAGCGTCTGGTTGCCGTAAATACCAGCTTCCCGTGTCCCAAGCAGATTGAGATTGGGGCCATTGAGAATGTGAATGGATTTCGCCATTTGCCCTGCTTTTCGCGTTGGCACCCGGCCAACGGTTAGCCGAACTATACCAGTTGGTGCGAAAAGGCAAAGGCATGTGACGCGTTACGCCACAGCCGAGACGCCGGGGCCGGGGCGGACGTGTCAGGAAATGTGCTCTCAGCTATCGCACACGGTCTTGCCGCAGGCGCGCAGGTTGTCGATGCGCATCTTGAGGGCATCCATGCCGACGGCGCCGGAGACGACCTCGTCGCCGATGATAAAGGCCGGCGTGCCGTTGATCGAAAGGATCTGGGCGATATCGTAGCTCTTGCGGATGACATCGGTCACGGCGTCGCTCTCGGCATCGGCGGCAATGGCGTCCTTGTCGAGGCCGAGGGTTTCGATCACCTTGAGCGCGGCTTCGCCGGTCACCTGACCGCGGCCGCTGAACAGGGCAGAATGGAAGGCCCAGTAATCGACGCCGGCCCGCGTCGCGGCGATGGCGATGCGCGCGGCCTCGACCGAACTTTGCGACAGGATCGGGAATTCCTTCAAAACGATCCTGAGATTGGGGTCGTCGGCGATGAGCTGGGCCATATCCGGCAGGGCGGTCCGGCAATAGGAACAATTGTAGTCGAACAGTTCGACCAGCGTGATGTCGCCGTCCGGATTGCCGACCACGGCCTGATCGGGATCGTCGAAGATCTCGTCATGGATGGAGGCGATGGCCTTGCGGTCCCGTTCGGCCGCAAGCGCGGCGTGTTCGGCGCTGAGCGCGGCGCTCATCTTTTCGAGAATGCTCGGATTGGCCAGAAGATAGGCCTCGATCATTGGATCGAGCGTTGCCGAATCGAGAACCGGCGCTTCCGTCATTTCGGTCGCGCTATCGGTCGTGGTCAGCTCGGAACTGACGATCGCACGCACATCGCCTTCGGTCAGTCCCGGCGCGGGCCGGAACCACAAACTGGCCCCCAGACCGGTCGCAAGAATCGCGACGAGAACAATCAGGGTGACATTGAGGCGGGTCATGCGGATGTCTCCGGCTGAGCTTAAACGGAAGCCTCTCCGGTCAAGCTATATAGAAAATGCTGAATATTGGGGGTGACAATAGTCGGTCGGCGGGGCGGATGCTAGAGCAGGTCACACTTTTGTGGAACCGGGTGAGATGGCGTAGATCCTTGAGATGTCGTGCTTTCCAACCGGAAAAACAGAAGCGGGCTTTTTCTCCGGCACTTTAGCGCACAAGGCTGACGATATCGTCGGCGCGCAGCCAGCTCGGGCTGCCTTTCGTCAGATTCCTGAGCGCTTTTCGGGCAAGACTGACCGCGAGGCCCTTGTCGCCACGGGCCATGGCGGCCTGGGCGGCGGCGAGATCGGCTTCGCCGAAATCGCCCAGTGCGGCATAGGCACGCGACAGAACGTTCAGGGCGAGAATCGAATCGGAATCCTCGTTGGCGGCACGTTTCAGCTGCAAGACCGCCTCCTTGATATTGGCTTTTTTCTCGGTGGCGAGCAGCGCCTGCCCGTAGAGAACGCGTATCAGCGGCTCCTTGGGTGCGAGCTTGATGGCGCGGGCGAGGGGCGTGACGGCCTTTAGCGGCTGGCCGGTTTCGAAATACATCTGCCCGAGCAGTTCCTGAAAGAACGGATTGCGTGGCGCGGCTGCGGCCAGATCGGCCATGACCGGAATGGCCGAAACGCCGGCGCCCGACTTGTAGGCGGTGATGACGCGGGCATAGCGGCCGGCCAGCGATTTATCGGCATTCGGATAGGTGTTGATCACGGTCTGGCGGGATTCGAGAAAACCCACCACCTTGGCGCGGGAAAGGGCGAGCCGGGCGTCGTCGCTTGCTTTGCTCGGCGTCGTCCAGTGCGGCAGGGCCTTGGCGGCGGCCTCGACCTGGCTGATGCGGGTGCCGGCATCGGGATGGGTGCGGATATAGGGGGAATAGCCCGCCTGTTCCTCGCCTTTCAGATATTCAAGGATCTCGACCATGCCACGGCCCGACTGGCCGGTTTTTTCGAGATATTTGAGCGAGGCGGCATCGGCGGCGCTTTCCTCGGAGCGGCGGAAGGCCATCAGGGCGCCGGTACCGGCCGATTGGGAGGCCATGATGAAGGCTGTGGCCATGTGGCCGATTTCGGGGCCGCCGCCCATGCTCGATCCCGCGACGGCGGCGCCGACGCCCAGGACCATGGCAAGCGCCTGCATCGTGGTGTTGACATTGGCCTGGTCGCGCAGACGGGCAAGATGGCCGCCCGCGACGTGGCCGATCTCATGGGCGAGAATGGCCTTGAGCTGGTTGGAATTGTCGACTTCGATCAGCGTGCCGTAATTGACGAAGATCGAACCATCCTCGATGACGAAGGCGTTGAAGCCGCGATCGGCGACGATATAGACCTTGGGCGTCAAGCGAAGGTTGGCCGCGCCGAGCAGAGGCGTGGCAAAATCGCGGATCATGCCCTCGATCTCGGCATCGCGGATGATCGAAACGTTCTGGGCCGCGCTGGGCGCCACCGAGGACGCGAGGAAAAGGACAAGGGCGAAAAGGACCGCGAAACTGCGGCCAAGTCGCGACTTGAACCCTTCGGCAATTGCGTTCATCTCTGGTACCAACCCTTTCCGGCAAGCCTGGGGCTGAAATCTTATCGGTCCTGCGGATCGACTCGGCAAACTGTTTTACCGCTTTCCCGAATACGGCTCCCTGCCGTGCCGGGGCAATTGGACGATTTAATGACTGACTCTGACAACAACGGTCTGCAACCCTTCCATGTCATGGAAATTCTCGCCAAAGCCAAGGCCCTGGAAGCCGAGGGGCGCGATATCGTGCATCTTTCGGCCGGCGAACCCGGTGCGCCGCCGGCCCCCGCAGTGCGTCAGGCGGTCCGGGAAAAACTCGATCTGCCGCAGCGCTACACCGAGGCAAAGGGCATTGTGCCGCTCAGGCAGGCGCTTGCCGCCTATTATCGCACCCGCCACGGCGTTGTGCTCGACATTGAGCGGATCATCGTGACGACGGGCTCCTCGGCGGGGTTCCTTCTGGCCTTTCTGGCGGCCTTTCCGCTTGGCGGGCGCATTGCGGTGACCCGGCCCGGCTATCCGGCCTATCTCAACACCATCTACGGCATGGGCTTTGAGCCGGTGGAAATCCCTGTTCGAGCGGAGAACGGCTGGAAGCCGAGCCCCAGCGATATCCGCGCCGTTTTCGCCGAAACCCCGTTCGACGGGCTGATCATCGCGTCTCCGGCCAATCCGACCGGCGCGGCGCTCGACAAGGCGGAACTCGATGCATTGATTGCCGTTTGCGCCGAACTGGGCGTCCGGCTGATCTCGGACGAGATCTATCACGGACTGAGCTATGTTGGCACTTCGCCGAGCGCGCTCGAAACGACCGACAGGGCGATCGTCATCAATTCCTTTTCGAAATACCATTGCATGACCGGCTGGCGGGTCGGCTGGATGGTGTTGCCCGAAGATCTCGTGCGCAAGACCGAGATGCTGCAGCAGAACATGTTCATTTCGGCCCCGACACTGTCCCAGGTGGCCGCGCTGGCGGCGCTTGGCGACATGGACTACGGCGAGGCCCAGAGGCAGGCCTATCTGCGAAACCGCGACGTGTTGAGCCGCGGCCTTGGCCAAATCGGTTTCGTCGGCACGCCGGGCGAGGGCGCTTTCTACCACTATGCCGACATCGGCAAATTCTCGAACGACTCCATGAGCTTCTGCAAGGCGCTGTTGCGGAAAGAAGGCGTGGCGGCGGCCCCGGGGATCGATTTCGACCGCGTCGAAGGCAACCGTTTCGTCCGCTTCTCCTATGCCGGTACGCCCGAGGACATCGACAAGGCGCTCGAACGGATCGGGCGGTTCGTGGGAGCTTAGCGGCTTTCGGCGTTTGGCCTTGTGGCAAGCTCATCCGGCGGTAAAGTCAGGATGAGGACAATCTTCCTCGTCATTCCGGAGCTTGACCCCGGAATCCAATCCACGCAGCGACGAACTGAAGGGCGAGTGGGTCCGGCGATCAAGTCGCGGGACGACGCTTGAGTCATGGTCTTCCGAGATGAACCAGTTCTCGTGTCATGCGCCCGAAAAAAAGGAGTCACGCCTTTGCCGGCACGTAATAGCGGATGCGGTGACGGTCGGGGTCTTCGATGACATAGGTCAGGCCGAAATTCATTTCGGTCGGCGACTGGACGATGGTTAGGCCGTCCGTCCTGGCGGTGCCGTAATGCGTTCGAAGGGTGTTGGCGTCGGTGAGGGCGATGGCATATTCGGCGCCGCCACCGGTCATTTCGGCTTCCGGATCGACCGTGGCCGTCTGCCACAAGCCGAGCTGCAATCCGCCGGGCAGGGCGAACAACGCAAATCCCGGCCTATGAAAAACGGGGACCGCTCCGAGAATTCCTTTATAGAATTCAATACTCTTGGCGATGTTCGTAACGTAAAGAGAGATAAAGGAAATATCTGTCACTAGCAGTCTCCTTTTTGGGTGGGGAGACTGTAGGATCATTTCCTGTCAGGTTCTGGCAGGGACTGCTGATCGGGAATTTCCAGCCGCGCCCGCCATTCCGCGATCAGCGCCTGGCGACGGCGCGGGTAGCGCTTGCCGGTCTCGGTGATGGTGCGGATGCGGTCGGCGCGGAAGTGGCGGAAATCCTTGCGGAGTTCGCACCAGGCCGAAATGACCCGGACCTGATCGAAAAAACCGATGACGAAAGGCCAGATCACGCGTTGGCTCGGCCGTCCTTCGGCATCGGCGTAATCGATCTCGAGCTTGTGTTCGCGCCGGATGGCCTGACGGATGATGGACAAATCGATGGTTCCGGCCTCGATTGGCCGGCCCGGTGCGATGAACAGCCCGTTGGTTTCGAGCTGGTCGCGAAGATCGCGCGGCAGCACGGCGCCAATCTTGCTGAGGGCCTGGTTGGCGGCACTGCCGAGCCGTGCGTCAGCCCGATCCGCCACCCATTTCGACCCGAGCACCAGCGCTTCGAGTTCTTCCTCGGAAAACATCAGGGGCGGCAGCATGAAGCCGGGCTTGAGGATATAGCCAAGCCCCGGTTCGCCCTCGATATCGGCCCCCTGGCCCTGGAGCGTGGCGATGTCGCGGTAAAGCGTGCGAATGGACACGCCCAGCTCGTCGGCCAGTACCTGCCCGGTGACCGGCCGGCGGTGGCTTCTCAGAATTTGTAAAAGGTCAAACAGGCGCTCGGTGCGGGACATGGGCCGATCCCCGACAGGTAACGAAACGTCAGCATATGACAAGAGCTGCTGTCAGGAAATGGCAGGGATGGGGAGTGGGTAGCGAATAGTGAGTAGCGGATGGAGGTGGATGGGGAAGTGGTGAATGGGAGGCAACACGGTAGTGTTTATGGCACATCCTCAGCCGTTACCCCGGCGAAGGCCGGGGTCCACTCGCGGGGCCGCACATATCTGCATTGGAGGGGATTTGACTATCTGTCGGCAAAAACAAACGGATATCGTTCGTTCGATGAGCGATAGCTTTGACTAGTTGCCGATGCGAGTAGATCCCGGCCTTCGCCGGGATGACGCCGGGATGACGCCGGGATGACGCCGGAGAGTTGGCTGATGTCGGCGAAAATCAAGGGCCATTGATATAAGCCGGGCGAATGGAAAGACAAAAAAGGGAGGCCTTGGCCTCCCTTTTTGCATTTCACGATCCACGCTCGGTTCAGCTAAAGAACCCGCGCTGCCACCAGCCGGTTTTCTTGGGCTTTTCGGGCTCTTCGGCGGGAGTCTCGACGGCATCGGACGAGGTGACGACGATGCCTTCTTCGGGCAGTTCCCTTTTCGGACGGCGCGGCTTGGCGTCTTCGGCGGGGGCGTCTTCGGCACCTGCCGGTTCGGGCGTGGGCTCGGATTCTGGCTCCGGCGTCGGCTTGGGGGGCTCGGTTTCGATTTCTGGCGCCGGTTCAGGCACAGTTTCCGTGATGGCCGGCTCGGGTACCGTCCCGGTGGCTTCGGCAGCAGCGGCGTCAGCCACTTCCTTCTTGCGGCGGCTGCGGCGCGGCTTGCGCTTGGGCTTGTCCTCTTCGGCAGGGGCGTCTTCGGCAGGAGCGTCCTTGGCGACCGGTGTTTCGGCTTCAGGCGCAGCCTCTTCGTGGGCTTCCGCCTTGGGCTTGGCTTCGGACGGCGTGTCGAAATCGTCGTCCGGAATCGGGACCATGGCCTCGTCGAAATCGTTGACCGCAATGGCGACATGTTCGGCCAGCGGCGGACGGTGCCAGCCCTCTACGGCCTCCTGCGCCTCGAACTCGCCGGAAACGACATCCGTTGCCTCGGGCGGGGTCTTGCGATTACGGCGACCGCCACGGCGACCGCGACGGCGGCGCTTCTTCGGGCCGTCCTCGTCGGAAGCGGCGCGCTCTTCGCCCGCTTCGAGTTCGGCATCGGCCTCTTCGCCGGCATCTTCCTCAGTTTCCGTCTCGGCACGAACCTCAAGCTCGGCCTCGGCCTCGGGGCGATTGCGGTTGCGGCCGCGACGACCACGACGACGGCGCGAAGAGCGGGACGATCCTTCCTCTTCCTCGCTGGCCTCGATCTCGGCTTCCTCTTCCTCGTCGAAATCGCGCATCTGGGCGCTGTCGACCTTGACGAAGGCGGGGCGGGGCACCTCGGCACCGGCCGGCCGGGATTCGGTCCGCTCGATATGAAAATGATTGCCGATGAGCTTGCTGTCGGCGGTGATGGTGATGCCGAGGTCGTATTTGGCCTCAAGCTCCATCAGCGTGACGCGCTTGGCGTTGAGAATGTAGAGCGCCACCTCGGTCGGCACGCGCACATTGAGCGACTGGCCGGGCTTGCGCAAAACCTGATCCTCGATGGCGCGCATGACCATCAGCGCCAGGGATTCGGTCGAGCGCACGATGCCGGCGCCGTTACAGACCGGGCAAACATGGGTCGAGCTTTCCAGAACGCCGAAACGGATCCGCTGGCGGCTCATCTCCATCAGGCCGAAATGGGAAATGCGCCCGACCTGAATACGGGCACGGTCGCTTTTGAGGGCGTCCTTTAAACGCCGTTCGACATTGCGGATGGAGCGGCGCTCCATCATGTCGATGAAATCGATGACCACCAGCCCGGCCTGATCCCTGAGACGCAACTGACGCGCCACTTCGTCGGCGGCTTCGAGGTTGGTCTGGTAGGCCGTGTCTTCGATATTGTGCTCGCGGGTCGAGCGCCCCGAGTTGACGTCGATGGAGATCAACGCTTCGGTCGGGTTGATGACGATATAGCCGCCCGAGGGCAGGGTGACCTGCGGCGAGAACATCGCGTCGAGCTGGGATTCGACATTGTACTTGGAAAAGATCGGCTGATCTTCCTTGTACTGCTGAACGTTCTTGGCGTGGGACGGCATGATCATCTTCATGAAGTCCTTGGCCTCGCGATAGGCGGCATCGCCCGCGACGAGAACCTCGCCGATATCCTTGTTGTAGAGATCGCGGATGGTGCGCTTGATCAGGCTGCCTTCCTCGTAAACGAGGCTCGGCGCCTGGGACGAGAGGGTCAGGGTCCTGACATTCTCCCAAAGGCGCAGCAGATATTCGAAATCGCGCTTCACTTCCGCCTTGGTGCGCGCGGCGCCGGCGGTCCTCAGGATCACGCCCATGCCTTCGGGCACCTGCAACTCGCCGGCGATTTCCTTCAATCGCTTGCGGTCGGTGGTGTTGGTGATCTTGCGCGAGATGCCGCCACCCCGGGCGGTGTTGGGCATCAGGACCGAATAGCGGCCGGCCAGCGACAGATAGGTCGTCAGGGCCGCGCCCTTGTTGCCGCGCTCTTCCTTGACCACCTGCACCAGCATGACCTGGCGACGCTTGATCACTTCCTGGATCTTGTACTTGCGGAACAGGTTGCGCTTCCTGTTCTGCGCTTCCTCGATGGCATCGTCGCCCCCGACATTGTCGACGCTCTGGTCGGACGGCGCGGTCTGCTGGACGTTGAATTCCTCGGTATCGCCTGCCTCGTCGTCTTCCGCGACCTCAGCGTTGGCATCGCCCGCTGCCGCGTCCTCGGCACCATCGGCATCGACGGTATCCTCGACGGACTCGTCCTCGTCCTCGCCGCTCTCGGCGGCTTTCAACGCTTCGCGATCGGCGACCGGGATCTGATAGTAGTCGGGGTGGATTTCGGAAAAGGCAAGGAAGCCGTGGCGGTTGCCGCCATAATCGACAAAGGCAGCCTGCAGGGAGGGTTCGACCCGCGTGACCTTGGCCAGATAAATGTTTCCGCGCAATTGCCGGCGCGCGGCGGCTTCGAAATCGAACTCCTCGAGACGGTTACCGCTCGTGACGACGACCCGGGTCTCTTCCGGGTGGGTGGCATCCACCAGCATTCTTTTGGTTGGCATCAAATCTTACTCCACACCGTCGCGCGCCGTTTGCCGCCAGCCGATCGGGCCGGGCAAGGGCGCCTGGCGAGGTGCTCTCAGTTTGGGAAAAGGCGCTCGCGGCGCCTGTTGACAAAAGGATCGGGCGGTGCAGCCGGCGAACATGCGTCCGTGTTTCGCCTATCGTGCCGCAAACGTCCATATCGACCTTCCTATTTGAACGAACAGCCGTCCTTGTTGAAGCCGCCGTCCGGCTCGGCCTTTTGGGGCCGAAAACTGTTTCGGGCATGAAACGTCCCGTCAAAGACGGAACAGATGCCCTGTGACGTTACCGGGCACATCACTTTTTGCGAAAAACCGGTTCGGTTGGGTTGCCCAAATGATCCACCGGATCAATCGGCCTTTCCGGGCCAGTCCTGGCATCAGCGCGATGCGCCGTCAGGTGCTCGGCGCCACCTCGCTGCGTGGCCGCAGCGCGGCGCCTCACGTCCCACCTCGTCGTCCGGGTCTTCCGATATGTCGCCATGCCGACGAAGAATATCAAGTCGATCCGATGGTGAGACGGTCCACCTTACTCAGCCTTTAGGTGTGTTGCGTCAAATTGGCAACAAGAAAGTCATTTTTGCCGGATGATCAAGATGTTGTCATACTGATCGCGGGAGGTGCGTCGGCGCCAAGTCTGGTATGAAGCGAATCACATAGTCTGGGGTTCTGATCCCTCCTGTCTGCCGTTCGGACGAGTGCATGGCGAACTGTTTGAAATCTATGAAGATATGGCGCTGCCTCGCCGCGTTTTCCCGGCCTTGTCCTGCTTCTGGCGATGGCGGGTCCGGTTCTGGCGCAGCAGGCGACAGGGCCCGAAATGGCCGAAATTCGGCGGGTCGTCGACATACGTATCCTCAACAATGAGGATCGCGCCCGCCTGATCATCGATCTCAGCGACGTTTCGCAATTCGCCATCGCATCGCTTGCCGAACCGGACCGCATCGTCGTCGATGTCAAGGCCGACGCGCTTTTTGCGCCGATTGCCGCAACCGAGGCGGGAACCGGTCTCATCGCCACCTACACTCTCGATCTGGCCGAACAGGGACGGGTGCGGGCGGTCCTCAACCTTTCGAGTCCGGCCCAGGTGCAGCAGGCCTATATGGTCGCCCCGATCGAAAACCAGCCGGCCCGCCTGATCGTTGATCTCATTCCCGATACGGCGGAGCATTTCGCCAACCGTGTTGCCGACGACTATCGCGCCGCCGAGGCGCGTCTCGATGAAAACGCCAGCGCGCCGGTGAATGGAAACGACGAAGCCGAGGCCAGGACCGATGGTGAGGCTGGGGATCTGCCCGTGCCGCCGCCTGTCATCGAAGGCGCCGCCAAGCCGCGACCGCTCGTCATCATCGATCCCGGCCATGGCGGCATCGATGGCGGAGCCGAGGCTCCGACTGGCCTCAAGGAAAAGGATGTCGTTCTGGACTTCGCCCGGGAACTGCAGCGCCTGCTCGTCGCGCAGGACCAGTACGATGTGGCCATGACCCGCCAGGACGATACCTTCTTGAGGTTGGAAGAGCGCGTTGCCATTGCCCGCGCCAACAAGGCGGATCTGTTCATCTCCATCCATGCCGACAAGTTCGAAGATGCCGAAATCCGCGGCACGTCCATTTATGTCCGGGACGAACAGGCGACCGATGTGCTCGACAAGGTTCTGGCCGACAGCGAGAACCGCGCCGACCTGGTCGCCGGTTTTGCGCCGCCGGACGTCGACGAACGCGTCACCTCCATCCTTGTCGAACTGATGCGGCGCGAGACGCGGCGCCAGTCGTTCCGCGCCGCCGAAGCCATGCTCAACAGTCTCGAGCCCAACACGCGGCTCAGGAAAATTCCGCTGCACAAGGCCGACTTTTTTGTGTTGCAGGCGCCCGAGGTGCCGTCCGTGCTGATCGAACTGGGATTTCTGTCCAATGAAACCGACATCGCCAATTTGACCAAGCACAGCTGGCGCGACAAGACAGCCGAGGCGATCGCCCGGGGGATCAAAGTCTATTTCGATCGGGCGGCGCAAAACTGACGGTGACTGGTTTTGACGGCATCGGACAAAACTGGTTAAAGCGGATACCACATTTCCGCCGTCAAATCGGATCAGACGGCGGGATAACCTTTCCACAGCGGGTTCGGACCAAATGCTGCGTATCCTGAGTTGGTTTTTTGGCTTTTTCGCCTTTCTCGGGCTGATTGCCGTAGGCGTGGTTGCCTATTTCATCTCGACATTGTCGGCCGATCTGCCCGATTACACCGTGCTCAAGGATTATCATCCGCCGGTCACCACGCGCGTTCATGCCGCCGACGGCACGCTTTTGGCCGAGTATGCCCGCGAGCGGCGGCTTTTCCAGCCGATCGAAACCGTTCCGCCCATCGTCATCGACGCCTTCCTCAGCGCGGAAGACAAGGATTTCTACAAGCATAGCGGGCTGTCCGTGGATGGCCTGATCCGCGCGCTCAGGGACAATCTTCTGGCGCGGGTCGAAGGGGACACGTCCATCCAGGGGGGGGGTTCGACCATCACCCAGCAGGTGGCCAAGAATTTCCTTTTATCAAGCGAGCAGACCTGGGAACGCAAGATCAAGGAAGCGCTTCTGGCGATCCGGATCGAGTCGACCTTTTCCAAGGATCACATCCTCGAACTCTATCTCAACGAGATCTTTCTCGGCTTCAACTCCTACGGTATCGCCGCCGCGGCGCTCAATTATTTCGACAAGGCTCTCTATGAGCTGAAGCTTTCCGAGGTCGCCTATCTGGCTGCGCTGCCCAAGGGGCCGAACAACTATCATCCCTTCCGTCATCCCAAGGCCGCTATCGAGCGGCGCAACTGGGTGATCGAACGCATGGTCGAGAATGGCTACGTCACGCCGGAAGAAGGCGAGGCAGCCAAGAAGGACAGTCTCAATGTCGTCCCGCGCCGGTCCGGCTCGCGGGTTTATGCCGCCGAGTACTTCACTGAGGAGGTCCGGCGCGAACTGGCCAAGCTTTATGGCGAGGACCAGCTTTATGGCGGCGGTCTCAGCGTCAGGACCACGCTCGATCCCAAAATGCAGGAAGAGGCGCGCAGAGCGCTGATGGACGGGCTGATCGACTACGACCAGAAAAAAGGCTTCCGGGGCCCGGTGGCGACCATCGACGTTTCGACCGGAGACTGGGGCAAGGCCGTCGAGGATATCACCCCTTTGAGCGATGTGCCGGAATGGACGCTGGCGGTGGTGCTCAAGATGGACACCAACGAAGCCGAAATCGGCTTGCGGCCGGGAACCGATGTCGATGGCAAGATGCTCGCCGATCGCGTGACCGGCGTCCTGCCCGGACGGACGATCAAATGGGTGTCCAAGAAGCTCAATCAGGTGCTCGATGTCGGCGACGTGATCTACGTGTCGCCCGTTAAGGGCGAGGAGGGGGTGTATACGCTCCAGCAGGTGCCGGAAATCGAAGGCGCGCTGGTCGCCATGGACCCGCGCACCGGCCGCGTCGAGGCCATGGTCGGCGGTTTCTCGTTCGATGCGTCCGAGTTCAACCGAGCAACGCAGGCGCTCAGGCAGCCCGGTTCGGCGATCAAGCCGATCGTTTATTCGGCGGCGCTCGACAATGGCTATACGCCGGCCTCCGTGGTACTCGACGCGCCGGTCGAGATCGTCAATGCCGACGGATCGACCTGGGCGCCGGAAAATTACGAGGAAGGCCAGTATTTCGGTCCGCAGACGCTGAGGGAAGGCCTGGTGCACTCGCGCAACGTCATGACCGTGCGTCTGGCCAAGGACATCGGCATGCCGCTGATCGCCGAGTATTTCAAGCTCTTCGGCCTTTATGACAAGGTCCTGCCGGTCCTGTCCATGGCGTTGGGCGCGGGCGAAACCACCGATATGAAGATGACGGCGGCCTACGCCACCATCGCCAATGGCGGACGCCGGATCACGCCAACCCTGATCGATCGTGTTCAGGATCGTTACGGCAACACGGTCTACAAGCACGACGAACGCATCTGCGATGGTTGCAATGCCGCCGGATGGGACAACCAGCCCGAGCCGATGATCATCGACAATCGTGAGCAGGTGCTCGATCCGATGACCGCCTATCAGATCACCTCGATGATGGAGGACGTGATCAGGCGCGGTACGGGCTACACGGCTCATGTGCTCAACCGACCCGTCGCCGGCAAGACCGGCACGACCACCGACTACAAGGATGCCTGGTTCGTCGGCTACACGCCGAGCCTGGCGGTTGGCGTCTATATCGGTTTCGATACGCCGAAGTCTCTCGGGCGCGGCAGGACGGGCGGTGTGGTCGCCGCGCCGATTTTTACCGAATTCATGCAGGCGGCCCTCAAGGGCAAGCCGCCGACCCCGTTCAGTATGCCGTCAGGCATGACCCAGTCCTGGATCGACAAGGCGACCGGTGTTGCCGCCATGGCCGGCGAAGGCGCCATTCTCGAAGCCTTCAAGCCGGGCACGGGGCCGAACCTGGTGACCTCGGTCATCGGCGTCGATTCGAGCGCCTTCATGAATATCGAAACCGGAAACGATGCCGATCCGAATGCCGGACGCGGCGGGCTGTTCTAGATCGTCTCACTGTTTCATAGAAACACTGGAATGATCTAACCTATTGTTTTGTCGCATTTTCGAACCGCAAAGCCGGTTCCCGCTTGTGCTGAAAATGCTCCAGAGCCTGCCGCGCCAACGGCTTGTGCAAGGTTACGCCGGGATGGCGGTGACCGGAATGAAGAGCTGCGCGACCGGGTTGCCGGCATAACCCTTCTCCCTGAAGATCGGCAGGAAGCGGTCGTCATAAAGGATGAAGGGTGGCGCCGAGGAGTCTGGTCTGAGGCCGTTGGCCGGCAGCCATTCCTTCAGCAGGTAGTTCATCGCCATCATCACGTCCTTGTTGCCGCGCTTGACCAACGTGATCGAGGCGCAGCGGCAGGCCGGAAGCACGAGCGGCTTCATGCCGTCGGGGACGTTAGCGAACGACGTCACTTCGACGCCCATGTGGTAGTCGAGTTCCGGCGACTCCTCAGGCTTGAGGAAGGCGCAGATCTGATTGGCGTCGGCGCGATTGGGGACGGTCTCGAGATCGCCGTCTTCCATGATCCTGTGGAAAAAGGGCGGGACTTCTTCGGCCTGGCGATTGGCGACGAAGCTCGTGTGCAGGACAGGTCCGACGATCTTGCGTTCAGGCTGGTCGAGGATTTCGACAGTGTACATCTGGGGGGCTCTTGTCAGGTTGGTTTTCCAGGAGCTCCGGGCTTGCGGCGCGGAAGCGACGTGGATTGCAAATAAAAGTTTGCAGTCACTGACATCCCAGATGTTGATGCGTTCGGCAAAGCGCAAGTGTGCAGGATTGTCGCGGGCCGGTGGCGGCGTCGCCTGCGTCGCCGACAAGGGCAGGAAAGGGCGGAGAAGGGTTGATCCTTGGTCCCAGACCAGCTATCGCACCCACCGGATAAACGGATGGAAGCATCACTATGCGCGCTGAAATCGAGAAGCAGGTCGACGAAATCAAGCAGGCCGTAAGCCTGCTGAGGAGGCATCTTTGACTGGGACAACGCGCTTGTCCGGTTGGAAGAACTGAATGCCAAGGCTGAGTCCCCCGATTTTTGGAATGACGCGCAGGTTGCCCAGGAGCTGATGCGCGAGCGCCAGTCGCTCGAATTCCAGATCGGCGAGGTGCGGCGCATAGAATCCGCCATCGAGGAAAACACTGGCCTGATCGACCTCGGCGAGGAAGAGGGCGAAGACGAGATCGTTGCCGAGGCCGAGAAGTCTCTGATCGAACTCAAGGAACAGGCCGCGCGTCTCCGGGTCGAAACGCTGCTCTCGGGCGAAGCGGACGCCAACGACACCTATCTCGAAATCCATGCCGGCGCCGGCGGTACCGAAAGCCAGGACTGGGCCAATATGCTCATGCGCATGTACACGCGCTGGGCCGAGCGGCGGAAGTTCAAGGTCGACATGATCGAATATCACGACGGCGAAGAGGCCGGGATCAAGTCGGCGACGCTTCTGATCAAGGGCCACAACGCCTATGGCTGGCTCAAGACCGAAAGCGGCGTGCATCGCCTTGTCAGGATCTCGCCCTTCGACAGTGCGGCGCGGCGGCATACCAGCTTTTCGAGCATCTGGGTCTACCCAGTGGTCGACGACACGATCAATATCGAGATCCGCGACGACGACCTCAAGATCGACACCTACCGCTCTTCGGGCGCCGGTGGACAGCACGTCAACACCACCGACAGTGCCATCCGCATCACCCATGTGCCGACCGGCATCGTTGTCGCCTGCCAGCAGGAACGCTCCCAGCACAAGAACCGCGCCACCGCCATGGCCATGCTGAAATCACGCCTTTACGAGGCCGAACTCAAGAAGCGCGAGGAAGCGGCGATGGAGGTGGAAAGCTCCAAATCGGAGATCGGCTGGGGTCACCAGATCCGTTCCTATGTCCTCCAGCCCTATCAGCTGGTCAAGGATTTGCGGACCGAGGTGGAAAACACCCAGCCGGCCAACGTGCTCGACGGCGATATCGACATGTTCCTCGAAGCATCTCTGGCCAGCCGCGTGGGCGGCGAGGCGGAATAGGGCTTCAGGCCGTAAAACTGACTGGCCGCAAAACTTCCGCAGGTCATTCCGGGTCCTCGGATCACGTCCGAGGATGACCCCGGAATCCATTCCGGTTTCGGCCACCGCGATGCTGCGGATGGGCATAATGGGTCCCGGGATCAAATCCCGGGACGACAAAGGTGATTGGCGCGGCGCCTACGGACGAATGCGATGTTCGGGCGCTTCTGTATGTCAGCTTAAAGAATCGTCTGTAACACCCTGCCAGCCTTGAGAAATGCATCCGGATTTATGGGGGTGCCGGCGCGGCGGATCTCGAAATGCAGGTGCGGACCGGTGGAGCGGCCGGTGGAGCCGACCTTGCCGATCCGTTCGCCGGTGGTCACCTCCTCACCCTCGCCGACCAGGATGGACGACAGGTGGCCGTAGCGTGAGATGATGCCGTCGCCGTGATCGATCTCGACGAGATTTCCATAGCCCGATTTCTGGCCGGCGAAAGTCACCCTGCCGGCGCCGGTCGATAAAACGCCGGTGCCGGTTGGCGCGGCGAAATCGATGCCCGAGTGAAATGCCGTGACGTTTTCGAACGGGTCCTGGCGATTTCCGAAGGGCGAGGAGACGCGCAACGCGCCGGTGAGCGGTCGGTGAACGGGGGCGTCCGTGGCGGCGTCGCGCGCGGCGGCGAAGCGGCGCAACTGCACCGCCACGCTGTTGGCGGCCTCGGTAAGGGGGGTGGACGAAACCGCGGTGGCCGGCTCGAACGGTCCCCCCATGGCGGGCGTGGCGGAAATGCCGATCGTATCGAGGGTCGTATTGATTCTGTCGCTGACGGTGCGGGCGCGGTCGGCCAGGTTTTCCATGGCGAGACGGTTTTCGTCCCGCATGGCGTTGAGACTGGCGCCGATATCGGTCAGCGACAGCGACGCGGTGTCGCCGATCTGGTTCTGGCCGGCAAGCACCACTGCGCGCGAAGCCGCCGGAAGCGGCGCCGGCGTGTCGGCGGTGAGGCCGAGATCTTCGGCCATGCGATTGAGCGCCCTGACGATTTGTTGTTGTTCGGCCAGATCTTCCTGCTGCTGGGCCAGATCGCGCAATTGCAGGTTGATGTCGCCTTGGCGGACATATTGGCGGGAATTGAGCCGGTCGATTTCGGTTCGCAAATCGGCGATACGGGTCTCGTAAAGGCTGATGGCCGTGGTCGAGGGCGGGGCGAAAAGACGCGTGATGTCGTCATGCATGCCGAGCAGGAGAACCAGACCGGCATTGACGGCGAGAAGCAACGTCGTGACGGAATAGAAAAGGCGCGGCGAAATGCCGATCGCCCGCGATGTCTTGCGCTGAGACGAGTGGGATGACAACGCGTTACGCAACCGAGAACTCCGACACAGACCCTGAAACAGGTCTGAATCTTGCTCGATTATGGTTAAAAAAGACCGAATCGATCAGGTCTTCGGAATTAAAGCCTTTACCCTGTCAAGCACGAAAGCGGCGTGACCTTTGACGCGTGCGACCGGCAGGATTTCCGCGATGGTGCCGTCCGGCGCGATGATGAAACTGGTGCGCTTGAGCCCCATATAGGTGCGCCCGGACATCTTCTTTTCGCCCCAGACGCCATAGGCGTTGATGACGTCATGATCCGGATCGGCGGCGAGGCGGGACGTGAGGCCGTATTTTTCCCGGAACTTCACGTGGCTGGCCGTGCTGTCGGGCGAAATGCCGATAACGGTGACATCGAGCGCGGCGAAGGCGTCCGACAGATCGGAAAAATCGCAGTTCTCCGTCGTACAGCCCGGCGTGTTGTCGCGCGGGTAGAAAAACACGACGACAAACCGTCCGCGTTCGCTTTCAAGATCGAACAGGGTACCGTCGTCGCAGCGAAGAAGAATCGGAGGGGCCGGATCGCCGTGTGCAAGCATGAGCGTGATGTTCTCCATGGGTGCGGTGCAATCGCCTTTTGTGGCGCCTTATTGCAGCCAGTATACTCGTTAAACGAGAAACGCCTACGCAGCGATTCTCAAACTTCAGGACAAGATTTCGGACAGACCGACCGCGTTGACAGAAAAAAAACACGACGCTGCACATAAGCCGGAGAGACCCGAGACCCCGCAAAAAGGCGAAACGCCTGCCGCGGGCGAAGTTTCTGCGGCTGCGCAAGGCTCCGGTTTGTCCAGCCCGTCCGTCTCCGACAAGGCGGTAACGCCCGATCCGAAAAAGACCGACAAAAACCCCGAAGCGGTGCCGGATGCACCCGAAAGAGCTGCACCAAAAGAAGAATCCGACGCGAAAAAACCCGCCGATTCCGAAAAAAAGGGCTCCCAGCCTCTCGCTGATACGCCCAATGCCGAACCGTCCGGGCAGGTGGAAAAGGCAGATGCAGAGGTCGGTTCGACGCCAACCGTTTCGACAGCGCCCAGGAAACGGAAATGGCCGTTCTGGGCGCATGCACTGGTCGTTGTTCTTTGCCTTCCGGTGGTGTTGCTGGCGTTGATCTACCTGCGTTTGATGATCGGGCCTGTCAGTCTTCAACTGGTGCGCCCGAATGTCGAACAGGCGATCCGCGCAACCTTGCCATCGGGCAGCAGCATCGCGCTGGGGGATCTGTCGCTCTCGCTCAGTTCGCATTTTTCGCCCGTGCTGCATTTCGCGCCGGTTACGCTGACCGAGGACGGCTCCGGCGCAACGGTCGGTATCGATGCCCTCGAAATCGGGTTTTCGCCGTTTCAGGCATTGATTGGTCATCCCGGAGCCGTGGTCAGTCTGATCGATCCGCATCTGCAGATATTGCAGGATCTGCTCGGACCGCGTCTGGCGTCGTTCACCCTGACCGAGGATGCCGAGAGCGGCGAGATGATCGCCAGGGTGCGCCAGGGCAGCGATATCTATCCGGACGTGCGGATCGGGCGAAAAGGGCTCACGGTCAGCGGGCCGTCGCCAACCGGAGACGGGATCGGGCTCAGGTCGGACAATGACTGGCTGATCTACAACATGGAAGGCATGGAGCAGGCCGTTTCCCTGTTGCAGGCGCAGGCGGGCCAGGGACAGTTTTCCCGGCTGGAAGTGCATGGCGGGTCGATGGAATTGCTCGATCCGGTCTATGGAATCACGCGCCGGTTCGACGATCTCGCGGCGCGCATCACGCCTGGAACCGACGACCGGAAGGCCATGGGCTCGCTGAGCGCGACGCTGGCCGGGCGACGTCTCAATGGCACGTTCAGCCGCGAAACGAGAGATGACGGCACCTCCCGACTGGCATTTTCGGTCAAAAATCTCGATTTTTCCGCGATCATGCCCATGCTCGACGATCCGGATGCGATGATGGCGCTCAAGGGGGGCGGCACACTCGATGGCGCATTGAGTTTCGACGCTCAGTCCGGAAAGGTCCTTGATGGCCAGTTCGACATCGATGTCGGCAACACCGAACTGCGCCTGCGTCACGACTATTTCCCGGTGACGGCGGGGAAATTCCGGATCGACTGGGACCCCGTCGCCGGCCGGTACACCGTTGACGAAACGCGGCTTGGCATCGGGCGAAGCTCGGCAAAGGTTGCAGGCGAATTTGTCCTCGGGCTCGACGATGTCTACGGGACGACGATCGCCGCCGCACTGAACCTGACCGATCTCGTGGTAACGCCCTACGACATGGACGCGCCCGCAACGCCCTTCACCAGTTTTGAGGTCAAGGCCTGGTCGGCGCCGCTTTACGGTGCCGTGGGGCTTGATCGCGTGGTGGCCAGAAAGCCGGGAGTGGAGCTGAGAGCCAAGGGACGCATGGATATGGTGCGGCGCGGCATCGGCTTCGATATCGAGGTGGGCGGCGAGGGCGCGAGCGCCGACGATATCAAGCGGCTCTGGCCCTATTTCCTCGCCACCGGCGCACGTGACTGGTTCGTCTCTCACGTGACCGCCGGCGCGGTCAAAACCGGCTCCATGCGTTTCAAGCTTCCGATCGGGGCGCTCGATCCGGACGGAAAAAACCAGCCCCTGCCGGACAATTCCGGCTGGATCGACGTCGTAGGGACCGACGTGACCATGATTCCGACCGACGGGTGGACCCCGGTGGCGCTCGGGGGCGACGTCTCCCTGACACTGAGGGACAACAAGACCTCGGTGACACTGGGGACGACGCAGCTCGTCAGCGACCGCGGCAAGTTCACTGTGAGCGATGCCGCGGTCCAGATCGATGGCGGCGATCCGCCGGAATCGGTGGTCGAGTTTTCCGGCGACGTCAAAGGCGATATTCCGGCGCTGGTCGGCTTCATCGAAAGCCAGTCGCCCGGCACGGTCGACGGGTTCGGGCTGCCGTTCAACGCGCGAGCGGTCGATGGCACGGTCGATGGGTCGGCCGTGGTCACCATGACGTTCGATGGCGACAACCCGACGCCGGTGGGGATCGACTATGCGGTCAACGGCACGACCGAAGATTTTATCTCCAAGGTCAAGATCGCCGACCGCACCATTTCCAACGGGCAATTGTCGTTCCAGGCGACATCGGACACCTATCATGTCGGTGGAACCGCCGATCTCGACGGGGTGCCGGCCGAACTGGAGCTTGACGGTGGCGGTGACGCCGCTGTCGAGATCAAGGTGGCTTCGACCATCGATGTTGACGAGTTCAAGAAGTTCGGGCTGGATTTGTCCAATCTCGTCAAGGGCAAGATCCGTTTCGTGGCCAAACCGCTTGAAGACGGCACGCTGCAACTGGCCGCCGATCTGAGGGAGGCTCGGCTCAGCCTCAAGGATATCGGCCTGGCCAAGGCGCTCGGCGTGCCGGGTGAGGCCAGCGCCGAAATCCGCCAGGACGGGCTGGTGACCAGGGTTGACAAGATCGATCTGAGCTTTGCCCATGTCCATGTGCGGGGCGCGCTCGAATTCGACGCGACCAAGGGACTTGTCTTTGCCGAATTCTCCGATTTTGCCCTGAGCGAAGGGGATTCTGCCCGGCTTTCGGTCAAGCCGGGCGAACAAGGCGGCTTCGTGGTGTCGATCGTGGGCGATCAGTTCGATCTCAAGCCCATGCTGAAACGCTATTTCGCTCTCGACAAGACCTCGACCGGAGCGCCGCAAGCAACTTCTGTACCCCAGGAACTGGAGATCACGGCGCGGTTGAAACGGGCACCCGGTTTTTACGGCGTGACGGCCTACAACATGGATCTGGCGCTCGATCTTTTGGGCGAGGAGGTGCTCGACGCGTCGCTGCAGACCCAGTTCACCGAAGGCAATACGGTATCGCTCACCTCGAACCCGACCACGGGCGGCCGGTTGATGACCGTTGCCTTCAACGACATTGGCACGGTTTTGCGCTATCTCAACGTCTACCCGCGCCTGCTCGGCGGTTCGGGCAGCCTCACGCTGAGAACCGACACGCGCGAGCATGTCGATTACGGCGAGATCCGTCTCAGGGACTTCGCCCTGGTTGATGAAGCCAAGGTCGTCGAAATCCTCGGCAACCACAGGGATTCCCGCAAGCTCATCGCCAACGAGAACCGGCTCAACTTCCAGAACGGGCGGGTGACCTATATCCGGCGTTCCGATCGCATCGAGGTGACCGACGCGGTGCTCGACGGCGGATCAATCGGCGGCACGATCAAGGGCTTCATCTATACAAAATCGCGCCAGTACGATCTGGCCGGCACCTATATTCCGCTGTTCGGCATCAATAATCTGTTCCAGCGCCTGCCGCTCATCGGCGAACTTCTGGGCGGGCGTTCGGGCGAGGGACTGGTCGGCGTCACCTTTGCCATCAGGGGCGATCTCGACAATCCCGAATTCGTGGTCAATCCGGTGTCGATCCTGGCGCCGGGCCTGTTCCGCTCGCTGTTCGAGTTCCGGGCAACCGAAGCGCCGCGCGAGGAACAGATTCTGCCGGACCAGTCGATGCGTGAGGACACCCCGGCGACGCAGTAAAGCCCCGCATGAGCTTGTCGCGTCAGCATGTTTTTTTGACCCGGCACGGGGGTCACCCCGCAACTGCGATCGCAGGGGCCATTCTTGGCGCAACGGATGCAGGCGCCTGCAATTCAGGATTTATGCGATCTGCGCGCAGAATGGGCGGCATCGGATGAAACGGCAGGCGCCATGACAAGACGCCGCAGCGATGAGGTCCCGGGATCATGCCCCGGGACGAGCTTGGGAAGTGTGCTGAGATCAGCCAGAAAAAATGAAAGCTGACATCACACCGGCTTGATGAGCGCGTGCTTTTTCTTGCCGACGGAAAGCTTGATCACGCCTTCGGGCAGAAGCTGGGCCGTACTGAGCGTGGCGCGTTCGTCGTCCACGGGATCATCGTTGACGCGCAGGGCGCCTGCCTTGAGATGACGACGCGCTTCGCCGTTGGAGGCGGCAAGTCCGGCGGTGACAAAACCGGCCAGCAGGCCGATGCCGGCCGCAAGGTCGGACGTGGCGATCTCGGTCGTCGGCAGGGAAAGATCGATCGCACCTTGTTCGAAGGTGGCCCGCGCCGTTTCGGCGGCCTGTTCGGCGGCCTCGCGGCCATGAACGATGGCGGTGACTTCGGTGGCGAGGATCTTCTTGGCGTCGTTGATGTCGGCCTTGGCGATTCGGGCGATCTCATCGAGCGGCAAATGGGTGAAGACCTTGAGGAAGCGCGCGATATCGGCGTCCTCGGTATTGCGGAAATACTGCCAGAACTCATAGGGCGAAAACAGGTCGCCATTGAGCCAGACGGCGCCCGAGGCGGTCTTGCCCATCTTGGCGCCGGAGGCCGTGGTCAGAAGCGGCGTGGTCAATGCGTAGAGCTGCGGACCGCCCATGCGATGGGAAAGCTCGACGCCGTTGACGATATTGCCCCACTGGTCCGATCCGCCCATCTGCAGCACGCAATCGTAACGCCGGTTGAGTTCGACGAAGTCGTAACCTTGCATGATCATGTAGTTGAACTCGAGGAACGACAGCGACTGCTCGCGATCGAGTCGCAATTTGACGCTGTCGTAGCTCAGCATGCGGTTGACCGAGAAATAGCGGCCGACATCCCTCAAGAAGTCGACATATTTGAGCTGCATCAGCCAGTCGGCATTGTTGGCCATGATGGCGTCGGTCGGGCCATCGCCATATTTCAAGATGCGCGAATAGACCTTCTTGATGCTCGCGATATTGGCGGCGATGGTTTCCGGGGTCAGCAACTGGCGCTGGTCGTCGCGGAACGAGGGATCGCCGACCATGGAGGTGCCGCCGCCCATCAGCGAAATCGGGCGGTGACCGGTCTGCTGGAACCAGTAGAGCAGGGTGACGGTGATCAGATTGCCGATATGGATCGAGGTCGCGGTGGCGTCGTAGCCCACATAGGCCGTGAGCGATTTCTTGGCGGCGAGGGCGTCCAGGCCCTCCGGATCGGAGATCTGCGCGATGAAGCCGCGCTCGTCGAGCACCTGCAGGAAGTCGGATTTGAATTTGGTCATATGAGCACAACGCCCTCGTGGTTCAACAGGCTCACCATGAGGGTTACGAGAGCCTCGGTGTCATTTTGCAGGGACCTCACCCTGAGCCTGTCGAAGGACGAGGTCCGGGTCCGCGGATCAGTTACCGGCCACCGCCTGCGGCAATATCAGCGCGGCGCCGGTCGAGATACTCGCCGCATCGCTCGACCAGTTCCTCGACATGGTTTTCGAAGAAATGATTGGCGCCAGGCACGATCTGCTGCTCGATGGTGATGCCCTTCTGGGTCTTGAGCTTGTCCACGAGCTTTTGCACCGAAGCCACTGGGGTGACTCGATCTTCGTCGCCATGGATGATCAGGCCCGAAGACGGGCAGGGGGCGAGGAACGAGAAATCATAGAGGTTTTCCTGTGGCGCCACCGAGATGAACCCTTCGACCTCAGGTCGTCGCATCAAGAGCTGCATGCCGATCCAGGCGCCGAAGGAAAAGCCGGCGATCCAGCACCCTTTCGATTCGCGGTTCAACGATTGCAGCCAGTCGAGCGCCGCCGCCGCATCGGACAACTCGCCGACGCCATGGTCGAACAGACCCTGCGAGCGCCCGACGCCGCGCGAATTGAACCGAAGCACCGAAAAGCCGCGCTCCACGAACATGTAGAACAGGTGATAGACCACCTGATTGTTCATGGTGCCGCCGAATTCCGGGTGTGGATGCAAGACGATGGCACAGGGGCCGTTGGGTGTTTTGCCCGGCTGATAACGGCCTTCGAGGCGACCGGCGGGTCCATTGAAGATCACTTCGGGCATCTGAACACTCCTTGTTGCGCATCCCGTTGGTCCGACTGGCTCTCCAGTGGCTTGACGAACGCGCACGCGCTTTCTAAAACTGGGGTACGGCCCAGTTTTGAACAATTCTAAACTACGTCCAGCTTCCCCTTCTCGGGCCGTCAGGACGAGCGCCTCTTTTAGCCAAGGCATAGGCGAAAGTTCAAGGATTGTTTGGCCCTTGAACGCTAGACAAGTTGCCGAATGCCGCGGCAGGAGCGAGGATGAAGAAGACTAGGGTCTATCTCGATCACAATGCCAGCGCGCCGCTTCTGCCCGAAGCGGGCGATGCGATCCGCGCCGCACTCGATCTTTGTGGCAACGCGTCGTCCGTTCACGCCCAGGGCCGGGCCGTGCGCGCATTGATCGACGACGCGCGGGGCGCGGTGGCCAGGGCGGCCGGCGCGGCGCGACGCGATGTGGTGTTCACCGGCTCGGCCACCGAGGCGCTGACCCAGGCGATCGTCGGGGGCGCCAAGGCCTTTGCGGTTTCCGAAATCGTCGTCGGCGCTAGCGAACACACCGCTGTTCTGCGTGCGGCCGAGGCGAGCGGCGTGCCGGTCACCATGATCGGCGTCGACGGCGAGGGGCGCCTGAAGCTCGACGAGATCGAAGCGGTACTCGACCGTCTCCACGGCGGCGATGGGACGGCCCTGTTCGCCCTGCACTATGTCAACAACGAAACCGGCGTCATCCAGCCGCTCGATACCATCGAAAAACTGATCGGCCCGACCCGGCACGTGCTGGTGGTCGACGCGGTGCAGGCCTTCGGCAAGCATGCGCTTGATTTCGGCGCGCGCGCGGCCGACATGATGGCGATCTCGGCCCACAAGATCGGCGGGCCGGCCGGCGTCGGCGCGCTTCTGATGAAGCCGCATTGCGACGGCGTCAGGCTCGTTCCGGGTGGTGGGCAGGAACTCGGACGGCGGGGTGGTACCGAACCGATGCTGCTGATTGCCGGTTTCGGCATGGCCGCGCCAGCATTCGCCAAGGTCTATGACGCGGCGCGGATAACGGAGTTGCGCGACCAGATCGCGGCGGGCATCGCAGAGCTGGCGCCGGAAGCGGTGTTTTTCGGCGCCGGGGCCGAGCGCATGGGTAATGTGGTGAGCTTTGCCATACCGGGGCTTTCTGCCGCCACCGCCATGATGGCGCTTGATCTCGATGGCATAGCGATTTCCTCGGGGTCGGCCTGTTCGTCGGGCAAGGTGGGCAAAAGCCATGTACTCGCCGCCATGGGCGTTGCTCCCGAACTGATGAATGGTGCGCTCAGGGTCAGTCTGGGCTGGAATTCCGGCCCGGATGATGTCACCGCCTTTAATGAGGCTCTTGCCAGGGTGCTCAGGCGCCGGCAGACAAGAAAAAGGGAAAAGGCCGCTTGAGGACGTCACGTCCTCGTGCAGTGGGAAATAAAGCCATGGTCAATGTAAAAACCCCCGACGAAGCGGTGCGTGCGCGCATCCCAACCCTCAAGGAAGAGATCGATCTCGAAACGGTCAACCGGGTCGAGGAACTCGATGTCGACAAGTACAAATACGGCTTCGAGACCGAGATCGATTCCGACGTGGCCCCGAAAGGGCTGAACGAGGACATTATCCGCCTGATCTCACACAAGAAGAACGAGCCGGACTGGCTGCTCGACTGGCGACTCGATGCCTTCCGGCGTTGGCAGACCATGCAAGAGCCGAACTGGGCGCGGATTTCCTATCCCGAGATCGATTTCCAGGATCTGCATTATTATGCGGCGCCCAAGACGACACCCGGCCCGAAGAGCCTCGACGAAGTCGACCCGGAGCTTTTGAGAACCTATGAAAAGCTCGGCATCCCGCTTTCTGAACAGGCGGTGCTGGCCGGGGTCGAAGGGGCGACGGTCGCAGTCGACGCGGTGTTCGATTCCGTCTCGGTGGTGACGACCTTCCGAAAGGAATTGGCCAAAAAGGGCGTGATCTTCTGCTCGATTTCCGAAGCGGTTCGTGAATATCCGGATCTCGTCAGGAAATATCTCGGATCGGTGGTGCCGCCGACCGACAACTTCTACGCGACGCTCAACGCGGCGGTCTTTACCGACGGCTCGTTCGTCTATGTTCCCAAGGGCGTTCGCTGTCCGATGGAGTTGTCGACCTATTTCCGCATCAACGAGCGTAATACCGGCCAGTTCGAGCGCACCCTGATCGTTGCCGACGAGGGGGCTTATGTCTCCTATCTCGAAGGCTGCACAGCGCCGAGCCGCGACGAATACCAGCTCCATGCGGCCGTGGTCGAACTGGTGACGCTCGACGATGCCGAGATCAAGTATTCGACGGTGCAGAACTGGTATCCCGGCGACAAGGACGGTAAGGGCGGCGTCTATAATTTCGTCACCAAGCGCGGCGATTGCCGGGGCAAGAATTCAAAGATTTCCTGGACCCAGGTCGAAACTGGCGCTGCCATCACCTGGAAATATCCGAGCTGCGTCTTGAGGGGCGACAACTCGCGCGGCGAGTTCTATTCGATCGCCATCTCCAACGGCTATCAGCAGATCGACAGCGGCACCAAGATGATCCATCTGGGCAAGAACACATCGTCGCGCGTCATCTCGAAAGGAATCTCCGCGGGATTTTCCGATAACACCTATCGCGGTCAGATTTCGGCCCACGCCAAGGCGAAGAACGCCCGCAATTTCACTCAATGCGACAGCCTGCTGATTGGCGACAAGTGTGGGGCGCATACCGTGCCTTATGTTGAATGCCGCAATCACAGCGTCAATTTCGAGCATGAGGCGACGACCAGCAAAATCTCGGACGATCAGCTCTTTTACTGCATGCAGCGCGGGCTCAACGAAGAAGAGGCAATCGCCCTGATCGTCAACGGCTTTGCTCGTGAAGTGCTGCAGCACCTGCCGATGGAATTCATGGTCGAAACCCAGAAGCTCATTTCGATCTCGCTGGAAGGCAGCGTCGGATGAGACGCTTTTTCACATGGATGACGACGCCGAAAAAGCCGCTCTGGCTCTATACGGTGTTTCTGCTGGTTTTCGTCGTGACCGGTTTGATGGCGACGGAGCAATTCTGGCAGGGCAATACGCTGATGGCCGTCATCGCGGCGATCGTCGTCGGTTTCGTCGCCAATATCCTGGCCGGCTATCTGGTTGAAAGGTTGGTACGATGAACGAACGGATCAAGCCCGTCATCAACATCGCCGACGTCCCGCTCGATAACAACGGGCACGGCGAGAACTTCGCGGCCAGGATCAGCAGTTTCGCCGGGAAAATCGGCATGACGGGCGGCATGGGCGTGATGCTGCATGTCGTCGAGCCGGGCAAGAAGGCGTTTCCTTTCCATGCCCATCACATGAGCCAGGAAATGTTCGTCATCCTTGAGGGCGAGGGAACCTATCGGTTCGGCGACGAGACCTATCCGATAAAACCGATGGACGTGCTGGCGGCACCGGCCGGTGGAGCGGACGTCGCGCACCAGATTATCAATACCGGCAACAAGACACTTAAATATCTCGGGTTTTCGGCCAACGCCGTCAATGGCGATGTGGTCGAGTATCCCGACAGCGGCAAGTTCGCCGTCACCTCGCGTTTCGACTGGGCCACCCAGTCCGGAGGCGTGCGCTATGTCGGCCGCCAGGAAAACTCGCTCGGCTACTGGGACGGTGAGGAATGAGCGAAAAGCCCTTTGCCAATATCTTCGAACTGGCGCCCTGGCATTCGAAAAAGGGCGAGAAATACGAGTCCTGGGGGACGCGGGTCGGCGCTGTCGCCGGCATGCAGGCGTTGGGGCTCCATTACATGGTGGTGCCGCCGGGCAAGTCGGCCTATCCGCGCCACAACCACCACAATAACGAAGAGCTGTTCGTCATTCTTCAGGGCGAAGGCACCTATCGACGCGGCCACGACACGTGGCCGGTCAAGGCTGGCGATGCCATCTCTGCCCCGGCGGGCGACGCCTCGACGGCTCACCAGTTGATCAATACCGGCCAAGAGGACCTCAAGTACCTCTCGATTTCCACCCGCAATGATCCGGACATCTGCGAATATCCGGACAGCGAAAAATACATGGTTGCCTCAGGCATTCCCCCCGAAGGCGGAATGATGAAAGCCCAATTCAGGATCCTCGGGCGCGAGCGCGAACTCCTCGATTATTGGGATGGCGAAGACACCGGAGATGACGAGTTATGACAACGCCAATGCTGGAAATCCGCGATCTGCACGTCAAGATCGAAGCGGAGGACAAGGAAATCCTCAAGGGAGTGAACCTTGTCGTCCCCAAGGGCGAGGTGCACGCCATCATGGGGCCGAACGGCTCGGGCAAGTCGACGCTTTCCTATGCGCTGGCCGGCCGCGATGGCTATGAGATCACCGAAGGCGAAGCCTTGCTCGACGGCAAGTCCATCCTCGATCTGGAGGTGGATGAGCGGGCGGCGGCCGGGCTGTTCCTGGCCTTTCAATATCCGGTCGAGGTGCCGGGCGTTGCAACGATGACCTTCCTCAAGGCGGCGCTCAACGCCCAGCGCAAGGCGCACGAGAAGAGCGAACTGTCGACGCCCGATTTCATGCGCAAGGTCAAGCAGGCCTCCGCGCGCCTCAAGATCGAGGCCGACATGCTCAAGCGTCCGGTCAATGTCGGGTTCTCCGGCGGCGAGAAGAAGCGGGCCGAGATCCTGCAGATGGCGCTTCTGGAACCCAAACTCGCCATTCTCGACGAGACCGATTCCGGACTCGACATCGATGCCTTGCGGGTCGTTTCGGATGGCGTCAACGCTCTGCGCGATCCGAACCGTGCCATATTGGTCATCACCCATTACCAGCGGCTTTTGGATCACATCGTGCCGGACGTGGTGCATGTGTTTTCTGCGGGTAAGGTGGTCGAGAGCGGCGGTCCCGATCTGGCGCGTAAGCTCGAAGCCAAGGGCTATGGCGGTTACGGCGGAGAAGCGGCATGACGGCAGCACTTTTGCGGCTGGGACCAGCCGAGGAAAAGCTCATCGCCCAATTGCGGGCGGCGGGCTCCAGCGACGCGGCCGAGCGTCTTCAGGGCACAGGCCTGCCGACACGGCGGGTCGAAGCCTATCACTATACCGACCTCAAGGCGCTGTTGCGCGATGTGCCGGACCGGGGTGCGCCCGCCGGCGCGATGAGCCCGCCGGATTTCTCGGTGCCCGGTGCCTACCGGCTGGCAATCGTCAACGGCGATCTTCAGCACGCGGGCACGGCGCCGGCCGGTGTTATTGCCGGTGAAGCCGAAGGCGGGGTCTTGACCGAACGCGACGACGTTCTGGTGCGGCTCAACACCGGATTGAGCAACAAGGCCCTGCGGCTCGACCTCGATCAATCCGTCGCACCGATCATCCATATCGACAGGCGCATCGAAGGCGCGGCAAGCCATGTCGCCGATGCGGTGAAGCTTTTTGTCGGCGACGGCGGCAGCGCGATCGTTGTCGAGAGTTTCTCGGGTAGCGACGAAGCGCATCTGGGCAATCACGCCAGCTATGTCGCCCTGGGCAAGGGGGCCGAACTCATCCACATCGTGGTGGATCTTTCCGGAAAATCGGTCCGGCATTTCGCCTCGGTCGAATATGCGCTGGCCGAGAACGCGAAGCTGACCTCGCTCGTCGTCAATTCCGGTTCGGTCCTGTCGCGGACGCAGATCTTTGCCAATGTGCGCGGCGAGGGGGCCCATGCCGATTTCCGCGGGCTCAACCTCGTCGAAGACGGCCAGCATTCCGACATCACCCTGCAATTGATCCATGAGGTGCCGAACACCACGTCGGTCGAAACCTACAAGACCGTGGGGCGTGGCCGCTCGCGCGGCGTCTTCCAGGGTCAGATCACCGTCGCGCGGGACGCACAAAAGACCGATGCCCAGATGATGGCCAACGGACTGATTCTCACGGAAGAAGCGGAAATCTTCGCCAAGCCGGAACTGATCATTTTCGCCGACGACGTAGTGTGCGGGCATGGCTCGACCTGCGGCGCGCTCGACGAGACCCATCTGTTCTACCTGATGAGTCGCGGCATTCCGCGCCCCGAGGCGGAGGCCATGCTTGTCCGCGCCTTCATCGAGGCGGCGTTCGACGATATCGCCGACGAAGAACTGCACGAAGCCCTGTCCGGCATCGCCGAAGACTGGCTGCAACGGGGGCTGGCGTGAGTTTCGATCTTGCGGCGGTCCGTGCCGACTTTCCCATCCTGGGTGAAAGGATCAACGGCCACCGGCTGGTCTATCTCGACAATGGTGCCTCGGCCCAGAAGCCGAAGGCGGTTATCGAGCGGATAACCGACACCTATCTTCATTCCTATGCCAACGTGCACAGGGGACTTCACACCCTGTCGCAACGGGCGACGGAGGGCTATGAACAGGCCCGCGAACGGGTGCGCGGCTTTCTCAACGCGGCCCGTACCGATGAGATCGTGTTCACCAAGGGCGCGACCGAAGCGATCAACCTTGTCGCTGCCAGTTTCGTCGCGCCACGTATCGGGCCCGGCGACGAGATCGTGCTTTCCATCATGGAGCACCACTCCAATATCGTGCCATGGCAGTTTCTGAGGGAACGCCAGGGCGCGGTGCTGAAATGGGTGGATGTAACCGAAGAAGGAGCGTTCGATCTTGATGCTTTCGAGGCGGCGCTCGGGCCGAAGACCAGGCTTGTCGCCATCACGCACATGTCGAACGTTCTGGGTACACTGACCCCGCTTGCCGACATCGTCCGGCTGGCCCATGCGCGCGGCATTCCTGTGCTGGTCGACGGCTCGCAGGGCGCGGTTCATCATCGGGTCGACGTTCAGGCGCTCGATGTCGATTTCTATATCATCACCGGCCACAAGCTTTACGGGCCTTCCGGCATCGGCGTGCTTTACGGCAAATATGATCTTTTGGCTCGGATGCAGCCCTATCAGGGCGGTGGCGAGATGATCGAAGAGGTCACGCTTGACGGCGCCAGCTATGCCGACCCGCCGCACCGGTTCGAAGCGGGCACGCCGCCGATTGTCGAGGCGATCGGGCTCGGAGAGGCACTTGCCTATCTCGACGGGCTCGGCTGGGATGCCATCCATGCGCACGAGACGGACGTGGCCACCTATGCCGCCGAACGGCTCTCCAAGATCAATTCCCTGCGATTGATCGGGACCGCGCCGGGTAAGGGCGGTATCTTCTCCTTTGAGGTCGAGGGCGCGCATGCCCATGATATCTCGACGATTCTCGATCGTTATGGCGTGGCCGTCAGGGCGGGGACGCATTGTGCGCAACCCCTGTTGACACGCTTTGGCGCCACGTCTACCTGCCGGGCATCGTTCGGCCTATATAATGGCCGGGACGATGTCGACGCGCTGTGTGTCGCCCTCGAAAAAGCCAAGAGCTTTTTCGCCTGAAGTCAAGGAACCGACGATGAGCGAAGCGACAGAAGCCAACTTTATCGAAACGCCGCAACCGACGGTGGAGACTGGACATCCGTTGATCGAGGCCAAGAATGCCTCGCAACTGGCGCCGGAAGAAATCGATCGGCTGACCGGCGATCTGGTCTCGGCGCTAAAGACTGTCTACGACCCCGAAATCCCGGTCGACATTTATGAGCTTGGGCTCATCTACAAGGTCGAAATGGATGACGACCGGACCATCAGGATCGACATGACGCTGACCGCGCCGGGCTGTCCGGTGGCGGGCGAGATGCCGGCCTGGGTGGAAAACGCCGTCAGAACCGTCGAAGGCGTGTCCGACGTCGAGGTCAGGATGGTCTTCGATCCACCCTGGACGCCGGACCGGATGAGCGAGGAAGCGCAGGTCGCGCTCAACTGGTGGTAGCCATGGCGCGTCCCGATCTCATCGGCTTGGTCGAGACCTGTCTTTACGTATCCGATGTCGAAGCCTCGCGGGATTTTTACGTCGACCTGTTCGGGTTCGAGCCGCTCGGTGGCAATGACCGCATCCAGCCGCTGGCGGTCAAGCCGGGCCAGGTGCTCATCCTGTTTCGGCAAGGCGGTACGCCGGACCCGATCCCGGTCGGCGATGGCTTCATTCCGCCCCATGACGGTGGCGGTGCCCAGCATTTCGCCTTCGGCGTCCCCACGGCCGCATTCGAGGCGTGGAAAACCCACCTGACAGGCAGGGGCGTGGACGTTGAGAGCACAATCGACTGGCCGCAGGGCGGACACAGTCTTTATTTCCGCGATCCCGACGGTTTGCTGGTGGAACTGGTAACGCCGGGTTTGTGGCGGAATTTTTGAAGGACAAAGCCGATGGCACTGAAAATCATGAGCCTGACTGAAGCCGCCGCCGCGCGTATCCGCGAGATCATGGACGATGCCGACGAGCCGGTGATCGGCGTCAGGATTGGCGTCAAAAATGCCGGTTGCGCCGGCATGGCCTACACGCTCGATTACGTTTCCGAAGCCATTGCAGGCGACGATCACGTCTTCGAGCATGGTGTGAACGTTTATGTCGAACCCAAGGCGACGCTGTTCCTTCTGGGCACGGTGATGGACTTCAAGACCGAGAAACTGAGTTCCGGTTTCACCTTCACCAACCCCAACCAGACCGGCGCCTGCGGTTGTGGCGAAAGCGTTGAACTGAAACCGGCCGATCTCAAGGCATTGGCCGAAGCCCGCGCCGCCGCCGCTGCGGAGTAAGGCAAGCAGCCTTTCATGTTAGCCGATAGCGTCCCGCCTCGCTTGGCCTTGGGGGGACATTGCGGTCTTGAAACAACACAATGGAGACGTCCCGGCATCAGGTGTCGGGACAACCGTTGAGAGAGCGGAGACGCCTTGAAAAGGCCGCAGGAATAGCCGCCTATCTCAACAGCTTCAGCGATCCGGTAAGGGAGCGTACCCATTTCGCCGGGCCGGCCAGACCGAGCCCGTCGATCGGCTCCTCTGTGAGGTGCCGCGTGGGGAACGTCGCTTCGTAATCGGCATAATCGTGAAGCGCGCGGGCAAAGGCCGGGAAGGGCACCACGGCGCCACCTTCGGGAACAGGCAAGGCCTTGAGCAGAAGCGCCGACATCATCTCGGGACTGGCCTGAAGGATCGGCACCGGCCGGTCGGAACTGATATCGATCGTTTTGGCGTCGCTGTCGGTGAGTTGACGGCCCCCGAACTCTGGACATTTCGCCCCCAACCCGATGGCAATGGCCCCAGCGGTATTGGCCAGAAGGCCAAGCGGCAAGTCCGGGTTGACGATAAGGGCGATGCGGATGTCTTCGCGCATTTGAAAAAAAACTCCGGAAGAGGGGCACGGCGCGACAATAGTGCTTTCCGACCGGGTATTTCTGCCTATCTTTGCAAAATTTGATGCAATTCTGGTAGGACTCCCGAGAACAGGAACTTTTAGAGGTAGAATATACCTGAAATGACCCTCGAAGCGATGGATGTAAAAATTCTCGATGCTCTCCAGTCGGAAGGCCGGCTGACCAACCAGTCGCTGGCGGATCGCGTCGGGCTATCGACCTCGCCCTGTTGGCGTCGGGTCAACCGGCTCGAACAGGAAGGCGTTATCACGGGCTATCGGGCGGCGCTCGATCGCCAGAAGGTCGGTCTCGGCGTCCTGGCCTTCATCCGCGTGCGCATCGACAGTCATTCGGCCGCAGAAGCGGAAGAGTTTGCCGAAAGCGTGACGCATCTCAAAGAGGTTGTCGCCTGCTATTCAATCGCGGGCGATGCCGATTTCCTGTTGCAGGTCGTCTCGGAAGACCTTGAAGCCTATGCCGAATTCGCCATGGACGTGGTGCGCCGCCTGCCGCGCATCAAGGAGATGCAGACGAGCATCGTGCTCAAGGAAATCAAGGCGTTCGAAGGATTTCCCATCACCGCAGCTTCACCATGACGGCGAAAGGCGGTCGGCCGGTCAGGCAGCGTTGTTGGTGTGGACGACGAGCTCGTCCTGCTCGTTGACAACCTGATTGCGGCCGGCGCGCTTGGCGGCGTAAAGGCAGCGATCGGCGCGTTCGATCAGCGAGACGGAATTGTCGGTCTCGCACAGTTCGGCAATGCCGAGCGAGGCGGTGACGCGCCCCAGCTTTTCATTGGTCGAACGCCTCAAGAGTTCCTTGGACTGGATGGCCTTGCGAACCATCTCGGCCAGGTCGGTGGCGCCGGTCAGCGAGGTGTTGGGCAGAATGGCGGCAAATTCTTCGCCGCCGTAACGCGCCGCGATATCCAGCCCCTTGATCATGGATTTGAGCGTCAGGGCCACGAGCCGCAACACCTGATCGCCGGTCTGGTGGCCGAACGTGTCGTTGAACCGCTTGAAATTGTCGATGTCGAGCAGGATCAGCGAAACCGGCTTGCCGGACTCCAGCGATTCGGTAACCGCTTTTTCGATAGAGCGGTCGAAGAACTTGCGGTTGTAGATCTTGGTCAGCGGATCGAGCTGGGATTCGCGGCGAACCGCGTCGAGATCGCGTTGCAGAGTGGCGATATCCGATTTCGAGGATTCGAGCCGCTCTTCGAGAATGCGGTTATTGGCCTGCATCTGGCGCGTTTCATCAAGCAGTTGCGCGGCCAGGACACGTAGCGTCGCCGGATCGATTTCGTCGGTCAGACTCTGCTTGGCCTCGACCAGCTTGCCGGAATAGGATTCGGCACTGGTGATCGCCGTCTTCACGGCGCCCCGTACCGAATCGATCTTGGTGAACACCTTTTCGGAAAGATTGTTCAGCCGTTCCTCGACATCGTTGGTCCTCAGGAACTCCTGATAGAGCCGGTCGGCGACATCGCTGGTCTCGTCCACGCTGTCGAAAAGCAGATCGATCCGCGAATTGAGATGCGGGTTGACGCCGGACGCATAGGTGTAGAGCAACTCATAGAATTGCGGATAGGGGGGCACGGAATGTTCTCTCAGCAAATCCATTGCCGAGTCAGCGTACCTATTGGCCCTCTGACATTCGCTGCTGCTCAAGTTGCGCCCCATGGCTTCGCGTTGGGCGGGAGTTTTGCCTGAGCACTCCTAACGTCAGATTAATCTTGAGAGGTATTGCCAGCCGGTATTTGCAACAAACGTCTTACGTTGCACAGCAAGCGTAATTTATTGGCAATTAAGCAAAAGTCTACACAATGCCACACGTTTGAATGCGTCCGGCACAGGGGGCATTGGTTCGAAGAGACCTCCGGTGGACAGGCAGACGTGCTCAATGTTTGGGCAGAACGGTTGACGGCGTCATTGCAAGCCCGTGAAGCGGACGCCGCAGCCCATATTACCGTAACACAGCGTCACTGTTGCCTGGCTTGCTTCATCGACAGCACCTCTTCGCACTGACAAGGGAAGGGGACCCCCCGCAGGACGAATCGAGTCGGCTTCAAACGTTCCGGAAGCCACCGGCGTGAACCGGTGGCGTGTTATTCTACCGGCCGGAGGGCCGAGCGCAGGATGAAGGCCGGCACCGGTCCGTTGTCGAACGGAACGGAAAAAGGCGTATCGTGTCGCACCGGTTGCCTGACCGGTTTTGAGGCCGGTTTGCTTTCCGACCGTTTGCGAACCGGCGCCCGGGGCGCGGTTTCCGGCTTTTCGGCATCGGGTTTTTTGCCGTCGTCGGACGAAGACCGCCCGGATGCCTGTTTTCTCGACGTGTTCCGCGACTTCCGCGCCGGTTTTGTCGCGGCCTTTTCGTCTTCCGGCCCGGTCGATGCGGGCAGGGCGTCATCCGTGAGATACGGAATGTCGCGTTTGACCAGCCTTATGATGGCGTCGATGTGCCGGGCATCTTCGCGGGTGACCAGGGTAATCGAAACACCGGACTTGCCAGCCCGGCCGGTGCGGCCGATGCGATGGATATAGTCCTCGGCATGGGTCGGCACGTCGAAATTGAAGACATGGCTAACATCGGGAATGTCGAGTCCGCGCGCCGCCACGTCGCTGGCGATCAGAAGCGTCAGACTACCCGAACGGAACCGGTCGAGTGTTTCCATGCGCGTTTTCTGGTCCATATCGCCATGAAGCCCGCTGGCATTATAGCCGTGACGTTGCAGCGAACGCTGCAGGGTGGCGACGTCGCGCTTGCGGTTGCAAAAGACGATGGCGTTGGTCAACGACTTGGCGGCGTCGATCTGCTGGCGCAGTTCGGCGCGCTTTTCCGCCGGCTTGCCACCGGCCTTGACCAGCCATTGCTCGATGGTTTCGGCAGTACGGTTCTGCGGTGTGACCTCGATGCGGGTGGGATCTTTCAAAAAGCTGCGGGTCAGCTTCTCGATCTCGGGCGCCATGGTGGCGGAAAAGAACAGCGTCTGCCGGCGTGGCGGCAGGAGCGTGCAGATCTTTTCGACATCCGGGATGAAGCCCATGTCGAGCATACGGTCGGCTTCGTCGACCACGAAGATCTCGACGCCGTTCAGAAGGATGCGGCCACGGTCGAACAGGTCGAGCAGGCGTCCGGGCGTGGCGATCAACACGTCGACACCACGATCCAGTTTCCTGATCTGGTCGTCCATGGACACGCCGCCAATCAACAACGCTTCGTTGAGCTTGTGGTTGATCCCGTATTTCTCGAAATTCTCGTGAACCTGGGCGGCAAGCTCGCGTGTCGGCTCGAGGATTAGCGTGCGCGGCATGCGCGCCCGCGCACGACCCTTTTCCAGCATGGTGAGCATGGGCAGAACGAAAGACGCCGTCTTTCCCGTGCCGGTCTGGGCAATGCCAATGATATCCTTGCGCTCAAGGACATGGGGAATGGCCTTGGCCTGGATGTCGGTGGGACGTGTGTAGCCGGCGCTGACAACAGCCTGCAGCACCTTGTCGCTGAGCCCGAGCCCGGAGAAGTCTTCGCTCAAGTGTCCTGTCCAAAAAAAGGGAGCGCGCGTTCGGGGGGATTCCGTTGCGCGTTGCGTCCCGCCTGCTCCTCGATCACGTCACGCCACGATTTCGCCGCGGCAGACGTCCGTTTTCACGATTGCATCGTTTCCTGATTAGCCGGACCACGCGTATACGCAGCACTCCAGCTTGTCCCGCGCCAGCATCGGCACGCCTGACAGCCGGGCGATGGCTCATCCCGATGCCGATGAAACAACGAGGCCGCGAGACCATAGCTCCTCAGTATATCAAGTCAACGCGCGAAAGGTAACTTGCCTTAATTTCGCGTCGATTTTTCCGCCTGTCGAGGCTCTGGTACGCCTATATGTCCAAATCTGTGACGAAACGGGCGTTTTCCTGGATGAAGGCGAAGCGCGCCTCCGGTTTGTTGCCCATCAGCCGTTCGACCGCGTCGCGGGTTCCATCGAAATCGTCGATCACCTTGACCTGCAACAGCGTGCGTGTCACCGGGGACATGGTGGTCTCCTTCAAATGCGCGAACGGCATTTCGCCCAGACCCTTGAACCGGGTGATGTCGATCTTGCCGCGCCCGGTGAATTCGGTTGCCATCAGCTCGTCCTTATGGGCGTCGTCGCGGGCATAGGCCGTCTTGCCCCCTTGGGAAATGCGGTAGAGTGGGGGCAGGGCCAGGAAAAGATGGCCGTTTTCGATGATCTTCGGTGCTTCCTGGAAGAAGAAGGTGATGAGAAGCGAGGCGATATGCGCCCCGTCCACATCGGCATCGGTCATGACGATGATCTTCTCGTACCTGAGATCGTCCTCGCGATAACGATCGCGCGTTCCGCAGCCCAACGCCTGGATGATGTCGCCGATCAACTGGTTGGAGGCGAGTTTTTCCCGGCTGGCGCCGGCGACGTTGAGGATCTTGCCGCGTAAAGGCAAAACGGCCTGGGTCTTGCGGTCGCGCGCCTGTTTGGCGCTGCCGCCAGCGCTGTCGCCTTCGACGATGAAAAGCTCCGCCCCGTGAGCGGCGTTCTGCGAGCAATCGGCGAGCTTGCCGGGCAGCCTGAGCTTGCGCGTGGCGCTCTGGCGGTCGATTTCCTTCTGCTTGCGGCGTTTAACCCGTTCTTCGGCCCGGTCGAGTGCCCAGTCCAGAAGCTTGCCGGCCTGGGCGGGCGAGGAGGCCAGCCAGTGATCGAACGCGTCCCGGATGGCCGTGTCGACGATACGCGTGGCTTCGCCTGAAGAGAGCCGGTCCTTGGTCTGGCCGACGAATTCCGGTTCGCGGATGAAGACCGAGAGCATGGCGCCGCACTGCGCCATAACGTCCTCGGCGGTCAGCATGGACGCGCGCTTGTTGCCGGTCAGTTCGGCGTAATTCCTGAGCCCGCGCAGAAGGGCGGTTCTGAGACCAGATTCATGCGTACCGCCATCCTGGGTCGGAATGGTGTTGCAGTAGGAATTGACGAAGCTGTCGCCGAGATGCCAGGCGACGGCCCATTCACACGAACCATGCGTACCGGGCTTGCCGGAAATGCCGGAAAAGATGTCGTCGACGATGCGCGTCTCGCCGGAAATGCGGGCTTCGGTGAATTCCCTCAACCCACCCGGATAATGGAAGATCTCGCGGGCCGGCACGGTGTCGCTGACCAGGCTTTCGTCGCACGACCAGCGAATCTCGACGCCGCCGAACAGATAGGCTTTGGAGCGCGCCATGCGGAAGATGCGCTCGGGCGAGAAACCGAGCTTGTTGCCGAAGATTTCGGGGTCCGGATGGAAATGATGGCTGGTGCCGCGCCGGTTATGGACCTTGCCCACTTCCTCCAGGGCGCCGAGCGGCTTGCCGCGCGAATAGTGCTGGCGGTAGAGCGTCTGGTCGCGGGCGACTTCGACGATGAGATCGTCGGAAAGGGCGTTGACCACCGAAATGCCGACGCCGTGCAACCCCCCCGAGGTCTCATAGGCCTTGCCGTCGAACTTGCCGCCGGCATGCAGCCTCGTCATGATGATTTCGAGCGCGGATTTCGTTGGGTCCTTGGGGTGCGGGTCGACCGGGATGCCACGACCGTTGTCAGTGACGGTCAGGTAGCCGTCCTCGCCCATATGCACCTCGATGCGGGTGGCGTGGCCGGCGATGGCTTCGTCCATGCAATTGTCGATGACTTCGGCGAACAGGTGGTGCAGGGCATTGGCGTCTGTGCCGCCGATATACATACCCGGTCGCCGCCGCACCGGCTCGAGACCGTCGAGCACTTCGATATCCTTGGCCGAATAGTCGCTGCTATCGGTTGAAGGCAGGGTGCGCGCTGGCCGGGATGCCGCCTGTTTGCGCGCCGGAGCCAGGGCTGGTGCGGGCGTGTCGCCAAATAGATCGTCGTTTCTCATGTTCACCGTAGGGTTGGCTTTCGACCCCTTCGAATCATCACTGTGTTCATCTCGCCTGTTGCTAGAGCATCGGGCGAGAAAGTGGAAACCGGTTTTTCGCAGGACCGGTACGCGCCTCAGAAGACAGGCCAGACGTTTTGACGCCGTCAAAACGCTCCGAACTCTCCGCTGCAACGGGTTCGGGACCAACGTTCGACCTGTCTGGCTATCTGAACGGCACCTGAACGGCAAGTTCCGACACGGTTCAAGCGGGCGCGCACAGAATGGGGACATTGCTTCGGCATCCAATCCTGGAGACACAAGATGATGGCTTCCCAACTGTCCGCAAACACCCGCAAGGCGCTGATCGCAGCGGGGATCGTCCTCACCCTTTCCGTTGCGAGCCCTGCCGCGGCTGAATCGATACAGTTCGGTTTTTCGATCAATGGTGGAAACGGCAGCTTCGGCCTATCTCTCGGCAATGGCGGTTTTATCGGCCGGCAGTTTACCCCTCCGGCACCGCGTCCTGTCTGCCTGACCGACAGGAAGCTGCGCGCCCAGCTTCGCAACCAGGGCTTTTCCCGAATCGAGTTCGGTCGCAGCAAGAACGGCTGGAAATACACCAAGGCGCGCTGGAACGGTCGGTCGGTGAGCTTCGATGTCAACCGTTGTTCCGGTGATATCGCCAACTTCCGGGCCAGGGACGGACGCCGCATCGCCCAGCCTTACGGTGGCTTCCAGCCTGGCATGCCTTTTCCGGGTGGATTTTCCGGTGGCGGGTTCGGCGCTTTCCCCGTTCCGCGTCGCTGAGCGCGCGATAGTGACGCAGAAAAGGATCGAAACAATCGCCTGTAGCAACGTACAAACGTTTTCGGTGTGCCAAAATGGGAGCGAGGACCAAGTGCCCGGCTTTTCTTTACTTTTGGTTTGTCTCTCATCAGCACTTTTTTAAAAGCGGGCTGATAGAAAGAAAGCATACGGAAGCGTTTGGAGTACCGTATGCAACCCGACCAGCGGATAAGTTCAGCGTACCGACATGGGACTTGGGTTGTCTGTGTCTTAGTGTGGCTGCAAGCCGGATTCAGTAGTTTTGCGTACCGGCTTGCCCATCTAAGCATACCGCGGCCTGTTGCCGCCCTTGCTCTGATCGCGACCTTCTATCTGGTCTAGGACGTATTCCTAGTCCTGGACCCGAGTGTGGCCGACCGCGACATGACGCGGTCGTCTTGTTGGGGGACGGGGTGAGCGGAGCAGCAAGTGCCGGGGCGGTAGACCGACAGGTCGACGACAAGCCCGCCGTTTTTGAAGGAATATTGCCCGGGCGCTATACGCTCGAGGATCATCCGCGGCATTTCGACGGCAGTCCGCGCATTTTTTCCTGTCGCGCCCATCGCATCGATGCCGATTATCTGTGTGTCGAAGGCCCCGTTCGCGGCAGGATCGGCGAGCATGTGCGCGCCTGGATCGAGCATTTCGACGTGCTCAACGGCATCATAACCGAAGTTCAACATCGCTCTTTCAGGATCAGGCTCAGGATGTCGCCCAAGGCGCGCGAAAAGCTCGCCGGCAAGATCACCTGGGTGCGCCGACATATTCTGGAAAACCTGCCCGACCAACGCGCCAATCTGCGCCTGCCGATGCCGGACATCGAGCCGGTCGTCATTCTGGGCGATGGGACCATCCACGACTGCTTCGTCATCGATGTGTCGGAATCCGGAGCGGCGGTTTCGGCCGATCTCGAGCTGGACACAGGCACGCGCTGTGCCGTGGGGTGCATCGTGGGAACCGTGGTCCGTCAGCTCGAAACCGGTTTTGCCGTCAAGTTCGACGACACGCAGGATCGCGAGTCCCTGCGCCGGGTTCTGGGCTGGATGCCGCCGGACTATGGCGATAAACAGTGTGCCCCTTTCAGCGACAGCGAACCGGACTGAGCGCTTCATCGGTCATTACCTGAGGGCGGCTGCGATCGGCTTTTTCAGGTGGGTTGCATCTCCGCGATGCGCGCGTTATGCATGCCGCCGCGTTCAATGCCGAAACGAAGGAGGGCTGCGTGACGCTTTTTTCCCGTCATGATAAACAGTGTGGCCCTGTTTGTGCCCTGCAGCTCACAAGCTGGCAGGGCTGACCGTTTCCCGTTCGTCGTTTGACGTCTTTTCCTATCGGTCTGCCTGTGTCGGTGCCGTCCGGATTTTTGTCCGGTAACGCCCTTGACGCCGCTTTTTCGCGGCTCTCCCCAGGAGACCTCTCCAATGCCCCTCGTTTCCCTTACCGGTGCCGGTCTGACCGCCATCGACCCCTTGTTTTCCCAACTGACCTTCACCATTGACGCATCCGACCGCATCGGTCTGGTTGCCGGCAACGGCAAGGGCAAGACCTCTTTTCTCAAAGTCATAGATGGCGATCTCGATCTGACCAGTGGTGAGATCAGTCGCGCGCGGGGGCTGAAGATCGGTCTGGTCCCGCAGGACCTGCCGGAAGCCTGGCGCGATCTGACGCTTCACCAGATGGTTCTCGGCGGTATTGCCTCTGGACTGGCGGATGCCGATGGCTGGCGGGTCGACGTCATTCTCGATGATCTCGGCACGCCCGAAGAGCTGCGTCAGCGCCCCATGCGCAAGCTGAGCGGCGGCTGGCAGCGCCTCGGGCTGATCGCGCGCGCCTGGGTCGGCGAGCCGGATCTCATGATGCTCGACGAGCCCACCAACCATCTCGACCTCGAAAAGATGCTGATGCTCGAAAACTGGATCCGAACCGGCACCTACGGCACCGCCATGCTGATCGCCAGTCATGATCGCGCCTTTCTCGATCAAACGACCAATCGGACGCTGTTTTTACGGCCCGGAACGTCGCGCGACTTCGCTCTTGCGTATTCGCGGGCGCGAGACGCGCTGGATGAGCTGGACGCAGCGGACAGAAAGAAACAGGAGAACGAACGTAAGGAGGCCGGACGCCTTCGGCGCAACGCGGCGAAATTGACCAATATCGGCATCAATTCGGGATCGGACCTTTTGACCATCAAGGCCAAGCAGCTCAAGGATCGGGCGACCAGGATCGAGGAGGCGCAAAAGGACCTGCACAAGGAGCGTTCCGCCGCGATCGAGCTATCGAACGCCGGCACGCATGCCAGGGTTCTCGTGGCGCTGGAGAATGTCGCGATCGCGACACCTGACGGCAGGGAGCTGTTCCACATCGGAAAACAGCACATTTTTGCCGGTGACCGCATCGTGTTGCTCGGCGCCAACGGTACCGGCAAGTCGCTTTTCGTGAAGCTTCTCAAGCGGGCGATCGAGGGCGAGGAGGTCGCCGGCATGCGGGTGACGCCGTCCCTGGCGCTCGGCTATGCCGATCAGGGGCTGTCCCATGTGCCCGATGCCCAGACGCTCCTCGACTACATCACCCACGGTTTCGATGTCGGGGACCAGCGTGCGCGCGCCTTGCTGGCCGGAGCGGGCTTTCCGATCGAGCAGCAGACGCGTCCCGTCGCGAAACTGTCCTTCGGACAGAAATCGCGTCTCGGTCTTTTGGGGCTGAGACTGGCGGAGCCGAATTTCTACCTCTTGGATGAGCCGACCAATCATATCGACATCCCGGCCAGGAGGATCTGGCTTCTGAATCAGGGAGCAGGTGCGCAACCTGTCTGCTCGTTTCCGCGATGATCGTCAGTTCGTGCGCGAAGTCGGCACGCGTTTCTGGATCGTCGAGCATAAGCGTATTCTCGAAGCCGATGGCCCGGAGCCGTTCTTGCCACGGCCCTTGAGGGTGCTCGCAGTGACGATCGTTGTAGCTTCAGCCAGACGTGAAACGACTTGACGCGATGTGCGAAAAGAAAAGGGGCCCCGAAATCGGGCCCCTTTGAAGTCAAGGGAGGACCTGTCGCCCGGGAGCACAGGCTCTCGAACCGGTGTGGCGCTTACGCCGAGTAGTACAGCTCGTACTCGACCGGGTGCGGGGTGTGCTCGAACTTGATGACTTCTTCCATCTTGAGATCGATATAGGCTGTCGATCTGGTCGTCATCGAACACGCCACCGGCCTTGAGGAAGTCGCGATCCTTGCATCAAGGCTCTCGAGCGCTTCACGCAGCGAGGCAGCAGACCGTCGGGATTTCCTTCAGCTCTTCAGCCGGCAGGTCGTAGAGGTCCTTGTCCATCGGGTCGCCCGGATGGATCTTGTTCTTGATGCCGTCCATACCGGCCATCAGCATGGCGGCAAAGGCGAGATAGGGGTTGGCCATCGGATCGGGGAAGCGGATCTCGACGCGCTTGGCCTTCGGCGACTGGCCGAACGGAATGCGGCACGACGCGGACCGGTTGCGGGCCGAGTAGGCCAGAAGCACCGGCGCCTCGAAGCCCGGGACCAAACGCTTGTAGGAGTTGGTCGACGGATTGGTGAAGGCGTTGATGGCCTTGGCGTGCTTGATGACGCCGCCGATATAGTACAGGCACTTCGTTCGACAGGCCGGCATATTCCTCGCCCGCGAAGAGCGGCTTGCCGTCCTTCCAGATCGACTGGTGGCAGTGCATGCCCGAACCATTGTCGCCATAGACCGGCTTCGGCATGAAGGTCGCGGACTTGCCATAGGCATTGGCGACCTGCTGCACGACGTATTTGTATATCTGGACGCTGTCGGCGGCGGCGATGATCGGCTGGAACTTGATGCCGAGTTCATGCTGCGAGGAGGCCACCTCGTGGTGATGCTTTTCGATCCGGACGCCCATCTCGCCCATGGTGGCAAGCATTTCGCCGCGGATGTCCTGGGCGCTGTCGAGCGGCGGCACCGGGAAATAGCCCTTCTTGAGGCCGATATGGTAGCCGGAATTGCCCGCCTCGTAATCGGCGTCGGCATTGGTCGGGAATTCGAAGTGATCGACCTTGAAGCCGGTATTGTAGGGCGTCGCCGAATATTTCACGTCGTCGAAGATGAAGAATTCAGGTTCCGGACCGAAATAGACGCTGTCGCCGACGCCGGTCGACGCCACGTAGGCCTCCGCCTTCTTGGCGGTGGTGCGCGGGTCGCGGTTGTAGGGCTGATAGGTCAGGGGGTCGAGAATGTCGCAATTGATGGCGAGGGTCGCCTGACCGAAGAACGGATCGACATAGGCGCTCGACGGATCGGGCATCAGAACCATGTCGGACTCGTTGATGGCCTTCCAGCCAGCGATCGAGGAACCGTCGAACATGATGCCTTCTTCGAAGGCATCTGCGTCCATGGAATCTTCTGTCATCGTGACGTGCTGCAGCTTGCCGCGCGGGTCAGTGAAGCGAAGATCGACAAAGCGGATATTCTCGTCTTTGATTTTCTTAAGGATTTCGTCTGCAGAGCTCATCTAGTCATTCCTCGGTTCTGCTGTGGATAACTTGGGTTCGGGCAGCGGCGAAGGCTACGTCCCAGTCGGCCTGGGCTTAAAGGGCGTCGTTGCCTTGTTCCCCGGTACGGATGCGGATGGCCTGTTCGATCGTGTAGACGAAAATCTTGCCATCTCCGATCCGCCCGGTCTGGGCGGCATTGCGGATCGCCTCGATCGCCTTGTCGGCCATGTCGTCCGGGGCACACGACCTCGACTTTGACCTTGGGCAGGAAATCCACAACGTATTCGGCGCCACGGTAGAGCTCGGTATGACCCTTCTGACGCCCAAAGCCCTTGGCCTCGGTCACGGTGATGCCCTGAAGACCGACTTCCTGCAGCGCTTCTTTGACTTCGTCGAGCTTGAACGGCTTAACGATGGCCTCGATTTTTTTTTCATTTAGGTGCCTCCAATGCTCCCGAGCTGGGTGCCGGCCTTGCAGATGCACGGGCTATGCCATGATAGGCGTTGCGCAAAATCTTCAATTCCGACAGTTAGTTAACTGATCATCGCCTTCGCGCGGAACCTGTCGCGGCGCGTAATTTGCCGAAAAATTAGGCGGCAGGGTCATTAACGTAGGCGTAACTGACCCTCATCCACCAAAATTCATCAATACGGCGTTAATATGAGCATTGCGCCCGCAACCGCGCCACGCCAAGTCGGCGAAGCGGTGCCGTTCTGGCCCGACAACGCTCAAACAACAAGCATTTTTCCCGTGATCGACCGAAAAAACAGGCGCGATCAACTGCTCGGCAAGGGGCGGGCCGGTCTTTTGCCGAGGCGAGAAAACGGGACGATCGTACGAGAAGGCGGATTTTGGGGCAGCGCGCTCTGCGATGTGGCAAGACGCATGGTGCGCGTGAAGGGACTCGAACCCCCAAACCTTCCGGTGGCAGGACCTAAACCTGCTGCGTCTACCAATTCCGCCACACGCGCGCCGTCAGCGGACATGTCACGCAAAGGGGTGGGTGTCAACGAACTCCGGCAATTCGTGGCATTGACACCATTCGGCCCCCCCCAATATACCGCTGCGGAACTTGTGCCATGTCTGTGCCGTTACGTGCCGGATCTGGCACGTTAACGAAGAAAAGGTCCAGGAAGAGGGGGGCCTTAAGCCTCTGACGGGATTCGGGCTCTCATGCCGGACGGCAAGGGAGGGTGAATTCCTTCATCCGCGTCAGGCCCCCGGGTTTGAACGCGCGCTTGGACCTTATAGACGAGTTTACATTAAGAACAGGACGTCCCGATGCAGGTGACTGAAACCCTCAACGAAGGATTGCGGCGCAAGCTGAGCGTGGTCATTCCGGCCGCCGATCTGGTTGCCAAGCGTGACGAGCGCCTGAACGATCTCAAGGACCGTGCCAACATCAAGGGATTCCGGCCCGGTAAGGTCCCGGTTTCCCATCTCAAGAAGGTCTATGGCCGTTCGGTGATGTCCGAGGCGATTGCAGGAAGCGGTCAAACACGAGCGTTCAGGAAACCCTGACCGCCCGCGAAGAACGCGCCGCCCAGCAGCCCGGTGTCGATCTGCCCCAGGATCAGGACCTGATCAATCAGGTGCTGCAGGGCGATGCCGATCTGGCTTTCGAGGTGAGCTACGAGGTTCTGCCCAAGATCGAACCGATGGACTTCAAGGGAATCGCCATCGAGGTGCCGGTCGTCGAGACCAGCGACGAAGAGGTCGAAAAGGAAGTCAATCGCGTCTTTCTCAACAACCGCGAGTTCGAGGCGAAGCCCGAAGACGGCGTGGTGGCGGAAGGCGATCGGCTCGGTCTCAAATTCGTCGGCAAGATCGACGGCGAGCCCTTTGAGGGCGGTTCTTCGGACCATGCCCATCTGACCGTCGGCGCCGGCGAATACATCCCCGGTTTCGAAGAGCAGCTTGTCGGCATGAAGATCGGCGAGCCCAAGGAGATCGCCGTGACCTTCCCGGAGGATTACGGCAATGCCGACCTCGCCGGCAAGGCGGCCACCTTCGACGTCGAGATCTTGAATATCGATACGCCCAAGGAAGGCGTCGAGCTGGACGACGCGTTTGCCCAGGCGCTCGGACTGGAAGATCTCAACCAGCTGCGTACGGAAATCAGGCGTCAGATGGACGAGGCGCATGCCTCTATGGCGCGTCAGCGTGTCAAACGCCAGGTGCTCGACGCTCTCGACGAAGGCCACAAGACCGAAGTGCCGAAAGGCCTGGTCGAAACGGAATTCAACGCCATCTGGCAGCGCGTTCTGCATGAGATCGAGCATCACGGTCGCACCTTCGAATCCGAGGGGACGACCGAGGACGCGGCACGCGAGCAGTATAGAAAGATCGCCGAACGCCGTGTGCGGCTCGGCTTGGTCATCGCCGAAATCGGCAATCGCAACGAAATCCAGGTGACCGAGGAAGAGCACCAGCAGGCGCTGGTGGCGGAAATCCGCCGCTTCCCGGGCCAGGAACAGCAGGTCTACGACTATTACCGCAAGAATCCCGAAGCGCTGGCTTCCCTCAGGGCGCCGGTCTTCGAGAACAAGGTCGTCGATTTCATCGTCGAACTGGCGGAAAAGACCGACAAGCCGATGACCCGCGCCGAGCTGGTCAAGCTGATCGAGGAAGACGAGGACGACGTGCCCGAAGAGCACCAGCACTGATCTTCCGGTCAAGAACGGTTTACCGAAAAAGGCCCTGCGGTTCGTGGGGCCTTTTTGTTTTTTCACGAAGGGTCCAAGATAGTTCTGGCGTGGCCGGCGAAAAAGTGGACTTGCAGTTTTTCGCGCCGATTGCCGCGACCATCAGGAACCGGAGCTGGGTGTTTTGATGTCGTCAAAATACCAGATGCTCCAGCCGTCATTCCCGTGAAGACGGGAATCCAGTGCGAGGCGTTTACCGAGCGCATGGCTTTCTTGCGTGCGGAGATCCGTACGCCGCTGGATCCCCGATCGGGTCGGGGATGACCAAGGAGAATTCGAGGCGGAGATGCGCTCCAGATCTGCCGAACGTGGACCAAAATGAGTTTGCCATGTCTCACACGCTCACCCTATTGACTCCCGCTGAAATGGGCCGCGCCGATGCCTTGGCGGCCGCGGGCGGCGTGCCGTCGCTGACGCTGATGGAGAATGCCGGCGGCGCCGCGGCCGACGCGATCCGGCAACGGTTTTCGCCGCGCCGGGTACTGGTTCTGTGTGGGCCGGGGAACAATGGCGGCGACGGGTTCGTGGTGGCGCGGCTGTTGTCGGCGGCTGGCTGGCCGGTACGGCTCGGGCTTTTCGGCGCGATGGAAAAGCTCAAGGGCGATGCCGCCGCCAATGCCCAGCGCTGGCGCGGTGTGGTCGAGCCGGCCAGCCCAGAGATGATCGACGGGGCCGAACTGATCGTCGACGCCCTTTTCGGCGCGGGCCTTGACCGCGACATCACCGGGCCGCTTGCCAACCTGATCGCGGCCGTGGACAAAGCGCCGGTGCCCAAGGTGGCGATCGACGTGCCGTCCGGGCTCGACGGCGCCACCGGCGCGGTGCGCGGCGTTGCGACGCGGGCTGTTCTGACCGTAACCTTTTTTCGCAAGAAACCGGGCCATCTTCTTGAACCCGGTCGGGAATTGTGCGGCGAGGTGGTGTTGGCCGATATTGGCATTCCCGCAAGCGTTCTCGACGAAATCGGCGCGATGGCGTTCGAGAATGCCCCCGGGCTCTGGCATCTGCCGACGCTTCAGGCCGAAGGGCACAAATACGCGCGTGGCCATTGCGTCGTCGTTTCGGGCGACGAGTTGCATACCGGTGCAGCGCGCCTCGCGGCAACAGGGGCGCTGAGAGCCGGAGCGGGGCTGGTCTCGCTGGCCGGCTCGCGCGCCGCACTTCTGGTGCAGGCGGCGCATGTCACCGCGATCATGCTCAGGGAGGCGGAAGACGCCGAAGCGCTGAAAATCCTGCTCGAAGACAAACGCTTCAACGCGCTGATTGTCGGCCCGGCGGCGGGAATAGGGCTCGAAACGCACCAGATGGCGCTGGCCGGGCTCGTCTCGGGCGCGGCAACGGTGCTCGATGCCGATGCCCTCACCAGCTTTTCCGGCGACATGCAGGGCCTGTTTACCGCGATCGCGACCTTGCCTGAACGGCCGGTCATCCTGACCCCGCACGAAGGCGAGTTCGAACGGCTCTTCCCCGATCTCAAAGGCGACAAGCTAAATCGGGCGCGGGCGGCGGCGGAGCGGTCCGGGGCCGTGGTGCTGCTCAAGGGCGCCGACACGGTGATTGCCGCGCCAGACGGACGGGCGGCGATCAACACCAACGCGCCGCCGACATTGGCGACGGCGGGCTCGGGCGACGTGCTTTCCGGCATCATCGGCGGGCTGCTGGCCCAAGGGATGCCCGGTTTTGAGGCCGCCGCCGCCGGCGCCTTTCTGCACGGTGCAGCGGCAAATACCTTCGATGGACCGGGATTGATCGCCGAGGATTTGCCGGATCTGCTGCCCGACGCCTTGATTGCCGCCACCGGACGGACGGAAACATGACGGACCGGATGGGACAGGGGATGTCTTCCGAATTCATCGCGAGTCTGACTGAAATCGGCCGAATGCTGATGACGGCGGAACAGGACTGGTGCCTGATCGGCGGCGCCGCTGCGGCGCTTTACGGTGCGCACGAACCGCCGCCATCGGACATAGACGTCCTTATGAGCGTTGCCGACGCCGAGCGGATACTCGCACGCCATCAGATCGCGGTCGGGCGCGGCTCGGGCACCGCGAAATTTCGTTCCAGACTGTTCAGTTGCTGGAAAGGCACTGCGGTGCCGGTCGACTTCATGGCCGGTTTCGAGGTGAATACGAAAGACGGTTGGGTGCCGGTGCCGCCAAAACCGGTACTGGACATGCCAATCGGCGATGCGGTTGTGAGACTCCCCTCCGTCAAGGATCTGATCGCCATGTACAGGCTGTTCGATCGTCCCAAGGACGCGAAACGTATTTCTTCGCTTTCGGCGCTGCCGACCTGACGGACATCCAGGGCGACCGTCTCCTGAAAGCGCTTACACTGGAATGAGAACAGGGTGAGATTTTTGGATTTGACTTCGATCAAACGCGTTCCGACAGGGCGATGCTAGGCCGGGCGTGAGAAGTCTCGAGTATCATCGGAGGAGCCCTCAGTGCCCGCGCTCATGCCTCTCGTTCTGAGGACCATGCCGTTGTTCGTCGTGCAGGCGGCGCTCGATCGCATCGTCACCAACATCCATCGCGACAGGCCGCGCCTGTTCGCCCGCATGGGGACATCGGACAAGAAGACCATCCTGATCGATGTGATCGATACGCCTTTCGTTTTCCTGCTCAAGCCGGACCGGCAGACACCCGATATGCGCGCCTTCCGCCGCTCGGACGCGCCGGCGTCGGATTGCCGGATCACGGGAACCTTCGGCGGCCTGTTCCGGCTGCTCGATACCCAGCTCGACAGCGACGCCATGTTCTTTTCGCGCGACGTCAAGATAACCGGCGATCTCGAAGCCGCGGTGGCCCTCAGAAACGCCATGGACGATGTCGACGGTTCGATCGCCAACGACGTCGCGGCGCTGTTCGGGCCGCCCGGCGAAATCTTCTTGAGCTTCATGCGCCACCGGCAAAAGGCCACCGCCCATGTCTGAGACTGCCAAAAACGTCCCCAACCGACCCGAACTCCTGTGTCCGGCCGGCACGCCGGCGGCGCTCAGGACCGCGGTCGATGCCGGCGCCGATGCGGTCTATTGCGGGCTGGCGCGGCGCTCCAATGTTCGGAATTTCCCCGGCCTCAATTTCCAGCCCGACGAATTCGCCGAGGGGGTCGACTACGCCAGGACCCATGGGGCCAAGGTGCTGATGACGGCCAACACCTTTGCGCCCGGCGACGACATGGCCGACTGGCGGGAAACCATCGACATCGCCGCCGAAAACGGCGCCTATGCGGCGATCATCGCCGATATCGGACTGGCGGCCTACGCGGCGGAAAAGCATCCGGATTTAAGACTGCACCTGTCGGTTCAGGCCGGGGCGGCGTCGCCCGAGGCGATCCAGTTTTATACCGAACATTTCAACGTCAAGCGCGTGGTGCTGCCGCGCATCCTGACCATCAAGGAAATCAAGGCATTGAAGTTGGAAATCGACTGCGAACTGGAAACCTTCATCTTCGGCAATGTCGGCATGATGGCGGAAGGGCGCTGCGCCTTGACCAGCTATGTCACCGGCGTGTCGACCAATATGGACGGCATGTGCTCGCCGCCCGATCACGTCGCGTTCGAAGAAGGTCCGGACGGCTTGATGTCAAGCAAGCTTGGCGGCTTCACCATCGACTGCGTCGGCGCCGACCAGAAGGCGGGTTATCCCACCATCTGCAAGGGGCGCTACTGGAACGCGGCGCACACCGATCCCTATTATGCCTTCGACGAGCCCAACACGCTCAATATCGCCAACCTCCTGCCCGAGCTGATCGAGGCTGGCGTGACGGCGCTCAAGATCGAGGGGCGACAGCGAAGCCGCGCCTATGTGCGCGAGGTCGTCGCCGCCTATCGCGAAGCGGTCGACAATATCCTGGCCGGACGCGAGCCGGATCTTGCCAATCTGATCGCCCTTTCCGAGGGGCGTGGCGAAACCAAGGGCGCCTATGCCACCAAGGGCTGGCGGTAGTAAGCAGGAGCGTTTTCAGGCGAAGTGGATGCCGGTTCGCCGGTTCGAAAACGCGACCAATAAGGACTGAAGCGTTTTCAGGCGAAGTGGATGCCGGTTCGCCGGTTCGAAAACGCGACAAAAAAACAGGGGCGGGGAAAAATCATGTCCGCAAAGATCACCATCGGGCCGCTGTTCTATCACTGGCCGGCCGAAAAGATGCTCGACTTTTACGCCCGCATCGCCGACGAGGCCGATGTCGACACCGTCTATCTCGGCGAGGTGATCTGCTCCAAGCGCATGCCCTTGTTCGAGAAACACTACGACGCGGTGCGCGAGCGGCTCATGGCGGGGGGCAAGAAAGTGGTGTTCTCGACCCTTGCCGAAGTGGTCATCGCGCTCGACAGGAAATATGTGAAAGCCATCTGCGCGCGCACTGATGACGAGATCGAGGTCAACGATGCCTCGGCACTGACGCATCTGAAAAATCGCCCGTTCCGGATCGGGCAATTGTTCAACTGCTACAATATCGGCACGCTCGACTACCTCGCCAAGCTCGGCGCGACTCATGTCACGACCTCGGTCGAAATGCGCAAAAAGGGTATCGCGGCCATTGCCAAACGGGCCGGGGACCTCGGCGTTTCCGTCGAGGCACAGGTCTTCGGGCGGGCGCCTCTGGCGCTTTCGGTTCGCTGTTATTCGGCCCGGGCGCATGACCGGCACAAGGACAATTGCCGGTTTGTGTGCGGGGATGATCCCGATGGGCTCGATCTGCATTCGCTCGACAATGCCCGCTTTTTGACCATCAACGGCATCCAGACCCTGTCGCGCCATTTCCTCTCGCTGGTGGGCGAGGTGCCCGATCTTCTCGATATGGGCGTCACACATCTGCGAATCTCGCCTCATACCGGCGACATGGTGAAGGTCGCCCATGCCTTCCGCGATCTGGCGGCGAAAAAGATCGATGCGGCGGAAGCCCAGGCGATGCTGGCCGAAGCGCAGCCGGAAGCCGTGTTCTCCAACGGCTTCTTTCATGGCGTGCCGGGCTATCAACGGGTCGGCGAACTCGCCTGAGACTTCAGCCCCCGTCCGCCGGAAGATCGCTGACGGGCACCCAGACCTCGATGCCCTCGCCCGCGCCGGAACGTTGGCGCTCGCACACGAACTGCGCCGAAGGCCGGTCGCGCATGGCCGGCAACAGGACATTGAAGATGGTGTCATAGGCCGTGGCGTAACAGTCCGACCTGGTGTCGACGATGAAACGCCGGCAGATGGCGCCGGGCACCTCGACGGTCACGAAGGGCAGGGACAGAACCGGCTGGTTTGTCCGGACAAAGCCGGCGATGCAGGTGAAACGCGACTCCGGGTCTCGGCGCCAGAACGCCACCTGCCGAAAAGCGTCGTCGTCGATCTCGAGATTTTTGTCGGCGAGCAGGCGAAAAAGACGCTGCCACAGCGCCGCGGGCGCCGTCGGATCGTCGGCGATGTCGGTCGTAAGGCCGCAGAGGCTGAACCCCGGCATACAAACGCGTTTGCCGACGATGACGCCGGACGAGGTGGCCGGGCCACCTTTATGAACACGACGGAAGGTCGACGGCGCCATGCCGGTGCGCCGGCGGAAGGCGCGCGTAAACGTGGTCACATCGTTGAAGCCGCATTCGAGGGCGATATCGAGGATGCGTTTTTCGCCCGCGCTCAGGCTTTGCGCGGCGCGGGCCACGCGTTGCGACAACACCCAGCTTGCCGGACCCTCGCCGGTCTCGGCGGTAAAAGCCCGCGAGAAATGCGGCCCGGAATAGCCGGCCCGGCGCGACAGCATCTCGACCGAAAGGTCCGCGTCGAGATGATCGAGCGCCCATTCCATGACCTGCCGGATGATGCTGGTTGTGGTCTGCATGCAAGAAAGGATACGCCGCCCGCGCCGATATCGGTAGCGCGGGCGACACGAACCAACCGGTCTCTAGAAGATGAAGACCGAGTCCCAGTCGAAACGATCGGATGTTTCCAGCGATTTCGGCCAGTTGGCGCACCAGTCGGGCATTTTCGGTGCTTCCACTCGATCCGAACTCGGGTGGTAGGGCTTGATGTCGAGGACGGGGGTGTCGTCCTCGCAATCAATCCAGAAGAGGCGGACGAGTCCGGCATCGACATCGACACCGGCAAGGGGGGCGACGCTGAGGCAGACCGAATTCGGGCGGATAGGCGTGCGCGTCGCGAAAAGACCGAGCTGGTCCGGTGCGCCGCGATAGGGCGCCGGTAGGACGAGTGGCGCCTCCGAAGGAAGTTCGTCTCGATCCGCATGCCAGATCACGTTGATGTGGGAAAAGGTGTCGAGCCCGATAAGGCCCGGCCGATAAATTGGGTCGATCTCGATCACTTGGCTGGCGCCGTCGTGGCGGGTGCGCCCAATCGGGGTGTAGGCAATCGGCATTTCTGGTCTCCATTTGTGCGTTTCCGGAAAAAACGGACGGTGCCGTCCCCTTTTGGAAAACGCAATAAAACAAGAAGATGGAGTGGGTTACCTGAGCCTGGGCAGATCACGTTCTGGGGGGATCGGGTGATTTGCTCTCGTTTCCCGTTTGTCGCGTTCATCGGGAAAACAATCCGCTGGACTGCTTTTTTTGTCCTTTTCTCGCGAACCGGAAAAGCGGCAGCCACTTTTCCAAAAAACGCTTTTGCCTCGTGCAACCCGCTCCGGGCGGATCACCAAGGCGTAGCCCCAGGCAGAAATCGAGGCGCGGCGTTTTGGGCCGTGTCCCGGAACAAAGTCGGCGTTTCGTGATGTCTGCCTCGTCGGTGCTGTCGATCAGAGACAAAGCGCGTGCGGTTCGTCCGGAACGCTATCGGAGAAAACGGAATGTCGATTTTCTAGCCGGTTGCCGCTGCCGCCGGTTTCGATTGCGCGAACAACCGATTGAGGCTGGCGATATCCATCGGGCGGGCGAGATGGAAGCCCTGTACCTGCTGGACGCCATGCGCCCTCATCATTTCCAGATGCTCGGAGAGCTCGACGCCTTCCATTATGGTCACCAGATTGAGCGCCTGACCGAGATTCAGAACGGAATCGATAAGCGCCATCTCGCGGGAATCCTGCGTGAGATTGTCAAGGAAGGATTTGTCGAGTTTCAGGTAATCGAGATGAAGGTTGCGCAGATGGTTGAGGCTGGAATAGCCGGTGCCAAAATCATCGAGCGCGAAGGAAATTCCGAGTTCGCGCAGTCGGTCGAAACACTGGGCGATCAGGTCCATATCGTCGATCAGCAGGCTTTCGGTGATCTCGAGGATCAATCGTTCTGGCGGGAGCCCCGTGTCGGCAAGACAAGACACGACCTGGTTGTAGAAGTCGGGATTGCGGAACTGTCCGACGGAGACGTTCACGCTGAGGTGAACGGTTTCCGGCCAGCTCAAGGCCGCCTGACAGGCCTGGCGCAGAACCATTTCGCCCAAGGGAACGATCAGCCCCGAGGCCTCGGCGATGTCGATGAACGCGACAGGGGGGATGCATCCGCGCGTGGGATGGTTCCAGCGCACCAGAGCCTCTGCGCCAAGGATCGACTGCCCGTTTGTCGAGAAGATCGGCTGGTATTCGAGGAAAAACTCGTCCCGTTCCAGGGCCAGCCTGAGGTCCTGCTCGACCTGCATGGTCTTTTGCGCCCTGATCGCCATCACGGGATCGAAGCGGCGCCAGCCGTTTCCGCCCTGGTGTTTGGCGGCGTAAAGCGCCAGGTCAGCCCGGCTCAAAATCTGTTCGGGGATCCTGTCTTCGGGCACAAGCGTGCTGATGCCGATGCTGGCGCCGATCGATACGCGCGTTCCGCCGATATGGAACGGCTTTTTCATCTCCGCGACAATCTTGTCTGCGTGTTCGTCCACCGTGGCGTTGTCTGGCGCCGTCATGAACAGGACAACGAACTCATCGCCGCCAAGACGGTAAAAGGTCAGGAAATGGCTCGATGCGATGCTTTCTATGCGCCGGGCAACGTCGACGAGCAGCTGGTCACCGACATTGTGCCCCAGTGAATCGTTGACGGACTTGAACTTGTCGAGGTCGATCAGAAGGATCTGGGGCGGGACGATGGCGCTGTAGAAATCCGCGAGAACCAGCCTGATGTCGTTCATGAACTTGTGGCGATTGCCGCTGCCGGTCAGGCAATCGGTGTTGGCAAGTCTGAACTGGGTGCGCTCGGAAAAGCGGATTTTCAAGAGATGGTAGAGCTGTCGGGAATAAAGCCTGCCGATAAAGGCGAAACAGGTGCCGAGAACGAAGGGCGCCATCATCACGATGAGATGGATGGGATTTTCCGCAATCAGCTCGAAGAGCGAAGACGCCGACTTGTTGAAGAAGACCCAATCGCATGTCAGCCCGCATATCGGAAATAGAAACCCGAAAGCGATACCGGCGAGGGTCCAAGAAAGACGTACCTTGAAAAACATCTGGTTATTCTCGCGAACTCGCGAGGAATCTAGGCACCATCAGTTGAATAATTCCCTAATCATCAAAGCATTAGGTAGATAGATAATCCAGTAAGGAAATGCGGAGCCTGTTGGAATGCTACCGGTCGCGAATACGAAACGGGTTGTCGTTTCTTCAGCCCCCTGAAAAAGGTCCGTTTATCTCGACGATCTGTGCCTTGAAAGTGAACGTACGGCGCGGGTCTTCGGGATCGGTCGGATCGCAATAAAGGCCGTCATTTTTTTTAAAAGGCATCCGTCAGGAAAGACGGTATCGGATAAAAAGGGCAGGGTGCAAAAAAAGCATCAGAGCCACGACAGGAGCGGCAGACTTCCTTTTGTCAAAAGATCCTTTGTCCGGATGGATGTCGGGTGATTGGTTTTTTATCAGCGAAAACCGACGCGTCCCGGATCGGTACTCGGTTCGTAATGCCCCGTCGCGGAGAACGGGGTCAGCGAGGCGAGACGGAAATCGGCAGGGCCGAGCCCGAACACGGTCTCGATGGTGAACGGACCGGTGGCCTCGGGCGCTGAACCGGTTTCCATGCCGCCGTTGATGTTGACCAGGCTGATCTGCGTGCCGGTAATCCTGACGAACCCGTATTGCAGCCAACGGCCGCCGAAATGCGGGCGATGGCGATAGGCGACATGAACGATCTTCGGAATGTCGGGATGCGGCTCCGGTGGAAAGACGAGCCGGAAACTGCCGTAAACACCGGCGGCGATCTCGGGATGGTGTTCGAAGTCGAACATATGCCAGCCATCGGCAACGCGAGCGCCAATTGCCGGCGGCGGCCAGTCGATGCGACGCCCGAAAAAGTCTGAAAATGCCGCCATCGACTTGTGCTGCCATAGCCCGGTTTCGAGCGCGGCCATGAACTTGGCGGACGTTGCCGCCGGATCCTCGCAGGTGGTTGTCATCAGGGCGAAAAAATCGATGCCGAGCAGCAGGCTGAGTTCGATGAGCGTGTCGGACGAACCGGGCAGATCGCCCTTGAACCAGCGATAGACGGTGGTGCGGTTGCTCGGCGCCTTGACGAAGGGCCGTCCCCTGGCATCGGTGCTGTTGTGCCAGGTATCGAGGAAATCGTTGACCCCGCGCGGAAAACGCAGGGCAACCAAACGACGCAGAAGGGCGCCGTCGAGGGCAACCGGTACACGTGTCGAGTTTGTCGCTTTTGTATCGGACATCATGCAACCACCAATGTCTCGAACTGTTTTAAAGTTTTGGTAACACTGATGGAGAACGCAATGCCATATACCCGTTTGGATACGCCTGTCGCGTGATCCATGCGGCTCTGTAATTCCGGCAAGTGATTGACCGCGGTCAATCTGCGCGGCGCGCGCGTTGGAGTTTCATGACTATCCGGCAACAGTGTTTTTCCTCAGCATTTGGGCGGCGGATAACTTTTATCCGTAATGGTTAAGAGTTTAATCACCTATACTTTACATCAAAAATTCTTTTTAGGGGGGAGCTGTTGATCTTAAGGGATCGGGGCTCCCCAGTTTTTTGGGTTGGTGGTGAATCCCCTTACGTCAGACTTGGAAGGCAATACGGACGACTACCTATACTTGCCGAGAAGGCGCGTCGCACCCGGTCGGCGGCCCGCGTTTTGCTTAAGCCGACTGCGTCTGTCCGATCGCGAACGGGGGCGGGTGTCTGCCGTTTCGGGACAGTGCTTGCCATGGCCTTTTAATCACGTCTGGGACTTGCCCTTGCCGCGACACACATTCCTGCCTATCTCTTCTTTTACCCCGCATTAATCCGGTTCCGTCTGCTATCTCAGCAAGAACCCGATTCGCTTGTCCCAAGGCTGGATGATGAAAGACCCTCAAGAAACCTACATGAACACGCTCGTGCCGATGGTTGTCGAACAGACGAACCGGGGTGAACGCGCCTACGATATTTTCTCGCGGCTCCTCAAGGAGCGGATCATTTTCATCACCGGCGTCGTAGAGGACAACATGGCCTCGCTGGTGGCGGCCCAACTCCTGTTCCTTGAATCGGAAAATCCGAAAAAGGAAATTTCCATGTACATCAATTCGCCCGGCGGTGTGGTGACGGCGGGGCTGGCGATGTACGATACCATGCAATTCATCCGGCCGGCGGTCGCGACCCTTTGCATCGGTCAGGCGGCCTCGATGGGCTCGCTTTTGCTGGCGGCCGGCGAACCGGGCATGCGCGCGGCGCTGCCCAATGCCTCGATCATGGTTCACCAGCCCTCGGGCGGCTACCAGGGCCAGGCCACCGACATCCTGATCCATGCGAAATATACCGAGCGGCTTAAAAAGCAGCTCAACGAGGTCTATGTGAAGCACACCGGACAGGATTACGACACCATCCAGTCCGCGCTTGAGCGCGACAACTTCATGACGGCGGAAGAAGCCAAGGCTTTCGGGCTGATCGACACGATTTTCGACAAGCGTGCCGTGCCCAACGCTTCCTAACCGGATGCCATCGAGTGACGCACCGGCGCATCGTTAACGAAACCTACACTTGTTTGCGATGCCGGGTCTGAGTCGATTGCACGGGGTTGCCGAGGTCATTAAGGTATGGCCTCGGATTACATTTTATTCATCGGTGATGGCTTAGCCTCACCGAGTGAGTTAGCGGAGACCTCAGGGGTCTCCTCAGGAGTGACGAGATGTCCAAAGACAGTTCCAGCGGCGAGTCATCCAAGAACACGCTCTATTGCTCGTTCTGCGGGAAGTCCCAGCATGAGGTCAGGAAACTGATTGCCGGCCCGACCGTGTTCATCTGCGACGAATGCGTCGAATTGTGCATGGATATCATCCGCGAGGAGAACAAGTCCTCGACGATAAAGTCGGCGGACGGTGTGCCGACGCCGGCCGATATCTGCAAGGTTCTCGACGATTACGTGATCGGCCAGGAACGCGCCAAGCGGGTTCTGAGCGTGGCCGTGCACAACCATTACAAACGCCTGGCGCATGCCCAGAAGAACCAGGATATCGAACTTTCGAAGTCCAACATCCTCCTGGTCGGTCCGACCGGCGTGGGCAAGACGCTTCTGGCCCAGACGCTGGCCCGCATCATCGACGTGCCCTTCACCATGGCCGACGCGACGACGCTGACCGAAGCCGGCTATGTCGGCGAGGATGTGGAAAACATCATCCTCAAGCTCTTGCAGGCCGCCGACTACAATGTCGACAAGGCCCAGCGCGGCATCGTCTATATCGACGAAGTCGACAAGATTTCCAGGAAGTCGGACAATCCCTCGATCACCCGCGACGTTTCGGGTGAGGGCGTGCAGCAGGCTTTGCTGAAGATCATGGAAGGCACCGTCGCCTCCGTGCCGCCGCAGGGCGGGCGCAAGCATCCGCAACAGGAATTCCTGCAGGTTGATACCACCAACATCCTGTTCATCGTCGGCGGCGCCTTCGCCGGGCTCGAGAAGATCATCCAGGCACGTGGCGAGCATTCCTCGATCGGGTTCGGCGCCGAGGTCAAGGATCCGCGCGATCGCCGCATTGGCGAAATCTTTGCGGAAGTGGAGCCCGAGGATCTGGTCAAGTTCGGCCTCATTCCGGAATTCATCGGCCGTCTGCCGGTGATCGCAACCCTTGACGACCTCAACGAGGACGCGCTGATCCAGATCCTGACCGAGCCGAAGAACGCGCTTGTCCGTCAGTATCAGCGCCTGTTCAAGATGGAAGAGGTGGAGCTGACCTTCCACGAGGATGCGCTGCGGGCCATCGCCCGCCGGGCCATCGACCGCAAGGTCGGCGCACGTGGCCTCAGATCGATCATGGAGGGCATCTTGCTCGAAACCATGTATGATCTCCCGAGCCTCGAAGGCGTGGAGGAAGTGGTGATTTCCGAAGAGGTGGTCACCGGCGATGCCCGCCCGCTCTACATCTATGCCGAGCGCAAGGAAGAAGAACTCGCCGGGGCGTGATTTTCCCGATATCGCCACGGGTCTTTTGCCGTCCCAGGCGACAGAGTCGCCGTTTGAGCAGGGCTTGACCCAAAGGCATCGTACAATCTTTAAAAAAAAGAACGGGCAGGAGCCGGAAACCGGTTTCTGCCCGTTCTTTCGTGGTGCGTTCCGCTTTAGCGTCTGACCGATGCAAGACGAAGCGACAAAACCCGGCCGGCGGCGCGCATGGTTGGGACAATCCGCATCACTCGGGCACGCGGCGACAAACTCATGCCTCCGGCTTGTCGAGAAAAAGGGCCGCGCGAGCCAGTGCGTCGCCGTCGAACCGGATGCGCTTGGATTCCAGTCCGGGGTGGAAAATGGGGTCGGAGAACTTGAGCCAGCGCTTTTGCGCCGAGCGTTTGAGCTTGCCTATATGGGCGCGAAGTGAGGCGGGTTTTCCCGCAGTCCTGAGATCGCTTTGCCGGGAAGAATAGTGCGGCATTCCTTCGGTGTCGCCCAATTGAATGCACAGGGCGGGATCGGCAAGCAAAACATCGATTTCTTTCGCCGGATAATCGGTTGTAAAGAAAAGTATTATGTCCACTTGACGACGGAATATGCCCGGGTAATTCAAGAGGCGTTCGCAGACTTTTCTTGAAATGATGTATCCAGACGCCCCCATGCCATATCCTCTGAACCGCCGTAAACGAATGCCTCCAAAGTCTTTTTCGAGAGGAGGCGCTAGGCTGTAGTGACGATTTAACTATTTCAGCCAGAGCATGATGGCGGCGAGCTTGATGAAGCCGAGGAAGTTGGCAGCAAGCTTGTCGTATCGGGTTGCGATGCGGCGCCATTGCTTGAGTTTGGCGAAGAAACCCTCGATGCCCCAGCGGTTTTTGTAGGCGATCTTGTCGTAACGGTGCTGGTATTTGCGGTGGCGGCGGGGCGGAATGACCGGTTCGCCGCCCTGTTCGAGAATGAGATCATGGAGGCGGTCGGCGTCGTAGGCACGGTCGGCAAGAACCTGACCGGCGTGAAGGCCCTCAATCATGTCGCAGGCCGGTACCATGTCGTTCTGCTGGCCGGGGCCGAGTTCAAATCGGACCGGCAAACCGAGCGCGTCGACTACAGCATGGACCTTGGTTCCGAACCCGCCCCGGGAGCGCCCGAGAGCCTGGGCTTGCGCTCCCCCCTTTTTCGTCGCGCACCGGCGGCTTGTGCCTGTGCCCGGATCACCGTGGCGTCGAGTGAAAGCCATTCCATGTCGGGATCATCGGCCACGGCCGCAAAGATCTTGTCGAACACGCCCATCTCGATCCAGCGATAATAGCGCCGCTTGACCGTCTGATAGGGCCCGAACCGATCCTCGGGCAGGTCGCGCCAGCGCGCCCCCGAATGAGCCAGCCACAGAATGGCATCGAAAAACCGCCGCCCGTCGCTACGCGGACCGCGCTTGCCCTTGCGTCCGCCGGGAACAAACTCCCTGAGCCGCTCCCACTGATCGTCCCGCAATACCTCGCCTTCCACATCGACCTCCAAAAGCCAGTGTTGAATCCGATTTGCGGCCGCGTGGGAATCCCCCCAACCTTTAAATTGTCACTACAGCCTAGCTGCAATCGACGATGAAACGCCTCCAGCCGTACGAGTTCGAAATCCTGTTCAGGCAAGGCGTTGAGGAAGGCGGGCAGGCGCTCGGAGAGAACGGCGTCATCCTCGAAAACCAAGCCGTATGGCGCGCCGCTTTCCAGTATGGCCCGCCATGCCGCGAGGTGACTCAATGAGCAACATAGCGGAGGAGGAGCGATAAAGGTTTCCTGTGTGGCATCGCAATACTGATGAAGCTGTTCCTCGGTAAGCTCGTCAGTGGTCGTGGCGGAAATTCGGGTGGCTTCCAGGTCGAGGCTCGCAAACTGCCGTTCCATGAATCTCCGGCGATCCGTCCGTTTGTCCAGGTTGATGTAGAAAATCGGTGCCGTCATGAAAGGGGCCTTTCCGTAATAGCGGGCCATGGTGCTTACCAATAATGGACTGAGCTGCGAAGGCGGAAAATCGATTGGAAACAAAAGCGCGGGGGCTGGATAACGCCCCTGGCAAGGGAGGCAATAGTGTTTGTTCTTCCTCTCGATCAGACAATCCCGCGATCCTGAGCTCGTGCTCACGCGATACCGAATCCGGATGGGATTATCGCGCGCCAGGGTCTTGACGGCGTCATGGAAGTGGGTTTTCGAAAAAGGTTGTCACCGGTGGCGTGCGCCGACTTCTTTCTGAGACCATGGCTATGAGCCCTCTTTCCCACAGGATCGCCCGGACGGTCGAAACCGTTATCGAAGGCCTGCCGGAGCGCGAGCTGGTTGCGCGGGCAACGCGGATTTCCGAAGCCTATCGCGCCAACCGGCACTCTTCGGACGTGATCAAGACCCCGATGGATGCGGCGGTCTATGCCCTGATGCGCGTGCCGGCGACGGCGGCGGCGGTTGATGCGGTGCTGGAAATGCTCGTCGCGCGCGCGCCGGATTTCATGCCGGCTTCGGTACTCGATGCAGGGTGCGGACCGGGTACCGCCGGCCTTGTCGCCAGCGCGTTCTGGCCGGAGGCCGCGTTCGCGCTCCACGACGCCCATCCCGCGCTTCTGGCGCTGGCGAAAAAGCTGATGAATGCGGAGGCACCCGATGTCGCGGCGCGGTTCACGTCGACGGATCTGATACGACCCGTTCCGGAGCCGGCCGCCGCCGATCTGGTCCTGGCGTCTTACGTTCTGACGGAATTCGATGACGAAACCTATCCGCGCGTGGCCGAAAGGCTCTGGGCGGCGACGAAAGGCGTGCTCGTCATCGTGGAGCCGGGACGACCCCGCGATGACGCCCGGCTGAAAACGTTCCGGACATGGGCGATCGCGGCCGGGGCCGAAATCGTGGCGCCGTGCCCGCATGCGTTTGGCTGCCCGTTGCAGGACCCGGACTGGTGTCACTTCTCGGTACGCCTGTCGCGTACGCGCCTGCACCGGCAAATGAAGGGCGGGGCGCTCGGCTACGAAGACGAAAAATACGCCTGCCTTGTTCTGGCGCGGCCCGGAATCGCGCTAGAAGCACCGCAGTCGCGCGTGCTGGCGCTGCCGAACGTGGCAAAGCACGAGACCCGTTTGAAGCTCTGCCGACCGGACGGGCAGGCGGGTTGGCAGGCCTTCTCGAAACGCGATCCGCAATTCGGCCAAATTCGCCGGACGAAATGGGGCGGTTCGATCGTATCAAATGGGAAACCTCTTTGGGATGATCGTGGTTGATCTTGTCTCGGGCCTCCTGCACCCTATCTAGAGGGGATGAATCGGCCCGCTTAACCGAGACAACAACCTTTTTACCAGCCCACTCCTTCCGGGCGGCAGCTAAGGACAAAAGATGACAGATATCGAGAGCACTGGTTCGGGAAGTTTCGACCGCGACCGGATTTATCCGGTTCTGCCCCTCAGGGACATCGTGGTCTTTCCCGGCATGATCGTGCCCTTGTTCGTCGGGCGCGAGAAATCGGTCAAGGCGCTCGAAGAGGTGATGCGCGACGACAAGCACATCCTGATCGTCACGCAGAAGGATGCGCAGAACGACGATCCGACGCCGGACGAGATCTATTCGAACGGCACCATCGCCAGCGTCCTGCAGCTTCTCAAATTGCCGGACGGCACCGTCAAGGTGCTGGTCGAGGGCCTGAAGCGCGCCACTATCGAGCGCTACCTGCAGACCGAGGATTATTTCGAGGCCGAGGCCGGCGAACGTAACGAACCCGAGGAAGACCCGACCGAAATCGAGGCACTGGCCCGCTCGGCGATCAACGAGTTCGACAATTACGTCAAGCTCAACAAGAAGATTTCGGCCGAAGTGGTCGGCGCGGTCAAGCAGATCGAAGAGCCGTCCAAGCTCGCCGACACCATTGCCAGCCACCTTGCCGTCAAGATCGAAGACAAGGAGAAGCTGCTCTCCGCCGTTTCGGTGATCGAGCGTTTCGAGCTGATCCTGATGATGATGGAAGGCGAGATCGGCGTCTTGCAGGTGGAAAAGCGCATCCGCTCGCGCGTCAAGCGCCAGATGGAAAAGACCCAGCGCGAATACTACCTCAACGAGCAGATGAAGGCGATCCAGCGCGAACTCGGCGATGGCGAGGAAGGCGCGGGTGAGCTTGCCGAGCTTGAGGAACGCATCAAGAAGACCAAGCTTTCCAAGGAAGCGCGGCTGAAGGCCGACGCCGAAATGAAGAAGCTCAAGCAGATGAGCCCCATGTCGGCGGAAGCGACGGTGGTCAGGAACTATCTCGACTGGCTCCTGTCCATTCCGTGGAACAAGAAGACGAAGATCAAGAAGGACCTCAACCACGCCCAGGAAGTGCTCGACGCCGATCACTACGGGCTCGAAAAGGTCAAGGATCGCATCGTCGAATATCTGGCCGTGCAGAACCGCACCGGGCAGCTCAAGGGCCCGATCCTGTGCTTGGTCGGCCCTCCGGGCGTCGGCAAGACCTCGCTCGGCAAGTCGATCGCGCGTGCGACCGGTCGCGAATTCATCCGCATGTCGCTGGGCGGCGTGCGGGACGAAGCCGAAATCCGCGGTCATCGCCGCACCTATATTGGCTCGATGCCCGGCAAGGTCATCCAGTCGATGAAAAAGGCCGGAAAGTCCAATCCGCTGTTTTTGCTCGATGAAATCGACAAGATGGGTATGGATTTCCGCGGCGATCCCAGTTCGGCGCTTCTCGAGGTGCTCGATCCGGAACAGAACAACACGTTCAACGACCATTACCTCGAGGTCGATTACGACCTTTCCGACGTGATGTTCGTGACCACGGCCAACACGCTCAACATCCCCGGCCCGCTGATGGACCGCATGGAGATCATTCGCCTTTCCGGCTACACCGAAGAGGAGAAAATGGAGATCGCCAAGCAGCACCTCATTCCGGAAACGCTCAAGGAAAACGGCTTGAAGGCGGACGAGTTCATCCTGCCGGACGACAGCCTGACCACGGTCATCCAGCGCTACACGCGCGAGGCGGGCGTGCGTAACCTCAAGCGCGAGCTCAGTAAGCTGATGCGCAAGTCGGTCAAGGATCTGACGCTTTCGGGCGACAAGACCATCGAGATCGATGCCGCACGGATCGAGGGCTATCTCGGGCCGGCGCCGTTCCGCCATGGCGAGATCGACGAGGAAGAACCCAAGGTCGGCATCGTCACGGGCCTTGCCTGGACGCCGGTCGGCGGCGAACTGCTGACCATCGAAGGGGTTCTGACCCCCGGCAAGGGCCGCATGAGCGTGACCGGCAACCTCAAGGACGTGATGAAGGAATCCATCACGGCCGCTGCCGCCTACGTGAAATCGCGTTCGCTCGATTTCGGCATCAAGCCGCCGATGTTCGATACCCGCGACATTCACGTGCACGTGCCGGAAGGGGCGACCCCGAAGGATGGCCCGTCGGCGGGCATCGCCATGGCCACCGCCATCACCTCGATCATGACCGGCATTCCCGTCCGGCACGACGTGGCGATGACCGGCGAGATCACCTTGCGCGGTCGGGTGCTTCCGATTGGCGGGCTCAAGGAAAAGCTGCTCGCGGCTCTGAGAGGCGGCATCAAGACGGTGCTGATCCCGGACGAAAACGTCAAGGATCTGCAGGATATCCCCGACGTCGTGCAGGAAAAGATGACGATCATTCCTGTCGGGCGCATGGATGAGGTCCTGAAACACGCCCTGGTGCGCGATCTCGAACCGATCGAATGGGAGTTCGAGGAGATCCCGTCCCGCAAGCCCGAAATCGATGTCGAGGACGCCCCGGCCGGACTGGCGCACTAAAGTGTTTTGAGGCGAAGTGGATACCGGTTCGCCGGTTCGAGTGAAAAGGATCGGCAAAACAAGAAGCGAGAGCGGATCACCTGAGCCAACCAGGACGTGATCCGCTCTGGCGCACCGAGTGAAAACCGAGAAAGCGGCGTCCTCAGGGGCGCCGTTTTCCTTTCGCCCCACGGATTTTGTTCGGGGCGGGATTGCCGGGATCCCGCAACCTCCGGTCTCGCCCCATGACCTGCGACAGAATGCATGCCGGGTCTGGCAATCCCTCTCCATACCGACTACATGCAGGTCTGGCGACGCCAGGCTCTCCGAACGGGGAACGGGGTCGCTTCATGGATTTTGCTCCGCCTTTTCGTGTTAAGAGCGCGCCAGTCCGGCTGCTGACAAAAGATGTCGGTCATAGCAGATATGGCGCTTTGCGGCGGAATGGGATCCGGTTCGTCGACGAAAAACGCGGCCAAACAGGGATGGGCCGCCAGCGTTTTTCATAACCCGCGTGGCCTCGCGTAAAAACAAAAACAGCAGGTGCCCCAGCACCTCTGCCGGCCTCACTCGCATGTGGCTGTCTTGGGAGCTTGATATGAACAAGGCACTCGCCGTCATTTTGTCCGCTGTGACGCTCGACGCCATCGGTATCGGCCTCATCTTTCCCATCCTGCCGGCGCTCTTGCGCGATGTGGGGCATACCGACCAGGTTGCCACGCTGCTCGGACTGATGATGGCCATCTATTCGGCCTGCCAGTTCCTGTTTTCGCCGGTGCTCGGCGTGCTGAGTGATCGGTATGGACGGCGGCCGGTTCTTCTGGTCTCGCTCGGCGGCGCGGCCATCGATTATCTGATCATGGCCTTCGCGCCCTATTTGTGGCTTCTTGTCCTCGGCCGGGCGATCGCCGGCATCACCAGCGCCAACATGGCGGTTGCGACCGCCTACATCACCGATATTTCCAGTGAGGAAATTCGCGCCAAACGCTTCGGCCTGTTTCAGGCGACCTTCGGCATCGGGTTCATCATCGGACCCGTTCTCGGCGGTTTCCTGGGCGATATCTGGGTGCGCGCGCCGTTTCTCGCGGCGGCGGCGCTCAACGGTATCAACCTGTTGATCGCCCTGTTTCTCCTGCCAGAATCCCATAAAGGACGGGCGGAAGCGGCCTTCAGTCGCGAAAACCCTCAATCCGTTCCGGCCACTCAAATGGGCGCTGACCTTCAAGGCGCTCCTTCCGCTCATGGCCATCTACGTGATCATGAACTTCGTCGGCACCATGTACGGCACGATCTGGGCTCTGTTTTCCGAAGACAAGTTCGCCTGGAACGCAGCGATGATCGGGTTGTCGCTGGGTGCCTTCGGCGTTTTCCATGCCGGGGCGCAGGCCTTTTTGACCGGACCATCGGTCAAGCTGCTCGGCGAGCGTTGGGCGCTGGTGGTCGGTATGGGCTGCGAAATCATGGCTCTTGTCATTCTGGGCCTGACCAACCACGGCTGGGTGCTGTTCGCGCTGGCGCCGCTCTTCGCTCTGGGAGGAATCGGCCTGCCGGCGCTGCAATCGGTGACCACCAGTCAGGTCGATGCCGATCATCAGGGGCAGTTGCAGGGCGTTTTGACGAGTCTCGTCAGCCTCAGTGCCGTGTTCGGCCCGCTGTTTTTCAGCACGGTCTATTTCGGCGTTCGCGAGGGCTGGCCGGGCCTGACATGGATCGTCGGCGCCGGGATTTATCTGTTTGCACTGCCGTTCATGCTGGGAATCAGGCGACCGCGCCTGCCGCAACCCGAAACCGGCATTTGATAAAGGGTTGGGGGAAAATCGCGCTGGGGGCGTCTGGACCGCTCAGCGAAGGCCGGAAGATCGGAACTTTTACCAGTTTTTCAACATAAGTTTGTGATTTGACGTCTTCAATGGTGGGCAAAGCCCGCAAATCCTTGCCTTTTGGCCAGAATCGCAAAAATGTGACGGCGTTTCGCGAGGCTCTGCGCGGGCCAGTCATTATCGAGGAAAAACGATGAACAAGAACGAATTGACCAATGTCGTGGCGGAAAAGACCGGCCTGAGCAAGACCCAGGCCGCCGAAGCTGTTGACGGCGTTTTCGAGGCGATCACGGCCGCCCTCAAATCGGGCGACGAAGTACGCCTCGTCGGGTTCGGAACCTTCGCCGTCAGCCAGCGCAAGGCCAGCAAGGGCCGCAATCCTGCGACTGGTGCCGAGATCGACATTCCGGCGTCCAACCAGCCCAAGTTCAAGCCCGGCAAGGGCCTGAAGGACGCGCTCAACTAGCGCTCAGGCATCGAATGCTGTGGGGGGAGCGCCGATCCGGCGCTTCCGCCTTGGCGTGCGCCTGTCGGCAGTCTGAAAACCGTTTTGCCGAGACGCACACGATTGCGAAAAACGCTTATCTCCGTCCGGAGCGGTGCTTCGGGTTGAGGGGAAATCTGACAAGGGGCCCCGCCTCAGGGCGGCGCCTCTTGGTTTATGCTCTTGGCAAACCCGTCTTCCGCTTGACGATGAAGGGCCTTGCCCCTATCAGGAGCCACGCATTCGAGCGGATCGGGGGCGGTTAGCTCAGTTGGTAGAGCGCCACGTTTACACCGTGGATGTCAGCGGTTCGAGCCCGTTACCGCCCACCAGATTCCGGCATGATCGATCGCCGCGGCGACAAGCTCCGATGTGCGGTTGTTTGCGCCTTTCCCGGACTTGTGCACGCCGATACCGCTCAGGCCGGTTCACGTTTTGTGGAGCCGCACCGGCGCCATGGCGAGCCGCTGCAAGCGGGTGCGGCAGTCCAAAACGTCCGAGGTTCTAGATCATTTCACCGTTTCATTGAAACGCTGAAATGATCCAACTCTTTGTTTTGTCGCGTTTTCGAATTGCAAAACCGGTATCCACTTTTGCTAAAAAACGCTCTAGCCGAGACGGACGGCGGTGCCATAGGCGAGGATCTCGGCGGCACCCTGGGCCACCACGGAGGTGGCGAAACGAACGCTGACGACGGCATCGGCGCCAAGGCGTTCGGCTTCCTCGACCATGCGATCGAGCGCCTGTTCGCGGGCTTCGCCCATAAGCTTGGTATATTCGAGCACTTCGCCGCCGACGATGTTGCGCAAGCCCGCGATGATGTCCGTGCCGACATGTCGGGCGCGGATGGTGTTGCCGCGGACCAGACCGAGCGTTTCGGTGATTTCACGGCCTTTGACGTATTCGGTGGTGGCGATCAGCATGAGTCGGTTCCTTTTCGAGCCGCTATTTGTCGACGTTCCTGTCGTAGTAATCATCTTCCTTGTTGGCGAGACGCTGACGGATGATCTCGACAAGAAGCGCCAGGATGATGGCGATGGGAATAAGTCCAAGCCAGCCAAAAGGAACGCTGGCAACAAGACCGGTCGTCACGCTGACGAGCCACAGCAGGGCGAAGATCACGGCCAGTGCCAGGGCAAGTGTTTCAAGCTTCATTTTCTTCGCTTTCCGGAATGTTCTTGGCAAAGATCGGTGTTGCGCGAGCGCTATGCAAGGGCAACGACTGACAAAGACGCCTTACGCGCGAATGCGGTTGCGCACCGCGCGGATCGGGCCGGAGCGATGCGAAATTCCCGTCCATCGAAACAAAGAACACAAACATGCATTTGTCTGCGTGAAGCCGCTTGACTTGGCCATGACCGACAGCTAAACGGACCCGTCCTTTGGCGATGCCCGCAAGCGGCACGCGCTGGAAGGGGACGTAGCTCAGTTGGTTAGAGCGCCGGCCTGTCACGCCGGAGGTCGCGGGTTCGAGTCCCGTCGTTCCCGCCACTTTCTCTTTCTTGATGATCCTATAACCGCTTCGTGCGACGGTTTTTTAGTGGTCGCGCTGTCGATGAGAAAAGCCGGCGGAGCGCCTTTTTTAAAAGGTGCCGAATGCACACAAAAATGGGGCCCCGTTTTCGGGGCCCCGTTTTTTTAAGATCGAAGGAAGCGACCACATGGAAAAGGAACCGGGCGAGTTGATGCAATCAGATCGCTCAAGGCTCTGGCCACGTGTGGCGCGTCAGTGATGATGCGGATGATCGCTATCATGGTCGCAGGCGTTGTCGCCGCTTGCGAGCGTGCCGCCGAAATAGGCCTTGACCAGCAGCTCCGGCGTTTCTGCCGCGATGCCGACGATGACCTTGATGCCTTTTTGTTCCAGAAGGGTCTGCGCCATGGGGCCGATGCCGCCGGTCATGACCATGTCGACGCCGCGTTCGGCCAACCAGACCGGCAGAAGGCCGGGCTCGTGGGGCGGGGCGGGGATGTCGTTGCGCGCCGTGATCTCGCCGCTTTCGGCGTTGGCGTCGATCATGGCGAAGGCCGGGCAATGGCCGAAATGGCTGAACAGCTTGCCGTCGGCCACCGGGATGGCGATTTTCATCAAAAGTCTCCTTGTGAATCGGAATTGAAGGCGTCCCAGACGCTCCGGATGTCGGCTGCGGAGGGGGCATCGGTTTCGACAACGGTCTTGGCGCTCATCTGCGCCCGCGTGACGGCGCGGTCGTAGCGGATACGGCCGGCAAGGCCGGCGCCGGCTTCGCGTGCCGCCGTTTCGATCTCGGCGGCACGCTCGGGATTGAGGTCCCATTTGTTGATGGCGACAAGAGCCGGTACCTTGAAATGACGTGTAAGATCAAGAACCCGCTCAAGATCGTGCTGGCCGGAGAGGGTCGGCTCGGTAACCACCAGGACCCGCGAAGCGCCGCCGATCGAGGCGATGACCGGACAACCGATACCGGGTGGACCATCGACCAGAATGAGATTCCGACCCATTTCCTCGGCGATTCTTTTTGCCTGTTGCCGGACGGTCGTGACCAGCTTGCCGGAATTCTCGGCGGCGATGCCCAGCCGGGCATGCACCATCGTGCCGGCGCGGGTGTCGGAGACCATCCAGGTCCCGCTGAGGCGTGGATTGAAATCGATGGCGTTGCGTGGACACACCTGAACGCACACCCCCGCATCCTTCGCAGGCGGTCGGATCGACCTGACAGACCCGCCCGCCGATGTCGATCCGGACCGGCGCGATGGCGTCGAACCGGCAATTGGCGAGGCAGGTGTTGCAGCCGATGCAGCTTTCCGAGCGGATGAACGCCTCGTGCCCGCTCCAGAACTCGTGACGTTCTCGGGTGTCCGGCGCGAGAACGAGATGAAGGTCGGCGGCATCGACGTCGCAGTCGGCCAGAACGGCGTCGCCGGCCAGAACGGCGAAGCTGGCGAGAATGGACGTCTTGCCGGTGCCGCCCTTGCCGGAAATGACAACGAGTTCCTTCATGCCCCAACCCTTTCGAGAATGGCGGTGAACAGGGCACGGTATTCCGGCAGCGCCTCGATCAACGCCTCACCCCGGGAATAGGCCTCGGCGATACGGCGGTCGTCGGGGATTTCGGCCAGAACGGGAATGGCATTGGTCCGGCAATAGTCCAGCACGCGATCGTCGCCGGTCGTCGAGCGATTGATGACGACGCCATGGGCAAGCCTCAGTTTGCGCACCGCTTCGACGGCGAGCTTGAGGTCGTTAAGCCCGAACGGCGTCGGTTCGGTCACCAGCAACACATAATCTGTGTTCTCAAGGGTCGTGATGACCGGACAGGACGTGCCCGGCGGCGCGTCGAGAATGGCGAGGGCGACGTTGTCGGCCCGTTTCTTGACCGCCTTGATGAGCGGCGGGGTCAGCGTGGTGCCGATGTCGGCGCGGCCCTGAACCAGCATGATATCGCCCCGTTCGGCGGTTTCGACGACACCTATTCGTCGGGTGGTCTCGCTGATCGCCTTTTTCGGACAGACCAGCCGGCAGCCGCCACAGCCATGGCAAAGCTCGGGCGAGACATAAGGGGCGGTGCCGAAGGTCACGATCGCGTTGTATTCGCAGAAAGCCGAGCAGGCGCCGCACCCGTCGCACAGGGCTTCATCGACGACGGGCAGGGGCCATGTGACGACCTGTTCCTGCCAGTCGAGGCCGGAAAAGAACAAATGGTCGTTCGGCTCCTCAACGTCACAATCGGCAAGCAGGACCGGGCGCCCGGCGGCAAGCGCCAGATTGACCGAAACGGTGGTCTTGCCCGTTCCACCCTTGCCCGATGCAATGGCGAGTTTCATTCCGCCCCGCCGAAATAAAGGGCAATGGCATCGTTGACGCTCATGGCGCGGGCCGGGTGGATCTTGACGCCCGCCTTGGCCAGAACTTCGCTGGCCTTTGGTCCACATTCGCCCGAAATCAGATCCGTGGCGCCGGCGCGGATGACGATTTCGGCCGCCTTGATGCCGGCGCCGTGGCCCTCGTTCATCGCGGCGTTGGCGATGACTTCGAACGTTTTGGTGGCGGTGTCGTAGATGAGATAATTGGGTGCGCGGCCGAACCGGTCGTCGACCGGGGCCGAAAGGTCGGTGCCTGACGAGGCGATGGCGATCTTCATACTGTTCTCCGAATTCCGGGATGACGCGGCGGGCAGGACGCGAAAGTCCCCGCCGCCGATTTCGAGGGCCATGCCCTCGACCAATGCTCTGGCAACCGTCCGGCGGGCACTCGCCAGCACCCGCGAAAAGGTGGGGCGGGAGACGCCCATCAGCACCGCCGCCTGGTCCTGGTCCAGTCCCTCATGGTCGGCGAGCAGAATGGCTTCCCACTCTTCGTCTTTAAGCACCACGGTCTTGAGATCGGACATCGGAACGCCCCGCGGCTTGAAGAAGCGGGCGAGGGGGCTGTTGCGAACCAGGCGGCTTTTGCGTGGTCTCACCGGTTCTGCCCCTTGTTGCGTTCGATCGATCCGGACGATTGCGTTTTGAACATATGTTCATAATAACGCTGCGAAAGAAGAAGCGAATGCGCGTTAGTGTCGCGCACCTCCTCGGGAGCTACAGGCAGCGGTATTAAAGGGGTTTCAGCGCGGATGCGTAACGTCGAGGGTGCGCCTCAGCGCCACGATCACCTCGTCGTAATTGAGATGGGCGATGCCGAGGAAAAGACAGTCGACCAGGGCCAATTGTGCGATACGCGACACCATGGCGCCGGCCCGGAGACTGGATTCGCGGGCACGGGTAATCAGCCGTTCGTCGGCAACCCGCGCCAGCGGTGCCTCGGGAGAGCTGGTGACCGCAACGGTCACCGCGCCGTTTTCACGCGCCAGTTCAAGATAGCGGATGGTCTCTTTTGTGGTGCCGGAATGCGAAAAGCCGATGGCAACGGTTTTTTCGGGCGAGAGCAGGGCGGCCGACCAGGCCTCGTGGGCATCGGACAACAAAAAGGTGCTGCGCCCGACGCGCATCAGCTTGTGATGCAAATCCTCGGCCACGAACTGGGATGCGCCGATGCCGAATAAAAGAATGCGCTCGGCTTTGTCGAGCGCCGCCACGACCCGTTCCAGCGCAGGAAAATCGAGGCTCGAAACCGTTTCGTCTATGGCCAGCATTTCGAGCTGGGCAACCTTGGCCGCCATTTCCTGAAGCGTGTCGGAATGGGCGATTTCCGCGCCGAGCGTCACGCCCTGGCCGAACTGCGCCGCTTCCTTGCCGAGCTCGGTGGCCAGCGACATGCGCAATTGCGCGTAGCCGGTCAGCCCGAGCGCGCGGCAGAAGCGCACCACCGAGGCGACGGACGTATCGCAGGTCGCGGCAAGGTCCGAAATGGACTGGTCGAGCACGATGGCCGGGTTCTCCCGGATCGCGTCGGCAATGCGTTTCAGCGACGGCGTGAAACTGTCCGCCGATGCCTCGATGCTGGACTGGATTCCCAATTCGCTTCCTCCCGCACCCCGATTTTCCGGATGCCGTGCGTCCTACCTAAACCTTCGCGCTTTGATCGACCAGCGCATCGTGCATCAAAATTGGAACAAATGTGCAAAAAAAGTGCAACCAGTGAAAATGATTGACATGAAGGCGAAAGAGCCCCTACGTTGATTTTGAGGACAAACAAGGCGCCTCTGGTTCTGGTATATCGGGCAGGCTCAATGATCGCATTAGTGTCATCAGGAAGCACAACTCTTCACCTTGCATGTTCAGCGAGGCGCTGGTGAGCGCGGCGGCAGAACATCGCCGGGAGTTGATCTCGGAGCTGTCACAGCTCGTTTCCGAGGAGCGCAATCCCAATTCCGTCGGCATCGACAGGATGTCGGTTACAAAAATCCTTCACACCATCAATAACGAAGACCGGCTGGTCCCGGACGCGGTCGGCAAGGTCATTCCCGATATCGCGCGGGCGGTCGATGCCGTTGTTGCGGCCTTCGAACGGGGCGGGCGCCTCGTTTATGCCGGCGCGGGCACCAGCGGCCGCCTCGGCGTGCTGGACGCGTCCGAATGCCCGCCGACCTTCGGCGTGCCGTACGGCATGGTGGTCGGCCTGATTGCCGGCGGTCCCGATGCGCTCGTCACTGCGGCC
>CAXXWD010000004.1:0-100683 GCA_963667595.2 Devosiaceae bacterium | reverse complement strand
TGCTGATGTCGATTATCTGCGGGTTCTCGGGCGTCTGGTATGGGATGGGGGCGACTGAACGGTCAAGCAAGTCCTCCACGTCCCGCATGACTGCTGAGATGTCAGGCTTCGGCATAAGCGACCGGATGCGCTCGGCAAGCACAGACACCAGCACCACGTCCGCCGTAAACTGTGAAGACGACGGGTCAGGGAGAATTGCCCGGTAAACTCGAGAGACCACTCGCGCCATGCTAAGGTACTCACGCTTGGCCTCGTCCGTCTCGATCAGTGCTTCGACCGCATCGGCAATCAGGGCAACCTTATCCAGACCCCCCGCCTTCTGTATGGCGTCAGCCTTAATCCCCCTCTCAGATAGATAGTCCAATGCGTGAGCGACGAGGTGCTTCAGGTGCTCCACCAGTTCGCTCTTATCGAGGATGGGTGAGCCCGATGCCCCACCGGTCGCCCCTCCGTAGATAGCCAGGGCTTTCTGGAGGTTCCGGAAGACCCCGACGTAATCGACAATGAACCCGGCTTCCTTTCCCGGATGATTGCGGTTGGCACGGGCAATGGTCTGCATGAGCGTATGGTTGCGCATCGGCTTGTCGAGATAGATCGTCGAGCACGATGGCACGTCGAACCCGGTAATCCACATGGCACACACGAAGACCAGCCGCAGCGGGTCCTTGCCGTCCTTGAACTTCTCGTCCAGGTCCTCATCGAGCATCCGCTTGCGATGTGGCTTGATTTCGAGACCCTTCGCCTTGAGTTCGGCGATTTCGTTCTGGCCCTGGGATACCACAACGGCCATATCGGTCGCCTTCATCAGATCGATCTGAGCCTGGATGACAGATTGTTCCTCGAGAGCGGCTGTCGCCAGTGATGCCTGAAGGTCGAGGCGGTAGGCCTCCCAGTGGGCGCGGACCTTCTCATACATCCTGACGGCAGTGGCCTTGTCGATACAAACCATCATCGCCTTGCTGTCGAGACCTCGTCCGACGAAGTGCTTCACCAGGTCCGCCGCTATCGCCTCAAGTCGGTCGTCCCGCGTGACAAGGTGGTACTCGCGGGCAAATTCCCGCTCAACCATGGCCTCTTGCGCGGCGTCGAGTGCAGCGGCATCAAGGAGGTTCTCCAGGTCGTCCTTCAGGTTCTCATTGGTGAGCTGCAGCTCGGGGATGCGGTTCTCGTAGAAGAGCGGAACGGTCGCGCCGTCGGCTATCGATTGGGCGAAATTGTAGATGGACACATAGTCGCCAAAGACCTCGCGGGTCCGCTCCTCGCCAGCCATCAGCGGGGTTCCGGTAAAGCCGAGGAAGGCAGCATGGGGCAAGGCGTTACGCATATTCAGTGCCAGCGTGTCGTACTGGGTCCGATGGGCCTCGTCGGTGATGACGATGATGTCCCGCCGGTCGGACAGCTTCGGGTAGGTCTCGCCGTTTCTGGTGTTGAACTTGTGGATCAGCGTGAAGACGTAGCGGTGGTCGGCCTGGAGCAGTTCCTTCAGGTGTGCGCCACTCTCCGCGTGGATGTTCGACGCTGTAACCGCTCCGGTCCTGGCGAAGGTCTTGTAGATTTGTTCGTCAAGTTCCTGTCTGTCGGTGACGATGAGGAAGGTCCAGTTGCCTGCAACCGTGCGGAGGATTTTCTGAGAGAAGAACACCATCGACAGCGACTTGCCGCTGCCCTGGGTGTGCCAGAAGACGCCCAATCGTCCAGCTTCCCCTTGGGGACGATCCTTCGACTGGATGACGGCGTCGATGGCGCTGTTTACTCCAAGGTACTGATGGTTCTTGGCGAGCTTCTTGATCAGCCCCGCCTTCTCCTCCTCGTAGACGATGAAGTTCTCGACGATGTCGAGCAAACGCTTCTTGTCGCAAAGGCCGCGAATGGCTGTCTCCAGCGAGACGACGCCTTCCTCACCCTCGTTGTCGATCCGCTTCCATTCGTTGAAGTACTGCCAGGGCGCGTAGCTGCTGCCGACCTTGGTTTCGGCACCGTTGGAGATCAGCACGAAGGCGTTCGGGACGAAGAGGTGCGGAACGGTGTCGCGATAGTCGGTGATGTTGTCGTCGTAAGCGCTCTTGACGGGGACGCTCGGCTTCTTGAGTTCGACCAGAACCAGGGGGATGCCGTTGACGAAGCCAACCAGGTCGGGCCGGCGGCGGTGCATCTCGCCCTTCACCCAGAGCTGCGAGGCGAGAAAAAACTCGTTGGCGTCAGGATTGCGCCAGTCGATGATCCTGGCGGTGACCGTGCTGGCGTGACCGTGCGCGTCCGTCACCTGAACCTTCATGCCATCCTTGAGCAACTGGTATAGCTCCCGGTTGGCATTCTCCCTCACCATACGTGAGCGGTCGCGAGCAACTTCCTCAACGACCTTGTCCAGCCCGTCCTTTGGAAGCTCGGGATTTAGTCGGGCGAGTGCAGCCCTGAGGCGTGGCTCAAGAACGACCTGGCTTTCGCTCTCCCGGCCCTCTATGGATTTGCCCGATGCCCACTCTTGGAAGAGGCTTGCAGTCTGCCATCCGAGCGCAGCGAAAAGGTCAATCGCGGGCTGTTCCACGATAGCGTCCTCTCCGTAGGCTCGGGCGGCATTTAGCATCAATCCGGGCCCAGACCCGCAAAGGCCGCTGTGTCTTTAATTTGCTCCAGATCGAGCTTCCGCACACGGTCGGAGAACGTCTTGCGGAGCTTTTGTAGCTTGTCCCAGTACCATTCGAAGTACTCGGGCCAACGAGCGCTATCCATCGGGTCGACTCCAACCCAGCGTATCTCGATTTCCCAGGCTCGGTAGTCGTCAATGCGCAGCCAATCCAGCGCTTCGCCGAACTCTGCCTCGATCTCGCTTCGGTGTTGCTTGAAGTGATCGAAGACGAGCTTCTCGCCATCGTTGGAACAAACAAGCGATGCCTTGATCCAGTGGTCGCGCCCGCCGGCGGCAAGAGAGAGTGAGTAGCCGGTACGCCCGATGCCGAACGTCATCCAGTATTCCTTGCCGGGTGTCCGTCGGGTGTAGCTCGGGTCGTGTTCGAGGAGGTAGTCCCCAAAGGCGCCCCAGAACTCCATGTAGCGCTGCTGGCGCTCCGAGGTGGCCGTCTCGCTCAGCTGCCTTGCCCGTTGAGTGACGTGGCGGCTCCACTCGTTGGGCTTGGCAACGACGTAGAAATGCGGTGCTGCAGGGGAGGAGCCGATCTGGAACAACTCAAGTTCTACGGCGAAGAAGGCGAACTCGTCGGGCGTGTGGCTATTGAGCCAGTCGATGGCGGCACGGTGCTCCTCGCGCACGCTGGTGGAAACCCAGACGACTTTGACCGGGCCTTCGAGGCCGGCGAGGTAGGTCAGGATTTGTCCGAGATGTGTGTGGTCTGTCTGTTCTAGCTGGTTCTCGACGAGGATGTAGCCGTCGCGGTCCCGTGCGATGATGTCGGCCGAGAAGCTGCCCACGGCATGCTCGGTACCCTCCACCTCGGCATCGACGAAATGAAGCGCTTCGGCCAGAACGGCGAAGTTTTCCGCCTCGGCGAGCCAGGGCGTGAAGTCGTAGGCCTCGTTGGTCCAGGCGTCGCGCGGCGACAGTCGCTTGAGATGGTCGAGAGGGGTGCCACTCATTCTGCTGCCTCCATGACTTCTTCCGCCTCGCTAACGTCGATCTCACCGGAAACCAGCTTGGGCAAAAGCAGGTCGCGTTGGGCGCGGAGGTTGGCGTTCTTTTTCGCTAGAACAGAGACATGGGCAAACGCTGGCTCCAACAAGCGCTCAAACTGGGCAAGAAGATCGGCAGGCGGCTGCGCAACCGGGAACGATTGAACACTTTCTGGCCTGACCCGCTGACGTCCTTCCGCACCGGACATGCTCTTGATAGCCGTGTCGCGAAAGGTATGAGATCGGGCCAAGCAGTAGATCGCGTAACTCCCAAGGATTAGGGGACGCAAAACGATAAACTCAGTCGAGCCGAAGGCTACCGGCTGTTCATCGCTCAAGAAGTCCACGTACCCTGTCTTCCCGTTTTCAAGACAGGGCGTTATTCGCGCGACAAGCGTGTCGCCGTTTTGGAACTTCGTGCCGCTGTTGCCTTCGCGTTCTTCGATTGGCTGGATGATCATGCTAAGTTCGGAAAGCGAACCCATTGGTACGAAGGGCTTGGTGCCTTCGCGAGGAACTCTTGTTCTCGGGTTGACCAGGGCAACTCTCTCAAGGTCAACAACTGGCCAGCCGCTTGGGGTCGCGCCAAGTTTGGTCTCGATGAACTCCTCCTCCTCATGCCCCGGAAAGCGGAAGTGGACAAACCATTCCTCGTAGAGCCGCCGGGCCATCTCTTCGAGGATCGCGATGCGGCGTGTGTTGTTCTCGATCAGGTCGTCATAGGCCGAGAGGATCGCGGCGATGTGCTGTTGTTCGGGCAGTGGCGGCATGAGGAGCGGGAAGCTCAGAAGTTTGTCCAGGCTTAAGTTGTCCTGAGTGGCTCCTCGCGAAATACTCCTAAACGCTTCGATCATCGTGTCGAGCTTGTACTTGACGAAGCGAATGTCACATTTCGCCTTGTCCGGCACGAAGCCTACAACGCTGTCTGGAAAGCAAGCGGGAAAGTCGAGAATTGCAGTCTCACCAGTGTTCGCTCCAGCGATGGTCATGCACAGTGTTTCGCTCTTCCATAGTTTGCTTTGAGCCAGCCCGGCTTCGCTGTAAGTCTGCGAGTAGCTGCGGATACGAAACTCCGATGCCATTATGTCGGCGGTCTGAATAAACGGGTACATCCCCCCATAAAGCGCCGGGTCGTTTCTTGGCCGGTGTCTTGACTTGCCCCTTCCGACAAAGCCGAGTTGATCAAGCGTGAGAGCCTTCCACTCGCCTGTCATCGCGCTGCCGCCATCACAAGCGTCGCGTTCCCTGCAATCTCTTGCTCCAGGGCCACGGCCTCAGCGTTTAGTTGCACCAATTCTTCGTTGAGGGCTTCGAAACGCTCGATGAAATCCACGTCCTCAACGTCCCGCGCCGACGCGCCAACATAGCGGCCAGGATTGAGGCTCCAGCCCTGCGCTTCGATCTCTTCGCGTGTCGCAACCCTACAGAGACCGGCGATGTCCACGTAGCCGTTCCCCAGCCCCTTCTCCACCAGCAGCACGGCGCTCTTGGCATCGGTCTCAACCGCTTCGCCGCGATAAAGCCGCACGATATTGGCGAGGAACTCGACCTGCTCCGGCAGGAAGTCGCGATGGGCGCGGTCGATCTGGCGGAAGATGGACCGGGCATCAATGAACAGCACCTGGTCCTCCCGCACCGTCCCGCCCTTGCCTTTGTGGAAAAACCAGAGGGTGCAGGGCAGCGTGACCGTATAGAACATGTTCGGCCCGACCGAGACGATCACGTCGACATCGCCGCTCTCGATCAACTGCTGGCGGATCAGCTGCTCGCTGCCCCGCGCGTCACCCGCCGAGTTCGCCATGACGAAGCCGGCACGGCCCCGCTCGTTCAGCGCCGAGTGGAAGAGTTGTATCCAGAGGTAGTTGGCATTGTCAGGCCTAGGGACACCGAAGGGGAACCGCCAGTTGCCCTCCAGTTCCTCCTTGCGAACCCCCGAAACGTTGAACGGTGGGTTGGCCATGACAAAGTTGAACCCGCCATCGCGTTCGAAAATGTTCGGGAACAGCGCCTTGAGGTCGGTGCTGTAGGTATTGGCTTCGCGGACGTCTCCGGAAAGGCCATGCACCGCCAGGTTCATCTTGTTGAGATTGACCGTCACCCGGTCCTTCTCGACGCCGTAGATGCTTATCTCGCTGGTGGCGTTCTGTCCGTGCCGTTCAACGAACTCGGCCGAATGTACGAACATGCCGCCCGAGCCACAGGCGGGGTCGAGGATGCGACCGTGGAACGGCTCGATGATCTCGACAATCAACTTGACGATGCTCTCGGGCGTATAGAAGACCCCGCCCTTCTGGCCTTCCTTGCGGGCAAACTCCCCGAGGAAGTACTCATAGACTTTGCCGAAGGCGTCACCGGTCAACTCGATAGGTGACAGGAGCTTCAACAGCTCGACGAGTACGTCGTTGCCCAGCTCCGTGTAGGTCTGCGGCAGCGCACCGGAGAGGCCGGCGTTCTCCTCCTCGATGGCCTTCATTGCCTCGTTGACGGCCTTGCCGATGTCGTCGCCCTCGGTGAGCGACTGAAGGTAGCTGAAGCGGGCTTCCGGTCTCAGGAAGATGACGCGCTCTGCTTCGTAGTCGACCTTGCTGATCTTGCGCCGCTCGCCCGAGCCGACCGGGCCGATCTTCTTCTCGGCTTCGGCGAAGCGCTTCTCGGCATAGCGCAGGAAGATGAGACCGAGCACGGGTGTCGAGAACTGGCTCGGCTTCAGCCCCGTGTTCGCCCATAGCTGATCCGCCGCCGCCCACAGGCGCTTCTGGACATCGCCACTAGCCAAGTTTGCCTCCTCTGAAACCGCAAAGCTACATGTTTTCAAATGCTTCGATTGAAGCTACATCGGCAGGGCGCAGTCGTCGCTGTGCGATAAGACCCATGCGCCCCAAATCTCGAAGCCACTATGCAGGATGCAGCGGGAAGAAGCCAAGCGAGTTCGCGGCACGAGTTTTGTCTCACTACAGACGGAGGATCAATTTCCCCCCGTACAGAGCATACATCACACGGCCTTGCCTGAAATGCGGTGTGTGCGCCTGTCGACCTGACAGGTCCAGCTTCATGCGCACCTATCGCGCCCCTGAAGCTCTCATATCCCGGTAACCTACCGAAGCTGCTCACATGACATCGATGAACTATGTCGCCCCCGACGCATTCGTCCGGGCGATGACCCATGCGTGGGAAACCAACCGCAAACTGCTGGCGAACAAGGGGCTCAGAACGGACTGGCACATCTTCGCGGACACACTCGACCACTATCTGCGATACCCCGACCAATCGTTCCACGTTCTTGCTCCCAAGACCGGCACCGGCAAGACGATGGGACTCGAGCTCTACCTGGCCATGCTGTCAGACCTGAACCAAGAACACCCCGATAAGCGGACGGGTACTCTCGTCGTTGCCAGAACCTGCAAGCAATGCGACGAGATCGTTGCCAACATCAATGCCTTTGCCGGTGGACGCGATGTGGCAGTAGCGAGCTACCAGGACAGTGGCGTCTTGGTGCGCGACTGCGCCGACTTCGATGTGTTGGTGATTACCCACGAAGCCTATCGGCTGGCCCTCCACATGAAACATGAAGGCAACAGCCAGCGGTGGGAGGCACTCTCGGAACACCACGGAGATCTTTGCATCGTCGACGAAGCGCCACACGGCCTGTTTCACACAGACACCTTACTACTGGACGACCTGCGGACGGTGCTCTCCTGGTGTGATTACAAAATCACCGGGAAACACGAAGAGGCCGTAGACGCCCTGCGTCAGCTTGCGGATCATCTCGAACACGAAGAGACCAAAAGGAGCAAAGAGGCGCATGTCCTCTGGGAAGGAAGTGGGGATTGCCCGATCTCTTGCCCTTCACCGTCACGGTTTGCGGACTTGGAAAGGGACTTGTGCCAACGAGGTGCCATGTCGATGACGCGATGGCTGGACGACGACATGAGCCTGCCGTCGGACCTGTATGTTAAGGTGCATGACGTGCTGGCTTCGTGCCAACGACTTCTCGAGAGGTGGGCGGTGTTTCTGAAGGCAGGTGATCGTTACCAGCTGCGCACTTCTGAGCTGGTACTGCCTCCAGATGTTGGCGGGCACTTCGTGCTCGACGCGACGGCGACAGTTGATCCGTTCTGGCAACTCTTCAAGGACCGCGCCCATGTGTTTCAGCACTGGACCAAGCCTCGATCCTACAGCGCAGTGTCGCTGCACATCCGGCGCAAGCGGGGGACGGGCAAGTCGGCCTTGAAAGGGAATGCCGAGAAGGTGCTTCCGGTCTACATCAGGGACCTTGAGACGAGACACCCGACGTCGAAGTCTGTGTTGTGTGTTCCGGAGGTAGTCGAGACCAAGCTGCAGCAACTGCTGCCCGTCGACCTTCCGTGCAACACGATGCACTGGGGAGCGATTGCCGGGCGGAACGACCTCGACAAGCATGAAGTGATCGGTCTGCTCAGCCTGCCCTACCGGGACCAGAACGACTACCTTATGTGGCACCTGGCGAGTTGCGATGTCGGACAACGCGGACGGCAATTGGGCAATGCATCCGGACCCGTGTCAGACCTTCGCGCACACCATATTGCACTTGAACTGATCCAGGCGATTAATCGTATCCGGTGCCGCCGACCGATTGATGAAGTTGGTGGCTGTCTACCTTGCGATGTCTACGTTGTTCTCCCCAAGGGCCCAATTGGTGACGCCATGCTCGACCTGGTCTGCTCCGAGATGCCAGGGGTGAAGGTTGAAGACTGGAAGGTCAATCTGGACCAAGGTGCTCGCCATGTCCGCCCCGGCACCTTTCAGGAGCAGTTCCTGGACGCCATTCTCGAGTTGCCGGTGCTGGAGATGACCACCAAGGAGCTATGGCAGCTCATGCGGTGGCCTCGGGGCCAGATCAAGGAGATCCACCAGGCCCTCAGGGACACGACCCATTCCCTCTCGGTTACCCTGCGGGAAGCCGGGGTGTCCTTCTGGCACAACGGTGGACGTGGTCGGGCATCAACCTGGCACCTGTCGAAGACCTGAAAAGGGCTTTGTGGAAGACAGAAGGTGTTCCCCCAAGGTGACGCCACCCCACCTACTCCTAATAAAGGTGGGTAGACCTCTATAGGGTATCTTTAGGGGGTCACCCACCATTCGCTCTGTAGCGAGACACCCACCTCATGGACACTTTTTATATGTCCTGGGAGTGGGTGGCGGTGGTGGTGCATCTCTTGTCTTCTCTTGGGGTCTCGCCCCGCGACCTTTCTCGGAAAAATGTGTGAGAGCATACGAACAGGCGTCGTTCCTCAGTTCCCCCCGTGCCCCGGGGTGCCCCTGGAGAGCACCTATACCGGCCAGGGGGTGACCTAGGAGGGTGTCTTTCTAGTCGACACCTTCCACTCGAATGGCTCTTCTGCCTGTCACGGGTGTCTCAAGGAGAGGCGGTATCCTCTGTCGGCACTCGGGGTACCAGCGAAGGCCTAAGGCCGCTCCAGGGGCCGACCCGCACACCAGGAAACGTCCATCCGGTGTCACCCGAGGGGTAAACCAAACGGTAGACCATGAACGCCCCTTCACATCGAACCCGCTATAGGCTAAACCATTGATATTGCTGGGTGTCGAGAATGACCTGACGCCTGTGGCAGGCACCCAACCCGCCGCCTGCACCAAACCGAACCGGTGCCAAAAGGCCCACACAATACGTCCGGCGGATATCACACCCTGACCGACATGCCGCCATCGACATAGAGCACGTGTCCGTTGACAAAGCTCGACGCCTCGGAAGCGAGGAAGACGGCGGCGCCGATCAGTTCGTCGACATTGCCCCAGCGGCCGGCGGGTGTGCGGCCTTCCACCCAGTCGCAAAAGGCATTGTCTTCCAGAAGCGCCTTGTTGAGTTCGGTGCGGAAATAGCCGGGCGCGATGCCGTTGACGCAAAGGCCATGCGGACCCCAGTCCGTCGCCATGCCTTTGGTCAGGTTGGCGAGCGCGCCTTTCGAGGCCGTGTAGGGGGCAATACTCGGACGGGCCAACAGGCTGTTGATCGAGCAGATATTGATGATCCTGCCGGCCTTGCGGGGGATCATGCGACGGGCCACGGCCTTGCCGACCAGAAAGGCCGAGACGACGTTGGTTTCAAACAGGGTCAGGAACGTGTCGAGCGGGAAATCCTCGAGCGGCGCGCGGTGCTGCATGCCGGCGTTGTTGACAAGGATATCGATGGGGCCGCGTTTGGCTTCGACATAGGCGATGGCCTCTTCGACACTTTCTTGGCTGGTCACGTCGAAGGCCAGCGCCGTGACCGTTGCGCCCTCGGACGCCAGGGTCTCGGCGGCGGCGCCGAGCGTTTCGGCGTTGCGGCTATTGATGAGGATCTCAGCGCCGGCGCCGGCCAAGCCCCGCGCCAGGGCGAAGCCGATGCCCCGGCTCGAACCGGTGATGAGGGCGCGCTTGCCCGTGAGATCGAAAAGCGAAAGCGTGTTCATGGCTCATCCTATCAGGTTGCGGCACGCGCTTGTGAAATCTCAGGCGCTTGCGGTGACGGTTTCGTGGGTTTTGCGCTTTGCCTTCGTTTCGCAACTGTGCTCAATTGTCCGGCGCGGGCATAGCCCCAGGTCACGTGCCGCCAATTTCAAAAACTGTTCCGGGAAAGTCCTATGTCGAATGCACATATCGGCCTGATCGGCCTTGGCGTAATGGGGTCCAACCTCGCGCTCAACATCGCCGAGAAAGGCTATAAGGTCGCCGTCTACAACAGGCCCGCCGAAGCCGCGCTGATCGACAGGTTCATCGCCGATGCCAAGGACCAGGGGCTGACGGACAAGACGAGTGTCCAGCGCGATCTCAACGCGTTTGTTGCCTCTATCGAGAAACCGCGCTCCGTCATCATCATGATTACGGCGGGGCCGGCGGTCGATGCCGTGATCGCGGGACTTGCGCCCCTGCTCGACAAAGGCGATGCCATCATCGAGTGCGGCAACTCGCTTTATACCGACACGGCGCGCCGCTTCGAGGAGCTGAAGACCAGGGGGATCGGTTATCTCGGCGTCGGCGTTTCCGGCGGCGAGGAGGGCGCCCGTCATGGGCCCTCGATCATGGTCGGCGGCGCCGAGGAACAGTGGCGCAATGCCGAAGAGGTGCTGAAGGCGATCTCCGCCAAGTTCGAAGGCGAGCCGTGTTGCGCCTATCTCGGCGGGGGCGGGGCCGGCCACTTCGTCAAGACCATCCATAACGGCATCGAATATGGCGACATGCAGATGATCGCCGAAATCTATGGCGTCATGCGCGACGGGCTGGGGATGCGCCCGGCCGAATGCGCCGCCGTTTTCCGTACCTGGAACGAGGGGCCGCTTAATTCCTATCTCATCGAGATCACGGCCCATGTGCTCGAAGCCGTCGACCCTGAAACCCAAAAGCCGCTGGTCGAGATCATTCTCGACAAGGCGGGCCAGAAGGGCACCGGGCGCTGGTCTGCGATCGCCGCCGCGGAAATGGGCGTGCCGGCGACGGCCATCGAAGGCGCTGTTGCCGCCCGCTCGATTTCGGCCTTGAAAGAGGAACGCGTCGCCGCCGAAAAAGTCTACGGCACGCCCGCTTCCGGCGGGGCTTCGATCAGCCTCGACGATCTGGAAATGGCGCTTCTGGCCGGCAAGATCGTGTCCTACGCGCAAGGATTTGCCGTGTTGCAGAAGGCGTCGGAGGAGAATGGCTGGGGCCTGCCGCTGCCAACCATCGCCAAGATCTGGCGGGCCGGCTGCATCATCCGCTCCAAGCTTCTGGACGAGATGGCCGACGCTTTCGAAAAGAACGCCGGCCTCAATCTCTTGATGGCGCCGGATATCGTCGAGATCATGAAAAAAGCTCATGTCGCGCTGCGCAAGACGGTGGCGGCGGGGGCGCTCGGCGGGTTTCCGCTCGTCTGCCTTTCCGCGTCGCTGAGCTATTTCGACAGCTATCGGCAGGCGACCGGCACGGCCAATCTCATCCAGGGCCAGCGCGATTTCTTCGGTGCGCACGGGTTCGAGATCGACGGGCGCGGATCGGGCCTTCATTTCGACTGGCAGTCGATTCTCAAGCAGTGAGCGCCGGCGAACTGGAAAGATTCCGGCAGCGCGCCGGAATGCCGGAGCCCGACTATTACAGACCGTTCTTCGGCGAACTGTTGTCCGAATCGTCTCCGTCCGGTTCTTCCGAACCGTCATGCGGCGGAATGGCGATTTCGCCGGGCAGGGCGATGTCCGGCTTGTGCGGTTCGTGCGCGACCGGTTTTTTGTGCATCAGGTCGTAGCGGAAGAACGTGATGTAGAACAGCGAACCGGAAAGAAGCACCATGATGCCGGCGGCAAAGAACGGCGCGCCGGGGAAATAGACCGGCATGGATTGCGATGTCGTGAAATAGGCGAAGAGCTGCGTCGCGACGATCGGGGCGAGAATGGCACTCAAGGAATTGCCCGCATTGACCGCGCCCTGCAATTCGCCTTGGGAGTTGTCCGGCACCAGACGCGACATGAGCCCGGAAATGGTCGGTGCGGCGAGCCCGGAAAAGGCGCCGATGACCAGATAGCCGTAGAGCCCGACCGGCGTGTGGATCAGCGAGACGCCGATGAAGCCGATGGCCGCGGCGATCATGCCGAGCAAAATGGCGATCGGCTCGCCGAAGCGCTTGACCACCGGACCGACGAGCACGCCTTGCGACAGGGCGAACAGGACACCGAAGACGGCGAGCGAAATGCCGATCTGGGACGAGGTCCAGCCGAATTTCTCGATGGTGAAAAAGTTCCACACAGAGGTGTAGGTCTGGCCGGCGAGCACCAGAAGGAACAGCGCCGCGATCAACCACAGAACGGCCGGATAGGCCTTGAGCGCGTATAGGGCGCCGAACGGGTTGGCCCGCTTGATGTCGAACCGGCGCCGCTTGGTCTTCGGCAGGCTCTCGGGCAGGATGATCAGGCCGAACAGGAAATTGGCGAAGGCCAGCCCGGCGGCCACCATGAACGGCGCCCTGACGCTGATTTCGCCCAAAAGACCACCGACGACCGGGCCGATGATGAAGCCGAGCCCGAAGGCCGCGCCGATCAGCCCGAACCGCTGCGCCCGCTTTTCACGCGGCGTGATGTCGGCGACATAGGCGGTGGCCGTCGAAACGGCCGCGCCGGAAATGCCGGCGATGGCACGCCCGAAGAACAGGTAGATGATCGAGGGTGCGAAGCTCATGATCGAATAGTCGGTGATGAGCCCGATCAGCGACAGCAAGAGTACCGGACGTCGCCCGAACCTGTCGGAAAGGTTTCCCAGAACCGGCGAAAACAGGAACTGCATCAGCGCGTAGATGAAAACAAGATAACCGCCAATCTTGGCGGCGCCCGCGACAGTGTCTCCGGTCAGGGATTCCAGTAAAGACGGCAGAACCGGCAGAACGATCCCCAACCCAACCATGTCGAGCAGGACAGTGACAAGAATAAAGGCGAGTGCAAACGGGGATTCCCGGCGAAGGGCCATGCGCGAACGGGTCTTTCAATGTTTGCGGCAGTTGACACAGTGCGCCCTGTCAAGGCAAGCGCCAAAGCCAGCGGAAATAGCCGCACCTCACCCGGTTTCACAGATGGATGCAGCCGCTCAGGAGTGGTTGTCCGGCCTCATGTGCTCGGTTTCGGGCTCCGGAGCCGGATCATAGCTGTATATCCAATCGAGTCGTTTCAAGTGCGCCCGTGGTCCTTGCTGCAAAACGACGAGGTCGCGGGCGTAATCGAGAAGGGGCGGCATGTGGAAGATCAGCCCGTTCGCGGCGGACGTGCGCGCCATGCGGGTCGTTCGCTTCTGGCGATGGTGCGTAAAGCTCCGAAAGGCGCTTTCAGGGTCTTCGTTGGCGATGAGCAGGGGGGCCAGCACGGCCGCATCCTCGATTCCCATGGCGGCGCCCTGGGCCTGGAACGGCAACATGGCATGGGCGGCGTCGCCAATCAGGCCCACGGCCCCTTCGTTCCACTTGCTGGTGGAGACGGCATAAAGCGGCCAGGGCGTGATGTCGGTCGCGGCGGCGAAGATGGCCTTGAGCATCTTTGAATATTTGAGATCGGTCGGCGCGCGGAACGACTTGGTTTGCTGGGCCTTTCTGGCCTTTTTTTCCGACATGCGCGAGATCAGCGCCACATTGGCGACGCCAAGATGCTTGAGCGGATAAAGGACCGCATGAAAGCCGGCCGCCCAGAAAAGACTGGTGTTATCGAGATCGAGCCCGTCCGGAAGCTGGTCGAGAGGAATGAGCGTCCGCCAGGCCACATAGCCGGAATAGAGGGCCCTGGGACCGCCGACGAGTTCGGTTCGCGTGGCGGAATTGACGCCATCCGCCCCGACATAGGCGAACGGCCTGATGGTGCGCGAACGCGAATCCGCTTCCTCGATCATGACGGTGAAGCCGCGGGCATGATGGGCAAAATCGACGTTCTTGACGCCGAACAGGATATCGATACTGGCAAAACGCTTGCAGGCCTGATGCAGCGCTTCGACCAGATCGGCCCGATGCATCACGCCATAGGGCGCGCCGAACCGGGATTGCATGACGGCGCCCAGTTCCAGCGAAATGAGCGGTTTCTTGCGGCCGAAGGGGTAGATATCGATGGCGTTGGGCTGAAAGATGCGCGGCATCAGATAGCGGCCGGCCCCCAGCCGGTCGAGAATGCGGCGGGCGTTCGGGCTGATCTGGAGGCCCGCGCCGAATTCCTGGATGCGCTCCTGGCGTTCGATGACGGTTACGCTGGCGCCGAACTTGGCGAGCGCCAGTGCCAGCGTGAGCCCCGATATGCCGGCGCCGGCGATAACGAATTTGCGACCCTCGGCGGACATCTTCGTCCGTCAGGCTTTTTCCGTTTCGAAGACGGCCGAGGACGGTACGGCCGCATCCGCGGCAAGCCGGGAGTTGAAGACGTAATGGGTCGAGCAATAGGGGCACACGATGTCCGAATCCTCGCCCATATCGAGAAAGACATGCGGATGATCGAACGGGGGCAGGGCGCCGATGCACATGAACTCGTGCGTGCCGATTTCGATCTGCGCCACGCCGGCCGTGTTGTGAAAATGCGGAACGCCCGTTTTTGCCATCTTGTTCGATCCTGCAACGTGTGATTGGCGCGGACCATAGCGAACCAATCGGGCGATTTCCAGACGCGCTTTTACATTCCCCGAGCGTTTGCCCATGGCGGGAATGCTGTTAAGACGACCGGAAAACGCACGATCAGGGAACCAAACCATTATGCCGAGCTTTTCGTCCGAGGGCATCGAAATCGCCTATGAGGTCTGGGGCAGCGGCAAGCCGGTGATGTTCGTGCATGGATTCGGCTCGAATTTCCGGGTCAACTGGGTCGATACCGGCTGGATCGAGACCGTAACCTCCGTTGGCTATCAGGCTATCGCCTTCGATAATCGCGGCCATGGACGCTCCGGCAAATTCTACGATCCGTCGCTCTATCGCGCCCGGCTGATGGCGCACGATGCCGTCAATCTCCTCGATCATCTCGGTTTCGACCGAGCGGCGTTTGTCGGCTATTCCATGGGCGCGCGCATTTCGGCCTTCGCGGCGATCGACGCGCCGCGCCGCGTTGCCGCCGCCGTGTTCGGCGGCATGGGGGCCAACATGATGAAAAGCCTGGTCAATTCCGAGGCCATTATCGCCGCACTTCGAGCCGATGCGATCGAACACGTGCCGACGCGGATCGGGCGGCAATACCGTGCCTTTGCCGACCGGTCCGGCAGCGACCGCGAGGCGCTGGCCGCCTGCATGCTGGGCGGACGCGAGGCCGTGCCCCCCGAAGACCTCAAAACGCTTCGTCAGCCGATTCTTGTCGCCGTGGGCAGCGAAGACGACATATCCGGACCGGCCGAGCCGCTGGCCGCGCTTATCGGCACCAGCGAAACGCTGATCATTCCGGGGCGCGATCATATGCGCGCCACCGGAGACAAGGTTTTCAAATCCGGCGTTCTGGATTTTCTCGATCGCGTCTGGTGAGCGATCAGATTGTCGTGCCCGCGTTTGAATTGAGGCAACCATTCCACTATATGCTCGTTTGCTGAAAGCGCCGACGGAGGCCATCATGATGGGGCATTTGCACAAGAAGGGCACGGTTGAGGCCCTCGATCCGCTCTGGCAAGTGGTCAGGCGCGATGCCGAAGCCCTTTATAACGCCGAACCGGTCATGGCGTCGCTGGCTCTTGTAACCGTGCTCAACCATGAAACGTTCGAATCGGCGCTCGCCTTCCGTCTGGCCGCGCGACTCGACCATGGCGATCTGCCCGGCGATCTCATCCGCCAAACCTTCGAAGACCTGTTGATCGAAAGCTCGGCCATCGGCAATGCGGCGCGCATCGATCTCAGCGCCACGCTGGAACGCGATCCGGCCTGCCAACGCGCCATTGAGCCCTTGCTCTATTTCAAGGGCTATCACGCCATTCAGACGCACCGTTTCGCTCATGCGCTGTGGGTGTCCGGGCGCCACGATCTGGCGCTTTACCTGCAAAGCCGGTCGAGCCAGATTTTCCAGGTCGACATCCATCCGCGCGTACCGATGGGCAAGGGCATCATGCTCGATCACGGCACCGGTCTGGTCGTCGGCGAGACGGCCGCCATCGGCGACGACGTGTCCATTTTGCAGGGCGTGACGCTGGGCGGAACCGGCAAGGAAGACGGCGACCGTCATCCCAAGGTCGAAAACGGTGTGCTGATCGGCGCGGGCGCCAAGGTTCTGGGCAATATCACCATCGGTTGCGGCGCGCGTATCGCAGCCGGTTCGGTGGTGCTCAAGCCCGTTCCTCCGCATACCACCGTCGCCGGCGTGCCGGCCAAGGTCATTGGCGAGGCCGGATGCGCTCAACCGGCGCTGGCCATGAATCAGATGCTCGAAGCCGGGAACGGTAAGGAATAACCGTCACATGCTACGTAAAAACTTGTCCACGACGCTTGTCATGCCCACCTTTGTGGCTAGAGTGCCGACGCAATCACGCGCGTAACTCAGGGAGCTGGAAGTGCAGCACAGCGAAATCATCAAGATCCAGAAATTCTTGCAGCACAAGTTCAGTAATCGCGCGCTCGACGTGCGCCCCCGCGAGAAGCAGGACGATTCGTGCGAGGTCTATCTCGGCGAGGAGTTCATCGGCATGATCTATATCGACGACGAGGACGGCGACACGTCCTACACCTTCCAGATGGCCATTCTCGACATCGATCTCGAGGATTTCGCCTGATTTTTCGGGATGCAGGTGCTGGAATCTGATGTGTTGCGCGCGAAATATCCCGCAACAACCTGAAATGAAATCACTTTTGCCTACATGTTTTTTGAGCATCGGGTGTTTTGATATCGCCAGAACGCCCAGTCTCTAGAGTGTTTCCAGGTGAAGTGGATACCGGTTCACCGTTCGGAAATGCGATAAAATAAGAAGATAGAGCAGATCACCTGAGTCAGCTTAAGCATGATCTGCTCTAGCGTATCGGCTTGCCTGCGCCGATCCGATCGAGGAAGGCTGCCAGCGGCGTATCGATCTGGCGCCAGTGGATGAGAGCCGTGTCGCTGAACCCGAGCACGGCCGAAAGGCCGCTGTCGAGGACGAGCGTGCGCAGACATTGCCCCGTGCTTTCTTCGCCGAGCGGCGGCGCGCATTTGGCGACGAAGGGATCCGCCTGCAAGGGATCGTACCAGACGGTTTCGCCGCCATAGCCGTCGCTGCCGATCAGGGGTTTGCCGATCAGACCCGAAATGCCGCGTTTTTCCTCGGGTGAGAAGTGCTGCAGATAAACGGAATCGAGCAGGGCGGCGCTGGCGCGCGCACGCGCCTTCGGCACGAGCGTCAGGCCGACGGTTTCGGGCGTGGCGTCGCCGAGATCGAGCGCGATTTTCATATCGATACGATCGGAAAAATCGGTGTTCGACTGGTCGGCCGAACTCAGCGCCGATTTGGGAAGCGTGAGCGCAACGCCTGAAATGTTCGCGGAAACGAAGGATTCCGGAGCCTTTTTGCCTGCCGTTTCGCGCTGATGGCGGCTCATTGCGTCAAGAGCGTAGCCCGCACCGATGGCCAGAAGCGCCACGATCAGGGCGAGGCCGATCAGGTTCTGCAGGACCTCTCGATTGGGCACCAGACCCTTGATCGGCATCGCCAATTTTCGTTCCTTCCGCTTGTTAACCAAACCGAAGCTTGATCCGTGACCGCAACCATGCGGGTGGCTATACTTAATAAAGGGTTAACAAAGAACTTTTCGCCTGATGGGGGCGCGCATGCACTCGGATTTTATATTGGCGGTGTTCCTCATGGCGGTTGGGATCAGCATCGCGGGTGCGGGGACGCATCTTTATCAGGGATTGACCCAGCAGCCCGCCATGTTGCGCTACGATGGGCGTACGGTTTTCGGCATGTTCGGCAATCTGGCGATGAGCTTTGTTTGCGGGCCGTATATCATGCTGAAACTGGGGCTCAGCAGCGAAGAGGGCGATCGTCACGCGCTCTCTCAGGTGTTGCTGTCAGCCTGCGTCAGTTTCGGCTGGGCCTTCATTACGGGCCTGTTTTTCGTGGGCATTTTCATCGCCCTTATCGACTAGAGCATTTCCAGGTGAAGTGGACACCGGTTCACCGTTCGGAAATGCGATAAAACAAGAACTTGGAGCCTTTCACTGTTTCCGTGAAACAGTGAAAGGCTCCAGAGTTTCGGGTGTCTTGATTGCATCAAACCGCCCGGCTTCATCCCTTTGTGGTCGCATCGGGTGATGCGAAAAACCGCAAGTCCACTTTTTCGCCCGATGCTCCAGACGACTCCACTTCTGATTTTCATGCAAAACGACATGCCGCGGAGCCACATCGTGACTTCGCGGCAGTTTTTCAGGCGCTGCGGGAATAGGGCAGAAAGAAGCCGTTTCAGCGTGTGAGTGAGGCGAGGCGGGTCGCTGAATCGTGAAGATCCACCCACCTGCCGGAATCGGCCTGCGACTGGCGCTTGAGGTACTGGTAGGGCGTATCTGTCCACAGCTTGATCAGGGAATCCTGATTGTCGAGGATGAGATCGCCGCGATCGGTCCTGACCATCAGCACCGCATGGCCTTCGCCGTTTCTCTGGCGCACCACCGTCATCAAAAGCGTGCTGGCCGGCCAGCCGGCATCAATGAGCGCGCGGCGCTTGGCCAGTGCGTAGTCCTCGCAATCCCCGGCGCCGTTGCTGGGATAAGCCCAGTATTCGGCGACGTGGTAAAGCTGCTGATCGGTCACCGGCGTGATCGAGGTGTTATAGGCGTTGTTGATGTCGAGGAGCTGCTTCCAGTTCGTCTGGGTCAGTTCGACGGCGCTGACCAGATCGCGATTCGGTCCGCATTCGGAGCGGTGAAACTGACAGAACTCGGCATGCCCGATCGGCGTGCTTGTCTGCGACCGCCCCGCTTCGGCGAAGGCGGGATTGGAAAAATCGACGGAGATGGCCAGGGCCGGGGTCATGGTGCCGAAAAACGCGGCCGCCAGTGTGACCGCAAGTGCTGTGACAGTTTTCGAAGCCAATTCCATTTGTGCTTGCTCCCCTTAGGCAAGCACAGGCTAGGATTGGGCGATTGCTCCGACGCCAAAAACACCACGCAGTTTTTATGCGTGTTTGAATGAGGTTTTGTTCAAATTTTACCGGTATTTGACGGATGTCGCGGAAGGGCTCGGAGAGGCCGGAAAACCGGGGGTGGCGATGACGAAGAGGTACGGGATCGTCAAAGGCACGACTATGCAAATGTCAGGCGAAAACCCGACATTGGTCAGTGCTCCTGATCTCTGAAATCAGTCGATGCGCAGGTTCTGCTGCACCACGGAGAGCATTTCCTGCACCGAGGTGAACTCGACGCCGACGCCGTTCTCGAAGTGGCGGGTGACGCGTGCTCGCATGCGGCCGACCGTGATCGGCGTTCCGGGCGCGGGACGCACATCGATCTCGATGGCAGCGCCGGACAGCGAAATGTCGATGATTTTGCAGCTATAGCGACGGCCGTCTTCCAGAATGATGGTGGAATGGCGGTTGTCGGGCACCACACGCTCATGCCGGCGATCCTCGGGCAGCCCGAGAATATCCTTGTTGGCCAGCCAGGTCAGCTGGGCAGCCAGTTTCTCGCGTTTGCGCGGCGTCGAGACGACATTCATGATAAAGCCGCCGTCGATGATCTCCGTGATCGGTCCCTCGATGCGGCCGATATCGTCGATATAGGCGATGACGCGTTCGCTCACCACGCCGGAAACCGGCGCGATGACCACGGCGTCGCCGGGCGACATCTCGATGATCTGACAGGGAAATTCCCGCCTGTCGGCCAGCATGTAGCGGCCGAGAATCGACACCTTGACCCGCTGGAAGCGGGGAGGGTCGCCGCTGAAAGCCGGCCTTTCAGTGCCGATCGTTCTGGCCGAGTCTGAGTTGAGCATTGTTCAAAGAAACCGGCAAAATTACGCGCGACGCAAGTCTAGCGACGCAACAGTTAATCGCAGGTAAGCCGGGCGCAGAAAACTTGACTGCCGGAGCACGAAACGATGCATTCGCAACGCCAACGGGCACGAACCGGCCGGTTCCCACGACCAAACGGGCCGTGGGTCAACGAAGCGCCGATGCCGACAAGGGTCCTGGAACGATCAGGAGCGACCGCCGTCGATCACCGCCAGATGGGCGTAACGCCGGGCTTCGAAACCGTAAACCCGAACCGGAACCGCAACGGGACCGACACCGGAGGCAACCGCGCTTTCCTTTTCGGGGAAGGCGATGTGGTCGTTGCCGTTGGACCCGAGGATGGCCGGATCGTCCGGCCAGATCAGCCGCAAGCCGGTGATCTTCTGTTCGACGACCGGATGTGTGCCGAGCCAGTAAGGCTCGTCCAGAGCCGTCATGGCGCCGAGGATCCGGGCGCTGGTGGATCCATTATGCCGCAAGGGCATCAGGATGGTTTCGAACTTGGTGTGCTGGCCGTTGGTGGTGGTCCCCTGGAAAGTGACGAGCGCCACGGCATGATCGTCGGTGACGGCCCGGATCAGGGTTTCGATGGCGTCCGTATCCTTTTCCTGCCACAAAGCGGAGAAAGAACGCGCCTTGAGTTCGCGGCAATAGGCCGTGCACAAATGCGAACCGGCGAGGCGGAACGTGTAATGCCCGTCTTCTTCGGCCTGAAGGATGAAGGTATTGGCAAGAGCGTCACGGATCTGGGTTGGATCGAGATCGCGTCGATCCGGTGCGGAACGGGAGCCCCTGAGCTCGTTCCAGTACGCAAACAACAGTTTAGAACTCTTTTTCTGCATGATACAGCCTACCCAATACGCGGGTCGCAACGCCCAAACGCAGTCTCGCAAAAACGAGGCCCGACCGCCCGTTTAATCCTTCATTAAGGTTAACGCGGCGCCGAGGTGTGGACAAGTCGGGAATAAGGGGCCATCTCAGCCCTGAAACAGGAGCCTCTCCCCTCATGAACGACGAGCAAGCACCCGCCAGGGAACCCGTCTTCAACATGCCGGCACCGGTGGTTTTTCTGGTGCTGACGCTCATCGCCATCTATGCGGGCGAGGCCTACATTCTCGATAAGGCCGCCCAATTCGACCTGAATGTCTGGTTTGCCTTCATCCCGTTGCGTATCGCCTTTCCGCAGGAAATTCCGGGCGGATACTGGCCTTTGCTCTGGACGCCGGTCACCCATGCCTTCCTGCATGCGAGTTGGATGCATGTGCTTTTAAACAGCGCCTGGCTCGCCATTTTCGGCACGCCGGTGGCCCGGCGCTATGGCGGCGTGCGTTTCTTTGTCGTTTTCGGCGTGACCGCCATCGCCGGCGCCGTGCTGTACGCCGTGTTCGAGTCCCAGACCAGTGCCGTGCTTGTCGGCGCGTCCGGCGGCATTGCCGGGCTGACGGGCGTGGCGGTGCGCTTCATCTTTCAACCTGTTATCGTGGTGCCGGATCCGGAGACCGGCCGGCCGATCCCGGTGGGGCGGCATCTGGCGACGATCCGCGAGGTTTTCGCCAACACCAGCGCCCGTTCCCTGACGGTGATCTGGCTGGTTCTCAATGGTGCGGCGCCGATCCTGCCCATGCTCGGCGGCATGGATGCCCAGATCGCCTGGCAGGCCCATATCGGCGGCTTTCTCGCCGGTTTCTTCATGGCCCCGCTTTTGGAAACAAGGAGGGCACGATGACCGAAAAGAGTATCGATGAACGGATCGAGGCACTCGAAACCCTTGTCGCCTATCAGGACAAGACCATCGAGGACCTGAATACGGCCTTGACCGAACAGTTCAAGCAGATCGAGCTGCTCAAGCGTCATCTGGCGCGCATCGGCGAGCAGGTCGAGGAAATCGGCGCGCATCCGGCCCTGGCGCCGGAGCGCGAACCGCCGCCGCCGCATTATTAGGGCGGCTGCGGTCCATCGCTGAAACGGAATTTCCGTTTCCCTTCTGCTCTTGCGGGAAGGGCGGACCGGTCAAGCCGGGCCGGATGGGAGGCGCCCAAGGCGGATTCCCTTGCTGTGTTTGGTTAGGGCTTAGGCCCCGTTATCCGTGCTCGGAAGCGGTATTGGGGCTTTTCTTCCCATCAAGACAGGGAGAAAGGGCCGCTATTGCCCGTAGACCTCGCCGGGGTCGAAGAGGCGGACTTCCTCGGTGTGTTCGAGCCGCGCACCGTCCGGCATGGCGATGACCCGGCGATAAAAACACGACTTTCGCCCCGTGTGGCAGGCCGCGCCGTGTCCGGTCTGGCGGACATAGGCGACGAGGGCGTCCTGGTCGCAATCGGTTCTCAGTTCGACGAGTTTTTGCACTTCGCCCGAGGTTTCGCCCTTTTTCCAGAGACGGCCGCGCGAACGCGAGAAATAGTGCATCTCGCCGGTTTCAAGGGTGAGGGACAGGGCTTCTGCGTTCATGTGGGCGAGCATGAGCGGGATCTTGCTGCCCGATTCGATGGTGATGACCGTCACCAGTCCGGCAGCGTCAAAACGCGGCGCGAAGACTTCGCTTTCCTCGACTTCCGATTTTGTCAGGACATCCTGACCTGGAAAATGCATGGCCCCCTCCGCAGAAGACAAACGTGAAACCTGTTATTTCCGGTTTTCGGTTCAGTTCATTTGCCGACAGTAATTGAGTTCGCGCCGCCGGTCACGATTTATACATAAACCGGTTGCGATATACGACCGGATGTTCCGAACAGTTTAAGGTATCTGTTGATTTCATCCAGATCGCCGATGGCTTTTTCCGGATTGTCACTGAGTTTGACGGCTTTCTTGCCGTTGGCGGCGGATGGCTTGGCCACCAGTGAGATTGGATCGAGCCCCGGAATGTCGAACGGTGCACAATTGCGGAAATCGTTGGTCAGGTTGGTGCCCCAGCCGAAGGCCATGCGTACCCGTTTGTCGAAGTGGTGATAGGTCTTTTCGATACTGTCGATGTCGAGTCCGTCCGAAAAGATGAGAAGCTTGCGCTTGGGATCGCGGCCATGCGCCCGCCACCAGTCGATGATTTCCTCGCCGCCGGAAATGGAGGGGGCGCTGTCGGGCCTGAACCCCGTCCAGTCGGCCACCCAGTCCGGTGCGTCGTGCAGGAAGCTCGTGGTGCCGAACGTGTCGGGCAGAACGATCAGCAGGTTGCCGCCGTAATAGCGCTTCCAGTCTCTCAGCACCTGATAGGGCGCCTCGCGCAGCTCTTCGTCATCTCGCGCCAGGGCACCCAGCACCATGGGCAGTTCGTGCGCGTTGGTGCCCACCGCCTCGAGATCGTTGTCCATGGCCAGGAGTACGTTGGACGTGCCGGTGAACTTGTCGCCCAGGCCCTCCTTCAGGGCCTCGACGCACCAGCGTTGCCAAAGGAAGGAGTGGCGCCGGCGCGTGCCGAAATCGGAGATCGACAGGTTGTTAAGCTTTTGCAGCCGCTGCACCTTCTCCCAAAGCTTGGCCTTGGCGCGGGCATAGATGACGTCGAGCGTAAACGGGCCCAGATCCTTGAGCGTCGCACGTGAGCGCAGCTCGTTGATGATGGCGAGGGCCGGGATTTCCCACATGGTGGTTTCGGCCCAGGAGCCATGGAAATCGAGTTCGATCTGGCCATCCCTGACCCTGAGCTCGTATTCGGGCAGCTGGAATTCGTTGAGCCAGGCGAGAAAATCGGGGCTGAAGATCTGCTTGCGGCCGGCGAAGCTGTTGCCGGCCAGCCAGATCATTTCCTTCTTGGTCAGCCGCAATGTGCGCGCAAAATCGAGTTGGGTGCGCAGTTCGCCGATGTCGATCTCTTCGGCAAGACGCACTTTCGTCGTACGATTGTGCAGCGAAAAGGTCACGTTCACATCGCGATAGAGGCCCCAGATCATCTGGAGCATCAGGAATTTGTAGAAGTCCGTGTCCAACAGGCTCCTGATGATCGGATCGAGCTTCCAGGCGTGGTCATAGACCCTGCGGGCAATATCGGTAACAGGCATGGTTTTCCCCGATCGGCGTTGCTAGCTGAGGCGTACGCCGACGGCGAGCATCTTGTCGCGCATCGCCGCGCCGGTGCCATCCGGATCGATGGCGCGGCAGGCGCTTTCGATCACGGTGGTCTTGAATCCTGCCTTGGCGGCATCGAGCGCCGAATAGCCGACGCAGAAATCGAAGGCCAGCCCGACCAGCGTCACCGAGGTGATGCCGCGATTTTCGAGATAACCGATGAGTCCAGTCGGCGTCGTGTGGTCGTTCTCGAAAAAGGCGGAATAGGAATCGATGGCGTGTCGGAAGCCCTTGCGCAGGATCAGTTCCGCCTTGTCGGTCCTCAAATCGGGGTGGAACGCCGCGCCGTGCGACCCCTGAAGACAGTGATCGGGCCATAACACCTGTTCGCCATAGTGCAGTTCGATGGTGTCGAACGGCGCCTTGCCGGGATAGAGGCTGGCAAAGCTCGAATGGCCTTGCGGATGCCAATCCTGGGTCAAAACGACATGGTCGAATTCGTCGGCCAGGGCGTTCACGTGCGGGACGATTTCATCGCCGCCGGGAACCGCAAGGGCGCCGCCCGGACAGAAATCGTTTTGAAGATCGATCACAATCAAGGCGTGCTGCGCCATCTGGTCCCCCAAGTCGTGCCAACCGAATTAGTCGGACAGGCGGCGCGCTAAATCAAGACCGACGAAAGGATGATTTCAGGCGTGCGGGCGCACGAGTTCGAAGAAGCGCCGCCGTTCCGGGCCTTCCTCCGCGAAAACCCCGGTGAAGCGCTGCGTCACGGTCATCGCGCCATGGGCCCGGATGCCGCGCATGGTCATGCACATGTGCTCGGCTTCGATCATGACCGCCGCACCGCGTGGATTGATATGCTCGTTAAGCGCGTCGACGATCTGGGCGGTGAGGTTTTCCTGGGTCTGGAAGCGCCGGGCGAAGGCATCGGTCAGTCGCGCCAGTTTGGAAAGGCCCACTACGCCCTCTTGCGGCAGGTAGGCGATGTGCGCCACCCCGAAAAAGGGCACCATGTGGTGTTCGCAATGCGAATAGACCGGGATGTCCTTGACTAGCACGATGTCGTCATAGCCGCTGACCTCGTTGAAGGTCTTGGAAAGGATTTCTCCGACATCGGCCTCGTAGCCGGCAAAGAACTCCTTGTAGGCGCGCAGGACGCGGGAGGGGGTTTCGATCAATCCCTCGCGGGTCGGGTCTTCGCCGGCATAGGCCAGAAGCGTTCGGACGGCGGCTTCCGCCTCGGCCTGGCTGGGCCGTTTGGCGCTGGTCTTGTGGTCCGCCTCGGCGACGCGCCGCGGATTGAGTATGCCGTCCATGTCCGAACTCCCTATGTCTGCCACGGATGCCGAGATGCACCAGCGGGCTCCCGCCGGCGAATTTTGGAAAGGCGGGTGTTTCGAAAGAAACAGTCCCTATATAGGACAATGTGAATATGGAACAAGCGCCCGTTTGGTCGGCTTGGGCACGCAATCGTTCGAGCTTTGAGTGACGTCATGGAACTTTCGGAGCTTTATTCGGAGAAGATCCTGGCCATTGCCGGGCGCTTGAGCGACTTGCCGCCGCTCGCGCATCCGGACGCCAGCGCCAAAAAGGCGAGTCGCATCTGCGGATCATCCATTTCCGTTTCGCTCTCAATCGCAGATGGCGTGGTTTCTGCCTATAGCCATGAGGTCAGGGCCTGCGCGCTCGGCCAGACGGCGGCCTCGATCATGGCCGAGCACATCATCGGCGCCACGCCGGACGATTTGCGTCAGGTGCGCGAAGACATGATCGCCATGCTGAAACAGGACGGGCCGCCGCCTTCCGGCGCCCGGTGGGCGGACCTGAAATATCTCGAACCGGTCAAGGACTACAAACCGCGCCACACCTCGACCCTGTTGGTTTTCGACGCGGTCGTGGCCTGTCTCGACGAAATAGAGGGTAAACTCCGATCATGAGATTGCGCAACTGGCCGGTGCTGGCCCGCTGGATCGACCTGCCGGTTTCGGCGCTCGCGGTCGGCCTGATCCAGATTTACCGCTACACGCTTTCGGCCATTGCGGGACGAACCTGTCGGCACGCGCCGACCTGTTCGGAATACACCCGCGACGCCATCTGGCGGTTCGGGTTCTGGCCGGGCGGCTGGATGGGGGCGGCGCGAATCTGGCGTTGCCGGCCCGGCGGTACCCACGGATACGATCCGGTGCCGGACCAGACGCCGAAGACATCCGCCTGGTTTCTGCCCTGGCGCTACGGACGCTGGAAGTAGGGGCTATTCGACGGCGAGGGGCTTGTTCGGCCGGCTCGCGTAGGGCTATGGAGTAACGATAATATTCGGAAGGGAGAATAAACATGGGCAAGCGCGTAATTTTCACGGGCGGCAGCGGCAAGGCCGGCCGGCATGCCGTCGCCTATCTCGTCGACAGGGGCTACGAGGTGCTCAACCTCGATCTCGTTCCGCTCGACAACCCGAAGGTGAAAACGCTCATCACCGATCTGACCAACGAGGGCGAGGTGATGAACGCCCTCAGTTCGCATTTCTGGTTCGACGGGTACGAACTCGGCCACGTTCCCGCGACCATCGACGCGGTCATTCATTTCGCTGCCATTCCGCGCGTGATGATCAAGCCGGACAACGCCACCTACCAGAACAACGTCATGTCGACCTACAACGTCATCGAAGCCTCGATGAAGCTCGGCATCAGGAAGGTCGTCATCGCGTCCTCGGAAACGACCTTTGGCGTGTGTTTCGCCGAAGGGGACAAGGACTTTCACGAGTTTCCGCTGACCGAGGAGTACGACACCGATCCGATGGACAGCTACGGGCTGTCCAAGGTGTGCAACGAAAAGACGGCGCGCGCCTTCGCCATGCGGTTCGGTGCCGACATCTACGCTTTGAGGATCGGCAACGTCATGTCGCCGGAAGACTACGCCAACTGGGGCTCTTTCTTTACCGACCCAGCTTCGCGCAAGCGCAATGCCTGGTCCTATATCGATGCCCGCGATCTCGGCCAGATCGTCGATCTCTGCATCAAGAAGGACGGGCTCGGCTTCCAGGTCTTCAATGCGGTCAACAACACCATCACCGCCAACGAACCAACCGTGCCGTTCCTCAAAAAATACGCGCCCAACACCCCGATCACGGGCGAGATGGGCGAATGGGACGCGCCGCTTTCCAACAGAAAAATTCGCGACCTGCTCGGTTTCGTCGAACAGCACGATTGGCGGAAATATGTAAAAGTGGATTGAGGCGGCCGTGAATTTTGGTTAGCGCTGGGGGCATGGCTCCCAGCGTTCGCATATTTACGCCGGACTGCTCCAACTGCGCCGCCCTGTGCTGCGTTGCCTTTGCCTTCGACCGCTCGGAGGAGTTCGGGCACGACAAGCCCGCCGATCATCCCTGCCATCATCTCGATGGGGCCTATCGCTGTCGCATCCACGACGATCTGAACGCAAAAGGCTATTCCGGCTGCCGGGCGTTCGATTGTCTCGGCGCCGGCCAGCGCGTGACACAGGACCTGTTCGGCGGTGGCGACTGGCAGCGTGAACCGGCGTTGCGCGCGCCCATGTCCGCCGCTTTCAGGACCATGCGGCGCCTTCACGAACTGCTGCAATTGCTGACGACGGCCAAAGCGCTTCATCTCGATGATGCAACCGAAGCCGAACGCTGCGATTTGCTTGATGCGCTCGATCCGGAAGACGGCTGGACCATCGAGACGCTCGCGGGCTTCGATGCTGGTCCGCTGGCCGAAAAGGCGCGGGGGTTCTTGCTCTCGCTCGCCGCAACAATCAGGACAAGCTAGAAACGTTCCACGCCGTTCGTGCCGCAGTGGAAATCTCCCTCGTTGGGTGATATGGAGCCAGCCACTGTCCGAGGATTGGCTTCGGCAGTTTCAACGCATGCCTGTTCGGCCGGCGGTGGGTCCGGTTGTTGTGAGCAGGTGTAAACACAATGGAGATCGAAATGATTACGGTACGTTTTCCCGATGGCGCCACTCGCGACTTTGCGGCGGGCACCACCGGCACTACCGTCGTGGAACAGATCTCCAAGTCCCTGGCCAAGGCCACGGTGGCGATGAAGATCGACGGCGTCATGAAAGACCTTTCGGAGCCGGTTCCGGACGGCGCCCTGATCGCGTTTGTCAAGCGCGACGATGACGAGGCGCTGGACATGATCCGGCACGATGCCGCCCATGTCATGGCCGAGGCCGTGCAGGAACTCTGGCCCGATACCCAGGTGACCATCGGCCCGTCGATCGAGAATGGCTTTTATTACGATTTCTATCGCAAGACGCCGTTTTCCGAGGACGATCTGAGGCGGATCGAAAAGAAGATGGCCGAGATCGTTCAGCGCGGCTGCGCCTTCACCAAGGAGGTGTGGACCCGTGACGAGGCCATCAAGGTGTTCAAGGCCAAAGGCGAGACCTTCAAGGTCGAACTGATCAGCGCCATTCCGGAAGACCAGCCGATCAACATCTACAAGCAGGGCCAGTGGTTCGACCTGTGCCGCGGCCCGCACATGCGCACCACCAAGGATGTCGGCACCGCCTTCAAGCTGACCAAGGTGGCCGGCGCCTATTGGCGCGGCGACAGTAACCGCGAGGTTCTGAGCCGCATCTACGGCACCGCCTGGGCCAGCAAGGACGATCTCGACAAATACCTCACCATGATGGAAGAGGCCGAAAAGCGCGACCACCGCAAGATCGGCCGCGAGCTTGACCTGTTCCATCTACAGGACGAGGCGCCGGGTTCGGTGTTCTGGCATCCCAAGGGCTACATGATCTGGCGCCAGCTCGAAGGCTATATCCGTCGCCGGCTCGACGATGACGGCTATGTCGAGGTCAAGACCCCGCAGCTTATCGACAACAAGCTGTGGGAGCAGTCGGGTCACTGGGGCAAGTTCCGCGAGAACATGTTCGTGGTGCCGGACGAAGTGCCTTCGACCGAAGACGATGAGCATATCATCACCGGCGAAGGCAATCTCATGGCCCTGAAGCCGATGAACTGCCCGGCCCATGTGCAGATCTTCAAGCAGGGTATCAAGTCCTACCGCGATCTGCCGATAAGAATGGCGGAATTCGGTTGCTGCCATCGCAACGAAGCGCATGGCGCCCTGCATGGATTGATGCGCGTTCGCCAGATGACCCAGGACGATGCCCACATCTTCTGCACCGACGAACAGGTGACCGACGAGACCAAGCGGTTCCTCGCCCTGTTCGCCCGCGTCTATGGCGACATGGGCCTGACCAATATCAAGTACAAGCTCGCCACCCGTCCGGAAATCCGGGCCGGTGACGACGCGACCTGGGACAGGGCCGAGAAATCGCTGGCCGACGCGCTGCATGCTTCGGGCATCGAGTTTGAGTATTCGCCGGGCGAGGGGGCTTTCTACGGTCCCAAGCTCGAATTCCACCTGACCGATGCCATCGGGCGGTCGTGGCAATGCGGCACCTATCAGCTCGATTACGTGCTGCCCGACAGGCTCGATGCGACCTATGTGGCCGAGGACGGTTCGCGCAAGCGTCCGGTCATGCTGCACCGCGCCGTGTTCGGCACGTTCGAGCGCTTCATCGGCATCATGATCGAGAACTATGCCGGCAGGATGCCGGTCTGGCTCAGCCCGGTGCAGGCGGTGGTCGCAACCATCGTTTCGGATGCCGATGCTTATGCCGAAAAACTCGTCGCCGATCTCAAGGCCAAGCGGCTGCGGGTCGAACTCGACGCGCGCAACGAGAAGATCAACTACAAGGTCAGGGAGCATTCGACCCAGAAGATCCCGCTGATCTTCGTGGTCGGAAAGCGCGAGGCCGAGGAAGGGACCGTATCGGTGCGGCGTCTCGGCGAAGACGGCCAGAAGATCATGACCGCCGCCGAAGCGATCGCCATGCTGGCCGAAGAATCAATTCCGCCCGACCTTCGCTGAGGTCCGGAACCGGGTTATTTGGGGCATGTCTTCCGATCGGATCGGAGGACATGCCCCAAGGTTTTTTATACCGGCAGTTTTTCAGATGCCGCGATAAACGGACCAGAGCCTTTCACTGGTTCACGGAAACAGTGAAGGGCTACAAGTTCTTGTTTTATCGCATTTCCGAACGGCGAACCGGTGTCCACTTCGCCTGGAAATGCCCTAATCGCCCGCGCTCCCAAAAGCTGTGACTCATTGGAACGGTGGCCGTTTTCCGTAGAATCATGTCCTGGGAAGCGCGGGCGCGCGCCCTTCTCGTCCGCCGTTAATAGGCCTCGGGCCGCTGGAACTGCACACCAAGCTCGCGCATGGCCCGCCACACGACGCGGCAGGTTTGTGGTCTGTGCCCGGGGGCATGCAGTTCAAAACTCTGGGGAATGAGGTTCACGCCGCTGGTTTCCAGTTTGGCGCCCGTATCTGAGACATTTCTGATGATGCATTCATGTGCATATCCGGAATAGTGAATCTGCGCCCGAATAAGGGTGTTGCGGCGCGGGGCCAGTCGTTTTTCGAGTCGGATATCCACGTTCTGTGTCCTAAGAGATCAAACGTTTTCTAGATCATGACATGCAAGCTGCGCGCGGTTGCCTCAAATTTGGCTAACCGTTGCGTCCGGTTTTTGAGATAAAATTGGCTCAAATTTCCCCGAAATTTGCCCAGGATGCGTGAGCGCAATTTAAAAGGATGTCAGGACCTGAATTTCTTCGGCCGGCCCGGGAACCACGGAAAAATCACGGTTGTAGACGGTCGTGCCCCGTTTGGCGAACACGGTGTAGTCGCCCTTGGCCAGAATCATTGAGGGAAACGTGCCGGTAAACCGGTAGATCGCATCGCCGTTCTCGTCCTGGATCGTCCAGTCGATATCGGCGATGGCCTCGCCGCCGACCTCGGACACCAGTTTCAGCGAAACCTGAGCCGCATCGTGGAACATGGTGGCATCGGTCAACTGCCCCTGATCGACCCGTATATCGGTTTCGGCGATGGCGTTGACCGCACCGAATTTCGAAACGACGTGATAGACGCCGGCATTGAGATGAATGAGTTCGTCCGGCTGCACGTTGGAAACGATCACGGCGCGCGAATCGTCTTGCTGACCCTGGGGAAAGACCTCGAATTTCAGTGAATGCGATGGGATGGCCAGGCCGCCGGTGATCTTGGCGCTGAGCCTGAGCGCGCCGGCATCGAGCACGAGCACGCGCGATTCCGGTTTGTCCAGAACCGTCATCGTGTCGGTTGCCTGTGCAAAACCGTAGGCGGCCTGAATCAGATACTCGCCCGGCGAAAGCGAGGCCACCGCCGTCGCCTGATCGGAATGCGCGACGAGCTGGATGTCGCCGCCATTGGATTCGTCGACCGAAAAGATGCGCCAAACCAGGCCAGCGGGGATAATCGGACCATCGTCGACGAGCTTGGCCGACAGGGTCACGGGCTGCGGCGCCGCGCCTGCCGATTTCAGCGCTTCGGCGCGGGCGGCGCTTTCGGCGGCCATGGCGGCCGGGTTGTTTTCAACGGAAATCTCGCCTCCCTCCGCCGCGGCGGCATCGGGATCCACATTGTCGAAACCGTCTTCCGAAACCTGATCGTTGACGGCGCTTTCCGGTGTTCCCACGCCGTTCGAGACGATGAAATGTCCCTCTGCGTCACGCATGGGTGCCGGCATGGGCTGAGGCGGAAGCGTCTCGGACAACGCCGCCGTCAGGCCAAGCCCGCAGATCAGGGACATGAGAATCAGGAGTTTGCGCATTATCTACTTCCAACACATGTTCTTTCGGTCGCGGTCAAGCGGCCTGCGCTGATGCCTATCGCCGCGAGCTTGCGATTGACATCGCCGATCGTGCTCCCGACAACGGGACAAAACCAGCCGCAATTGCCATGAGGGAGCGATTCATGAGCGTTCTTAACGAGGTTCGTGACTATCTTTTGACGCGACGCTCGGTGACCTTGCCGTTTTTGAGCGAGCCGGGGCCGTCGGAAAGCGAACTGAGGGATATTCTGACCATTGCCACGCGCGTGCCTGATCATGGCAAGCTCGCGCCGTTCAGGCTCATTACCTACAAAGGCGCGGCCCGCGAACGGGTCGGCGAAAAACTCGCCGAGATCGTTGCGGCGCGCGAGCCGGATGCCGATGCGGAACGGCTCGCCAGGGAACGCACCCAGTTTCTGCCGGCACCGCTGACCGTCGGCGTGCTCTTTTCCCCCAAGCCGCATCCCAAGATTCCCGAGTTCGAACAAGTGCTTGCGGCGGGCAATGTTGCGTTCAACCTGGTCCATGGGGCCAACGCGCTTGGGTATGGGGCCCACTGGATCACGCGCTGGTTCGCTTTCGACGAACAGGCTGCCCGCATGCTCGGCGCAAAGGAGGACGAGCGTTTTGCCGGGTTCGTCCATATCGGCACGCCGACGCGCCGGCTCGAGGATCGGCCGCGGCCGGCACTCGAAGATGTGATCACGGCGTGGGAGGGTTAGCCGATAGTTAACCAACACTCGTTGCGTTAAGCTTGAGGGAAAAGCGAGTCGCGACATGGCCGTTTCGGAAATCAGCATTCCGCCTGGTCTGGCACTGATCCTCGATCGCGCCGGTCAGAGAAGCGATGTCGATTTCGACTATCTTTTGCAGACGGCCATTCGCGAGTCGAGCCTCGACTCGAGCGCCAAGGCTTCGACCAGTTCGGCTACCGGGCTGTTCCAGTTTCTCGACCAGACCTGGTTCGAGGTGATGAAATCGGATGGCGCGCGGCTCGGCTACGGCCGTTATGCCGACGCCATCAAGACCCAGCCCGATGGCACGTTCGATATCGCGGACAAAAAACTCAGGGCCGAAGTGCTGAACCTGCGCGAGAATTCCGAGGTGGCCGCCAATCTCGCCGCCGCCTTCACGCGCAATAACGGGGCTTATCTCCAGCAAAAATTCGGGCGCATGCCCAGCCCGGGCGAGCTCTATATCGCCCATTTTCTCGGGGCGAGGGGGGCCGAAAAGCTCTTCAATGCCGGGCTCCGGAACCCCGAACAGATCGCGGCCGATCTGTTCCCCACCCAGGCCGACGCCAACCCCGCCATTTTCTACGATCACGGCGATGCCCGCACGATCCGCGACGTCTATCGCGTGCTGGTGGCCAAACACAACTCGCTGAACGAACTGGCTGCCGGGGCGGGCACCGGTGGGGGCGTTGCGGTGACGGCCTCGCAACCGGCCAGTCTGCCGATGTCCTTCATCAATCTTTATAGCGATCAGGTGGCGCCGAAGAAATCGTCGCTGATCAACGAACCGACGGTTCATGCGGGCTTTTTCGCCCAGCTCTATTCCAACTGAGGCCTTTGGAGCAGATCACGATTTGGCTGAATCGTATGATCTGCTCTAGCTTCTTGTCCTGCCTCATGCAGCCTTTGCGGGTCTACCCGTGTCCCTGAAGTCGTCTTCGGAGTCATCCCGGTACGTGACACCGGGATCCACTCTCATCGGCATCCCGCTAAAGCACAAGTTACTCAACTTATTGATATGCATTCATTTTATTGGTGGTCAGGAGAAGCTTCCAGCGCGGAAATACGTTGCGCCGCGAGTGGGTCCCGGGATCAAGTCCCGGGACGACAACGGAGAAGGTGAGGCGTTTTGCGAATGCACTGCGGCCGGAGAACGTTGAGAGGTCAGGGCGAGAAGACGTGTTGTCGCGGTGTTTTTGGCGGAAAACCGAGGCTAGGTCATTTCAATGTTTCATAGAAACATTGAAATGACCTAGCCTATTGTTTTGTCGCATTTTCGAACCGCAAAACCGGTTCCCACTTTTGCTGAAAATGCTCTGGTTTTCCTACCCCGCTCGAAAGGTCGCTGAAATAAACGGGCTATCCTCGGGTGTGCCCAAGCGCCCATTTTCCTCCAACTCGGGAACCTCCACACGCAAAAGACTATGGTGAACCGATCCTTAAGGCTTGCCCGATAGGTTTTGCGCACTCGAGTTGCGGAGCCGTCAATGATTTCCTATCGGGACTTTCTCGACCTGTCGAATTCGCCCGATAGCGACGATCGCGGGCAGGCGGCGCATCTTGTCGCCAGCGCTCTGGCGGCGCATGACGGTCCCGATGCCGAGCAGGCGGCGCTTTATGCGGCTGCCATGGGCTTTCTCGACGATCCTTCGGTCAAGGTCAGGGCGGCACTCGCCTATGGTCTGCTGCACTGTGCCAATGCGCCGCGCCCGCTCATGCTGGCGCTTTTGGGCGATCTGCCCGTCATTGCCCGCGCGGTCGCCCAGTATTCGCCGGCTCTGATCGATGCCGATCTGGTGATGGTTTTGCGCGAGGCCGATGTGCAGATGGCTGAGGCCATTGCGGCGCGCGCAACGATTGGCCGGCGTATCGTTTCAATGCTGCTCGAACGCACCGAACGCGCGGTCGTTCTTGCGGTGCTCGAGCGCCGGGACCTCAAGCCCGAACCGAAAAGTTTCATGCGTCTGTCGGCCCGTGCAAAATCCGACGCGGTGTTGCGCGGGGCGCTTCTGGCCCGCAAGGATCTGCCCGCAACCGTCCGGCTCGATCTCGCCGAACAGGCCCGCGCCGATCTGGCCGATTGCCGGCTGGTCAAGGGGGCCATCGCACCGCAACGGCTGGAGCGCATCTTGCGCAACGGCGCCGACAACACGACCACTGCCATTGGCGAGGCCGAGCTTGCCAAAGGCCATCGCTCCGTTCTCGATCGTATTGGCGAGACAGGCGGACTGACGACACGGCTGATGCTGCAGGCGCTGATTTCCGGGCGGCTGCGGTTCTTCGCGGCGGCGATGGCGAGTCTCGTGAACCTGCCGGAGAGCCGGGTAATCTCCACCCTCGAAAGCGGCGGACGCGCCAGTCTTTTGGCGCTGTTCGACCGCGCCGGGCTCAAGCCCGCCTTCAGCGATCTTCTCATCCGGCTGGTTCTTCATGCCCGCAATGCCGACCTCGCCGACGACCTGTCGGCGCGCTATTTCGTCGTCACGGTGGTCATCGACGAACTGGTGATCGAACACGACGGCGACATCCCGGATGTGCTCACCGATGCCTTTGCCTATCTCAACGAACAGAACGTCACACTGGCCCGCAAGGCGGCGCGGGGGGTCATGTCCGGGTTCGCCCGGGAAGCGGGGGCGGATCTCATGCCCATCGCCCGGCCGACCTCAAAGGAACTGACGCGGGCGGCCTGAGCGCGAGCTGATCTAACTTCTTGTTTTATCGTGTTCATCGGGAAAACAGTCCACTGGACTGTTTTCTGATCCTCTTCACTCGAACCGGCGAACCGGTATCCACTTCGCCTGAAAACACTCTAGTACTGGAACTGCTCGTTGAGCACCCGCTCCTCGAGCCCGTGGCCGGGATCGAACAGAAGCGTCACCCAATGCGAGGGATCCTCTTCGATCTCGACCTTCTGGGCATCGACATATTCGATATTGTCGGCCACAGCGCTCACCGGACGTTTCTGCGTTTCGAGGCAGGTGAAGACCACTTTTGCGCGGTTGGGCAGAACGGCACCGCGCCAGCGTCGCGGACGAAAGGGCGAAATCGGCGTCATGACCAGAAGCGGCGAGTTGATCGGCAGGATCGGTCCGTGCGCGGAAAGATTGTAGGCGGTCGAACCGGCCGGCGTCGAAACCAGCACGCCGTCGCAGTAAAGCTCGCTGAGGCGCACCTTGTTGTCGATCGTGACGCGGATCTTGGCCGTCTGGTAGGTGGTGCGGAACAGCGAGACCTCGTTGAAGGCATTGGCCGTCAGCACGTTGCCCTGAATGTCGGTGACCCGCATGATCAGCGGATAGATCTTGGTTTCGACGGCCCGATCGAGCTTTTGCATGAGATCGGTGTCGTCGGACTCGTTCATCAGAAAACCGATTGAACCGAAATTCATGCCATAGACCGGGACGCCGCGCGGCATGACCTTGTGCAGCGTTTCGAGCATGAGCCCATCCCCGCCGAGGGCAACGATGACATCGGCGGAATCGGGCGGGATGTTGCCGTAGATCGCCCGAAACCTGTCGGCCGCTTCGTCGGCGTCCGGTGTCCCGTTGGAAATGACGGCGATTGACTTGAATCGAGGCGCGGTCACCTGTGAGGCCCTTTGTTGCGGCCCGCCTTGGTAACATGACCCGCCGGGTGAAGCCAGAAGGCCGGAACGGGGCGAGACAATGTGATCCGGCAAGCGTGGTGCATGCGGGGTGCGGTCAGGCTCCCGTGCTTTTCTCCGTTTCGAGAACCTGCGTTTGCGGCGACAGCACTGCGGTGCTGCCCACACCTGTCGGGCTGGAGACGGGCACTTCCTCGACGGCGCCATCGATGTGCATTACTGGCGCCTTTCGCCAGGATCCTTCGAAGTAAAGAACCAACGCCATCAACAAGGTCGAGACCATGGCGAAGGGGAAGCTCCACCAGATTGAGTCGACGCCCAGCCAGTCGTGCGTTCCGTAGGCGATGCCGAGCCGGACGGGGAACATGGAGACGGCGAGGATGATGACCGGCCAGATCACCTGTCCATTGCCCCTGACCGTGCCGAAAATGACCATGTTGACGGCCATGGCCATGAAGCCCCAGGTGCCGACCCGCTCGATATGCTGAGCGATCGCGATGGCGTCGCTTCCTTCGCGGATGAACAGCGACATGACGTGATAATCGATCAGGGTGATGATCAGGATCATGAGCCCGGTCATGACAAGATCGAGCCAGACGCCGGCCCAGGTGATGCGGTTGATCCGGTCCCATCTGCCTGCACCGATGTTTTGCGCCACCATGGCCGTAACCGCCGCGCCCATCGACATGGCCGGCATCTGGACATAGGCCCAGACCTGTTGCGTGGCGCCAAAAGCGGCGGTTGTGTCGACGCCTTCGGCATTGATCATCCTCAGCATGGACAGCATCGAAGACGAGAGGATGATCATCTGGATGCCCATCGGCAGGCCCTTGGTGATCATCAATTTCAGAACCGAAATCTGGGGACGCAGATAACGCAGTTCATCTCCCCGAAGGCGTAAAGGCAGGTCGCGCGCGTAGATGTAGACGAGCATCGCAAAAAGGCTGATGTAGTTCGCCAGCGCCGTGGCAAAAGCCGAACCGGCAATGCCCCATTGCGGGAACGGTCCCAACCCGAGGATGAAGACCGGGTTCAATCCAATGTCGAGCACCACGGCCAGCGCCATGAAATAGAACGGCGTCATCGAGTCGCCAGCCCCGCGCAGGGCCATCATGATCATGGTCATCATCATGACCGCCGGCATCGAAATGAAGATGACCCGCAAGAAGTCTCGCGCCAACGGCAGGGCATCAGCGGGCGTTCTCAGAAGGGAAAGCAGATCTGTCGTGTAGATCCAGCCGAGCACGGCGATCACCACAGCGAGGGGAATGAAGGCGCCCAGACCCGTCCCGACGATCCTGCGCGCCGTCTGGATATCGCCACGGCCCATGAACTGGCCGATCATGATCGTTGAGGCAATGCCGAAGCCGAAAATAAAGGCTGTGAGCAGGAACATCACCAGATTGCCATTGGTGGTCGCCGCCAGGGCGTCGTTCCCCAAAAGCCGCCCGACCCAGATGGCATCGATCGAACCATTGGCCGATTGCAGCGCCGACGATCCCAGGGTCGGCAGCGCAAACATGATGAGAACCGGGGCGATGGGCCCGGAAATCAACGAATTGCGACCTTCCCCCCGCCCATGGCTTGCGGGTTGTTTCTTACTCATCTCGAATTCACCGGTAAACCGTGTCCTGCCGGTTTGGGTGCCGGCCGCAGCTTTTTAAAAAAAAGCCATCGGGGATATAGGCGCGTGCGCCGGCAATCTCAATGACTTGTGTCGTTGTGTCGTTGTGTCGTCTATAGCCTATTAAGTGTCAGGCCGCCGTCCACGTTGATAATGGATCCGGTCGAAAAGGCCATGTCGGGCTTGACGAGCGCCCTGACCGCCGCGGCAACGTCCGCGCCTTCCCCCCAGCGTCTGGCCGGGACCAGTCCGTTTTCGATCATGGCATCATATTTGGTCGAGACGCTTTCGGTCATGTCGGTGCGCATGATGCCGGGCCGGACCTCGAACACGGCGATGCCTTCGGGCGCGAGCCGCGTGGCGAATCCCTTGACTGCCATGGTGAGGCCCGCCTTGGAAATCGAATATTCAATGCGGTTGATGGAGACCATTTCGGACGAGCAGGAGGTGATGAAGACCAGTGTCTGCCCGGGCGCGCGGCCGCGCGCGATCATGCGACGGGCGATGGCCTGGGCGAAAAAGAAGGCGCCGCGCAGGTTGACGTCGAGGACGGGATCGAAATTTTCCGGCGTCGTCTCCAGGATGTCGAGGCGCACGGACGGCGCGATGCCGGCATTGGAAACCAGAACCTCGATCGGACCGAGTTGGTTTTCCACCGCATCGAGCACATCCGTGTGGGTTTCGATCCTGTCGACCCGTCCCGCGACATAAACGGCACGGCCGCCATGAGCGGTCAGTTTCTCGACGGCTGCCCGCGACCGGTCGTCCGGCGCCGAAGTGCCGGTGATCGCCACATCGAACCCATCGGCGGCCAGGCCTTCGGCGATGGCCAGGCCGAGGCCACGTCTGCCTCCTGTCACCAATGCCGTCCTGCGCCGCATTGTGCCCACCATGTCGGAGATCCTTGTGTCAGATGGAAAAGAAGGTCGGGTAGGGGGCGTTCGCCGTGGCCAGACGTTGAACCAGAAGGGCCAGTTCGCGCATGTGATAATCGCCCCACATGGTCGCCTCGCCGGAGGGATTGCGCCGGCCCGGCTGAACGTGATCCCAGCCGTTCGGACGATGATACTGGGAATGCAGCACCAGGCCCTGATGATCGGGATCGGCGCTGAGATAGCGCGGTGAGAGCAGCGTCTGCAAGACCCCGAGGCCGGCCTGAACATAGGTTGAGGCGTTCGGGTTTTTGCGCGCGGCGAGCCAGTTGCCGTAACGGATGAGCCCTTGCGCGCCAATTGCCGCCGCCGAGGAATCGACCGGCTCGATATCGTTGTCCGGTTCGGAGGGGCGGGCATAGACGTCGCCGAGTTCCCTGAGACCGGGCGCGCCGGTGTCCCAATAGGGAATGCCGTCAGTGGTGGTGTGGGCGATGTAGAAATCGCAGGTCGCTGACGCGGCGCGATCGAACAGGTCGATGATGTCCGCCTTGGTGCCGAATGCGGCGAGGTCCGTCTCGTCGAGCGTCTCGAGGAATTCGAGAAGTTCGGCAAACCCGGTCATGGCCCAGGAAAGCCCGCGCGTCCAGGTCGAATAGCCCGAATAGCCCTGCTGGGTGCCAACGCAGCGGAAAGCGCCATTGGCCGTGTTGAAGATCGCTTCATGGGCGGTGCGACCGCGTTCGTCCCAGATGTCGCGCCCTTCGCCCCAGAACAGGTTGTATTGCGCGGTGGTGCGGGCATGGGCGACCAGCCGGCCGAGAAGCGAAATGACGGCATCGCCTTCGCCCTTGACCACATGGCCGAGCTTGTGCCCGAGGGCGAGAATTCTGAGGGTGCGCATGGTGTCGATGAACAGCGAATGCGGGCCGTTGAAGGAGTGGATATAACCGGCGCCATCGCCGAGATCGGTCCAGCGCCGTGCCTGAACCGCCGCCGAGGCCTTGAGGGCCAGTTCGAAATACTCCTTCTGCCACGCGTTTGGCGGGATACGTCCCTCGGCTATCAGACGCAGCAGGTTGCCGTAGGTGGAGACCTGATTGAAACCGTGATCGTGTACGCCGAAATGGGTGATGTGCACCGGCATGTCGCGCCGTGTGCGTTCGAGGCCGAGCGCCAAGAACCGGTCGTCGCCGGTCGCGTCGAACTGCAGGATCGCCGAACCGAATTCGAATCCTTGCGTCCAGTCGGTCCAGCCGCGCGGCTTATATCGTCCAGCGACCGTGTGAACCGGCGCGCCGACGGATCTGTCGAACGTGGCGTCAATCGACAGGATCTTGGTCCCCGAGACCTGCCACATGGTGCGAATGTCGGGCAAAAGCCCTTCCGGCGTCAGTTCGTGAGTGATCTTCATGACACGTATTCCAACGTTTTTTTCCGAGTTTCCGGTATCGTGCAAAAAACCTGTTCGCGGTCCGACTGATCCGGGTCCGTGACCGCGATCTTATATCGACAGCGACGTTTTCCCCCTCTTCCGGTCCCCATCGCCTCATCATGCTTGCGAGGGAACGGCTTTGTCTGACAAGACAAGCGTTCTTGACTTCGCAACACGAGTAACACTAACACTACTGACTAGTTGGTAACAAGACGGATCCGGAGGAGGATTGAATGGCTGAAATCGGGCGGATCGGAATCATCATGCACGGCGTAACCGGTCGGATGGGGCTCAATCAACACCTCGTTCGCTCGATACTGGCCATTCGCGATCAGGGTGGCGTCGTGCTGTCCGACGGGTCGCGGGTGATGCCCGATCCGATCCTTGTCGGGCGCAATGCCGACAAGGTCGAACGGCTGGCCAAACAGTACAACATCGCCCGCTGGACCACGGATGTGGAAGCGGCGCTGGGCAATCCGGACGACACGATCTTTTTCGATGCCGCTTCGACGCAGTTGCGGCCGAGCCTTCTCGAAAAGGCCATCAAGGCGGGCAAGCACATCTATTGCGAAAAGCCGATTTCCGACGATCTCGCCAAGGCAGTCGACATCGTGCGCCTGGCCAGGATGGCGGGCATCAAAACCGGTGTCGTGCACGACAAGCTCTATCTGCCCGGTCTCATCAAGCTCAGGCGTTTGCGCGATGCCGGCTTTTTCGGCCGCATCCTGTCGATCAAGGGCGAGTTCGGCTATTGGGTTTTCGAAGGCGACTGGATGCCGGCGCAGCGGCCGAGCTGGAACTATCGCGCCGAGGAGGGCGGCGGCATGGTCTCGGACATGCTGTGCCATTGGCGCTACGTGCTCGACAACGTCGTGGCGCCGGTCAAGTCGGTCAGCTGCACCATCGCGACGCATATCCCGGAGCGCTGGGACGAGAACGGCAACAAATACACGGCGACGGCCGACGATGCGGCCTATGCGAGTTTCATGCTCGAAGGCGGTGTTGTCGCCCATATCAATTCGAGCTGGTGCACCCGTGTGCGTCGCGACGATCTGGTGACCTTTCAGATCGACGGCACGCACGGCTCGGCGGTCGCCGGCCTGCACAAATGCTATAGCCAGCACCGGGTGAACACGCCCAAGCCCGTGTGGAATCCCGACGAACCGCAGAAGCTCGACTTCTTCGCCGACTGGGAAGAGGTTCCGGACAATGCGCCCATGGACAACGGCTTCAAGGTGCAGTGGGAAGAGTTCCTGCGCCACGTCCTGGAAGACGGTCCCTGGAAATACACCCTTGCCGAAGGTGCCAAGGGCGTGCAATTGGCGGAGCTGGGCTATCAGAGCGCACGCGAGCGGCGCTGGATCGATCTGCCGGATCTCGAGTTCTAGGGTTTCGGGCAGGGAGCCGGCTTGCATGCGCCGCGACTTCATCCACATGGTGCGCCGCTTTGGCGATTTTGTGGTGTTCGTCGCGAGAACCGGCCCCCACCTTTCGCACACGGCTCCAGAGGCATGACTTCATGACTTTTCAGATCGACAGTGTGGTAAATCCGGAACGGCTCTCCCTCAACACGGCGACCGTCAAGGCACAATGGACTCTGGCCCAGTCCATCGAGGGCTGCGCGCGACACGGGTTCGGCGGCATCTCCCCCTGGCGCGACGTGCTGCACGATATGGGCGTCGACAAGGCCGCGCGCGCCATCCGCGACGCCGGGCTTGGCGTTTCCGGACTGTGCCGGGGCGGCATGTTCACCGCCGAGGGGACGCTGACCCAGGCCGTTTTGGACGACAACCGGCGCGCGGTCGACGAAGCCGCGCGCATAGGCGCGGCGTGTCTGGTTTTCGTCGTCGGCGGTCTGCCGGCCGGATCGCGCGATCTCGATGAGGCCAGAAGCACCGTTGAGGACGGCTTGGCCTCAACACTCGAATACGCGCGTTCGGTCGGCGTCAAACTGGCGATCGAACCGCTGCATCCGATGTATACCGCCGACCGGGCCTGCGTGAATACGATGCGTCAAGCGCTCGACATCTGCGACCGGCTCGACGATGGCATCGGCGTGGCCGTGGACGCCTATCACGTCTGGTGGGACCCCGAGGTTCACGACCAGATCCTGCGTGCGGGCGTCGATCGCCTGATGGCGTTTCATGTCTGCGACTGGCTGGTGCCGACCACCGACATGCTGAACGATCGCGGCATGATGGGCGATGGTGTCATCGACCTCAAGAAACTGCGTCACTCCGTTGAAGCCAATGGATTCGACGGCTTGGTGGAGGTCGAGATTTTTTCCGCCAACACCTGGTGGAAACGTGATGCCGACGAGGTCATGACAACCATTATCGAACGCGCCGCAACGTACTGCTGAGCCGTCGTTTTTTCTTGTCTCCCGTCTGCCGGAACGGCATCGGGCGCTTGCCGGAAGCGGCGCGACGCCGGTGGTGACCGTTTGTCATGCGACGAACGTTTTGCCCTGGAATGAAGCGTTTTTTCTCGATGACTTTGCCGGTGCGAGACCGAAAATCGGTATTGACCCCTCCTGACGATAAACATAACCTACCAGTAGGTAACAAGGAGGAATCTAGGAGGAAACAATGAAAACACGTGCCCTGAATGCCCTGCTTGCCGGTACGGTACTGGCTGTTGCAATGAGTGCCGGAGGCGCCATTGCCGCCGACTGGAAGCCCGATCACCCCATCAACGTCATCGTGCCGTGGTCGGCCGGTGGGTCCACCGACCAGGTGACCCGCGTGGTCGCGCCGATCCTGGAAGAAGCTCTGGGAACCCCGGTCGTCATCGTCAATCAGCCCGGTGCTTCGGGTTCGATCGGAACCAAGGCGGCGCTCGACGCCGCGCGCGACGGCTATACCTGGACCGCCAATGCGGTCGCCGACGTCGCCACCTACTCGATTTCCGGGCTCATTCCGGACACGAGCATCGACGACTATCGCGTCTATCTGCATGTCGCCAACGCCCCGCTCGTTTCCGTCGGCGCCAACTCCCCGTACAAGACGTTCGAGGACCTTCTGGCGGACCTGAAGTCCAAGGAGCTGAATGTCGGCACTGCCGGTATCACCTCTTCGGGCGGCATGGCTTTCGCCACCATCTCCAACGCGGTGCCGGGCGGCATCAAGGCCCGCATGGTGACCTATGATGGCGGTGCGCCGGCCGTTCTGGCCACGGCTTCGGGCGAAGTCGATGCGACCACCCAGCTTGCCGTCGAGCAGACTGAACAGATCCGCGCCGGCATGCTGCGTCCGCTTGCGGTTCTGTCCGATTCTCCGCTCGTGATTGAGGGGATCGATCCCATTCCGCCGATCACCGACTTCATCGCTGACTTCCCGATCGCGCCCGGCTATTTCGGCGTCTTCATTCCCAAGGGTGCGCCCCAGGACGTCTATGACACCGTCGACAAGATCTGGGCGGAAGCCGTCATGAACGCGGATGCGCTCAAGGCCTATGCCACCCAGCGCGGCGCGATCTTCATGCCGAGCTTTGGCGAAAAGGCCCGCGAGGCCGCCATGCCGATCATCGCCCAGCAGGCGTGCGCCCTCAAGGGCCGTGGACAGGCCGTGCTTGACCCGTCCGCGATCGGAGTGTCCTGCGACTAAAATTTGTCGGAAAAGGGCAGGGTCCCCACGTGAAAGCGGGACCCTGCCGATCCCCGTCATCACTTTCGGTCGCGTTGTCGGCTTACGCCGCAACCGTTCGATTCCAGATCGCCTTTGTGCTTAAGTGCATGTGAGGGATCGGGGAAGATCAATGATAGACAAGCGTACTCTTGACAGTGTCGTTGCGGCCATACTCATGGTCGTCGGACTGGCGGAGCTCTGGGGCGGGTTCACCATGGATCGCCTCGAAATCCGCCAGATTCACCCTGCGTCCATTCCCGGTCTCGTGCCGATGTTTCTGGGCGCGGCCATCTTCATCCTGGCCGTCATCATCTTTTTCGCCAGCCGCAAGCCGTCCGTTGCGGACAAGACCGATCCCGAAGCGGTAATCGGACTGGGTGAAATCAAGAGCTTTGTCGCCGTCGCGGTTCTTGCCGGCATCTATGCCCTGGGACTGGTCGGGCACATCCATTACTGGTTCGCCTCTAGCCTGTTCGTCTTCGTCTTCATCATCTATGCCGAATGGGATCGGCTGGTGAAGGCGACCTGGGCGATACGCTTCAAGACGGGAGTTTTCGCCGCAACGGTGGCGATCGTCATAACGGGGGCCATCGCCTACATGTTCGAGCACGGATTCCTGGTGAGGCTGCCATGACCGCGACCCTTGCAGCCCTCGGTTCGGGCTTCACCATGATGTTGACGCCCGTGATGATCTTCCATGTCATCTGGGCCACGCTCCTTGGCATTTTCGTCGGCGCCCTGCCGGGCCTGACCTCCACCATGGGCGTGGCACTGATGACCACGCTCACCTATTCGCTCGACCCGGATGCGGCCATTCTCGTCCTGTTGGGCATGTATGTCGGCGCCATCTATGGCGGCTCGCGCAGCGCCATCCTGCTCAACATTCCCGGTACGCCGGCCAGCGCCGCGACCTCGCTCGACGGCTTTCCGCTGGCCAAGCAGGGCCGGGCCGGATTCGCCATGGGCATGGCCACGCTCGGTTCGGCCATGGGCACCCTGGTCGGCATCCTCTTGCTCATTCTCATCGCGCCGCCACTGGCGGCGGCGGCCATGCGGTTCGGCTCGTTCGAATATTTCTGGCTGGCGCTGTTCGGCATCATCATTTCCGGCCAGTTGACCAAGTCCGGCCACCCCGCCAAGGGCTACATGGCCGGCATTCTCGGGTTGTCGGTCGCCATGATCGGCTCCGACGGCATCCACTCTTTCGTGCGCTTCAACATGGGCATCCCGGAAATGAACGGCGGCATCGCCCTTATTCCGGCGATGGTCGGCGCCTTCGGTTTCGCCGAGGTTTTGTTCACCATGTCCCGGCCCGACGCCAAGCTGACGCAGGAAAAGCCCGAACATGCGGCGCTCGGCGCGATGTGGAAGAAGCTGATGACCTACAAGCGCACGGTGTTTCAGTCGGGCATCGTCGGCACGATGGTCGGCATCATTCCCGGCGTGGGCGAGGATATCGGCGCCTGGGCCAGCTACGCCGCCGCCAAGCAGGGGTCCAAGGAAAGCGAAGAATTCGGCAAGGGCAGCATGGAAGGCCTGACAGCGGCCGAAACCGGCAACAGCGCCGTGGTGCCGGGATCGCTCATCCCGACCCTGACGCTCGGGGTTCCCGGTTCGTCCTCGGCGGCGGTCCTGATCGCGGCGCTTTACATCCACGGCATACGGCCGGGCCCGATGATCATGTTCGACCAGCCGAATTTCATCTATCAGGTCGCGGTCATGCTGATCTTCACCACGATCGCCATCGGCACGTTCGGCATCCTGCTGACGCCTGTGTTCATCCAGGTTCTCAAGATCCCGCGCGCCTATCTGATGCCGATCGTGTTCACCATGTGCGTAATCGGCCCCTATGCCCTGTCGCAGCGCATCTTCGACATCTGGGTCATGTTCGTGTTCGGCATTATCGGCTATGTGCTGAGGCGGCTCGACTATCCGATGGCACCCCTGGTGCTCGGGATTATTCTGGGCGACCTGCTGGACAAGAGCCTCAGGCGCGGTCTTACACTGTCGAATGGGAGTCTCGAACCGTTCCTGACGCGTCCCATCTCGGCGACATTTGCCATTATCATCCTGATAACGGTGTTGTTTTCCATTCCTGCGGTTCGTCGCGGATTCAGTAAACTGGTGCGGCGCTAGCGCGGTCGCGGAGACGGTGAAACGGACATGGCCGAAAAGGGAAAACACACCGAAAAGGGAAAACACCCGGGTGTCGGATCGTCCGGCATAGAGATCGTTCGCAAGAAGCGCGGGCAGCGCGATTCGAACGTTTCGCGTCAGGCCATTCTGCAGGCGGCGCTTTTCGAGTTTTCCTCGGCCGGATACGAAGGCGCCCGGGTCGATCGCATCGCCACGCGTGCCGGCGTTTCCAAGCCGCTGCTCTACGACTATTTCGGCGACAAGGAAGACCTTTACGCCGCCGCGCTGCGCGAGGCCTATGTGCAGATCCGAAGCGCAGAACTCGAACTCAGCCTCGAGGAACTGCCGCCGAAGGAAGCCATCCGCCAACTGGTCAAGTTCACCGTCAACCATTACCGGCGGCATCCCTGGTTCATCGCCATGTTGAGCACGGAAAACCTGCGCGGCGGCGTCACGGTCTCCAAGCTTGCCGACCGACACGAAATACAATCGCGCCTCTTGCGCAATCTGGACGGCGTTCTCAGGCGCGGCGCCGAGCAAGGCATCTTTTGTCGCGATATCTCGCCGACCCGGCTTTACGTGCTCATTTCGTCGCTGTGCTATTTCCCGGTCAGCAACCGGTTCACGCTTGCCGCCAATTTCGACCTGCAATGGGGCGATGACGAGTTCGCCCAGCACGCCGAAACGGTCGCGGAAATTCTCATCACCTGGCTGACCTCGGAGAATCCCGGCTAGAGGAAAAACAATGTGCCGGGTCCGGGCGGCGCCGTCAGGCTCCGGTGTCGGTGTCGGCGCGGATTCTTTATTGACCCCGTTTTCGGGGAGGTGGGCCGCAAGGGGTCCAACTGGAGGCACAGGCTTTCAGTCCGAACGAGAGGAGAAAAGGCAATGAGTGCGAAACCGGTACGGCTGGCCGTCGCGGGGCTGGGCATGGCGTCCAAGCCGCATCTGGAAGCTTTGGCGGACCTGCGCAGCAGTGTCGAGGTTTCGGGCCTGTTCGACATCTCGAAAGATAGGGCCGAAGAACGCGCCAAGGCCTATGGATTCCCCGTCTTTGACAGTTTCGACGCGATCGTCGCCGATCCCGAAACCGATGGGGTGATCGTGATCACGCCTCCGGATCAGCGTCAGGACATCGTTTCGCGGCTCGCCGGCGCCGGCAAGCATATCCTCAGTGAAAAGCCAGTCGAGCGCACCACGGCGAACGCGGAAAAGATCGTCGATATCTGCGAAGCGCATAACGTCACGCTTGGCATCGTGTTCCAGCACCGCTTCCGCGCCGGAGCCGAGCGGCTGCGGGCGTTGATCGAAGCCGGTGAACTGGGCGATCTCTCGTTGGTAAGAGCCGATATTCCGTGGTGGCGCGATCAGTCCTATTACGACGCGCCCGGTCGCGGCACCTATCAACGCGATGGCGGCGGCGTGCTGATTTCGCAGGCCATCCACATCATGGATCTGATGCTGAGCCTCACCGCGCCGGTGATTGCGGTGCAGGCCCTTTGCGCCACGACCCGCGCGCACAAGATGGAATCGGAAGATTTCGCCACGGCCGGCATCACATTCGCCGATGGGGCTTTCGGCTCGATCATCGCCACGACTGCCACCTATCCCGGCGGCGCCGAGGGGCTCATTATCGACGGGACCAAGGCGACGGCGGAATTGCGGGCCGGCAAGCTCAACATCACCTGGCGCGACGGCCGGACCGAATCCGTGGGCGAACTGTCCGGCACGGGCGGCGGCGCCGACCCGATGGCCTTCCCCTCAGACTGGCATCGCGATCTCATCAAGGATTTCGCCGACGCGATCGCTTCCGGGCGGTCGCCCAGGATTTCCGGTCGCGAAGCCCTCAAGGTGCATCGGTTTATCGACGCGCTCGTGACCTCGTCGAAAACCGGTCTTTTGGTTCCCCTGACGTGAGGTCGATCGAATGAGACGTTTCAGATTTGCCGCCATCGGTCTCGATCACCGCCATATTTTCGGCATGGTCGCCGGCATGCGCGATGCCGGATGCGAACTGGCCGGATACTGGACAAAGGGCGAGCCGCAACCATTGGCCGGATTTCTCAAGCGGTTTCCCGATGCGCCGCGTTTTTCGGATCGAAACCGGATCCTGGAAGACGAGAGCATCCCGCTGGTCCTGATCGGTGCACCGCCGCATGAGCGCGCCGCGCTGGCCGTCGAGGCCATGCAGCACGGCAAGGACGTCATGATCGACAAGCCCGGCTGCATTACGCTCGACGAACTGGCGGCCATCCGCCAGACCGTCACGCAAACCGGCCGCATCTGGTCGGTGGATTTTTCCGAGCGCTTCGAAGTCCCGGCGGTGACCGTCGCCAGCAGGCTGGTCAGCGAAGGTCGGATCGGGCAGGTCGTCCAGACCCTCGGCATCGGCCCGCACCGGCTCAACCGGGCAACGCGGCCCGACTGGTTTTTCGACCGCAATCTTTACGGCGGCATTCTGACTGATATCGGCTCGCACCAGATCGCCCAGTTCCTGCATTTCGCAGGGCTCGAAACGGCCGAGATCGTCCATGCGGCGGTCGGCAATTTTGCCAATCCCGAAAACCCGCTCTTCGAGGATTTCGGCGAGATCAACCTGGTTGGCGGTAACGCCCAGGCCTATATCCGGCTCGACTGGTACACCGCTGATGCCCTGCCGAACTGGGGCGACGGGCGTTTGTTCATCGATGGCACCGAAGGCTATATCGAATTAAGGAAATACGTCGATCCGGTCGGACGTCCGGGCACCGATCACCTGTTCCTCGTCAATGGCACCGCGTACGAATACATGGATTGCTCCGGTGCCGAGCTGCCCTATTTTGGGCAACTGGCCGACGATGTGGTCGAGCGGTCGGCAACGGCGAGCGCCCAAGACTACATGTTCACCGCGACCGAACTGGCGATCACGGCTCAGAACATGGCGGTCAAACGCGGCTATCTGAAATAGACCAACGGGCCTCGACTCCGGCTAATCCTTTCGGTCGAAAACTGGCACGGGCTTGCCCTGTTCGATGACGAGCCGACGAAGACTGTCGACATCCGGCAGGTCGGGACGGGACGGCGTCGCCTCGTTGGGACCCGACGGCATGGCCAGAACGGCGACGGCGAGCCGGGTTGTGCCCGCATCGAGCCTGCCGCGCAGTTGCGGCACCAGCGTACGCGCGGCCATGACATTGGTATTCGAGAACGGGCTGATGACCCTCGGCGTGCGCTCGTCATAGCCGACGAGCACGCTCATATCGGTTTTGGTCCGCACCTCGGCCCATTGGCCGGCAGTGTCCGTTTCGAAGGCGCCGAAATCGGGTTTGGGAACGGCGAAACCGCCTTCGACTACCTCCAGAGCGTAGGGCGTTGTGACCTCGTGCAGGCGCAGGTGCCAGCGACCGACCGGAACGAGGAAGGTTTCGACAACGACGTCTTCGCAAGGCCGCCATCTGGCAAAAAGCACGTTGCCGGCGATCCGCGCGTCCTCGCTGGTCTCGCGCATCCGCACATGTATGCCGTCCTCGGAAAAGCTCAGCATGTTGTCCGAGGCGGCAGTGTCGAAATGGCGGTCGCTGGCCTCGATGGAAAAGCCGTAGCGGGTCGAATAGGCGAATTTGCAGTATTTCTCGGCCATGCCGCGCCATTGGTGGCGATAGTCCTGGCCGGAGGCGAGCGCCACATTGTGACCTTTGAGGTGCTGGACGACCATGCCCGGCTCCTCAAGGGGAACGGGAGTGTCGAAAACCTCGGGTTCGGCTTCCTCGGCCGTCCAGAACGGATGGGTTTGAGGCAGAGCGAGCGGCAGGAAGGCCTTCATCGCCCAATAGGGCGAACCGAGCGAATTGTACCCTTCCGAGACCATGAGGTTCGGATAGGCGTAGCCGACCGAAAGGACGCCGTCCCTGTCGAAGATCGGCTGGTGCGCCCACCATCTGAGGTTTCTGAGGTAATAACCCTTGATCTCTGCCCAGGGCAGCGCTTCGACATCGGCAAAGGCAAGCGCCCCCCAGAAACCGGCATGGGCAAACCGATAAACCAGACTGCGCCCGTAGGGCAGGGCGCTGCCGTCCGGCCCGTACCAATGCCGGATCGCCTTCGCGAAAAGGCTCGCGCGGTTACGAAAACGTTCGCCCCGTTCGGGATCGTCGGCCAGAACGGAATACAAAAGCCCGTAATAGTGAAAGGCGAAGGGGATGTAATGATCAGCACTCCTGATCGGACCATCGCGATACCAGCCAGTGTCGAGGGAGAAGCGCTCGATACCGTCGAGATAGGTTCTCGTGTCCAACGGTGAAAAGGAAATGCCACATTTGGTCAGAGCCAGATCGATCAGCACCCGGAAAAACCGCCAGTTGCTGTCGACGAATCTGTGATTGCGGGCCGAGATCAGATAATCCGCCACGCGGGCCTTGGCGGCTTCGTCGAGCGGGTCCCAGATGTGCTGGGGCACGAGCATCAGGGCGAAGGAAATCGCGGCGAGTTCGACCTGACGCTGGTCGACGTCGCCAATGGCACCCCAGTAATCGGGGTGGGCGGGATCGGTGCCGGCGGCAAGGCCGCGCCGATAAAGGTCCCAATGCGCGAAGTCTCCGCCGCCGGCGACAAGCGGCACGAGGCCCCAGAGCGGTCGGGCGAAGCCTTCGAGGTCTGCGGCGGCGGCATCGAAATGGGCCGACGTTGCGCCGAGATGCACCCGGGCGCCGGAGGCCGAGAAATAGGGCAGCAGCGGATCGAACAGATCGGTGACGGCGCGGGCGACGTCGGCGCGCGTTTCAAACGGATTTGCGGAAAGGGGGGAAGTGGGCATCTGGACTGATAAGCCTTTGTCCGAACGCGCCGGCCTTTTCTCCCTCTCCTTGATGGGGAGGGCGGCCCGGCAAAGCCGGGTCGGGTGGGGTGGGCAATACGCACCGGCGCAGATACCCCCACCCAGCCTCACGACGGACTTGGCGATGGTCAAGTCCTGTTCGGTACCCCTCCCCGCAAGGGGGAGGGGTGCCAGAGTGTCACGGCAAATCGGAAAGTAGAGACTCCCCGTTTGTCCGGAGGGTGGGGCCAGCGGACGCGCCGGCCCCACACAATGGCTGTCAATCGATGTCGGCAACGCCTTCGTTCATTTCGGCGATGCCATCGTCGATCGAGATGTTCTCGGTCATGATCTCGTCATGGACGCGATTGAGCACCAGTTCGTATTCGGCGGCCTTGAGGTCCACGGGCATTTCCAGATAGGTGGCCGTGGTGGTCAACGCCTTGGCGCTTTCCGCATCGGTGGGGAAGCCCGCCGTCGAGGTGATCGAGTCGAGAATGTTGCCTTCGCGCAGGGCCGGGATCGTGCCGGTCGATGCAACAATGGCGGCGCCTTCAGGACCGGCGACCCAGGAGATGAAGTCCTTGGCGGCGTCAACCTGTTTGGAGTTGACGTTGATGCCGAGCGACGTCGCCTGACCGGCAGTCGCGCCGGAAGCCACACCTTCCGGATGCGGGAAACGCACCAGACCCCAGTCGGAAACATCGGACTCGCCACTGGCCTGCTTGGCGATCTGGGTGCCGATGAACCACGAACCCATGGGCAGCATGGCAAGCTTGCCAGAAAGCCACGGGGCCGAGTAGTGGGTCTGCGAGGTCTTGAGCGAGGCATAGTTCATGGCGATGCCGTCGTCCTGAAGCGAGATGGCGCGTTCGTACCAGGGCTTGAGGAAGCTGTAGTCCTTGGAAACGAGCGTGTGTTCGCCACTCTGGATCGCCGGCAGTTCGACGCAGGACCGCCAGGTGTGGAAGTGCGTGCCGTAGATCTTGTCCTGGCCGAAGCCCGAGGTGACCTTGCGGGCGAGTTCGTCATACTCGGCCCAGGTCATGTCGTTGGTCGGATAGTCAAGACCGGCGGCATCGAACGGCGCCTTGTTGTAGTAAACGATCCAGAAGTCGGTCCGCATCGGCATGCCGTAAAGACCGCCATTGACGGTCAGGGCTTCGATCAGACCGCCATAGCCCGAGGTATCTTCAGGCACCATGCCGAGGTCGTTGAGCTTGGTCAGACGGCCGGTATTGACCATCTGGGCATAGCCCGGCACGTCCTTGATCGAGACGATGTCGATATCACTCGAACCACCGGTCAATTGGGTCATGACCATCTGGTTGTAATCGGCCGAGCCGAGATCGGTATATTCGATCGCGACGCCCGGGTGCGATGCCTCGTAGGCTTCGATCAGCGGCTGGTAATACGCTGTGCGATCCCAATCCCACAGGGCCCAGTTGAGGGTGACGTCGGCCGCAAGAACCGGGCTCTGAGCCATCGCCAGAGCGGTGGTAGCGAGCAACGTCGTTTTAATAAGACTACGTCTTTGCATTTTCTCCTCCTTGAGATTTACGCCGACTGTGTTTCCGGACTTCCCGTTTTACTGTGTTGGGAACTGGTCTTGAAATGCGAGAAGCCGAACAGAACTCCCCGGTACACGGCAAAATTCATGACCAGTGCACCAAGGGAGAAGTTGACCAACACCGGCATGAACACCGATGCAGGGTAGAAAAGGATGTGGACCCCCCAGAGCGCCGCCACGAAGGCGAGCGCCAGAAAACCGGGAAGCGGCCGCGCCAGAAAGCCGATGGTGGCCACCTTGAGGATCGTGCCGAGAGGTTCGCTGCGTCCGAGAACAAGGGCTACGGCGAAATGGCTTGCCCATATCGGCAGCAGGATCGTTATAAAAGCGGCGACGACCATGAGCGGGGCGAACCAGAGATTGTCCCTGACCGCGTTGGTATAGGTCACAAGGGCGAGACCGCTGAGGCACAGGAGTGCGACAAACGCCAATCCAAGCGCCGTGGTCGCGACGAAACGGGAGCGGAAGGCCGCCCAGAAATCCTTGAGGAGCCAGACGTTGCGGTCCTCGATCATGGCCAGCGTCACCGCGGCGAGCGCAATGGTGGCCGCCGGCAGGGTAACGAGCGGCAGGGCGAAGATCAGAAACAGCAGGTTGAGCTTGATAAGCTCCCACCACTCCCGGCCGAAAACGGACCAGAGCAGGCGCAAGCCGGTGGGCTTGGGCGCATCCTTGGCGATGCCCGGTCCTTCGCCGAAATAGTGGTTGGTCAGCCAGTTCATCACGTGTCGGACTATTCCTTTGTTACAGGCCCAAAGTCATTTCCGTTTCCCTGTCGAACAGGTGCGCTGTCGACAGATCGACGATCAGGGGCAGGCGATCGCCGGCGCGCGCCGTGCAGCGCGGCGATACCCGCGCGACAACCTCATGGTCATCGATCGTGCCGTTCAGATGCACTTCCGCGCCCATTGGTTCGGCCAGGTCCACATTGACGTCCAGAGGAGCGGTCAGACCGGGATCGACATCGACCGGCGGGCGTTCATGGAAGTTCTCCGGTCTGAGCCCGAGGATGAATTCCCGTCCCGTATCGGTTTTCGACAGGGCCTCCTGCAGCCGGGGCGGCAGGCTGAGGGTTTTGCCGTTGAAAACGGCTTCGAACTGACCCGGGCTCCCGGTAAGCGTGACGGGCAGGAAATTCATCTGCGGCGCGCCGATGAAGCCGGCCACGAACATGTTGATCGGGTGGTTGTAGAGCATTTGCGGCGTATCGACCTGATGGATGACGCCGTCCTTCATGACGACGATCCTGTCGGCCATGGTCATGGCCTCGATCTGGTCGTGGGTAACGTAGATAAAGGTCGCGTCGAGCCGCTTGTGCAGCTTGGTGATCTCGGCACGCATCGCCGTACGGAGCTTGGCGTCGAGGTTGGAAAGCGGTTCGTCGAGCAAAAAGACTTCCGGCGAGCGAACCATGGCGCGCCCGAGAGCGACGCGTTGGCGCTGTCCGCCGGAAAGCGCCTTGGGCTTGCGGTTCAACAGGTGGGTGATGTCGAGGATTTCGGCCGCTTCCTTGACCTTCTGGTCGATAAGGTCGCGCGGCGAATGCCTCAACTCCAGCCCGAAGGCCATGTTCTTGTAGACCGTCATATGCGGATAGAGCGCATAGTTCTGGAAGACCATGGCGATGTCGCGGTTCTTGGGCGGCACGTCGTTGACGATGGTGTCGCCGATGACGAGATCGCCCGAGGTGATCTCCTCAAGACCCGCGATCATGCGCAAGGTCGTCGACTTGCCGCAGCCGGACGGGCCGACCAGGATGATGAATTCCTTGTCGGCGATTTCGAGATCGATATCGTGGACGACTGTCAGCGTCCCGAAGGTCTTTCTCAGTTTTCGCAAGGAGATGCCGGCCATCTTCTTTATCCTGTCTTCTTGTTCACCGGATCACCAGTAAGGTGTCCATGGACGCGACAAGCGCGTCAGGCCTTCAAAATAATAATAGTCCCCCCATGCCACGCACTCGTCGACGCCTTCGCCGCGGCAGGTATTATAGGGTGTCTTTTTGGAATAGGTGCCGTGCAGCACAAGGCCGTTGGAGACCCTTGGATCGCGCACGGCGTAGTTGCGCCAGAGGCTCGCGAGCATCCGGGAGGCGAGATCGCGCCAGGCGTCCGCCCGCTCGCCACCGACTTCGTCCGCCATTTCCAGAAGGCCGCAGGCGGTGATCGCGGCCGAAGAGGAATCGCGCGGCTCGTCGCCCTCTATAAAGGTCAAGTCCCAATAGGGGATCAGATCCTCGGGCAGGCGGTTGAGATAATAGCCGAGCAGCTTCTCGAAGGCTTCGAGATAGGCCTCGTCGCGCTCGTAGCGGTAACAGACCGCCATGCCGGCAATGGCCCAGGCCTGCCCGCGCGCCCAGGCGCTTTCGTCGCGATAGCCCTGGACAGTGCTGCCGCGGACGGGCGCGCCGGTTTCCGGGTCCATGTAGAAGGTGTGATAGGTCGAATAGTCGGGCCGGATGGAGTTGGCGAGCGTGGTGTGGGCGTGTGCCAGCGCCTTGTTGCGGTAAACGGGATCGCCGCTTTCGGAACTGGCCCAGTGCAGTAAAGGCAGATTGAGCAGGCAGTCGATGATGAAGCGGTAATTGCCCGGTTCACCCATCGGACCCCAGGCCTGGATGAACTGGCCCTTTTCCTGAAACCGGTCGAGCAGCTGGTCGGCGGCCAGAAGGGCGGCGCGGCGGCCGTCTTCGTCGCCGACGAGTTTGAATGCCGCAACACAGCTTGGCGAATAAAGAAAACCCATGTCGTGGTGGTCGGTCTCGATGCGGTTCTCGATGCGGTTGAGAAAGCTCTGCACATGGATCTGGGCGGCGTAGCGGAACACCTTGTCGCCGGTGGCCTCGTAGGCGAGCCAGATCGAGCCAGGCCAGAATCCGGAGGTCCATTGGGTGTTGGGCACCGCCGGGTAGACGTTGCCGACGCTCGAATGATTCTGTGCGCTATAGGTGAACGCGGGCAGGTTGCGCCTGACCTGCGCAATGACCGTCTCCATGGCCTCGTGCCGTTCGGCCTCGGTCAAAGGAGAGAGTGCGACTGTGCTGGGAGCGATGTCGAGCATGACTAACCCTTGAGTCCGGTCGAGGCGATACCCTCGACGAAGAAGCGCTGCAGCGCCAGAAAGACGATGAGAACCGGGATCAGCGACACGACCGAGGCGGCCATGATCAGCCCGTACTCCTGGGTGTATTGGGAGATGAACATGCGGATGCCGATCTGGATCGTCTTGACCTCGGTCTTGGTCAGATAGATCAGCGGCCCGAGAAAATCGTTCCAGGTCGTAACGAAGGTGAAGATGGTAAGGGTCGACAGTGCCGGCATGGAAAGCGGCAACATGATCCGCCACCAGATGCCGTATTCGGACATGCCGTCGATGCGTGCCGCCTCGCATAATTCGTCGGGGATGGACATGTAGAACTGACGCATCAGGAAGACGCCGAAGGCCGTGAACGCCTGCAAACACACCAGCGCGGTCAGCGTGTTGGTCAGCCCGAAGCCGCGCATCATGATGAATTGCGGCACCATGTAGACCTGCCAGGGCATGGCGATGGTGGCGATATAGGCGAGGAACAGCGTGTTGCGGAACGGGAAATGCAGCTTGGCGAAAGCGTAGGCGGCGAAACTCGAGGTCAGAAGCTGCAGGATCGTGACGATGATTGTCAGCTTGAACGTGTTCATGACGAACAGGCCGAGCGGGATCTTGGTCCAGATCTCGACATAGTTCTCCCAGCGCGGATGCGCGGGAATCCACTGAATGGGAAAGGCGAAGACGTCCTTGTCGAGCTTGAGAGAGGCCGACAACATCCAGATGAAGGGCATGAGCATCGTCAGCGTGATGATGATGACGATGACATAGGTGGCGATGAGCCCCCAGTTGATGCGGCGGCGGGGTCGCTTGAGCGGAGCCGTGGCGACAACAAGCGTGTCGGTGCTCATGAGACGTCCTCCTCGGCTTCACGGGTCAGCCGGAACTGAATGAGGGTGATGGCGAGCACGAGCACGAACAGGACCATGGCCACCATGCTGGAATAGCCGAGATCCCAGGAAACGAACGCTTCGTTGTAGATGTGATAGACGAGCACCAGCGTCGAGGTGCCGGGGCCGCCTTGCGTGATCATGAAGACCTGATCGAACACCTTGAACGAGGTGATGGTCAGCATCACGGAAACGAAGAAGGTGGTCGGCGCCAGCTGGGGTAGGGTGATGCGCCAGAATTTCTGCCAGGCCGAGGCGCCGTCGATATCGGCCGCCTCGTAGAGTTCGGCGCTGATCCCCTGGAGCCCGGCCAGATAGATCACCATGAAATAGCCCATGTTCTTCCAGACCGAGAACATGATGACGGTGATCATGGCCCAGTGCCGGTCGGCTGCCCAGCGCGGCAGATCCTTGGGATCGATCCCGAGCGAGTAAAGAACCATGTTCACCGGCCCGAATTCGGGGTGGAACATCATGTTCCACACCACCGCCACCGCGATCAGCGAGGCGACATAGGGGAAAAAGGCCACGGTCCGGAAGAAATTGCGCCCGAAGATCTTCTGGTTCAAAAGGATGGCCATGCCGAGCGCGCAGGCCAGCGTCAACGGCACGGTCGCGCCGGTATAGATGATGGTGTTCCAGAACGCGGCGATGAACTGCTTGTCCCTGAACAGCTTCCAGAAATTGTCGAGACCGGCGAACTCGATGGGGTTGTTGCCGTCCCAGTGCATGAAAGCCAGGATAAAGGCGAAGATGATCGGTCCGAGGGTGAACACTACGAAGCCGATGAAGTTGGGCGCGATGAACGAAAACGCCACGAGGTTGTTGACGGTTCTCCGCCAGCGGCGCGACACAGCGACCTTTTCGGGCGGCTTTGGCGCCATGTTGTCGACTGCCATGCTCATCGGTTGGCTTCTCCGGCGGTGAGTGTCAGACGAAGCTCGTTTGCGGCAAGCGGCACGAGAACCCGATAGATCCTATCGTGCCAGGCCTCCTCAAGACGTGGATCGGTAATGGCGATCTCCTCCATTCGCATGGCGCCGGCGCCGGCAATTTCAATCGTGGCAAGCGCGCCCACGCCAATCCGGCCGTCCGACAGGGCCGGCTTTTCCGAAAACATCAACGACAGTTCGGCCTTGCGCGATCCCACGTGGGTATCGACGATCTCGACGTTCTTCCCCTTGGTCAGGCGCACCATGCGCCGATAGGACGAAACGCCTGCTTCGGGCGGATAGGCGCCGGCGATCTCCATGGCGATATTCGGCGTTTCGCCGTCGAGATCGACCGAAACATCGCGGGCGGCGAAACTGGCGCCGGCGTTTTCGCCGATGCCTTCGAAACTCGGCAGGTTGTGCCAGGCCGACTGCATGGTCCAGATCTGGTAGCGCTCGGGCGAGAAGGTCTTTTGGGTATAGGTCTCGACGCCCACATCGATGAGCAGCGGTTTGCCGTCGACGTAAAGGGTGACGGAGCCGACGTCGTTGTGGTTGTGCCCGCCTTCGTCATTGTCGCCCGCCTTGGCGGCCAGGACGAACCGCGCGTCGCGCGCGATGAACAGACCGCAGCTCGGATAATAGATGTCGGGCGTTTCGATCCGGCGTCCGGAGAATTTGGCGATTTCCGAGGCGGTTGTCAGCGCCAGCAGGCGATAGAACAGGTTGGTCTCTTCGGGCTGATCGGGGCGCTCGTCTCTGGCAAAATCCGACGCAGCCAGGGCGCAGAGGGCGTCCGATCCAACCTTTTTGCCGAAAAGGAACTCGCGCGCGCCCGATGGTGGCAGCACGGCCGACGCGTCGGCGAAATTGATGTAGGTGTCGCCGGCGATGTGGGCGAAAAGCGCATACTCCGCCATGTTGCGGATTTTTGGGCTGCGCCAGAGCGGGGCGATGGCGTTCGGCGCCACGGCGTCCATCACGCTCAGCGCTCCATAAAGACACAGCGCTGCGTGCCGATAATAGAACGCGCCTTCGTCGCAGGCGCCGTCCTCTTCATATTCGGCAAGGAAGGCATCGAGTCCGAAACCCGCCTCCGCAAGAACGGCGCGACGCGTTTTCTGGTCGGTGGGGCGGGTGAAACTCGCCAACAGGACGTTCTGGGTACACCAGGGCGTCCAGTTGATCATCTTGCCGCCGTCATGGCCCATCCACCAGAAATGGCGGGCAAGATAGGGACGCGTGATGCGCGTTTCGATCTCGTGATCGATCCGTGCGACAAGGCCCGGGCAGGCGGCATCGAGCGTGTCGCCGAGAACGGAAGCGATAACCGCCAGTTGCGCGCCGGTTTCGGCCGCAAACAGGTCGATGACGGGTTGCGCCGGGTCGGGGAGCGGGGCCGGTCTGGCATCGCGCGCGTAACCGTTATGCGCCGGCAATTGCCAACCGCTTTCCTCGGCGATGAGCACGATCCCGTCGATCAGCGCATCGACGAACCGGCCTTTCGCTTCGACGAGTTCGCCGAGCGCCAGGGCATTGAGCCGACGCCGGCGGGCGAAATAACCGGCCTCGTAGCCGGCGCGGTCCCCGGTCAGCGAAAAGGAGCGATAGGCATGGGCGGACAATACCGGCCAGTCGCCGGTGCACGCCGCTTCGGCGTCCGCAACCAGCGCGGCGGCGGTTTTAGCCGGAAGCCCGGTCCAGAAGGCGCGATCCGAGGAAACAGGCGCGGGAGAGAATCCGCAAAGGATATCCGGCTGCCCGCAAAGGCAATCGGAAACCGTTCCCTTGTCCCTTGTGCCGTGGCTGACTTTCGCCATGCGTCGCACGTCTCCCCTGTCGAACTGGCGTCGACTTTTCGATGGACCAAGTCAGACAGCCCGGGTTCGCAAAGTCAAGACAATTTTGGCAATATGCGCAATATTGCGCTGATAATGCAAATTTGCACAATCGGCCGACTTGTGTCATGATTGGAAAAATTGTAGGCGGATGCCGCGACAGTGCGGTGCGCGCCAGGGGGGATTTGCCAATGGCCGGGTATGATGCGCCTTCCGGTTCAAATGACGCCAACAAGGACAAACCCGGCCGTGTGACGCTCAAGGATATCGCAGAAGCGGTGGGGGTTTCGATCAGCACGGCCTCGCGAGCGCTCAACGGCGCGCCGGGCATTTCCGGCGATGTGCGCATGCGCGTCCAGTCGGCGGCGGAGCGGCTCAATTACACCGGCACCATCGGCGTCTTGCCGGGCATTTCCCAGATTGCCGTTCTGACCGATCTGCATCTGGCCGAGGCCGATGCCGGCGAATTCAACCAATCCGTGCATCGCGGCCTGCAACGGCGTGCCCGCGAACTCGGCCTGCCGCTTTCGATGACGCTGGTCGGTCCGTCCGGGTTGGGGCCGCTCGATTCCCTGGGTGATCCCGCCGGATACCTGTTGCTGTCGATGCAACGCGAGGAAATCGTGCAGGCGCTTCACGACCGCGGCATTCCCGCCGTCATCGTCAACGGCCGCGAGCCGCTGATGCGGCTCGATGCCGTCGCCCCGGCCAACGGGACCGGCGGCTATCTCGGCGCCCATCATCTCCTGGAACTCGGCCACACCCGCATCCTGACGCTGGCCCATTCCCAACGCCCGACCATCCGCGACCGCGTACGCGGCACGCATCGCGCCTTTCGCGAAGCCGGCGTGGCCGCCGATGACGATCTCGTCGTCGAACTCGACGTGTTGAGGACCGATGTGGCCTATCGGGCGGTCAAGCAGCGGATGGAGCGCGTGGGAAAGCCGGATTTCACCGCCGTCCAGTGCTTCAACGATGCCTGCGCCTTTGGCGCCATCGCGGCATTGACGGAAGCGGGCCTCGACGTGCCGGGCGATATTTCGGTCATCGGGTTCGACGATATCTCGACGGCGGCGCTCAACTCGGTACCCCTGACCACGATCAGGGTGGAATCCGAAGATATCGGCGCGCGCAGCGTCAACCGGCTGGTTGAGCGGATCAAGGGACAGGACCGGCTCGCCACCTATACCGAAACCGCCGTCAGGCTTGTGGTGCGCAACTCAACCGCGCCGGTCAGGCGCTGATCGTTTCAGCTGTCGCCGGAAAGAACCGCGGGCGTTCGCGAACCTGTTTTTCGCCCGCCGTTCCGGACTGTTTTTTACGATGAACGCGACAAAACAAGAAGAGAGTGCAGATCACCTTAGCTAAATGAACACGCCGCCGGCTTTGGCCAGTGGCGTGTTCACGTTGGGCCTGATTGCCTGATCCGTGTGTCAAAAGCGGTGTGCGAAGACGTAAAGTTCGGGTCTTCGCGCCAGCCGTCATGACAACCAGCCGTTCAGGGGTCTATGCGACAGGCGCGGCCAGGAACGGATTTTCCGAGGAGCTACCTACGAATACGGTTCTTTCTGCATCGGTGCGCACCCATTTTGCTTGTTTGGTATCCCAATACTGCATCAGGCGCAGGGGCACGTGCATGAAGACGTCTTTCTTTTCTCCTGCCTTCAGGTGAATCCGGTCGAAACCGACAAGCGTCTTTTTGGCAAATGCCACGCCCTTCGGCGGGGTGGTCGGTGCGCCGAGATAGGCCTGTGGAACCTCGTCGGACTCGCGTGCGCCGGTATTGGCGACTGTGAAGTGCAAATCCAGACCGCCATCTGATGCCGGGCTGACCGACAAATCCGAATAGGCGAATGTCGTATAGCTCAGTCCGAACCCGAACGGGAAAAGCGGTTTCTTTCCCGTGGCATCGAACCAGCGATACCCGATATTCACGCCTTCCGAATAGGCCACCACGCCATCGGCCCGACCCCCACGCTCAGGGTATTTCGGGTCATTGGCTGGATAGTCTTCGAGCCTTTTCGCCCAGGTAAACGGCAGACGCCCGGCAGGACTGACGCGTCCGGCCAACACATCGAGCGTCGCTTCGCCGCCCTTGTCTCCCGGCCACCACATGTTGACCACGCCCTTGACCTTGTCGAACCAGGGCATGGCGACCGGATAGCTGGTGTTGAGAACGACCACGGTATTGGGATTGCGTGTCGCGACGTCCTCGATGAGCCGGTTTTGCTCGCTGGTAAGGCTGAAAACCGGGTTTTGACGGGCCCAGGCGAAGACCACGGCCTTGGGTGCCTTTCCGGCCGTTTCCACGGCGTGGCGATAGTTTTCTTCGCGCTGTTTCGGGGTCACCCAATTGAGACGAACCTGCACCGGCGCGTGCGAAGTGTCGTCGCTCGTCGTCACCTTGATGCTGTGTTTGCCCGCCGTCAGGTCGATGAAACGGCGCACGTTGTTGAGATTGTCCGTTGTCGGTAACAGACCGTCCTGGCCAGCCTGCACGGTGTCGCCGTGGCGGGCATGGAGCAAGCCGCTGGTGTGGCCGACCAGTTTGTTGTCGATATAAAGTTCCCCATGTGTCCCCATGACCTGAAGGCAGATGGTGTAGGTGCCACTTTCTTCTATATCCAGTTCGCCCCGCCAGTTCGGAAATACGCCCGCAGGAAAAGCCGCGGCGCCGGTCGTGGTGAAATCGAGGGTGGCGTCCTGTGCAACCTTGATTCCGTCCACGTAGCGCGCAAGGCCGGGAGTGCCGTGGGCGGTGAAGTGGTCGGCGGGAATCGGTGTGCCGGTCATGTCATTGGCGACGGCATAGTGGATTTCCGTATTCGCCCGGCCACCGGCTTCGCGCCGGAGCAACTCCACGACGCTGTTCTGCATTTCGGGCAGGCCGAGCGAGTGCTCGGCATTGATCCCAAGGGCCACGACCTGTCCGGCGCCGGGGCCGATCAGTGCGAGATCATCGAGATCCGCCTGCGAGAGCGGCAGGATATCGTCCTCGTTCTTGAGCAGAACGGCGGAATCGGAGGCGGTCTTGCGCAGAATGGGCGCGATGCGTGGATCGAGCGCTTCTCCGGTCGGTTGATGGTTGCCGGCGTCCAGCATCCCGAACCGGTTCATTTCGTGGACGATGCGATAAACTGCCTCGTCAACGGTCGCGATCTCGACCTGGCCAGTCTTGAGCGCGGCCGCCATGTTGATCGGGTTGGGATCGTCGGGGAACTGCCCGTGATGAATGGTCTTTCCCAACGCGTCATTGGCTTTGGCCGGCTCTTCCGGCACGACACGGTTGAACACGCGTCCAAGCGCGCTTCTGTCCATGACCAGGGGGTCCATGGGATTTTCGTCGTTGTCGTAATAGGCGCGGGTAATCGTCAGCCAGGGACTGCCAATCGGCATCAGACCCGGCATTTCCATATCCAGTCCGGCATTGATATCGGTCGGACCGTGCGTTGCTCCCCAATCGGAGGTCGTATAGCCCTTGAAATTCAGCTCGCCGCGCAGCGTGATGTTCATCAGCACGTTGCTGGCACAGGCAAATGCGCCGTTGACGTAGTTATAAGCGCCCATGATGGACGAAACGCCGACCGCGATCGCTGCTTCGAACGGGGCAAGATAGACTTCGTGCAGGGTCTGCTCGTCGATCTCGGCCTTGTAGCCGTTGAGATCGTAGCCGACATAGTGCTTGGCCTGCGCCATCACGCCCTGGCCCTGGATACCGTCGATTTGCGCGGCGCCCAGAACCCCGGTCAGGTAGGGATCCTCACCGAACGTGTTCCACCCGCGGGAGAAGTTGAGATCGCGCAACATGTTGATAAAGGGTTCGAGGGCGACATCCACGCCGAGGCGACGCGCTTCCAGGCCGACGATCGCCCCGTTTTGCTCGGCATCGACGCGACTGAACGTTGCGGCCAGAGCCATCGTCGCGGGAAGGGCGACCGAAGGCTCGCGTGTGAGAATGCCGGGAGGTCCATCGGCAAAACGCATGGACGGAATGCCCAGACGCTGAACGCCCTTGAGATAGCCGGCAGCTCCCTGATCCGTTGAAGCGTCTTCCTGGACGCCGCGGATCATGTCGATCTTCTCGTCGAGCGTCATTTGCGCAACCAGATCGCGTGCACGCTGATCGTTGGACGATTCCGGCTTCGGCGCGGCATCGGCTGTGAACAAAACGGTCTTCAACTCAACCTCCATGACTAACGCGTCGAACGAACGAGAGCCCGTGCATGCGGTCCTTTTCGGCACGGTATCGAAACGCAAGGACCGGCGATCCGCCGACGGCGTTCGGCCCATCCCGTTCGGTTCCGCCACCGGTGTTCGGCATCCGAATGCCCGGGCCTCATAGGTGCAGGGAACAGCCCTGCGGTTCCCGTTTACGCCCCAGACCCATCACGTGTGGCGCAAGGCCACGCGTTCGGTACCTACACATCCGACAGGCCATCGGCGATAGTGACTGGCGGCGAATTAACTTATTGTTTTCGCAACCAATTTCGCAATGGCTCGGTTCCTGTTCGTCTTTCGACCTGGCATCGGGGGTATCACACGCATCTCACGTATCTGAAATGCCAAAACTTTCATGCGCGATAATCTGAATGCATCATTTAAGGATCGACACTTTATTCTGGAGAAAACTAAATGTTATCACCGAGTCGAGAAAATGCATTTCCTGTTGATCGCTAAGAATGATATTTCGGTCGTAATGGCGGGGTTCACGCCATGATAAAATAAAGCAACCGGACAAGCCGGTGACCTGGAGGATTTATGCGCATCAAAACTGCTGCAGCGTTATGCGTTGCACTTATAGCCTCAACAGCCATGCCCGCTTTTGCCGAGGTTGCCAATGACGACAACACGCTTGCGATCGTCGAGTCGTTCGACAACATCAGTTTTGCCCGCGACAAACTCGAGATCGACAATCGCCTTGAGTACTGGGCGCCGGTGATCGAAACACTGCTGACGCTCATGCCCGATGGGTCGTACGCGCCCAATCTCGCGACGGAGTGGTCCTATAACGAGGACAATACCGTCCTCACGCTGAAGCTCTGCGAAGGGGTGATGTTTACGGACGGTGCGCCTTTCAACGCCGACGTGGTCAAGGCCAATATCGAGTTCCTCAGAGACGGCACCGGCCAGAACGTCTGGATGGCCAAATCGATCAGCGATTTCGAGATCGTGTCGCCCACCGAAATCAAGCTCATTCTGAGCGAGCCGGATCCGGCGCTCATTCGCAGCCTGGCATTCGTCGGTGGCGCCATGGCCAGTCCGAACACCCTGGGGCCCAACGAGGTGGATTCGCTGCCGGTTGGCACGGGGCCATATGTCTATAATGCCGATCTTTCGGTGCCGAGCCGGCAATACGTCTACACGCGTAACGACCAGTACCGGAATCCCGACCTCTTCCCGTTCGATCGGATCACGGTCACGCCGATGAGCGACATCAGCGCCCGCGTCAACGCGTTGAAATCGGGGCAGGTCGACGTCATTTCGGCGGAACCCCAGAACGTGCCCGACGCCGAGGCGAACGGGTTTCGGGTCACGCGGAATCCTGTCGACTGGATGGGGCTGTTCCTGGCCGATCGCGATGGCGAAACCAACCCGGCCATGGCCGACGTGCGCGTACGCCAGGCCATCAACATGAGCATCGATCGCGATTCAATCCTGAAATATGTCGATCTCGGCTACGGGGTTGTCACCGATCAGGTTTTCCCCAAGACCAGCGAATCCTACATTCCCGAACTCGAAGACAACTACAAATACGACCCGGAAAAGGCGAAGGCCCTTCTGGCGGAAGCCGGATATGGCAGCGGCCTGAGCCTGACGCTGCCCGAGATCCCCTATTTCGCGAGATACAACGCGATTCTGGAGCAGCAGATGAGCGATGTCGGCGTAAATATTGACTGGGTCAAGGTCGCACCGAACGCCTATCTCCAGAACGTCAGATCAGGCAAGTTCGGCGTCTTCCTGATGAAACTCAGCAGCCAGTCGGACTGGATCGACATCAAGCAACTGGTGGCGCCGGATGGAGCCTGGAATCCGCTGAAAACGAACGATCCACGCATCGTGGAGCTGATGGACCAGATCAAGACGACGAACGGCGATGAGCAGATCGCGGCCTATCAGGCGGTGAACCGCTATCTGGTTGAGAACGCTTGGTTTGCGCCTTGGTATCGTCCGGAGCAGATTCGCCTGAACAGCCCGTCGATCATCGAAGAGTCCATCCCAGGCAGTGTGGTGACTTTCCCGCGTTTCTACAAGAAAGCACCGTAAACCAGTCGCAGTTGGGACACCTTCCGACGCATTGTGCGAAAAACTGAGTGTCGATTACGCACAAGATGCGCCGTAACGAGAACGATAACCCAACGCCTCCCAAGACTGATCTTTGCGACCCCGGCCAAAAGGCCGGGGTTTTTTCATCATGTTCATTGGTGCGCGCTTTGACTTGAGGTCGACAGGGGGCGCCGCCGCAGGACCTTGGGTGCGTGATAGCCGCCGATGCGGGGATATCCCGTTGGGATCGGCCGTTTACCACTGGCCCCCGACAAGATCCTCCGAATTCTGGTACGTGCTCGGATAATCGACCGGTTCGTATTTTGCGAAGGTTTCGATGCACGCATCCTGCAAGGCCTGAATGGGCTCCCAATCCGCGATTTCTTCGCGAATCGACATCCCGACGCGGGTCGTGCGCCATCTGAAATCGACCGGAACCGCGCGAAGTCGAGGCGCGTCGACGGCGTAGATAATCTGGCCCGGCAGATAGGCGAGGTAGTCGCCGCGCTGCAACGCGGCGATCGTCGTCTGAAGGCTGTCGCAGATCAGCCGGACATCGGGATAATGGCCGATGCGTTCGTGGATCGCATGCATCGTCATTTCACGATAGGTGGAGTATTCCAGATAAACCAGCCAGGGGAAGTCGAGCAATGCGAGGTCGGGCACCAGTCTGTTCGGGCCGATGCGCTCGAAAATCGGATGGCCTTCCCGCGCGATGATGTGATCGACGACAACGGCCAACTGTCTTTGCTTCAGGCGCAGGTCGGTCCTGCCAATCCCCCCGGACAAAACCACGTCGAGCCTGCCTTCACACAAATCCTCGTAGGCCTTGACGTGGTGATCCCGATAAATCTCAAAGGTGAGTTGGGGAAAGCGCTTCTGGATGAGCGGCATGACCTCAGGCAGGATTACTGCACGCGATTCCGGACCGGCGCCGATCCTGACGTGAATGTCGCCAACGGTCTGATCTTCCTGCAATTGTTGTTCTTCCAGCTCCCACTGGCGCATGAGCCGAAGCGACGCCGACAGAACCCTGCGGCCGAACGCCGTTGGTTGGACGCCGCGCGTGCTGCGCTCGAGCAGTTGTCGGCCGAAGAGCCGCTCAAGTTGCACCACGGAACGCGAGAGCGCCGGCTGCGTGACGTTGAGCCGCTCAGCCGCGCGGCGCAGGCTGCCCTCTTCGATGATCGTTTTGAGGCGAAACAGATGTGTGACTTGATCGAGCATGGGGTGATAAACCGATATTATGACTAAGGCATATAAATGCATTATCTATGCATTGCAACGAAGGCTATCTTCACGCCAAAACGCCGGTGAAAAACATCTCCGGGGGGAGACAAGACCAATGCTTTCATATCTGGCACGACGCTTGGCTTCCGGCGTTTTGCTGCTGTTCGTCGTTTCGGGGATCACCTTCGTGCTGATGTACGGATCCACGGACAACGTTGCGATCAATCTTCTGGGAGAAAGCGCGACACAGGATCAGATCGTTGCGCTCAATCACGAGCTCGGCATCGACCGTCCACTCCACGTGCAATATCTCGACTGGCTCGGCAAAGCCGTTCACGGCGACCTGGGATCGAGCTGGACGTCAAACACGCGCGTCAGCGCCGAACTCGGACGGCGTCTGCCCGTTACCCTGTCGATCGTCTTCGTCGCTATCGCGGCCATGGCAATATTGTCGACCGTGCTCGGGATCACCGCCGCGGTCCATGGCGGATTTGCCGACCGGTTCATTCAGGTCGGCAGCATCGTCGGCTTCGCGATGCCCAGTTTCTGGCTCGCCCTCATCCTCGTGATCATCTTTGCCATCAACCTGCGCTGGTTTCCCGCCACCGGCTACGTCTCCTTTTTCTCTTCGCCGCTCGGTTGGGCGTCCTCTCTCGTCCTGCCGGTGACGGCGCTTGCCTTTTCCGGCATTGCTTCCGCCTCCCAACAGCTGCGCGGCGCCGTTATCGATGCCTTGCGTCAGGACTATGTGCGTACACTGCGCGCCCGCGGCGTCAGCGCGCGTTCGGTGCTTTTCCGGCATGTTCTGCGCAACGCCATGCCTGCGGCGCTGACCGTGTTGACCGTACAGTTCATCGGTTTTCTGGGAGGGTCCGCGATCATCGAACGCGTTTTCGCCGTTCCCGGTATCGGTTCGCTAACGGTTGATTCCACTCTCGGAGGCGACACCCCGATGCTCATGGGCATCGTCGTCAACCTCATCGTCATGGTCGTTATCGTCAACATCCTGCTCGATCTCGTGAATGCGTGGATCAATCCGAAAGTCCGGATATCATGACAGACACCGCCCCCTCCGGCCTGCAGGCCGAACGGAAGCGTGAGAACTTCGCGCTCTCGGTCCTGCGCAATCCGCTCGGTCTGATCGCCTCCATCCTGATCCTGATTGCCGTGCTGATGGCCGTTCTGGCGCCGTTCATCGCCCCGTACGATCCGGGTGCGGTCAAGATATTCTTGGTCAACACAGCCCCCGGAGACGGCTATCTGCTCGGCGGCGACAGCGCCGGCCGGGACATTCTGAGCCGGCTTGTTTTTGGCGCGCGCAACACCTTGCTCGGATCGCTCATCGCCGTCGTCGTTGCGGTCGTGATCGGTGTCGCGGCGGGCCTGTTCGGTGGCTATTACGGTCGGCGCCTCGACGTGGCCATGAGCTGGATTTTCGACGCGCTCATGGCCTTGCCGCCCATGATTATTCTTCTGGCCCTGTTCCAGGCCATGGGGTCGTCGATCTATCTTTCCATGGTCGCGTTCGGCGTCATGCTGACCCCGAACTTCTATCGCCTGACCCGCAGCCTTGTTCTGGGTGTCAAGAACGAACTCTACATCGATGCGGCACGCGTTTCCGGATTGAGCGATCTGCGCATCATTACGCGGCACATCCTGCTGGTCATCCGCGCGCCGGTGGTCATCCAGATCTCGATCGTTCTGGGCATCGCCATCGTCATTCAGGCGGGCCTCGAGTTTCTCGGCTTTGGCGATCCGCGCATCCCGACCTGGGGCGGGATGCTTCAGGACGCCTTCCAGAACATCTATATCGCACCGCTGGCGCTCATCTGGCCGGGCGTGGCCATCGCCATTACCGTTGCGTCCTTCGTCCTGCTTGCCAACGCCATCCGCGATCGCATGCAACTGGGCGGTGCGAACGCGGGCGAGCATGCGGCAGCGCAACCCGAGCCGGGCACAGCTTCATCGGTCAGTCCGGCGCCTGTTAATCCGGACGTTCTGCTTGATGTCAGGAACCTGAGCATCGGCTATCCGGACGATAAAGGCTGGATCAAGGTCGTCGACGATATTTCCTTCCAGGTGCACAAGGGCGAGGTCCTGGGGCTAGTCGGCGAAAGCGGCTCGGGCAAGACCCAGACCGCCTTCGGCATCATGCAATTGCTGTCACCCGGCGGCCGCGTGTTGTCCGGATCAGCATTCCTGGACGGCCAGGATCTGACGCGCCTCAACAAGACGCAACTCCAGGCCATACGCGGCAAACGCATCGCCTATGTCCCGCAGGAACCGATGTCGAATCTCGATCCGACCTTCCGCATCGGCTTTCAGCTGGTCGAACCGATGGTCAATGTGCTTGGCATTTCGCGAAAGGAAGCCAAATCGCGCGCGCTCGCGCTTTTGGCCAGGGTTGGCCTGCCGGACCCGGAACGAACGTTCCGATCCTATCCGCATCAGGTCTCCGGCGGCATGGCGCAACGCGTATTGATCGCCGGGGCGGTGTCCTGCAATCCGGATCTGCTCATCGCCGACGAACCGACCACGGCACTCGATGTGACCGTGCAGGCCGAAGTGCTTGACCTGATGCGTGATCTACAGGTCGAATTTCAGATGTCGATGATCCTGGTCACGCACAATTTTGGTGTCGTCGCCGACAGTTGCGATCGTGTTGCGGTGATGAAGGATGGCCGGATCGTCGAGATGAACGAAGTCCATCAGCTCTTTGCCGAACCCAAACATGCCTATACGCGCATGCTGCTCGATGCGGTGCTTGAGGATTCAGAGCCTCGTTCCTACACGCCTCCAGCATCCGGGGAGTTGTCCGCATGAGCGATCCCATCTTGGTCGACTGCCGAAAGGTCAATACCAAGTTCGGACTTCTTCACGTCCTCAAGGATGTCAGTTTTACCATCCGGCCCGGAGAAACGGTCGGACTGGTCGGCGAAAGCGGATCGGGAAAAACGACGATCGGACGCGCCATTCTCGGAATCGGTCCTGTCAGTTCGGGGCAGATCCTGTTTGAAGGTGTCGATATCGCCGGGGTCGCGCCACGCGACCGCAAGGGCAATGCAGCAGCGATCCAGGCCGTTTTTCAGGACCCCTACACCTCGCTCAACCCCTCGATGACGATAGAGGATATCCTTACCGAACCGATCGTCGCGCGCGGCCAGTTCACCATGGCTGACGCACGCGTGCGCGTGCTCGATCTTTTGAACCAGGTGGCCCTGCCTGCGGATACGGTACGCCGCTACCCGCGCGAGTTTTCAGGCGGGCAACGTCAGCGCATCGCCATTGCGCGCGCACTTGCCCTGTCGCCCAAGCTGATCGTTTGCGACGAACCGGTTTCGGCGCTCGATCTGTCGAACCAGGCCCGCGTGCTCGATCTGTTCATCGAAATTCAGGAGCGAACCGGCGTCGCCTATCTGTTTATCTCGCATGATCTCGCCGTCGTCCGCCACATCTCGCACCGCGTCGCTGTCATGCGCGATGGCGAGATCGTCGAATTCGGCGAATGTGATCAGGTCACCGCCCACCCGCAACACCCCTATACCGAACGTCTCCTGCTGGCGGCACCGGTCGCCGATCCGGTGCGGCAGGCCGAACGACGGGCAGCGTTCCGCGCCCTTCAGGAAGACGCCTGACGCCTAGAGCCAAGGAGCGGCAGGCTGGATTGAAGCCGAAACTTGCTGGTTTGCGGTAAAGAAGGATGACGCACAGCCTCCGAACCCGGAAGCCATGCGCCAACCATCACAGTCAAGGACGCCTCGCGCGAACCGGTACCCACTTCGCCTGAAAGCACTCTAGAAGGCGACCTTTGCCTGAAGGCCGGCGGAAAAGCCCTGGTTTCGCCCGACATGGCCGGCAATATTGAGATCGAGCGTGAGCGGCAGGTCCTCGGACGGGGTCAGCTTCAGGCCCGCCGACACTATTCCCGTGTCGCCGGAAAGCGACGGCTCGGCGATGGCATGGCCGCTCGTCGTCGCCGAGACGCTGCCGTCGAACTCATGCTCCCAGGCCAGGTCCACATAGGGCGTCGCCTGTTCCGACATCTCATAGGAATAACGCGCACCAAGCCGGACCCGATGCGAGTCGACGGCGGCGAAATCCACCGTATCCCCGGTGCTGAGGGTGACGCTGTCGCTACCCAGTTCGTTCCACGAATAGTGTCCGTAGATATCGAGCGCAGACTCCTCGGTCAGGTTCCAGACATAGCCGAGCCCGGCGTTGAGCCCGTAATAGGCCGAGGAGGCATCGTATTGGGCCGCCACGCCGCCACTCACCAGATCGGCACTGTTGAAGCTGTTAAAGGCAATGCCGGCGCGGGCACCGCCCTCGACATAGGCATGGCCGGCTTCCGTTTCCAAAAGGTCCATATGCGCGAGCACGCCGGCGCCGACATAGGAACTGTCGCCCGTGCCGTGCACCGAGCCGGACGCGAAGGTGTTGTACGTGTCGTAGGCGCCGTAGCCATATTCGAGATAGGGGGCCGCGACGACCGTATTGTCCAAAAGATCGAATGTTCCGCTGAGACCGGCGAGCAGCGAGACGCCGGTGACATCGATATGCGACCCCGTCTCGGTGCGGATCGAACCGCCGGACATGGCCGAGAAGGAGGTCGTGCTGGAACGCGCCGCGCCGATGGCGTTGGCCATGCCCGAACCGGAGGAAAGATCGCTGCCCTGGTTGATAACCGACGCCTGAACGGCCCCGCCTTCCGAAAGCGCCTTGCTGGACTCGGAGGTGCCACTGCTGGTGACGGTGGCCGTCAGGTCGTTGCCGTCGACATCGATATCGAACGCGTATTTGAGCGTCACGCCCTGCATGCCCGTGCCGTCAGCCGTGGTGTTGAGGTCGTTATGGATCAGCAGCTGATCGGCATCGATCAGGGTGACCGTGTCGCCGACCGCCAGCGCGGAAGCACTGCCATCGATGCCGACATTGACGACGGAGGATTTGCCTCCGAAATTCACCAGCGCCGCCGTGCCGGTCACGGTCAGTACGGTATCGCCATTGGCGACCGTCGTCGGCAGGTAGAAGTTGAGATATTCGAAACTACCCAGGCTGCTGACGGTCTGCCCCGACACGTGCAGATTGAGCACGTTGCCGGTGAAAATGTCCCCGATTCCGCCGCTGGCTTGCCCGCCAAGAAGGGTGGGGGTACGGGCCCCCGACAGTACCCAGCGTTCCGCCGAGGATGTTGATGGTGTTGTTCGTGGCAGAACTGCCAGAACCTCCGAGGATGCCCCCCTTGATGGATCCTCCGCTGATCGTGATGGTGTTGTTCGAGGCGGCGCCAGAACCGCTGTCTCCGCCAAAGATAGCTTGTTCGAATGTACCGCCGTTGATCGTGACGCTGTTGCCCGTGGCGTCGTTCGAAGCCTGTCCGCCGTAGATACTAGTATCGAAGCTTCCGCCGTTGATCGTGACGCTGTTGCCCGTGGCGTCGTTCGAAGCCTTCCCGCCGTAGATATCAGCATCGAAGCTTCCGCCGTTGATCGTGACGCTGTTGTCCGTGGCGTCGTTCGAAGCCTGTCCGCCGTAGATATCAGCATCGAAGCTTCCGCCACTGATCTCCACACGGTTGTTCGTGGCAGTGCCAGCGCTGGCGAATGCGCCATAGACATTTTTGGAGAAGCTTCCGCCACTGACCGTGACGCTGTTGTCCGTGGCGGCGCCACTCCCGCTGTATCCGCCGATGACCGTCGCAGTGATAGACGTGACAGGCGTGATATACGGCGAATCGCTGATCGAGACACTGTTGTGCGTGGCATTGCCAGACACACTGTATCCGCCAATAAGGTCGGCGCTTGGCGCGCCACCAGACCCAACGGACGCATCCTCAATCGCCACTGTGTTTTGCGTGGCGTCGCCATCGCTGTATCCGCCATAGGCATTTTTTGCCGACCCGTTGTCCAAGATCGTCAGGGTGTTCTGGCTGCTCTCTTGTCCGGACGCATTGCCTTTTGCACCATAGGCGGAGTCAGAGGTACGTCCTCTGTCGATGGTGAGTGTGTTGTTCGATGATTGAGTGATATCCAAATCGGTCGGGTCGCCGGCCGTGCTATTGCCATAAACCGGAACCGAGTAGCTGCCGAGGGAACCGATCACTACGTTGGTGGCCTGGGCTGAGGACGGAATTCCCGCAGCAAAAAGAGCGACTACCGAAGCCGACAAAAGGAGTCGGCGAGCGCGGCGGCTCGGCGAAGGAGCAACACGGCGGGGGGTGGGCATAAGGCGTCCTACAAAGTCAAGATTACGAACAAAAGCATCAACACACACAAATTTCACTATGATCAGGATTTAGCAAGGATCAATGCAAACAGGTAAGAGCTCATCGGCGAATTGCCGCAGAGCGCGAGTTTGTCATTACGGGGGGGCGATGGGCCGTCAGTCCCTGAGGCGAGGGCGCATGCGCCTAATGACATTCCGCGCCTTGTCGGTCTGCTTGCCCAAGGGGGTGCCCCTTCGGGGCGGATTGTCGGGCATGATCCTCGCGTTCGACTGGCGATCATCAACACCAGCGGCACCAGATCCATTGTCCGGCAGCAAAGGCGGAATCGCCGCCCGTTGCGGATCGCTCAACCCGAACCCGTTCGCCACGGATCGAGGCCTTTCGGTCAATATCCCGATCGGGTGTGGAGCCTGGAGCGCGAACTTTATCTGCAGGCCGCCTTTGGCACCCTAAAGCCGGCCCTCCGGGGGTGGCCTTTCCATAGAGGACTTTCCGTATATCGTCCGAAGGTCGTCCCAATCCAGACGGAACGACTTGGGAGACGCGGCATATTCAATGAAACTGAACAGTTAACTGGTGCCGGCAGAGGGACTCGAACCCCCGACCCCCTGATTACAAATCAGGTGCTCTACCAACTGAGCTATACCGGCCCAAACGCTTGCGGCCTTTGGGCCGGAGCGCGCGTGCGTGGCCATAGCATCGGCGTTTCCTTACGGCAAGATGGCCGGTGATCGCCGCAACTCTGTCCGAAGTTGGCAAGTCGCCGTTTTCTTGACGTGACCTGTTGTCGAAAATTCATCCGGAAAATGGATTTGGGCGAGAAACGTTGAGAACCTCTTAACCATGTTCGTCAACACTGCGCTTACTTTTTGGAGCGCAGTTCATTGGTGTCCCACGTTAAAACCATTTTAAGTGTGGCGGTAGTTGTCGGTCTTTTGTCAGGATGCGCAAAACCTCCCTCAGAGCAGGCCATGTTGGTCACGAACGCCGTGCCCGACCGGCAGGTTTCGGCCGAAATAGAGCAACCCATGCCTGCGGTGCTGGCGCCATCGGGCGAGACTACGATGGTTCTTTCGGCCGTCGCGGCGCCCTTGGGGGATGACACGGGCCTGACGACCGGCTCGATCCTGCGCAAGCGACTCGCTGGCCGCACGCTTTTCGTCGGCAGTTCCGAAGATCTGAACACGCTGCGGCCGGGCGAAGTGATCCTGAGCTTCGATGACGGTCCCGATCCGGGCGTGACCCCTAAAATCCTCGATGCGCTGTCCGAATACGGCGTGAAGGCAACCTTTTTCATGGTCGGATCGATGGTCAAGGCCCATCCCGAAACCGCCATGCTGGTTGCCCGGGCGGGCCATACCATCGGTTCGCATTCACACGGGCACGAGAATTTTGCCTCGGTTTCCTATGAATCCGCTGTCCAGTCGGTGGAAAAGGCCTATAGCGAAATCTCCGAGGCGCTGAAACCGACCGGCAAGAAACTGTCGCCGTTTTTCAGGTTTCCCTATCTGAGTGAAACGCGCGCCCTGCGCGCCGATTTCACCGATTCCGGGCTGATAATCTTTGGCGTCAACGTCGATTCCTGGGACTATCTCAAGCAATCACAGGACAAGATCCTGAAACGCACTCTTGCCCGGCTTGAGGCCAAGGGCAAAGGCATCGTGTTGTTCCACGATATCCATGCCCGGACGGCCCGGCTGTTGCCCGATTTTCTCGCCGCCCTGCAGGAGCGCGGCTACAAGGTGGTGCGGGCCATCCCCAAGAACCGCTCCATATTCGATATGGTGAGGCTGGCGTCGCTACGTTAGGTGTTCAGTCCCGGCATTTGATGGAGTGGATCGAGAATGAATCGATCCGGCTCTGAAGTCCAGCGTTTGCAGATGAACTCGTATGGGGTGAGGCCTTTGAGGGCCTTAAGGCGACGGCCAAAGTTATAGGCGTTGATGAAGTCCTGAAGGTGCCGGCGCAACTGGTCGTGACTGTCGTAATGGAAGCGCTTGACGGTCGCCTCCTTGATGGTTCGGTTCATGCGCTCGACCTGGCCGTTGGTCCATGGGTGGTTCGGTTTGGTCAACCGATGCTCGATGCCGTTGTCGATGCAGACGCGATCAAACATGTGGATGCGCAGTCGCGCCGTGGGGCCATTCCTGCGGGAGGGCAGATCGCAGAACTGGGTACCGTTGTCGGTGAGCACGGTGTGGATCTGGTAGGGCACGGCCTCGATCAGGGCCTTCAGGAAGGCGGCGGCAGCGTGCACCGTTGCGCTTGTCTCAAGGCGGGCAAAGGCAAACTTCGAGGTGCGGTCGATGGCAACGAAGAGCTGGAGTTTACCCTCGGCTGTCTGGACCTGGGCAATATCGACATGGAAGTAGCCGATCGGATAACGCTTGAACTTCTTCTTGGGCTTTTTGTCGCCCTCTACTTCCGGCAACCGGGATATCCCGTGCCGTTGCAGGCAGCGGTGCAGTGAAGACCGCGTTAGGTGTGGGATCGTCGGTTGCAGGGCGTAGAGGCAGTCGTCCAATGGCAGCAAAGTGTGCTTGCGAAAGGCGACGATGACGGCCTCCTCCTCGAGAGACAGCACCGTCGAGTGCGGCACTTTCGGCCCCGTCGGCAGATCGACGGTCGAGGTCCGCCTCTTCCACTTGGCGACCGTTTTCTGGTTGATCCCATAGCGCCTAGCCAGCGCTCTCAGGCTCTCTTGACTATTTTGTATCGCTCGACGGACCGCCTCTGTCGTCGTGGCGCTGCCGTGTAGAACCTGTCCCATAGCGCATCCCTCCATGCCGAAGAAAACAATGCACCATCAAAACTCGGGATCAAACAGCTAGAGCCTTTCACTGTTTCACGGAAACAGTGAAAGGCTCCAAGTTCTTGTTTTATCGCATTTCCGAACGGCGAACCGGTGTCCACTTGGCCTGGAAATGCTCTAGTCGGTGGAAGGCGTACCTGCCGTCACGGCGAACAGGGCGATGGCGGCGGCGTTGGAGACGTTGAGGCTCTTGATCGGCCCGGGCATGTCGAGCCGCACCATTTCATCGCAGAGCGAACGCGTACGCTGCCGCAATCCCTTGCCCTCGGCGCCAAGTATGACGGCCAGCGGGCCCGTGTGGGCGCGTGGACGCAAGGGAAGAGGGGCCTCGGAATCGAATCCAAGGCAGGTGACGCCTTCAGCCTTGAGCGCTTCGAGCGCATCGCCGAGATTGCGCACTTCGATCAACGGCACCATGTCGAGCGCGCCGGAAGCGGACTTGGCCATGACACCGGTTTCGCGCGGAGCGTAGCGCGCCGTGGTGAGTACGGCGTCGGCGCCGAAAGCACAGGCGGTCCTCAAAATGGCGCCGACATTGTGCGGATCGGTGATCTGGTCGAGAACAACGATGAGGTGGCGCCTGTCGAGATCGGCAAGAGAGGCGCGCGTCACGGGATCGACCTCGAGCGCCACGCCCTGATGCACCGCGTCGGTGCCGAGCAGCTCGTCGAGGCGCTTGGGGTGAACTTCCTCGATCGGCACGCCGGAGACCGGTCCGCTTTCGGAAAGCCGGTGAAGCGCGTTGGGCGTGACCAACAGCTTGAACTTCTTGCGTGAGGCGTTGTCGAGCGCCGCTCGTACCGTATGCAGGCCGTAAAGGAAGAACGGCCCGGTATCGGGGTCGTATTTTGGCGTGTGCGGACGCGGAGGAAACTTGTTCTTGCTCATCGGCAAAGCGGTATCCGGTTTATCATTCGCCGCCAAGTCCCTAACTTGTGCCAATTGGGTGTTGACACGGAAGCGGTGCATGACCATAAACCCTCGCAACGCCTGCGCTGTTTCAGTTCGCAGGCGTTGCCGCGCCGACCGCAAGGTCCTTGTGCCAAGGGGAGGGGTGGGAGAGTGGTTAAATCCATCAGACTGTAAATCTGACCGCTTAGCGTACGCTGGTTCGAATCCAGCCCCCTCCACCACTTCGAGCCGTCCGCCGCAGGCGGCAAATCAGTCCGGTGGACTGATTTGAGGCGAGAAGGCCATGAGAGCTACGCTCGAATGGCAGGATAGCCCTACTGACTGAGATCTGTTTGGCGGGTAGATTTTAACTGCCAAGGCCATGAGAGCCATGCTCGAATGGCAGCGCCGTCTGGCGCGACGCCGATGTCGCCTGAAGCCGTGGAACCGGTCCGGCAATCTTGCCGGTTGCGCCGTTCAGGGCTGCAAATCGCGGCAGATGTCGGCGCTGGCCGCTGCCCCCACGCAAATGCGTTCCAGACTGGTGAAACCGTCGGTCAGGACCGTTTTGTCGATATTGTCCACAGTTACCGTGACCGGCTCCAACAGGATGGAGGGCACCTTGCCGCTGCCATTGTCGATAGAGGTGTTGGCCGCGTAGTCGACGTCGAAATATCGTCCCTTGGCAAGCAGATAGGCGATGTTCGCCGCAGTCTGGGCTTCTCTCGTAATGGCCTTGTAGACGGTCATGGACTGGGTGCCGACAAGGATGCGCTGCAAGGCGGCATCGGTCGCGTCCTGACCGGTGACGAGCACCGAGCCGTTGAGCTGATTGAGGTTCAAGGCCGTGATCACGCCGCTGGCCATGCCGTCATTGGCAACGAGCACGCCCCGAACGCGATCGCCCAGTGCCAACAGGGCCTGTTCGGTCTTGGTCTGTGCATCCGTCGGCGACCAGGCGGCAATGTCGACTTCGTACCCGATGACGATTTCTCCCGTTTCGACGGCGGGATCGATGACCGCGTGGCTTCCCGTCTTGAAAAGGCGGCCGGTCGTGACGTCCTGAGGTCCGTTCACCATGATGATGGTGCTGCCCTTCGCAAGGTTGTCGATCAGGAACTGCGCCTGCAGGACGCCGACGCGCGCATTGTCGAACGAGACATAGAAGTCGATGGGAACATCGGTCAAAAGGTTGTCATAGGAGATGACCGGCACATCGTCGGCATGCGCCTTGTTCACGATCATCGTGGCGGCTGCCTTGGTCATGGCGGAAACGACGATGACGTCGGCACCCTTGGTGAGGGCGGCCTCGGCCTGACTGACCTGAAGATCGCCGGAGCCCTGAGCGTTGTAGACGAGGACGCTCGCCCGCGGATCCAGCGCCTTGATTTCGGCGACGAAAGCCGGTTCGTCCAGACCCTCGAATCGATCGGCGCAGGTCGAGCACGGCAAAAGAAACGCGATGACCGGGGCCTCGGCCAAGACGGGGCCGGTGCCGAAGACCAAGGCGCAAAGCAGAAAAACGGCAAACGCGGGTCTCTTTAGTTGCATGATCGCACGCCTCCTCACGTAGTGCGATACGCCGCCCAACATACTTTTCCCGGCGTTTCGAGACAACCGGCGCTGCCTTAGCGCGCCGCGCTGCACCGATCCCAAGAAGAAAACCGACATCGATCATCGCCATACGTTCAGCAGAAAATGATTACACGAAGGGCTTGGCGAACGGCGGACAAATCGCTAGTTAGGTGCTCCTTGAGTGTACGCATCTCGAATGCGTCCGGGCGGGTATAGCTCAATGGTAGAGCAGCAGCCTTCCAAGCTGAATACGCGGGTTCGATTCCCGCTACCCGCTCCAACACTTTTGCAAACAATGGCAAGAGCTTAAGCTTTCCAGCAGTTCAGGCCGAGGGGAGGGGCAGGGGTGCTTTAATTCGAGTCGTTGGCTTTGTTGCGCAAGGCGGGCGCCCTCATGACAGGACCGGCCTCTGCCAAACCCGGTTCGGATCAGTCTTTTCAGGCGCATGCAAACTGCGAGGCGATCTTGAGCATGTCTGCCCCATAACGTATCCGCACGCGCCCGAACAGCGGATGGAGGCTGGCTTGGCGTTCTCAGCCCGCAGAGAGCGTTGCCGCCAGTTTTTGCAGGCGTTCGCCGGCATGACGGAAAAACATGGTGTAGCTCTCGCAGAAGTAATTCTGCCCCGGCTCGCCATCCCTGGAGGTCAGGATGCGGTGTTTGGGACAGCCGCCATTGCAGGCAAAACGGAATTCACAGGTGCGACACTGTTCGGTCAGGCTGTCTTTCTTGTTTTGGCCAAAGCCCATGGCCGCGTCGGACCACGCCAGTTCGCCGATCGGCGTTTGCATGATGTTGCCGAGCTTGAAGGCGGGATAGACGAAGTGATCGCAGGCATATAGGTCGCCATTATGCTCCATGGCGAGAGCGGCGCCGCATGTCTCGGCGAAAATGCACAGGGACGCGGGAAGGCCCATCCAGAGCCCGATCTGGTTCTCGAAGAACTGAATGAAGACCCGACCGATATCCTTGCGGTACCAGACGTCGAAGACGTCACAAAGGAACTTGCCATAGGCGCGCGGCGACACGCTCCACTCGCTGACAGTGTTCGAGGGATCATCGTCGATTTGCGGCGCCGCCGCCAGTCCTCCCGTGGCGGCGCGGCGTTCGATGATCGGGATGAACTGGATGTGTTGGGTGCCGAGGGTCTTGAGGAATTTATAGACCTGTTTGCCCTTGATGGCGTTCTCGCGATGCACGGTGGTGAGAATGTTGTAGTCGACCTTGTGCCGTCTGAGCGCGTCGATCCCCTGCATGACTTTGTCGAAGGTGCCGCGTCCGGCCCGGTCGCGCCGATAGTGATCGTGGATGTCGCGCGGCCCGTCGATGCTGACGCCGACAAGGAAATGCTCGCGGGCGAGAAACGCCCCCCAATCATCATCGAGCAATGTGCCATTGGTCTGTAAGGTATTGTTGATCCGGACGCCCTCGGGACAATACTGTTTTTGCAGCGCCACGGCCTTTTCGAAAAAACCGACCCTGAGCAGCGTCGGTTCTCCGCCCTGCCAGGAGAACTCGATCTCATCGAGGCCCGCTTGCATACCGGCCTCGATGAGATCGTGCACATAGCGTTCAAGAACGGCATCCGACATGCGGAAGCGTTTCTCGCCCGGATAGAGTTTTTCCTTTTCGAGATAGTAGCAATAGCTGCAATTGATGTTGCAGCGGGGGCCTGTCGGCTTGGTCATCACATGAAAAGGGTGCGGCGCGGTCATAAAGGGATATTGCCTGAACTTTTGTGTTGCTCAAGTCCGCTGGAACGGACGGGATGGGGCGCTCTTGCCTGTCGCCGCCAGTAAGGTTTTTTCCGATATCCGGCCGCAGAAGACGCTGGTCTGTTCATCTACTGGAACTGGCGGATCGATCCAAGCGCGCGATCGATCTGCAAGGCAGCCCAAAAGGGCTATTCGTGCCCCTGGATCATTTCACCGTTTCATTGAAACGCTGAAAATGATCCAACTCTTTGTTTTGTCGCGTTTTCGAATTGCAAAACCGGTATCCACTTTTGCTGAAAACGCTCTAAAATGGCGTCTGGCTGCTGAACTGAAGTGTCGTTCCCTTTGTCGGATGGACAAAGCTCAGCGTGCACGCGTGCAGGCAAAGACGTGCGGACGCGTTGAGGGCAGCGGTGGGAGCGTAGAGATTGTCGCCAAGAATGGGATGGCCGAGAAAGGCCATGTGGACCCGTAGCTGATGCGAGCGTCCTGTCAGGGGCCGTAACTGCACACGGACAGGGGACGATCTGTCCATGACGCACCATTCGGTTTGCGCCGGGCGGCCGCCCTCGGCTGAGACACATTGCTTCGGGCGGTTGGGCCAGTCGGTTTTCAGGGGCTGATCGATGAGGCCTGAATCCTTTGATGGCTGACCCCAGATGAGCGCCTGATAGGTCTTGCGCGTCCGGCGCTTTTCGAATTGCAAGCCGATATGGGCCAGTGCGTCCGGGGTTCGGGCGAAAACGATCAGGCCGGAGGTGTCCTTGTCCAGACGATGCACCGGACGCGCCCCCGGAAACGCGGCATTGGCGCGCGCCTCAAGGCAATCCGCAAGGTCTTCGCGATTGCCGGCGACCGCCAGCAGGCCGGACGGCTTGTTGAGCACCAGAATCTCGTCATCCACATAGACAATGTCCAAAGGGCTGTCGGGCGGCGCATAAACGAAGTCGCGCGGACGCCCGGGGGCTTTATCGGACACTGGATCTTGCCTGGTTTTCATCGCGGGCACATGTGGCACTTTCGATGGGCCAACGGCAAACCCCTTTTTCGGATGAACGATCGGACGTTTCCATCCTTATATTCAATCCCATGTCCTTTGTGCTGTGACACCAATGGCTTGTGCCGGTTCTTGGCGATCCTGGAACGGGGCGGAACCTTGCCGGTCACCAGCCGATCCGCCAGCACCGATACGAACGAAAGTGGCGGCAATTTGCTTGCGTTTGGCCTTCGTTTTTCGCACGCCGCTTCGGAGTCAGAAGCCGAATTCCCTGACGAGAACCGCGACGGCGGTGTGGATGTAGCGCCAGGCGGGCGCTTCCCAGTCGGCGCGAATGGCCACCCTGCCGCGCCATGACCTGTCGGACAGGTCCGGGCTCGGCGATCGAACGTCGAGGATCACGCGGTAGACACTTTGTTCGGGGATGCTGCGGCCGTTGCGATCGCGCGTGATGACCCGCCCACCCGCCGACGCCGCCAGCATGGGGGTGTTGAGGACCCGGCTGGCATCGGCGTCAATATTGGCGACCCTCAGTTCGAGGGCAGGGCCGGTGCCCGCATCGATCATGAACAGGCCATGATCGCCGACCCGGATGCGTTTGACCGCGGCCTCGTCGAGATAGGTCTCGACCACCTGTTGTCCCGCGCCGACGAGGAGGGCAAGCTTTTCGTTTCGCCCGACCCAGTCGCCGACCCCGATATCCGGCGCGATGTCGCGGACATGGCCGCTGAACGGCGCAACCGGCGAGAAGCGGGCCAGGTCTTCGTTTATGCTCGCCAGTTCGGCCTGGGCCGTCGCCAGCTCGTTTCTGCTGCTTTGCATCCGGTCGCGGGACGCCGCGTCGAAGCCGGCCGCGTCCGCCATCCAGCGCAGCCTTTCCACCTGGGCAAGAATGCCGGCCCGTTTGGCATCGCGTTCGGGCGCTTGCATGACGAGGAGCGTGTCGCCTTTTGCGACTTCCTGCCCTTCAACCAAGTCGAACCGGATGATTTTCGCCGGACCCGGCGCATAGACCGTCCACAGTTCCGCCGGCCGCAACAGGCCGCTCGATCCGACGCTGCCCGGCCAGGGCAGGAAGACGAGAATGACCGGCACGAGAAAAATGAACGCGCTGAGGCGGACGCGGCGTTTCTCGCGGATCCGCGGCCAGCGCTGTTTCCAGCCCCCGAGCTCGCGGGCAATGGGCAGGATCACGAACCAGCTCATCTCCACCGCGAACAGGAAGATGCCGACCGCCTTGATGAAGAAGTGATAGAAGAGGACGGCGATGCCGAGATAGAGCGCCAGCCGATAGGCCCACACCGCGATTGCGAAAAGGATGAGGGCCCTCTCGCCCGCGGCGGAGAAATGCTCGGGCTTTTCCTCGCCCAGATCGAACAGTGTTTCGCGCAGGCGCCAGCGTGCCAGGGCGAAACTGCGTTCGTGCAGGTTCGGAATGTCGAGCCAGTCCGACAGGATGTAATAGCCGTCGAAGCGCATGAACGGGCTGGCATTGATGGCGAGCGTCGCGATCCAGCTCGTCGTTGCCAGAACGAAAGCCGTCGAGCGCAAGGTGCCGTCCGGCAAAATAGTCCAGGCCAGGGCCGCCCAGACGGCGACTGTCAGTTCGACGAGAATGCCCGCCGACGCGACGTGCAGGCGCTGGTGCCGGCTCCTGAGACGCCAGGTCTCGTTGGTATCGGTATAGGCCATCGGCCACATCACCAGAAAGGCGATGCCCATGGTTGGGATGCGGCAGCCATAGCGCTTGGCGGTGAAGGCGTTCGGGCTGTCATTGAGGATGGTGACCGTGACCGGATTGGTCGAGACATTGACGAACTGGTCATAGCTCGACACGTTGATGGTGCGCGTCGTCGAGGCGCCGGAAACGCCCGGAGCGCTGGTGAGCGTGTAGGTAAAGACGCCGCCGGTGGTCAGCGTCCAGCTTCCATAGGCATCGGTGCCGCTCTGGGTGTTCGTTCCAAAACTCTGCCCGCTCGGCGCCGTCAGGCTGGTGCTGGCCGTTTCGCCGGTTCCGCTTGGCGTGCTGCCGGTCGCAAGATCGGCTTCGCTGACCGTTGGTCCGGTAAAGGATGTTGGAATGTTGATGGCCAGCCCGTCGCTGTCGTAGGCGTTGGAGGAATCCTGGCTGAGAATGGTCAAGAAGTCCGCCCCCGAGAAGCCGGTATTCGGCGTGTAGCTGAGCGTTGCGAGAATGGCGTTGATCTCGGCCTGCGTGCCAGTGATCACGAGGTCCGTCGTACCGGCGCCGTCAATCGTGCCGCCGGAACCCGTTGCCGTCAGTGTGCCATTGTCCACGTGCAGGATGACGGATTGCAGGTTGGCGTCGATATCGGTAACCGAGACGAGACGGCCGGATTGGTGTTGTCAACGGTATAGACGTAGGACCCGTCCGCACCGACTGTGAACGTGCCGTACCTGCCGACCACGACGGCGGGGCTGGTGCCGGCATTGTCCGCGATCGAACTGGTGGCCGGATCGGCGCTGTTGCCCGTTTCGACCGACGTCACCCCGGACACGTATTTGTTCGGGAAATTGGTGACATTCGTCGTGTCGTTGTCGATCAGCCGGTTGGGGCTGGATGTGGCGGAAGGATCGGTCCCGGCCGTGCCATTGGCAACGCCGCCGGCCTCGACGGCGGTGATCGTGTCATTGCCGGCCACCGGGTCGTTGGTCCCCGATCCGGCAAGCGTGATGGTGAGCGTCGCCGCGCTTTTCGCCCCGAGCGCGTCCTGCATGATGTAGGCGAAGGATTCGACCACCGTCTCGCCGGCATCGAGCAGCGGATTGTTGGCGATGGGCGTGTAGGTGTAGGTGCCGTCGCTTAGCAGTTCCAGCGTGCCATAGGCCGTGGTGATCGTGGTGTCACCGCCCGTCGGCATGCTGAACGAGAGCGCGTAGCCCGTCGGATCCGACGGCTTGGGCGAAAAATCGTTGGAGAGTTCGACCGAGGTGATGTTGCCGCTGCCGTCGTAGTTCACCTTGGTGACCACGGTGCCCGATGGCAGGACGGAGGTCATGCCATCAAGGGCCGTCACCACCATGCCTTCGTAGATGGTGCCAGACGTGCCGGTCACATCGACCGAGACAACGACATCGACGCCGCCCACGACGAGCGTTCCGCCCTTGGCGCTGCTGGCGGCGACATTGCCGTTTGCCGCGCCGAACTCGAAATAGCGCGATCCGGCCGCCAGCTGCGTGTCGACGTTGGTGAAAGCGACCCATGTCGATCCGTCCCAGTAATGGGTCGGCGTTGCGCTCAGCGTGATGTCGGTGGTTCCCGCGACGGCACCGGCCACCTTGGTGGTGACCGTCAGCGGGTCATAGCTCGATACGCCGTCGAACACGGCCAGCGCCACCGGCGTCGTGCCGGAATTGTTGTCTTGGTCCCAGAACACTTTAGCCCCGGTGCTGACCGAGTTGATGTTGGTGCTGGTTAACGTCGAGGTATACATGCGGATTCTGCGAGCCGCTTCGTTTTCGCAGGTATCGTTGCAGTAACGCCTGTTTGCCTCCAGTCGATGGCCGCCAGGGTCCTTGTGACGGACGATGTCGGTCTTGCGCACCAGCTTTGCAGTCGTTCATCGTCCTGCTGCGCCATTCTCCTTCCATTCTCCTCGTTCGATTTCCGCCAGTTGCGGGCCATCGAAAGGGTCACCCCCGATGTTCTCCAGTCGTCGGTTCTCGCGTCGCGGTACGGATGACTGATGGACATGGATGCGTTTTTCACGCGGTTGGCACCTAAAACGGACCCGTAACCTTCATCCGCGCCATGTGCCGCGCACAGGCGGGTTCGATCGGTTTTCGGGCGCCAGTTCGAGTGAATCCGGTCTCCCCGATTCCCGTTACGCCGTCGGAATTGTAATCGATATCCGCGAATTGACTGCCGGTGTGACGATGCCGGTTTGCACAAGAACGATTTCGACAGCTTTTGAAGAAAACAGTTTTCGGTGATACTCAAGGGAGGAGAGGAGTGCCTTTTCGCATATGATGAACCCTATAAAATACATATCCCCCGAATTTCGCTCCAGTGCATTTCCATAGAAATTGGCAATTCGATGGAAACAGGCACGTAAAGCTTCTTTCATGCCAGAAAAGTCTATAAAACATGAGAATTAACGCAGAGTAATATTTTCAGATAGCAGTAAATCCCGCACGATTCTTCCCGTGATCACGGCTCATTGACAACATTCCACCTCGGGTGGATAATAAATCAATCGATACGTATCGACAAACCGCGTACCAACGCGATTTGGCAGCACCAGTTGTCGATACGTATCGATAGCACCAAAGGGGAGGTGCGGGATATGTCGAAGTTCACGAGCAAGGACGTGGCTCGGGTTGCTGGGGTCGCCCAGAGCACGGTGTCGTATGTCCTGACCGGCAAGCGTTCGATTTCCGAAGAGACGCGCCGGCGTGTTCAGGACGCCATCGAGCAGTTGACCTATCAGCCCAATGCCGGAGCGCGGGCGTTGGCGAGCCGGCGCACCAGCGTGATCGGTCTGGTCTTGCCGTCCTTCGGTCCGGGAACGGATTCCGCCGGGCTGCTTCCCTTCATCGAAACCATCACCAGCCTGGCCCGGGCGCGGGATTACGATGTCCTGCTTGCCACCTCGGACGAGGGCAATGTCAGTCTGCATCGGCTGGCCGGGCGGTCGCTTTGCGACGCGATCATCCTCATGGATCTGAAGGTCGAGGATGAACGGGTTGCCATCGCCGCGTCTCTGTCCGAGCCAGTAGTGCTCATCGGTGTTCCCACGAATTCCGCCAATCTGCGGTGTGTGGATGTCGATTTCGAACATGCGGCAGAAATGGCCGTCGCGGAAATGGCGGCAACAAAACATGACCGGATCCTGTTCGTCGGCCATTCCACCAGTGTCACGCAGCGCAACCTGAATTTCGTCTCCGGTTTACCGATGCGGCTGTTAAGGCGGCACGTCTTCATGGTCTGGCCTACGAGTATCTGCCGCCCATGGAGCCGGGGCGGGGGGCCGCGCGGGACGTGGTGCGGCGGGTAATGTCCATCGATCGCGCACAGCGGCTGGGCGTGATCATTCCGAATAGCCAGACCGTGCAGCCGATACTGCATGCACTGATCTCGAATGGACTCGTTCCGGGACGTGACATCTCGGTTATCGCGCACTGTACCGACGAGACGGCCGAGGAATCCGAACCGACGGTGACCAATGTGTCGCTCGAACCGCGCGAGGTTTCCCGGCGTGCCATCGAGCTTGTCTTCCGTCTTCTCGACCACGATCAGGCGGATCCGGATTCATTCCTTGACCTTGTGCCATCCCGGCTGACCCGCCGGGACACGGTCATGCCTCTTGCCAACACCGGGTTCAACGAAACCCGGCGAACGGTTCGGAACGACTAGCCGATCCGGCAGCGCTCCGAAGGCATTCAGGTGCCAAAACCAAAGCGCCGAAAAAGGCGTCAATTGAAGGAGGAAATAGGATGACTAAGAAACCCCTCGCATTTCATGCAAGGTTCACAAGAACGGCGGTGGCGCTTGTTTTGCCACTTGCCGCGGCGTCGGTGGCTCTGCCCGTGGCGGCAGTGGCCGAGGACAGTATTCGCGTGCTCGACTACTACACCAATTCCCCTGACTTCGAGTTCTATGAGGAGGCCCTCAATTCCTGTGCGGCTGAACTCGGCGTTACCGTCAACCGGGAAGTGGTTCCGGGCAGCTCGCTGATCTCCAAGATCCTGCAACAGGGCGCGTCGCGCACCTTGCCGGACCTGCTCATGATCGATAATCCGGAAGTCCAGCAGATCGCGTCCACCGGTGCGTTGATGCCGCTTTCCGAATTCGGCATCACGGCGGAAGGCTACATTCCCGGTGTCATCGCGGCGTCCACCTATGAAGGTGAGCTTTACGGCCTGCAGCCGATCACCAACACCATCGCGCTTTTCTACAATGCCGACATCCTGAAAAAGGCAGGTGTCACCCCGCCCACGACCTGGGCGGAACTGCGCGACGCGGCCAAGAAGCTGACCGATGGCAAGCGCTACGGGCTCGCTTTCTCGGCGCCTGCCAATTACGAGGGGACCTGGCAGTTCCTGCCGTTCATGTGGTCGAACGGTGGCGACGAAAAGGACATCGCCACGCCCGAAACGGCTGAAGCGTTGCAGCTCTGGGTGGATCTGCTCAATGACGGGTCCGTTTCCCGCTCGGTGCTGAACTGGACGCAGGCGGACGTGAACGATCAGTTCCGTCAGGGCAATGCGGCCATGATGGTCAACGGTCCGTGGCAGATCCCGCTGCTCGATTCCGACGAGGGATTGAATTACGCGATCGTGCCGATCCCGACGCAGACGGCCGACCAGAAGTCCGTGGCGCCGCTTGGCGGCGAAGTCTGGACGGTGCCGAATACCGGCAACAGGGCCAAGGAAGAGATCGGGGCCAAGATGGCGGAGTGCCTTTCCAGCGACGCCATGCAGGTCAGCCTCGCCGTGAAGCGGCAGACGGTGCCGACCAAGACCGCCGACGCGGTTCGCGATGCCTTCCTCGAACAGGCTCCACAGATGAAGACCTTCTACGAGATGGTTCAGGACGCCCGCGCCCGTACCGGCGAGTTGGGCAATGACTGGCCGAAGGCGGCGACCGCGATCTACAACGCCGTGCAGCTGGCTCTGACCGGTTCTGCCTCGCCCATGGACGCCCTGAAGCAGGCTCAACAGAACTAGACGTGTGAGCGGAAAGGATCGGCGACATGCAAACTCGGAAGTCGCACAGACCATCCGTATTGGCTTCAAAAGGGGTGAGCAGCAGGCGGCGGGAACGCTTTTTGGAAATGTTGTTCCTGGTGCCGGCCATCGTCTTCATTCTCGCCTTTTTCGGCTATCCGGTGGTCAAGAATGTCGTCATGGGTTTTCAAGACTACACCGTGAAATCGTTCTTCACCGGAGAAGCCCCCTGGGTGGGTTTCAAGAACTACGACATCATCCTGAGATCGCCGATCTTTTCTTCCGCGCTTCTCAACACGTTCTTGTTCACGATCGGCTCGATCGCCGGCCAGTTCACCATCGGGCTGGCGATCGCGCTCTATTTCCGCAAACGTTTCCCTCTGAACGATCTGCTGCGATCGCTCATCCTGTTGCCGTGGCTGCTGCCGCTGATCGTGTCGAGCGCGGTCTGGCGCTGGCTTCTCGACCAGGACAACGGCGCCATCAATCGCATCCTCGACACCATTCATCTGGCCGATCATCCCGGATGGCTCACCACGACCTCGCTGGCGCTTCTGGCATGCATCATCGTCAATATCTGGATCGGCATCCCGTTCAACGTCGCCATTCTCTATAGCGGGGTGCAGGACATTCCCGAGGATCTCTACGAAGCGGGGCAGATCGACGGCGCGACCGGCTGGCAGGCCTTCCGCTGGATCACCTGGCCGCTGCTGCGTCCGGTGGTGAGCGTCGTGCTGTTGCTGGGCGTGATCTACACCCTGAAGGTCCTCGATATCATACTTGGCCTGACGGGAGGCGGGCCGGCCAACTCCTCCCAGACACTGTCGACCCAGTCCTACCAGCTGTCCTTCGTCAACTTCCAGTTCGGCCAAGGGGCGGCCATGGCGAATATTCTCGTCGCCATCTCGCTTCTGTTCGCCGTCTTCTATCTTTATATCAACAAGTCTGCGGGGAAATCATGAACGCCGCGACCCGCACTCTTTCAGGCACTGGAATGAGCACCTACAGAAGGCGTCACCGCCGCCATCGGCTCGGCGGATGGGACCAGACGTTCTTTGGCGCGCTCATTCTCGGGTTCCTGCTCTTTCCTGTCTACTGGATGGTCAATGTCTCGCTGCAACAGGGCAGCGCGGCGGCCAGCACGCCCTGGTTTCCCACCGATATCACCTGGATCGGCTATGCCAAGGCGATCCACGATCAGGGCGGCCATCTTCTCGTCAGCCTGGTGGTAGCGAGTGGCAGCGTCTTGTTTTCCCTGCTCATTGCCGCGCCGGCGGCCTATGCGCTTGCCGTTTTCCGCATCCGCTGGGCCAATGCCGTCCTGCTCGGCGTTTTGGTCAGCCAGATGATCCCCGGCATCGTGGTGGCGAACGCGCTTTACAGCGCCTATAGCCAGACAGGGCTGCTCAATTCGATCCTTGGCTCATTCTGGCGGATTCGACGGCGGGCATCCCGTTCTCCATCCTGATCCTCAACGCCTTCATGCGCGCGATCCCGATGTCGGTGATCGAAGCGGCGCGGATCGACGGCGCGGGCCCGCTCAGGACTCTTGTCTCGGTGGTTCTGCCCATGTCCCGCAACGCCATCGTCACGGCTGGCCTGTTCACCTTCCTGTTTTCCTGGTCCGACTTCCTGTTCGCCCTGACGCTGACGACGACGGACGAGGTGCGGCCGGTTACCCTCGGCCTTTACGTCTATATCAGCGGTTTCATCAGCGACTGGAGTTCGGTGATGGCGACCTCGGTCCTGGCATCCATCCCCACCATCATGCTGCTGATTTTCGCTCAGCGCTACATCGCGGCCGGCACCACCGCCGGCGCCGTAAAGTAAGCCAAAGTCGAAGGTAGAACGATCGTGACGCGTTTTTCCAAGATCGAAAATGCCATTGAGGTCCGGCACCAGCACGAGATCCTCCGGATCGAGGCCTGGGGCCGCGACGGTGTGCGTGTTCGCGCAGCACAGGACAACCTGCCCACGGTCCCCGGAGCTCTGGATGTTCCTCCCGCCATTGACCGGCCCGCCGATATATCCGTCGAGAACGACGGGGCGGTGCTGGTCAACGGTGGGCTGACCGTCGAAGTGACCCTGCCGCAAAGCGAGGGCGTGGCCTTTCCCGAAATCCGTTTCTTACGCACCGTCGACGGCACGGAACTGCTTGCCGAGCAGCGGGAGCACTATTGGTGGCCGGGCGCGCGCGTCTTTTATGGCAACCGTTCCGGCGCGGGAGAAATACACCAGCAGTTCAATGCCTATGATGACGAACGTTTCTACGGCATGGGCCAGCGCCTGCACGGACGGCTCAACCACAAGGGGCTGTCGCTCGATTTGGTACAGCGCAATGGCGAGGTTTCGATTCCGTTCTTCGTGAGTAGCCGGGGCTATGGCTTTTTGTGGAACAATCCCGCCATCGGCCACGTGGAGTTCGCCAGCAATGTTACCCGCTGGACCGCGCGCCAAGCTCGCGCCATCGACTATCTGGTCATCGCCGGAACGCCTGCCGAGGTGCTGGCCCGCTATGCCGATGCGACCGGTCACGCCCCCAAGCTGCCGCGCTGGGCCTCCGGGTTCTGGCAGTCCAAGCTGCGCTATCGGTCGCAGGAAGAGCTGCTGGAGGTGGCGCGGGAATACAAGCGCCGCAACCTGCCGATTTCGGTGATCGTCACCGATTATTTCCACTGGACGGCCATGGGCGACTACAAATTCGATCCCGCCGAATACCCGGACCCTGAAGCGATGATGCGCGAGCTCGATGCGTTGGGTATCAAGCTCATGGTATCGATCTGGCCGACTGTTTCCCCGTTCTCGGAGAACTACGAGACCCTTCGTGACGAGGGCATGCTGGTTGGCACGGATCAGGGAACCGAGTTTATTAGCACCATCCGCGACAAGGGCATGACTGCCCCGGGGCCGCTCTCCTTTTACGATCCGACCAACCCAAGGACGCGCGACTTCATCTGGTCGCTGGCCAAGAAGAACTATTACGATCTCGGCGTCAGGGTCTGGTGGCTCGATGCCTGCGAACCGGAGATCAACCCCGGCCACCACGCCAACCTGACCTACCACGCAGGACCGGGCGCCGAAATGGGTTGCCTCTTCCCGCGGGAGAACGCCCGTTTGTTCGCCGAGGGCATGCAGCGCGCCGCCGCCGAGACGGGCAATCCCGAGGACGGCGAGACGGTGCTGTTGTGCCGGTCGGCCTGGGCGGGACAGCAACGCTATCCGGCGGCCGTCTGGTCCGGCGACATCCCGCCGACCTGGGACTCGCTCAGGACCCAGTTCCGGGCGGGGCTGAGCATCGCCATGGCGGGCATCCCCTGGTGGACGAGCGATATCGGCGGCTTCCATGGCGGCAATCCCAGCGATCCGGACTATCGTGAACTGTTCGTTCGCTGGTTCCAGTATGGCGCCTTCTGCCCGCTGTTCCGGCTTCACGGCAATCGCGAGCCGCGCGAGGATACGGGCTGGGATTCGACCGGTGGTCCGAACGAAGTCTGGTCCTATGGCGACAAGGCCTACGAAATCATCGCGGGCGTTATGGCGATGCGCGAACGGCTGCGCCCCTATTTGCACGCGCAACTGGACAGGGCGTCGAGCGAGGGACTGCCGGCGATGCGGCCGCTGTTTGTCGATTTTCCGGAAGATGCGCGGGCCTGGACGGTGGACGATCAGATGATGTTCGGCTCCGACGTGCTCGTCGCCCCGGTTCTCGAAGCGGGTGCGGTCAGCCGCCGCGTCTATTTGCCGAAAGGCGCGCGCTGGACCCATGCCTTTACCGGAGAGGTCGTCGAAGGCGGGACGGAGATCGATCAATCCGCGCCGCTGGACCAGATTCCGGTCTATCTGCGTAACGGCGCGAAAATCCCCGTTGCCGAGGAGAACGGCTGATACGGCAAGGTGCCGGTCCGCAACGTCCGGACCGGATGAATCGAAGTCGCAAGAAGACGAAACTGCACGGATCGGACAGCGGATTCGCTGACCGTCCTGCAAGGGAAAGGAAGAAAATGAGCGAGTTCAACTTGGCCTCCGACAAACTGGTGTGGATGTATGACGGCCACAGGCTGCAGATCGAGGCGTGGGGCGAGAACAGTCTGCGCGTACGGGCAACGGCGGCACCGGCGCTCAACGACAAGGACTGGGCTCTGCTTCCGGCCAAGCCGTCGACCAAAGTCGAGGTTTCGCGCCTCAAGGAGGGCGCCAGGATCGTCAACGGCACCATTTCCGCCGTCGTCAACGATCGCGGCCAGGTTCGGTACTACAACCAGAACGGCAAACTCCTGCTCGAGGAATACTGGCGGACGCGGTTCGCCGCCGGCCAGCTCGAGGATCGCAGCGGCAAGTATTTCAGCCCCCTGACCCTGTCCGCACGCGATCTCAAACCCGTTCCGGGCGGCAAGTACGAGTTGCGCGTGCGTTTCGAAGCGCAGCCGGGCGAGAAGATTTACGGCATGGGGCAGTACCAGCAGCCTTTCCTCAACGTGAAGGGCTGCACCATGGAGCTGGCGCAGCGCAATTCGCAGGCCAGCGTTCCGTTCATGATGTCCAGTCTCGGCTACGGGTTCTTGTGGAACAATCCGGCGATCGGCGAGGTCAGTTTTGCCAACAACGTCACCACCTGGCTGGCGCGCGTGACCGAACAGATGGATTACTGGATCACCGCCGCCGACACGCCGGCCGAAATCAGTCGGCAATATGCCGTCGCGACCGGCACGGCGCCCATGCTTCCCGATTACGCCACCGGCTTCTGGCAGTGCAAGCTGAGGTACAGGACCCAGGAAGAGCTTCTCGATGTCGCGCGCGAATATAAGCGCCGCGGCCTGCCGCTCTCCGTCATCGTCGCCGATTTCTTCCATTGGACGAACCAGGGCGACTGGCGTTTCGATCCCCGCGAATGGCCCGATCCGAAAGCCATGGTGGACGAACTCAGATCGATGGGCGTCGAGCTGATGGTGTCGATCTGGCCGACGGTCGACAACCGCACCGAGAACTACAAGATCATGAAGTCGAAGGGTTATCTGGTCCAGACGGAGCGGGGTGTTCCGGTCAACATGACCTTCCTCGGTAACACGACCTTCTTCGATGCGACCCATCCGGGTGCACGGCGCTATGTGTGGAACGAGGCCAGAAAGAACTATTACGATCTCGGCGTTCGCATCTTCTGGCTGGACGAGGCCGAACCCGAGTTCAGCGTCTACGATTTCGATAATTACCGCTACCATCTCGGGCCGGTTCTCGAAGTCGGCAACATCTACCCGCAACACTATGCCCAGGCGTTCTACGAAGGCATGCGCGAGGCGGGCCAGGACGAGATCGTCAATCTCATCCGCTGCGCCTGGGCGGGCAGCCAGCGCTATGGCGCGCTGGTCTGGTCGGGCGACATCAACTCGACCTTCGGAGCTCTGCGCAACCAGCTTGCCGCCGGATTGAACATGGGTATTGCCGGCATTCCGTGGTGGACCACCGATATCGGCGGGTTCGATGGCGGCAACATCAACGATCCCGAATTTCAGGAGCTGTTGATCCGCTGGTTCCAGTGGGGCGTGTTCTGTCCGGTGATGCGGCTGCATGGGTATCGCCTGCCGACCGAGCCGCCGGCCGAGACCTATCGCGACGGCATCGCGCAATGCGACAGCGGCGCGCCGAACGAAGTGTGGAGCTATGGCGAGGCCAACTACGCCATCATGAAGAGCAACCTGGAGTTGCGCGAACGGCTCCGGCCCTATGTCATGCGCCAGATGAAGGCCGCTCATGAAAGCGGCGCGCCGGTCATGCGGCCGCTGTTCTTCGATTTCCCGGACCAGACGGAAAGCTGGCAGATCGAGGATCAATACATGTTCGGTCCGGATATCCTGGTCGCGCCCGTGCTTGAGGCTGGCCAGCGCAGCCGCAAGGTCTGGCTGCCGGCAGGGTGTGCCTGGATCGATCCTGCAACCGGAACCCGTCGGGACGGCGGCGTCTGGTGCGATTGCGCCGCGCCACTGGAAGCCATTCCGGTGTTCGTCCGCGACAGGGCCGAGGTCCTGACGGAGATGACAGTGGGCTAGGACGCAACCGATGCATTCATTCGCCGGGTAAGCCTCCCACCGCCCGGCGGATGGATGCGTTGGTGCACAAGAAAGACGGGCAGGCGCGGTGCTCGCCAAACTTGACCTGCTCCAGAGTGCTTTCAAGGAAAAGTGGATGCCACTTTCCCTTGAAAACGCGACAGAATAGGAAGTCAGGGCAGATCACACGATGCCGCCAGAACACGGCTTGCCTTAAGCGCGATTGGTCAGGCGATCGGCCGCAAAGACAAGGAAACGGCGCCAGTCATAGGGCCGGATGTCGTGGGGGCCGGGCCGCAGATGCCAGCCGATGCCGCCGCCCGTATACTGGGCGTTCTCGTGCCATATGGCGTTGAGCGGTGGCGGGGACGCTTCCGGCCACATCGGCGCGGCAGCGACAAAGGCGAGATATTCGCCCTTGGGATCGGCCCACAGGTCCTCGGAAGCCGAGGCGACGTAAAGACCGCGCGGCGCCACCGAGGCCAGAAGATGATGCTGGTCGAGGGGCAGGGCATCCGGTGCAGCGGGGCGCGGATCTTCGGGGAGCCAGTGCGGAAAGCGCATGCGCATTTCCGGTTTGGTTTCCCCATAGACGCGGCTGGTGAGGCTGGCCCCCATGCATCCGGAATCGTTGACGAGCGCGGCGCCGATACGCGTGTCATGGGCGGCGGCGAGCAGGGCGGCCTTGCCGAGACGCGAGTGGCCCGCGACGGCGATCCGCGTTGTATCGATTTCGGGCAGGAGCGCGGCGACATCGATCAGCCGACTGATCGACCAGGCCCACAGGGAGAGCGCGCCGGGCGTCGTCGTTTCGGCGGCCGGTTGGGTGAGCGGCCAGACCCCGTGATCGCGCCACACGTCTTCGGAATCAGGCACCCAGGAGCCGTAGCAGCTCGTCAAAACGGCAAAGCCGGCCTCGGTTATCAGCTTGACCGGCCAGCGATGCGCCGTCGTGCCGCGCAGGCTGTCGGAAAGGCGTCTTCCCGAGGAACTCGGAATTCTGGCATGGGGATCGATGGGGTAGGCGTCGGTCACGAAAATGCCGACCGGCCCCAGAAAGTCGAGACCCAACACAATGGGGACCGGCGTCTGACCGGCGGTTTTGGGCAGCCACAGGGCGGCGTCGACCGAGAAATGCCGGCCGGCGACGTCAAGGGTGATCGCGATGCGTTCGGCATTCTCGTTAGCGATTGGGATGCGTTCGATCGTCACCGCGTCGGGCGGTGGCGGCATCGTGCCATAGATCTCGGCATCGAAACGCGCCAGCCAGTTTCGTCGGGCCCCGGCGACCGTGGCGGCATCGGGCGCGGCTGTCCCGAAAAGCGCGGGAACGTCCTCCGATACAAGCGTGTCATCGTAGTTGACTTCACCGGTAAGTGTCGTGGTGTCGTTCATGTTGGATCCTCGCTTCATTGCGTTTTTATCGCCCTCTGGCGTCTCGTCCAGAGCTTCGCTTCAAAAAAACCGATGCCGGTTCTCGCCCGTTGTTTCAGAAAAACGTCTTGATGGCGTCGATGACGGTCCAGTCCTCGTCGATGGCCAGGAGAACCTGCCATTTGTCGAAGGTGGTGCAGGGGTGGGAAATGCCGAAAATGACGAGATCGCCCACGGCGAGCGGGCTATTTTCAGGCACTTCGATATGGCCGTGCTGGTCGTTGATGCCGGAAAAGCGATAGCCAGGACCGATGGGACGCGGTTCGTGGTCCCGGCCGGGCCGGAACTGCATCAGCGGGATCGGCAGGTCGGCATCCGTTCCGCAATCGCGTCGTCCCAGACCGACAATGGCTTTTTTCGGTTCGGGGCGCGAGAGCACTTCGCCCGCCAATAGCAGGGCCGGGACGAAACCGCCGGCATGAAGGGCGGAATCCCTTTGGCAAACCGCCGTGAAGGCTTTGGCATAGGTGCCCGAATCGTGGGTCAGATAACAGCCGCTTCTTGCGACGATGCGCGTCCGCCGGGCCACGGGGTCGTTCGTCGCGAGACGGACCTTCAAGCGATCGTAGTAGGCCGAACCGCCTGCCGAGAGGATGATCTCGGCGTCGGGGTCGAACAGGTTTTTGTCTTCGCATCGGCTGGCGACGGTGCAGATCCGGTCGAGAAAGGCATCCACCAGATCGACATCGGACAGGAGCCCTTCGAAGCCGGCGATGCCCCTGAGCCTGAGATTGTTCCTGCGCACCGCTTCGGCAACGTCCAGAGCTTTTTCGATCGTACGGCAACCGGCCCTGCCGCCGTCATAACCGATCTCGATCAGGCAGGCGGGCAGGGCGCCGGCATTGGCGCCGCCGTACGTGACCAGACGGTCAACGCTTTCGACGGAATCGACGAAGATATAGGTTTCGGCGTTTGGGGTTTCGGCCAAAAGGCGCGCCAGCTCGGCGATCTCGCCGGCGCCGACGATCTGGTTGGCGATGATCAGGCGACGAAAGCCGTAGGCGAGGGCGATGGCGAGGTGTTGCACGTTGGAGATTGTCAGGCCCCAGGCGCCGTCCGCCATCTGACGTGAAAAGAGCTGCGGCGCCATGCTGGTCTTGCCGTGGGGCGCCAGCGACATGCCCTTTTCGGCCATGTAGCGCTGCATGGTGCGGCTGTTGTTTTCGATCGCCGACATCCGCAAAAGAGCGGCGGGTAAACCGACATCGCCGGCAAGAACGTTCCAGCCTTTCGTGCCGATCTCGCCGAGGGCGATGGGACATTGGCGTGGCAAAAGCCCCTTGGTTCCCGGTGCGAGCGAAAGGCGCGACAGCTTTTTAAGCGCCTTGGCGTTGATGTCGAGGGAAAGGGCGGAAGTGGAGAGGATCTGGTTCATCGTTGATCGTTGAAGTTGAAGGGAATTTTGAAGACGTGCGAAAGCCGCGTTGACCGGCCGTCGCATCGGTTGTGCCCGGCGTCAGGCCGTAAAGCTGATGGTTGTGTGCAGTTCCCGGACCGGTTGTCGGTAGCGCAGGCGTTCGACAAGGGCGATTTCGCCATTGCCGGTTTCCCGGATGTCGGCCGCGCAGAGAAAACGCAATTCGAATGTGCTGTCGGAGATCGTCAGGCCAGGGGCTCGCCAATGCCGACTCGGCGCGACGGACCAGGAAGGTTTCAAGCTCCGGATGGGCCAGAAGGGTTTTCCGAGAGGCTGCCGGATTGGGGATTTGTGCGCGAAAAGCGCTGATTTCCGGGGTTTTTTCTATCCGCAACGCTTGGATCGAAGAACGCATCGTTTCCTCCCTTAGTGACGTCGCGTCGTTGACATAACAAATCGGAACCGCTAATGGAAGCGCTACCGGTAGCGCTTCCGGAACTTTTCCGCGGGCCAGAGAGGCAAGGATATGGACGACCCGAATTTGACGAGTGTGACGATCATGGACATCGCCAAACGCGCCGGCGTTTCGGTGACAACGGTGTCCCGCATCCTCAACAACAAGCCCGATGTTTCCGCAAAAACCATCGCCAAGGTGCGTGCCGTGATGGACGAGCTGGGCTATGCGCCGCACATCAGTGCGCGACGGCTTGCTTCGGGACGCAGCAATGTCATTGCGGTTTTGCCGCACGCGACATCCTCGGAGCTTGGCTCCATCACCTACGAATACCTGACGGGTATCGTGGACGGTGCCGAAACGGAGGATTTCTCGGTCAATCTCCTGCCGCGCGGTACGAGCCAGAAAAAACTCACCTCGCTTTTGCCGACGGGGCAGTTCGACGGACTGATCCTGTTGCAGGTCCAGACGAAAGACTGGAGGGTGGACACCCTGCGCCAGAACGACAGGCCGTTCGTTCTGCTCGGGCGAACCGAAGACACCGAAGGCGTTTCCTTTGTCGATGTCGATCTGATCGAAGGCGCCCGCCAGATGATCGATCGGCTTTTTGCCAACGGGCATCGGCACGTGGCTCTGGTCGGCAACGCGCTCAACCAGCCGGTGCGGCGTTTCAGCGCCGGCCTTTTGCATGAGGGCTACGAGAAGGGCATGGCCGACCACGGTCTGACGCCGGTCGTCGTCAACGCCGATTTCAGCGTTGCGGGCATCGTCGCGGCGATCCGCGAAGGGCTCGAACGCCATCCCGACACGACATGCTTTTTCATCGGCGGCCACGTGGCCATGCCACAGGTTCTCAATGCCCTCAGATCGGATGGCATCGAGGTGCCGGCGCACGTGTCGCTGGCATCGATCCTGCCCGATTCCTCCGCCGATCTGGTGATGCCGCGCATCACCACCATCGATCTGCCCGGGCGCGAACTCGGCCAGCAGGCCGCACGCATCCTTATCGACCGGATCAAGGGAGGAACCGCCGCGCAGCAGGTGCTTTTGCCGCCACAGATCATCTGGCGCGACAGCGTCAATACCCTCCAGGGACAAGCCCAATGACCGCCACAGTCAGGAAACGGAGCCGCAGGGCTTCGGCAAGCCGCCGCCGGATGATCGCGCTACTCTTGATGAGTGCACCCGCGCTCCTCTGGCTCTTCGTGTTCAAATACGCCACGCTCGTCGGCTACTGGATCGCCTTCACCAATTTCCGCCCGCGTCTCGGCATCTTCGGGAGCCCCTTCGTCGGGCTGAAGAACTTCCAGTTTCTGTTCACCACGGCCAGCGCCTTCAACGCGACCAAGAACACCCTTTTCCTCAACGGGCTGTTCATTGTCGGAACGACCGTCTTCACGGTTTTCATCTCGGCGCTTCTGTTCGAAGTCTTCAAAAGCCGGATGACCCGCTACTACCAGACGGTCTTTTTGTTCCCGTACTTCATTTCCTGGGTGATCGTTTCCTATTTCATCTTCGCCTTTCTTTCCAGCAATGGCGTGATCAACAGTTTTCTGAGTCATCCGATTTCCTTTTACCAGGAGCCGGGCTGGTGGCCGCTGATCCTCGTTTTGGTGGTGATCTGGAAAACGACGGGCTGGGGCACGCTCATCTATCTGGCCGGCATGTTGGCGATCAATCCGCAGCTCTATGAGGCCGCCCGCGTCGACGGCGCCAGCCGTACGCAGCAGTTCTTCACCATCACGCTGCCGCTCATTCTGCCGCTGGTGATCATCCAGTTTCTTTTGTCGCTGGCGAACATCTTCAACGCCGATTTCGGTCTGTTCTACCAGGTGCCGCTCAACCAGGCGCTGCTCTACGACACGACCGACGTGCTTGAAACCTTCATCTATCGCGCCCTGGTGCAGTCCGGGAACGTCACGATGAGTGCCGCAGCCGACCTCTACAAGGCCGTGATCGGTTTCATCCTCGTGATCCTGGCCAACTGGCTTGTCCGGCGCATCGATCCAGAAAAGGCGCTCTTTTGATGTCCACAGCTTCTGTTCGCAAGCGCCCGTTCCAGCTCGAACGCTTCATCGCCAACGCGATGCCGCATGTCGCCCTGGCGATCTTCGCCCTGATAACGCTGCTGCCGCTCGTTTTGATCATCTCGGCGTCGTTCTCGTCGGACACGATGCTGACCCGGAACGGTTTTTCCATGTTGCCGCAGGGCCTGACGACGCTGGCCTACGAATACGTGCTCGATACCGGCGGCCAGATCTACCGCGCCTATATCGTGACCATCGGCATCACCGTGGTCGGCACGACTCTCGGCCTGTTCATCATGTCGATGCTGGCCTATGCGCTGTCGCGACCGGATTTCCGCTTTCGGCGCATCCTGTCCTTCGCGGTGTTCTTCACGCTTTTGTTCAGCGGCGGGTTCGTGCCGTTCTACATCCTCATGACCCAGTATCTGGGGCTGGTGGACAACTATCTGGCCCTGATCCTTCCCAACCTCGTCAATGTCTTCTTCGTTCTCATTCTGAGGACCTATTTCGCGGCGCTGCCCGAGGAGGTGTTCGAGGCGGCCCGCATGGATGGCGCCGGCGAGTTCCGCATCTTCTTGCAGGTCGCCATGCCCATGGCGGGGCCGGCCCTGGCCACGATCGGGCTCATGACGGCACTGACCTACTGGAACGAATGGGTCAACGTTCTCTACTTCATCCGCGATACAGACAAGGTGACGCTGCAATACCTGCTCTATCGCATCCAGCAGAACATCCAGCTTTTGCAGGACAGCCCCATGCTCGCTTCAAGGGGAATGGACGTTCCCGCTCAAAGCAGCCGCATGGCCATGGCCGTGCTGGCCACCGGGCCCGCCGCCCTGCTGTTCCTCGTTTTCCAGAAATACCTCGTACGCGGCGCAACGCTGGGGGCGTTCAAATAATCCGCATCCGAGGCTGCCTAGCCAACGAAACCAAAGTGCACAAGAGAGGACTAGACCATGACGGGATTGAAAAAGACACTTGGCGCGCTCACCGTGGCCGCCACCGCGCTGCTTGGCAGCACGGCCCTGGCTGCGGAGGTTCCGACGTTGCGTTTCATCGTGCCGTTCGGGGGGACCGCGACCTACACAAATGCGGGCGTCAAGGCCGTCGAAGAAAAGCTCAACCCGATTCTCGAGGAGCGTATCGGGGCGCATGTCGAGCTCTCGCCCATCGCCATGTCCGACTACAACCAGCGCATGACGCTGATCAATTCGTCGCGCGAGCCCTATGACATCGCGATGACGGCGCCCTGGACCAACAATTTCTACAACAACATCACCCAGGGCAACCTCATGGCGCTCAACGACTATCTGCCCGAAGCGCCAGAGCTTCTGGACGCTGTGTCGGCGGAACTGCTGGCGGTGGGAACCGTCGGCGGCAAGCTCTACGGTATTCCGATCGAGCAGATGTTCCCCAAGACCTTCGGACCGGTTTTCAACAAATCGTTCGCCGACAAGTATGATTTCGGCCCCGACGACATCAATAGCTGGGCCGATCTCACGCCGATCTTCGAGCGCATCGTCGCTGGCGAGGAACCGGGCATCTATCCTGCCGCCGGACGTCTCCACGTCCTTCCCGAACTTCTCGGCTACGACCCGGTCATCTCCGGCAATGTCGGCTATGGCGTGGTCAAGATGGATGACACGAGCCTCAGCGTCGTCAACATGTACGAAACGCCCGAATATCGCGATCTCGTCAAATTGCGCCGGCAGTGGCATGAAAACGGCCTAGACCAATCCCAACCCGATGAATCGCGACGCGCTCTATGCTGGCCTCAAGGCTCAGACCATCGTCTTCGACATCGATTCCAACCAGGACCGTCCGGAAGTCTACAGCCAGTTCGGCGTGCCGTTCCTGGCCAAGCGGTTGGCGCCTCTGGTGCTGACCACCGGTGCGATGAATGCCTCGATGATGGCCGTTTCGGCCGACAGTGAACATCCCGTGGAAAGCGCTGAAGCTGATCGGCTTGCTGCATTCCGATGTCGAAGTGTTCCGTCTGTTCGCCGAAGGCATCGAGGGCGTCAGCTATGCTGCGCGCAACGATGGCAGCGGCCTTTACGAAAAGCTGCCGGGTGCCTCCGACTACTGGCCGTCGGTCGACTGGGTCTGGGGC
>CAXXWD010000003.1:0-125579 GCA_963667595.2 Devosiaceae bacterium | reverse complement strand
GCGCCGTTCTTTTATTCCGGCGCGTTGTGGGCGGTTCTGTCTTCGGGGCTGGTTTTCGGCGTTTTGCCCAATGCGCTTGGCTTTATCGGCATCGCACTGATCGTTTTCAGCGGCATCTGCGTTCTGGTGATCACGGAACGGACGAAACGGTCTTCCGGCAATGCCGTCTGACACCATGACGCGCCGTCGGCCGGAATATCGGCCCGCGATCGGTCCATATGAGCTTTGATTTTGCCTTCGCCGCTCCGGCGCGGTAAAATCCGTTTGAATCTCAGGATGCAGCCATGTCCAAGCTTTCGGTCAACCTCAATGCCGTCGCCTATCTCCGCAATCGCCGTTCGGTCGACTGGCCGAATGTCGTCCATGTCGGACGAATGGTGCTCGATGCCGGTGCCAATGGTCTGACCATTCATCCCCGGCCGGACGAGCGCCATATCAGGCGCACCGACGTCTTCGATCTCAAGAAGCTGCTCGATGGCTATCCCGACGCCGAATTCAACATTGAAGGCTATCCGGCCGAGCCGTTCCTCGATCTGGTGGACGCCGTCATGCCGGACCAGGTGACGCTGGTTCCCGACGATCCGGCGCAGAACACCTCCGATCATGGCTGGACGATTGCGGGGAACGAGGCGTTCCTCTCAAGCGTGATCGCTCGACTGCACAAGGCCGATATCCGCGCGTCGGTCTTCATCGACGAGGACCCGTCTTTGCCGGCCGAGGCCCATGGTGTCGGCGCCGACCGGGTCGAACTTTATACCGGTCCTTATGGCGACGCGCACGGCACCTCCGAGGCCAACGCCCATCTTGCCCGTCTGGCCGAAACCGCCCGCGCCGCCCGTGCGCTCGGCCTCGGCATCAATGTCGGGCACGACCTGACCCTGGCCAACCTGCCGGCTTTCGTTATCGCCATGCCGCCGGTCGACGAAGCCTCGATCGGGCACGGCCTGACTGCCGATGCGCTGGAAATGGGGTTCCCCGAAGCGGTCCGTCGCTACGCCGCGGTGCTGGCCGGGCGCTAGCGCGTTTCATTGTTCCGATGGACTCGGAACAAACGCCTTGTCCTTTTGTTGTCGCGGTGTTTGCGAAAAGCAGGCATTCACTTTTCGCACGCCGATTTAGAGCGTTTTCAGCAAAAGTGGATACCGGTTTTACAATTGGAAAACGTGATAAGACAAAGAGTTGGATCATTTCAGCGTTTCAATGAAACGGTGAAATGATCTAGTGTGCTGACTCGCCGATCCAGCCGCGCTTGCGGGCGTACCAGTAGATGCCGAAGACCAGCGCCACCGCGATAAGCGGGATGCCGATGGCCCATTCCGCCGGCATCTGGTCGATATGGGCGCCATAGAGCACTGAAATGATGATGATCGGCAGCATGCCGACAGCCGAGGTCCAGATGAAGGTGAACCAGCTGACCGGGGTCAGGCCGGCGGCGTAGGACACCAGCGTGAAGGACATGAAAGGCAGCAGGCGACTGACCAGAAGAGCCACCGTGCCTTCGTTTCTGGCGTGCTTTTCCAGCCAGGCGATCTGGGACGGATTGAGGGCACGTTCAAAGAAGTCCCGGCCGAAGCGCCGGGAGATCCAGAAACTGAGAATGCCGCCGAGCACCGTGCCGATCCATGTCAAAAGGACGCCGAGCCAGAATCCATAGGTGATGCCTGCCGCGACGGCGGCGAATTCCAGCGGAAACGGCACGAAGGAGTGCAGTATCAGCAGAATGATGAGGACCAGCCAACCGAACGGTCCGGCAATGGCCACCCAGGTGGTGAAATGGTCCTGCAGGGTCAAAAGGATCGTGTGTTCGACGGACAGGATGATCAGAACGATGATGGCGAGGATAACGATGCCGATGATCGCTACCTTGTGCCAACCCGGAGCTTTGGGCGCTTTTTTTGGTTTTTCCTTATCGCCCGAACCCGTCACACGTCCGTCCTTGCTGTCCAAAAGGCCTATCTAGGCAGGTGAGTGGCGGAGCACAACGCTCCGGCGACACATTCGTCCCGTTGAGGGCCGAAAAACGGGGTGCCGATACCATTGCAACACCCCAAATTCGGCAACACTGCGACCCGCGGAACGGTTCACGCCATCACACCTTGCCCAGGGTCGTATGCAGGGCCCTGACGGCATAACCCGTCTGTTTGGCATGAAGCGCATAGGCTTCCGGCTTTCGGCCGGTCTCGGCCAGGGTCCTGACCGGCCAGCTTGGATCCTCAAGAGCCGGGCGCCCCAGCGCCACCAGATCGGCCCGGCCTTCGGAAACGGCAGCCTCTGCGTCTGTCGGATCGCCCAGAAGGCCCACCGCCATGGTCGGCAGGCCGGCGCCATTCCTGATCGCCTCGGCGAACCCCACCTGATAACCGGGAACGGGTGCGATTTTCGATTCGGCGAACCCGCCCGAGGAGCAGTCGACGAGATCGACGCCCAGCGCCTTGAGTTCGCGGGCAAACACGATGCTGTCCTCGACCTGCCATCCGTCGGGATGCCAGTCCTGAGTCGAAATGCGGATGATCAGCGGCTTGTTTTCCGGCCAGACCGCGCGCACCGCCTCGGCGATTTCGAGCGGCAGGCGCATGCGGTTTTCCCGTGAGCCGCCATAGATGTCGTCACGCTTGTTGGAAAGAGGCGACAGGAACTGATCGATGAGATAGCCGTGCGCGGCATGCAGTTCGACAGTATCGAACCCCGCCCTGTCGGCCCGGACCGCCGCGTCGACAAAAGCCTGACGGATTTCGGCGATTTCGTCGAGCGTCAGGGCGTGAGGCATTTTCGAGCCCGGCGCGTGCGGCAGGGCCGAGGGCGCAACCGGCGTCCAGTCCTCGAAGGATCGGCGGGCCTTTTCCTCTTCGGTAGGATGGGGCAGGAAAGGCAGGGGGCTCGACGCCTTGCGGCCGGCATGGGCCAGTTGCACGCCAACGGCGGCGCCCTGGGCATGCGCGAAATCGACGATCCGCTTCATCGGCGCGATCTGGGCGTCCGACCACAGGCCGAGACATCCATAAGTGATGCGTCCGCGCGCCTCAACACCGGTCGCTTCGACGATGATCAACCCAAATCCACCGGTGGCGAAGCTGCCATAATGGACAAGATGCCAGTCATTGGCGAGGCCCATCTGGGCCGAATACTGGCACATGGGCGCAACAACGGTGCGGTTCCGCAAAGTGAGACCGCGCAGGGTGAACGGCGAAAAAAGCTGAGACATGGGTGAGACGATCGGGGTTGGTCGGGTTGGTAAAGGAGGCATTCAGTGTGGACCCGACCGGGCCGGTGGGCAAGGGTCATGCATGTCGCCGGCCCCGTCAAAACCCAACACCGACGGCGAACGACAGTGTCCGCCGTCCTGTGAACTCATGCACTGTGCCTCCATCACCTCCGCTCTCGCCGAGACCGTTCGGCGAACCCCTCTTCGAGCGAGGCGTTGGACGCGCCGGTTCGGTTCAGTTCTTCGACACCAGCTCCCATGTGCCCTTGGTCGGGATATAGGCGCCTTTCGGCGTCGGCGTGTACATAATGTCCAGCTCGCCGATGGCGTGAAGCGGAAGACCGTCGATGCCGCTTTCCGGAAGACGCAGGACGCCCTGCATGCCTGCCGTCCCGGCCAAACCGAGATCAGAGCCGGTCCAGGTTGGCACACCATTGTGCTTCTTGAAGAAATCGGGTCCAGCCGTCCATTCGTTGATCGCGTGCCCGAAAGCAACGACCAGTTCTGTCGATTTTGTGCCGGCCTTGAGTTCAAAGACGAAACTTGAGCAAGTCGACATGATTCCCTCCTTTATTTTCGTGATTCGAGCACCTTCGCGCCCAAATCACCTTGCGGCAAATCAACAAGAGGTTTTTTTCTTATACATACTTTTAGGCTTGTTTATGGAAGTACCGTACGGTACGGTACGGCAAACAGGTGGCGGAAGGGATTTCCGCTCGTCAAAAGGAGACATGAATCATGGTGGCGTCGGCCGCTCGCCAGATGGAGGTCTGGACTCCGCGTCAGGGCGAAGTGCTTGAGGCGGCGCTCAGCCTTTTGATCGCCGGCGGCGACAAGCTGACCATGAACGGGGTGGCCCGCAAAGCGCATTGCTCCAAGGAAACGCTGTATAAGTGGTTCGGCGATCGCGACGGTCTGCTGGTCGCCACGGTGCAATGGATGGCCGCCAAGGTCGGTGTGCCGCGGCTCGATCGGGCGCATCTCGATGCCTCCACCCTGCGTACGAGCATCGAGTCCTTCGGTCGTGCGCTTCTCACCGTGCTGGTCAGCGACGATTCCGTCGCGCTCAACCGCGTCGCCGTCGCCCATGCCGGCACGACCGTGCCCGATCTCGGCGCCATCGTGCTCAGCAATGGCCGTCTGGAGATGGGGCGCCGCCTCAAGCCGGTTCTGGAGGCGGGCCGGTCGGTCGGTTTGTTGCGCTTCACCGACAGCGAGCAGGCGTTCCGCATCTTTTTCGGTCTCGTCGTGCGCGACGTCCAGATCCGGCGTCTGCTCGGCGAGAACCTTCACCCCAGCGAAAACGAGATCGTCCGCGAGGCACGCGAGGCGGTCGACTGCTTTTTCGAACTGTTTGGAACCTGAGATATGCGAGGGGCGGTTCTCGTGCCGTTCTTCACCGGAAACAAACCAACGCCAATCCAATCATGGGAGACACACATGCGCGTTTATTATGATCGGGACGCCGATCTCAGTCTGATCAAGAACAAGAAGGTGGCGGTCATCGGTTATGGCTCGCAGGGTCATGCCCACGCCCAGAACATGCGCGACAGCGGCGTCAAGGATGTCATCATCGCCGAACTGCCCGGCTCGGCGCCGGCCGAAAAGGCCAAGACCGCCGGCTTTACGGTGATGAGCGCCGCTGAGGCCGCCAAGGTCGCCGACATCATGATGATGGTCGCGCCCGACGAATATCAGGCCGATATCTACAAGAACGATCTGGTCGCCAACATGAAGCAGGGCGCGGCGCTGTTCTTCGCCCATGGCTTCAATATCCATTTCCATCAGATCGTGCCGCGCCCTGATCTCGACATCATCATGGTGGCTCCCAAGGGGCCGGGCCACACCGTGCGGTCCGAATTCGAAAAGGGCGGCGGCGTGCCGTCCCTGGTCGCGGTCGAGCAGAATGCTTCGGGCAATGCCATGGAACTCGGGCTCGCCTATGCCTCCGCCATCGGCGCCGGCCGTTCGGGCATCATCGAGACCACCTTCCGCGAAGAAACCGAAACCGACCTGTTCGGCGAGCAGGTCGTTCTGTGCGGCGGTCTGGTCGAACTGATCCGCAACGGCTGGGAAACGCTGGTCGAGGCCGGATATGCTCCGGAAATGGCCTATTTCGAGTGCCTGCACGAAGTGAAGCTGATCGTCGACCTCATTTATGAGGGCGGTATCGCCAACATGAATTACTCGATCTCCAACACCGCCGAATACGGCGAATACGTCTCCGGCCCGCGCATCGTCACGCCGGAAACCAAGAAGGCGATGAAGGCGGTTCTGGACGACATCCAGTCCGGCAAGTTTGCCAAGGACTGGGTGCTGGAGAACCGGGCCAATCAGGTCAGCTTCAAGGCGCTGCGCAAGAAGTGCGACACTCACCCGATCGAGGAAGTCGGCGAACGCCTGCGCGGCATGATGCCGTGGATCAAGGCCGGCGCCCTGGTCGACAAGACCAAGAACTAACACGCGTCAGTCGGTTCTCCGACACCGCCAATCGGAAGGTCGCAGCCTTGAAACTGCGACCTTTTGCCAAACTGGACCGTATTTGGGTCAATAATATTGACATAAATGCGGTCCTGGCGCAAATCGCGCCGCATTATGAATTCTATGGGGCCCATCATGGTTTCCGAAACCCGTTTTGCCCGACGCGAAGGGCGCATGAAAGCATCCGAAATCCGCGAACTTTTGAAATTGCTGGATGAGCCGGACATTATTTCCTTCGCCGGAGGTGTTCCCGACGCAAAGCTTTTTCCTGCCAAGGCATTCGCCGATGCCTATGCCAAGACGCTTGAAGACGGCGTCAGCGATCGCGCCCTGCAGTATTCGGCTTCGGAAGGGCACAAGGGTTTGCGGGAATGGATCGTTGCCCAGATGGAAAAGCTCGGCGTTCCCTGCGGGCTCGACAACATCGTCATCACCTCCGGCTCGCAGCAGGCGCTCGACTATCTCGGCAAGCTCCTTTTGACTGAAAACGATACAGCACTCGTCACCTGGCCGACTTATCTCGGGGCGTTGCAGGCCTTTTCGGCCTACGAGCCGAACTACGACCGGCTGAACCCGATGGGGAACCGGTCGGCCAAGGATTATGAAGAGACTGCCGCCGGCAAGGGCGGAGCGGTCAAGTTCATCTATTTGTCGACGGATTTCGCCAATCCTACCGGCGAGACGCTGACGCTCGACGAACGCAACCGCGTTCTCGATCTGGCCGACGAACTCGGCGTCGTCACCATCGAGGATAGTGCCTATCAGTCGCTGCGTTATGACGGCCAGGCCTATCCGTCGCTTCTGGCGCTCGAGATCGCCCGCAAGGGCGACATCGAGAAATGCCGGACGCTTTATTGCGGCACCTTCTCCAAGACGCTGTCGCCGGGGCTGAGGATCGGTTGGGTGTGCGGCGCCAGCGAAGTCGTTTCACGGCTGGTCATCCTCATCCAGGCCGGTGCGCTGCACACCGCGACCATCAACCAGATGGCGATGAATCACGTGGCGCGCAGCGTTTTTGACGAACAGGTCACGCGGATCCGCAAGGCCTATTCGGCGCGGCGCGACCACATGCTCAAGGCGCTGGCGCGCGAGATGCCGAAAACCGTGAGCTGGACCAAGCCGGAAGGCGGCATGTTCATCTGGATGACCTTGCCCGAGGGTATGGACGGGGCGAAGCTTCTGGAAACCTCGCTCGAAAGCGAGCGGGTCGCCTTCGTGCCTGGTCAGGCGTTCTTTCCCGACGAGACCGGCGCCAATACCATCCGGCTGTCTTTCTCCTGCGCCAGTGCCGAGATGATCGACAAAGGCATTGCCCGACTGGCCCGTTTGATCGAGGCGAATACGACGAAATAGGCCGAACAGAGCCGCGGGTGTTTTGACCTAATCAAAACACCCGGCTTTTTTCATGCGAGGCGGAACGAGCGCACGGAAATGGCGCGTTTCCGGCGCTTTTTTACGTGTTTGTGTCGGCCTCCATCTGGCTTTTGTCACGTTGCGGCATTGCCTGCGCCCTCATCTGAATCATACCAGAATTGTTTAGTGTCCGGTCGCGACGACACCCAGAAACGGTGGCGTCGTCCTCCGGCCGGTATTCTTTTTGCATAATGCCGGGTTGCGTTTTGAAAGGCTTGAATTACTACGTGTACATATTATATGTGTGCATACAATAAGTATGCATAGGGTTCCGATGGAACAGTCTCAGATTCGCTTTTTCATCTATCGCGTGCACGATCTGGCGCGGCTGGTGCGGCGTTGGCAGGAAAAGATCTCGGAAGAAGAGGGACTGACCATGCCGCAGCTGCGCACCATCGCCCAATTGTGCAAACACGATGGCATCTCGCAGGCCGAACTAGCCGGTTTGATCGAATCCGATCCGATGACGATGAGCGGCATCCTTGAGCGTCTGGAGGCCAAGGGCATGGTCCGGCGCGGGGTTCACCCCACCGACAGCCGGGTCAAGACGGTACAGGTGACCGACGAGGCGCGCACCGTCCTCAAGACGGTCAGGGACAAGGGCATGGCCTATGAACCCCAGGTCTTCAAGAACATCTCTGCGGAAGAGATAAAAACGACCTTTTCGGTGCTCGAACGCATCGATGCCAACCTGATGGAAGCCTATGCGCACTACGAGGAGTCCAGGAAATGACCTCAGCCGTGGAAAACGCGATCAACGAAGAAAACGACGAAGCCACTGCGACGGCATCGGCTGCCGCGTCCTCCAGCGCGCCTGCCAAGCCGAAGCGCAATGGGTTGCGTCGCTCGATCCTGATGTTCGGCCTGCCGGTCATGCTTGCCGTCGGCGGCAGCTATTTCTGGCTGACCGGCGGTCGCTATGAAGCGACCGACAACGCCTATGTCCATCAGGTCATCGTATCTTTGTCCTCGGATGTCGCCGGCCGCATTATCGAGGTCGACGTTGCCGAGAACCAGCACGTTGCGGCAGGTCAGGTGTTGTTCCGCATCGATCCCGACCCCTATCGTATCGCCGCCGAACAGGCCGAAGCGGCGCTGTCCAATGCCCGCATCGCCGTCGATCAGCTGCGCGTGAGCTACAGGACGGCGCTGGCCAAGCTCGAAACGGCGAAGAACACGCTCGACATCAGGCAGCGCGCCCGCGAACGCATCGTCAGCCTGACCGACAAGGGCATTTCGACCGAAGCGGCCAACGACACGAGCCTTCTGGAACTCGAAACGGCGCGCTCCAGTGTCGATCTGGCCGAACAGGCAGTCCAGTCGGCCGTGGCCGCGCTCGGCGGCAATCCGGACGTGGCAACCGACGATCACCCTTCGGTCAAGGCGGCGCGCGCGGCGCTCGATGTGGCGAAACGCAACCTGGCCAAGACGACGGTCGTGGCGCCGGCCGCCGGAATCGTCAGCGAGGTCGATAGTCTCAATGTCGGTCAGATGCTGGCTGCCGGTACCGAGGTCGCCAGTCTGGTCGAGACCGGAACGAGCTGGATCGAAGCCAATTTCAAGGAAACCCAGCTTGAAAACATGAAGGCGGGTCAGCCCGTCGCCGTCGATATCGATACTTTTCCCGGCACCAAACTTGCTGGAACCGTCGCCAGCATCGGCGCGGCAACCGGCGCCGAGTTTTCCCTCATCCCCGCCCAGAACGCCACCGGCAACTGGGTGAAGGTGGTGCAGCGTATTCCCGTTCGGATCGAGATCAAGGATTTCGAAGGGCTGGACCTGCGCACGGGCATGAGTGCCAATGTCAGCGTCGACACCGGCAAGTCGCTGCTCGACCGGCTGCTCTGACATGGCCGCCGTTACCCTGTCGAAGCCGGCGCTGGACGTCAGGAGCCGGGGTCTTTTGACGGTCGGCCTCATGCTGGCCACCATCATGCAGGTGCTCGATTCCACCATCGCCAACGTGGCGCTGCCGCACATGACGGCGTCGCTCAATGCGGCGCAGTCGGAAATCACCTGGGTGCTGACCTCCTACATCGTCGCCTCGGCCATCGCGACGCCGCTGACCGGATGGCTGTCCGACCGGTTCGGACGCAAGGAACTGTTCCTCGCCGCCGTCGCCGGGTTCACCGTCATGTCGGTCTTGTGCGGCATGGCGACCACGCTTGGCGAGATGGTGACCTTCCGCATTCTGCAGGGCCTGTTCGGCGCCGTCATCGCGCCCTTGGCGCAATCGCTTCTTTTGGACATCAATCCGCGCGAAAAGATCGGGCAGGCCATGGCCATCTACGGCGCCGGCATCATGGTCGGGCCGATCATCGGGCCGACGCTGGGCGGGTATTTGACCGAGATGTTCAACTGGCGCTGGGTGTTTCTGGTCAACCTGCCCGTGGGCATTCTCGCCTTCATGATGATCTCGAGTTTCGCGCCGCACGAAAGCAAGCACACCCGTCCGTTCGACATGTTCGGCTTCGGCATGCTGGCCCTGTCCGTGGGCGCCCTGCAGCTTCTGCTCGATCGCGGTTCGGAAATCGGTTGGTTCGACTCGGTTGAGGCCTGGTTCGAACTCGGACTGTCCATTTCCTGCTTCTGGATTTTCATCGTTCATTCCCTGACGACCGAACATCCCTTTGTCGACTTGCGGATGTTCAAGGACCGCAATTTTTCCATGGGCCTGTTGTTCATTTTCGTGATCGGCCTGGCCATGTTCTCCGGCCTGACCCTGCTGCCGCCGCTTCTGCAGAGCATGATGGGTTATCCGGTGATCGAATCCGGCCTGCTGATGGCGCCGCGCGGCATCGCCACCATGGTCGCGATGGTTTTCGTCGGCCGACTGATCGGCAGGATCGACGCCCGCATCATGGTGGTCTTCGGTCTCGGCATCACGGCCTATTCGCAATGGATGATGGCCGGGTTCAACCTCGAAATGGGCCCGATGCCAGTGGTGTGGAGCGGCGTGGTGCAAGGGATCGGTCTCGGCTTCGTCTTCGTGCCCTTGTCGACGCTGACCTTTGCCACGCTCAAGTCCAAGTATCGCACTGATGCGACGAGCTTTTTCAACCTGGTCCGCAACATCGGCAGTGGCGTCGGCGTTTCCATCGTCACCATCGTCCTGACCAACATGGTGCAGGTCAATCATGCCGAACTGGCCGAGCAGTTGACGTCGACCTCGCGCGCCGTCACGGCCTATGGCAGCTATATGCTGAGCGGCAGCAAACAGGTCCTGGCCATTCTCAACCAGCTCGTCACACAGCAGGCCTACATCATCTCCTATCTCGACGATTTCTACATGATGGTGTTCATCACCTTGTTGGCCATGCCGATCGTCGCGCTGATGCGCGGCGCCCATCACGGCGATGATGACGGTCTCGGGGGCATGATGGATTAGGTGATCACCACAAGAGGCACAAAACCCTTTCAGGGCGAAAAGACGCCGCGTCCCTTCGGGATATGGCCAAAATCGCTCATTGCGGCGTCAAAAGGGCTTGAAGGATATCAATCCTCCTGCGCCCTTTTTCCTGGCACTGGGCGATTATCGCTCATACCGCGCTCCAAATCCTGAATGTCGATACAAGCCTAGGCCGGCACGGCGTTGCGGCGCAAAAGCCAGACGGCCAAAACGATGAGAAGCGCGGGCAGGGCGGCGATGGCTCCGGCAAGCGGATTGATCGCGGCAACGCCGGTGGCGCCGGCCCAGGATACGGCGGCCAGGGCTTCGATCATGGTGGCCATGCGGGGCGAACCTTCGCGCCGGCCGAAATGCCGCCGGTCGCCGCGTCCGCGAAACAGGAACTGCACACCGATGGCCGAAGCCGAGGCGAGAAACGCACCCGCCGCCGCGACCGGCAAAACGCGCGGGTAAAGCACCGCCAGTCCGAGAAGAACCGGCAGAATGACAATGGCGACCATCGCCGCGACGGCCTGGAGCTTGGCGGTATAGATGGCGCGGGGTTTGAGGGGTGCGGTCAGCACGAGATCGTGCGCCTGTTCGCCCGAAAGGGTCAGCCAGGCGAGCCCGCCCGACAACTGGCCGGACGCCATGACCAGCATCGCGGCCAGAACCGGCGCGGTCACGGCGTCGTTGCCGGAGGTCATGAGCATCAGGACGAAAAGCGGGATCAGGTACAAAAGCTGCATCAGGCTTTGCGAGATCAACCACGGATCGCGCCAGACCAGCCGCCATTCCTTGCGCCGCATCAGCGCCATGGCGCCGAGACGGGAGAAGCGGTGCGCCTTCTGGGTGCGAACGACGCCTGTCGTCTGGTCGCGCGCGTCGCGCGTCAGCCTTAAAAAGCTTTTGCCGGAAACGGCAAGGGCGGCGAGCATCATCGCCAGCGAAACGATGAGGACAAGGCCGAAGGCGGTCATATCACCCAAGATCGCGTGAGCCGGCAGGAAAACGGGATTGTCTTTGCCGCCGGTGACGGCGATGAGAATGTCGGACAGGAAAGCGGAGATGCTGCCCGGTCCGCCACGCGTCAGAATGAGCGAGGTCTGGATGCCGACGAACAGGGCGGCCCCGACCAGCGCGCTGAAGATCTGGGCCGCAAGCCGCGTGTGGCGCGGCCCGATCAGACCAAACAGCAAGAGCGTGACGAAGACGGCGAGGGCGGTGACGCCGCCGCTCAGGGCCAAAGCCACCGGATAGGCCATCAGCCAGCGTGGCCCGTCGAGACAAACGAGCGTATCGACGAAAGGCGAGATCATCAGCCCCGTCATGAAGGCCGAAGTCAGCGCGATCATGCCGGTTCGGGCCCAGAACAGCCGATGGGCCGGGGCGGGGGACGAGAGGATCAGATCCAAATCGCCCCGTGCGTAATAGGCGCGGGTGACCGATTCGATCGCCTGCGACAGCGACATGATTATGAAGAAACTGGCGCTGGCGGTGATGGCCGCAAGGGTGGGGATCGTGTCCGTGGCGCCGGCGGCGACCCATGGCGCCAAAAGATAGTAGGCCAGCGCGTGCATGCCGATAAGGAGCAAGGCCAGAAAGGTCACGATCATGGCGCTGCGGGCGCCACCGTTGCCGAACATGCCCTGCCAGAGTTCGCGTCCCTGCAGGCGGAACTCCATGCGGAAGAACCAGAGCGCCGAGCCGGTCATCAGGCCGCGTCCCGCGTCGCGACGAGATCGAGAAAGACGTCTTCGAGGCTGGAGCCGACATGGCCGGACCGGGCCTGCAATTGAGCGAACGTGCCTTCGGCGACGACACGGCCATTGGCGATGACGCCGATCTTTTCGGCCATGCGTTCGGCGACATCGAGGATATGGGTGGTCATGACGATGGTCGCGCCTTGGCGGACTTTGGCGATGAGCACGTCCTTGACCTGACGGGCGGCGCCGGCGTCGAGCCCGGTCAGCGGTTCGTCGAGAATGATCAGGTCCGGATCGTGAATAAGGGCGCCGGCCAGAGCCACTTTTTGCAGCATGCCCTTGGAAAACCCGCCGCAACGCTTGTTGGCGTTTTCGCTGAGCGACAGCCAGTCGAGGAGGTCATGGGCGCGCATTTCGGCTACGTCCGGGGGAATCGCCCACAATCCGGCGACGAATTCGAGATATTCAAGCGGGGTCAGCCGGTCGTAGACCATGGGGTCGTCGGAAACCCAGGCGACGCGCCGTTTGGCTTCGATCGGATCGGCGCGCGCATCGATGCCCGCGATGCGGATCGATCCGGCGTCGGGCTTCAAAATGCCCGAAACCATGCGTAACAGTGTGGTCTTGCCGGCACCGTTGGGGCCGAGCAGGACGTAAAAAAGCCCGCGCGGAATGCAAAGCGAGATGTTGTCGACGGCTGGTCGATCGAAGCTTTTGCACAAACCGGTGATTTCGAGAGCGACGTCGGAAGAGGTCATGAGTTTGCCGAAGACCTTTGAAAGACGGGGCGAAAGGTACGGCATGAGGGCTTGCCGCAAGATGAATCCGGTTGGTGCAATCCGTTTCGACCAGGTGTGCGCAAAGATCGCCTTGTCGACGCTCGCCTGCTAGCTTCGCGGCGGTATGAATCTGGGAGAAAGCACATGAGCCACGCGGATCTGCCGGGGGTAGTGAAACAGGAAGAAACGCTGATTTTCGATCATTTCGACGAGGACACGGCCATTGCCGTGCTCGAACACGCCCGTGCGCTCGCCAAGGCGATCGATGCCGGCGTCGGCGTTCTGGTCAAGTTCTGGGACCGGCCGCTGGCCTTCGGCGCGACCAGGGGCTATACGCACGGCAACTACCTCTGGGCCCATCGCAAGGCCAATACCGTCCGGCTCATGCTGCGTTCGAGCTATCGCGTGTTGATCGAGCAGGATGAACCGAAAAGCCTGTTCGAGCCGCGCTGGGGCTTGCCGGCCGAGGACTATGCCATTTCGGGAGGCGCTTTTCCGATCACGCTCAAGGGCGTCGGTGTCGTCGGCGCGGCGGTCATGTCGGGTCTGCACGAACGTGACGATCACGAACTGATCGTTGCCGCCCTGGCCCAGACGCTCGGGATCGATCCCACCTCCATTGCCCTGCCGCCGCGCAAGGCCTGACCGGTTCTTCTCATGATTAAAAACCTCTCCCATGTCGATCTCAGCCTCGTGTCCGGCGCTTGGCCGTTCGCGGAGATGAAAAAGGACGAAATTGCGGATCACTGGCAAAAGGCCTGCGCGGAAAAGCCCGATATGTGGGACGGCCGGGTGCTCGGCACCTACGCGCCGCATGTCGAAAATGGCGGTTTGACCGGTCGGCTGATCGAAACCAGCTTTTCCGCCTTTCTGGCCTGGCGCGACTGGGGTTGCCCCGACACCGGGTTTTTCAATCTTTTCGGATCGGCGATCATCGCCGGAAATGACGGGGGCTATATCTACGGCATCATGGGGGCGCACACCGCGAATGCCGGTGCCATCTATCCCTGCGGCGGCTCGCTGGAACCGGGCGATGTCACTCCGGACGGGAAAGTCGACCTGTGGGGAGCGGTGGCGCGCGAGCTTTTCGAGGAAACCGGCCTGTTGGCGGCGGATGCCCGTCCGGGCGGCGATTTTCTCGTCATGTCCGGTCAAATCCTGTCGGCCAGCCGTGTCTTTCGCTTCGACCAGCCGGTCGCGGACCTGGCCAGGCGGATCGAGGCCAATATCGCGGTGCAGGACGACAGGGAACTCGCGGGCGTCGCGATTCTCAGGCGGTTTGACGATCTCGACCAGAGCCGGAGCCCGCTCTATGCCATCGAAGCAGCGCGACATCTGTTCGGCGCGTGAAGGGCAATCTCCCGGCCGCTTCGACAGAATCGGCGAGGCCGGGTAAAAGAGATCCCCGCACCAATCGGAGGAGGGCGCCGGCATGAATGTGAAATACTTCCTGCTCGACGTGTTTACCGACAAGGCACTGTCCGGCAATCCGCTTGCTGTCGTGATCAAGGCGGATTTTCTGTCTGACGAGATGATGCAACGCCTCGCAACCGAGTTCAATCTTTCCAAAACCGTGTTCGTTCGCCAGCCGCGCCTCGATTATCACGCGGCGTCGCTCCGCATCTTCACGCCGAAATCGGAACTGTCGTTTGCCGGTCATCCCACTGTCGGCGCGGCCGTGCTTTTGGGGCTCGAACAGCGTCTGGCCGCAGTCCGGCTCGAAGAGGAAATCGGGCTTTTGACCTGCGTCATTGAAAGGACGTCCCGGCGCTCCGCCATCGCCCATTTCAGCCTGCCGCAATTGCCTGAAAGGCTTGGCGACCTGCCGGATACGGGCATCGTGGCCGAAGCGCTCGGGCTCGCTCCGTCCGATCTGGGCTCGGACATCTATACCGGCGGCATCTATTCGGCGGGCTTACCCTATTATCTCGTGCCGGTCCGGACGACGGAGGCTCTCAGCCGTATTCATATCGAGCGGCGCGGTTGGGCCAACGTCTTTTCGTTCGAGCATCATTCGGTCTACGCCTTCGTGCCGACTCCCGACGAAAAGAGCAATGATTTTGCCGCCCGCATGTTCACCACCATTCTCGGCTCCGGCGAGGACCCGGCCACCGGATCGGCTGCCGCCGCCCTGATCGGGCTCATCGCCGATTTTCAACCGGCCGATGGCAGCTACGATCTTACGCTTCGCCAGGGGTGCGAAATCAACCGACCGAGCCTTATCTCGCTCAGGTTCACCAAGGCGAATGGCGTGCTGGAACGCGCGGGGATCGGCGGCAGTGCGGTGCTTCTGGCTGAAGGCGAAATCGACCTGACGGAGTGAGCGTCATGTCGAAATCGTGCGGCGGTTGAGACCCAAGAGGTGCGATCTGCGCTTGCACTCGGCAAAGAATTGAAGCATTGTTGCCGGCGACAGGCGAGCGTTTCGCCTCGAAGGCATGGAAAAATGGACGCGAAAGCGATCACATTGACGGCAGCTGAAGTTCAGGCGACGCAACGGCGTCGGGTCCTGCTGGCGACCAGCCTTCTTCTTTCCGCGCTTCTTCTCCTCCTTATCGGCCCCTAGACACCGGCGGCTCCGATCGAGCGGGTGTGTAGGGGATTGCCAAGCCGAACAAGGTTTTGTCCGGCCGCGACGGCTCGTTTGCCGAAGGCCGAAACCATCAGGATAAGAAGATGACGACCACACCCGACGCCCAAACCAATTCCGACCGCGTCTATATTTTCGACACCACCCTGCGCGATGGCGAGCAATCGCCCGGCGCTTCCATGACCCTGGAGGAAAAACTCCAGGTCGCCGAAGTTCTCGACGAGATGGGTGTCGATGTTATCGAGGCGGGTTTCCCCATTGCCTCCAATGGTGACTTCGAGGCTGTCAGCGAGATCGCCAAGCGCGCCAAGAACTCGGTGATCTGCGGGCTGGCCCGCGCCTCGGTCAAGGATATCGATCGGGCGGCCGAGGCCATCAAGCACGCCCCACGCGGCCGTATCCACACCTTCATCTCCACCTCGCCGCTGCATATGAAATACAAACTGCAGATGGAGCCGGAAGCGGTCTACGAGAAGGTGATTTCCTCGGTCAGCCACGCCCGCACCCATACCGACGACGTGGAATGGTCGTGTGAGGACGGCACCCGCACCGAACACGATTTCCTGTGCCGTACGGTCGAGGCGGCGATCAAGGCCGGCGCCACGACCATCAACATTCCCGATACGGTGGGGTATTCGACCCCGGACGAGTACTTCGCCCTCATCGACATGGTCCGGAACCGGGTGCCCGATTCCGACAAGGCGATCTTTTCGACCCATTGCCACAACGATCTCGGCATGGCGGTGGCCAATTCGCTGGCCGGCGTCAAGGCCGGAGCGCGCCAGATCGAATGCACGATCAACGGGTTGGGCGAACGGGCCGGCAATGCCGCGCTCGAGGAAATCGTTATGGCGCTCAAAACACGCGGCGATGCCATGCCCTGGTTCACCAATATCGAATCCACCCATCTGGCGCGTGCGTCCAAGGTGGTTTCGGCGGCCTCGAACTTCCCGGTACAGTTCAACAAGGCGATCGTCGGCAAGAACGCCTTCGCCCATGAAAGCGGCATCCATCAGGACGGCATGCTGAAAAACGCCCAGACCTATGAGATCATGACGCCGGAAAGCGTCGGCATCAAATCAACCTCGCTGGTCATGGGAAAGCATTCCGGCCGCCACGCCTTCAAGGAAAAGCTCAAGGACCTGGGCTACGATCTGGCCGACAACCAGTTTCAGGAAGCCTTCCAGCGTTTCAAGGATCTGGCCGACCGCAAGAAGACCATTTTCGACGAGGATATCGCGGCGCTGGTCGACGATCAGATGGGCTCGGGCGCCGATCGCATCAAGCTGGTCGAAATGGAAGTGGTCTCCAAGGTCGGCGGCACGCATACCTGCGCCATGACTTTGACCATCGATGGCGAGACGCACACCGTAAACTATAGCGGCACCGGCTCGGTCGACGCCATTTTCCAGGCGATCAAGCAGGCGGTGGGCACTGATCCGCATCTGGTGCTCTATGCCATCGATGCGGTGACCGGGGGGACCGACGCCCAGGCCAACGCCCATGTGCGTCTGGAAATGAACGGCCGCGTCGTTTCCGGCAATGCCGCCGAACCCGATACGCTGGTCGCTTCGGCCCGCGCCTATCTCAATGCCTATAACCGGCTGATGATGGAACGCGGCGGCAGCGCCCAGGGCGCCATGGAACACGTCGCCGGCTGACGCCATGGTCTATTCATTGAGGGCGCCTGCCAGCGACGAAGACTGGCAGGCGTTCCATGATATTCGCGAAACCGTGCTGTTTGTCGGCCGTCGTTCCGACAGCGTCTACGATCGTCGGCATCCGGACGACATCGCGCCCAAAAACCACCCATTGCTTTTCTCAAGGGATGGCGAGCCGATCGGAACCATCCGCCTCGACGAGTTGGGCAACAACGCCGGTGCGGTGCGGCTGGTGGCAATCCTCCCCAACGAACAGAGAAAGGGGAACGGCCGCGTCATGGCCGGGATGTGCGACGACACGGCGCGGGCCTTGGGCCTCAATATGCTTTTCGTCAATGCGGCACCGGAAGCCATAGGCTTCTACGAAAAGACCGGTTGGGAACATTTCTCATGGAACCCCGCCGAACTCGTTTCGATCGCCAAGGACTGCGTACAGATGCGCAGGCGTCTTGCCTGACCGGACGGGTCGCCTTCGGGCGATCCGCGTCCTGACACCGCATATGAGGAAACCCGTACAAGCCCCGTTTGGTGCGGCGATACGCCCACGCGACATGTGGCGTAGTTGACTTGTTCCCCTAACAAAATCCAGTTTTCGCGTGTTTCGTGCGGTTTCGGGGAAAGCCATGACCGACGTGAGCGTTCGTGTCCCGGTTGTTGCGATCTCTTCTCGCTCAAAGCGGATATTGAGGACGTATTCGTGCCTGACTGACGTTCGGACCGGCATGGGCCGGTCAACCAAATCATTTCGATCGGGGAGCTGGGCTCCTTACATCCGGGCAGCAAGGTAAGCGGCATATCGCCCCAAGCCCATTGCGAAAACATACTCTTGGCAAACAGATGCGGCACAGCGCGGAGCACATGCCACACAAACGCCAATCGGGAGCAGGCCACATGACTCTCCGTTCCATGATCGAGAAGCAATTCGGCAGGCCAAAGGGCATTTTCGGTGGCCTGGCCGGTCTGATCATGGCGTATCGGCCATCCAACCGGAAGCTCAACGCCTGGACGGTCGACCGTCTTGGCATCGCCCCGGACGATCGCGTGCTCGAAATCGGATGCGGGCCGGGCATCGCCATCGCCGAGATTGCAAAAAAGCTCGAAACCGGACTGGTGGTCGGGGTCGATCATTCCATTGTCATGATCGACCAGGCGACGCTGAGAAACCACACCGCCATGCGCGCCGGTCGCGTCGAACTGTCCAACCGGGGCATCGACGATCTGCCGATGGTGATTGATGGCTACACCAAGGTCGTGGCGATCAACGTCTTGCAGTTTCTGCCCAATCTGGGGCTAGCCTGCAGCGCCATCGCCAAGGTCATGGCGCCGGGCGGCGTTTTGGCGGTGACCTATCAACCGCGCCTCAAGAATCCCAAGCTCAATGCCGCCGCCGCCTTCGGCGACAGGCTCGCCATCGCCCTAGCTCATGCCGGCTTCATCGACGTGCATATCGAGGAAATGCCGCATGTTGCGGGGCCGGTCATCTGCGTTCTGGGGCGAAAGTCTCAAGGGCCGAAAGCATAGAGCGGCGAAAGGATCGACATCCGGCCGGAAGCGGTCAGATGTCGTCCAGCTTTTTTGAAACCTCGTGGCGCAGGAGATCGCCGGGCTGGCAGTCGAGATAGGTGCAGATGGCATCCAGTGTCTCGAAACGGACGCCTTTGACCTTGCCCTGACGCAGAAGCGACAGGTTGGCCTCCGTGATGCCAATTGCCTCGGCCAGATCCTTGGACTTAACGCCACGTTCCGCCAGAACCGTGGCGAGGGTTACCCGGATCGGCATCAGACGAACTGTGCGTTTTCTTCGGACAGATCGGCGGCTTCGGTCAGCACCCAGGAAAAGATCAGGACGATCAGGGCGAGCAGGCTGAGATATAAATCGTCGCTGCCGAATTTGAAGGTGATCTCGTGGCTGCCGGCCGGTGCGGTCCAGGTCAGGATGAGGCTGGCAAGCGCCGACAGCAACGGTTGCGCGAGCGCCCAGGCGAGCATCACGGCGGCAAAATCGCGCAGGCCGGAAATGGTCCGTCGCGCAAACAGTTCGTCATTGGCGAAGCCGTGAAAACAGGTCCCGAGTCGCAGAAACCCGAAGGAGAGGGGCAGGGAGATGATTAGCGACACGATGGCGAAAACGAAGCGCGTATCTTCAACACTCGCGGCCGATTTTGCGCTCAGCCCGACCGACGAGATCAGGGTCTCGGTCGATGTGAACAGCGCAAAAAAGAAAAAGGACAGCGGGACCAATAGGGTCAGGCTGGCGCAGACAATGGCGACGATGCGGCTCGTTTGCCTGATGCGCCGGCGACGGGAGGATTCTGAGAGCATTTGGACACAAAATTATTGTTGCACGATAATAAATTTCTGTATAACGAAAACATGTCCTCGTCAATGGAGTTCCTCATGTTCCGTTCGCTTTCCAGGTCCCTTGCCGCTGTCACGCTTTGCGCAGGTGTTGCCTTCTTGCCGGTTCCGGTCGGGGCCGCCACGACCAACGGGCCGATTCCCGTCGGCAAGGTGCTCGAACTGTTCGACACGCTCGATACCGATCCGGAATCCGGCAAGCTGCTCTTCGCCTATTTCTCGGGAATCGCCGAAACGGCGGGAACCCTGATTTCGATGGCGCGTGATATGGGCCAGCCCTTTGTCTGCACGGGAAAATTCTCCCTCGACGGCGACAGCATCCAAAAGGCGTTACGCGAGGCGGGCGGAACCCGCACCGACATGCGCCCGGCGACCCCGATCATCGTCGAGGACGTGTTGAGGCGGGCCGGATGCGAATGAGCGCCGCCAATAACCGGGTTTTTTGGCCGGGCGAAACGCGGCTGCGAAAAAAGCGCACTCCGGGCACCGTTATGCTGGACAGGTGGGGGGCTGTTTGCTAGAGAAGCCGCCTCGGCTGAGGGTGTGTAGCTCAGTTGGTAGAGCAGCTGACTCTTAATCAGCGGGTCTGGGGTTCGAGTCCCCACTCACCCACCAAGCCGAGGTTTTCCAACAGGTAAGCGCGTTGGGTTCCCGTGTGGACGGGATCACTTTTTTGGCGCGAGCGTGGCCAGGTAGGCGACGATTTCCGTGACCTGGCCTTCAGTCATGGCGATGTCGGCCATGTCGCCGGTATTCTTCAAACTGTCGGTAACACGGATCGTATCGGCCCCGCGAATGTCCGGCGCCAACCCTTCGTCCTTGGCGTTCATGCCGTGGCAGGAGGCGCAGCCGACATCGCCGGCCGTTTCCTCGAAAAGAAGCTTTCCCGCAGCCACGTCCACGACCGGTGTTGGCGATGATTCCCCGGGCCAGAGGGAAAAATTACCGGGCAGCAGGGTCGAGAGGGGCGACAGCAGGAACAGGCTGCCGCCGACGACAAGAACGGTCTGAAGATTGAGGATTTTGCTTATAGTCACGACGGTCTCCAGAAACCTGGTCGGCCGTCACGTGACACCGGCCGAGCGAACGATGCATCGTCTTGTCTTGTCGCGCCTTAATCGGAATGGCAGTTGTCACTTTTTTTTTCCAAAAACACTCCAGGTCACGCCGTCATCGGCTTTGTGACACTCGTGTCGAAAATCATGCGCTAAATCGGTCTTTGCTGGCCGGAATCGGGCGCGCCAATACCTTTCTAGCGAACGCCATCCGGTCGACGCCCGAAAAATTAACCCGGCAATGGCAGTCTTGCGGACGCCTTCCTCTTCCTGCCGGCCGAATTCGTCATGACTGTATCCGCCTTTGATCATCCGCTCTTGTCCCAGTTGGTTGGCGATGACGAAGTCGCCGCCTATTTCGGCTTCGAGGCGGAACTGTTCGCGGCGGTTGCTTTCGAATCGGCGCTGGCGGAGTCCTGTGCCGAAGCCGGTTTGATTTCTCACGAGTCCGCCAGGGCCATCGTCACCGGTCTTGGCACCTTCCGGCCGGATATGGCGCGCCTTGCCGCCGGCACGCGGCGCGACGGGTTGATGGTGCCTGATCTCGTCACCCAGATGCGCGCCCATATCGGGGCGCCGCATGGGCACCACCTGCATTTCGGTGCGACCAGCCAGGACGTAACCGATACCGGCCTGGTGCTGCGTCTCGCCGAAGTGCTGGGCGTGATGGACAAGAGGCTGGAGTGCCTCATTGAAGCCCTTAAGGAAACGGAGCGTCGCTACGGTGCCCATCGCCTGACCGGGGTAACGCGCATGCAGCGGGCGCTGCCGATCAGCGTCGCCGATCGCATGCGGACCTGGATCGCACCGCTCGAACGGCACCGCGCGCGGCTTGCCGAACTGAAACCCCGCCTCATTGTGTTGCAGCTCGGCGGCGCCGTCGGCACGCTGCACGCCTTCAACGGACTGGGCGAAACCGTGGCCCGGATCATGGCGACGCGTCTCGGCCTCGGCCTGCCGGTCCATCCGTGGCACGTCGAACGCGACAATCTGGCGGAATTCGCCAATTGGCTGTCGCTCGTTTCAGGTGCGCTCGGGAAAATGGGGCAGGACCTTCTGCTCATGGCGCAAAATTCGCTCGGAGAAGCCATTTTCATCGATGGGGGCGGGTCTTCTGCCATTCCGCACAAGCAAAACCCGATCGCCGCTGAAATTCTGGTGACTCTGGCGCGTTTCAACGCCGTATTGCTGGCGGCGATGCATGGCGCCCAGATCCAGGAGAATGAGCGGTCGGGATCGGCCTGGACGTTGGAATGGCTGGTGCTGCCACAAATGGCGGTCGCAACGGCTGGCGGTGTGAAACGCGCAACCGAAATGATGGGTTCGGTGGCTGCGCTCGGACGCTAAAGCTTCGGGCGCCTTAATTGCATCAAGCCGCCGGCTCTATCCCTTTGTGATCGCATCGGGTGATGCGAAAAACCGCAAGTCCGTTTTTTCGCCCGATGCTCCAGGCGATCAAACCTGATCTGGATCGCTGCGGTTTTTCAGGAAATCCGGCCAGACCTCTTCTGTTTTTCCGGTTCACTGCCTACATAGTCTACGCAGAATAAGCGTCGCGCGGATGCGGCACGGCGTGCTCTTGAAATCCTGGCCCAGATCTTGATCCTTCCCGACCTCGCAAGTCTCAGCGCGTTTTTTCAGGTGGTTTTGATCGACCTGATGTTGGCCGGCGACAATGCCGTGGTCATCGGCATGGCCGCCGCGGGCCTGCCCGCGGAGATCCGCAACAAGGCCATCGTCTGGGGCATTCTCGCCGCCACGGTTCTGCGCATCCTTCTGGCGATTTTCGCCGTCTATCTTCTCGACATCGTGGGGTTGCTGCTGGCGGGCGGTTTTCTTCTGCTCTGGGTGGCCTGGAAGATGTTTCAGGAATTGCGACTGACCGGCGATGCCGGTCCGTGTGCGCCGGAACACTGCCCTCCCGGCCGGCTGGCGCGCCGGCAGGTGCACAATGTCAAGGGATTCGGACAGGCGCTGTCGCAGATCATGATAGCCGATGTGTCGATGTCGCTCGACAACGTACTCGCCGTTGCCGGGGCCGCCCGACATCATACGATCGCGCTCGGGTTCGGGTTGATGCTTTCCATCGCGCTGATGGGCATCGCGGCCAGTTTTATTGCCAAACTCCTCAACCGCTTCCACTGGATCGCCTATATCGGCCTGGCGGTTATCTTTTTCGTGGCGCTGAGGATGATTTTCGACGGCACCGGCGAACTCGCCCTGTTTGCCGGCGTCGATCTCCATTTTCCGCATGCCGCAACGGCCTCGGCGACGGCTCACCCCCTGCCGTGGTGAGTTTTCCGAAACCATAGACGGTGTTTTTCATGACCTCGGTTGGCGAAGGAAAGGAATTCGGCAACCTGCACGGGGTATTCCGCTTCCTGTGAAGGAGAAACCAACCCTGCACGGAGCGACTTATGGAATCCAGCACTTCTTTGATCGGCGATAATGCGGAAGGGATAATAGTGCCTTCGTCGCCTTGGCCGACGAGCAAGGCAAATATCCTTTTGTCGCTCGAACACATTCCGGTCGAAAGCTGGGACGAAATCGTCGCTGGATTCGACGGGGTCTGTCAGGAAATGACGGTCGCCTTTGCGCGTGACCGCTGGCCTCATGTTAAGCTCGAACCGGTCGTTTTCGTCAATGACGGTGAGATCGTGGCCGGCGCGCTGGTCATGATCCAGCACATGCCGTTGCACCTGTCCAAGCTGGCCGTGATCAAATGGGGTCCCGCCATCAAGGATGAGGCCAACGGTATCTGCAAGGCCGTTTTCGGTCAGTCCATCGATCTACTTATGGAGGAATACGCCCATCAACGCGGCATGATGCTGTCGATCATGGCACGGGCACCCCGGCGCAAGAACGCCGAATGCGTCCAGTTCCTGTCCTTCCGTGGCTTCAAGCCCGGCAGCGGCCTCAAATTCCCCAATCGCTATTTGGTGAATCTGCGTCTCGACGACGATGCCCAGCGCAAGAGTCTGGCGCAGAAATGGCGCTATCATCTGCACAAGTCGGAGCGGGAAGGGCTTGTTTTCGAGCGTGCCACCCGTGATCGGCTGCCTGAATTCGATCGGCTCTATCACCTCATGTCGGACCGCAAGCGGTTTCCGGATCATTCCGCCTACGAAACCCTGCCGGACCTGATGCGGGAAAATGTCGAAGCCTTGCGGCCGGAACTGTTTTTCGTCAGCAAGGACGGCACCATCGTTGCCGGAGCGCTGATCTTCACCGCCGGTCGCACGGCCACCTATCTTTATGGCGCGACCAGCGATGAGGCGCTGCCCTTGCGCGCCGGCTATTTCATGCAGTGGAATATCGTGCGCTGGCTCCGCGACAATACGCGGGCCGATTTCTACGACCTCGGCGGCACTGACGGTTTTCAGGGCCTGCACCAGTTCAAGAAGGGACTGGTCGGTTCCGAAGGCATCATCTCGCCCGTACCGCCCACCCATAACTACGCCACCAATCCGGTTGCCCTCGTTGTCGGGACGGCGGCCTTTGCTGCCCGTGACGGCTACCACGAGCTCAAGCATCTCATAAACTGGATGCGCAGCGACATGGCCCGGCCCAACCAAGAGCACTAGAGCGGTGTGCGAAACAGGCGGACTTGCTGTTTTTCGCAAGAAACGCCGCGATTGGTATTCGACCTTTTCCGTCCTGCCATGATCGGGAATACGGTTTATGGCCTTAAAAATGCAAACGCGAGCGAACCTTTAAGTGAAGCTGCCTAGCAGTCTGGCATCGCAATCGGCCATCATCTTCCTGTCGCGCATTTTCGGCGCCGGGGTGATGTTCCTCGGTCAGGCAGCCATCGCCCGGTTCTGGGGACAGGCGGAACTTGGCGAATATCTCGTCGTCATCGCCGCCGCCAATCTGATCGGTGTCTTCCTGCCGCTCGGGTTCCAGACCATCGGCACCTATTTCGCCGCAGAATACCGCGCCAAGGGGCAGGGCCGTATGATCTGGCGGTTCGCTCTTGCCGCTTATGGTCAATGGCTGGCCATGACGCTTCTGGTCGTCGCGTTCGGGCTGTCGCTGCTGACATTCTTCGGCCCGACCGGCGTGGTCATTTCGTCGCATTTTCCCGCCGTGGTCGCCATCGCCGCGTCAACGTCGCTGATGCTGCTCAACGCGAGCCTGTTGATCGGGCTGAAACGGCCTTTTGCCGGCTATGCAGCCGACACCCTGATCCGGCCGACGCTGGTCCTTGCCGGGTTCGTCGTCACCATGGCGGTGTTCGATGGCGGCATCGCCCAGATGCTCAATATCTTCGCGATCGGTTACGGCATTGTCGGCGTATTGCATTTCTCGCTGACGGTCTGGTCCTTGAGCCGCGTTCCGGCCGGGACGGGGCAGGAGGTCGTTTCCCGGGAAATGGGGCGCTGGTGGCGTTTCGCCGTGCCGTGGGTTCTGGTTACGATGGCCACCGATTTCTTCTTCGACATCGATCTGATCGCGCTGTCGAACCTGTTGTCGCACGCCGATCTCGCCATTTTCGGGGTGTGCGCCCGCATCTTCTCGCTCGCGTCTTTCGGCGTGGTGGCGGTTTATGCGGTCATCCTGCCCGAAGTTTTCGAAGCCGAGGCCATGAGCGATCGCACCAGGTTCCTGACCCGCATCGGGGACGCCAACGTCGTCGCGGCCTGGCTGTCTCTGGGCCTGTTCGCCGCCGCCTGCGTGTTCGGGCCGGTTGTCCTTTTGCTGTTTGGTCCGGGTTTCCTGGTCGGGTCCGTGCCGCTGGCGGTTCTGTGTCTCGCCCTTGCCGTACGATCCGCCTTCGGGCCGACCAACCTCGTCCTGTCGATCCACGATCATCCTTACGCCAGCCTGCCGGCCGTCGCTGCCGGGCTTCTGACCCTGATCGGGACCAATCTGCTATTGGTTCCACCCTTCGGCCTGATAGGGGCATCGATTGCCGCCCTGATCGCGATGCTGGTTTGGTCCGGCGGATTGTGGCTCATTACCTACCTGATCATCGGGCTCGACGTCTCGATTTTCCCGCGCATCAGAAACCGGCGCAAGGCCACCGTCGATGCGGGACCGGCCGACTGACTCACTTTACGCAATGACGACGAACGGGAAGGCTTCGGGTGAAAAGCCCGACCTCTGCGCCCGGTCGGCGTCGCGACGCTTCGGGTCTGGAAACGAAGGTCCTGGAGCAGATCACGTTTCAGTTGGCTAAGGCGATCTGCTCTACTTTTTGTTTTCCCGATGAGCACGAACCGGCGAACCGGTCTCCACTTCGCCTGAAAACACGCTATCGCGCCAGAAACGGAAGAAGGCGTTCCGCCCGGTAGCGCAGCGCCGCCAGCGTGCCGACGCCGATGCCGTGGTCGTAGCCAGGCTTGGCCTTGGTCAGCGGATATTGGTAAAGCAGGTAGTCCTCGCCGAACAGATGTGCCTTCAGTTCGGCCACGCGCGTGTAGCCATAGCGTTCCATCAGAGCGATGGAGACTTTGTTTTCCGGGCGCGAATAGGTCAGGATCTTGTGGAAGCGGTCGTTTTCCCAAACTGTCCGGTAGTTGCGCATGACCTTCATGGCCAGCGTGCCGCTGCGATATTTAGGGTCGAGATAGGACCAGTATTGCCAGACCACCCCGAATTCCGGGCCGGACAGGATGAACCCGGCCAGCTCTCCCTTGTCTCTGAGGGTCATCACATGGCGTGGATCGGTGCGACGCAGCGTATCGAGATAGGCGGGCGTCAGGCGGGCGCTTTCGAAGTCCTTGAAGGCGTCGCCGTAATAAAGCGAGGTCCTGACCGCGTCCTGAACCATGCGATGGACGGCTTCGATCTCGCCGAACCGGGCCGGAATCATGACCTCGTTGGCAGTCTGTGTCTGGGCCGTCGTTGGCGCGTCAACCGAACCTGTCATCGTTCCCCCGCAAGATGGGTTCCAAAGCATGTGATGCGGCATAAACTCTAGCACGCAATGTCCGCACGTCTCATTAACGGGGCAAAGGGCCAATCCGTGCGACCGATAATGCGGCCTGAACCGTAAAATCCCTTAGGTGGATTTAATGGAATTTTGGCGCCAGATTGGACTTTTCCAGCGCGTTAAGCCTTTCTGAATGGGTTTGGCTCAGAGCATGTCTTTGTTGATACGGTCAGATAAGCCGTTACCGATACATTGGGACACGCGCCGAATTCTGTTTTTGCCCGGCGGGTGAACACGTAACTTATTGGGTAACATTTATGGATAGACTTCGGCGGCTTGATGAGGAAGTGGCATCCGTGGCCGCGGGAACGGTGTACACGTGAAATCGAATCTCAGATCGCCGGTGACGATGGCGGTTCTGTTCGCGGTGTTTCTTTTTGCACTCGCCGGCTGGCTTCGACCCATCGACGACTTGATCTACAGTTGGCGTTTCGGCGCGGTCAATCATGCCGCAAGTGGCGAGATCGTGTTTCTCGAAAACAATGCCAAAAGCATCGAGGCCATCGGGCCGTGGCCCTGGCCACGCAGCGTCTACGCCAGATTGGTCGACAAGCTTGTTGCCGACGGGACGAGCCGGATCGTTCTCGATATCGATTTCAGCACGCCAACGACCGGTGAGGACGATGATGCCTTCGAGCAGGCGTTGCGCGATGCGGGCGGACATGTCGTGCTTGCCAGTTTCCTGCAGAAAAACACGTCGCGGAACGCACTGAGTTTCAGTCTTCCGCTCGAACGGTTCGCCAGGAACGCAACGCTGGCCAGCATCAATCTTCCATCCGACCGCGACGGGCTCGTCCGGCGCTACCTGACTGCCTATACGGTCGCCGACGTGACCTATCCAACCGTCGGGGCGGCCCTGTCTTTGTCCAAACTGATGCCCGATGGCGATTTCCTCATCAATTTCGGCATGGATATCGATACCGTGCCGCGGTTTTCGCTTGAGGATGTTCTGAACGGCAAGGTCGGTGCCCGCGAACTTGCGGGGCGTCAGGTCATCGTCAGCGCCAGAACGCAGGAACTGCGAAACGAGTTCGCCGTGCCACGGTTCGGCACGCTGCCGGGCGCCATGATCCATCTGCTCGCGGCCGATAATCTCCGGCAGGGCTATGACATCAAACAGGTGCCCGTCGCCGTTTCGGTCCTTCTGGCGCTCGGCCTGTCCCTTCTGGCCGGTCTGATCCTGAAACACGGATCGACCCGCGCGGCGGCGGCGTCCGCCGGCGCCGTCATCATCATGACCGAGGGGACGGCGCTCGTCCTTCTTTCCGAATTCTCCGTCATGGTCGACACGTTCGTCATCCATGCGGCGCTTCTTGCCTTCGGCATGGTCAGCCTCGGCTACGAGCTGGCCTCGCGGGGATCGATGCTGGACAGGACGACCCGTGCCCATGCCGAAACGCGCAACGTGCTCGACCGCGTCATTTCCAACAATTTCGATGGCATCGTCGTGTGCGATGTCGCCGGCAACGTGTTGATGTCCAGTCGTCTTGCCGAAGACGTCCTGGGCGGCGGCATCGATCTGGTCGGCCGTCCGATGGGCGAATTGCTGCCCGAAAAGCTGGAAGCGCTGATGCACAAGGCGCTGGTCTCGCACGAGGATGCCATGCAGGGACATCTGAGCGAGATGGAGATCGATGTCGGTGGCGCGTCGATGATCATCGAATTTGTCATCACGGTGTCCGATCCGGAGCATGCGCCGGGCGTTCCGACCGTAGGTGGGCGGGTTGCCTGCCTGACGTTCCGCGACGTCACCAGCCGGCGCGCCAACGAACAGCGTCTGCGCTATCTCGCCGGCCACGATCCTCTGACCGGGCTCGTTACGCGTTCGCGACTCGTCGATATCGTCAACACGGCCATGGCCGATCCACAACGGCGGGCAGGGGGCATGACCATCTTTCTGCTCGATCTGTCCCGCTTCAAGGCCATCAACGACTCGCTCGGTCACTCCTATGGCGATGCGGTGCTCCAGCACGTGGCCAAGCGTCTGAGGACGGGCGAAGTCAGCGTCGTGGCCCGGTTGGGCGCCGATGAATTCGCCATGGTCCGGCCCGGCGTGTTTTCGGAAATGGGCACGGAAAGCTTCTGCAATGCCATTCTGAGGCGCGTGAGCGACGTCTACGTTCTCGGCGAACACCGGGCCATTGTCGGCGCCAAGCTCGGCGTCACCACCACGAACGTGTCCGGCTTCGACCCGGAGGTGCTCCTCAGCCATGCGGACATGGCCCTTAACGCGGCCAAGAGCCTGCCCGGGAATGCCTTTCACGTTTACGATCCGGGCATGGAGGAAAAGCTCAAGGAGAGCCAGAACCTCGAAATCGCCATGCGTCAGGCCCTGTCGCTCAATCAGATGTTCCTGACCTATCAGCCGCAGGTCCGTCTCAGCGATGAGACCTTGATCGGCGTCGAGGCACTGGTGCGCTGGAACCACCCCCAGCTCGGCCCCATCCCGCCGAGCAAGTTCATTCCGGTTGCCGAGGAGACCGGGCTCATTCTCGATCTCGGACGCTGGATTCTCGAAACGGCCTGTCGGGAAGTCGCGACCTGGCCGGGCGGGGTCAAGCTGGCCGTCAACGTTTCGCCATTGCAGTTCGAGTTCGGCGATGTCGTCAGCGACGTCATGCGCGTTTTGACCGAGACCGGCCTGCCTTCGAACAGGCTCGATATCGAGATCACCGAAGGCATGCTGATTTCCAATCCGCGCCTGATCACGGAGAGTCTCAAGACGCTCAGAAGCATGGGCATCGGCATCGCCATCGACGATTTCGGCACGGGTTACTCGTCGCTGAGCTATCTCGGGCGTCTGCCGATCGACAAGATCAAGATCGACCAGAGTTTCGTTTTCGGCTTGCCGGGCGACGAAGAATCCGCGGCCATCATCCGCGCCGTCATGACCCTGGCGCAATCGCTCGGAAAGACGGTCGTCGCCGAGGGGATTGAAAATGCCGATCAGGCAACGCTTCTGCGTTTGGCAGGCTGTCACATCGGCCAGGGCTATCTGTTCGGCAAATCACTCAGGAACGCCGAAATGTCGGCCCGTGTCGCCCGAATCGAACAGGAAAGAGAACGGGCCTTCGGCTGAGCCGATCGACAAGGTCTCAGCCCGTTATTGAACACCATGCCGCATTCCGGATATCGCTGGCGCCGCCATCGGCTATCCGATCATGGCCTTTGCCGTTTCTTCGGGCTGGCTTGTGCTGTCGCCCTTGTCGTCGCCGACCGGGATGGTGTTCGGCGAACATCCCGATATAACGCTCAAAAAAAACGGAAACGATCGCCATTACGGCGCCCGCATGGCATTGCTAACGCCTATGGCGGTGATCATGTTATCCATCTAGATCGGATGGGCTAAGGTGTCACACGAGCGTTGTGCAAGTGATGCATGTTCCGCGCCAAACGCGATGCAGAAAGGAATCGGGTTGATCCATGTCTGAAAAAGACGAAATCAAACGGGTACGTACGCTGTTCGTCTCGGATCTGCATCTTGGCATGCGGTCTGTCTGCATCAAGCAACTCATCGCTTTTCTTGGTCGTTATCAGGCCGATACGCTCTATCTGGTCGGTGATATCGTCGATGGCTGGAAACTGCAGAAGAACTGGCGCTGGCCGCCGGAGTACAACCGGTTTGCCCAGATCATTCTCAACATGGCCGTCTCGGGAACCAAGGTCTACTACCTGCCGGGTAACCATGACGAGTTCCTGAGAGAGTATCTCGGCACCTATTTCGGCGAGTTCGAACTCACCGATCGCGTCATCCACACCAGCGCCACCGGCAAGACCTATCTGGTCATTCATGGCGACCAGTTCGACATGGTGGTCGGCCGTTTCCCGCGCCTCAGCCATTTCGGCCACTGGGCCTACAACATGGCCCTAAGGGTCAACGCCCCGATCAACTGGGTGCGCCGGCGCATGGGATTGCCTTACTGGTCGCTGTCGAACTGGGCCAAGGAAAAGGTCAAGAATTCGTCGGCGATCAAGGACAGGTTCGAGGCCGCCCTCGTGCGCGAAGCGCGCGAAACCGGCGTCGATGGCGTCGTGTGCGGGCATATCCATGTTGCCGACATGCACGATCGCCTTGGGATCGAGTATCTCAACTGCGGCGACTGGGTCGAAAATTGTACAGCGATTACAGAAGACTTTGATGGTACATTCGAACTGGTGCGTTGGCCGCGTGAGCTGCCGGCCCGTCGTCCGGAACGCCGCAGGTTGAGGGTCGTGCATATTGCCCAGTAGGATCGTCATTGTCACCGATGCGTGGACGCCGCAGGTCAATGGTGTCGTTCGGTGCCTTATTGCCGTGGGAGACGAACTCTCCAACCGGCACATGGACGTATTCTATCTGACGCCCAGCCAGTTCTGGACGGTGCCGCTGCCGACCTATCCGGAAATCCAGTTGGCGCTGGCGTCGCAGAGCGCGGTGGCGGCCTATTTCGACCGGGTGCAACCCGATCACATCCACATCGCCACCGAAGGCCCTCTGGGATTGCAGGCGCGCCTGTTCTGCGAATGGAACAAGGTGCCGTTCACCTCGAGCTATCATACGCGCTTCCCCGAATACCTTGCGGCCCGCGTACCGATCCCGACCGAGGTGAGCTATGCCTATCTCAGATGGTTTCATGCCGAAGCGACACTGACCATGGTGCCGACCCAATCGGTTGCCGAAGTGCTGACCGCACAGGGATTCAAGAACCTCGAAGTGTGGTCGCGCGGCGTCGATGTCGACATGTTCAGTCCCCGGTCCCAAGACGTTGTTCGCCGATCTGCCGGGCCCGCATCTTCTCTATGTGGGGCGCGTGGCGGTCGAAAAGAACGTCGAGGCGTTTCTACGCCTTTCCGTTTGTGGCACCAAGATCGTCGTGGGCGATGGGCCGCAGCTCGATGAGCTGAAAAAGAAATATCCCGAGGCCCAGTTCGTCGGCCGCAAGCAGGGCGAGGACCTGACGGCGCATTATCGCAGCGCCGATGTTCTGGTCTTTCCCTCGATGACCGATACGTTCGGCAATGTCATGATCGAGGCGCTGGCCTGTGGCACGCCGGTGGCGGCCTTTCCGGTCACGGGGCCTGTCGATGTTCTCAGCGATCCGAAGGCCGGCATCCTTGATGCCGATCTCAATGTCGCGGTGCGCAAGGCGTTGACGCTCGATCGCGCCGATGCGCTGGCGCATTCAAAAAACTTTACCTGGAGCCACACCACGGATCAGTTCGCATCCTGGCTGGTGCCGGCTCTGATAAACGAGCGTCGCCGCCGCAACGCGGCCTGACCGGCTCGCCATCCAGCCATTCCTGTCGCGCCGCGCGACGGATCGTGCCGCGCGTCTTGCCGACTCCCGTGCCAGAAACGACTAGGGCTTCGGGCGATTTCATTGCATCAAATCGCCCGGCTCTATCCTTTTGTTATCGCATCGGGTGATGCGAAAAACCGCAAGTCCACTTTTTCACCCGATGCTCTAGCCAATTCCGCCTGCCGCTGGACCTGAACGTCCGAACGGCGCTAGAGCTTCGGGCGTTTTGATTGAATCAAAACGCCTTACTCTTGGCTCTTGAGTGGTCGCATCGTTTTTTTCCACGAAAACCGATGCCCACTTTTCATCCGATGCTCTTAAGGCGTGCTGGTTCAGATCGGTTTCGTCTGGAGTTTTTGATGTCGGCCAATCCTGTTCGCTCCTGGTTCTCGCCAGAGCTGCGCCTCGCACTGTTCTATCTCCTGGCGCTGGCCATGCCGGGCGTGACGGCCGCCTATTTCGGCATCTGGCTCGACGACAAGGGGCTGAGCGCCGGCGAGATCGGCTGGATCAATTCGGCGCCGATCTTTCTCACCCTCATCTTCAACATCTCGGTGGGGCGTTTCGCCGACAGGGCAGGCGACTGGCGCAGCGTCATCGTTCTCGGAGCGGTCCTGTCCGGCGTGGCGTCGATCGGGCTGTTCTTCATGCACGGCTTCTGGAGCATCCTGATCATCATGACGGCGACGATTCTGCCGTTCAATCTCGTCCAGCCCGTCCTCGATGCCGCGTCCATGCGCCTGACCCGCCGCAACGGCAGCAATTTTGCCTTTGTGCGCGCCTTCGGCACCGTCGGCTATATGCTCGCGCTTGCCGGTGTCGCGCTGGCGGTCGACATGCTTGGCGGCGACGCGTTCGTGCCGATCCTTTGCGGTATCATCATCATCCGGTCCGTCTTTTCGTTCCTGCTGCCGCGATTCCGGACGCAGCCGAGCAATACGGTTCAGGCGCATCAAACACAGACCCGTGACGGGCCGGTGGAGGCGATTACGACGACGGCGCCAGTCGGTCCGATCCAGGCGAACAAACTCGTTGACGTCATGAAACCCTGGTTTCTGGCGCCGGTCTTCGCCTTTGCCCTGGTTCAGGGCCTGCACTACGTGCTCGGTGCGTTCGGCGGTGTCGTCTGGCGCGCCAACGGCATTCCGGAGGTCTGGGTCGGTCCGCTGATCGCTTTCGGCGCCGTGGCGGAAGTCCTCATGATGTTTTTGTTCAAGCGCGTGACGCGGCGCTTCGGCGCACGGCATCTCATCTTGTTCGCCATGCTCGTGTCGGCTTTTCGCTGGGGGGCGATGACCCTCAATCCGCCGCTATTCGTGCTGGTGCTGTTGCAGCTTTTGCATGGCATCACCTTCGGGCTCAGCTATCTGGGACTGATGAACTTCATCACCAACTGGACATCCGAGGACGTGGCGGCCGAGGCGCAGAGCTTTGCCACCGCGGTGCAGCTCGGCGTCGTCGTGGTGACCGTTTCCGGCTTCGGTTATCTGGTGGACGGTTTAGGGCTCATCTCCTTTGCCGCCGGCGTGGTGTCGTCGCTGGTGGCCGCGCTTCTGGTCTTCTGGTCGCTGCACAGCATGCCGACCGCAGAGACGACGACGCCCTGAGAACGAGAGCATCGGGCGTTTTGGCTGGATCAGACGTCTTGCTCATTCTTTTCCTGATTGCGGTGTTTTCGCGAAAGTCCGGCATTTTGTTCTCTCGCGCGCCGTTCCAATCGGCTGCAAAGAAAAAGGCGATCCGAAGATCGCCTTTGTGAGTTGCATGCCATAGGTAAAGGTGTTGGCTCAGCCGAGCCGACCGGATGCGTGCGCCAGCATGGTGTAGACCTTGCCCCGGTCCGAGAGCAGCAGGGCGCGGGTTTCGGCCTGGGCCTGGGACCCGGCCGCCGCACGTTTCAGATACTGCTCGAATTCTTCCATGTAGGCATTTGCCGTGGCGGCGAAATCGGTGTCGCGCTGGAGCTTGCGGCGGACGTCGTCATAAACGCTTTGACCGCTCAGCGTGTAGATACGCCGCGAGAAGACGTTGCTTTCGCCGGATTGGTACCGCTGCCAGGCGTCGTTGAGCGCGCCGGTTTCGATCGATCGGGCGATTTCGCTGGACAGGTTGGAGAAGTTCGTCTGACGCGGCGCGGTGCTGGCCTGACTGGCCGAGGCGTTGCGCAAGACGTCGCGCAGCCAGCCACCGCCACGCTGTTCCTTGTCCGTGTCCTGCGCTGCTGTGGCGCGCGGCGCGGCGTGGTGGGACGCGGCGGCGCCAAGCACGTTTTCGAGCGCCGACGCGATGTCGGCGGTCGAGGCTGGCGGCGTTGCGGGACGCGAAACCGGCTGACGGGCTTCGACGGCACGCACGTCCTCGCGACGCGGTTCGGGCTGACGCATTTCGGCATAGTGCGGGGCAGGCGCGGGCGCGGGCTCCTCGCGACGCGGCGGTGCCGGCGGACGCCTGGAGCTGACATCGTGGGTGCTGGATTGCGACCGGACGATGGCGTTGAGCTCGTTGAGCGCTTCGATCTGCTCGGCGACGACCCGGCGCATGGCCGCAGCGCTGGCACGGGTTTCCTCGGGCAGTTCGAGGACGCCGCGCTGCAGTTCCGTACGGGTGGATTCCAGTTCGTGGCCGACCTGGCCTGCGGTTGCCCGCATGGCCACGGCCGTGTCGCTGAACCGGCGCACCGCTTCGTCCAGCGTCGTCTGGATTTCGCTGAGCATGGCCTGCTGCGCAGTGGCGAGCGCCTGATTGGCGCGGCGGCTTTCAGATTCGGCCGAGGAGGAGAAGTTCTCCAGGCCGGCCGTCACGGAGCTTGACGTGCTCGCCAGCGTTTCTTCCATGGCCTTACGGGCCGCGAACAGGCGCCGTTCGGTTTCCGAAACGGTGTCGGAAATCGAGGCCGCAAAGGTCCGCATGCGTTCGTCGATCTCGTCGGCCCGCAAGGTGAAGCTTTCGGCCAGCGCTTCCATGGCGCCGCGGCGGCTTTCCAGCGTGTCGAGGGACGTATTGCCGGCTTCGCTGAGGCTCGCCGCTGCCTTGTCGATGCCGTGCGCCTTGTTGTCGAGGGAGCTGATCAGACCGGAGAATTCCGCGATCATCGACTTTATCGCCTTTTCGAAGGCGTCGACATGCATGGACACCAGTCCGCCGGCTTCCTCGGTGGCCGACAGCGCGTCCTTGACCGTGGTCGAATAGGTCGAGGTCTGCGTGGCGACGCGGTTTTCGAGATCGGCGAGGTTGGTGGTCGTGGTTTCCAGAACCCGCTGCAGCAACAGGTTGGAATCGTTGAGCCGCTTTAGGGCTTCGGTCAGTTCGCCGGTGATCTTGGCCGTCGACTGCGCCATGACCTCTTCGGATTCCATCGCCGTTGCGGCCAGGGCTTCCCTCAGAACGTTGTTGTGGTTTCTGAGCGAGGCATTGAGTCGCTGGCTGCTGGTGTCGATGGTGTCGGCAAAGATCGCCGACTGTTCGGTGACCGACCTCTGCATTTCGGTGATCTGGGCGCCGAGCTGTTCGGCCGTCGCCACGGCCTTGACCTCGACGAGATCCTCGATATGACGGGCGGCGTTCTTGACCTGCTCCAGCGCCGTCCTGACCGCCACATCCATGCGCGCGGCGGTCTGCTCGACATCGGTCGAAAGAGACGACGTGGCCTTCGAGATGCGGGTGGTGATGGTTTCCTCGACCCGGTCGGCGCCAGCTTCGAGATCGACCATCGAGGCCGCAATCGAAGTGGAAATGGTGCGGTTGAGTTCGGTCAGCCTGTCGGCCGTGATCTCCGCGCGGGCGGTAATCGCTTCGGGCAGGGTGCCGAGGCGCGTGTCGACCATTTCGGTAATGGCATTGCGCGCGTAATCGACGCTGTGCTCAACCGACTGGGCGGCCTCGCGGGCGCTGTCGACAATCTTGCCGCTGACCGTATTGAGACGCGCGGTCAGGCCGGTCTCCACATCGCCCAGGCGCGTGACGGCGGAATCCACCCCGGTGCCCAGGTTCGTGTTGATGTCCTCGATCTTGCCGTCGATAAGGACCGAAACCTTGTTAGACTGATCGGACAGGGTCTTGACCACGTTGGTCATCGCTTCGGTTACGCGGTTGTCGAAAGCCGATCCCTGTTGATCGATGGCCGTGGAAATCTGGACGGTGCGGGTCGCGATCTCGTTGGAGAGCGTTTGTGTCCTTATGTCGAGCGCTTCGGACAGCACATTGGTTTCGTTCGACAGCGTTTCGGAGAACTTCTCCGTGCGGTTGGCCAGGGCGTCGTCGAATTCGCGCGTGCGGGACGACAGGGCATCGGAAAGCTGCTGGGTGCGGTTGCCGATACGTTCGGCAATGGCGCGGGTCTGCGTCCCGAGCGCTTCGCTGAGCGCGCCGGTGCTTTCGTCGATGGCGAAACTCATCTCGCCGGTCTTGCTTTCGAGGGTCGAAGCGAATTCCGCCGTGCGCAGGGCGATCGCCTCGTCGATGGAGCCGGCGGTGCGTTCGATCGCGGAGCTGAAAGTGTCGGAGCGTTCCTCAATCATCCTCGAGAAGCTGGAAGAACGTGTGTCGAGCACTTCCGCCAGTCCGGCGGTCTTTTCGCTGAGCGCGGCGTTGATCAGGTTGCTGCGCTCGTCGAGGCTCTCGACGAACCCGTCGAGATGGGTCCCGAACAGCGACTCGATCCTGCCGGTCCGTTCCGCGACCATGTCGGCGAAATCGGAGGTCTTGTCTTCGAGGGTGGTCGACAAAATCTCGGTCTTGGTCTCGATCGTGCCCGACAGCCAACCGGTCTTTTCCTCAAGGGCAGTTGCCAGCAGGCCGGTCTTTTCCTCAAGGGCGGTCGACAGCAGTTCGGTCTTTTCCTCGATCGTGTTGGACAGCCAACCGGTCTTGTCGTCGAGGGCCGTTTCAAGCTGGGAGGCGCGTTCGCCGAAATTGGACGTGTGCTGGTCGAGCAGGGTGATCAGTCGCTCGCCCTTGTCCGCCACCACGGAATCCATGGCGCCCAGACGGTTGTCGAGCATCATCGTCACTTCGTCGGAGCGCGTCGTCAGGGCCGACAGGGCTTCCGAACCGGCGCTGGACAGGGCGTCGCGGGCGGTATCCGAGCTTTCCTCGATCACGGCGCCGATTTCGATGATCGCCGACTGGAAGCGGCTTTCGATGGCGTTGACGCGGATCGACATCGATTCCTCGAGCCTGTCGATCAGGTTGGTCAGGACATCCTCGGCATGCACGGTTCGTCCGCCGATATCGCCGACGACCCGCTGGCTTAGGGATTCGAGCGCCTCGGTCAGCTTCGCTTCGCGGGCGTCGAGACCGGCGATTATGACGTCGCTGCCCGACGACAATGACGACGCGATCTGACCGGATTTGTCCTCGATCGCGGCGCTGACCGCATCGGTCCGTCCGTCGATCGCGGCGATAAGCGCTTCCATTCGCGCTTCGACAGTGGTGGTGAAATGGTTGGTGCGGCTGTCAAAGACCTGCGTCAGTTCGTTGGAGCGCTGGCCGAACAGGCTGTCGATACGTTCGAAGTTGCCGTCGAACGCCTTGACGATATCGCTGGTGCGGCTGTCGAGATGTTCGACGAGATTGTTGGAATGCTCGTCGAGCAGGGTGCCGAACTGGCCCGTCGCCCCCTCGATCTGGTTGCGCGCCGCGGTGCCGTGTTCGGTGATCGTGGCGCTCAGCTTGGCCCCGATCTGTTCGAGATCGCCGATCATGGCGGTATGGGCGCCACCAATGGCGTTGCGGACGCGATCGGAGCTGACGACCACGGCATCGCGCTGGTCGGCCAGATCCTGGATGAGCGAGCGCAGGCGGTTTTCGTTTTCGGAATAGGTGCGTTCGAGGGCCGTGACCTCGGCATGAACCATGACTTCGAGTTCGCCGGCGCGGCTGAGGGCGCGTTCGAGACCATCGCTCAACGCGTTGACTTCGCGCCGGACGGCCTGACCCACGGTCGCGACCTTGTCGGCGGCCGTGCTTTCCGGATCGTTGAGGCGAATGGCCGCTTGGGTCATGGAGTTGGCCGCAACGCGCAGATCGTGCGCCCGACGCATCAGCATCGCCACCGAGAACACGCCGATGATCGGCAGGCCGATCAGCACCAGAAGGCCGATGAATTCGGATGAGGTCAGGAACGAAGCGGCGTTGCCGGCGGCTGCTTCCGTGCCATAGCGGACAAGGGTGATGCCGCCGGTTACAGCAAGCCAGATCACCGAAAGCAGGGCTGCCACGACGAGCGGCATGTTTGAGCCGCGCGATTGCATCGAATACAAAAGCCGGGCACCCGACATCCGGTCGTCATTGGCGACCGAGCCGGTGTTGATGGCGATCTTTTCGCTCGAGCGTTGACGGTCGGCCTTGAGTGCGGGCTTTTCGTCCGGTTTGATGGCCGGACGGACCTGAGATTCGGTTTCGTCCGGTGCGAATACAGAATCCTTAAGGGCATTCTCGACGGCCGAAAATGCCAGGGCCGCAGGATCTTCGGACTTGGATGTCGGTTCGTTCGCCATACTCTACTACTCTCGCCTTGGCATTTTGCCTTGAACGGCGTGTGCGAGATGCGCTGTCAGCTCCCCGCCGGGCGCCGATGCGGCGTAGAACCCCTCTTGGCCTCCCACCGCCTATATGCACCTGCGCCGCCGCGCGCCGGTAACTCTTTATACACGCGACACCGCCAAATCAGAACATTTTCTTAATGAAAGGTTAATACGTGTGCATATCTTAGTGTTGAAATCGAACGACGTAGTCCAGTCGAGTTGAAGGGGATGATTAACCCGGCCGGGATAGACTTCTCCAAATTGAACATGGAGACCTGCCAAATGGTTGATCCGGCCCCGAGCGGACACAAGGCTCTCGACATCGGAACGGAGACTGGAAACCGTCCGATCGACCTTGTCTATCTTGCGCGCCAGACGCTGGGGGATCCCGCTCTCGAGGCCGAAATCCTCGTCCTTTTCGCCAAAATGGCCAAATCCTATGTCGACCGGGTGACGGATTCGCTTGACGGCACGGAAATCGCCCATGGACTTCACGCCCTCAAGGGCGCGGCCGCCGGCATCGGGGCCGCCGCCATCGCCATGGAAGCGGCGGCAGCGGAAGCCGAGTTGCAGGAAACAGGCCGGCTCAGCGCCGAACGAATGGGTGATCTTTCCATTGCCGTCGAAGAAACACTGACCTTCATCGACCATCTCCTTGTCGAATAGGAACAGGCCGTCCGAGCTATGGAAGGTGTTGCATTTCGGCACTCAAGGCTTGTCCGGGCCTGCCGTGCCCGCTATCACGCGCCCAGCATTGCAACGATTGAGCCTGCCAAATGACCAAAATCATCTTTGTCGATCCGGATGGCACACGACATGAAGTCGAGGCCGAGGATGGCGAAACGGCCATGGAAACGGCCATTAGAAACGGCATCTCCGGCATCGTGGCCGAATGCGGCGGGTCGCTGACCTGCGCAACCTGTCATGTCTATGTCGACACGGCCTGGTCCGACAAGGTGGGCGCGCCAACGCCGCCTGAAGAGGATATGCTCGATTTCGCCTATGATCTCCGGCCGACCAGCCGGCTGAGCTGCCAGATCAAGATCAGTCCGGATCTCGAAGGGCTGGTCCTTCATATCCCGGAGCGGCAGGGATAGTCGTCCCAACCGACGCGGCCAATCCGACACCCGAAACCACCGGCCCCCACCAGAGTTGATCCATGTCCGAAAACACTATCGAAACCGATGTCGTCATTGTCGGGGCCGGACCGGTTGGCCTGTTCGCCGTGTTCGAACTCGGCCTTCTGGACCTCAAGTGCCACCTCATAGACATCCTCGACCGTCCGGGCGGGCAGTGCACCGAGCTTTATCCGGAAAAGCCGATCTACGACATTCCCGGCTATCCGCTCATCACCGGTCAGCAACTGACCGAAAACCTGATGACGCAGATCGCGCCTTTCGGGCCGGAATTCCACTTCTCGCGCATGGTGACCTCGCTCGACAAAAAGGAAGACGGCAGTTTCATCGTCACGACCGATGCCGGCGAGGTGTTTCATGCCAAACTGGTGGTGATCGCGGCGGGGGGCGGCTCGTTCCAGCCCAAGCGTCCGCCGATTGACGGCATCGAGGCCTATGAGAACAGCTCGGTCTTCTACGCGGTTCGGCGTATGGAGGACTATCGCGACAAGGACATTGTCATTGTCGGCGGCGGCGATTCCGCCCTCGACTGGACGATCAATCTTGCGCCGCTGGCAAAGAGTCTGACGCTCGTTCATCGCCGCGACGAGTTCCGCGGCGCCCCGGCCACGGTCAACGAAATGCGCCGACTGGTCGAGGCGGGAAAGATGACCCTTGTCATCGGCCAGGTGTCCGGCCTCGAAGGCGAGGGCGGCGTTCTCTCCGCCGTTCGCCTCAAGACCAAGGATAGCGAACTAACGGTCGCTGCCACCCGCATGCTGCCCTTTTTCGGGCTGACCATGAAGCTCGGTCCGGTCGCCGACTGGGGGATCGAGCTTTCCAATAACCTCATTGTCGTCGATACCGAGAAATTCGAATCCTCCCTGCCGGGCGTATTTGCCATCGGCGACATCAACACCTACCCGGGCAAGCTCAAGCTCATCCTGTCGGGCTTCCACGAAGCGGCGCTGATGGCGCAGGCGGCCAAGAGATATGCCAATCCCGGCGAGCGGCTGGTTTTCCAGTACACCACCTCTTCGACCAAACTGCAGAAAAAGCTGGGCGTAGTCTGATGAAAACGATGACGGAGCCGCACGTCCGCACGTCTCAGACGCCGCCGGCGCTTTCCAGTAAAAACGCCCTGTTTCTCGATTTCGACGGCACGCTGGTCGATATCGCACCCAAACCCGATGCCGTAATCGTGCCCGACACGCTGGTGCCGCTCGTTTCGGCTCTCAGAACGACATTCGACGGTGCTCTGGCGATCATCAGCGGTCGCGATCTCAACGACGTCATGCACTATCTGGCTCCGCTGGTGCTTCCAGGCGCAGGCACGCACGGCATGGAAAGACGCCGCTTCGATGGCGTTCTCGACAGTCCCGATCCGGACGTGGCCGTCGAGTCGCGGGAAATGGCGGATGTGGCCGCGATGGAAACGGCGGCGTTTGCCGGCGTCATGGTGGAGCGCAAGCCTTTTTCCTTCGGCCTGCATTATCGGGCGGCGCCGGAGCGGGAGCCCGAATGCCGCGCCATCATGAAAAAACTGATCGAGAACCGCCGCAACGCATGGGAACTCATGCAGGGCAAACTGATCGTCGAGGCGCGCCTTAAGGGCTGCACCAAGGCCAGCGCGGTCAAGACGTTCATGACCGAGCCGCCTTTTGCCGGACGGATTCCGGTTTTCATCGGCGACGACGTCACCGACGAGGCCGGTATGCGCGCCGTCATGGAACTCGGCGGGTTCGCCATCAAGGTCGGCATGGGCGAATCGATCGCCCGCTATCGTCTCCCCGATCCGGATGCCGTGCGCCATTATCTCGCCAGCACATTGTGATGCCGGACGCGTTTTTCGTTACAACACATTGAAAAATATAATTATTGTATTCATGCCGCACAGTCATGAGCTGACTGATTTTGGTCATATCGATGGGATATGCTAAAAGGTGGTATGGAGGAATATGCTGAAACGGGAGGACAAGCCGATAAGGGGTTTGTCATGAAACCGATCGTCATCGTGTCCAATCGGACACCGGGTAAGCGGCCTGCCGCCGGCGGACTGGCGGTGGCGCTCAAGAAAGTTCTGAGCGAACGCAAGGGGTTCTGGTTCGGCTGGTCGGGCGCTTTTTCCGATCATCCGTCGAAAAACGCCGAGTTCGAAAAGATCGACGGATTGCAGATCGCGCGGCTCGATATCCCCGAAGAGGATTATCGCGGCTATTACGAAGGCTTTGCCAATTCCGTCCTGTGGCCGGCCTTCCATCACCGGCTCGATCTCGTCAAGATCTCCCAGGAGGATTACGACGCCTATTGCCGCGTCAATGAGGCGTTTGCCAAAGCGCTGATCGAGGAGATCACGCCGGACCACACCATCTGGGTGCATGATTATCACCTCATTCCGCTGGGGCGGGAGCTGCGCCGGCTCGGTGCGAAAAACCGCATCGGCTTTTTCCTGCACATCCCCATGCCGGGGCCGGAGATCTTTTCGGCCGTGCCCCATTCCGCCGATCTCGTTGCGGCGCTGGCGGCCTACGACCTTGTGGGGTTGCAGGCGGCGCGCGACGTCGAAAAGCTCAAGACGCAGTTCGACGCAACGACATTGCCGTCGGTCAATGATGCCCGCAAGGCATTGCCGCAATTGCTGCCGCGCAGTGTCGAGGCCTTTCCCATCGGCACCGATCCGGACGCGTTCCGCAAGCTGGTGGAGCGCCCGCACGCCCAGCGCATTGCCGATCAGGTCAAGCTATCCATTGCCGGGCGCGAGCTCATTCTCGGGGTCGACCGGCTGGATTATTCCAAGGGCCTGCCCGAGCGCATTGCCGCCTATGACAGCCTTCTGACCAACCACGCCAAGTGGCGCCGGCGCGTGCACATGCTGCAGATCGCGCCGACCTCGCGGGACGCCATCGAAGAATATAAGGATATCAACGAGGAACTGGATCTGGCCTGCGGCCGGCTGATGGGCAAGTTCGCCGATCCGGACTGGGCGCCGATCAACTACGTCAAGCGCGCCTATCCGCAAACCTCGCTGGCCGGGCTCTACCGAGCGGCGAGCGTGGCGCTGGTCACGCCCTTAAGGGACGGCATGAACCTGGTCGCGCACGAGTTCCTGGCCTGTCAGGACCCCGAAGACCCGGGCGTTCTGGTGTTGTCGCGCTTCGCCGGGGCGGCGGAACTCTTTCCCGAGGCCCTTTTGGTCAATCCGCACAATATCGAGGAAGTGGCCGACGCGCTCGATCAGGCCCTCAACATGAATTTGCGGGAGCGCAAGTCGCGCTGGAAGGCGCTGATGCGTACGGTGGAAGAGCATTCCGTCGATCGCTGGGCTGCCGATTTTCTCGAACGGCTGTCAGAAGTGCCGGCCTGGGACGGCGTGCTGGCGAGTTATGACGAGGATGAAAGGCCGGTTGCGGCAGCGGAGTGAGTTTGAGTAAATGGTGAAATTGCGAACTGGTGAATAGGAGCGCGGACATTGGCTATTCACCACTTCACCATTCACCACTTTACTTCTTCTCCCCCTTTTCCACTTTCGCCAGTTCCGGCACGAAATCCATCACCATTGGCTGGCGAAGTGCCGAAAAGGGCAGGGGGCGGGTCACGCGCATGGCGGCGATGCCGACGCGGACGGTCATCAACCCGTTGACCAGACCTTCGCCGAGACGGGCGCTCAGACGCGCCGCGAGGCCCTGACCGAGAAGCTGCTGGATGACGCTGTCGCCCAGGGCAATGCCGCCGGTGACGGCGAGATGGCCGAGAATGTTGCCGAACAGGCGCCAGGTGCCGAACAGGCCGGGCCGGACGCCGTAAAGCGTGGCGACGGCACGGGCCAGCCGCATGCTTTCCCAGGCGACGAAAGCGATATCGACCACGGCGCGCGGCGAAATGGCGGTGACCAGTGTCACCCGCCGCGCCGCGGCGGCGGTCAAGGCGCGGGCGCGCTTGTCGAGCGAAGCCATCAACACCCGTTCTGTGGTTTCGACATAGGTCGAGCCGTCGATGATTTCCCCCGTGAGGGGCTCAAGCTCTGCTTCGGCCCGCGCCATGTCGGAGCGCTTGGCGTAAAGCTCGGCCACTTTGGCGGAAACATCTTTGCCATCCTCGGGGGAATCGCTTTCGAGCGTGGCGACGGCCTTTTCGCGCAGCCGGCCGATCCGGGTCAGGCGCCGGACGGCGCGCCATTCGCGCCAGGCAACGGCAAGAACCGACAGCACCAGAGCGGCGACAAGGCCGGTTCCAACCCAGCCGAGCCAGTCGTTTTCGTAAAACAACAGGGAAATGAAGCGCTGGGCCCAGAGCCCGAAGCTCAGCGACACCACCAGTCCAAGCGCCCAGGACGCCACCCGCAAGGCCCAGTTGCGCCGGGGGGCGGGCGGGAGGTCTACGGTTTCCCATTCGGCTTCGGTAAAATCGGGCTGCTCTTCGGAGATCTTTTCCAGCGGGAAGGCCTGAGGCAGGCGCACCGGAATGTCTTCGGGCGGCGTGCCGGGTTTTTCCGGCGTGACGGGCTGGGCGACAGGTTTTCTCATTTGAGCTTGTCCCCGATCAGGAAATCGATGGCACGGTCGAGTCGGATATGGGGCAAAAGCGCCATGCCTGCTTCGTTGGTTCCAAGATGGCTCGGCGGCCGGAACCTCAGGAAATTGACCAGCGGTCCCTTGGCATCGCGCCTCAGCGCCAGTTCCGGCGTTTCCGGCAGGTCGCCGGGAAACAGGGCAATCTCGGTCTTGCCGTCATAGGTGACGCCGTCGAGCGCCTCGCCCTTTTCCGGGGTGCCGATGATGACGTCGAGCGGCGAGCCGTCATGGCTGATCTGGCCTTCGCGCGTCGCCCGGACCGCCGCCAGCGCCAGCGAGCGCGTTTCGGCTCCGGCAAAGCGCGCCCGGCGGATGGCCCGGGCGACGACGCGGTTGAGAACGGCATCGAGCCGGTCGTGCGAGGAATGATGGATATGGTCTGCCTTGGAGGCCGCGAACAGGATCCGGTCGATGCGCCGGGAGACGAGGCCGGTCAGGATGCCCGATGCGCCTTGCCGGAAGGCCGCCAGGATTTCGGTCAGCGCCAGTTCGAGATCGGCCATGGCCTCGGCGCCTTCGTTGAGCGGACGCAGGGCGTCGACCAGAACGATCTGGCGGTCGAGCCGGGCGAAATGATCGCGGAAGAAGGGCTGGATGACCAGATGCTTATAGGCTTCGAAGCGCCGTTCGAACATTTTATAAAGCGATTTGTGCCCGGCCGGGGTTTCGGGTGGCGGCAGAGGGGCAAAGGTCAGGGCGGGCGAGCCTTCAAGATCGCCGGGCATGAGAAAACGGCCGGGCGACAGGGTCGAAATCGCCTTGGCCTCGGCGCGTGCCGTCCTGAGATAGGCGACAAAGCCGGAGGCGATCTGTTCGGCGCCGGTTTCATCGAGCGGGGCGGCGACATCTACGCCATCAAGGGCATCGAGAAACGGTTTGGCCGCCTCGGTACTATCGGCGCGACGGGCGTGAGCGAGGGCGTTCTCGCTCCATTCGGCGAAATTCTGGGTCAAAAGAGGCAGATCGAGCAGCCATTCGCCGGGATAATCGACGATGTCGAGATGAACCTGGCGTGGGCCCATCATGCCGGCGATCCATTTGGCACTCTTGTATTTCAGCGTCACGCGGATCTGTGAGATGCGGCGGGTGGATTCGGGCCAGACCGGGTTGGAACCGGTCAGGGCTTCGAGGTGTTGCTCATAGGCGAAACGCGGTACGTCGCGTTCCGGGTGCTCCGCCAGTTCGGCACCGATCAGCCGCCCTTCCGCCTCGGCCGCGAAGCCGGGCAGGCGCGCGCCATTGATCAGCGCATTGATCAGCGCGGTGATGAAGACCGTCTTGCCGGCGCGGCTCAATCCCGTCACGCCGAGCCGCACGGTCGGTACGAACAGGCCGGTGGCGGAATCGGCGAGATTGGCGAGAGCGAGGCCGAATTCATCGGTGATGGAAACAGGCGCTCCGGCCATGACGTGTCCTTTTGAGTGTTTTCAGGCGAACTGAATAGCGGTTCGCCGGCTCGAAAACACGACAAAACGAAGTTAGAACAGGTCAGGCAAGTTCACCTCAATGTGACCCGGTCCAGCGTTTCACCAAAGAACGTAGGGGTTTGACGGCAAAATTCAAGCGCGGCGCCCGATCGGGAGGCGTTTCGCCGGCCGAAACGCAAACGGGGCCACGGCGTGTCCGTGACCCCGAATTCATATGCAGTCAGACAGTCTGCCGATCAGTAGACGCAGACCATGCGACCGTTCACCTCACCGCGATGCAGCCGTTGGATTCCTTCCGGAATCTGTTCCCAGGTGATCTTTTCGATCTGCGGAACAAGCTTGCCCTTGGCAATCCAGTTGAGGACCGTCGAGATGTCTTCCTTCGAACCGCCATTGGAGCCGCGGAGGTCGATCTTGTTGATGATCATCGGGTAGGTGTTGATCGTGGATTCCAGCTTGCCCATGCCGACCAGAACGACGCGGCCGTTCAGCTTTGCGGTCTCGATGGCATCGGCGGTCGTCGTGCCGAACCCGGCGAAGTCGATGATGAGATCGAGCCCTTCGTCCTTGAGTTCCTTGATGTTCTTGACGACCTTTTTCGCGCCGAGGCTCTTGGCGTAATCCCAGACGTCTTCCTTGATCTCGGCGACATAGAGTTCGGCGCCGTTAAGAACGATCAACTGCGCCGCGAACTGGCCGAGACCGCCAAGGCCGATCAGGCCGACCTTCTCGCCGGCCTTGATTCCACCGCGGGTGAGCGCTCCTTGCGAGGTCATGCCGGCATCGGTCGCGGACGCCGCCAGCTCGATGGGCATGCCGTCGGGAACCTTGATCAGGACGTCTTCGATAGTGACGATCTTTTCACCAAAGCCGCCATCAACCACAAAGCCGGGCGTGTCGATCATCGGCCAGATGGCAACGCGATCGCCGACCTTGAAGTTCTTCACGTCCGGTCCGATTTCCTCGATCTCTCCGGCAACCTCGTGTCCCATGACAACGGGAAGCTTGGGAATGCTGGCGAGCCACTTCTCGTCTTCGAGAACACCGACGTCGGTATGGCAGAGGCCGGCGGCCAGCACCTTGATCTTGACCTTGTTGCCTTCGACATGGGGTTCTGGCAGCTCGACCTTGACGAGAGGTTGGTTGGTACCTGTGAAACTCCAGGCTTTCATTCGGGGGGATCCTTTCGTTTGACCGCGTTGGGAAGGGCGGTTTCTTGTCGTTGCGCATCGTCATCGGCAACGCGTTGGTGCTTTTTATCGCAAGCGCAAAGGGCTTTTCGCGTCCTCGATGAGGGGGCCACATCCGCACAAAAGCTCTTTCCCGGCGGGAAAGCGTTGTCGAACAGGCCTGATGCTGACGTAGCGACACTAACCCGACTTATCAGGTCGTGTAAATATAACTCCCTATATGAGATTTAAACGAACCACGCTTCAGACAGGGCCGGGTTGGCAGGTCTGGATGATGGGAGCGAGGGGCGGACTCGTTGTCGGACCATGCCTAATTGTGCGTTTTTTGTGAACGCAAGCGCGAGATTTCGATCCGGTGCAAATATTTTGAGAACGCTCGTTCGGTGGCAGGAATATATTCCGTTTCCGTACTGCCAACCTTTGGACAGGAGTTCCATCATGGCAAACGATCCGAAGTCAACCACCAAGCCTGCCGGCAAGCCCGGTGCAAAGCCTGCGGGTGGACCGAAGAAGTAGGGAAATGGCGCCGCGACGGACGCCCGATGACTTTCGGGCGCGCGCGAAAGCGACAGGGTTCTCGAAACCTGAAGCGGTGTGCGAAAAGCTAGATATCGGTTTTTCGTGAAAACACCGCACCACCTGACTGGACGTGTAGAAACGGCCCACCGAGCGATCGGCGGGCCGCGTTGTTATCCGGGGCTCCAAACGGATCGCGCGACCCGTTCGCGGCCGCAGGTTCCGGCGGTTTTCGCCCCTCCGCAATGACAAGGAAGCGTTTCGACCGAGCCGTCCTTGGGCAGATTGGTGCGGTCGATATCGTTGTAGCGGGAGACCGGAATGGCGAAATCGTCAAAAAAAACCGCGCAGGCAGGGCGACGTGCGGTCCATATCTGGTGCCGATAGATACCGACGGCCTTATGCGGCCATCGGTCACGCACACTGCCGCAATGCTTCCACGATCCTGTCTTGCCGACACCATAATCTGCCGCTTTATCCCCCGCACTTTCTTGTTGGCAATTCGCGAGGGCTGTATGGGCGCGGGCACTTATCTCAAAGGGATCGATGGCTTGCGCGCCATCGCGGTTTTGGCGGTCATCGCCTATCACGTGGACATCTTGTCCATTCTGCCCGGCGGGTTTTCGGGCGTCGACGTCTTTTTCGTCATCTCCGGCTATGTGATTTCCAAGTCTTTAGCGCGTCAGAGCGATGTTGGGTTCCTTCGCTTCCTCTCGGGTTTTTACAGCCGCCGTATCCGGCGCATCGTGCCGGCCCTCATGGTCTGTCTTCTGGCGACCATTCTGGCATCGGTTCTGTTCGTGCCGACGGTATGGAACAGCCGCGAACTTCAGGACGCGGGCCTTGCGGCCTTTTTCGGGCTGAGCAATTTCGTTCTCGCTTCGGCCGGCCAGAACTATTTCTCGCCCGGTGTCGATCTCAACCCCTATCTGCACACATGGTCGCTCGGTGTCGAAGAGCAGTTCTACCTTCTGTTCCCGGCGCTCATGTTCGTCTGGCTCAGATGGCGCCGGACTGCCGGGGCGCTCGGCTGGTTCGCCTGGCTGTCATTGCCGGCTCTGGCACTGATTTCGCTCGGTTTTGCCTTTGTCGAGACCACGAACGCGCCCGGAAATGCCTTTTACCTGTTGCCGAGCCGGTTCTGGGAACTGGCCGCCGGAGCACTTTTGTTCCAGGCTCACGATAGCCGTCGCCTGTTGCCGCAGTCCCGGCTGATGGGGGTCAGCACACTTGCCGCGGGGCTCATCCTGACGCTTCTCGGCTTCCTTTTTACCAGCGAAGCGCATTTCCCCTTTCCCGCCGCGCTGTTGCCGGTTGCCGGCGCCGCTCTGATGATTGCCGCCATTGCCGGCGGGTCGGGTGGCGTCCTGCAAAACGTGCTCGGATCTGGTCCACTCGCCTATATCGGCCGGATTTCCTATTCGCTTTATTTGTGGCACTGGCCGGTGATCGTTCTGGCGCGCTGGACGGTGGGGTTCGAAAGCCCGCTGGTCCTCATCGTCTATCTGCCGCTTGTGTTCGGGCTGGCGGCGCTGTCCTACCACTTCGTCGAAATGCCCATTCGCTCCGGTGCCTGGATCAGGGCGCGGGCGAACTGGGTGCAGATCGCGTCCGGACTGGCAAGTGTTGTGGTGTTCTGGGGCGCGGCGGGGCAGCTTGTCGATGCCAAGGAGACGATCACCCTCAGCACCACCAAGGACGTGGAGATGTGGCGCTCGATCGGCTGGGGGTGGCCGCGCGACCTAAGCGAGCTTGTCGGCGACGCCGACCTTAGCGGCCGCAAGCTCTTCTCGTTCGGCGATTCCCATTCCGCCGCCTATCGCACCATGCTCAAGGAGGTCTCGGGCAATCTCGGCATCGAAATCGTCGAGCACGAGGAGGGAGACTGTCCCTATCCGAGCCTTTTGGCACCGCGATCCGACTATGAGCATTGCGACGACTATTTCCAGGAGGCCATTGCCGACATCAAGGCCAATGCACGGCCCGGTGATTTCGTGCTGCTCGCCGGATTACGGATGCCCGAACTCAACGGCACCGATCAGGACGGGATCGTCAAAGAGGCGCGGCAGCAGGTGGCGCCGGCGCGAATCTCAGCGGCCTTGCAGGACGGCATCGCCGCCATGGCGGCGCTTGAGGTGCCGGGGGTTCATTTCATCATCGACGCGCCGGCACCGGTGATGAAGGCGCCGGCCTATCGCTGCTCGGACTGGTTCAACGGCATGAACCCGGTCTGCGCGTCGGGCCTGAGTGTCGACCGCGCCTTGCTGGAGGAACTACGCGCGCCGGTTCTGGCGTCTATGCGGACACTGGCTGCACGGTTCGACAATCTGACGATATGGGACCCGTTCCCGATTCTGTGTCCGCCAGGCGCGACCTGCTCTGCGTATGACGATGGCCAGCCGCTCTATTTCGACAGCGATCATCTGAGCGGACACGGCAACCGTGTCCTGACCCCGAGCTTCATCGAAACGCTGATCGCGCTTTCTTAAAAAAAACAGGGCGGCGCGATTTAGCACCTCGCGCCGCGCAAAACCTTTCGGCCTAAACCCATTCGCCCTCGCTGTTGGGCGTTCCGACCTTGTCGATGTCGTAGGGCGTGGTCTGGTAGACCTCGTTGATCCAGTTCTGGAAGAACAAATGGGCGTGCGAGCGCCAAAGGTTGAGCGGCTCGCGCGTCGGATCGTCGTCGGGGTAATAATTGACCGGCATTTTCGGGGTGAGCCCGGCCTTGACGTCGCGGTCGTATTCGTCGGCCAGCGAGCGGTTGTCGTATTCGAAATGGTTGATCATGTAGAGGGCGCGCCTGGCCTTGTCCTCGAGCATGCACAGACCGACCTCTTCGCTGTCGATCAGGATTTCGACCGAGCCGTCCTTGGGCAGGGTGGTGCGGTCGATATCGTTGTAGCGGGAGACCGGAATGGCGAAATCGTCGGAGAAACCGCGCAGGTAGGGCGACGTACGATCCATGATCTGGTGCCGGTAGATGCCGACGGCCTTTTCGGCCCGGCGTTTGCGCGCCACCCCGTAGAAATGGTGCAGCGCCGCCTGTACGCCCCAGCAGATGAACAGGGTGGACTGTACGTTGGTCTGCGTCCAGTCCATGATTTCGACCATTTCGGGCCAATACCTGACCTCTTCGAAAGGCAGGTGGGCCAGCGGCGCGCCGGTGACGATGAAGCCGTCGAACTTGCGCTCCTTGATCTCCTCCCACTTCGAATAGAAGGTATTGAGATAATCCTCGGAGGTGTATTTCGACTTGTGGTCGGAGATGCGCACGAGGGTGAAATCGATCTGCAGCGGGCTGGCGCCGATCAGGCGGGCGAACTGGGTCTCGGTGCGCTCCTTGTTCGGCATCAGATTGAGCAGGCCGAATTGCAGCGGGCGGATGTCCTGACGCGCGGCGCGCGAGGAATCCATGACGGTGACGCCCTCCTGTTCAAGGATTTTGCGGGCGGGCAGGTCGTCTGGAATACGGATAGGCATTTTGTTTTTTGATCCTGATTGCGCAAAAGGGGAATGAAAGCTCCGGCGATCGTCCTCAGATCCCGCTCGCCTGTCAGGCGGGGCGGGTGGCGATCGCCTTGCGCATGAGCTCCATGAAATCGGCACTGTCGCGCACGGCGGCGACGTCTCTTGCCTCGACCGAATAGCCATAGCGTTCGGCCAGCTTGCGATAGCGCGGAATGCGGTCGTTGAGCAGTGCTTCGAATCCCCAGGCGCCGAACCCGGCCGGATCGACGTCTTCGTCGCGGGTAATGCCGTGTTGACGCTTGTAGTCCTGCCAGCTCGAAATGAGCAGGGCCGGGGGGTAATACATCGGCTTGGGCGACTTCTTGAACCGCCTGATGAGTTCGGCGGCGTCTTCTTCGGTGCCGCGGATATAGACCAACGCAGTATTGCCGATAAGGGTCTGGATGACCGGGTCGGCCGCGTCGTCCGGATCGATCACCTCGATAAGCGAGCCGCCGGTGTCGCACACGAAATTGGTGTAGCCATAGAGCGCCTCGGCGCGCTCGATGAAATAGGGAACGTCCTGCAAGGCCGCGATCTCGGAAACGCGATGCTGTTCCTGGCGGTGCTGGTACTCGGCAAAGGGCAGGCCGCCGCGTTCCGGATTGCCCGGCGTGCCGAGATAGGTCGAGAGCGGGTCGAGATTGTTGAAGGTGATGTTCGACAGGATATAGAGCGAATCCGAAATCAGAAGATCCCTCAAAAACGGCACCTTCATCGCTTCGCGCTTGAAATTGTCGACGATGAACTCGCCCATATAGCGCGTGCCGATGCGGTAATCGGCCGAATAGTGGAACCAGCCGTCCTCGCGCAACAGCGCGCTCAGACGCGTCTTGCCGACACCGGCCATGCCGAACAGCGTCACGGCACGGTGGTCGGCTGAAACAAAGTCTTCGGCGCGGTCAAAAAACATCGATGCGGGTCCCGGCAGGGGTTCGGAAATGGGGTCGGTTCGGTTGGAAAGGTTTTTTTAACGCTTTCAGCGACCGAAACGGGCGACACCAACGTATAAAGATCAACTTGCGCGTGCTCTAGACCAAAGCACGTGCTTTCTCAAGCATGGCAATTTCTGCCGGGCAGACGGTAATTCTGTCCTGCCAGCTTTGACCATGCATCCGTCAGTGGCGGGAAAAACCCAGATAAATCAATCTGGTGCCAGTTGGCATCGGGTTTGCTTCGTTCTGTCTCGAAAACGGTGCGCCAGTCGCGCATCGGGGCAGATGGAGTACATTATGGGTATCTATGGCGCACTGGCGACTGCCGTTACCGGATTGAAGGCCCAGTCTTTCGCACTCGAGAACATTTCCGGCAACATCGCCAACTCGCAGACCACCGGTTACAAGCGGATCGAGACCGATTTCCTCGATCTGATCCCCGATGCGCCGACCAGCCGCCAGACTCCCGGTGCGGTTCTCGGGTCCTCGCGCCCGACCAATACGGTCGGTGGCGACATCAAGACGGCATCTTCCGATACCTATATGGCGCTCAACGGCTCCGGTTTCTTCGTCGTCGAGGAAAAGATCGGCCAGAACGACGGCAACGCCGTGTTCGGCGGCACGAGCTATTATACGCGCCGCGGCGATTTCGACCTCGACAAGGAAGGCTATCTGGTCAACGGCGCCGGCTATTATCTCAAGGGCCTGGCCATCAATCCGACGACCGGCAACATTTCCGGCTCGGTGCCCGAAGTCATCCAGATCTCCAATGCCTTCCTGCCCGCCCAGCAGACCTCGCGCATCAGCTACCGGCTCAACCTGCCGCAATTGCCCAAGACGGCCAATTACGACTCCAACACCGCCAACAGCGAACTGATGGATGCGGCCGATTTCGTCGCCATTTCCGGAACGGACCTGCCGGCGACGGCGACCGGTTCGGGCATGACCTTCGCGGCCGGCGATGTGGCGACGACGGCGTTCGTCGACAACGAGAGCTTGACCTTCACCATCGACGGCACCGATTTTACCATCGGCTTCAATTCGGCCGGAACCGCCGTTACGGGCGCGGACGCCACCATCAACACGGGTGACACGGCGACCGACACCATCGGCGAAGTCCTGACCGCGATCCAGAACCTTTTGCAGGCCGAGGGCGGGGATTTCGCCTCGGCGACCGCCGCCCTCAACGGCACCAATGTCGAGTTCACGCTCGGAACCAACACCACCTCGTCAATGGAGATCAGCGGTTCGGCCGCGAGCACGCTCGGGGTCACTGCCACGACCTACGACCCCTTTGACGCATCGATCGGCGTCTCCGTGCCGTCCATCACCGGCACCCAGGAAGATTCGTTCATCTCGCAGTCGATCGCCGGCGGCGGCATCACGGCCTATGCGGAAAACGGCGCGCCGGTGCAGGTGGAACTGCGCTGGGCCAAGGTCGACAGCGACGCGCGTGGCGGCACCGATACCTGGCGGCTCTACTATCTGACCAATGGCGACGCCACGGGAAGCGAGATCGCCTGGACTCAGGCCGGCAGTGACTACGTGTTTGCCGCCGACGGTTCGCTCAACCCCGACGTCGTCTCGACGACGATCAGCAATCTCACGGTCGACGGCATCAATGTCGGCGACGTCACCTTGCTGCACAATACCGGCGGCGTCACCCAGTTCGCCGATGCCAATGGCACGACCAATGTCACGACCCTCAGCCAGAACGGCTATGCCGCCGGCGAGTTTGTGTCCGTTACGATCAACGATGATGGCCGGGTGGTTGCGTCCTATTCCAACGGCCAGCAGGTCGAACTGGCGCAGGTCGTCACCGCGACCTTCAACGCGCCCAATTCGCTGAAGCGTCTGGACGGCGGCATTTTCGCGGCGACCTCGGAATCGGGCGAAGCCATCATCAGTTCGGACGGTGGCATCGTTTCGGCCTCACTCGAATCGTCGAACACCGACATTTCCGAGGAATTCACCAAACTGATCGTCACCCAGCAGGCCTATGCCGCGGGGACGCGCATCGTTTCGACTTCGGACAGCATGTTGCAGGAAGCCCTCAACATGCTCCGATAGTACGCTGGTCCCGGCCCGGAAACGCAGCCTCCGGGCCGGACCACGCTGGCGCGGCGTACGAAAGCGGGAAGCGGCCTTAAAAAAAGGCCGGTCGACTAGGATGGCCGACCAGGGGTAACGCGGACCCCGGCTTCTCGTCCCGGATGTTGCGCCCACAAGACGATATGGCACGCGTTCCGGCTCGATCGGGACGCAACGCGCTCTAGGAGTGAGCACAATGGGCCTGACAGTTACCCTTGCCAATGCCCTCAGCGGCATGAAGACGACGCAGGACGGTCTGTCCGTTCTGTCCCGCAACGTCGCCAATGCCGGTTCGACGCGCTACCACCGGCAGGATGTCGTGGTCGAGGACAGGACCGGCGGTTCCAGCACCTATGCCAGTTTCGTCGGCGTTGCGCGGGCCTTTTCGGAATCCATCGAGCGCGCCTATGTGCGTGAACTCTCCGATACCGCCTATGCCAATGTACGGTCGCGTTTTTTGAGCAATCTGGAAACCGCCTTCGGGCTGCCGGGCGATGCCAACTCGCTCGATACCCTTGTTGCCGATTTCACCAATGCCCTGGAGGCACTCTCGATCAGCCCCGAGGATTATGCCACGCGCGCCATGACCGTGAGCGCGGCCCAGGATCTGGCGCAACAGCTCAATGCCCTGTCGACGACCGTTCAGGAACTCAGGCAGGAAACCGAAACCCAGATGACGGCCAATGTTGATACGCTCAACCAGAGCCTGAGGGCGCTGCAGGCGATCAACTCCCGGCTGTCGGATTACTCGCTCGACGAGAGTTCCCGGCTGTCGGTGCTCGATGAGCGCGACCGGCTGATCTCTCAGGTCAGCGAAATCGTCGACACCAAGGTCACCTATCGCGACGACGGCACTGTCGCCATGATGACGCATTCGGGGTTGAGCCTTCTCGATCAGGGCGCGACCACTTTTAGTTTCGAGCCGGTCGGCACCGTGTCGGCCACCTCGCTTTATTCCATCGACGATGCTGAAAACGGGGTGGGGACGTTGACCTCCACCACGCCGTCGGGCCTGACGCTCGACGTTTTCGATCAAAAGATCATCCAGTCCGGAAGCCTGGCGGCACTGGTCGACATGCGCGACACGATCCTGCCGCAGGTTCAGGCCCAGCTCGACACCGTCGCCGCCGCGCTGTCCCAGGCTCTTTCCACCAATGTCACCGGCGGCACGGCGGTCAGCGGTCCTCCAGACGGCTTCGACATCGATCTGAGCGAGGTGCAGTCGGGCAACACGCTCGGCTTTTCCTATACGCAGGCGGGCAAGAGCTATGACGTCAAGGTGGTCCGGGTCGAGGATTCGAGCCTGTTGCCGATGGACTACACCAACGCCAACGGCGAACGCGTCATCGGGCTGAGTTTTGCTGGTGGCGCCAGCGACGTGGCGAGCCAGCTCGGGACGATCTTCGGGTCCGCAATCTCCTTTTCAGCCACCGGTTCCACCCTCGAAATCAGGGACGATGGCGGCGTCAATACCACGATCGCGTCGGCCGAAACGCGAACGACGTCCTCGGCCCTGCAGAATGACGGGTTGGGGATCAATCTGTTCGTCGATCTCAACAACCAGTCCTTCACCAATTCGCTCGACGGCACGCCGCAATTGCGCGGCTATGCCTCCCGCATCAGCGTCAATACCGCCATCGCGAACGACAACAGCCTGTTGGTGCAACATGTGTCCGGCGGTTCGCTCGGCGATGCCGATCGCATCGATTATCTGCTCGACGGTCTGGAAAACACGGTTTTCACCTCGGACAACCGACAGGTGTCGGAACTCGGCAGCTACCGGTTGACCGGCAACGTGCACAATCTCGTCAATCAGGTGATCAACTATCAAGGCAATCAGATCGCCTCGGCACATGCCGCGCTCGACACGCAACAGATCGCGCTCGATGCGGTCGATCAGCGCCGGGAAGCCGAATACGGCGTCGATATCGACGAGGAAATGGCCCGGCTCATCGAATTGCAGAACGCCTATTCGGCCAGCGCCCGCGTCGTTTCGGTCGCCCAGGAGCTGATCGACGCGTTGATGAAGATCTAGGTGTGTTTTTGAGGAAAAGTGGGCGCCGCTTTTCCGGTTCGAGTGAAAAGGATCAGAAAACAGTCCGGTGGAGTGTTTTCCCGATGAACACGACAACACAAAGGTAGTGTGTGTCCATGCAGGTCAACAGAACGCTTTTCCCAGTCTCCGGCGCCTATTCCGCCGTTTCCAAGCTCAACGACACGCTTGAGGATCTGCAGGTTCAGCTTGCGACCCAGAAGAAGGCGTCGACATTGTCTGCACTCGGGTCGGACCGCATGTTCGATTTGACCATCCGGTCCCGGCTGTCCCGGCTCGATGGCTATGCGAGCAATATCGACATGGTCAATCTGAGGCTCGATTTCCTCGGCAACTCGGTCTCCCGGCTCGATGAGATCGAAGCCGATTTGCGCAGCGATCTGAGCGCTAGCGGGGTCGGTTCGGACGCCATCACCATGGCGACCGCGACCCAAACCAGCTACAACCGGCTCGACGAGGTGCTGACCCTGCTCAATGGCGATCTCAACGGGCGCTACCTGTTCGGTGGCAGCATCACCGATTCTAAGCCCGTGGTTACGGCCGATACCCTTATTGACGGGACAGCAACCCGGGCCGGCCTCAAGCAGGTCATTGCGGAGCGGAAACTGGCCGATATGGGCGGCACGACCGGGCTCGGGCGCGTCGATGTCGACCAGATACAGCTTTCCGCCGCTGCGGGCGCCACCAACGAAGTCGTCGTTTCGGAATCGACGACGGCCAACGGGCCGGTGATCAGCGCCGTCGATGTCGGCGCGATGAGCAATGTCACGGCGACGCCGGATGTCGGGCCACCGGCAAATTCGACCATCGCCTTTTCCGGTCTTCCGAATGATGGCGAGACGCTGACCATTACCGTGACCCAGCCCGATGGCTCTACGCAGGACTATACCTTCACGGCCGTTTCCGGCGCGCCGGCCGCTCCCGGCGAGTTTCAGATCGGCGTTGATGCCGACGAGACTGCCACCAATTTTCTTGCGCGTTTTTCGGGTCTTGTCACCGACAATACCGTCACCCTCGCCGAGGACGGTGCCCATGATTTCGGCGTCAAGCTGACCGGCATGTCGACGGATTCCACCACGCTCTCGGTCATGGAGCAGACGACGACGGCGCCACACGTGCTGACGGTCCGGGTCGATGCCCAACCGGGGGAGGGCGAGGTGCTTACGGTTTCCTACACGCTTCCGGACGGCGGCGAAGGATCGTTCGACGTGGCGGCGACAACCGACGACCCGCCCGCGCCCGGACAGTTTCTCATCGGCGCCGACCAGGAAGAGACCGCGGCGAATATTGCCTCCGCCATGACCGCCCAGCTCGCAAACCTCCGCGACACCGATCTGGCCGCCGCCTCGGCCAATCAGGCGACCGAGGACCTGATCACCACCAACGGAGCGCCCCCCCGGCGTGTCGACGGCCCGCCCTTCGACACGGCGACCGGCATGGTCGACGGCACCGAGGCCAATACGGTGATCTGGTACACGGGCGAATCCGTCGCCGCCGGTGAATCGGCGCGGCGGACGGCGTCGGCGCGGGTTGGCGAGAGCACGACGGCTTATTACGGCGTGCTCGGCAACGAGCAGGGTTTGGCGGATCTGGTCAGGGCCAGTGCCGTCATGGCCGCCGAGAGCTTTTCGACCGATGACGATGCGGATGTCGCACGCTATTCGGCCCTGGCCCAGCACCAGGTCACACGGCTCGCCGATGTGAACAACAGCCAGACCGGTTCGATCGAGGTCATCGCGCTGGAACTGGGACTGGCCGAAGCGACGGTCGGGTCGGCTTCGGACAGGAACAAAACCTATGCCGCCCAGCTCGAAACCATGCTCGCCGATATCGAATCCGTGGATATCAATGAAGTGGCCATGCAGCTTCTGACCGTGCGCACCAATCTCGAAGCGAGCTATCAGACCATGTCGACGCTCAGCGAATTGAGTCTGGTCAACTTCATGAGGTAGAAGGGCGATGCGCCTGATTGTCGAAAGGCTCGGAAAAAAAAGATCACACGCCTAGCTTACTCCATCGGTCATTCCGGCGAAGGCCGGAATCCAATCCACGTTGCAGCAAGCGGAAAAGCGAGTGGGTCCCGCGATCACGTCACGGGGCGATCCTGCGTTGCAGGCGTTTTTTCCAGGACGCGCCCGATATCGTTTCTTTGCCAAGCACTTCCAAAATGAAAAAGGCCCGCGATGCGGGCCTTTTTTTGTTTCTGCGATGGGATCAATCCGGTGGCGCGACAGCCCTGAGACCCCGCGGCCAGTTCCCGGTTGATGGTGATCAGCACATCGAGTTTGCGCGCATCGGGGCTGAGCAGTAGTTCGCGCTGATGGTTCATGACGAACAGACCGAGATTGGCCACGTTTTCACGCACGTCTTCGGGCAGGGGATTGTCCTCCCGCGTTACCGATGTCATGAAAATTGTCCAGAGCCGACGATTGAACAATATGGCCGATTCAAGCTCGGCCTTTGCATCGTCCCAATTGTCGCGAATGCGCTGAAAATTGGCGGCTGACTTCGTCAACAGATTAGATTCAAGCTGACGAGGTGTAGCGGTTTGCCTGGAAACCTTGTGATAGGCGTTAAACGCTTGGCTTTGCATGCGCCAGAAGGTCCTCTTCGTAACGTATTAGCTTACCTGCAGCCTTGAGTGCTTTGTAGAGGCCCCCGGTTAATATCTCGTTATTAATTTCGTCTACGAAGGGCGTCATCGATGGCGCGGCGGCGACGAGTTCGTTGGCCAGCTCGAAATAGCGCTCCTGATGCTTGTTGACGTCATCATCGAGATACATCAGTTGAACGGCCAGATAGACGCGTTTGGCTGGCGAATTGGCCGTTTCGGGGGTCAGAATATCCTTTTCGCGCAGGATGGGTGCGCGCCCGTCGATGAACAGACGTGCCCGTTGATCGGAATTGGTTACGACACAATTGCCGATGATGAGACGTTCGCCTGGCTTGAGTTCCACCTTGAGGGACATGGTCTTGGCTTCCTGCTTTGCACGTCTGGATCGGTTCGCCGTCCAGGACTGCGAACCGATCCAAGGTCCTTGAGTGGTTACGTTTCCTGCTGATTGGTCGAAATTCGCCTATCGCCGAAACGGTCTTCAAACTGCGTCCTGCAATTTTTCCTACAACAACCGGTTGGGGTGCGAAATGCCGGTGGAAAGCGTCCGGACTTTTTTTAAGGACGCGCTTTCGATCCGGGCAGCCGACCCTTTTCCTGAAAACACTCTAGAACAGACGCAACACGTTCTGGTCGGCTTCCGAGGCCAGCGACAGGGCCGTGGTCGAAAGCTGCTGGCGCGTCTGCAAGGCCAGAAGATTGGCCGCTTCCTCGTTGGAATCGGCCAGCGTCAGGTTGGCCGCGCCGGTTTCGAGCGTGTTGATCATGTTCTTGGTGAAGTCCTGGCGGGATTCCACCACGGTGAGATTGGATCCGAAGGTCGACGACTGGCCCCGCAACAGGTCGGTGGCGGCCTGTAGCGCATCCAGCGTGCTTTCGACATTGGCATCGGTCTGGAAATAGCCGGCGGTGATCGCGTTGAGTCCCAGGCCGGCCGCGTCGAACGTCACGCCCTTGATCTCGAGCTTGGAAGACCCGTCCTCGTTGAAAAGAACGTTGAGATCATTGCCGTTGAGCAGGTTGATGCCGTTATAGCTGGCATCCTCCGCGATGTCGTTGATCTGGTCGATCAACGTGTTGAACTGTGTTTCGAGTTCGGTCCTTATGGAATTGTCCACCACGACGGGATCGACCGGCGTGGTCGAATTGGTCAGCCCGAACGCTTCGGTAACGGCATCGTCGGCGGTCGAGGTGATGTCGTTGGACGTGATGGTGATGGTGTCCGCGCCGTTGGTGGCTTTGACCGTGATGGCGCCGGTGGCACTGTCGATGCTCGCCGTGCCGCCCGCGAGATTGTTGAGAGCGTCTTCCAGCTCTTCATAGGTATCGACCTGACCCACGCCGGAACCGAAGGTGATGGTCAAAAGGGTGTTGGTGCCCACCTGGATGTTGAGCTGATCGCCCTGTTCGATACCGGTCGTCGTGGTCAAAAGGTTGTTGGTTTCGCCCGCCACGAGACCGAAGCTGGCCAAGGCGTCGGTCGTGCCGCCGATGACGATGGAATCCTGGGCCTTGTCGCTGGTGATGTTGATTTCGCCGCGCGAATCCACCGATGCGGCGCCGCCGGACAGGTTGGCCAGGGCTGCGTTCAGTTCCGCAAGACTCTGGATCTCGCCCAGCCCGGTGCCGAAGGTGAGGGTCATCCGGGTATGGCTGCCGATCTTGATGTCGATGGTGTCGCCGTCACTGACCGCCCCTTGGGTCAAAAGATTGGTCGGATCGTAGGTCGATTGGTTGGCATTGCCATCGTCACCGACGCTTCCCGCGTCCGAGCCGACAAGAGCGAAGGCGGCAAGCGTCCCGTCGCCTGCCCCTTGCGAGAAGCGAATGCCGGTTTCGTAGTCATAAGCATCGGTAATCGAAACATCGACATTGGTGCCGTTGACGCTTGCCGTGATCGAAGCGGAAAGCGCACCGAGCGCGGTGGCCAGTTCGGCGGCGGTCTTCGGGGCAGATACTCCGGTGCCAAAGGTGATGGTGCCGAGCGTCGCGTAGGTGCTGCCCGAACCGGTGGCCAGACTCAACGTGTCGCCATTGGCGGCGAGGGCGTCGAAAGCCGCATTGCGCGTGATGATGCGATTGGCATCGGAGCTGCCGGCAACGGCCGTTCCGGTATTGTCGAAACCGAGGGCGGCAAGGACCGAAGACTTGTTGGCGCTGGTGTTGTCGACGGCCGAAACCCGGAGCGAGGCGACGTTGGAATCGCCGGCGGCGATGGTGAAGGCGCCGTCAGTGGTGCCGTCGGTCGTCAGGTTGGCTGTGAGATTGCTTGCCGCCGTGGCGACGATCGACTTGAAGGCGGAATAGGCCTGATCGACCGAAATGGTGACGATCTGGTTGGTTGCGGTGCTCGCTCCATCGATCGTGCCCGCATCGCCGCCCCCGGCCGCGCCGAAGGTCACCGTGATCGTGCCGGTCGTGGTGCCGTTGTCGACCTCGAAGGTCAAGACATCGCCCACCGCAATCAGACCGCCGGCATTGAGAAGGGTGGCATCGGCGCCGAGATCGGAGGCGCCGCCGATGAGGACACTCGCATCGGCGCGGTCCGCGCCGATGGTGAATGCCGCGGTGGTCGCGGCGTCCGCCGTCAGCGCGCCCGTGCCGGTATTGTCGCCGTAAACGGTGCTGAGCGCTTGCGGATTGTAGAGCGCGTCAGAGGTCCCGATAATCTCGTTCTTGGTGATCTGACCGGCCGATTGCAGCGCCTGGCGTCCGGTTGCCTGTGCGGTTTCAATGAGTTGGGTGATCGCGGTCAGCCCGTTATTGGCCGCCTCGATGGTCTGGGTGGCGTTGCTGACGGAATCGAGCAGACGGGAAAGATCACCGGCGCGACTGTTGAGCGAGGAAGCCGTGAAGAAATTGCTGGGGTTGTCGAGAGCCGAATTGACCTTGAGTCCGGTAGCCAATCGCTCCTGTGTCTTGGAGAGAAGTTCGGCCGTGTTCTGCAGACTGAGCAGGTTTGAACGAACCGCCTTGGAGAGGGTGATGTCGGCCATCTGGGCAAGTCCTTCCAGTATTTCCGGCGCAAAGCGCTAGTTTAGAATTTAGTAACTTTTGATGTCACCAGATTCGCCGGAAATGGGAAGGCAGTTTATGATTTCTGTTTAAGTTACTCCCAGAAAAAGAAAAGGCGGGCCGAAGCCCGCCTCTTTGGTTTTTGACTTTGAAGCGTCTAGAAGAGCCGAAGCACGTTCTGATCGGCCTGGGAGGCCAGAGACAGCGCCGTGGAGCTGAGCTGCTGGCGGGTCTGCAGGGCGAGCAGATTGGCCGCTTCCTCGTTGGTATCGGCCAGGGTCAGATTGGCTGCACCGGTCTCGAGAGTATTGATCATCGATTTGGTGAAGTCCTGACGGGTCTCGACCACGGACAGGTTCGAGCCGAAGGCCGTCGCCTGGGATCTGAGAGACGAGATCGCCGAGTCCAGAGCGTCGAGGACGTCGTTGATGTCCGAATCCGTCTGGAAGGAACCGGAGGCAACCCGCGAGAGGTTGAGGCCGGTGGCGTTGAAGGTCACGCCCTTGATGTCGAGCGTGGACGACCCGTCTTCGTTGAAGATCACGTTGAGGTCGTTGCCGTCCAACAGGTTGACACCGTTGAACGAAGCGTCTTCGGCCAGTTCGTTGATCTGCGTCAGCAGGTCATTGTACTGGGTTTCCAGAGACGCGCGCTGGGTGCTGTCCGTGGTCGTGGCCGTAACCGCAACCGGGGAGTTGACGAGCCCGAACGCCTCGGCGATGCCATCGTCGTAGGTCGATCCCTGCGAACTGTCCGAGGTCACGGTGATATCGTCCGTGCCGTTGGTGGCTTCGATGGTGATCGCACCGGTGGTGCCATCGATCGTCGCCGTGCCGCCGGCAAGGTTGCTCAACGCGGTCTCGAGTTCAGAGAACGTATTCACCTGGCCGGTGCCGGTCCCGAAGGTCACGGTCAGCGGCGCGTTGGTTCCGACCTGGATGTTCAGCGTGTCGCCGGCGGCGATGACGGTGCCGTCGATGAGCGTGCTTGTTTCACCTGCCGTCAGACCGAAATTGGCGATGGTATTCGTGGTTCCGCCAATCACGATGCTGTCGCCGGCCTTGTCAGCGGTGATGTTGATTTCACCGTTGCTGTCGACCGAAGCGGAGCCGCCCGCGAGCGACTGCAGTTTGGTGTTGAGTTCACCCAGGGTAGAGACCTGGCTGGATCCCGAACCGAAGGTCACGGTTAACGTTGTCGACGTCCCAACCTTGATGTTGAGCGTGTCGCCCTGGCCCACCTTGCCCTGGGTTAGAAGGTTGGTGGGTGTTGCGGCCGTGGCGATGGTCGGCGCCGTGGTCGAATCCGGCGACAATCCCAGAGCCGTCAGCGTCGTCGAACTGTCGGTGGTGAATACGATGTTCGAGTCGGCATCGCTGGCATCGGAGTTGGAGACGGTGATGGCGGCAGTGCCGGTCGCCGTTCCGGTGGCCGTGATGTTGGTGAGGTTGTTAAGGGCGGCGATCAGGCCTTCCTTGGTATTGACCTCACCCGATCCGGCGCCGAAGACGATCTGGGTCTGGGCATCGCTGCCGACCGAGATGTTCAGCGTGGCACCCGCCGCAGCCAGAGTCTGATAGGCAGAGTTCCGGCTGAAGAAGCGGTCGGTAGTGGTGCCGCTCTGATATTCGGCGCCGATGGCACCGAGACCGAGTTCGGCGACGTTGGTCCCCTGGGATCCATCATAGATACGAATGGAATCCGCCGAGGTCGCCGTCGACGAGTTGATGGTCAGCGCACCGGTCGCGGCCACGGCAGCATCGACACCCGCCGAAGACAGGGTGGTGTCGAGAGCGGTGGCAAGTTGCGACAGGGTTGCGTTGACGCCGATGGACAGGGAATTGGTGCCCTGAGTGGCAGCGCCGGTCGCGTTGAAGCTGACGGTATAATCGGTCCCGTCAACCGCCACCACGAAGCTGTCGCCGCTGGCGATGCCGAGCGAAGACAGGGTGTTGGAGGTCGGCGTGTAGGCAGTGGTCGAAAGACCGAGCGCTGTGGTTGCCGCCGCACCAGCAAAGGTGATCGATTCGCCAGCCGTTGCGCCGGTGATGGCCAATGCCGTCGTGCCACTGGCAGCCGCGGTTGCACCGGGCGTGGTGGCGTTGTTGATGGCCGTGGCCAGAGTCGCCAGCGTCGAGGCATGACCCGTCGCGTAGCCGAAGGTGATCGTGTCGGTACCGCCGGTGGTCGTGGTGATATCAAGCGTTTCACCCGCCGCCGCAAGAGCGCCGATTTCGGCGTTCTGGGAGATCAGCCAGTCGCCGGTCGTGGCACCGCTGGTGACATTGATCGCACCGGTGACATCGCCCAGTTCCAGACCGAGATCCTGGAGGATCGCGCCGTTGACGCTGTCCGCCACATGGATGACGTCGGTCGTTGAATCCGACGTGAACGTCAGGGCGGTCGAGCCGCCGCCGGTCGCACGGGTTACGGTGATGCCGGAAGCCGTGTCGGTCGTGAACAGGCTGTTCAAGGCCGTGGCGAAGTTTTCGATCGTGTCGCCAATGCCGAAGGTCAGGGTATCGGCAACCGAAAGATCGGCCGCAGCTGAGCCCGTTATAAAGTTGACTGTCTTGGCGGTGCCGTTGACCGTGAACGTTAGCGAGGTGCTGTTGGCGATGGCGTTGGCGCCGATCGCACTCAGGACCGTCGTGTCAGCGATGGCATCGCTGTCGAACGCCGCGATGGTCGCATCCGCGGTGACGGAGCCCGCGGTGGTGACGATCGTGTCTTGGGCCGCGCCCGTTTGGGTAATTGCCGTCGTGGTGTCGGCCGTGCCCGAAGTCAGGCCAAAGCTCGCCGCCGCGTCGGCGGTGATCACGCCGGTGCCGGTCCCTGTTGCGGTGACATCGCCAGCCACATTGGCCAGAGCCTTCGGGTTGAACGTGGCGTCGGTGCTGCCGACGATCGTGTTCACCGTGGTGGCGCCGGTTGTCTGCAGAGCCTGGCGGGCAGTTGCCTGGGCGCTTTCGACGAGGCTGGTGATGGCGGTCAGACCATTGTTCGCCGCTTCGATCGTCTGGGTCGCGTTGCTGACGGCGTCGAGAAGACGCGACAGGTCGCCGGCGCGGCTGTTCAAAGACGAAGAAGTGAAGAAGTTGGTCGGATTATCCAGAGCGGAGTTGACTTTAAGGCCGGTGGCAAGACGTTCTTGCGTCTTGGCCATTTGGGTTGCTGTGCTCTGGAGAGAGAGGAGGTTCGAGCGAACCGCCTTCGAGAGTGTGATATCGGCCATTGAGAACTCCTATTCTTGGAACCGATTACTATGAACGCCTCGTCCTGAGGTGTTCGCGAAGTATCCTTGTCAGCTTTTGAGAATTCGTTAATTCGTGCCGCGAAATTTAACGCGTATCGAGACATTGAAATGCCGGAAAACAGCACAAAAGCAACAAGCGACAGACGTGTTTGACTGTCGCTTGAAACACTAAGGATTAACGAGTTCGGAGCGGGCGGGTGCCACGGTCGCGTCGGTTTTTTAGCGCGGGCCGGAGGGTGCCGTCAGGCGATTTCGTCGATGGCGCTCAACCAATTGGGATCGGCCGACGAGGGCAGGGCCAGTTGCGAACCGGTGCCACGCGAATAGGCGGAGATCATCTGGACGTTTGCCTGCTGATCGGAGTCCTGCTTGGTTCCGGAGGTGCCGGTCGCCGAGGAGGTCTTGACATCCGAATCCTCATCGGTCGCGCCGTCGTTCGACTTGTTGTCCCGATTGCTCGACTGGACTTCCTGTGGATTGGGGTTCGGCTTGAAATCCGCGCTGATCAGCGACGCATCGAAGATGGTTTGCGGTGGAAGCGATGGGTCCGTTCCGGGCGGACGGGAACTCGTCTCCGCTTGGCTTGAAACGGAAACGGTCTTGGTCTGCCCATCCTCGTGCCTTTCCGAATTGGCCGTTCCAGCCGGTTCAACGGGTCTGGTATCGGAACGCGGATTCAGCTCTCGGACCACCAATGCGGGGGTCACTGCGGCTACGGCGTCTGGTGCGACTATCATGCTCATTTTGAGGACCTCGCACGTCCAACTAATGCAGTTGCAGTATTACATGCGAGTTTTACGACTTCGTTTCCAAACGCGGTTAATATTCCGTTAAATATTCAAAGATATTTGTGTTTACTGAAATTGTCTTAAATGAGTACTTATTTGTATTTACAAGGCTCTGTTTATTGACAATCCGGAGGCATGCGATTTCGGCGGTGGCGCCGATCCCTTGGAGCTGTACGTCTGGTTGGTCTGCTGGACGCCGACGGTTTTCGCCACGTCTTCAAGCAGATCCTCGGCCACGGCGCGGGCCGTGGCGAGCACCCTGAGGTTATCCGCCATCTGGGTGGCAAGACTTTCATGACGCTTCTTCAACCGGGCCATGAGATCGGGGACGGCATCGAGCAAGGCTTCCGAGCGCCGCTGGATCGTGCGGGCGAGGACCGTATAATCCTCCGCCGCCTGGGTCTTGTCTGCTACGAGCAGACCGGCTTCCGCAAACTTGCCGGCACGCAGCAGCATGGTTTCGCGGCTGAGGATATCGACGAGCCGGATCAGGGCCTCCTCGGTCATGGCGCAAAGTTGCGCGGGATCGATGTTGTCGAGGGTCTCGATACGATTGGCAGCGGTCATGGCAGGTTTCCCTCGGTTCATGGGTTGGTCATGAGGAGCGGCTGGACTTCCTGGCGCGCCAACAGGGAACGCATGATATCGTCCGCCAGACCAATGCCGCCGCTCTCGGCGATCTGGTTGGCAAGCAGTTCCGATTGCATGGAGCGCCAGGTTTGTTCGCCTTCGCCGCCGCCGAAACCGTTATTGGCGTCGAGGCCGGACATCATCTGGCTGACCAGGGTGTTGAGAAACACGCCTTCGAGTTCGACGGCTTTTTTGCGTATGGCGGAGACAAAGGCGCTATTTGAAGCCGTGGCGGTGGTTGATCCGATCGCGTCCATCACAGCACCTCGATTTCTGCCTGAAGGGCACCGGCGGCCTTGATGGCCTGCAGGATGCCGATGAGATCGCGCGGCGAGATGCCGAGGGCATTGAGACCGTCGACGAGTTGCTGCAGGGTCACCGATTCCTGCATGAGCGCCAGGTTGGACCCGGTCGAGGACACCTGCACGTCGGTGCGGGGCACCTGGGTGGTGGTGCCGGCGCCGAGAGCGTTCGGCTGGCTGACCTGAGGCGTTTCCGAGATGGTCACGGTCAGATTGGCCTGGGCCACCGCCACTGTCGACACACGCACGTCGCGTCCCATGACCACGATGCCGGAATTCTCGTCGATGACGATCTTGGCATTCTGGTCGGTCAGAACGACAAGCTGCTCGATGTCAGTCAACAGATCGACGATGTTGCCGTTGAAATTGCGGGGAACCGTCACGCGGACCGATGAGGGGTTTTCCGCTTCGGCGGTCTTGGCGCCCAGAAAATCGTTGATGGACAGGGCCACGCGCTTGGCTGTGGTCAGATCGGGGTTTCTCAGCGACAGACGCAGGGTATCAAGCGAGGTCAGCTGGAAGGGGATTTCACGCTCGACCAGACCGCCGGAGGATATCCGTCCGGTCGTCGGCACGCCCGACACGATGCTGGCGGCATCGCCCTGGGCGGAAAAGCCGTTAATGGTCACCGGGCCCTGGGCAATGGCGTAGATCTCGCCGTCGGCGCCGAGGATGGGCGTTACCAGAAGCGTGCCGCCTTGCAGCGATTTGGCATCGCCGAGCGCCGCGACGTTGACGTCGATACGCGAGCCCTGGGCGGCGAAGGGGGGCAGGTTGGCCGTCACCATCACCGCGGCGACATTGGCCGTCCGGACGTTTTCGCCGCGCGTGTTGACGCCCAGCCGTTCGAGCATGGCCTGAAGGCTCTGCTTGGTGAAGGGGGCGTTGTTGAGGCTGTCGCCCGTGCCATTGAGTCCGACGACCAGACCGTAGCCGACAAGCTGGTTTTCGCGGATGCCTTCGATGTCGACAATGTCCTTGATGCGCGCACTGCCGGCAAAAGCCAGACTGGGCAGCAAGCTCGCCAAAAGGACGATCAGCACCAGCCACACGCTCTGTCCGGTCCGTTGTCTGTTGTTAACCATGCTTATCCCCTTGTTGCCTCCCGTCCCCACGGAAGGCGGTTTGACCTTGATGATGCCAGAAGCGTGCCAAATCGGGCTCAGGGCAGGTGCTTTTCGTCAGGCCCTTGAATCTAAAGGAAAATGGCGGACAGGAGCGAACAGTTGTTGCAGAATGCAAGCCACGGCTACAAAATGACGTGCAGATTTTGCCGGGTCTTAAGATTACGTTAACGCCTACCGGGCAGATTTTGCCGTAACGCTTGGATAACCACACTGGGGAGTGAAAACCGATGCGGATTGAAGGGCCATCCCGGCGTGTATCCGTCGGATCCAGTTCGGGGACGCGCAATAAAGGCGCGGGGCGCCCGTTGTTTCAGATCGACGACACCCAGGCGTCCTCTCAGACCTATGCCGCCGAAGCGACCAGTGCGCCGACCGAAATCGATGCCCTTCTGGCCTTGCAGGCCGTCGAGGATCCGCTTCTGTCAAAGCGCAAGGCGATCAGGCGTGGACAATCCCTGCTCGACACGCTCGAAGCCCTGAAAGTTGACCTTCTGGCAGGCCAGGTGAGCGAAGAACGGCTGGGATATTTGTTGTCTTTGGTGCGCCAGGCGCGGGAACGGGTCGATCCCGAGCTTGAGGCCGTAATTGAAGAAATAGAATTAAGAGCCATGGTAGAATTGGCAAAATACGGTCATTACATTTCCCGCACTCCGTAATCTCCTTGCCGCGATTTGACGCGTTAGCTACGTCGAACATCCATGCTTGCCCGCAGGGAACCTGCTCTTTATATAGAGCCGGTTCTTGCCTTAAGGAGTGAGTCACCAATGGGCGTTGAGTTGGACCTGTCGGCATACCGCCCCACTGACGACGAACCTTTCATGAATCCGCGCCAACGTGAGTATTTCAGGCGCAAGCTCGAAACCTGGAAAGAAGAGATTTTGCGGGAAAGCCGCGAGACGCTCGACAACCTCCAGGAGGAAAGCCAGAACCATCCCGATCTCGCCGATCGGGCGTCTTCGGAAAGTGACCGGGCCCTGGAATTGCGGACCCGCGACCGCCAGCGCAAGCTCATCGCCAAGATCGATGCGGCCCTGAAGCGCATCGAGGACGGCACTTACGGATTCTGCGAGGAGACTGGGGACCCGATTGGCGTTGCCCGTCTCGATGCCCGCCCCATCGCCACCCTGTCGCTCGAAGCGCAGGAAATGCATGAGCGGCGCGAGAAGGTCTATCGGGACGAATAAGGATTGGCGCCGGTTATTTGCCGGCGCACGGCCGTCCCGCTCGGGACAGGGTCAGGTTCGCGTGTTCTTGAGATCTGTGATCGAAGGGCAGGCCGGCGCTGGTGGTGTCGGGATGTCGGTCGGCTTGCGTTTGCCGGTCTCGTCTTTCGACTGGCTCAGGATGAGGGCAGTGCGCCTGTCCCACTCTCCACGTCATTCCGGCCTTCGCCGGGATGACGCTTTGACGGATGGTTGGACCGAGACGTGAAAATACGCGTTCTCCCATGCAAAACCCGCACGAGTTTCGCCGGAACAATCGCGCGCCCTCAAACCCCGTAGCGCGCCTTAAGATGTGCCTCGAAATAGCTGGCGTCGAGCGGTTCTCCGGTGGCGAAGACCATCAGGTCAGGTGTCGAGCGATTCGAGGATTCACCCCAGATCCTGTCGCGGCGCCAGGCGTTGATGCGGGTGAAATCGCCCTTGGCGATGTCCACGTTCATGTCGGGCACGTCGCGCGCCATGGCGGCGCGTTGCTGGGCCGCCATCATGGCGCCGAGCGTATAGGACGGGAAATAGCCGAACGAACCGGCGGGCCAGTGCACGTCCTGCATCGGGCCATTCGCCGGATCGTCGATCGTCGACAGGCCGAGATATTCGGTCATTTTCGCATCCCAGATCTCGGGGATGTCGGCAACCTCGATCTCGGCCGAGACCAGAAGCTTCTCGATTTCGTATCTCATAATGACGTGCAGCGGGTAGGTGACCTCGTCGGCATCGACCCGGATGAGGCCCTTTTCGATGAAATTGACATGGGCCATGACGTCTTCGACCGTCCAGTCGGCCACCAGGGGACCGATGGTGCGATGCAGGTACGGCAGGGCGAAGCTCCAGAATTCTGGCGAACGGGCGATCTGCATCTCGTTGAACAGCGACTGGCTTTCATGGAAGGCCATGCCGCGCGCCAGGGCGTTGGGCCAGTGCGCATCCGTCGTGGGCAGGCCCTGTTCGTAAAGCGCATGGCCGCATTCGTGCAATGTCGACATCAGGGACGACAGGAAATCGTCGGTGCGATAGCGCGTCGTCAACCGGACGTCGGTCGGCACGCCGCCGGTAAAGGGGTGGTGCGAAACGTCAAGCCGTCCGTGATCGAAATCGAAGCCGAGCGCCGCCATCATCTCGATGCTGAGCGCCCGTTGTGCGTCGATGGAGAAGGGGCCCTTGCTGTCGCGCGGTGGCCTGGCCGCGTGGCGGCGCGCCTGGTTCTCCAGAGCCTCGGGCAGAAAACCGGCGATGAATGTCTTGAGGCGCGCAAAGATCGGATCGATGTCCTCCGTCCGGTTGCCGGGATCGAACTGCTCCATAAGCGCGTCATAGGGGTCGAGAAACAGCGCCTCGGACCGCATCGCCGCCTCTTCGCGCATCAGTACCACCACTTCTTCGAGGGCCGGACGGAAAAGCGTCCAGTCGCCCGTCGGGCGGGCCACGCGCCAGAGCTGCTCGCTCTTCATGCCCGTCTCGGTTTGGCGGCGGACGAAATCGGTCGGCAGGCAGGTAAGGTTGCGATAGACGCGGTTGAATTCGCTGAGGGCGCTCCGCTGCGCCTCGCTGTCGACTTCGTCCTCAGCGCGCGCGATCCACTCAGCCACGTCCGGCGCCGTTGCCGCTTCGTGATAGAGCCCCGCCAGGGTCGCCATTGCCTCGGCGCGGGCTGCGCCGCCGCCGGCCGGCATTGAAATCGCTTCGTCCGCACCGAGCATGGCCTCGGCATGCCCCAGCGCATGAAGTGTGTGGCAGAGAGTGTCGAGTTTTTGCCAGGACATGGGAACGCTCCAAAAAAACGAAAAAGGTTCAGCGAGGCCGCACACTAGATCATTTCACCGTTTCATTGAAACGCTGAAATGATCCAACTCCTTGTTTTGTCGCGTTTTCCAGTTGCAAAACCGGTATCCACTTTTGCTGAAAACGCTCTAGTCATCAGTGATGGCGAGACAAGAGCAAAAGGAAAGAAGACGCGACCGGGGACGGCCGCGTCTTCTTTTATGCCGGCACACAAGGGGTTGGTACCAGCTTGAAGCGGACGCACAATGGGGGACGCATCCGCATCAGGGGATTGAACCGCTGGAGCTTCGGGCGTTTTGATTGCATCAAGATACCCAGCTCCAGGTGGTCGCGGCGGTTGAGGTGAAAAACCGCCACGTCCACTTTTTCGCCCGCTGCCCTAGAACGGCAGGATCGCGTCGAGAACCTGTGAGCCGTAGCGCGGTTGCTGCACATCGGAGAGCTGTCCGCGTCCGCCATAGGCGATCCGGGCTTCTGCGATCTTCGAGGACGCGATGGTATTGTTGTTCTCGATGTCCTCGGGACGCACCACGCCGGCGACGATGAGATCGCGGACCTCGTAATTGACCCGGACTTCCTGATGGCCCTCGATCACCAGATTGCCGTTCGGCAGCACCTGGGTCACGACCACGGCGATTTGGGTGCTCAGTGTCTCGGACCGGTTCACGCTGCCGTTGCCTGAATCCGAATTCGCTGAATTGGTGGTCACGGCGGCGTCGGCGCTGACATCGGCCGGCGCGACGGCGCCGAAAAGCGAGCCGAGGACGCCGCCGACACCGGACGTGCTCGATGCAACGCGGCCACGGGCCGTCTGGTTGTTGAATTTGGCCTGATCGGAAATGGTCACCAGAACCGTCAGGATGTCGCCCACCTTGCTGGCGCGCTGGTCCTTGAAGAAGCCTTCGTTGGAATGGAACAGCGAATTGGGCAGATAGGCGACCGGCCTGCTTTCCGGCATCGGCATGGTCACCGGGGTGTAGCCCTTCTGCGTGGTCGGATCGGTGATCGCGGAAAGGGAGGGGGCTTCGCCGACTCTGGAAAGCTGGTCGAAACTTGCACAGCCGCCAAGACTCATCAGCACGGCCAACGAAAGAAACAGTCGGGTGGCGTTCATTCTGCCTCTCCCTAACGAACGGACACTGTCGGCGAATCAAACGCCGTGACGGTCACAAGACCCCGATCCGTCGCAACGGCGGACAGCACCTTGGATGACATCAGATTGAGTACCTGAACCGGATCGCCGAGGGCGGCATCGCCCAGCGCCTGCCCCTTGACGGTCAGGGTCATCGGGCCGACGCGATAGACGATGGTCACATTATCGTTACGCGCGATCAGAACCGGTTCGGTGATATCGCCGGGCTGCAGCATCTTGCCGGCCCGGGTCGGACGCTTGAGCTGCATGCCGATCACCTGATCGAGCGAGGAAAAGCTGCCCGTATCGGCGGTGCGCACGGGCACCTGACGCATTTCGACATCCTTCGGACGAATGATGGAATTGCCTGCCATCGACCCGACGAGGTGCGGCACGGCGATCACCAGATCGACCCGTCCGGTGATGTCGACCGGCTTGGCGTTTCCCGACACCATGAAACGAGCTACGAAGGCGCCGTCTCCGGCTCCATAGCGCAGGGAAACCAATGAAAGCGGATCGACATCGGTATCGGCAGTCAGGCTCGATAACGGCATCGACAGAGTGATCTCGGCCTTCACGCCGTCGCGCAGAAAACCACGCGTACGCAGGGTCTGTTCGATGAGGGCGCTGATTTCGGGCGTGTCGATTGTTGCGCCGAAGCGGGAAACGGTTACGGCGCCGGCACTCGGCGGATCGAAGTCGGTCAGCCCGACCTTGGCGGCGGCGACCCTGACGGCATCGAGCGACACCCTTCCGGTCGTGCCGGGTGCCGGAGACCGGAACAGAGCCTGTTCCGCATAGATATCGGCGCCGTCGAACATGTCGCCGACGGTGACGACCGGAGTCGACACCAGAACCTGGGACTTGAGGACCGGCGTTGCGGCGGCAGACGCCGTAAACAGCATCAGGGCAAGGCCTGCGAGAGCAAAGGTTTTCATCGTTCAGTCTCCTCAGACCATGTTCGCCGTGGCCTTCAGCATGTCGTCGGTGCCGGAGATGACGCGGGCGTTCATTTCGTAGGCGCGCTGGGCCGAGATCATGTCCGCGATCTCGGTCACTGCCTCGACATTGGACAGCTCGAGATATTTCTGCAAAAGCTTGCCAACGCCGTCGCTGGACGGGGTGCTCGTCTGAGGCGAGCCGCTGGCGGCGGTTTCGACCAACAGGTTGTTGCCGATGGACTTCAGGCCGGCCGAATTGACGAAGGTCGACAATTGTAGCTGGCCGAGTTGGGTCGGAACGGAATCCGAACCGAGATAGGCCTCGACGATCCCCGACTCGCTGATGGAAATATCGCGTGCATTGTTCGGAATGGTGATGCTGGGTTGCACGCCATAGCCGTCGATGGTGACGATCTGGCCCGTGTCGCTGCGTTCGAACGATCCGTCGCGGGTGAAGGCGGTGCTTCCGTCCGGCATGGTAATGGCGAAGAAACCTTCACCTGCAATGGCGATATCGAGGTCTTTTCCCGTCTCGGTCGTACTGCCCTGGGTCATGACGCGCGAGGTGGAGGCGGTGCGGACGCCGGACCCCATTTCGATGCCGGCCGGAACGATGGTGCCGGCATCCGAGGTCTGGGAGCCGGCGCGTCTGAGCTGCTGGTACAAAAGATCCTGGAATTCGGCCCGCTGCTTCTTGTAGCCGGTCGTGCGCATATTGGCGATGTTGTTGGAAATGACTTCGACATTGCGCTCCTGGGCGGCCATGCCGGTCGATGCGATGTATAGGGCTCTCATAATCTTGCGCTCCCTGATCAGGCCGAAATGTCGCCGAGTTTCTGGATTGCCTTCTGGCGCAGATCGTCCTGGTTCTTGATGATCTGTGCCACGAGCTGGTAGGCGCGGTTGACGTCGACCATCTCCGCCATTTCCGCGACACCGGAAACGTTGGATCGCTCGATCGCGCCCTGGTGGACTTTTGTTTCGACGGCGGTCTGGCCGGGATCGGCCGTCGATGCTCTGTAGAGGGAACCGCCCAGATGGGTGAGGGATTGCGGCTCGTTGAATTCAACGACCGACAGACGCCCCTTGGTGCCGGCGCTCGACATAACGGCGCCGTTCGCGCCGATGCTGATATCGGTTTCGTCAGACGTGAAGGTGATCGGGCCGCCGTTCGAAAGGACCGGATCCCCGTCCGAGGTGACCAATGTGCCCGACGCGTTGAGATGAAGCGCGCCGTTACGCGTGTAGGCCAGCCCGTTCTGCGTCTGGACGCTCAGGTAGCCGGGGCCTTCGAGGGCGATATCGAAGGCGTTGCCGGTTTCATTGATGGCTCCCGGCTGAAGATCGTGCATCGTCGCCCAATCGGCCGTGAAATGCACATCGCGATCGCCGAACGGAAAGGTCCTGTCGCTCGCCTCGGGCATGATGAAGTCCTCAAACAGGACTTTCTCGCCCTTGAAGCCAAAGGTGTTGAGGTTGGCAAGATTGTTCGCCACCACGTCCATCTGCCTGCGAAGGGCGATCTGACGCGACAGGTTGATGATTGGCGCGTTTTCCATTTTGCGCTTTCCCCTTGTCATGTCGACACCGAAACTTCCCCAAGCCCGGATGTCGACAGAAGCAATGCAGGAGATGTGCCAGAGCGAAAAGCGCTTAAAAATCAATGAAAATGATGTCGGTTCTGGTTCCTCTTTCGTTGCGAACGGCCTCTTTAGGCAAATTTTACCCGGCAGAAATTGCCGCTTGGGACAATCTGGTAACTATTCGTTAACCCTCTTGGCGCTTAGCTCCCCTTGAAGGGGTCCCGTCACAAAAAAACGGGGTACGGCCATGGCGAACGAAGCTGAAAAAAACGGCGGTGAAGACGGGCAAACGACCGCTCCGCCGAAAAAGAGCAAGAAGATGCTGTTCATCATCATCGGTGCGGCGGCGGTCGTCCTGCTCGGGGGTGGCGGTGCCGCCTATTTCCTGCTTTTTTCCAGTTCGCCACAGGTGCAGGCCGAAGGCGAGACCACCGAGGTCTACAATTATGACCTGCCGACCATGACGGTGAACCTTAACAGCGACAAGGCGGAATTTCTCAAACTGTCGGTGTCGCTGGAATTGCCCAGCGAGTCGATGGTCGAGCTCATCGAGCCGCGCATGGCACGCGTCATCGATGCCTTTCAGGTCTACTTAAGAGAGCTGCGGCGCTCCGATCTCGAAGGTTCGGCCGGTATCTACCGGCTCAAGGAAGAACTCAGGCGCCGGGTCAATCTCGCCATCTATCCGGCCGAAGTCAGCGGCATCCTTTTCCGCGAAATTCTCGTGCAATAGGAGCGGGACGTGGCAGGGCCGGACGACGACAAATTATCGGAAGACTGGGGACTGGACGAGTTCGAGAACCCCGACGCCAATAGCGAAAGCAGCGGCGAAGGCTCGGGCACGACGACGGATGACGACATAGCCGCCGAATGGGCGGCCATGATTGAAGGTGACGAAGGCGACGAGGACGGCGGCGGTGGCGATCGCGTTCTCAACCAGGACGAGATCGACAATCTTCTGGGTTTCGACGCCAATGCCGGCAACGATGTCGAGCTGACCGGCGTTCAGGCACTGATCAATTCGGCCCTGGTCAGCTACGAGCGTCTTCCGATGCTCGAAATCGTCTTCGACCGTCTGGTCCGTCTGACCACGACCAGCCTGAGAAATTTCACCTCGGACAATGTCGAAGTCTCTCTGGATTCAATCACCTCGGTCCGGTTCGGCGACTATCTCAATTCCATCCCGCTGCCGGCGATCCTTTCGGTCATCAAGGCGGAGGAGTGGGAGAATTTCGGGCTGCTGACCGTCGATTCCAGCCTCATCTATTCGATGATCGACGTCTTGCTGGGCGGGCGCCGGGCCGGCGGCGTCATCCGCGTTGAGGGGCGTCCCTATACCACCATCGAGCTGGCGTTGGCACGGCGCATGATCGAGGTGATCCTCGAGGACACCAAGAAGGCCTTCGAGCCGCTGACCCCGGTGACCTTCACGCTTGAGCGCATGGAGACAAATCCGCGCTTTGCCGCCATTTCGCGCCCGGCCAATGCCGCCATCCTCGTCGATCTCAGGATCGACATGGACGATCGCGGCGGCAAGATCGAAATCCTTCTGCCCTATGCCACCATCGAGCCCATTCGCGAACAGCTCCTGCAGATGTTCATGGGCGAAAAGTTCGGGCGCGATCCGATCTGGGAAGGCCATCTGGCCACGGAAATCTACGCCGCCGACACCACGATACAGGCCGTCCTGCACGAGATGGATCTGCCGCTTCAGGAGGTCATGGACCTCAGCGTCGGCCAGACGATCATGTTCGAACGCGCTCCGTCGGATCCGATCAAGCTCAGGGCGGGCACGACAGACCTGACCGAAGGTGTCATGGGGCATATCGGCAAATACGTTTCGGTACGCGTTTCGCGTCCGCCTAATCCGCCAAAGGTGACGATGGCGGCCTTCGAAGCGCTCGACGAACATTTGGAGACGAAGTGATGATGGGATTGCCGCTGGGAATGGTTGTTGAAGGTCTGGTCTCCATTCTTCTTCTTCTGACAATAGGTTATAGCGTCGTTTTGAACGAACGTCTGAAGCGCTTGCACGCCGATCGTAACGAGTTGAAGCAGATCGTCACCGATCTGGTTCAGGCCACCGACAAGGCCAATGTCGCCATCCACGAACTGCGCCAGACCGCCGACGAGGCCGATCTGGCCCTGACCGCGCGGCTGGAGGAGGCCGACCGGTTTGCGGTTGAACTGGCCAACCATGTCACGTCCGGCCATGCCGTCATCGACCGCATTGCCAAGATTCTGGCGGTTGCGCGCGAACGCGCCGAGCCGCCGGTCGAACAGACGCCCGCCAATCGTGCCCAGGAAGCCCTGAGGCGTCTCAGATCGCATCAGATGGAAAAGAGTGAGGCTGCGTGAAGTCTTTTCGGCTGCTGCCCCTGCTGGTTTTTGCCGCTCTGGCACTGCTGGTGCTCAAGGGCATCGGTCTTGTGACCCAGGGCGGCTATGTATTGACCGGCGTCGATCTGGCCCAGGCCCAAACGGAAACGGCGCCGGCCTCGGCCGAAGCGATTCCTGCCGAATCCGCGAGCCAGACGGACAGCAACCCGGCCACCAATCCGGCACAGATTGCCAGCGAGGAACGGACAGGTCTGGTCTCTGCCGAAACCGATGCCGCCAAGCGGGCGACGGAATCCCTTTTCGCCGAGACCGGTCCGGCATCGGTCGAAGCGGGCCAGCTTGACGCCTTGCCCTTCGCCCAGAACAAGGCCGGCGAAAAAGTGCCCATGGCCAATGAAGACGGCACTTCGGACACTGAAAAGATCGTTCTGGAACGCTTGAGCGATCGTCGCGCCGAACTCGACGCCTTCGAAAGCCAGTTGCGCTCGCGGGAAGCCGTGGTGGCCGCCGCGGAAAAGCGGTTGGACGAACGCATTACCGAACTCAAGGCGCTGGAGGCGCAGATCACCGCACTGGTCGAGCGCAAGAAGGCGGATGATGACGCGCAGTTCAAGAGTCTTGTCAGCATGTACGAGAACATGAAGCCCAAAGCCGCTGCCGCGATTTTCAACCAGTTGGGCAACGACACGCTGTTGCGGATCAGTGTTGCCATGAACCCGCGCAAGATGTCGCCCATCCTTGCCGCCATGACACCGGCGCGGGCCCAGGATCTGACCGCGCTGATGGTCACCCAAGAGGTCGAACCAACCATCGATGGCGCACAGGATCTGTCGAGACTCCCCCAGATCGTGGGGCAATAGCGCGGAGTGCTCTGGACCCGGCCGTCCGCTCGACGGTTAAGGCGGAATTAAAGCGCTTTTCCTAGACTGAATTAGGAGTGACCAACGCGGGCGTTTCGGTGACATTTTCGCCGTCTATCGCGGGACTTAGTGCACGGCTGGCGCATCTGGTGCGCCTGGCCGCGCTTGCGCTCGTCGCGTGTCTGGTCTTCGCGCCGGCGGCGGCCGTGGCGCAAAGGGCCGAGCCGGTTTTATTCGAGGCACTCAACGAGGACGGTTACGCCCGCCTTTTAATCGACTTCACGAGCCGGCTCGATCTGCCGAAATACTCGGTCGGGGCCGAAAACGGCGTCATGACGATCGCGTTCGATGTGCCGATCGACGTCATCATGCCTGATGTCGCCGCGCTCTTGCCCGATTTCATCACCGTGGTCCGTGTCGATCCGGATCTGCGCGGCATCCGCTTCGGGCTCAAGGACGGTTTCCGCATCAACACCATCGAGGCCGGCGAAAAACTGTTCGTCGATCTTCTGCCTCTGGACTGGACCGGCATACTTCCCGGCCTTCCGACCGATGTCATCCAGGAACTTGCGCGCCGGGCCCGCGACAATTCCATCGAGTCCGAACGCGAGCGAAAGGCGGCGCTGGTCGCCGAAAACAAGCCGGAGGTGAAGTTCAGCGTCGGTCGCAATCCGACCTTTGTCCGGTTGCAGTTCGACTGGAGCCTGGATACCAGCGCCAGGTTCGATTTTGCTGCGCCTTCCGGCACCCTGCATTTCGCGCTGCCGGTGCCGATCGACCTGTTTGACCTGAAAGCCGACCTGCCGGACGAGATCGTTTCGGCCGAAAACGTCGTAACCCCCGACGGATCGGATGTCGTTCTGACCTTCGCGAAGGGGGTCGAGCCCCGGTTTTACGAGAATACCAAACAGCAATTCGTCATCGACGTCGATCTCAAGGATGGTCAGCGATCGGCCATCGACATCATGAGCCTTCTGCCTGAAACGCCGGAGGACAAGCCCGCTCCCGAGAACCCGAGCGACACCGATCCCAACCAGATCGAAACCTACGCGGAGCCGCGGGTCATCACGCCTCTGGTGACGACCACCGGCTCGACATTGCGCATGTCCTTTCCGTTTGTCGACATGACCGCGGCGGCGGTCTTTCGGCGCGGCAATGTCATCTGGCTGTTTTTCGATACCGCCTCCTCGGTGGCGCAGCCGCCCGACATGTCTGCGCTTACCGACGTGGCCAACAGTTTCGACGTCGTGCCCGCCAATGGCACGCAGATCATCAGGATCAATCTGTCCAGCGACCGGCTGGCAACGCTCGCGGCGGAAGGGCGGTCCTGGGTCCTGTCTCTTGGCGATTTGCTTTTATCGGCCGAAGAACCCATCAAGTTCGAACGGGTTCAGGATGCCAGCGGCAGTTTTTCCATGGATGCCAATCTCATCAATCCGGCGGCCGTGCACGAATTGCGCGATCCCGAAGTCGGCGACGTCCTGGAGGTCGTCACGGCCTTCGCGCCTTCGCGTGCCCTGGTCCGGTCTCTCGATTTCGTGGATTTTTCCGCTCTCAAGACCGTGCACGGCCTCGTGATCAAACCCAAGCACGACGACATTTCCGTTGCCATCGTCGACAGCGGCACGGTCAGGATATCGGCCTCGAAGGGCTTGATCGTTTCGGCGCCGCAGGGAACCAATGCGCGCGACACCCGCGTCGAGGCGAACGTGCGCGACGGCTTCGTCGATCTCAACGCCTATGTCGAACAGGATCCGAGCAAGTTCACCAGACGGCTGGAGGAGATGCAGGAGCGCGTCTCCAAGACGGAACGCAAGATCCTGGATTCGGCGCGGCTCGACGTCGCCCGCTACTATCTGGCCAACGACATGGGCTACGAGGCGCTCGGGCTTGTCCGGTTCATGGAATCGGAACTGGTCAACAAGCAGCTCCAGCCCGATATCCAGCTGGTTCGTGCCGCGGCCAACGTCGCCGCTGGACGGTCGGAAGAGGCGCTTGTCGATCTCAATTCGCAAACCATGTCGGACGAGGTGGATGCTCTGATGTGGCGAACCATTGCCCGTGTCGACTCGCTCGATTTTGTCGGTGCCCGCGCCGATGCCCTTGCCGCCGAAGAGATCATATCCGCCTATCCGGGCTGGGTGCAGAACGCCTTCTTGATGGCCGGCATCCAGGCCGGTCTTGAGACCAATGACACGGAACTGGTGGCGCGGCTTCTCGGCAAGATCGATACCGCCATGCTCGATCAGGATGAATTGACCCGATTCGAACTCTATTCCGGTCGGCTCGATGAAGAGCAGGGGCGTTTCGACGAAGCTCTGGATACCTATGGACAGGTCATTGCCGCCGACGTGCGTCCGACGCGGGCCGAGGCCATTTATCAGACCCTCAAGCTGCTCGACACCATGAAGCGGCTCGATCCCATCAAGGCCGCTGAAACGCTGGCCTCGGAAGTGATGGTGTGGCGTGGCGACGAGCTTGAAGCCAAGATGATGACGCTTCTGGCCCAGCTCTATTTCCGCAACCAGGACTACCGCAACGCCTTCGAAACCGTGCATGCGGTGGCGCTCAGCCATCCTGACAGTCCGGAGGTGCAAAAACTTCTGGACGAGGCCCGGCAGGACTTTGCCGATCTTTATCTCGACGGTCAGGCCGATGCCATGCAACCGGTAGCGGCCTTGACGCTTTATTACGATTTCCGCGAGTTTACGCCGCCCGGCGCCAAGGGCGACGAAATGGTGCGCAATCTCGCCCGGCGGCTGGTCAAGGTCGATCTGTTGAGTCAGGCGGCGGACCTGCTCGATTATCAGGTCAACAACCGTCTCGAAGGCGCCGCCAAGGCCCAGATTGCCGCCGATCTGGCCGTGATCGACATCGCCGACCGCAAGCCGGAAAAGGCGCTCGAAGCACTCAACATATCGCGCATGGCCGGGTTGCCTCCCTCGCTCGAACGCCAGCGGCGCATTCTCGAAGCGCGTGCGCTGATCGATTCAGGCCGTCAGGATCTGGCGCTCGATCTGTTGTCCACCATGGACGGCCGCGATTCGGATCTTTTGCGCATCGATGCCCATTGGCGATCCAAGCGTTACCGGGATGCCTCGGAACTGATCGAGCGGCTCTATTCGAAGCCGACGCAGGACGAGCCGCTGACCTCGACTGCCCGTTCCAATCTCGTGCGCGCTGCTGTCGGCTTCGTTTTGGCCGACGACCGCATCGGATTGTCGCGGTTGAGATCGAAATTCGGTGATTCCATGGCCAACACGCCGGAATGGCCGCTGTTCGATTTCGTGACCGGCGAGGTCAATGTGACGAGCAACGAATTCCGCAAGGTGGCGAAACAGGTGGCGGACGTCGATTCTCTCGACGCGTTCCTCAAATCCTATCGCGATATCTACGCGGCGGATGGATCGCTCGCTCCCGACAAGCCGTCCGAAAGCGGCTGATATCCGGCCGGGACTGTGTCTTCAGGCAGGCGAACCGCCGAAAGGCCTCATAAAACAAAGCCGTTGCCGCGACATATGGGGTTGTCGCTTCAGGCGGACGGCGCCCGCTCAGAGCGCCACAAAACTCTTGATCAGCGAGCCGGCGACCAGACTCCAGCCGTCGACCAGAACGAAGAACACCAGTTTGAACGGCAGGGAGATCACCACTGGCGGCAGCATCATCATGCCCATCGACATCAGCACCGAAGCGACCACCATGTCGATGATGATAAAGGGCAAAAACAGGAGGAAGCCGATTTCGAAAGCGCGGCGCAGTTCCGAGATCATGAAGGCGGGAACCATGATCTGCAACGGGATGGCCTCGACGCTTTCCGGGGCGGGCTTTTCCGAAAGATCGATGAAAAGCTGGATGTCCTTTTCGCGGGTATTGGCGGCCATGAAGGTATGGATGGGCGCTGCCGCCTGGGTGAAGGCTTCGCCGATCTCGATCTGGCCGGCCAGAAGCGGAGCGATGCCCTGATCGTAGGATTGCTGAAGCGTCGGCCCCATGATGAAGGCGGTCAGGAACAGGGCCAGGGAGACCATCACCGAGTTGGGCGGCGCGGTCTGCAAACCGATGGCGGTTCTCAAAAGCGACAGCACCACCACGATGCGGGTGAAACTGGTCACCATGACCAGAATGGAGGGGGCAACGCTGAGGATCGTCAGCAAGGCGATGAGCTGCATCGCCCGTTCGGTCAGGGTCGCGTCGTCGCCGAAATTGATGGATATGTCCTGTGCCAGTGTTGGTGACGCCATAAACAGGCAAAGCCCGGCGAGCGCCAGGATAGCGGTCAGGGCGCGAACCGTGACGCGAGAGAATCCGGCTTTTTTTTGGAATCGGAAAGCGTACCCTATCTTTTTGAGGGCGCGGTGTTTTCGCGAAAAACCGGCATTCCCTTTTTCGCACACCGCTCTAGTTGTCCTTCTGGGAGCCTTCGGGGTGCGTGTCGTCGCCGTCGCGTTCAATTTGGGGGTCGTCTCGGGGCTCGTCACGGTTTTCCGGTTCAGGGGAACCTGTTTCGGTTTCGACCGTCACAGGTTCGGTATCGGCCTTTTTATCTGAGTCGGATGTTGTCGCTGCCGGACGTGGCGGCGGGCTGGGGATAAAGTCCGGCTCGACCCGTTCGTTCGGCCGCATCAAGGCGGTATGGCGCAGCGAGGTGTGCGGCTGCGCGGGGGGCGGATTGCGCTTGGTGACGAGGTCCGGCGGCAGGTTGGTGCTGCGGAACCGTGCCGTTCCCGACATCGACGATGGCGAAGGGGCGCTTGGCTGCGGCGTTGCGGGCGTTGCCGCCGGCTGCTGGGCGGCGGGGTGGTGCGAGGACGACGGCGTCAGCCGCGCCAGGCGGGTGCTGAGCGGTTCCTGAGTGATGCCTGCCTCGATGACGAGATCCTGGGTTCCGCCGATCAAAAGCAGGTGTTCGACATTGTCGCGCCGCACCAGAACGAGCTGTCGCTTCTGGTCCAGAGGCGAAATGTCGACGATCCCAAGTCGTTTTGCGCGTCCGCGCGCGGCGCGACCGGTGGCGTTGAACACGAGCTTGAGCGCCCAGACACCGAGTATGATCAGAATAAGAACGACAGTCAGGGCGATCAGGACAGTCAGCACGACATTGTCGCCGCCAAACAGACTAAGAAGGGACCCCATAAACAGCTCCGAATCCGTGGCCGGTCTCGACCCAAAAGGAAGTTTTTGCCTACCATATTGCCGAGATGCCGCAAAATGCGCGGCATCAAGACGCTTACCGACTGTTTGTTAACGCTACGTTAACCATCAGTGGGCAGAAATTTCCTATCACATATCCGTCGATCGGGGTGATTTGCCGGCGAGATATCCAATGCCGGTCATGCGGGAGATGCAGATGGGAATTCTGAACATACCCATGTTCGGCGTTCTGACCGACAAGATGCGCTGGCATCAGACACGTCAAGGCGTTCTGGCCGAAAACGTCGCGAATGCCGAGACCCCTGGTTACGCCGCGAGGGAACTCAAGCCCTTCGACATGGAAAAGGCGCAGGATGCCGCCGGCTCCGAGTCCATGACGACCGTTGCGACCCAGCCCGGCCATTTCAGCGTTCATGCGACGTCGGGCACGGGCTTTTCCTCCATTACGGACGATGGTTTCGAGATTACGCCGGACGGTAACGGCGTCACGCTCGAGGAGCAGATGACCAAGGTCGCCTCAAACCAGATCGACTTCCAGACGGTTACGGCGCTCTACACCCGCTCAATCCGCATCCTGAAAACAGCGCTCAGCAAGACGGCTTAGGAGAGACCAGCATGTCGGATTTCGTTCAGTCACTCGCGCTTGCCGCTTCAGGCCTCAATGCGCAGTCTGCCCGCATGCGGGTGATCGCAGAAAACATCGCGAATGCCGATTCCACCGGTCAGACGCCGGGGCAGGAGCCCTATCGCCGCCGCATCCCGACCTTCGAATCCGTGTTCAACCAGGTGTTGAACGGCAACGAGGTCAAGGTGGGCAACATCACCTACGACATGTCGGCATTCGAAAGCCGTTACGAGCCGGGCCACCCGGCCGCCGATGCCAATGGCTACGTACTTTATCCCAACGTCAACACGCTGATCGAAGCAATGGACATGCGGCAGGCCCAGCGGACCTACGAAGCCAATCTCAACGTCGTTTCCTCGACCCGCGACATGATCGGTCAGACGATCGACATCCTGCGCAAGTAGTCGAAAAGGGGAGTTAGGAAGCCATGGATATCCCGTTCTCCGTTGCCAAAGCCGCCTACGGCCAGACACAGCGTCTCGTCCCCGACAACAAGGGCCTTCTGAACACGTCCGATAAATCGGATGCATCCGATACCATGCCGGATTTCGGCCAGCTCGTGTCCCAGGGCCTTCAGGGGGTCGTCGAATCCGGTGAAAAATCGGATGCGTTGTCGGCCGATCTCATCAATGGCAAGGCCAACATGGTCGACGTGGTGACTGCGGTGTCGCAGACAGAACTGGCCATCGAGAGCCTCGTCGCTGTGCGCGACAAGGTTATTTCGGCCTACGAGAAGATCATGAACATGCCGATCTAGGACTGAAAGAGGATGCGGATTTCGGTTGGGAACCGTTTCTTGCGGGACTTCGACGTTTCCAGATCCGTCGCACAACGAGACAATGGGCCGGCGAATCATTTCCCGTTCAGGCCGGAACGGGATGGGCAGGAATGACGGGACAGGGATCATGAGCGGCGCCGATGTGCTGGACATCGCTAGGGACGGGATCTGGACCATGGTCATTCTGGCCGCGCCGATGATGCTCATCGGTCTGCTCGTCGGCGTCGTCATCGCGCTGTTTCAGGCGCTGACCCAGATCCAGGAAATGACCTTGGTTTTCGTGCCGAAGATCCTGTCCATCTTCCTGACGCTGCTTCTCGCCCTGCCGTTCATGGGCGCGACTATGGAAAGCTTCATGAACCGCCTGATCGAACTGATCCAGAATGGCGCATAGGCCGGTCGCGTCATGACCATTTCCGTCAACTGGCTGCCCGAAGTCGCCTATCTCTATTTGATGATCGTGGCGCGAGTCGGCACCATGGTCATGCTGGTGCCCGGTTTTGGCGAGAGCTTCCTCAACACCACGGTCCGGCTTGCCATCGCGCTGGTCCTGTCGCTGGTCTTTTTCCCGCTGGTTTCGCCCAGCCTGCCGGCGCAGCCGGACACTTTTCTGATGGCGATCGGATTGCTGTTTCACGAAATGATTGTCGGCCTCATTCTCGGGGCCATCTCCCGCCTCATCATTTCGACCGCGCAGGTGGCGGGCTCCATCATCGCCTATCAGTCGGGCCTCAGCATGGCCCAGGTCGCCGACCCCACCCAGACCGGCGTGCAGGGCGCGATCATCGGCAACTTCCTTGGCTTGCTCGGTATCGCGCTGATCTTCGCCACGGATCTGCATCACATGGTGATCGCCGCCATCTACCAGTCTTATGAAGTCTATCCGCCCGAAATCCCCTTGATGTTCGATGATGCCTACCGGCTCGCCTGGTACGTGGCGACGCAAAGCTTCGTGGTGGGGGTGCAGATCGCGGCGCCCTTCATCATCTACGGTCTGATCTTCAATCTCGGCCTCGGCATCCTGTCGCGACTCATGCCGCAATTGCAGATCTTTTTCATTGCCATGCCCGCCAATATCGGGCTCGGCCTGTCTCTTCTCGCCATGCTGCTGGTGGCGATCTCGACCTGGTACCTCACCCATTTCGAGACGCAGATCCGGCTGCTGATGGGTCTGGGGTGACCTCATGTCAGACCAGCCCGACAAATCAGAAAAAACAGAAGACCCCTCACAACGAAAACTTGAGGAAGCACGGAAAAAGGGCGACGTCGCCAAGAGCCAGGAACTCAACACCTGGTTCATGATCGTCGGCTCGACGCTGTTGTTCGCCATTCTCGCGCCGATGGCCGCCGTGCAGCTTTCCGAAAAACTGCGCAACGTCATGAACCATGCCGGCGACATCGATCTGACCGGCCCCGGTTTTTCCACCTTCATCAACGATTTGACCTTCGGGGTGTTGAGTGTGACGCTGTTGCCGCTGGTCTTTCTGGCGGTCTTCGCCATTGCCAGCAATCTGGTGCAGCATGCGCCGCTGTTTTCCATCGATCCGATCACGCCCAAGCTGTCGCGCGTCAATCCGATCGAAGGCGCCAAGCGCATGTTCTCGGGCGAGGCGCTGTTCAATTTCGTCAAGGGCCTCATCAAGATCGCGGTGGTATCGATCGCCCTGTTCGTCACCATCTGGCCGGAACAGTCCCGTCTCGACACACTGATCACCGCCGACCTGATGACGCTTCTGCCGGTCTTTCTCGACCTGGCGCTCAAGGTCATGGGCGTTTCCATTGCCATCATCACGGTCATTGCCGGCGCCGATTACGCCTATCAGCGCTACAAGTGGTGGGAACGCCACAAGATGACGGTCAAGGAGGTGAAGGACGAGTTCAAGCAGATGGAAGGCGATCCGCACGTCAAGCAGCGCATCCGCCAGATCCGCAACGAAAAGGCGCGTCAGCGCATGATGCAGGCGGTGCCGCAGGCGACGGTGGTCATCACCAACCCGACCCATTTCGCTGTCGCCCTCAAATACGAGCGCTCCATGAATGCGCCGGTCTGCGTCGCCAAGGGCATGGATACCATCGCCTTCAAAATCCGCGAGATCGCCGAAGAGAACAACGTGCCGATTGTCGAAAATCCGCCACTGGCCCGCGCGCTCTTCAAGGCGGTGGACATCGACCAGGCCATTCCAGGGGAGCATTTCAAGGCGGTCGCCGAAGTCATCAGCTACGTTATCCGCCTCAATTCGCGTCGTCGCTGGCGGGCATAACTGATCTGGCGCTCTACCCAATACGCGTTGTGCTTTGCTAGATTGACTGCGATACGGCGACTCGACCTTGCCACGGCTTTTACGTGTCTTGACGGGGCGGACGGCGTAAGGTCCATTCACTGATGCGTGCTCGTTCCGGGGCGGGGGCATTCGGGACGACAGGACGAACGAACGGGGAAACCAGCTCATGTCGGTTACGCCTTTTAATGGCGATACCTATCCCGAACCGATCGAGGCACGGGCGTCGGGGTTTTCAAGCGTCTGGCGCGTTCTGCTTCTGGCACTCGTCTTCATCGCCATTGCCGTCGTCTTTTCCCTTTACGGGGATCGCATCCCTTCCGACCTGATCTTGTTGTTTCTCGGCCTTTTGGGCGTCATCGGCGTGTTCTGCCTGTTCGCGCTGGCGGCCGGTCTGTTCCGCATCTCGTCCGGCGAGACGCGCCGCACCCTCAGCGCGGCCATGATCGACAGCCTGCCGTTCGGGGCGCTGGTCAGCGAGCGCGACGGGCGGATCGTATATGCCAACGAGCAATATGCACGCCTGTCCGGCGGCGGTGGCGACCGCATGCCGGTCGGCGTGGCGCGCCTGTTCGCCTCCGAGCCAGAAGCCAGCGAAGCCATGTACAGGCTGGCGCGGGCGGCGCGGGAAGGGCGCTCGGTCGCCGAGGACGTCCGGTTGTCGCATCCCCTGCGCTCCAGCGCCGGCGACGCCAAGCCGGCCTGGTACAGGATCGGCGTACGCGCCCTGCCGCAGGTCGAGGGGCTGAACAAGCCGCTCGTCGTGTGGACGCTCGAAGACATCACGCGCGACCGCGAGCATCAGGAAAACATCTTTTTGGAGCTGCAGCGCGCCATCGACTATCTCGACCATGCGCCGGCGGGCTTTTTTTCCGCCGATGCCAAGGGCCGGCTCTCCTACATCAACTCCACCATGGCCGATTTGCTGGGCTACGACCTCGCCGCCTTCGAAAGCGGGTCGCTGACCCTCAAGGACATCGTTCACGGCGACGGCGCTTCCCTTTTGATGGGCGGGCGGTCTGATGGCGAAATCCGCACCGAGACCATCGACATCGATCTGGTGCGCGCCAACGGCACCACCTTCCCGGTCAGGCTTTTGCACCGCGCCGCGCGGCTGGCCGATGGCGAACTGGGGGAAACCCGCACGCTCGTTCTCGACCGCACCGGCGGCGCCGAGATGGAAGATGCGCTGCGCGCCGCCGAGATCCGCGTGTCGCGCCTGTTCAACCAGACGCCGTTCGCCGTCGCCACGCTCGACGACGACGGGCGGATCGTTTCGACCAATGCGCCGTTCACCCGCGTGTTCGCGCTGGCCGCGGCCGAACGCCCCGTCGAGATGCGTCCGCTTGCCGAGCTGATCTGCACCGAACAGGTGCCGGCGCTGAAGACCGCCATCGCCGACGCCATTGCCCGGCGTTCCGATATCGAGCCGCTCGACGCCTATTTGCACGACAATCCCGATCAGGCGGTGAGGCTTTATATCAACGGATCGGAAAGCGAGGAGGGCAAGCCGGACCGGGTGATCGTGCATGCCCTCGACATGACCGAACAAAGACGGCTCGAAGCCCAGTTCGCCCAGGGCCAGAAGATGCAGGCGGTGGGCCAGCTCGCCGGTGGCGTCGCCCACGATTTCAACAATGTGCTGACAGCCATCATCGGCTTTTCGGATCTGCTTTTGCTCAAGCACAAGCCGAACGATCCGAGCTTTTCCGACATCATGTCGATCAAGCAGAGCGCCAATCGCGCCGCCGCGCTGGTGCGTCAGTTGCTCGCCTTCTCGCGCCGCCAGACCCTGAGACCCCAGATCCTCGAACTCAGTACCCATATCGACGATTTGACCGTGTTGCTCAAACGCCTGATTGGCGAGCAGATCGCGCTCGACGTCGTGCACGAGCCGGGCCTGTGGATGGTCAGGGCCGATCTGGTGCAGATCGAGCAGGTGGTGATCAATCTCGTGGTCAACGCCCGCGACGCCATGCCCAATGGCGGCGAAATCCACATCGCGACGCGCAATGTGCTGACCGCCGAGGCCGAAACCTTCACCTATCGCGGCATGCCGCCGGCCGATTACGTCCTCATCGAGATATCCGATACGGGCACCGGCATGAGCGACGAGACGATGGAAAAGATCTTCGAGCCGTTCTTCACCACCAAGGAGACCGGCAAGGGCACAGGCCTCGGGCTTTCCATGGTCTATGGCATCATCAAGCAGACCGGCGGTTTCATCTATCCGGACTCCGAGATCGGCAAGGGCACGACCTTCCGCATCTTCCTGCCGCGCCACATTCCCACCGAAACCGAGCAACCGACCAAGATCGGCACCCAGCACAAGGTCAGGGACCTGACCGGTCGCGAACGCATCCTCATCGTCGAGGACGAGGAGAGCGTCAGGACCTTTTCCGCCCGGGCGCTCAGCACCACGGGTTACGAAGTGTATGAAGCCGAATCCGGCGAGGAAGCGCTCGAAAAGCTCGACGAGATCGACGGCAAGATCGATCTGATCATTTCCGATGTCGTCATGCCGGAAATGGATGGGCCGACCCTGCTGAAACACGTCAGGCAGCGCTTTCCGGAGCTCAAGGTCATCTTCGTGTCCGGTTATGCCGAGGAAAGCGTCAGGCGGGACCTGGAGGACGATCGGAGCGTCGAGTTTCTGCCCAAGCCCTATTCGCTCGACCAGATCAATTCCAAGGTCAAGGACGTGCTGCGCGGCGTGATCAACGAGCCGCAGGGCTGAGCCGGGCGTTTTTTCCAGGGCGCTTCCTTTTTCCTCCCCTTTTTGGCCGATTCCATCGATCAAAGCCGGCCGATTCGCGGCGCACGTTTTCCCTTGGGCCGAAAGTTCTCCATTCGTTCTTGACAGAACCGAAACATAATGAGAACAATGCATGTACGAAGAGCCGACATGGCGAGATCGGATCATCGTTGCCCGACCGCGGGCGACGTGAAATAAGGAGACATCGGGAATGGCGGTTCAACAGCTTCGCATTGTCGAAGGAGGCGCGATGGACAAGCAGAAGGCTCTTCAGGCCGCACTGGGGCAGATCGAGCGCAATTTCGGCAAGGGCTCGATCATGCGCCTTGGCGAAAACACCTCCATCGAGGTGGAATCCATTTCGACCGGATCGCTCGGTCTCGACATCGCGCTCGGGATCGGCGGGCTGCCGCGCGGCCGCATCGTCGAGATCTTCGGGCCGGAAAGTTCGGGCAAGACCACGCTGGCGCTGCACGTCATCGCCGAGGCGCAAAAGGCCGGCGGTATCTGCGCCTTTATCGATGCGGAGCATGCGCTCGATCCGATCTATGCCCGCAAGCTTGGCGTCAATGTCGACGATCTTCTGATTTCCCAGCCCGATGCCGGCGAACAGGCGCTCGAAATCGCCGATACGCTGGTCAGATCCGGGGCCATCGACGTCCTCGTCGTCGATTCCGTGGCGGCGCTGACCCCGCGCGCCGAGCTTGAAGGCGAGATGGGCGATTCGCTTCCCGGTCTACAGGCGCGGTTGATGAGTCAGGCCATGCGCAAGCTGACCGCCTCGATCTCCAAGTCCAAATCGATGGTCGTCTTCATCAACCAGATCCGCATGAAGATCGGCGTGATGTTCGGCTCTCCCGAAACCACCACCGGTGGCAACGCCCTTAAATTCTATGCCTCGGTCCGTCTCGACATTCGTCGTATCGGCGCCATCAAGGACCGCGACGAGGTCGTCGGCAACCAGACCCGCGTCAAGGTGGTCAAGAACAAACTGGCGCCGCCTTTCCGTCAGGTCGAATTCGACATCATGTATGGCGAAGGCATTTCCAAGACCGGGGAGCTGCTCGATCTCGGCGTCAAGTCGGGTATCGTGGAGAAATCCGGCGCCTGGTTCTCCTATGACAGCCAGCGGCTCGGGCAGGGCAGGGAAAACTCGCGGCAGTTTCTCAAGGACAATCCGGAAATTGCCAACCAGATTGAACTCGGCGTTCGCGAAAGCGCCGGTCTTTTGTCGGAGGCCCTGATCGGGGATGATTCCGGCGAGCCGACCGGAACCGACGATTAACGGCTCTTCAGGCCTCACTCCAAAGGCTTCCCTATAGACTGGGGCGTTGTTCGCAACGCCCCTTTTTCTGAATGAGGACAGAAGGCGGGCGTCCTGCGTCACGATGTGTTGGCGCAGCGTTCGTCTGGACCAAACCGAAGCATCGCGATACAAGGCACAACGATTTTGTTAAGGCCGCGCAAAGGCGGCCCTTTTATGTGCAGGACACACGATGACGAGCGTCAACGATATCCGGTCGACCTTTATCGAGTTTTTTTCGAAAAACCAGCATACGCCGGTGGCCTCGAGCCCGCTGGTGCCGCGCAACGATCCGACGTTGATGTTCACCAATGCCGGCATGGTGCAGTTCAAGAACGTTTTCACCGGGCTCGAAAAGCGCCCGTACAAGACGGCAACGACCTCGCAGAAATGCGTGCGCGCCGGCGGCAAGCATAACGATCTCGACAATGTCGGGTTCACCGCCCGCCACCACACCTTTTTCGAGATGCTCGGCAATTTTTCCTTCGGCGATTATTTCAAGGAACGGGCGATCAGTCTTGCCTGGGAGATGGTGACGAAGGAATTCGATCTCCCAAAGGACCGCATCTGGGTCACCGTCTATCCGAACGACGATGTGGCCTATGATCTCTGGAAGAAGATCGCCGGTATTCCGGAAGAGCGCATCGTTCGCCACAAGGACAATCTGTGGGCCATGGGCGCGACCGGTCCTTGCGGCTATTGCTCGGAAATCTTTTTCGATCAGGGCGACGTGCTGGCGGGCGGCCCTCCCGGTTCGACTGATGAGGATGGCGACCGCTATCTCGAGTTCTGGAACCTCGTCTTCATGCAGTTCGACCAGGTCGACGAAAACACCCGGATCGATCTTCCGAACCCCTCGATCGACACGGGAATGGGGCTGGAACGCATCACCGCGATTCTGCAGGGCGTTTATTCAAATTACGACACGGATCTGTTCCGTACCCTGACCGAGGCTGCCGCCAACGTGGCCGGCGGCGATCCGCAGGGCGAGGGCAAGCAGTCCCTGCGCGTGATCGCCGATCATCTGCGCGCCATGTCCTTTTTGATCGCCGAGGGCGTGCTGCCTTCGAACGAAGGCCGCGGCTACGTGTTGCGGCGCATCATGCGCCGTGCCATGCGTCACGCCACACTGCTCGGGACCAACGAACCGGTCATCCACAAACTGGTGCCGACTCTGGTCGAAGAGATGGGGCAGGCCTATCCGGAACTTGTTACCGGTCAGGCGATGGTCACCGAAACGATCAAGCTTGAAGAAGAGCGTTTCCTCAAAACGCTCGGACGCGGTCTCTCCATTCTCGAAGAGGAAGCGGGCGATCTCAAGAAAGGCGACATGCTCGACGGCGTCACGGCCTTCAAGCTTTACGACACCTATGGCTTTCCGCTCGATCTGACCCAGGACGCCCTGAGGACGCGCGGCATCGGCGTCGATGTCTCCGGTTTCGAGGATGCCATGGCGCGTCAGCGCGCCGAGGCGCGCAAGAGCTGGGCCGGCTCGGGCGAGTCCAAATCGGCGGAAATCTGGTTCGCCATTGCCGACAAGGCGGGCGCGACCGAGTTTCTTGGCTACGAGACCGAAAATGCCGAAGGCGCCGTAACGGCGCTCGTCAAGGACGGCGTCGAAGTCAAGTCCCTCGCGGCCGGCGAGGAAGGTTTTGTCGTTCTCAACCAGACGCCTTTTTACGGCGAAAGCGGTGGCCAGGTCGGCGATACCGGCACAATGTCCGGCGAGGGGGTGGTGCTCGACGTCTTCGACGTGATCAAGCCGGCCAGTGGCGTTTTTGCCCACAAGGTCAAGGTCATCGAAGGGCCGGTGAAACTCGGTTCCGAGCTGGTTTTGAGTGTTGATCATGGGCGGCGCAGCGCCATTCGCGCCAATCACTCGGCGACCCACCTTCTACACGAGGCCCTTAGGCAGGTGCTCGGCACCCATGTGGCGCAGAAGGGCTCGATGGTTTCGCCCGACCGCCTGCGCTTCGACTTTTCGCACACCAAACCCGTTTCCGACGCGGAGATTGCCGAGGTCGAACGGTTGGCCAATGGCATCATCTTGCAGGATGCGCCGGTCGAAACCCGGTTGATGGGCATTGAGGAAGCGCGCGCCACCGGCGCCATGGCGCTGTTCGGCGAGAAATACGGCGACGAAGTGCGCGTGGTGACCATGGGCACGGCGCGCGAAGGCGACAAGGCCGGCAAGACCTATTCGATCGAATTATGCGGCGGCACGCATGTGCATCGTACCGGCGAGATCGGGCTTGTCAGCATCGTCCAGGAAAGTTCCGTCGCCGCCGGCGTCAGGCGCATCGAAGCCTTGACCGCAGAAGGCGCCCGTCGGCATTTCGCCGAACAGGATAATGAACTCAAGGCCATCGCCAATGTGCTGAAGGTCGCGCCGAAAGACGCACTTTCCCGTGTCGAGTCGCTGATCGAGGAACGGCGCACGCTCGAACGCCAGTTGAGCGATACCCGCCAGAAACTGGCCATGGGTGGCGGCGCCGCCGGCGAGGACGGCCCGGAAAACATCAACGGCACGGCTTTTCTCGGTCGTGTCGTCGAAGGCCTGCAGCCCAAGGATCTACGCGGTATGGTCGATACCGCCAAAAAGCAGATCGGTTCGGGCGTGGTGGCCATTGTCGGGGTGACCGAAGACGGCAAGGGTGCGATCGCGGTCGGTGTCACCGACGATCTGACCGCGCGTTTCAGCGCCGTCGATCTGGTTCGCGCCGGTTCGTCCGTGCTGGGCGGCAAGGGCGGCGGCGGTCGGCCGGACATGGCCCAGGCCGGTGGTCCGGACGGCTCGAAAGCCAACGACGCCATCGCCGCTCTCCGCGCCGCGCTTTAAGGCATCGGGCGAAAACGGGCACCGGTTTTCGAAATAACCGGTGTGCCCCCTCAAGGACAAGAACAAGGCGTTTTGATCCAATCAAAACGCCTTTTTCCTTATCGAGAACCGGACCCGTTCTTTCTCACACTGCTCTATCTTCTTGTTATGGCGTGTTCATCAGGAAAACAGTCCACTGGACTGTTTTCTGATCCTCTTCACTCGAACCGGCGAACCGGTGCCCACTTCACCTGAGAATACTCTAGGCTGTAGTGACGATTTAACTATTTCAGCCAGAGCATGATGGCGGCGAGCTTGATGAAGCCGAGGAAGTTGGCAGCAAGCTTGTCGTATCGGGTTGCGATGCGGCGCCATTGCTTGAGTTTGGCGAAGAAACCCTCGATGCCCCAGCGGTTTTTGTAGGCGATCTTGTCGTAACGGTGCTGGTATTTGCGGTGGCGGCGGGGCGGAATGACCGGTTCGCCGCCCTGTTCGAGAGTGAGATCATGGAGGCGGTCGGCGTCGTAGGCACGGTCGGCAAGAACCTGACCGGCGTGAAGGCCCTCAATCATGTCGCAGGCCGGTACCATGTCGTTCTGCTGGCCGGGGCCGAGTTCAAATCGGACCGGCAAACCGAGCGCGTCGACTACAGCATGGACCTTGGTTCCGAACCCGCCCCGGGAGCGCCCGAGAGCCTGGGCTTGCGCTCCCCCCTTTTTCGTCGCGCACCGGCGGCTTGTGCCTGTGCCCGGATCACCGTGGCGTCGAGTGAAAGCCATTCCATGTCGGGATCATCGGCCACGGCCGCAAAGATCTTGTCGAACACGCCCATCTCGATCCAGCGATAATAGCGCCGCTTGACCGTCTGATAGGGCCCGAACCGATCCTCGGGCAGGTCGCGCCAGCGCGCCCCCGAATGAGCCAGCCACAGAATGGCATCGAAAAACCGCCGCCCGTCGCTACGCGGACCGCGCTTGCCCTTGCGTCCGCCGGGAACAAACTCCCTGAGCCGCTCCCACTGATCGTCCCGCAATACCTCGCCTTCCACATCGACCTCCAAAAGCCAGTGTTGAATCCGATTTGCGGCCGCGTGGGAATCCCCCCAACCTTTAAATTGTCACTACAGCCTAGTCTTTTCGGTCGCGTTCTTGGCTAGGGGGCACGGCACTGCCATTGCGGCGCGCCCGTCGGGGGCCGGTGAGAAAGGCAAATCCGCCGACCGGGCTGCGGCTTCCGCCCGAGGGGAAGCACAGATAGCCGGCAGCGGCCATAATCAAGAGACCGGCCAGGGTGAACGGGCCGGGGAATTCGGCAAAGACCAGCGAACCGATGACCACGGCCCAGACGATCTGGATGTATTGGGTTGGCGCCAGCCAGGCCATGGGGGCGTTTTTGGCCGCCTTGATTATGAGAATGTTGCCGAATCCGCCGAGCGTGCCGGTGATGGCGAAGATCAGAAACTGCGGAGGCGACGGCAACAAAGGCAGTCCCATCACGAGCAGGATGATGGCGTTGATCGTCAGCGTATAGACGATCGCATAGCCGATGATGGTGATGCGTTTTTCCGTCTGCGAAACCTGTCTGAGAAGAATCGAGACGATCGCGGCCACCACCGAGGCGACCATCGCGGCAATGTGTCCGAGCTGCAGTTCCCGAAATCCGGGGCGAACCACCAAGAGCACGCCGAGAAAACCGAGCACGAGGCCGACCCAGCGCCCCGTCGTCATGTGTTCCTTGAGAATGAGCACCGACAGAATCGTCGAAATGATCGGCGTCATGAAAACGAGCGCATAGGTCTCGGCGAACGGAATATGGGTAAAGGCGTAAATAACGCAAAGCGACGAAGTCAGCCCGAGAATAGCGCGGGCATGCACCTTAATCGGCGATTTGCTTTTGAACGTTTCGAGGAGCTTCTCGGATGCCGGACGCGTAAAAATCACCGGCAGGGTGGAGAAGAACGCCGTCCAGAACGAAATGAGGAACGGGCTGAGTTCCGAACCGATGCTTTTGATGAAGGCGTCGCTAAACGAATAGACCGAATAGGCCGCCAGACCGAAATAGACGCCGACAGGCATGTGACAAAACCGGGATATGGAGGAATATTACCGATAATCCCATTCTGGCTTGTCGTCGACCGAAATCGGTGACGCACGGCATCGGATGTGTGTTCATGTTGAAAAGTCGACAAATCCAGTGTTCATGCCAGCGGATGTGACATGAAGAAAAAGGTGCAACTTATTGTTGTAGAATAGGAAGATAGTGAAGGCGCGTTTGCCGGAGAGAGTCGAGACGTGTCGTTCCGGGCCGGTGTGACGATCCGTCCCGCCGGTTTCAGTGCCGATCCGACAAACTTGATCCGGTTGGGGAAAAGGTGCCGATCAGGCTGATGTCACTGTGTGCGACGCCGACGCGTTCCGCGAAACGGTTCGGCCATCTCCGGAAGAGAGGGGCGAGAGTGACGGGGATCACCGGTCTGGTATCGTGCTAGACCTTGGAAACCACGCCCGTTCAGCTTTTCACGGAAACGCTTCACGGAGGCCAGGTTGTTGTTTCGTCGCGTTTCCAGACGAATAACCGGTATCTCCATATCCTGGATACGATCCAAAGCATCGGGCGATTTGATCGCATCAACTCATCCGGCTTTCCTCTTTGGCGGTCGCATCGGATGATACCAAAAACCGGGTCCGTTTTTCGCCTGATGCCTTATTTGCGATCGATCGACGTTCTGTCGTGGCGTGGGGCACAGGCGGTCCTGGGACCGCCCTGTCCCGATCATTTACGCCGGACCCGGCAGGCGAAGGCCCGCGGTCCCGCATTCAATAAGTCGAAATGCTGCCGCCGCTGCTCGATTGCACATCGATCGATTTCGGCTTGCCGGTGAGGTCGATATGCGCACCGCTGCTGACATGACCGAAAACCAGGTCGGACGCGTTGAATTTGGCGGAGGCACCGCCCGATCCCTGAACACGGGCCTCGACGCAGCTGAGTCCGGATGCCGAAATGTGGGCACCGCTGGAAGTCTCGAGATCGAGCATCCGAGATACGCCGGCAAGGGTCATCTTGGCGCCGCTGGCGGCGGTGAGCCCGAGCTTGTCGGCGGCAATATCGGCCAGAGTGACGCTGCTGCCCGAGGAAGCGCTGATTTCGACCACATCGCCCGACGCGCTGTCGGCATCGACCATGGCGCCGGATGACGCCTCGATTCCGACCAGTGTGGGCACGGTGATGTAGATTGTCACATCGTGCTCGAAATGAAGCATATTCGGCAAGGTGCCATTCAGGATGAAGTTGAGCAGATCGCTCGTGCGCTTGGCATGCAATTGTCCGTTCGAGACCGAGATCTCGAGTTGGTCGTAAATATCGGGTCTCACGGTTTCGACGCGCACTGACTGGATCGTGTCTGTTTTAACGACGGCATGAATGCCTGTGGCGATATCGATGCTGGAAAAGGGCTCAAGATCGTAAGTTCTGGAGTCGGCCATTACTGCCTCTGTTGCAAGTGTGAGCGCCGCTGCGGCGAGTGCTGTTCTGAGCATGACGGTCTCTTGTTTTCTCAATGGCAGGCAGATCGGGATGTGCCCGTCGCTCTACAAGGCCGAACCCCGGCAACAGTGTCGCAGGACCGGGGCTTGAAATGCACCTTGCGGTCACCGATGAGACGAAGGATCTATGGCTCTTGGGAGTGTGACGGGCTCAGCCGAACGTCAGAGTGCTGCCGCCAACGGTCTTGACGTCGACGAGATGCGGTCGGCCGATGCAATGAACCGTGCACCCGTTCTTCAACGTTCCGGACACGCTGCCGATCACGGTCAGTTCGGCAACGGAGCCATTGTTGCCGTTGATGATGGCGTTGGTGCAGGCAAGCTCGATCGCCGAAACGTTGCTGCCGCTGAAAAACTTCATCTCCAGGTTCTCACAGACTCCCGCTATCGACAGTCGGCCGGCGGTTGAGCAGGTGAGATGAAGCGTATCGGCCCTGGCTGCGCCGATCGTGATGCGCGCACCCGTCGACACGCCGACCTCGACGGTGTCACCGGCAGCGCTGTCGACGTTGATATCGGCACCGATCGAGGCCTTGACGCCGAGCAGATATGGAACGGTGACATGGACGGTGATCCCGCGTCCGGTTTTGGTGGGGTTGAAGAGCCTGCCAAGCAAAATATCAACGAGATCGGTGCGACGCCTGACCCGCAGCCGGGAGTTGACGACCTTGACCTTGCATTTGTCGATCTGGTTCGGTCGCGTACACTCGATCCGTACCGATTGCCTTTCGCCGAGGTGGACCACGGCGCGCAATCCAGACGAAATGTCGATCCAGTCGAATGGATCGAGATCGTAATCCTTGAACTCGGCCAACGTTCCCCCCTTCCGGCGGCGCATCCGACTACACCCGGGTAATAGTCGGAACACCCTTCGGAATCCGTAACTTAGGATATCCGAGATGCGGGGGGAGACGTCCAGTCGGACCTCGTCGTGAGTCACGGACAAAGCGTCGCGCAGCTTTTTTTTATGCAAAACGGGCGGACGCCTTGCGGCATCCACCCCGGAGAAAGCCGGCAACGAAAGACCTAACCCATCGCCTTGTCGAGGTTTTTGGCAATGGCGTCGAGGAAGCCGAGGGTCGACAGCCATTCCTGATCGGGACCGACCAGAAGCGCCAGATCCTTGGTCATCTCGCCGCTTTCGATGGTTTCGACCGTCACCTTTTCCAGCGTTTCGGCAAACCTGGCCAGCGCGGCGTTGTCGTCGAGCTTGGCGCGGTGCGAGAGGCCGCGCGTCCAGGCGAAAATTGAAGCGGTGGAATTGGTCGAGGTTTGTTTGCCCTGCTGGTGCTGGCGATAGTGGCGGGTGACGGTGCCGTGCGCCGCTTCCGCCTCGACGGTCTTGCCGTCCGGGGTCATCAGCACGGAGGTCATCAGCCCGAGCGAGCCGAAGCCCTGTGCCACGGTGTCGGACTGCACGTCGCCGTCATAGTTTTTGCAGGCCCAGACATAGCCGCCGGACCATTTAAGCGAGGAGGCGACCATGTCGTCGATCAGCCGGTGTTCGTACCAGATCTTTTCCGCCTTGAACTGGGCCTCGAACTCGGCCTCGTAGACCTCCTGGAATAGGTCCTTGAAGCGGCCGTCATAGGCCTTGAGGATGGTGTTCTTGGTCGACAGATAGCAGGGCACCTTGCGCTGCAGCGCGTAGTTGAGCGAGGCGCGGGCGAAATCGCGGATCGACTCGTCGAGGTTGTACATGGCCATGGCCACGCCCGAGCCCGGCGCCTTGTAGACCTCGTGCTCGATGACGGTGCCGTCTTCGCCGGTGAACTTGATGGTCAGGGTGCCGGCGCCCGGATAGCGGAAATCGGTGGCGCGGTACTGGTCGCCGAAGGCATGACGGCCGACGATGATCGGCTGGGTCCAGCCCGGCACCAGACGCGGTACGTTGCGGCAGATGATTGGTTCGCGGAAAATGACGCCGCCCAGAATATTGCGGATGGTGCCGTTGGGCGACTTCCACATCTTCTTGAGCCCGAACTCCTCGACGCGGGCTTCGTCGGGGGTGATCGTGGCGCATTTGACCCCGACGCCGTATTTTGCGATGGCGTTGGCGGAATCGACGGTCACCTGATCGTCGGTCGCGTCGCGGTTCTCAATGCTCAGGTCATAATAGTGCAGATCGATGTCGAGAAAAGGGGTGATCAGCTTGTCCTTGATCGCCTGCCAGATGATCCGGGTCATCTCGTCGCCGTCGAGTTCGACGACTGGGTTCGCGACTTTGATCTTGCTCATGAACTGGTGCTCCGCCTCAGGATGGTCAAAAATGTCGCGCCCCTATAACACCAGTCGCCCAAAGCGCAAAGCCTTGAAAACCGGGCTTCGGGCCGGTTTTGGCGATGGTTCGGACGGCTTGTGCGTATAGGGCGGTCCTGGATCCCCGCAGACGTGCCGATGGCGTCGTGTCAGGCGATTTGTGCTTGAACAGGCGCGCGCGATTGTCCATCAGGGGAGCGCCTGTCCTCCAGCTCGTCGGATATCGAGAGTCATGACCAGTTTTCTGCCGATCCAGACACAACGGCTGATCCTTCGTCCCTTCGAGCCGGACGATCTTGATGCGGTGCATGCCTATCATCAACTGGAAGAGGTGGCGCGCTACCAGTTCTGGACGGAGCGCAGCCGCGAGGACCTCGTGGAAAAACTTGCCGAATGGGGGAAGATGGACGGCAGCGAAAGCGCGGACGGCAAGCTGTGTCTTGCCTGTGTTCTTCGCGCCGACAACAGGCTGATCGGTGACCTGTTCCTGGGCATTTCCGATCGCGCGGCCCGGCAGGGCGAGGTGGGCTACAGCTTCAATCCGGAATATCACGGGCAGGGTTTCGCGACCGAAGCCGTTTCGGCGATGCTCGGTACCGGTTTCGATGCTCTGGGCCTTCATCGCATCTTTGCGCGTTGCGATGCGCGCAATCGGCCATCCTGGGCGCTTCTGGAAAGGCTTGGCATGCGCCGCGAGGCGCATTTCCGCGAACATGCCCTCTTCAAAGGCAATTGGGACGAGGAATACTACTACGCCATTCTCGAAGACGAATGGCGCGAACGCCAGAAAGGCAACATCTGATGGCTGGCACCGACCGCACGCAACCGCTCAGTTTTGATCTATCGCCGGCGGTGATCCTGTGCGAACCGCAATTGGGCGAGAATATCGGCACGGCCGCCCGCGCCATGGCCAATTTCGGCTTGTGGGATCTGCGCCTGGTCAATCCGCGCGACGGCTGGCCCAGCGAGAAGGCCCGCGCCGCTGCCTCCCGCGCAGATCATGTCATCGACCGGGTTCGGGTCTTCGCGACACTTTCCGAGGCGATTGCCGATCTGTCGCTGGTTTTTGCCACCACGGCGCGGCGGCGCGAGCTGTCGCACGAGGTGATCGGGCCGGACGAGGCGGCGCGCCGGCTTGCACCCCATATCGCGGGCGGCCATGGGGCAGGGCTGGTCTTCGGACGCGAGAAATGGGGCCTTTACAACGAGGAAGTGGCCTTATGCGATACCATCGTCACCTTGCCGGTCGATCCGGCCTTTGCCTCTTTGAACATCGCCCAGGCCGTGTTGGTGCTGGCCTATGAATGGCGGCGCGAAACCACGAAATCGGCGTTACCGTTCGCCACGCCCGAAAGCACGCCGGCCAGCAAGGACGAGCTGATGGGCATGTACCTGCAACTCGAGGACGCGCTCGACCGGTCGGGCTTTTTCAAAACGCCGGAGAAACGCCCGACCTTCGTTTCCAATTTGCGGACCATGCTCGGCAAGGCCGGCTTTTCAGAACAGGAGGTCAGGACCTTGCGTGGCGTCATCGCTTCGCTCGACCGGCGTCACGAACGACCCAAACCGGGCAGGGGTGCGCCTCACCGGAAGCAGGATGCGTAAAACCGTCCCGCAGACGTTTCGTTTTGACCTCGCAAGCCCGTCCATGTCAGAGCAATCGTCCCGCAACGAGATGACGCTGCCATGAGCGCCGACGAGCCAAGACCTTCACCTTCGACGAAGGCCTATCACTACAAAACCTACCGGCTGTTCTGGTTCGCCAGCGCGTCTGGTTCGTTCGCGACCAATATCATCTCGGTTTCGGTCGGTTGGTATATCTACGACATCACCCGCAACCCGCTCTATCTCGGCTTTGTCGGTCTGGCGCAGTTCCTGCCGGCGCTTCTGTTGGTTCTGGTCACCGGACTTGCCGCCGACACCTTTCCGCGCCGCGTCATCATGGCGGTTTGCCTCGGCATCGAAGTCGTGAGCACCGGCATTCTCTTGCTGGTTGCCGCCGGCCATATCGCCGACATCTGGCCCATCTATCTGGCGCTGGTGCTGATCGGGATCGCGCGCGCTTTTCTGTCGCCGGCCTCGGCCTCGCTTGCGCCCAATCTCGTGCCGCCCGAGGCGCTGGGCAACGCGCTTTCGCTCAACGCCACGGCCTGGCAGGCGGCCAACATTATCGGCCCGGCGATCGGCGGGGTGCTCTATGGCATTTCGGCCGGTGTCGCCTTCGGCGCTGCCGTGCTGCTCATGGCGAGCGCCGTTATCCTCATTACGCTGATCCCGAAACCACCGCAGAGAAGCCGGCGCGAGCCGACCACCGGCCAATCGCTTCTGGCCGGTTTCCACTATATCTGGAATCAGAAGATCGTTATGGGGGCGATTTCGCTCGACATGTTCGCCGTGCTGCTCGGCGGGGCGGTGGCCCTGCTGCCGGTCTATGCGCGCGACATTCTCGATGTCGGTCCCTGGGGGCTTGGCCTCCTGCGGGCCGCGCCCGGTATCGGCGGCATTGCCATGGCACTGGTGTTGCAGCGTTTTCCGGTGCGCGACCATGCCGGGATCGTGCTCTTCGTCTGCGTCACCCTGTTTGGTGCCTTCACGGTGGTTTTCGGATTTTCGACGATCGTCTGGCTCTCCATTGTGGCGCTGATGCTGATGGGCGCCTTTGACATGGTCAGCGTCGTCTTGCGCGAAACCCTCATCCAGCTATGGACGCCCGACGAGGTGCGCGGACGCGTTTCGGCGGTCAACGCGCTGTTCATCGGCGCGTCCAACGAGCTGGGCGAATTCCGCGCCGGGCTGGTGGCCGCGAAATGGGGCACTGTGTTTGCCGTCACCATCGGCGGAGCGGGTACAATGGCTGTGGCCGGGATGTGGTCGGTCCTGTTCCCCGGTCTCAGAAAGCAGCGTCATCTCGACACCTCCATGGTCTGATCCGCCATTGAAGCGGTTCGCGAAAACGCCCATATCCCGGTGACGACAAACGGGAGAAATGACGTGTTCGACCTCGACAAGATCGTCAGCCGGTTCCAAGACGACCCCCAGTTCAAGAACGCGGCCCTGACCGGGCTCGGCGGGCTTGCGGCGGGGATGCTCTTAAGCGGCGGCAAGGCCCACAGGCTCGTCGGCAACGGCGTGAAGCTCGGCGCCATGGCGGCCATAGGCGGGCTGGCATGGAACGCCTGGCAGAACTATCAGCAGAGCCAGTCCGACGCTGCCTCGGATGCAAACGAAGACGAACAAAAATACCTCGCCAAAGCCCAGCCGGCGAACGAGGAAATGGGCAAGAGTCTGGTGCGGGCCATGATCGCCGCGGCCAAGGCCGATGGCCAGATCGACACCAGGGAACGCGCCGCGATCTTCAAAAAGCTCGAAACCATGCCACTCGGCGCCGCGGAAAAGGCCTGGGTTTTCGACGAGCTGATGGCGCCGCTCGACATCGACGCCGTTGTCGCCCCGGTCACGACGCCGGAAATGGCTTCCGAGATCTATGCCGCCTCTCTGGTGGCCATGACGGCCGATACGCCCGAGGAACGCGCCTATCTCGACGATCTTGCGACGCGGCTGAAGCTCGATCCCGAACTGGTCGGCCATATCGAGGCTGCTGCCGGCTGAGGGTTGAAGGAGGGTGAAGGCCTGTGACACTGCCATCGCCCCCACCTTCCTTTGCCTTTGTGGGTTCATTTTGCTCGTGAATAACACTCGGGGTCATCCCGGTGCTTGACATCGGGATCCACTCGCATACGCATTTTTTCAAGATGCATGTTGATTAACATATTGATATATAAGAAGATTTGTCAAAAGTCCGGTAAAGCTCTCCGGTGCAGATGCAAATTGCACCGCGAGTGGTTCCCGGGATCAAGTCCCGGTACGACCCTCAAGGGGTGAGATGTCTTGTGAAAGCACCACGGCCGAAAACATCAGGCGAGTGAAGGTCAGGGGCCGTTGGTTTGATAGACCCGTGCCGAGTGATCTCGGAACGGGAAACCGCGTCACATCGACAAACGGAACGGACCCGGGCTAACTGGGAACGGTTTTCCAAGGTTTCCGTTCCATGTCGATTCTCAACCAGGCCCTGCCCATTCTCCTGCTGATCTCGATCGGCATTGCTCTGAGGCTGCTCAAGATCATCTCGGCTGCGACCGTCGAGGACCTCAAGACGTTTGCGGTGACGCTGATCTTGCCGAGCGTGTTGTTCACGGTCTTTCTCGATCTCAAGTTCGAGCCGGCCTATGCCGGCGTTTTCGTGTTGATCGCGGTGATCTGCCTCGTACTCCTCGTTTTCGGGCGGTTCCTCGGCAAGCGGCTGGCGCCCAACCGGCCCTATTTCCCGTTCATGCTGACCGGTTTCGAATACGGCATGCTCGGCGTTTCGCTGTTCGGCGCGGCCTATGGCATGAGTTCGATGGGCTATATCGCCATCGTCGATCTCAGCCACGAATTCTTTATCTGGTTTATCTACGTGCCGCTTCTCATGGTTCTGCGCGACGGATCGAGCAAGCCCTCGACCATCCTCAAGCTGTTCTTTACCTCGCCGGTGATCATCGGCCTGGTCGGCGGTCTGGTGCTCAATGCGCTCGGGCTCAGCGATTTCGTCAAGACCGCGCCGGTCCTGTCGAGCATCTATCAGGTGATGACGCTTCTGATCGCCATGGCCGTGCCGATCATTCTCATCATCGTCGGCTACGGCATCTCCATCCGCCGCGAAGGCCTGGGCGAGGTGCTCGGCGTCGTCGCCCTGCGTTACGGGGTGATCGTGCCGATGGCCCTCTTGGTCAACCACTTCATCATCGGCGGGCTGTTCGGGCTGGCCCGGCCGTTCCAGGTGGCGTTTTTCTCCCTGATGATCCTGCCGCCATCCTTTATCATTCCGGTCTTCCTGCAGTCGGCCAGCGAAAGCGACAAGGCTTACGTCACCAATGTCCTGGCTGTTTCGACCGTCGTCACGCTGGTGATCTTCTCGATCTTCCTCGGGTTCAGTCCGGACGTTTGAGCGGCGGGGGCGGGTGCTTGACTTTGCAGCCGCCTCTTTCTAAAAGCCATCCATCCTATCGGCCCCGACGGGTCTTTAGGCGCACCCGGGATTTGCCAATTGGGAAATCTGTCGGTTCTTCCCAACAGGAGAACAGAGGAGGGCGCGGTTCCTTTGCTGTCGCGCGTCTTTAAGCCGACGGCGCCCTTATACTGGAACACGCGGTTTGAGCCTTTCAAAACGCCGGGTTCCACGCGTTTTTTTTGAAAGGACACGCGATGTCGAAGCGCCACAGTGCCAAATACAAGATTGACCGCCGTCTGGGTGAAAACATCTGGGGTCGGCCGAAGAGCCCGATCAATATCCGTTCCTATGGCCCCGGCCAGCACGGCCAGCGCCGCAAGGGCAAGCTGTCCGATTTCGGTCTGCAGCTTCGCGCCAAGCAGAAGCTGAAGGGCTATTACGGGTCGATCTCCGAAAAGGCCTTCCACCGTTATTATGTCGAGGCTTCGCGTCAGCGCGGCGATACCGGCGAGATCCTCATCGGCCTGCTCGAAAGCCGTCTCGATGCCATCGTGTATCGCGCCAAGTTCGTGCCGACCGTGTTCGCTGCTCGCCAGTTCGTCAATCACGGCCATGTCACGGTGAACGGCAACAAGGTGAATATCGCGTCCTTCGCCTGCAAGCCCGGTGACGTCATCGAGGTTCGCGAAAAGTCCAAGCAGCTCGCCATCGTGCTCGAAGCTACCCAGCTCGCCGAACGCGACGTGCCGGACTATATCGAAGCCGATCACAACAAGATGGTGGCGACCTATGCGCGCCTGCCGGGCCTTTCCGACGTGCCCTATCCGGTACAGATGGAACCGAACCTGGTCATCGAATACTATTCGCGTTAAGCGCGACACACGCTTTTGTCGAAAGGCCGCCCCTCGGGGCGGCCTTTTTGCATTCAGCAAGGACCCGTGTCGGCGAAATTCGGTTTGGTAACAAAGATCACCATTTCGTGCAGCGGAATTGATCCCAAAGCCAAATAAACAGGCGACTTATCGTGAGATTCCCGGACACGTCCCTTGCGACGTTGCCTTTTGCAAGAGATTGAAGATTATAGCGTTTCGATCGGATCTGATCGGCATGGCGACAGATAGGAGACCCTTATGCTGAGAGCGTTTTTCGTCAACCGTAAGTGGGCGCTTTGGGCCTATGGCGTGGGGGCCGTCATTCTGTTCTCGGTCTATCTGCAGGTGCAGTTCACCGTAATCATCAACGACTGGTACCGCTCCTTTTACGATCTGTTGCAGATCGCCGCCGAACAGGCTGGTCAGATCGCCGGCGGCCAGACCATTCCGGCAGACCAGCTCCGGTCGATCGACGAGTTCTGGATGCTGATCTTTGCGCCGATCACCAAGCCGTTTACCTTCCTCGGCTTCATCACCATCCAGGTGCCGGCTGCCTTCTTGTGGATTGCGATCCCCTATGTCGTTGTCGCCACGGCGACGAATTTCGTCGTGCGCCACTATGGCTTCCGCTGGCGCCAGGCGATCACCGAGGATTACGTGCCGCGCTGGCGCAAGGTCGAGAGGGAAATCGAAGGCGCATCCCAGCGTATTCAGGAAGACGCCAACCGTTTCGCCCGCATCATCGAAAGCCTTGGTCTGGCGATCTTTCGCGCCACCATGACGCTGATTGCCTTTCTGCCCATTCTCTGGGGACTGAGCGAACAGGTCGATCTGCCCATCCTGCGCGACATTCCTGGCTCGCTCGTGTGGGCGGCCCTTGTCGTCACGGTGGGCGGCATGGTCGTGTCCTGGTTCGTTGGTTATTTCCTGCCGGGGCTCGAATATAACAACCAGAAAGTCGAGGCCGCCTTTAGAAAGGAACTCGTGCTGGGCGAGGATGACAAGCTCAACCACGCCAGACCGGAAACGCTGTTCGAATTGTTCACCGGGCTCAGGCACAACTATTTCCGTCTTTACATGCATTACGGCTATTTCGACCTTTGGGCCAATCTCTATGGCCAGATCACCTTGCTGACGCCGTTGCTGATGGTGGGACCGGGCATGTTCACCGGATTGGTCACCTTCGGTCTGCTCAACCAGATCTCCAACGCCTACAACCGCGTCGACGGGTCATTCTCGATCATTCTCGACAACTGGACGACGCTGACCGAACTCAGATCCATCTGGAAGCGTCTGCACGAGTTCGAGATGAATCTCGACCGGTTCGATAGCGGCAGGGACGTCGGCGATTTCGTGGTGGGCCCCGATCCGGTGCCGGCCGGCGAGTTGCGCGACATGCAATAGCGCAAAGGCTCTCGCAGTGCATCCTGACCTGGGTGGGCTTTTCGTGCTGGAACAAGCGTCGGTGCGGGAGGCCTGCCCGGGCATGGGTTACGGTCGCATTTTCAATTTGTGGCGAAACTTTCCCCAAATTAGCGCAAAATGTCTGCAAGCGATTTGACGGGGCCGAAAGATGCGGTGGGCATAAGCAATCTGCCTTTCTGATCCTTTGGACATCACGTCCCTGGCTCCGGTTCCGTGAAGGCACGTCACAGAAGAAGCTCGTGGGCGCGGTATTTGTCTCCTCCCCCTCCAATCCCCCGCCGCGTCCACGAGTTCTTTTTCCGGTTCGTTTCGCCGCCCGCCTCATGAGGGGTTTGTTCGTTTGTGGTTCCGCGCTATCAACACCCGCGCAACCCCCATGGACGTGGCATGAACGAGATCCCCGACACGCTTGAGCCGGAAACGACCCATCCGCTTTTTGCCGATGCGCCGAAAACGGTTTCGTTCAACAAGCTGAGAAAACGGCTCATTCGCAACGCGCGCGAGGCCATCGAGACATTCGGCATGGTTCGGCCCGGCGAACGCTGGCTGGTTGCCCTGTCCGGCGGCAAGGATTCCCATGCGCTACTGGCGGTGCTCATCGATCTCAAATGGCGCGGATTGCTGCCGGTCGACTTGCTGGTGGTCAATCTCGATCAGGGCCAGCCGGGCTTTCCAAAGGACGTCCTGCCTGCCTATCTCGAAAAGATCGGGATCGCCCATCGCATCGAATATCAGGACACCTATTCGGTGGTGATCGACAAGCTTTCGCCGGGCATGACCTATTGTTCGCTGTGTTCGCGACTGCGGCGCGGCCATCTTTATCGCATCGCGCGCGAGGAGGGGTGTTCGGCGCTGGTGCTCGGGCATCATCGCGAGGATTGTCTTGAAACCTTCTTCATGAACCTCTTCCACGGCGGCAAGCTCGCCGGCATGCCGGGCAAGCTTCTCAACGACGAGGGCGATGTCGAGGTCTTGCGGCCGCTGATCTATTGTGCCGAGGACGACCTCGGCAAATTCGCTACGGCCATGCGCTTTCCCATCGTTCCGTGCAACCTTTGCGGGTCGCAGGACGGGCTGGAGCGGGTGGCCATGAAAACCATGCTCGATGACATCGAGACCCGCATGCCCGGGCGCAAGGACGTGATGATCCGCGCGCTCGGCAATGTGCGTCCGAGCCATCTGCTCGATCCCCGTATTTTCGACTTCAAGGACCTACAGGCCAAATGAGTTTCGATATTCTTCAAATCGCCGAAGTGCTGCGCCAAGCGGCCAAAACGGAAGTCCTGCCGCGGTTTCGCCGTCTGGCGGCGGCCGATATCCACACCAAATCGGAAGCAACCGATTTGGTCACGGCAGGTGATGTCGCTGCGGAACAGTTCCTGAGACGCGAGATCACGGCGTTGATGCCGGAGGCCCGGTTCATCGGCGAGGAATCGGTCGCCGCCGATCCCTGGCTGCTCGATACGCTCGGCGCGGCCGATCTGGCGGTCGTGGTCGACCCGATCGACGGCACGGCGAATTTCGTCGCCGGCACGCCGCTGTTCGGGGTCATGGCCGCCATCACCCGCAAGGGTGAAGCCGTGGCCGGCATCCTTTACGATCCGATGGGCGACGACTGGGTTCTGGCCGAACGCGGAAGCGGCGCCTTTTTGGTGCGTCCCGATGGGGAACGCGTTCGGCTGCACGTGGCCGATCCCGTGCCGCTCGACCAGATGTTCGGCTATGCCTCCATGGCGTTTCTGCCGGCCGACAAGCGACGCCTGGTCCTTTCAAATATGGACAAGGTCCGCATGTTCGCCTGCCATCGCTGCGCCATGCACGAATACCGCGCCTTTTCAGGCGGGAACGGGCATTTCGCCATGTATTCCAAGCTCAACCCGTGGGACCATCTGGCGGGCACGCTCATCGCGGCAGAGGCCGGGGCGCATGTGGCCTGCTTCGATGGCTCTGCCTACAACGCGACGACGCGCAAAAGCGGTCTGCTTCTCGCACCCGATGCGGAAAGCTGGACCATGTTGATGCGGGAGGTTTTTGGCGTTTGACCTAATGGTCGAACTTACACCGGCAGGGAGGCGTAGGCGGCCACCATGAGACCCATGGCGAGGAAGAAAAGGGCAGACAGAGATAGAGTTTTGAGCATTTTCATTTCCAGAGCCACGACACGTTCGAAGGAATCGAGCCTCTAAAGGTTGCGACCAAAAAGCTTAACGTATTGTTCACGATTGTCCGTGCGATCGGGAATACGGTGGTGTCAGTGCAATTCTATTGCGTAATTCTCGACAACCGTATTCGCCAGAAGTTTCTCGCACATCTCCTTTAGCACACTCTCGGCCTTTGCCGGGTCGCTTTCCTCGATGTTGACATCGAACACTTTGCCTTGGCGTATGCCACCGATCCCGGTAAATCCGAGAGCGCCGAGCGCTCCTTCGATCGCTTGGCCCTGAGGGTCGAGAACGCCGGATTTGAGGGTGACGGTTACACGCGCTTGCATGGGGAACTCCTATTGTACGAGTCGCGGACCAGTGGCCAGAGCATTGTCGATCTCGACGAGAATGCCGAGGCGCTGCGCCACCTCGCGATAGGCATCGACAAGCCCGCCCATGTCTTCGCGGAAACGGTCCTTGTCGAGTTTGTTGCGGGTCTTGACATCCCAGAGCCGGCAACAATCGGGTGAGATTTCGTCCGCCAGAACGATGCGCATCAGGTCGCCTTCGAAAAGTCGACCGCACTCGATCTTGAAATCGACGAGCTGGATGCCGACGCCCATGAACAACCCGGTGAGAAAATCGTTGATCCGAACCGCCAGGGACATGATGTCGTCGAGTTCCTGGGGGCTGGCCCAGCCGAAGGCGGTGATGTGCTCTTCGGAGACCATAGGGTCATTGAGCGCATCGTCCTTGTAGTAGAATTCGATGATCGAACGGGGCAGGGGTGTGCCCGATTCGAGCCCCAGGCGCTTGCACAGCGAACCGGCGGCAACGTTCCTGACCACCACTTCGAGCGGGATGATCTCGACTTCACGGATCAACTGCTCGCGCATGTTGAGCCGGCGGATGAAATGAGTCGGAATGCCGAGGGCGTTGAGCTTGGTGAAGATGAACTCGGAAATGCGGTTGTTCAGCACACCCTTGCCGTCGAGCACGTCGTGCTTGGCGCCGTTGCCCGCAGTGGCATCGTCCTTGAAATGTTGAACAAGCGTCCCAGGCTCGGGTCCTTCATAAAGGATCTTGGCCTTGCCCTCATATATCCTGCGCCGACGGTTCATTCATCCAAACCCGCTGTGTTCCTGGTCTCGATCAAAAAGGCCTTGACTGGCGGCGTCTTCATGCGCCGTTTCTCCCCCCGAATGCAAGCCCTTTCCAACGTGGCTCGTTCTTAGCCGATTCGGGATGCGGCGGGGCAAATCCGCTGGCCTTGTCTCCAGTTTGCGGACGCCACGAGGCGGGTGCGATTGATTTCGATGCCCATAGTCTTTATGCCGCCGCAGGTTCCGGGCACGGGAGGAAGACGGGGCAGAATGGACACACACGAAGAACGCAAGAAATCCGAAGAAGCCAAGGCGGCCGTCAGGGCGAAGCAGAAATTCAAGATCGAAGCGCGGCGCAACAAGCTGTTGGCGCTGTGGGCCGCCGAGCGCATGAGCCATGCCGATCCAAATGCCTATGTAGCCGACGTGATCGCCTCCGCCTATGGCGGCGCGGGCGCCAAGGACGCCGTCACCAAAGTGTTCGACGATCTTGCCGAGGCGGGAAACCCGGTTGGTGAAGATGAACTTCGCGCCAAGACGACAGAGCTGATGCTCATTGCAGAACAGCAAGTTCTGGACGAAAGTTGAAAATTAGGTTCTTGTTTTTAGTCGAAGCGCTTCAGCTAACGTCCTTTTTCCTCTCGTGCAAAGACCAAAAGCCTGGCTTTGCCAAGTCTCAGGTCTTTGCGTCTTCCCCGCAAGGGAGAAGACGGCTGGCGGCGATTCCAAAAAAAGGAATCGCTTCAGCTTGTAGTTCTGGCCAACAGCACGTGTCCGCTCAGGCGGCGGCCCGGCCCTTGCGCACCGACCACAGGATGCGCGGGACGGCGGAAAGGAAAAGGTCTGTCGTGGCCTGCCAGGAAAACGCGCGGGCATAGTCGGGGCAAAGCGAGCGGTCGAGTTTCAGGGCGGCGAGCGCCGCCTTTTTAAGATCTTCGTCCATCACGCCGACGCGTGGGTCGGTCAAGACGTCAAGCGGGCCGGTGACAGGGTAGGCCGCGACGGGCGTGCCCGAGGCCAGGGATTCGATCAGGACCAACCCGAACGTGTCCGTGCGGGACGGAAAGACGAAGGCGTCGGCCGAGGCGAAATAGGTGGCAAGTTCCACACCCTGCCTGTGGCCGACGAACTTCACTTTTGGATATTGGCGCGCCAGCTTCCCGCGTATCGGCCCGTCGCCCACAACGATCTTGGTGCCGGGCAGGTCGAGTTTCAAAAACTCTTCGATGTTCTTTTCCACCGAGACCCGGCCGACATAAAGAAAGATCGGCTTGTTCAATCCGAGATCCGTGCGCAGGTCGGGATGAAACTGGCTGAGATCGACGCCGAGCGGCCAGACGGCGGTGTTGGTGAACCCGCGCGCTTCGAGCCGTTCGGCAACCGTCTTGGTTGGGACCAGGCAGACTTCGGCGGCGGCATGGAAGCGCTGGATGATGGGATAGGACCAGTCGAGCGGAACGGGAAGGCGGGCCCTCAGGTATTCGGGAAACTGGGTGTTGTAGGCGGTCGAAAACGGCAGGCCGCGCTTGACGCAATAGCGGCGGACGGCGGCGCCCAGGGGGCCTTCGGTCGCGATATGGATCGATTCCGGCTTCAACCGCTCGATGGCGTGGCGCACCTTGCGCTTGTTGACCAGCGACAGGCGTATTTCACTGTAGCCGGGCATCGGCACGGTCCAGAAGGCGTCCGGCGCCATGACGTTGACGGCGATGCCGCGCGCCTGAAGATTGTCGCGCAGACGCTCGATGACCCGCACCACGCCGTTGATCTGGGGATGCCAGGCATCGGTGACGATGAGCACGGAGCGGGGAACGCCCTCGACGCGTCTCGGTGCGAATCGATGCCGGATAAAACGTCTGACAATAGGTTGTCTGGGCGCGTCGACGTCCACGGAGCCCGTTTCCTCGAGCGTTGTCATGAAGCAACCATCAGCGTCTCGATCCTTTTCACAGCGTTTTCGGCGCCATTTTCAACGGCAAGCTGTTGGCCGATCTCCTGTGCATTTCGGGCATAGTCAGTATTTCTGGCAAGATCGTCCAGTCCTTCGGCCAGAAGTCGACCTGTCAGGTGCTTGAGGCGAATCGGCGCCGGACCGCATCCGAGCGCCTGCACCCGGGCGCCCCAATAGGGCTGATCGAAGAATTGGGGCACGACCAATCCCGGTTTTCCGGCCGTCAAGCCGGCCAGCGTTGTGCCCGCGCCGCCATGATGGACGACTGCCCGCATCAGCGGAAACAGTCTGTCATGCGGGGCCTTGTCCAACAAGAAGGCATTGGGCGGCGCCTTGGCATCCGTCAATCCGCCCCAGCCCTTGGCCAGAACGGCGCGCCCACCCCAGATCTCGAGCGCTTCGCGGATGATCGCCTCGTTGCGGGCCGACCCGAAGGCCATGGAGCCGAACCCGATATAGATGGGCGGCTCGCCCGCATCGAGAAAGGCCTTGAGGTCGTCCGGTATCTGCCATCGGGGTTTTTCGTCGAGGCGCCAGGCGCCGGTCATATAGGCGTTGTCCGGCCAGTCGTGCGGGCGCGGCACCACCGCTTCCGGGTAGGCGTGGAGCGTCGTGACGTAGCCCTTTTTTTGCGCCTTGGCGAAGCCGGTTCGGAAGAAGGGCGCATAGCCGAGCGACGGCCGGAGCAGATAGCGTGGCAGGTCGTAGAAGGTCTGCTGAACGGACAAGACGAGATAGGTGGCCGGATCGAAGAGCTTCGGCAGCTTCGGCCCGACGCCGGCGCAATAGGCCATTTCCCGCGTCGGCAGAAGCGGCTGGAACACCGCCATGAAGGCCGGAATGGAAAGTTTTTCCGCCGCGTCGAGCGCGAAGACGGTGTTCATGTGATAGATCAGCGCGTCGGCGCCTCGCGCTAGATCGAGGAACGTCTTGGAGGCGTTGTAGTGCAGCCAGAACCCGTCATAGGAGGCGGAAAGCACCGCACCCCACGCGTTCTTTTGCATGGCGGTGTCGAAATTCGGCTGATGCAGCAGGGCCTGCATATTGCCGCCGAAATCGAAAAACTCGATGCCATTGGTCTCGATGAACGGACGGAAATCGCTCGGTGCGCCGATAACGGGCGTGTGCCCGGCCGCGATCAGGGCACGCCCGAGCGCGACGAACGGGCGGATGTCTCCATGGGTGCCGATGGCGGCAATGGCGATTCTCTTGCCCAAGATCCGCGTACCCTCGCGTTACAACCGGATAATGCGTGCGTCCTAAATAGGTTTTCGTCGCGCGGGCTGCAATCGCGGAAACGCTTGTATCCCGTACGAACTAGCCCAGCCTTTGCATGAGACGCGAAAACATCATCAGCCCCTCCGGCCACGGCCCGTGGCCCGAGTCGGCGTTGATGTGCCCGTCGGCGCCCGAGGCGTGGTAGTCCGATCCCCAGGCGGCGGCATAGTCCGACGCCTTGTCGACCCCGCAATAGGGATCGGTGATCGAAGCGATCAGTAGCGAGGGGAAGGGCAGCGGATCTGTCGGGACCGGCGCGAAGGAGGCGAGCTGTTTGGGCGCGTTGCGATGGCCGGGATCGGGCGCGGAAACCAGAAAGGCGCCCTTGACCTTGGTGTCGGCGATGTTCTGCGCCGCGTGCACGGTGGTCAGCACCCCAAGCGAATGGGCGACGATCACCACCGGCCGTGTGGCCATCATGATGTCGTGGTTGAGCCGCTCGACCCAGGCGTTTTTGTCGGGATTGTCCCAATCATCCTGCTCGACCCAATGGGCATTGGCCATTTTTTCCGCCCAGCGGCGCTGCCAGTGGCCGGTCCCGGAATTGAAGAGACCGGGAACGAAGAGGATGTCTGTGTCTGCGATTTTCATGGCGGATAGATGAACATGACGAACAGAAAAAACAAGGGAGATCGACCGTCCGGCACTGACAGAATCTGACCAGATGTTCTCTTAATGTTCTTGCTCGTTCACATGGGAGATCGAGTGATGGTGGAGATGAGGGGCAAGACGGACAGACGACGGACGGTTCTGTCCGGACAGCTAATGCGCCTGTTGCATGCGCAGCTTCCGATCCGCAATCCCGACGCGCCGGTTCCGCCGCCGGCCTATCTTCGGCGCGATCTGGGATTGCCGCCCGAGGACGCCTTCATACTCTGGTGGCGCTTCTGGTAAGATGGGCGCCTTTTTCTGGATGATTGGCCGATTAATCTTCGCCGAACACGCGGGCAAAAATCGTGTCGACATGTTTGAGATGATAGGCGTCGTCGAACATGGCATCGATCTCTTCCGGCTTGAGCGCCGCCGAGACATCCGGATCGGCTTTCAAAAGTTCGGCAAACTTGCCGGTGCGGTCGCCAGACATGCGCCAGACCTGCATGGCGTTGCGCTGCACGGCCGAATAGGACGCTTCACGGCTGAGGCCGGCCTGGGTCAGGGCGAGAAGAACGCGTTGCGAGTTGTGCAGACCCCCGAGTGAATCGAGGTTTTTGCGCATGTTCTCCGGATAGACGATGAGGTTTTCGATGATTCCGGCCAGCCGGTTGAGGGCGAAATCGAGCGTGATGGTCGCGTCCGGTCCGATCATGCGCTCGACAGAGGAATGGGAGATATCGCGCTCGTGCCACAAGGCGACGTCTTCGAGGGCCGGAGTGACCATGCCCCTGACCAGCCGTGACAGACCGGTGAGGTTTTCGGACAGGACCGGATTGCGCTTGTGCGGCATGGCCGACGAGCCCTTCTGGCCCTTGGAGAAGAATTCTTCGGCCTCCAGCACTTCGGTGCGCTGCAAATGGCGGATTTCCGTTGCCAGACGTTCGATCGAGGAGGCGATGACGCCCAGCGTTGAAAAATACATGGCGTGCCGATCGCGCGGGATGACCTGGGTCGAGACCGGTTCGACGGCGAGCCCGAGCTTTTCGGCCACATAGGCTTCAACCAACGGGTCGATATTGGCGAAGGTGCCGACCGCGCCGGAGATGGCGCAGGTGGCGATTTCGGCGCGGGCGTTAACGAGGCGGGCGCGGGCGCGGGCGAATTCGGCATAGGCTTCGGCAAGCTTGATGCCGAAAGTCGTCGGCTCGGCATGGATGCCGTGGCTGCGGCCGATGGTGATGGTCAGCTTGTGTTCGAAGGCGCGCGTCTTTAGCGCCGCCAGCAGCTTGTCGAGATCGGCAAGAAGGATGTCCGAGGCGCGGGCGAGTTGTACGGCGAGCGTGGTGTCAAGCACGTCCGACGAGGTCATGCCCTGATGCACGAACCGCGCTTCCGGCCCGACGATCTCGCTCAGATGGGTCAAAAAGGCGATGACGTCGTGCTTGACCTCGCGTTCGATCTCATCGATCCGGTCGATGTCGAATGTTGCTGCGCTGCCCTTGTCCCAGATGGTCTTGACCGCCTCTTCGGGGATGACGCCGAGCCTGGCCTGGGCCGTTGCCGCATGCGCCTCGATCTCGAACCAGATGCGGAACTTGGTCTCGGGCGACCAGATGGCGACCATATCGGGGCGTGAATAGCGGGGGATCATCGGGGAAGCTCTCAGGAAAAGGGCATGTCGTTAAGGGTGCGCGGCTGCGCTAGCACGGGCGACGGTATCAGGCAATGCCGCTTTGGCTAGCGGCGCGACAGCATCGGGGCGAGCAGGGCGCTCAAGGCCAGCATGGGGAACAAGACGCCAAACCCGATCCTGATGCCGGCAAACTGGGTGATCGGGCCGATGAGCAGCGGGCCGACGAGGAAACCGGTCAAGGCGATCAGGGACAGCGTTGCAACATTGGACGCGGCGTTGCGGCCGGGTGCCTCCACCGCCGCCGTCACCCCGAGCGGGAAGGCGACTGCCGCGCCGATGCCGATGAGGACGAACCCGATGATGCCGGCGATCGCGTTGGGAGCGAACCCGACCAGCACGACGCCGCACAACCCGATCAGGGCCAGCACGCGCGCCAGTCGGGTCGGGCCGAACCGCATCTTCAGCCGGTCGCCGGACAGGCGCGTCAAGGCTGCCGTGAGCGAGAAGGCCGTAACGGCGATGCCGCCAACGCCGGGACCGCTCTCAAAGACGTCGCGCATGTAGATGGCCGACCAGTCGGACACGGCACCTTCGGTCAGCGACGTGCCGAAGACATAAAGGCTGATGCCGATGAGAATGGGATGGGGCAGGCCGATCCTGCCCGCCGGCGCCGCGGGGGTGGTGTCGGCCTTGGGCAGGCCATGGGCGATTAAAAGGGCGATGGGCAAAACGACGAGGGTGATGACGAGGTCGGTGGCGATGGGCGCCATATGCATTCCGGCGGCGATGGATCCGAGACCCGTACCGGTCATCACCCCGAGGCTCCAGAACCCGTGCGCCTTGCTCATGATGATCGACTTCGTCTGTTTTTCGACCTCGTCGGCGATAACGTTGAGCGCCAGTTCGAGGATCGAAATCATCGTGCTCATCACCGCCAGCGCCGCCACGAGCAGGGGCAGGCTGGGGGCGAGGAAAGGCAGGGTCATGGCGGCGAAAAACAGCGGAAACATCACCATGATGGCGCGGCGCGCACCGAGCGCATGCACCAGCCGTCCGGCAAACGTCAGCGTGATCAAAGTGCCGATCGGCGCGCCGGCCAGGGCGATGGCAAGGCCGGTCGGATCGAGGGCGAGCTTGGTCTGGATTTCCGGGATGCGCGGGATCCAGGCGCCAAAGACGATAGGTTGCAGGAAAAATGCCCACAGGACGCGCTGTTGCAGGGACATGAGTTCCGCCTTTCGGACCGCCGGTCAGGCGGTCATCGACGCGGCGTTCCGGATGGCCGAAATGCGGGGTCCGTAGGTTTCGGGATCATTGCCGGCAAAAATGGAGCTACCGGCGATGAGGACATTGGCGCCGGCACGAACGATCTCGCCGGCATTTTTCTCCGATACGCCGCCGTCGACGGCGATGTCGATCGGCCTGTCGCCGACAAGGGCCCGCGTTTGTACGAGCTTCTCGAAAGTTTCGGGCAGGAAGGTCTGGCCGCCAAAACCGGGATTGACGCTCATGATCAGGATCTGGTCGACACGCTCGATGACGTTTTCGAGCGCGCCGACAGGCGTTGCGGGATTGATAACCACCGAGGCCTTCTTGCCGAGATCCCTGATCACCTGCAGCGAGCGGTGAAGGTGTGGACCGGCTTCGGCATGTACGCCGATGATATCGGACCCCGCCTTGGCGAAGGCTTCGAGATAGGGATCGGCCGGCGCGATCATCAGATGCACGTCCAGCACCTTCTGGGTGTGCGGACGGATGGCCGAAACGACGAGGGGGCCGATGGTGATGTTGGGCACAAAATGCCCGTCCATCACATCGACATGCACATAGTCGCACCCGGCCGCGTCGATGGCGCGCACCTCTTCGCCCAGCCGGGCGAAATCGGACGACAGGATTGATGGCGCGATTTTGACAGGACGCCTGGGCATGAGTTTTTCCTCGGTTTCGTCCGACCCTTACATGGCTTGGCGTTCCGGTTCAATCGGCCAGAGGTTGACCGTTCGCCATGCCACGCTCATATCTCGCAAACGGAGGTGCCGATGTTCATCGAGCTGATCGAAGCCATTGTTGCGATAGCGCACCTTCTCGCCGCACTGAGTGTGACGGCGCATGTGCTCCTGACACATCACGACGTGCGCTCTTCGTTCGGCTGGATCGGTCTTGCGTGGCTGTCGCCCTTTTTCGGCGCGGTCATCTATCTTGCCTTCGGCATCAACCGCGTCGCCCGGCGCGCCTCGCGTTTGAGAGAGCCCCAGATAAGCGGCCGCGAGGCCAAGGACCATCCGATCGAAGCCGATCTGCCGCCCAATCTGGTGGCGCTGGCCCGATCCGGCGGGGTGCTGGTCCGCCGGCCGCTCGTTTCGGGGAATCGCTGTGAAATCTTCGAAAACGGCGACGAGGCCTTTCCGACCATGCTCGACGCCATAAGGGCGGCCGAGCACACCATCGGGATGAGCTTTTACATTTTCGATTACGACGAAATCGGCCGCGCCTTTACCGAGGCGCTCATCGAGGCACAGCAGCGCGGGGTGGCGGTGCGCGTGCTGGTCGACGGTATTGGCGGCGGCTATTTCCGTTCCGGAACCTTCAGGGTGCTTCACGATGCCGGCGTGCCGGTTTCGCTGTTTTTGCACTCCTGGCTTCCCTGGAGCATGCCGTTTCTCAACCTCAGGGATCATAAAAAGCTCCTTTTGATCGACGGCAGGATCGGGTTTACCGGCGGCATGAACATCTCCGACAGGCATGTGGGCAAGTTTGGCGAACCCAAGGTACGCGACACCATGATGCGTCTCGACGGGCCGGTGGTCCGCCAGATGGTGGAAAGCTTTGCCCGGGACTGGGAGCTGATCACCGACGAACCCCTGGTCGGCGAGGGCTGGTGGTCGGACGACAAGGGCGAGGGCACCATGACCATGCGCGCCATCGCGGCCGGTCCGGACGAACAGGTTGCCATTCTCGAAGAACACTGGGCGACGGCCATTGAACAGGCCCAGAGAAGCGTGCGTATCCTCACGCCCTATTTCCTGCCCGAGGAACGCGTGCTCGACGTGCTTGCACGGGCGGCGCGGCGCGGGGTTTCGGTCGAGATCGTCATTCCCGAACGCACCAATCATTTCTACATGGACTGGGCGTCCCGGTCCCATCTCGTCACCTTGCCGCTAAGACGCATGAACTGTTACCTGGCGCGACCGCCCTTCGATCACTCCAAACTGATGACGGTGGATGGCAAATGGTGCAGTTTCGGCAGTCCTAATTGGGATGCGCGCTCGATGCGCCTTAATTTTGAACTGATGATCGAGTGTTACGACGAGATGCTGACCGCAGATATCGACACCCTGATCACAAATAAATGCGCTGGGGCGCGCCGACTCGACGAGAGTGACTTGGCTGTGCGCCCGACGCTGACTAAGCTCAGGGACGCGAGTGCGCGTCTTCTTCTCCCCTATCTTTGAGCCGTTTACGTCGTGAGACTGATTTCCTGGAACCTTTATTACCGGCGAGGGGCCGCCGCCGCCGATATTGCCGCCCTCATCCAGCAGTACAAGCCCGACCTGTTCATCATGCAGGAGGCGCAAAACGGCATCGAATCGTTGCCGCGCCTGGTCAACGGAGCCTTCTATCCGCTGCCCTGGATGGGCAAACGCTACGGGCTCGCCGCCTGGGTCCCGCATGAAGGCGCCGAGGTGACGACCGTCGATTTGCCGTTTTCCTGGCTGCCTCAGCCGGCGCGGTTTCCACCCCGCAAGGCCCAGATCATCCGGCTCGGGGAGATCGCTGTTGCCAATGTGCATCTGTCCCATGGCCAGTTTCTCAACCGGCGGCAGCTAAGGCGCATCGCCAGGGCGGTTCCGGGTCGGCTGGCCATCGTTGGCGACTACAACGCCCTTGGACGCATTTCCCTGAAAGGCTTTGCAGATATCGGGCCACGCGGAACGACTCACTATGCCCAGCGCATGGTGCCGTTAAGGCTCGACCGCTGTCTGGCGCGTGGTCTTCGGTGCGCGGATTCCGAAATCCTTGAGCGCGGTCCGTCCGATCATCGGCCGATTCTGATCGATCTCACGCCACGTTGATCCGACGTGACGTGCCCGCGCTTGCGCCGGTTCCCGCCATCGGGCAGAACGTTGCCGACAAAGGTTGTTTCATGCTCGATCTTCCGCTCACCCTCGTTTTCGGCGCCGGCGTTCTCAGTTTCCTGAGCCCCTGCGTGCTTCCGCTCGTGCCGGCCTATCTCACCTATATGAGCGGGGCGAGCTTCGAGCAGCTCAAGTCCAACGGGTCCGGCCTTTTGTGGCGGCGCTCCGTTCTGACCTCGCTTTTCTTCGTTCTGGGCTTTTCGCTCATTTTCGTCGCGCTCGGTGCCACTGCAACGGCCTTCGGGCAGGCGTTTCGCGGCGCCTTGTTCTACGAAATCGGCATTGGTTCGTTCCGTTTCGCCGTGTTGCCGACGCTGGCCGGCCTGTTGATCATCGCCATGGGGTTGCATTTCCTCGGCGTGTTCCGTCTCGGCTTTCTCGATGTGCAAATGCGCCCCGGCGGGCCGACCAGCGCCTCGGGTCCCCTCGGCGGCTTCCTGCTCGGGCTGGCCTTCGCCATCGGCTGGACGCCGTGTATCGGGCCGGTGCTCGCCGCCATCCTGTCCGTCGCGGCTTCCCAGGAGACGGCGGGTGAGGGCGCGTTGCTGCTCGCTGTCTATTCGGCCGGGCTTGGCGTTCCGTTCATCCTGGCCGGCTTGGCGCTCGGACCCTTCCTGTCGTTTTTCAGCGATTTCAAAAAGCATCTCGGCACGGTGGAAAAAATCATGGGCGCCATCCTGGTGCTGGTCGGGCTATTGTTCCTTTTCGGGCAACTGGCGCGCCTGAGTTACTGGGTGCTGGAGACTTTTCCGGTTCTGTCGAATTTCGGGTAATCTATTTACGTCCGGCTAACCGCAAATGAGGGAATTTCCTTTCCGTTGCGCCGCGAACATTGCCGCGCAACCACATGTTTAGTCTTGTCCGTGAATGCTCATTGTCCATCCCGGGCACGGAGGACAGGCATGGCGGCGTATCAGACAGTTGAGGTGTTGCAACGCGCATTCGCGACCAGCGATGTGTCCGCAAGTCCGGAGAGCGATCTTGCCAGCATCGGCGTTCGCATGGGATTCACCGACTCGCTGACCGAGATCGAGCCAGTCTGGCGCGCCCTTGAGGCGAAGGGCATTGACAGCCCCGGCCAGAGTTTCGATTTCATCCGGATCTGGACCGAAACCTTCGACATTCCGCGCCAGAACCAGGTTTATGTCGGCGTGGAGATTACCGGCCGTCCGCTCATGGTCCTCGCTTTCGAGCGCAGGCGTCGGCATGGGCTCGATCTGCTCGTGCCGTTCGCCGGCAGCCATGTCGGGGTCAACGCGCCGCTGGTCGACCGGGACCGCATGGCGCTTCTGTCCGAAGCCGACCAGCGCAATATCTGGCGCCGCATCGGCAAGACCCTTCACGCCGATGTTCTCTGCTTTGGACGGGTTCTGGCTTCCGATATCGGGTTGCTGCCCCATGCAACGAGCGTCCCCTCCGATAGCCTTTTCCGTACGGAATTCGATTCATGGGACGCCTGCGACCACCAGCAGCGCACCCGTTCGCGCCGCAAGCACGACAAGCAGCAGGGGGCCAAACTCGCCGCGATGGGCGAGGTCACCTACGAGGAAATCGGCGCAACCGGAGATTCCACCCCGGCCATCAATGTCATGTTTGCAGACCGGGCCGCCCGTTTCGCCGAACAGGGCATCGCCGATCCCTTTGCGGAACCGGCTGTCCGTGCCTTCTACCGCACGGTTTTTCGCGGTGGGGACGGGCTGGCCGGCCACATGCAGGTCCTAAGGCTCGACGGCCGCATCATCGCCGCGCGCTACAACCTCGTTTCAGGCAATCGCATGTTCTGCCTGATTTCATCGATGAGCACCGATCCCGAACTGCAGCCCGGCTCTCCCGGCAAGCAGATTCTCGTCAAGCTGATGCAGCGTATTTTCGCTCAGGGCATCACGAGTTTCGACATGGGCGCCGGCCTGACCGACGAAAAGCGTCACTGGTGCAACGTGGAACTGCCGTTGTGCGAAGCCTTTGCGCCGACGAGCCTCCGGGGCCGGCTTCATGTCGCCCTCAGTGTCGGCGGTCTCAGGCTCAAGCACGCGATCAAGAGCAACAAGACGCTGTTTGCGCTCGCCAAATCGCTCCGCGCCAGGCTGGCCGGTCGTGGGGGCGGGTCTAGATAAGCTTCAGGCCGCGCATCGAGGTGTGGCCGGATTTGCCGATGATGATGTGGTCGTGCACGGTGATGCCAAGCGGTTTGGCGACATCGGCGATGGCGCGCGTCATCTTGACGTCAGCGCTCGAGGGTGACGGATCGCCGGAGGGGTGGTTGTGCACGAGAATGAGCGCGGTCGCCGACAGTTCCAGTGTCCGGCGGATGATCTCGCGCGGATAGACCGGGGTGTGATCGACCGTGCCGACCTGTTGCACCTCGTCGGCGATCAGCCGGTTGCGCTTGTCGAGAAACAGGATGCGGAACTGTTCCTTGGTCTCGAACGCCATGCTGGTGCGGCAATAGTCGATGACCTCGGTCCATGACCCGAGAGCGGGCTTGTCGTGGATCTGGTCGCGCGAAAAACGCTGGGCCGCCGCAAGCACCACCTTCAGATCGGTGATGGCCGTCGGCCCCAGGCCCTCGATTTCTTCGAGAAGATGAGGCGGCGCCGACAGAGCTTCGGAAAAACTGCCGAAACGGTCGATCATCGCCTTGGCGATGGGCTTGGTGTCGCGCCGCGGCAAAAGGCGGAACAGCAACAGCTCCAAGAGCTCGTAATCCTGCAGCGCCTTGGGGCCGGCCTCGACGAAGCGCTGGCGCAGCCGGTCGCGATGACCGAGATAGTGAGGCGCTCTTTCGGGCGCCTCGACCGGCTTGCGTCCGCTCATGCTGATCGGGCGGCGAGGGGATTGAACAGATCGGCGGGCGACAGCGTGAAGATTTCACAGCCGGTCTCGGTGATGCCGATCGAGTGTTCGCACTGTGCCGACAAGGAGCGGTCGCGGGTGACGGCCGTCCAGCCATCGCTCAAAACCTTCACGTCGGGCCGGCCGAGATTGATCATCGGCTCGATGGTGAAGATCATGCCGGGCTTGAGCGGAATGCCGGTGCCGGGCGTGCCGAAATGCATGATGTTCGGTTCGTCGTGGAACAGCCGCCCCACGCCATGCCCGACGAAATCCCTGACCACGCTCATGCGCTGGCCCTCGGCGTAGCGCTGGATGGTGGCGCCGATATCGCCGGTCGTGTTGCCCGGTTTTGCCGCCTCAAGGCCGAGTTGCAGACATTCATAGGTCGTTTCGATCAGCCGCTCGGCCTTGCGCGGGATTTCGCCCACCGGATACATGCGCGAGGTGTCGCCATGCCAGCCGTCGACGACCAGCGTGACGTCGATATTGATGATTTCGCCCTCTTTGAGCGTTTTTTCCGACGGGATGCCGTGGCAAACCACATGGTTGCTGGAAATGCACAGCGAGTGCCGGTAGCCGCGATAGAACAATGTCGCCGGGACTGCGCCATTGTCGCGGGCATATTCGAACGCCAGCTTGTCGAGTTCGAGCGTCGTGACGCCGGGCTTCACATGAGCCACCAGAAGGTCGAGCGTTTCGGCGGCGACTCGGCCGGCCTTGCGCATGCCTTCGAAACCTTCCTCGTTGTGCAACGGGATGACACCTGGTGCGCGCCGGGCTTTGCTGTTGGCATCGACATAGGTGATCATGGGACGAATATTCCTTTTTAGTTCTTCTATGAAAAAGATAGTCTTCCCCACCCGCGAAGGGAAGGGTAGGAAAGGCAACGAACCGGACAAGTGGCGGTGAAGGCTGCCCATGGCAAAGCCTTAGCGCAAATCCCTGTCCGTTTGCTTGATTTTTACGGATCGAGCGGGCATGCCTGTTCGACCAGACAACATCCTTTCGGTCAAGCCATGCATGCGGAGTCAGAACCTATCGTCACCGCCGGTTTCGTCGTTATCGGCGACGAAGTCCTGAGCGGAAGAACCAAAGACAAGAATATCGGCGTCGTGGCCGATTTCTGTACCGGACTCGGCATCGATCTGACCGAAGTCCGTATCGTGGGCGACACGCAGGACGCCATCGTCGAGGCGGTGAACGCGCTGCGGGCACGCTACACTTACGTGTTTACCTCGGGCGGCATCGGGCCCACCCATGACGACATCACCGCCGAGGCCATCGCGGCGGCCTTCGGGGTGCCGATCGAGATCAATCCCGAAGCGCGGCGGATGATGGAGGAGTGCTGGGGCACCACGGATCTCAGTCCGGAACGCCTTTTGATGGCGCGGGTGCCCAAGGGCGGACGCCTTATCCCCAACGCCGTTTCCGCCGCGCCGGGCTTTGCCATCGAAAACGTTCATGTTATGGCCGGGGTGCCGCGCGTCTTTGAAGCGATGCTTGAAACTTTGGCAACAAGCCTCAAGGGCGGCAGGAAAATCTATTCAAGATCCATCGATTGCGGCGTGGGCGAAAGTTTCGTCGCCGCGGGTCTTCGCGCCATTCAGGCCGCCTATCCGGACGTCAAGATCGGGTCCTATCCGAAATCGGGCCAACTGCCGATCTACACGCAACTGGTGCTGCGCGCCGCCGATACCGACCTGCTCGAAAAGGCCACCGCCGAGGTCAAGGCCCTGGTCGACAGGCTGCATATGGACCATAAAGTCGATCTCACAAGGACTCCTTCGACATGACTCCGAGCCACAAATCCTTTCCCGTCACCTGGGACCAGTTTCATCGCGACAGCCGGGCACTGGCCTGGCGGCTGACCGGCGAGGGGCCCTTCAATTCGATCGTTGCCATTACGCGCGGCGGCCTGGTACCGGCGGCCATCGTTGCCCGCGAACTCAACATCCGCGTCGTCGACTGCGTCGCGGTCAAGAGCTACGACCATCAGCATCAGGGCGGCGTCCGCGTTCTCAAGCCGATTTCTGATATCATTCTCAACCAGATTCGCAACGAGGAACGGGTGCTGATCGTCGACGATCTGGTCGATACCGGCGCAACGGCCCGTGTCGTGCGCGACATGCTCCCCGGCGCCCATTTCGCCACCGTCTACGCCAAGCCCAAGGGGCGCCAGATGGTCGACACCTTCATCACCGAGGTCTCTCAGGACACCTGGATCTATTTCCCCTGGGATCTCGACGTAACCTATGCCGCCCCGATCTCGGGCGGGACGGACTGACCAAAGATATAAAGGACAAAGAGCAATCCGACTTGACCTGCCGCGACGTTGCAGGTCATCAGGAGCGCGAAGCAGGCGTGGTGGAATTGGTAGACACACAGGACTTAAAATCCTGAGAGGGTATCCTCGTGCGGGTTCGAGTCCCGCCGCCTGCACCACCTCCTTAGGTCAACCCCTTGATATACCAGCGTATTCCTCGCGAACACGCCGAAAGGGTAGACCAAGTGTACGACCAAAATCGCTCCTTCCTCTTCCAGAAGCGCGACATCTTCTATTTCTCCCGTCGCATCCCCAAGGACCTCAAGCGCCACTACTGCACACCACGATTCGTCATATCGTTGCGCACCAAGGTGGAGCGCGTAGCCCATTCTCGAGCCAGAGTGCTCGCCGCACAACTTGACGAGGAATGGCTGGGCTTGCGCATTCGCACCTCACGCAGTCCGCTGGCTCGCTTCCTGGTCACTCGGAGTGAACAGACCGGCGAAATGTCTGACGCGCCTACGATGAGCGAGGCCAAGCGCCTGTATTTGGAAGCCAAGGGGAAGGGAAAGACCCGGACATTCGAGCTGACCGCGGAGCGCTGCACGGCCTTCCTGGTGCAGTCGCTGGGTGACAGACCGATCGACACCTACCAGCGCTCCGAGGTGAACCAGGTGAGGGATGCGTACCGGGAGGGAGGTCTGTCTCGTGCCAGCATTCGGCGCAACTTCGGCACCCTGAGAGCCATTGTGAACTTCGCCGCCAAGGAGACCGGAATCGCAGAAAACCCCGCCTTTTCTGGTGTCTACATCGGGGAAGACGAGGGGACCAAGAAGCGTCGGCAACCCATTCCGCCCGATGTCCTTCGGGACATTCAGACTCAGTGTCACAAGCAAGACGATGAGGCACGATGGCTGGTTGCGCTGATCAGCGACACCGGAATGCGGCTGAGCGAAGCTGCGGGGCTGCTTACTTCCGATGTGCACCTCGACGGGCCGACCCCTCACATCAAACTCGTCGCTCACTCATGGCGGCGACTGAAGACGAGCGGAAGCGAGCGATCTGTCCCGCTTGTTGGCGAAGCGCTCTGGGCCGTCCGCAGGGCAGTGGCGGCGACCGAAGGAGAGTTCTTGTTCCCAAGGTACTGCGACAAGGAGCAATGCAAGTCCAACTCCGCCAGCGCTGCCCTCAACAAGTGGCTGGGTCCAAGAGTGCCCGAGGGATGTGTCATCCACTCCTTCCGGCACAGTATGCGAGATCGGCTCAGGGCCGTCGAATGCCCTTCCGACATCATCGACAGAATTGGGGGGTGGAGTGTCGGAGGAGTCGGCGAGAGCTACGGTAACGGCTATCCTCTGGGCGTGCTGGCAAAGTGGCTGAGCCGCACCATCGACGCCTAAATGAGCGTGGAAAACCGAACTGACGGACCCTCTGAGTGTCTTGGGGCACCAGAGGGTGCACGCCTTTCGGCGT
>CAXXWD010000002.1:0-226512 GCA_963667595.2 Devosiaceae bacterium | reverse complement strand
GCGACGCTGGCCCGGGTGCTCCATGGCGGCGCGGGGCGCGCTCTGGCCGCCCATCGTCCGACGCGCTCAAGGTGGCCTCGGGCTATGAAACGGCATTGGGAGCGGCGCTCGGCGACGATCTCGAAGCCTCGTCCGACAGCGGCGCACCCCCTGCACTGGAACGAACCGGGGGACGGCGCGCAAGACGCCGCCCTGCCCGACGGCGCGACGCCACTGGCCAAATTCGTGACCGGCCCTGCCCTGCTCGAAAGACGTCTCAAACAGATCGGCATCGTTGATGCCGAGTCCGGCCCAAAACTGATGCCGCTTTTTGAAGCCGGGCCAGCGTCTGGTCACCGTCAAAGGCGATCTCTGGCGCTGGGACGGGTTCGTGGCGGCTGCCGACGCTCCGAGCGCCGCCGCGCAGCGGCTGGCACAGCGCAACCGGCTCGGCGAACTCGATGACGAAATCGAAGCCGCCAAGACGCGGCGCGATGACTTGCGCGAGTCGATTGCAACGCTCACCACGGGCGCGCGATGCCGCGCGGCACGCCGAGCAGGCGGCGCGCGGCGAATGGCGCGAGGCGCAGCGCGCCCATTCAGACGGCACAGATCGGGCTCGATACGGCGCAAAAGGCGCTGGCCGACCTCAGTCGGCGGCAAAGCGTTTTGACCGAAGCCCGGGAACGGCTCGGCATCACGCTTGAGGAAACTGAATCGCAGGTCGAAACCGCCCGCGCGGCCCCTGACCGAGAGCGAGGCGGAAGAGGCAGCTCAAGAGGTACTGGCCGAGCGCGAAGCCGCCCGCGATGCGCTGAGGACGCAAATGGAACAGGCGCGTCTGCGCCTCGGCAGTTTCGAAGGTGCGGCGCGCCTGCGCATGGCGCGGTTGAAACAGCTCACTGATGACAGCGCCAGCTGGGCGCGACGGGCGCTCGAGCGCGCCGAATCGCAGTCCGCGGTTCTCGGCAAGCGCGCCGCGGATCTGGCGGGCGGAACTGAAAACGCTCGACGAAGGACCGGACGGATTCGACAAACGCCGTCAGGCCTTGGCCGCCAGCATTGCCGAAATGACCGAGCGGCACAAACAGGCTGGCGACTGCCTGGCCGAGGCAGACGGCGTCTGGCGCGAGGGCCCGACCGCTCCTCCCGGTCCGCCCACGACGCGGTCGGGACGGCGCGCGAGGAACTGGCCCGCATCGAAGAACGTCAAAAAGGCCTGATCGCAGCACGCCAGCAGATCGAACAGCTCTGCGTGGAAACCCTGTCGCTGCCAGCCAATCGCACTGCGGAAGCGGCGGGATTGAAGCCCGAAGCCCCCCTGCCGCACCAGGACGACGTGGAACGCAAGGTCGAACGGCTGAAACTCGAACGCGAACGATTGGGCGGGGTCAATCTCGGCGCCGAGCGCGAAGCCGAGGAAACCCGCGAAAAGCTCGACGCCCTTGTCGCCGATCGCGAGGATCTGGTGGCGGCGATCGCCAAATTGCGTACCGGCATCGCCAATCTCAACCGCGAAGGCCGTGTGCGCCTGACCGAGGCGTTCGACACGGTCAACGCCCATTTCAAGGACCTGTTCACCTCGCTTTTCGGCGGCGGCACCGCCGATCTCGCCTTTGTCGAAAGCGACGATCCGCTCGAAGCCGGGCTGGAGATCATCGCCCGGCCGCCGGGCAAGAAGCCGCAGACCATGACGCTTTTAAGCGGTGGCGAGCAGGCGCTGACGGCGCTCAGTCTGATTTTCGCGGTTTTTTTGACCAATCCGGCGCCGATCTGCGTGCTCGACGAGGTCGACGCGCCGCTGGACGATGGCCAATGTCGAACGCTTCTGCGACCTTCTCGACACCATGCGCACCCGCACCGAGACGCGCTTCATGGTCATCACCCACAACCCCATCACCATGTCCCGGATGAACAGGCTTTTCGGGGTAAACGATGGCCGAACGCGGGGTCTCCCAGGTGGTCTCGGTTGACCTGATGACGGCCAAGGCCGTCGCCGAAGCATAGCGAGCCGTCGGCGGAGGGGGTGCACAGGCATGCAACACGACTTGGCGATGAACCGAAATTTCTATATTTTTCAATTGGTTAAATCGTCGCAACTTGGCTTGACACGATTTGGACCGATCACTATGGTGCGCGCGACTTCGAGGGGGCACCTCTCGTAAGGCGTGCAGTCGGGAGTGGTGGTGAACACATGACACGGTCACCTCGATCGCAGCGTTCCGGGCAGGCGGGCTCGGGCAGCGGCGTCACCAACGATCTGGCGGCACGCATTGCCAGGGCACAAGAGGATCGGGCGGCTTCAAAGGCCGTTCAGTCCCCGCCAGCACGGGGAAATGACAGGAATGAGCCGTGCGCTCCGCTTTGCTGCGGAATTCATGGCTGCCATCATCGTCGGGGCGTTGATCGGGTATACGCTCGATCAGGTTTTGGGGACCACGCCCTGGGGAATGATCCTCCTGTTAATGGTCGGTTTTGCGGCCGGGGTGCTGAATGTGGTTCGGGCGGCTGCGGAACAGAACGCTGCAGCGGCCAAACCGCCCGCCTCGCCGGTCGGGCCGGAGGAACAGAACGACGAATGACTGTTCCCTCTGGAGCGGTCCGGCGTTAAAGGAACGGGAAGCAGGCAGGTGATGCTTATGATGCGTCACGGTCTTTTGGAGAGCATTCGTGTCCGGCACTGATCCGATTCACCAATTCAATATCATCGAAATTTTCCCCATCGGAACCATTGGCGGTTCCAACGGCGAGGGCGGCATCCAGCTGGCCTTCACCAACAGCGCCCTGTTCATGCTGATCACGATCACGCTGATCGTCGGCTATCTTTTGTTGTCGACGAACGGGCGGGGCCTCGTGCCGAACCGCTGGCAGATCGTTTCGGAAATGCTCTACGAATTCGTCGCCAACATGGTTCGAAGTTCGGCCGGCACCGAAGGCATGCGCTTTTTCCCGTTCGTGTTCTCGCTGTTCATGTTCGTGCTCGTCGGCAACCTTCTGGGCATGTTCCCCTATTTCTTCACCATCACCGCGCAGATCATCATCACCGGCGCTCTGGCCCTTTTCGTCATCGGCATGGTGATCGTTTACGGCGTCATGCGGAACGGATTCGGTTTTCTCAGGCTGTTCGTTCCCTCGGGCGTGCCGGCCGTTATCCTGCCGCTGGTGGTGCTGATCGAGATCGTTTCCTTCATCTCGCGGCCGGTTTCGCTGAGCGTCCGACTTTTTGCCAACATGCTGGCCGGGCATATCACCTTGAAGGTGTTCGCCGGCTTCGTGGTGATGATGGGGTCGGCCGGCCTGCTCGGCTGGTTGGGCGCCACTTTACCGCTGGCCATGACCGTGGCCCTGACAGCCCTCGAATTCCTGGTCGCCGCACTGCAGGCCTATGTGTTCGCGGTGCTGACCTCGATGTATCTTCACGACGCTATCCACCCGGGACACTAGCCGTCCCGGCCACCTTTCCGCGGTCCCCGGGCGGGGCCGTAATAAAACGCGACTGCAAAGCCTTAAAAGGAGCACTTACATGGATGTAGAAGCAGCAAAGATGATCGGCGCGGGCATTGCCTGTCTTGGTCTGGGTGGCGCCGCTATGGGCGTGGGTGCCATTTTCGGCAACTTCCTGACGGGCGCGCTGCGCAATCCGTCGGCAGCCCAGAGCCAGTTCGGCAACCTGATCTTCGGTTTTGCCGTGACCGAAGCGCTCGGCATCTTCTCGTTCCTCGTTGCCCTGCTGCTGCTGTTCGTCGTCTGATTCCTTTGTGAGCGTGTCCGTAAAGGCGGTGACGCCGGCAGATCCGGTTTTTCTGTCCGGACACGAACTCACGCAAGAATCTGGATTGTGCCTTTCGCCAAAAGGTCGAAACCGTGCATGATCCCGAAGCGCAGTCGTTTGAATTGCCGGTCCGGGCTCCCTGTCGGGGCCGGCGCAATTTGACGGGGAAGCGATATGGCGGGCGAAACCACCGATAACGCCACTCAAGCCACCGAAATCGTTCCTGGTGTCGGTGGGGCGGATACGTCCCATCTGACGACCAGCACCGAGGCGCAGGGTGGCGAAGAACATCACGGCGCCTTTCCGCCGTTCGACCCCTCGACCTTTGGGTCGCAGCTCTTGTGGCTCGCCATCACCTTTGCGGCGCTTTACGTGCTGATGGCCAAGGTGGCCCTGCCGCGCATCGGCGAAATTCTGGAAGTCCGGCACGATCGCATCGAAGGCGATCTCGCCGAAGCCGATCGGCTTCGTCAAAAGACCGATCAGGCCATCGCCGATTACGAGGCGGCCCTCGCCGAGGCACGCAAGAACGCCCAGGCCATTGCGGAAGCCACGCGGGCCGAGATCAAGCACGAAACCGAGGACTCCCGCACCCGGGTTCAGCTCGAGCTTGATGGCAGGGTCAGCGCGGCCGAAGCCAGCATTCAGGCGACCAAGACGGAAGCTCTGACCAATGTCGACGAAATCGCTGCCCAGACGGCCGTGGCGATTGTCTCGTCCATCGCCGGCAAGGTTTCGATTGCCGACGCACGCGCCGCCGTGGCCGAAGTGGTGAAAGGCTGACGGGAATGGAATTCGACAACACATTCTGGGCCCTTGTCGGCCTCATCATCTTCTTCGTCGTCGTCATTTACATGGGGCTGCCGCGCGCCATTACCGGCATGCTCGATGCCCGCATCAAGAAGATCGAAAGCGACCTCAACGAGGCCAAGCGGCTGCGCGAGGAAGCCCAGGCGCTGCTCGCCGATTACGGACGCAAGCGCAAGGACGCGGAGAACGAAGCCGCCAGCATCATCACTGCCGCGCAGGAAGACGCCGAGCGCATGCGCGCGGAAGCCGAGGAATCGCTCAAGGACATGGTGGTACGCCGCACCAAGGCGGTGGAAGACAAAATCGCCCATGCCGAAGCCCAGGCACTCGCAGAAGTCCGCTCGCGTTCCGCCGATGTCGCCATCGAGGCCGCACGGGTTCTTCTGGCCAAGCAGATGACCGAAAACGGCGATGCCGTGATCGAAACGGCGATCAAGGACGTGGCCAAAAAGCTGCACTGAACCAGGGCTCGGACGCGATTGTTGCAAGGGCGCCGTTGGCGCCCTTTTTTCATATTTGCTAACAGTGGTCACTCATTGTCTTGGCCGACATCAGCACCCCATCCGGATCGTCCCGGTGCTTGACACAGGGACGACTCCGAGTTTGATTTCAAAAAATGGTGCCTCACTAACTAAAGAGGGACACCTATCGGTCAACACCAACGATAGTCAGCTCTACTGCAGCCCTGCCGGATCGACGATGCCGCTCTTGCAGCCGCGCGACAATGGTTTGGCGGCACCGGCCAACGCACCGAGATCGGGCATCTCGCCGATTTGGCCGGAAAGGGCGATCCTGATGCCGGAGATCAGACGCCGGGACCCATCGGTCACGCATTCGAGCGCGACGCGTCCGCGTAATCCGGCGCCGAGATCCGTTTCGAGGGCTTTTAGGACGGTATCGGCCGTCAAGGCACGACCGAGATTTTCGACGAACAGACGCGGCACGGATGAGGCGTTGATGGCCTCGGTCAGGGCCAGCGCGGCGGCGTAATAGGACTGCTGGTCGGTGCCGGAACAGGTTCCGTGCTTGATCCACTCATGCCTGTCGAGTCCGGAGAGCGCGCCCGGCATGGCGCTATCGAGTTCGCGGCGCAGGCCCGCGGAAACATCGACCTCCGGCAGGTTTTCCCAGTCGTGACGTTCATCGGCCTTGCGTGTCGTCGCATCGACGCCGCAATAGCTTTGCTCCGGCCAAAGCCCGTGCAGCGAGAACTGGAGGGCATCGAGGCTCGTTTGGGTCTGGACCCGGCATTCCGGCACGCGCGGCGCGGTTTCGCAAAAGGCCGGCTCCCAGCTCAGGGCGAGGACGAACGCACCGCCGAGCTTCGCCCCATCTTTCGGCTGGGCCTCAGCGTTCCTGTTCTCCGAGCAGGCGGCAAGACCCGAAGCGAAAGCGACAAAGAGCAGCAAGCAGCGAAGAGCACGAATGGCGGGCGACATGATTTTCAAGTCTCGGGACCGGTTTTCCGGTTCATAGCACGGGAGCCGGCCCGCCCCCACCCCGACGCCCAGCCACAGGGCCAGAGCGACGGCAGAAAAACCCTTGCAGCCCTATGACCACCTGACCCAGCGGCCATGGAAATCGGCACGCCCCAGCACCCGCGTTTCTCCGCCGGGCCAATAGGTCAGCTCCATCACACCGCCTTCGCCGCCGGCAGTGTGGTCGTCTTCGAAACGGAACCAGGCCAGAGGCGTTTCCGGGCGCGCGGCGGCGCCGGCCTGCGCAAGTGCGTTGGCGATGCGCGCCTTGGTGTCATCGGTCAGGTATTGCCAGACGATTGTGTGATAGACCATGCGCACCAGGCCGGGCCGGGGCTCTTCGGCCAGGCATTTTTCGATCCACGTGGCGGCGTCCGCCTTGTCGACCTGGACCGGCTCGGCAGCGGCATGATCGAGCGCCCGCCGCATGCGATCGAGGCGTTCGGGCTGTTCCGGCCAGATATAGGACAAAAGGCGCAGACGATCCCCGGGGTCCGCTGGATTGAGCGGATTGCTGTCGCACCCTTTTTGCGCATCCACCTTGAGCGGCGCAGTCAACAGAGGGATTGCGCCGGACCATTCCGAACGAATAGTCAGCGATTTATCCGTTTTCCCCCAGCTCAACCCATGCCCGAGATCGTAGGCATAACGGAAAAACCACAGATTGAGGCCGGCGCTGGCGCCGATCTCGAAAAGGGAAAGCGGCAGGCCCGACAGATTGGCAAGTGTCAGGGCGGCGCCGAGCAGCATGGAGGACCGCCCCGGCTCGTTGGTCTGTGGCGGGGTGTCAAGAGAAGCGACCAGAAAGTCGTCGAATTCGACGATGGCATCGGCCAGGACCGCCTGGAGGCTGGCTTCGTCGGCAAGATGGGGCGGATAGAACCGGGCCAGTTCCGGCGCGGCACCGGTCAGGACCAGCGCGTGCAAGCCGCCGCAAACCCTCAGAGCCAATGCATCCGCGCGGGCATCGCCCGGCCAGTTCATCACGCGTTCCGCCAGGCGTGTTTCGCCCATGCTGTGGGGAATGAGACGGCACAATTGTGCAACGAAGGGAGCGCCGATCCGGGCGCTCCCTTCTGCCTGTCGTTCGAAACTCTCGATAATGACGTCCGACACTAAGCCTTTGCTCCAGCTTCCTCCGGTGGTGTCCATACCAGTCGAGGCGAGCGGGCAGCGCGGGTTTCGTCGAGCCGTCGACGTGGCGCGGTTACCGGCGCGGCGGTGAACCGTTCCGTTTCGCCGGCCTTCGCCGCCGCGGCAAGCCCCAAAAGCGCGTCGCAGAACATATCGAGCGCCTGCTTGCTTTCCGATTCGGTCGGCTCGACCAGCATGGCGCCATGCACGACCAGCGGGAAATACATGGTCATGGGGTGGAAGCCTTCGTCGATCAGCGCCTTGGCGAAATCGAGCGTGGTGACGCCGGTCTCCTTGAGGAAACTGTCGTCGAACAGCACCTCGTGCATGCAATGGCCCTTGCCGAACGGCGCCGACAGGACGTGCTCGCAGCGCGCCTTGACATAATTGGCGTTGAGCACGGCATCCCCCGCCGCTTCGGCGAGACCGTCGCCGCCATGGCTGAGCATATAGGTCAGGGCGCGTACGAAAATGCCCATCTGGCCATGGAAAGCCGTCATGCGCCCGAAGCTTTGCTTCGCGCCCATGGTTTCCTCAAGCCCGAGCGTATCCCCGGAGCGCGTCAGGAACGGCACCGGCGCGAAAGGCGCCAGTCGCTCGCTCAGCACCACCGGGCCGGCGCCCGGTCCACCGCCGCCATGCGGGGTGGAAAAGGTCTTGTGCAGGTTGATGTGCATGGCGTCGACGCCGAGATCTCCCGGCCTGACCAGCCCCATGATGGCGTTGAAATTGGCGCCGTCGGCGTAAAAGAACGCCCCCGCCTCGTGCACGGCCTTGGCGATCTCGATGATCTCGGGCTCGAACAGGCCGGCCGTATTGGGGTTGGTCAGCATGATCGCGGCGACATCGGGCCCGAGGGCCTTTTTGACCGCCTCGACATCGACAGTCCCCTTGCCATCGGCCGGTACGACCCTGACCTTGTAGCCGAGGAACGCCGCCGTCGCCGGGTTGGTGCCGTGCGCCGCCTCGGGGACGAGCACCACGTCGCGATGCCCCTGGCCGAGCGCTTCTTGCGCCGCACGGATCGTCATCATACCGCACAGTTCGCCATGCGCCCCGGCCTTGGGGCTTAGGGCAACCGCCGACATGCCGGTCAGGGCCAGAAGCCAGTTGGAAAGCTCGTCGAGCACGCCAAGCGCGCCCTGGACCGTCGCCGCCGGCTGCAGCGGATGAATATCGGCAAAGCCGGACAGCCGCGCCGTCTTTTCGTTGAGGCGCGGATTGTGCTTCATCGTGCACGAGCCGAGCGGATAGGTGCCGCTGTCGATCGAATAGTTGAGCCGGGACAGGCGCACGTAATGACGCATCGCTTCGGGTTCGGAAAGACCGGGCAGATCGAGCGGCGTCTTGCGCGCAAATCCGCCGAGAAAACTGTCGTCGAGCGTAACGTCCGGCAGATCGACGCCGGTTTCCTCGATGCTGCCGATCTCGAACAAAAGCTTTTCGTCGGGCAGCAGCGCGGCCGTGGTGTACCCGCCTGTTTCGCCCGGATTGGTCGGGCGGCCTTGTGCGTTGAGGCTCATTTCGTCACCTCCTTGAGGCCGGCAACCAGCGCGGCGATATCCTCGTCGCCGGTCAGTTCCGTTGCGGCGAGCACCAAAAGATCGGTCAATTCCGGCCGATCCGGTTCGAGACGCGAAACCGGCACGCCGGCCAGGATGCCGCGGGTCGCCAGGGCGTCGACGACCGGGGCGGCAGGGACCGGTAGTTTCAGGGTCATTTCGTTGAAGAATGTGGTGTTGAGCACCTTGGTGTCGGGAACATCACCCAACGCCCTGGCCAAAGCCACGGCGCGGGTGTGATTGAGCCGCGCCAACTGTCCAAGCCCCTTTTCGCCGAGCAGCGACAGGTGGATGGAAAAGGCCAGCGCCCCCAACCCGGCATTGGTGCAGATATTGGACGTCGCCTTTTCGCGGCGAATGTGCTGCTCGCGGGTAGAAAGGGTCAGAACGAAACCGCGCCGACCGGCGGCATCGACCGTCTCGCCGGTGATGCGGCCCGGCATCTGGCGGACGAATTTTTCGCGCGTAGCGAAAAGCCCGACATAGGGACCGCCGAAGCTCAAGGCGTTGCCGAGCGATTGTCCTTCGGCGACGACGATATCGGCGCCGAGTGCACCGGGCGCCTCGATGAGGCCGAGCGCGACGATTTCCGTCACCACCACCACGAGCAGCGCGCCAACGGCATGGGCCGCGTCGGCCAACTGCTTCACATCGCGCAAATTGCCGTAGAAATCCGGCGTCTGCACGATAAGCGCGGCCGTCTTGTCGTCGAGCGTGTCGAGAATCGTGCCCTTGCCGTCCGGCGACGGCGCCAGACAAACGAGATTGTCGCTTTCACCGGCATAGGTGCGAACGACATCGCGGTAATGCGGATGCAACCCGCCGGAAACGACGATCTTCTGGCGCCGGGTCAGCCGGCGTGCCATCAACACCGCTTCGGCCGCAGCGGTTGAGCCGTCATACATCGAGGCATTGGCCAGCTCCATGCCGGTCAGATGCGCGACCTGGGTCTGAAACTCGAAAAGCATCTGCAGGGTGCCCTGCGAGATTTCCGGCTGATAGGGCGTGTAGGCCGTCAGCCATTCCGAACGCTGGATCAGATGATCGACCGTCGCCGGCACATGATGGCGATAGGCACCGGCACCGAGAAAGAACGGGCCATCGCCCGCCGTCCGGTTCTTGCCGGCCAGGGCGCGCATATGCGCCTCGACCTCGAATTCCGGCTTGTGGGCCGGCAATCCGGGCTCGGCGCTTTTAAAGACCGAAGCCGGGACGGAATCGAACAGGGCATCGACGGAATCGACGCCAATAGTCTTGAGCATGGCGGCCTTGTCGGCCGCTCCGATAGGTAAATAGCGCATGGCATCAATCCTTTGGTGGTCGCGCGTCCGAACCGAAAGACCGGTCCTTTTTTGGGCGCGCTCCTCGACCCAGATCAGTCCAGAAAGGCCTGATAGGCAGCCTCGTCCATCAACGTTTCCAATTCGCCGGGATCGGAGGGTTTCAGCTTGAAGAGCCAGCCGCCCTCTTCGGGAGCGCTGTTGACCAGATCGGGGGTCGCGGTCAGTGCTTCATTGACTTCAACGACTTCGCCCGAAAGCGGCGAATAGACCTCGGACGCCGCCTTGACGGATTCGACCACGGCCGCTTCGTCGCCCTTGGTCAGTTTCCTGCCGATTTCGGGAAGCTCGACGAAAACGATGTCGCCCAGCTGTTCCTGGGCATAGTTGGACAGTCCGACGACGCCGACGGTATCGTCGATGCGGACGTATTCGTGATCATTGGTGTAACGCTTGGTCATTTGGGGCCTCACTCAGCGGGGCTTGCGGTAATAGTGGTGGGGGACAAAGGGCAATTCGGTGACGGTGGCGTTCTGAATGCGGCCGCGTACCGAAACGCCCAGGTTCTGGCCGGGCGTTGACAGTTCCGGCGACACGAAGCCGAGGGCGATGGCGCGGTTGAGACTCGGCGAGAAACCGCCCGAGGTGACATGGCCGACCGGCATGCCGTCGACATCGAAGATCTCTGCGCCATCACGGGCCGGCGCACCGTCGACCAATAGGCCGACGCGGATGCGCGACGTGCCATTGGCCAGTTCGCCAAGGATGCGGGTCGCCCCGAGAAAATCGGCGTTCTCGCGGCGACGCTTGGACAGCGAGAAATTGAGCCCCGCCTCAATGGGTGAAACCGTCTCGTCGAGTTCGTGGCCGTAAAGCGGCAGCCCGGCTTCGAGCCGGAGGCTGTCGCGGGCGCCAAGGCCGATCGGCATGACCCGTTCGTCAGACATCAGCGCCTGCCAGACATCCTTGCCCCGTTCGGCCGGAACGAGAATCTCGAATCCGTCCTCGCCGGTATAGCCGGACCGCGACATGGTGAGGCGCACGCCCTGCCAGGTGAAGGTCCCGTGGGTCATGAACCCGAGTTCGACCGCTTCCGGCACGAAACCGGCCATTACCTTGACGGCGTCCGGTCCCTGCAGGGCCAGGAGCACGCCATCATCGGCGCGGGTCAGTGTCGCCTTGTCGCCGAGCGCGCCGGCGATACGGGCGAAATCGCCTTCCTTGGTGCCGGCATTGACCACGACATAAAGCGTACCCGCCCGTTCCGGTTCCATCGGACGGCCGATCATCAGATCGTCGAGCGTGCCGCCAGCCTCGTTGAGCAGGAGGTTGTAGCGAATCTGACCGGGTTTCAGACCGCTCAGGTCGGCCGAAACCAGCGGTTCGATCAATGCGGCAATCGCCGCGTGATCGGCCGCGACATCGCCCGAAGGCGCATTAAGCCCGACAAAGCTCGGCCCCATATGGGTGACGTCGAACAATCCGGCATGTTCGCGCGTCCACTTGTGTTCGGCGATGATGCCCGGCTTGTATTGGACGGGCAGCATGTAGCCGGCAAACGGCACCATGCGGCCACCAAGGGCAACATGGATTTCAGCAAGCGGGACGGTCTTGATGTCGGACGTAGTGGAATCGCTGGATTGCGCCATGCCATCTCCTCAGGTTGGACCACGAGGACGCGGGGAGACCCCCTTGTCACACGCCCCCTCTGTCCAAAAACCTGAGAGATTTCCCGAAACCGGAAGGTGAAATCCGGCCGGCTGCTCCTTCGGTGGGACGTCCGCTTAAGCGGAGTCCGCTTTCCAGAGATCCTATCTGCGCGGTCCTTTTGCCTGAGAGTTTCCGGGGCGGTTGCTCCTTCGGCGCCAGCCCAAAGGCCGGTCTCTCCCGCGGGCGCACACTGCGCGTTCCGGGTCGTTCCGTCAATCGGCATCGCGCGTTTCCGGATGCCAATTGAAAAGGAAAATGAGGCGGAAAGGCTTTTCGCCGCGACGCAATCAGGCGGCGGTGTCGAAGCCGACCCAGATGATGATGTTCTCGCCACCGACGAACGGGATGGTCACATTGTCGACCACCTTGACGAAATCCTGGCTCTGTTCGCCGTTCGTCACGGTGACCGGAATGTCGTATTTCTGCGAGAACACCGCCAGATCGTCGCGTTCGACGGCGAAGCGCACGGGGATCGTGTATTCCTTGTTCTGTCCGGCAGGGCCGAGCAGCACGCGGCCGACCACGCCCATATCGACAGTGATCAATCCGTTCGAGGCCGTGCAGGCGCGCGACTGCTTGTCGATTACCGCCTGGAACATCAGGGCGCGGGCATCGCCGGTCTTGTTCTTTTCATACGAATAGATCGCTTCGCCACCGTTCCTGACCTTGATCGGCGGACACTCGGTGGCGATGGCCGGCGCGGTGGCCAGCGCCGACAAATCGATCTGTTCCTGTGGCGTCGAGGTGTTGGCAAGCGAACCGGTGCTGCCGGTCGTGGTGCCGCCACCAAACATCGATCCCATCGAACAGGCTGACAATGTCAACGCCAAAGCGGCTGCAATGGCGGTTTTCGCCACCAGACCCGCACGCAACGCATTATTTCGTTCAGACATGCCCTTCCCCAATACGCAACGCGAGGCGCCTCAAAGGGCCGCCAAAATCGCGGGTGCTCCTGACCGCGAGACCTCGCCGGGAGACTGTTCAGCGTAAACAGCTTCCACTCTCCCATTATTTATCACAATTGCGGCACGAATGTAGCGAATACCCATACCATTTGCCGACATGTCGCGCTCAAGCCCCAGAGCAATCGCCAGCGCGGCATTACCATCGGCGACAAAATCGAGCTTGCCAAGCGCGCCGGAAGCCTCGGCCCAGGCCGAAACGACGAAGTGATCGTTGACCGTTCCGCAAACGATTCGGCTAACACCCTTCGCCCTGATGGCGTCGGCCAGCCTGATATAGTCCGGGAGATGGTCGTTCGAACAGGTCGGCGTGAAGGCGCCCGGCAAGGTGAACATCACCACCCGACCAGCGGACAGAACATCGTCTGCGTCTTTGTCTTCAACCCCGTTCGCCGTGACCAGCTTGATCGGAACTGACGGTATGACATCGCCCGAAGCGATCATGCCCACTCTCTTTTTCACCTATCGATGGATGTGCGAAGGCCTCGCACGTCTTGATGAATCAAACACTAACGTTATTGCGAGCCACTCACAATCTCGTAGGGACCATCACTTGTCGAGAAGGTTAAGCGCAGCGGTTTGCCCTGCCAGGCGGTATCTGCCTTGCGGGTCAGCAAGGCAAAACGGAGCGTTCCGGCGCTATAATCGATTTCGGGCGCGTCATAAACCTCGCTCGTGCCGTCGAGCGTGGGGAAAATGCGCCGTGGATCGATGCGGGCCGGATCGAAACTCAGGGTCACGGCGCCGGTTTCACCATCAATACGGATATCGGTCAGCGGCACGTCGTCGCCTTCCCAGAGGATCGGGGTTTCGTTGAGCGCCTGTTGCAGGCGCAGGGAATTGACGGGATCGGAACGCTCGGCGCCGTCAAGCTCGAAATGGGCCTGGACCGGCACGCACATGTCCGAACAGATGCCCATGTGCACATCAAGCGTCAGCGGCGCCCCGGCTTCGGCCGCGACCAGCGCCGGCAGCACCAGCGTGCCGGTATAGACGTAATCGACATAGCCGCCGGTCGTGTCGCGCTCGGGCAGCGGCCAGACAAGATCCGTTTGCAGCGGCCCCGTGGCATCGGAAACCGCAAGCTCGGTCGGCAGACCGGTCTCCCCCGGTACGCGCCAATAGGTATGGAACCCGGGCGCCAGGGTCAGCTCGAGCCCGATCAGGGCGCGGCCGTCGATCTCGATTCCGGCGGAAATGGCGCGCAAGCGGGCACCGGGAACGATGTCGGTCCACGCGCTCGTTGCGGCGATGGCAGAAACGGGGCAAAGAACGGCAAAGGTCGTCAGAATGGTGAAAAACGGTTTCATGGTGCCTGCCAATACCTCTGAACGGGAACAAACCCAAGTCACCGTGGTTCAGACTTGCGTGATTTGACGTCTTTCGCGACCATTTGCAGCCCCGGTTCCGAGGCGCAAGGCCGGACACGCCACTCTTTGGTGCCGATGTTGAAAAAAACGACGCGTTCAGGCGTTATTTGCACTTTTCGTCAGAACCCCTAAACTTCGGCGTAAAGAGGATTGGAAATGCGGCGGCGCAACCAGGAGGCAGTCATGCCCATGTCTTCGCTCAAGGGACATTTCCTCATCGCCACGCCGGGGATGTCCGACGAGCGCTTTTCCGAAAGCGTGGTCTATCTTGTCGGCCATGGCGAAGACGGCGCCATGGGGCTGATCGTCAACCACAAGCTACCCGACCTCAGCGCCGGCGACATTTTCGGCGAGCTGGAACTCGGCCCGCCCGAAGACTTGATCCGCGTGCCGGAACGTATCCGCAATCGCGCCGTCATGATGGGGGGACCGGTTGAAACCGGACGCGGCTTCGTGCTGCACAGCCGCGACTATTTCCGCGCCGAAAACTCCTATGAGGTCAATGACGACGTGGGACTGACGGCCACCCTCGATATTCTCAAGGCCATCGCTTTCGGCTCGGGTCCCGAACAGTCGCTTCTGGCTTTGGGCTATTGCGGCTGGGCGCCCGGCCAACTGGAAGACGAGTTGCGCGGCAGCGGCTGGCTGACGGCGCCCCATTCGCTCGACATCCTGTTCAGCGTTCCGGTCGAACGCCGTTACGATGCAGCCCTCGCCTCGATCGGCGTTTCCCGGGCATCGCTGTCTGGCGAAATCGGCCGCGGCTAGAGCGGTTCACGTTCGAACTGCATTGCACCTTGTCATCGCAAGGAGCGAAAGCGATGACGCAATCCATCGCCGCCTCGACAGGGATCAAGCCCGCCCAGATTGCCGCGTGCCCTTCAGGGGTACGCAATGACGGCGGCGTTATTCCTCAGCCCCGCCGCGCTCACTTGCCCTTGTCGATATCGGATGTGCGCTTCGCCGTGGCGACCTGTGGCGGTTTCAGGGCTGAGCCAAAAAGAGCGCGCAACGCGTTCATCGACAACGGTCCCGCCTTCGTTGCCGGCGCCTTGTCCGGCCCGGGCTCACCTGCCGGCGGCGTCTGCGGCTTGGCGATAGAAGGTGTCGACCCTGCGGCGCCGGGCATCGGCGCGGGCGTCGGGGCCGGTTTCGGCGCGGGTTCCGGTGACGGCTTTTTCTGTTCCGGCTGAACGACAGGTTTGGCAACGAACGGTGTCGCCTTCGGCTGCTCCGGCTTTTCCTCCACAGGCGTTTTCGTTCGTACCGGCGCGAGCGCAGGCGCGGGGACACGCGACGGCGCCGGGGCAACGGCGTTGTGGACCAGGCGTTTCTGCAAGGCTTCGCCATCCATCGGTTCGGCATAAAGGAAGCCCTGTCCGTAACGGCAATCGAGCTGCAACAGCCGATCGCGTTCCGCTTTGGTTTCCACCCCCTCGCCAATGACCATGAGATCGAGTTCGCGGGCCAGAGAGACGATCGAGCGGATGATTGGCGCCTGGGTGTGCGCGAACCCGGTATCGTCGCCGAGCCGCACGAAAGGCGCCGCGATCTTGATGGTGTCGATGGGGAACCGGTGCAGATAGCTCAGCGAGGAATGGCCGGTGCCGAAATCGTCGAGTGCAATGGAAAGCCCCATCGACTTGAGCATGGAAAGCACATAGGCCGAATGCTCGGGATTGACCATCATCTGGCCTTCGGTGATTTCGAGCTTGATGTGTTCGGCAATGCCCTTGTGTTCGCTGAGATAGGTCCGCATGTCGGAAAGCATGGTCTCGGTCGACAACTGGCTCGGCGACAGATTGACCGAAACGAAAAACTCCTCGGGGAGACGGACCGACCGCTGCCAGACCTGGAATTGTGCGGCGGATTGTTCAAAGGCGAGACGTCCGATCTCTTCGATCTGCCCCGACCGCTCGGCCAGGGGCACGAACTCGTCGGGCCCGATGAGGCCACGCAAGGGATGGCGCCAGCGGATCAGCGCCTCGACACCCACGATACGGCCGGTGCTGATGGCGCAGATCGGCTGAAAGAGCATGCGGAACTGATCGGATTTGATCGCCCGCTGCAGTTCCTCTTCCGTCGCCTTGGCCAACGCCACGATCGACCGCGCCGCGGCGCGATAGGCTTCGATGCGGTCCCCGCCGTGACGCTTGGCGTAAAGCATGGCCAGTTCCGCATCGTGCAGCACATCCACCGCCGAGGCCGAACCATTGTCGAAAATGGTGATGCCGAGCGAAGCGGACACGGCAATGTCGCGTTCGCCGAAGGTGAAGGGCGCGCGAATGGTCTTGCGCAACTGATCGGCCGCCTCGGCGATCTTGTCGGCCGCCTTTTCCGAATTGAGGATGACGCCGAACTGGTCGGCGCTCAGGCGCGCCACGGTGTCGAGCGGGCGCACCTGGCGGGCAACGCGCCGGGCGATGGCCAAAAGCACGGAATCGGCTCCGGCCTGGCCGAGCCGTTCGACCACGCCCGAAAACTTGTCGATATCGATGAAGAACACCGCCGGCTTGGCGCCTTCGCCCTGTCGCGACCGTTCGAGCGCCTGTTCCAGACGATCGACAAACAGCGCCTTGCTGGGCAGGCCGGTCAGGCTGTCGTGAACCGAATCATGCAAGAGCCGCTCGCGGGAAGCGCGTTCGGCGGTAACGTCCTGCAAGGTGCCGACGATGCGGCTGACCTGACCGTCACCAGCCAGAACGGGCTTGACCCGGAACCGGAACGTTCGGTGGGAGCCATCCTGGGTAAGAATACGGATATCGAGATTGACCTTGCCGCGCCGCATCTCCACCAGCGTATCGAGCGCGGTGCGGAACCGGTCCTTGTCATCGGGATAGATGCGTTCGAGCCAGGACTTGATCGGGCCGCGCAGGTTGCCGCGGGTTTCGCCCAGCCAGGTGGCAAGCTCTTCGGAAACCAGAACGCGATCGCGGTCGATGTTCCAGTCGAAAACGAAATCGCCGCATCCGGTCAGCGCCAGGGCACGCCGCTCGACCTCGGAGAGTGCGCCGATCGAGACCTGTCCCTCGGAAAAGGCATGCTGCACCGTCGTGAAGCCGATCAGCATGATGATGAGAACCAACCCCCCGGCCACGGCAGGCTGGGCGATGTCGTTGGTCACCTTTCCCGAAACGACCAGCCAGGCATAGAACAGCCAGGCGATGTAGATGATCCAGGTCGGCACCAGAAACACCGCGCGATCATATCCCCTGAGCGCCAGCAAAAGGATGATGAAAAAGCCGAACAGGCCGATCAGCATCAAAAGGACGCGCGAAATGGCCGCCGAGGTTTCCGGCTGGATGAAGGCATAGGCGAAAAGCCCGAGAAACACCGCCGCCAGCGCCAGCGCCAGATGCAGGAACCGCAAATGCCATCGGTGCAGATTGAGATAGATAAACAGGAACCCGAACAGGGTCGTGGCCAGCGCCGCCTCCGCCGCGGCGCGATAGGGCTGGATGGCGCCGTTGCCCACCCCAAGCAGACGGCCGAGCACCCCGAAATCGATGAGAAGATAGGCGAGAACCGCCCAGGCCAGTGCCGCGGTAGCGGGGAAGACGCCCCGCCCCTTGACCACGAACATGATGGTCAAAAACACGGCGGCGATACCGGCGATACCGAGCACGGTGCCCCGGAACAGGGTGAAGGAATTGACATAGGCGCGATAGGCGTCTGGTTGCCATAAATAGAGTTCGGGCAACTCGCCGTTATCCAGCTCGGCAACAAAGGTGACCGTCGCGCCCGGATCGAGCGTGATCTCGAAGACATCGGCTTCCGGGTCGGAGACGCGCTCCGGACGGATGCCGGCATTGACGGTCAGAACGGCGATGCGATTCGACCCGAGATCGGGATGAAGAATGCCCGACCCCGGCAGCCGGAAGAACGGCGCCACCAGATAGCGCTGGATCTGCACGTCGCTGTCATTGCCAAGGGCAAACAGAGCCCAGTTGGGATTGGTTCCTTCCTTTTGCGCCAGAACCTCGATGCGTCGGATGATGCCATCGGCGCCCGGGGCGGTCGACAATTGTACCCGTCCATTTTCCCCTTTGACGACGTCGATGCCAGCCATCAAATTGACGGCGTTGACGCTGTCGGGGACCTTGATGACCTCGAAGGCCATCGCCTCCGCAGCGCCGAGCACGCTGATGATCAGGGCAAGAACTAGGCTCAGCACGAAACGCATTGTCGGCAACGCAATCCCGAATGTCGTATGACCGTAGGATTTCCTTGGTAAAGTGGTTCGTTCCGGCTCACAAGCGCGCAAGAGCATACCGTCCCCTACTCATCGCGCTGCCGCAAGAAAACGATCGCGGGTCAATGCGTAGAGCACGTGATCCCGCCAGACTCCGTCGATCTGCAGATAGGCTTCCGCAAAGCCTTCTTCATTGAAGCCGTTTTTTTCGAGAACGCGGCGCGACGCCTTGTTGTCCGGCAGGGTCGCCGCATGCAGACGCCTTAATTCGAGATGATCGAAAACGAAGGGCAGGATCATGTTGACCGCCGTGCTCATGATGCCCATGCCGGCATTGTCGACGCCCATCCAGTAGCCGAGATTGGCGTGCATGGCGGCGCGGCGCCGGATGTTGGAGAGCGTCAGCCCGCCCACCAGAAGCGCGCGCGCCGACGTCTGGCGAAAGATGAAAAAGGAGAATTCCGTGCCGGCCTCGGCTTCCCGTCGGTTGCGCCGCAACCGTTCGCGGAACACGGTCGGCGACAGATCGACCTCGCTCCAGCGCGGCTCGTAGGGTTTGAGGAACGCGTGGCTTTTCAGGCGCACATCGTGCCATTGCGCATAATCGGCCTGGCGCGCGGCACGCAGGAGAAGATCGCCCCGGCTCAGTTCGGGCGTTCGGTCAGGCGTAAAGATATAGTCCAGCATAAGAAGCGGCGTCGGCCCGTCACGCCCGGAGGCGTGCAACCACGGCGTCGTGGTCGGGCATGGAGCCAACCGGCCCGATGCCGGCAAGCGAAACACGCCTGGTGTCGAACATCTGATGGGCGACCTGTTTTACCCGGGCCGCGTCAATGTGATTGATACGCTCGACCGTTTCCTCGAGCGGGATGGTCCGGCCCCACAGGATCTGCTGGCGGGCGATCTGTCCGGCGCGCGAGGACGGGCTCTCGAGCGACATCAGAAGGCCGGCCCGGATCTGGTTCCTGACACGCCTGACTTCTTCCTCCTCGATCGTATCGGCGGCCCGGCGCAGCTCGTCGATCACCACATTGACCAGTTCGCCGACTTCGCCGGCGCCGGTCGCGGCGGCAACCCCGAACACGCCGCTATCCGCAAAGGCCCAATGGAAGGCATAGACCGAATAGCACAGGCCGCGCTTTTCCCTGACTTCCTGGAACAGGCGCGAACTCATGCCGCCGCCGAGAATCGAGGACAGCACCTGCACGGTGTAAAAGCCGTCGGAATTGTAGGGCCTGCCTTCGAGCCCCAGAACGATATGGGCCTGTTCATGGTCGGTTTCGAACCGCTCCTCGCCGCCGACGTAACGCGCGGCTTCCGGCTCGACCTTGGAGGCGGGTTCGAGTTCGGTGAAACGTTCTTCGGCGACACGAACCAGCTTGTCGTGATCAACATTGCCGGCCGCGGCGAGGATCATGCGGTCGCCGGTATAGTTGCGGTCGAGATAGTGCCGGATGGCGGCCGGGTCGAACCCGCGCACGGATTCGGCCGTGCCGAGGATCGGGCGCCCGATCGGCTGATCGGGAAAGGACACGGACTGGAACAGGTCGAAGACGTGGTCGTCCGGATCGTCGCGCGCCGCGCCGATTTCCTGGACGATCACCTGCTGTTCGCGGGCCAGTTCGTTCTCGTCGAACACTGAATTCTGCAGGATGTCGGCGATAATGTCCGCGGCCAGACTGACGTCTTCCTTGAGCACCCGGGCGAAATAGCCGGTGTGTTCGACCGAGGTGGCGGCATTGACCTCGCCCCCGACGCCCTCGATGGCCTCCGCGATCTCGCGCGCCGTGCGGGTTGAGGTTCCCTTGAAGGCCATGTGTTCGAGCAGGTGCGAAATGCCGTGCTCCTTGATGGTCTCCGAACGCGACCCCGACTTCACCCAAACACCGAGCGACGCACTTTCGAGATGTGGCATGTTATGGGTCAAAACGGTCATGCCGTTGTCGAGGATGGTCGTCTCTACGCTCAACTCAATTCTCCCAGGCGCGGCTGCGGCCGCGAACAAAATCCTCAACGGTTTTGAGATCATTCGGCAAGACCGTCAACCGTTCCTCCCGGTCTAGCAAGCCAGCCAACCACAATGGCAGGGCCGGTTCAACTCCCGTCGCCTCGGCGACAGCTTGCGGAAACTTGGCCGGATGGGCCGTTGAAAGCGCGATCATCGGACGGGACGGATCGCGATACTTGCGGGCAACACTCAGGCCGACCGCCGTATGCGGATCAGCCAGATAACCGGACCCCGCATGCGTCAGCTTCATGGAACGAGACGTTGCGGTCTCGTCGGCGGTGCCGGCAGCAAAACCGGCGCGTATGGCCGCGAGCGCCTTTTCCGGCAGGGCGAAGCCGCCGGATTGGGACAAGGAGGCCATGAGCCGCGCTGTTTCGTCGCTGTCCCGCCCGGCGCTTTCGAACACCAGACGTTCGAAATTCGACGAAATCTGGATATCCATGGATGGGCTCATGGTGGGCCGGACGCCACCGACCTCGTAGCGCCCCGTATCGAGGGTCCGCTTGAGAATGTCGTTTTCGTTGGTGGCGATCACCAGTCTGTTGATGGGCAGCCCCATGCGCCGCGCCGCCTCGCCGGCGAAAATATCGCCGAAATTGCCGGTCGGCACAGTGAAATCGACCGGGCGATAGGGCGCACCGAGCGCCGCCGCCGAGGTAAAGTAATAAACGATCTGGGCGACGATCCGGCCCCAGTTGATCGAATTGACGCCGCTGAGCGAAGCCGCCTGACGGAACGGGGCGTCGTTGAACATGGCTTTGACGATGGCCTGACAATCGTCGAACGTGCCCTTGATGGCGATGTTGAAAACATTGTCGGCCAGAACGGTCGTCATCTGCCGGCGCTGCACTTCCGAGGTGCGGTTTTCCGGGTGCAGGATGAAGATGTCGATGTTGTCCCGGCCCTTGAAGGCGTCGATGGCCGCCGACCCGGTATCGCCGGAGGTCGCCCCGATAATGGTCGCCCGCTGGCCGCGTTCGATGAGGATGTGGTCCATCACCCGGGCCAGAAACTGCATGGCCACGTCCTTGAAGGCCAGGGTCGGCCCATGGAACAGTTCGAGCACGAACAGGCCCGGTTCGAGTTCGACGACGGGCGTGGTCGATTTGTGCCGGAAGGTCTCGTAGGCCGCCGCAATGAGCGCAAAAAGATCGGCCTTTTCGATTTCGCCCTCAACGAAACGGGAAATGAGATCGGTCGCCACGTCGGCGAAGGGTCGGTTGGCAAAACCGGCGATCTCTTCGGGTGTGACCTGAGGCCAGGTTTCGGGCAGGTAGAGGCCGCCATCGCTGGCAAGGCCAGCAAGCACGGCGTCGCAAAAGCCCAAGGCCGGCGCCTGACCGCGCGTGGAAATGTATTTCATGATGATCCTACCCGAGAGCGTTTCGTTTCCGACCGGACCGAGGCGCTCGCGTTATCCTCTCGTTGACGCGGTGTTTTTTCATAAAAACCGGCGTCTGACTACGTCGCAAACCGCCCTGAAGCGGCGGCTAACCTAGTGTCTGGGGCTTCGCGGCGCAAGCGTTCAGCCTTTGCGGCGGGTGAAGAGCCAGAACCCGAGCATGATCAGCATGACCGCTGCCAGACCGTACCAGGTCAGGGCATATTCGAAATGGCGGTTCGGCAGGTCGAATTTCGTTTCGCCAGCTTGCGGCAGGCTGCCTTCGGCGCCGGCATCCGCGTCGAGATAGGCGCCAAGGACCGGTATCAGTTGGGGATCGGAGATGGCGTTGAACCGCGCCGGATCGCGAATCCAGTCGATCCGGTTGGCCCGTTCGGTGCCGGGAGTGAACATGTTGGCCCGTTCAGGACGGCGAAGGATGCCCGAAACCGTGACGGAGCCGAGTTCGGGCGGCCCGCCCTCGGCGAAGGCATTTTTCAGCGCCTCCGGAACGAAGCCGCGATTGATCCAGACGGTCCCGCCACCCGCGACCGCCATCGGGGTCATGACCCAATAGCCCAGCCCCTCGCTCTTTCCGCGCGCCTCGCTCAACGAGGTGAAGACGAGAATGGTCTGGTCGTTGCGATAGGTCCCGGTGACGCTGGTATGGCGGTAGTCCCAGGTTTCGGGATCGAACCCAACCCATTCGGGCGCCGGCGGCAGGGGCTGGGGCGGCTGTTCGGCCCTGTCGACGATGCGGGCGATCAGCGCTTCCTTTTCCTCAAGCCGGAGGACCTGCCAGGTCCCGAGACCCACGCAGACCACAACGAGCACGAGAATAAGGGCGATGAAGCTCCAACGCGGCCGTTCCCGTTCGGGGGTCTTCATCTGCGCCAGTTCTTCGGCGAGTTTGTCGTATCCGTTACTCAGAGCGGCCTTCCCTTGCTTGGTTGGCATATTGCAGGGCGATCATCGTGGCCTTGAAGGGCCTGAGCAGTGCGAGGCAGAGTACGATGGTCACCGGGATCCACAACATCAAGTGGACGACCACCGGCGGATGGAACAGCGCGTCGACAATGGCCCACAGCAAAACGACGACGGTGCCGGCAACGAAGATGATGAAAACCGCCGGCCCGTCACCGGAATCGGCGAAATCGTAGTCCAGTCCGCAGCTTTCGCAAGAGCGGCCGAGTGTGAGGAAGCCGGAAAACAAATGCCCCTCGCCGCAGCGCGGGCAACGGCTTCGCGCGCCAGCGACCCAGGGCGAGACGTGATGATGATGATCGGCCTCGGTCATTTGTCTTCCTTAAAAAGGCGCCGGGGCCTTGCGACCCCGGACAGGCGTTTATCCGTGATGGATCGCCAGCGCGCCGCCCCAGCTTCCCCAGACATAGATCGAAGCAAACAGGAACAGCCAGACCACGTCGACGAAATGCCAGTACCAGGCGCCGAACTCGAAGCCGAGATGGGTCTTCGGGGTGAAATCGCCCTTCATCGTCCGGATGAGATTGACCAGAAGAAAAATGGTGCCGACGAAAACGTGGAACCCGTGAAACCCGGTGGCCATGAAGAAGGCCGCGCCATAGGTATTGCCGGAAAAGGAAAAGCCGGCCGTGGAATATTCTATGGCCTGCACCACGCTGAACAGGGCGCCGAGCGCAATGGTGAGGGCCAGACCCCACTTCATGCCGTCGCGATCGTTTTCGATGAGCGCGTGATGGGCCCAGGTCACAGTGGTTCCGGAAGTCAGGAGCAAAAGCGTGTTGAACAGCGGCAAGTGCCAGGGGTCGAACAATTCCACCCCTTGCGGCGGCCACACGCCCCCGGTCGCGGCGACGCGGGACACCTGGTTGAGGCTGTCATAGCCGAAAAAGATGTCGAAATAGGCCCAGAACCAGGCCACGAAGAACATCACTTCCGAGGCAATGAACAAGATCATGCCGTAGCGGTGATGACATCTGCACGACCGGGGTGTGGTCGCTTGCCGGAATTGGCCTCGGCGATCACATCGGACCACCAGCCGAACATGGTGTAGAGCATCGCCGACCACGCCGGCCAGAAACAGCCAGACCGGCAGGATGTCGTGCATCCACATGATGGCGCCGACCGCCATGACGAAGGCGGAAATGGACCCGACGACCGGCCAGGGGCTCGGATCGACGAGATGGTAATCGTGATTCTTGGTTTGCGCTTGGGCGTTTGCCATGGGCTTGGGCGGCCATTTTCAGTCCCCCTCAGTCAGCGGAATAGAACGTATAGGCACAGCGTGATCTCGCTTGACCGTGGCTGAGATCGGCATTCTGGTCGAGGTCGGGATCGACGAAAAAGGTCACCGGCATGTCGACTTGGTTTCGCCCGGCGCTGAAGCGTCTGCTCGGTAAAACAGAAGCATTCGATCTTGTTGAAATAGGCGCCGGCCAGCTCCGGCACGACGTTGAAGCCCGCCGTGGTGGTGATCGGTTTGGTCGAAAGGTTGCGCGCCGTGAAATGGACCGTCCTGACCGTGCCGATGGCGTCGGAAACCGGTTGCGATGGCGTAACCTTGATCTGAAGGCCAGGATCGACCGTCTTGTCGAAGCGCGTCGTCATTTCGCGGGCGATGACGCCCTTAGGGATTGGACGTCGGCGCGCTGGGTGGTGCCGCCATAGCCGGTCACCGAGCAGAACAGACGTAGTAAAGCGGCACCGCGGCATAGCTCGATGACCGACCATGCCGGCGACGATGCCAACCAGGATCGTGACGATCTTCGAGGTTGCCGCGCGGGTTCCTGCCTTTCGGCTGGTCGTCGATCAGGGCGATATCAGACCATCGGCACGCTCACATCGGACCTGTCGAACAGGCCCGGTCCCATCTTGACGATGGTCAGGACGTAAAAGGTCAGCCGCGAAGCCGGCAAGCACCAGCGCCAGGGCGATGGAACGCCTGCGCTGCGCCGCCTTGAAGGCCGCGTCGGTCTTGATGTCGTTCATCACCACATCCCCCCCAGCCAGTTGCGCATAACTATGTCGGCGAGCAGTGCCAGATAGAGGATGAACAGGTAGCCCAGGGAAAACAGGAACAGGGACCGGGCCTTTTTGCGCATTGTCTGCGCCGTTGGCACGATAGAGCCGCACGGACAGCCCGACGAACGCCACCCCGATGATACCGACCGGTATGCCGTAGATCGGCCCGACAAGACCGGTCATGATCGGAATGAAGGATGCCAGCGCCAGAAGAACCGAATAGATGACGATCTGGTTCTGGGTGGCGCGGGCCCCGGCGACATTGGGCAGCATCGGAATGCCGGCGGCGGCGTAATCGGCCTGCTTGAACAGGGCCAGCGCCCAGAAATGCGGCGGCGTCCACAAGAAGATGACGAGAAACAGCGCGATGGCATCAACGGAGGTCGAGCCGGTAACGGCGGCCCAGCCGACCATGGGCGGAAAGGCCCCCGCCGCGCCGCCGATAACGATGTTTTGCGGCGTCGAACGCTTGAGCCACATCGTATAGACGACCGCGTAAAAGAAAATGGTGAAAGCGAGCAGGCTCGCCGCCACCCAGTTGGAAGCCAGCCCTAAAAGGGCGACCGAAAAAGCAGAAAGGGTCAACCCGACCGTCAGCGCATCTTCGCGCGTCAACCGGCCCGAGGGCACGGGCCGGTTACAGGTGCGGGTCATCAGCCGATCGATATCGGCGTCGTACCACATGTTGAGCGCCCCGGAGGCGCCGGCGCCAATGGCGATGGCGGTAATGGCCACAAGAGCGACGAACGGATGTAGCGCGCCGGGCGCCGCGATCATGCCGACAAAGGCGGTGAACACCACCAGTGACATGACGCGCGGCTTCAAAAGCGCGAGATAATCCCCGACCCGCGCTTCGTTCCCCCGACTGAGTACTCCGGTGTCATCGATATAGGCCAAGATCTTGGTCCTTTCCCCGCGATTACGCGATCCGCGGCAATGTCGAGAACTGGTGGAAGGGCGGCGGCGAAGAAAGCGTCCATTCGAGCGTCGTGGCGCCCTCGCCCCAGGGATTGTCGCCCGCCTGGCGTTTCCTCAGCGGCGCCTCGATCAGCGTTGCGAGGAAAACCAGAATGCCGACCGCCGTCACGGCATAGCCGAACGAGGACACGCCGTTCCAGAACGCAAAAGCGTCCGGATAATCGATATAGCGGCGCGGCATGCCGGAAAGGCCGAGGAAGTGTTGCGGGAAGAAGACGAGATTGACGCCGACGAAGGTGATCCAGAAATGGATGGCACCGAGGGTCTCGTTATACATGATCCCGAACATTTTCGGATACCAGTAGTACCAGCCCGCGAAGATGGCGAAAACCGCGCCGAGCGACAGCACGTAGTGGAAATGCGCCACCACGTAATAGGTGTCGTGCAGGGCCCGGTCGGCGCCGGCATTGGCCAGCACCACGCCGGTGACGCCGCCCACGGTGAACAGGAAAATGAAACCGAGCGCCCAGAGCATCGGCGTCTTGAAGGAGATCGAGCCGCCCCACATGGTGGCAATCCAGGAAAAGATCTTCACGCCCGTCGGCACCGCGATGACCATGGTGGCGGCCACGAAATAGCGCTGCACGTTGAGGGAAAGCCCGGTCGTATACATGTGGTGCGCCCACACGATGAACCCGACGAAACCGATGGCCACCATGGCGTAGACCATGCCGAGATAGCCGAAGATCGGCTTTTTCGAAAAGGTCGAGACGATGTGGGAAATGACGCCGAAAGCCGGCAAGATGAGGATGTAGACTTCGGGGTGGCCGAAGAACCAGAACAGGTGCTGGTAAAGGATCGGGTCGCCGCCTTCGGAGGGCACGAAAAAGGCCGTGCCGAAATTGCGGTCGGTCAGAAGCATGGTGATGCCGCCGGCCAAAACGGGCAGGCTCAACAGCAAGAGGAAGGCCGTGACCAGCACCGCCCACGGGAAGAGCGGCATCTTGTGCAGCGTCATGCCCGGCGCGCGCATGTTGAAGATGGTGGTGATGAAGTTGATGGCTCCGAGGATCGAGGAGGCGCCGGATATGTGGATGGAAAGAATGGCGAAATCCATGGCCGGTCCCGGCGAATCCGTCGTCGAGAGCGGTGGATAGATGGTCCAGCCGCCCCCGACCCCCGGCAGGCCCGAGGTGCCGTCGAAGAACATCGACATCAACAACAGGATGAAGGCTGGTACGAGGAGCCAGAACGAAATGTTGTTCATGCGCGGGAAGGCCATGTCGGGCGCGCCGATCATGATCGGCACGAACCAGTTGCCAAACCCGCCGATCAGTGCCGGCATGACCATGAAGAAAATCATGATGAGCCCGTGCGCCGTGGTGAACACGTTATACATCTGCTTGCCGGCATCGAGCGCCGAGGCCTCGGGCGTGCCATAGACCATCTGCGCCAGGCCGTGGAAAATCTGGATGCCCGGCTCGGCCAGTTCCCAGCGCATGAAACCGGACAGAACGCCACCGATGATCCCCGTCGCGATGGCGAAGATCAGGTACATCGTGCCGATATCCTTGTGGTTGGTCGAAAACAGATAGCGTTTCCATCCCGTGGGATGGCCATGCGCGGCGTCGTGGTGGGCGGCTTTCGCTTCGGCCATTTGGATTTGCTCTCCTCGTCCCGTCTCGCGCCCCAAAAGCGCCGCGTCCTATTTTGTCAGTGGATCAGTCGATCGACGCCAGGCTCAATGTCGCCGCATCGATGCCGTCGGCTTCGAACGTTTTCATCCAGGTGTCGAAATCGTCCTGTTCGACCACACGGATGGCGATGGGCATGAAGGCATGGTCCTTGCCGCACAGTTCCGAGCACTGCCCGTAAAAGATGCCGGTCTTTCTGGCATAGAACCACGTCTCGTTGAGCCGGCCGGGCACCGCGTCGGTCTTGATGCCGAAGCTTGGCACGGCAAAGGAATGAATGACCCCGCCCGGATCGCCGGTTACCTGCACGCGGACGGTGGTATTGACCGGCACGACCATCTCGTTGTCGACGGCCAGAAGGCGCGGCTGGCTCGGTTTGAGCTTTTTGAGATCCGCATCATTGAGCATGTAGGAGTCGAATCCGACATCCTGATCGACATAGGTATAGCCCCAGTACCACTGGAAGCCGGTGGCCTTGACCGTCAGCGCCGGGGCCGGCACTTCGACTTCGCCCCAGGAGAAGATGTCGGATCCCAGATATTTGCGTTCGCCGTCGGGGATGGTCATCTGGTCGGACAGAACCGCGAAAGACGGCGCCGCAATGACCAATAGGATCAGGATCGGCACCACCACCCAGACCACTTCGACCAGAGTGTTGTGCGAAAACCGGTTCGGCGTGGGATTGGCGCGCCGGTTGAAACGCAGCACCACGTAGATCATCAGCCCCAGAACGAAAATGACGATCCCCGAGATGATCCAGATCAAACAGCCCATTGTGAAAAGCTGTTATGGAATCCATTATTGGGGTGACCCCGACCTGCAGGCCGATTTCACCCGGAGCCGGTTGTCCGACTTCGGCGTGTTGCTGTTGTCGGAACCAATGCCCGATGCGGTCAGACCCATGGCAAGGATGGTGCGAGCAAGCGATCCGGCCACCGAATTTCCCCTCCAGTTCGAAAATCACCCGGGAAACAGGCATTTTCGGACACAAACGACATCTCCGCCCCCATACGGTGCAGAATGGGGCAGATATTTTTCCAAGTTGAGCTAAACCATATTGTCGCAGGAAAGGCAATGATGCATCAATTTGTCGCATACGCGACAAATTGTATCATTGCACAATTTTATTAGCTTCCTTTCTCGTTCATATTTTATCGTGCCATTTTATGCCCGTCCACGGGGTTTCGCCTCACCATTGCCGCAATAGGACCCGACCCATAAACCGGAAAGACAAGTCGGTTCGGCCCGGAACGGATCCGGACCACTCCAGGTTGACAAAATGGACCAGGCTACCGGAAACAGGGCGCTGGTCCGTCGGAATGGCGATTCGCCCGGTGCGGTTTTGTTTACCGGCGGCTGGTCATTTCGTCAGGTCGCGATGACCGTATCTCCGGACGAACGGGCCTGACAGGATTTCGGCCAATCGTCCTGGAGCGGTGTCCAGTTCGCGGACGTCCGTCACGGATGAGTCGCACGCGTATCGAGGGAGCAGCAATTGCGCAAAGGACGGGTCATACTGGTGGCAGTGGCGGCGGTGGTCGTGCTCGCTGCCGTAGCGGGTGGAGTCACTTACCTCCTGATGCCGCACCCCCAGGTCGCGGTCACCCAGACGGGCGCGCCAAATCCCGACACGTCCGCCAAGACGGTTGCGGCGACGACAACGCCGGTCGCCGCGCAGCCCGTCGCCGCGTCCGCGGCGTCCACCCCCGTGGCATCGGCGGGCGCCGTCGCAATGACCGGTACGAAAAGCCAGCACGGCGACTGGCAATTGAGCTGCGACACCCCGCCGGGCGCCAGTTTCGAGCAATGCGCCATCATCCAGAACGTCACGGCCGAGGATCAGCCCAATGTCGGGCTTTCCGTCATTGTTCTGAAGACGGCCGACGCCAAGGCGCGGCTCCTGCGCGTCCTCGCCCCCCGCTCGGCGTTCTGTTGCCAAACGGGCTTGGCCTCAACGTCGACGGCACCGACTTGGGCCGCGTCGCCTTCGTCCGGTGTCTGCCCAATGGTTGCATCGCCGAGGTCGTGATGGATGACGCTCTGCTCGACACCCTGTCCAAGGGCAAGTCGGCGATCTTCATCGTGTTCAAGACCCCCGAGGAGGGCATCGGCATTCCGGTCTCGCTCAACGGCTTTGCCGAAGGCTTCGCCGCCCTGCCCTGATCGGCCGGCGTTTGGTTTCTGTTTTATGCGCTGAATCCGGGCCGGATCGGAAACGATGCGGGACGAGCACGGTGCCTTTTACCAAAAAAAGCGCCGCTAGCCTTTTGGCCGCGGCGCTAGTTGGGTCTGGAAACACGCTAATTCAGGCGAACCAACGTGCGGAACCCGGCGGCTTTCACCACCGGATGGGTTTACGCTTCAATCGGATGCCAGTTCATCTCGGGAAGCGAAAGACGGGGTGTCGATCAAGCTCCGGAACGGGCGATCGACGGCGATGATCAGATCAGCGGACCCAAGTCGTAGCACGCTCGGCGGCGCGTTGGTGAAGAAATTTGCCGACGCGGCGGGCATGGCGCGCCTGATAGAGATCGATACGCGTCAGGCCGAGATCACAAAGGCGGCGATCGTCGAGAGCCGAAAGACGCTCAACGGTTTTGTTGCCAAACAGACGCTTGAAGAATGACATTTTTACTCTCCTCCAGTCGGGGCGTAGCCCTCTATGGTTCGACTCGTCGTGCCGGCCTGACCGGCTGTCCCGGTTGAGATAGGGACTTGCGCTTCATCATTCAAACAAATAGATATCATTGCTTCCATAAAGATTGGTTATTATGATGCGTAAAAAAAGGGCGAACTGATCATGACCGCGCCACTTGACCTCGACCAACTCCAAAGTTTCTGCGTGATCGCCGATTGCGGCAGCTTTACGGAAGCGGCCCGGCGCGTGAACAAAACGCAGTCTGCGGTGTCCATGCAGATCAAGCGGCTCGAGGAGCGTTTGGGAAAATCCCTTTTGAGCCGCGATGGGCGCGCTGTGTCGCTGACGTCGGAAGGCGAGATCGTCTACGCCCGGGCGCGGCGCATGCTCAGGCTCAATGCCGAGATCATCGACACCTTTTCCGACGAGGATTTGAGCGGCAATATCCGGTTCGGCGTGCCGGACGATTATGCCGTCAAGCTCCTGCCGATCATTTTGTCGAGTTTCCAGAAAACGCATCCCCGAATCACGGTCGACGTCCGGTGCCTCGCCTCGGAAGACCTGCTCGACGGCATGAGTTCCGGCCGGTTCGACCTCATCGTGTTTACCCAGGGCACGAGCCACGAATTCGGCGAGTTGTTCCGCACCGAACGCATGTTCTGGATCGGTGCGCCCGACAGTTCGGCGATCCTTCAGGACCCGCTGCCGCTGGCCTGCGGCACCAAGCGCTGCTACTGGCGCGCCGGCGCCGTCGATGCGCTGGCCCGGGCCGGCATCGATTATCGCATCGCCTACACCTCGTCCAACGCCACCGCCATCATCAGTGCGGTGATGGCCGGCCTTGCCATCGGCTATCTGCCGGAAAGCGCCGTACAGCCAGGCATGCAGGTTCTGGACGGGGACGAATTCGGCCTGCCCCGCCTCAACGACGCCCAGGTGGCGCTGATGCGCGGATCGCACGCCTATGGCGGCATCTACGACGCGCTGGCCAGCCACATCATTTCCGAAATGGGCAATCTCGACAGCCACGCCAGCATGGCGCGCCACGCCGCCGAGTAACGGCAGTCACCCCGTCCCGCCGCCGGCAGCAAAAGACCTTCGCGGGCCTTACCGTGCCTTGCCGACGATCCTGTCGAACCGGTTGTCCAGGCAGATGCTGAGATCGGTCGTCACAAAGCGTCCATCAAGAAACAGGCTGAATATCGTTGCCGGGCTCGGCGCGGCCTGGGCGGAGGCAATCGTCTCCAGCTTGTGGACCGTCAGAGGAAGTCCACGCTTGCGACAGGTTTCCGCAAGCTCGGTGCCGACATAATAGTCCGTGAAAGGACAGCGCGCCGAATAGTAAACGCTCACGCCTTCGGCCGGGGCGTCCAGCCCGACACGGGCACTTGGCGCGAAACGCGGCGGCTCGGACAGCGTATCGCTTCCATCCAGTTCGCGCGCGAGAAGGCAGAAGCCATTGTCGAGCGCGTCCACCTCGTGGAACCCCTGCCGCAGCAGCCATTTTCCATCGCTCTGGAAATGCATCTTTTTGCGTCCGGCAACCGAAACCAGCCCGATTCGTCCCTGAGCACGCCCGTCTTCGAGGGCATGGTTGAGCAGGGCTTTGCCGTACCCTTCTCCCTTGAAGCTCCCGGACACCCAGAAGCAGCCCAGCGCCAGCCAGCCCGGCGCGACGATCGGCATCCATGCCGTTTCCGCCGGACCATACTCGATGAAAACCTTGCCGCGTTCGTCAAGGCGGTGAAACCGATAGCCATCGGCATATTGGTCTTTCAGCCACGCTTTCTTTTCCGCGTAGCCAGCCGCACATTTCTTGTCGGAAATGGCGCAGCAGATGTGAGACTTAGGAAGGGTCTCTGGTGTCAGCGTTACGAACGCCATCCTTCACGTGCTCCCGTTATGACCGCGCGCATGAGCGGACGCGGCGGCGATGTCGATTTGGCCGAACCATAGCGTACTGGAAGCGGCGGATTCCACCACGCGTCACAAGGACAGGATCGATCGCCGGCCTTCGTTTCGAGACGCACCCACACTGCGCCGTTATGCTGACAACAAATGGCAGGAGAACACGCCCGGAGGCGCGTTCAGACGAGATTTCGCCTCTCTGTTGCGAGGCGCACAAACGACGACGCCCGTGGTGGCTCCATCAAAACGCGAACCGGCCTAAACGGATGGGCCGGACGGCGGCGCGGCGTCTTCGCGTCGCCTTAATAGGCCGCGTCGGTGAACACGCGCGCGATGTCGCCGCCCCAGGCGCCATGATAGAGGTCGAGCAGCCTATCGGCGCGGGTCTTGCCGAGGTTGAGGGTGTTTTCGAGTGGTTTCAAAAAGACCTCCTCGCTTGCCCCTTCCCAGTTGAGATTGCCGCGCGCCTTCAGACCGGCGCGTGAGATATCGACGACCTGACGGGCGATATCGGCAACGCTGCGGTCGCGGAACGGCGTTTTGAGCGCCTGTCGCGGCACCAGATCCCTGAGACCCTGACGCTCCTCCTCGGTCCAGTCCTTGACCAGGTCCCAGGCGGCATCGAGCGAGGCGCCATGGTAGAAGAGCCCGGCCCAGAAAGCTGGCAAGGCGCAGATTTCCTGCCACGGGCCGCCGTCGGCGCCACGCATTTCGAGGAAGGATTTGAGCCGAACCTCGGGGAAGATGGTCGAAAGATGGTCCTCCCAGTCCGCCATGGTCGGCTTCTCGCCGACAAGCTGCGGAAGCTTGCCATTAAGGAAGGCGCGGAAACTCTCGCCGGCGACATCGATATACTTACCGCTGCGGCGGACGAAATACATCGGCACGTCGAGGGCGTAATCGACATAGCGCTCGAACCCCATCCCGTCCTCGAAGGCGAAGGGCAGCATGCCGGTGCGATCCGGATCGGTATGGCGCCAGATCTCGGAGCGGAAGGACCTGAACCCGTTCGGCTTGCTGTCGGAGAAGGGCGAGTTGGCGAAGAGCGCCGTGGCGATCGGCTGCAGGGCCAGAGATACCCTGAGCTTTTTCACCATGTCGGCTTCGTCGGAGAAATCGAGATTGGCCTGCACCGTGCAGGATCGAAACATCATCGAGGTGCCGAGCGTACCGACCTTTTCCATATAGGGCTTCATGATCTGATAGCGCGATTTCGGCATTTGAGGCATGTCCGTAACGGACCAGGTCGGCGCCACGCCCACGCCGAGAAAGGCGATGCGCATCGGATCGGCGATGCGCCTCAGGATCTTGAGGTGATCGTTGATCTCGCGGCAGGTCTGGTGAATCGTCGGCAGTGGCGCGCCGCTGAGTTCGAGCTGGCCACCCGGTTCGAGCGAGACCGCCGCGCCGGTCTTCGGGCACTTCAGGCCGATGAGGCTGTCGCCGTCGAAAACGCGCATCCAGTCTTCGCTATCGGCGATGGCGTTCAGAATCGCCTTGATGGACCGTTCGCCCTCATAGGGCACCGGGGTGTTTTCGATACGATAGAAAACGAATTTTTCGTGTTCGGTTCCGACGCGCCAATCGGCTTTCGGCCGCGCGCCGCGGGCCAGCGCATCGATCAGGTCAGCACGCGACTCAATCGGCGTGGAAACACCATCATCCGTTGCCATGGACATCGGGGAAACTCCTCTAGAACGGCGGGCGAAAAAGGGGATTCCGGTTTTTCGCAAGACCGCCGCAACCACTCAAGAATAGAGCCGGACGGCTTGACGCAATCAAAACGCCCAATGTTTTTCTCATCACGCCGCCACATGATATCGGGGGGACAGGCGGCGCGGGGCGACCATAACGCCGGCGCCGATGAAAGCAATCGAATTATCGCCAATCGCCGATGGTCGCCTGCATGACGGTCAGTGCGGCAACGGCCGCCGTATCCGCCCTCAGAATGCGCGGCCCCAAAGAGATCGGCAGCGCAAAAGGCTCGCCCCTGATCAGCGCGCGTTCTTCTTCGTCGAAACCGCCTTCCGGCCCGATGATCAAACCGACTCGCCGGCCTTTGAGTTTTCCAAGCTGTGTGACGGGCGATGACGAGGGCGTCGCTTCGTCGGCGAAGACCAGCAGGCGGTCGCCTTCCTTTTTCTGCCAAGCCGCGATCAGGGACTTGAGGGTGATTTCGGGCCGGATTTCGGGCAGGCAAAGCACCTCGCATTGTTCGGCCGCCTCGAGCGCATTGGCGCGCATGCGATCGAGCTTGATGCGGTTGACCTGGGTGCGGCTGGTCAAAACGGGCTGGATCACGCCGACACCCATTTCGGTCGCCTTCTGGATCATGTAGTCGAGCCGCGCCGCCTTCAGGGGGGCAAAGCCATACCAGAGATCGGAGGGCGGGGTCTGCGCCGCCACCTGTTCCAGCGCGCCGAGCCGTACCATCTTGCGGCTGGCTTCGGTGATGTCGCAAAGCCAGGCGCCGTCGCGCCCGTTGAACAGGACGATCCTGTCGCCAACACCCCGCCGCAGAACGCCGAAAAGATAAGTGGTCTGATCGTGACCGAGATCGACCGATATACCGGCCGCCAGCGGGGTTTCGACATAAAGACGTGGCAGAGTGGCGTGTGTGCGTGGCATGGTTGCCTTCGAATTGTCCGCAATTCGTGTCGGTGTAACCTAGAGATAAAGAGCCATGCAAATGCAACAAGGGCAAAACGACACCCGCATCGCCGACGCCGACAAGGGCAATTGGGTCGATAGCCTGGCGCCGGACTGGGCCAAGCCCTATTTGCGGCTTAGCCGGCTCGACCGACCGATCGGTTTCTGGCTTTTGTTCTGGCCCTGCGCCTTCTCGCTGGCGCTGGCCGCCGTGGCGCGCCCGATGGTGGCGTTCAACTGGGTGTCGCTCGTTTTGTTCTTCATCGGCGCCGTGGTCATGCGCGGCGCGGGCTGCACGTTCAACGACATCGTCGACAAGGATATCGATCTCAAGGTGGCGCGGACGCGCCTTCGGCCCATCGCCAGCGGCCAGGTCAGCGTCACCCGGGCCTGGGTCTGGCTCGTCATTCAATCACTGATCGGCTTTGTCGTTTTGATCCAGTTCAACCTGTTCTCGATCTGGCTCGGCATCGGATCGCTGGCGATCGTCGCCATTTACCCGTTCATGAAGCGGATCACCTGGTGGCCGCAGCTTTTCTTGGGTCTCGCCTTTTCCTGGGGCGCGCTTCTGGGCTGGGCCACCGAATTCGGCGCGCTGCACCTGCCGGCCTTTGCGCTCTATGTCGGCGCGATCCTGTGGACCATCGGCTACGACACCATCTATGCCCTGCAGGACATCGAGGACGACGCCCTGATCGGGGTCAAATCCACGGCCCGCCTGTTCGGCAAAAACGCCCGACCGATGATCGCACTTCTGTTCGCAGGTGCCTACGCCCTGTGGCTCTGGGCCGGCTTTTCCGCGTCGGGCCGGCTGGTTTTTCTTGTCGCCAGCCTTCCCGTCGCCGCCCTCTTCGCCTGGCAGGTCTTGACCCTCGATCCGGCCGACAACGCCAATTGCCTCACCCGTTTCAAGGCCAACAATTCTGTCGGGCTTTTGCTGACGCTGGCCCTTCTCGTTGAATCGTGGGCGTAGGCGTTGCACAAAGGCCCGAATGAGCAACCCGGGCCTTCTTTATTGTTAATCCGGCAATGCGCCGTAAAAGCCCCCCGCCGCACTGATCCCGGACCCAAGGGCAATGATGGCCGGCGCGGCATAGGGGTTGGGCGGTGTCGTGACCAGATCGGCGCAAAGCGCCAGCGCCAACATCAGAATCGCAGTCGTAGCGGTCACGCGCCGTGTCATGAGCGGGCCTCCAGTCCGAGACGGGGCTTTAGGCGGATACCCGTATCCCAGTGTCGGGCACCGGGATGACGCGGGGGAAGCTATCATCGAGCGAGAATAAACAGGAATGCGCATTTATCACGTAACTACCATGACCTCTGACACTCTGAGTTCTCCCGAAATACAGGTCAACAACTGTGCGAGAATATCACACACCATGACGCGCTGGATCAGTTCTTGGTTTTGGTTGAAAGTGAATGGGGTTTTATCAAGTGATTCTGGAGAGGGTGATAGAGAATGACTTTCAAGGAAGATATCGATGACCTGGCCAAACGAGCTATTTCAGCACAATCGGTTGCTCACACCGAAGAAGCAACAAAGAATGCGGTAATTTTGCCCTTCTTGAGATGCCTGGGTTTTGATGTTTTCGACCCAACTCAGATCATTCCCGAATACATTGCAGATGTGGGACTTAAGAAAGGCGAAAAAATAGACTACGCCGTGAAGATAGGCGATAAGATCGAGTATATTGTTGAGGTAAAATCAATAACAACTAGTATTCGAGAGGCTCAGTATAGCCAACTATTCCGCTACTTTCATACGCTTGATGCCAAAATCGCAATTCTGACCAATGGTTTGGAATTCTGGTTCTTCTCGGACATCGACGCGCCGAACAAGATGGATGAGGCACCTTTCTTCCGTTTCGAAATACTTTCCTATGATGACAATGATCTCAAAGAGTTGGAACGCTTCCACAAGAAAAACTTCAACATCGACAGCATCAGGGAAGCTGCCTCTTCACTGAAGTACCTTAAGGCTGCCATGGCATACATCAGGGGCCAATGGGATAATCCCGACGAAGCTTTCATCCGGATGGTCGCAAAAAGCTTCTACGAGTCGCACGTTACAGCTTCAGTCGTGGAAAGCCTCAAGCCGATCGTGAAGCGAGCCTTTGACGACCTGTTCCGTCAACGTGTCCGCGCGCGTATCAATGTGGCGCTCGACGAAGAGCACCCGTCGATCGGAAGTAAAGCGACAACCGAGCCTACCCAAGAAATTGAAACTACAGAGGAAGAGCTTCAGGGCTTTCTGATCGTTCGTGCCATCGCCGCCGAGGTCGCGGCGGTCGATCGCATCGCCGCTCGCGATGCGAAATCCTATTTCGCCATCTTCTTCGACGACAACAATCGCAAACCCGTTGCGCGTCTACACTTCAACGGCAAGACAAAGTTCCTCACGCTCTTCAACGCAGACAAAAATGAAAGCCGCTTTGATATTTCGCGACTCGAAGACATCTATGGTTGTGCCGAACAGATCAAGGATGTGGTTCGCTTCTACGCCGATCAAGCCGGAAGCTGATAAAGGAAAGACATGGCCTTTGGAAAACAAAACGGCCCGGAACACACATCCGGACCGTTTGCTGGAGGTCTTCTTTAGGACCCGCGACGCGACGCGGGGGGAGGAGAGTGTCAGGCGCTTTCCGGCTCGCCGATCTTGCGGCGGTTCAGAAAACGCGGGCGGCGCTTGGCGTCGGCGGAAAGGCGACGACGATTGGAATCGTCGCCGACGATGACGCCGGAAACGCGCTGCGAATAGGGAAGAAGCGCTCCGTCGCCGGAACGGATGAAGAGCGGCAGTCTGAGCTTGCGGCCCCAGTTCTGCCATTCGGCAACGACATTGGCGTTGCCCTCTTCTTCGAAAACCTTGTAGTTGAGCGTTTCGTCGCGATGCACCAACTCGATGGCGCTGGTCAAAACGCCGTCTTCGTCAATGGCGGTCGATACGGCAACGCCGTAATACTCGTCCACAGGCACTTTGATCTTGACCGTAACGCCGCTCTCGGGGAGCCGTTTCCTTACGGTCAGAGTGCAAACGGACTTTCGTACACCGTTGTCGTTGGACGCCTCGGAGCGACGATCCGCGACACGTCCGTCTCCGAATAGCCGGACGACGTTGGATCCTTCGATCTTTGCGCCGTGTTTCATGTTGCCAACCTTCCTGCTAACTTCCGAGAGCTTGTTGTTCTTTTGCTCCCTTTAGCACTCAAGATACGCCGGCCCACTTCCTCCTCGCTTAAGAAAGTGGGTTAAGTTTTTGTTGTTTTCAAAAGGGTTAGCAGGAAGTGACTCGTACCGGCCCCGCCAAACCGGTTGCGCGGTTCCCTGCGCTCCACTAACAAGAACGCCGACACCTCCTTTACAAAGGCCATATGCAAACGCTGTCCCATCCCGCTGTTTTGGACGATCTCGAACTGCTCCGCTCGAACGCGGTGGCGGCGGGCATTCTGGCGCTCGGCTATTTCCGGCAGCCGCTCAAGACCTGGACCAAGGACAATGCCTCGCCGGTCACCGAAGCCGATCTCGTCGTCGACCGGTTTCTCAAGACATCGCTTTGCGGGGCGCGGCCGGATTACGGCTGGCTGAGCGAGGAAAGCATCGATGACCGCAAAAGGCTCGCGTGCAAAAGGGTTTTCGTTGTCGATCCCATCGACGGCACCCGCGCCTTCATCCGTGGCGAGGATTGCTGGACGATCTCGCTGGCGGTGGTCGAAGACGGCGTGGCTGTTGCCGGCGTCGTTTACGCCCCGGCGCGCGATGAACTCTATGACGCCATGATCGACGGTGGGGCGCGGCTCAATGGCGCGCCGCTCAACCGCCAGATCCGTGAGGGCGACAGGCCGGTCATTCCTGCGCCGGGGGCCATCCACCGCGAACTGGGCGAGGCGGGCCTTGCCTATACCCACGGACCGGCCGTGCCCTCCATTGCCTACCGGCTGGTGCAGGTCGCGACGGGAAAGTTCGATGCCGTGGCGGGACGGCGTGGCGCCCAGGACTGGGATATCGCCGGCGCGGCCGTAATCCTTGCCGAATGTGGCATTAACCTGGAGGATGTCTGCGTCGGCGCGCTCCGCTTCAATCGGGCCGACACCCGCCATGCCGCGCTTGCCGCCACTGTTGACGACGGGCTGAAAGCCCCCCTCTGCGAGGCGCTCAGGCGGGTTTATGGCTGCCCGGCGGTAGAATCGGATCTCGAACACCCCATCAGGCAGGAACGATGAGCGAAAAAACGACGAAACAGCTTCTGCATCTGGTTTTCGGCGGCGAACTCACTTCGCTCGACGAGGTCTCGTTCGCCGATCTCGACGCCCTGGACATCGTCGGCGTGTTTCCCAACTACGCCAGCGCCTATGCCGCCTGGAAAGCCAAGGCGCAATTGACAGTGGACCATGCGCATATGCGCTATTTTATCGTCCACATGCACAAGCTGCTCGATCCGGAAGAAGATTAGGGCATCGGGCGAAAAAGGGGTTCCAGCTCACGCAAGTCCTTTGCGTGAAAAAAAAGAAATCTCTGCGCCACCGACACGGCGCTACTGGATATCCGATCAGGTCGGGTGTGACGCTGGGGAAACTGACAAGTATAGGTTTTAAAGCCCCCTACCCCCGCAGCTCCTCGACCACCGCAGCGATGGTGCCGGGGCCACCGAGCCGCTTCCGGCCGATTTCGCCAAGGCGCGCCCGTAGGTCCTTGTCGCGCAAGAGCCGTTCCGTTTCGCCTGCGACCGTATTGGCATCCTCGGGCAGGAGCAGGCGGGCCTCGCCCATCAGCGCCTGTTCGTCGCGCATGCGCTTGGCGCGGTTGCCGGCCCGATTGAAGGTGATGACCGGCTTGCCGAGACCAAGCGCCTGTTGCGTGCCGGTTCCGGCCTGGGACAGGACGAGATCGGTTTTTTCGATAAGCGTGCCGGCAACGCCGCGCGCCAGATGAAGGGTCAGCCCCTGCCCCGACAGCGTGCCGGCATCGCTTTTTTCGCCGCTTTCGGGCGGCGCGAAAACAAACCCGGTCCGATCCGCCAGATCCTCCGGGTCGATGCCGCCGGCAAGGGCCAGAAAGACATCCGGCGCAACATCGGTCGGCAGTTTTGTGAGCGCCGCAATCTGCAGCGCGAGACTTTCGCCGGTCCATTCGCGGCTGCCCGGCATCAGCGTTATCGCAAACGGACGGGACCGCCGCGCCGCAACGTCATAGGCGCCACGCGGTACGGTATCGAGCATGACATTGCCGGCGCTATGCGCATCGAGCCCTGCCGCGCGCAACGAACCGGCCAGAATGTCGTCGCGGCAAAACGTTTTCCCGGCGACACGCTTGAGCACCCATTTCTCGATCCCGAGATAATGGTGCGCCTGTCCGACCTTGAAGACATCGAGATAGATGTCGATCGGAAGGCCGGCCATGAAGCAAAGGATCGGGCCGACCATGTCGCCAACGGCGATCACCCGGTCGTAGACGCCCCGCCGGCTTTTCAGGAAACGGACGGCCGGCGGCACCATGGCGAACATGCCGCCCTTGACGTCACGCGCGACGGAGCCCTTTTCATGACGCCAGCCTTCGGACGGCACATGGGCGCGCGGACCGACGATTGGTGATATGGCGTCATAGGCCTTGCCGGTCCCGATCACCGGATAGGCATCGGCGGCAAAGCCGGACGGCAATTGCCTGATGATTTCGGCGGCAATCGAGTCCTCGCCATTGCCATTGGCAATGAACAGCAGGCGTCGAGGTTCGGCGTCACTCATCCAGATCGCGCAGATAGGCCTGGAACGCCGCCTCGGCATCGAAATAGGGTTCCTGCTTGTCGACGCTCCAGTATTTGAGTTCGTCGACCGGGATCGGCTTGCCGGTAATGGCGCACCTGACGAAGGTCCCCGGTTTGGTGATGACGAAGTCGGCATCGAGATAGCGGAGCTTGGCTTCCCGCGAGGTAAAGCCGGAATCGAATATATTCATTTCAAGATCGCACCTTTCGCCGGGAATATAGGCTGTCCGGACTGTAATCAAAAGAGTGAAGACTGATCGTCGGGATCCGGCTTCTGGCGCGGCGGCCGCGTGCGACGCGGCGTTGGCGGCAAATCCGTGCCACCAATGACAGCCTCACGACGTCCATCGGCAAACCCGATCCCGATGCGGTCGCCGTCCCGAAGCGCGGCGGCGCTGCGCACCAAATGGTCATCGGGACCGGTAATCAGGGCAAACCCGCGCGCCAGAACGCTCTTGTGACTGAGGCTTTCGAGCAGCTTGCCGAGACCGTCAAGACGGTTCTTGCGCTCGACAACAAGACGTGAACAGGCCGGAGCGAGCCGACGGGCGCGATCGTCAAGCCTGTCGCGACCGACGGAAATCTGCTGGCCCAACAGACGTGGCGCCAGCCGGGTTTCGAGCCGCGCCAACGCCAGGCGTTTGGCCGAGGCAGCCGCGGCAAGACCCGCGGCCAACCGGCTGGACGCCAGATCGAGGCGCTGACGGGCGGTGGCCAGAAGATCGGCCGGACGCGGTAATCCGCGTTCCGCCGCCTTCAGCCGGTCGCGAAGGCTGATGGTCGCGCGCCGCAACGCCTGACGCTGGCGCTGGCCGAGATCGGCGACGTAATCGATCAATTCGCTCCTCACGGGCACCGCGATTTCCGCCGCGCCGGTCGGAGTCGGCGCGCGCCTGTCGGCGGCATAATCGATCAGGGTGACGTCGGTTTCGTGCCCGACGGCCGAAATCAGCGGAATCGCACTTTCGGCGGCGGCGCGCACCACCACTTCCTCGTTGAAGCTCCACAAATCCTCAAGCGAGCCGCCACCACGCCCAACGATCAGCAGATCCGGCCGGGCGATGGGGCCGTTTTCCGCAAGGGCGTTGAACCCGCGGATACCGGCGGCAATTTCGGCTGCCGAGGTTTCGCCCTGGACCCGAACCGGCCAGACGATGACGTTGGTCGGGAAACGGTCGGCGAGCCGATGAAGGATATCGCGGATCACCGCCCCGGTCGGCGAGGTCACCACTCCGATAACGCGCGGCAGGTAGGGCAGGTCCTTCTTGCGCGCGGCATCGAACAGCCCCTCGGCGGCGAGCGTCTTCTTGCGCTCTTCCAGAAGCGCCATCAACGCCCCGACGCCGGCCGGCTCGACCGTTTCGACGATGATCTGGTATTTCGACTGGCCGGGGAACGTGGTCAACCGCCCGGTGACGACGACCTCCAGGCCCTGTTCAGGCTGGAACCGCCATCGCGACGCCACGCCTTTCCAGGCGACGGCGGAAATGACGGCGTTTTCATCCTTGAGATCGAAATAAAGGTGCCCTGAACCGGGCCGGCTCAATCGCCCGACCTCGCCACGCACGCGTACGTGCTCGAACCCGTCCTCAAGCGTGTGCTTGACGGCATTGGAGAGTTCGGAAACCGAGTATTCCGGCACATTGGTCAGGGCGTCGTTCATTCTCTATGACCTGCCCGTATCCGTCGCAGGCGTCAAGACTGGCAGTGGCGATCGTCGCATGCTAGAGGCACCTCGTTGTTGCGTGGACTTGCCTTTCGATCCGCTCGGGGGGGAGGTTTGCTAGCAATCCGGACGCGTCGGGCGCCGCCTTCAGAACAGTCTGGAACCCCGATCGGGTCGGGGATGACGATGAGAATATGGCCGGGCCGAGCCAATTTTCCAGCGTCATTCCCGCGAAAGCGGGACTCCAGGAGCAACGGGTGCCCTTGGCCGTGGGTTGCTTCGTGCCTTCGATGCGCGCGATGACGTGACGATACTGGCTGGGAGCGAGACGGCAATGAACATTCTTCTCATCGGATCGGGCGGACGCGAGCACGCGCTGGCCTTCAAGCTGGCCCAGTCGCCGAAACTGGGAAAACTGTTCATCGCGCCGGGCAATGGCGGCACTTCGGCTTTCGGCGAAAGTGTTTCGCTCGATGTCGATGACCACGACGCGGTCGCGGCGTTCTGCAACAAGCAAGACATCGATCTGATCGTTGTCGGCCCGGAAGCGCCGCTGGTTGCCGGGCTCGGAGACGACTTAAGAAAAGCCGGTTTCGCCGTTTTCGGCCCGAGCGCGGCGGCGGCCCAGCTCGAAGGCTCGAAAGCCTTCACCAAATCGCTTTGCGACCGCATGGCCATCCCCACCGCCGCTTATCGGCGTTTCACCGAACGTGACGCCGCCCGCGCCTATGTCCGCGAACAAGGTGCGCCGATCGTTATCAAGGCGGACGGTCTGGCGGCCGGCAAGGGCGTTACCGTCGCCGCAACGCTCGACGAGGCGGAACAGGCGATCGACGCCTGTTTTTCCGGCGCTTTCGGCACGGCGGGCAGCGAAGTGGTGATCGAGGACTGCCTTGTCGGCGAAGAGGCGAGCATTTTCGCCATTTCGGACGGTACGCGTTTCGTGACCCTTGCCAGCGCCCAGGACCACAAGCGCGCCTACGATCACGATCAGGGACCGAACACCGGCGGCATGGGCGCCTATTCCCCTGCCCCGGCCGTCGATGCGGCCATGCTGGAGCGGATCGAGCGCGAGATCATCGCCCCGACAATCACGGGCATGGCCGAGATGGGCATGCCGTTTCAGGGCGTGCTGTTCGCCGGCCTGATGCTGACCACTGAGGGCCCGAAGCTCATCGAGCACAATGTCCGGTTCGGCGATCCGGAGTGCCAGGTGTTGATGATGCGGCTGAAATCCGACCTCGTCGATCTTCTCAACGCGGCCGCCAAAGGCGATATCTCCGGGGTTACGCCGGAATGGCGTCCGGAAGCAGCGCTAACTATTGTCATGGCGGCAAGGGGTTACCCCGGTGCCTATGAAAAGGGCAGCCGGATCAAAGGACTCGACGGTCTCGATTCCGATGACGTCAGGATCTTTCACGCCGGCACGAAACAAACCGAAGCCGGCCTTGTCGCCAATGGCGGCCGCGTGCTCAACGTTACGGCGCTCGGCGCCAGGGTTGCCGACGCGCAGGCTCGCGCCTATGCCGCCGTCGACGCCATCGACTGGCCCGAAGGCTTTTGTCGCCGCGACATCGGCTGGCGGGCCATCGCGCGCGAACGCTCCGGCAAGGCGTAACGATTTGACCATATAGAAATGTTAAGTCCTCAACGGTGATTTGTTTTTCCGTGGGGACGCGACATGCTCGACGGTGGACCGAAAATCGGTGTGGCGCTGGGCGGCGGCTCTGCGCGTGGACTGGCGCATATTCCGATTATTGAAGCCATGGACGAACTGGGATTGCGGCCTGCCCAGATCGCCGGCACCTCGATTGGGGCCCTGATCGGCTCCGGATGGGCACTCGGCATGACCGGTGCCGCCCTTCGCGCCCATGCCATTTCGGTGCTGGGGTCGCTGCAAACCTTCACCGGGCGCATCTGGTCGACGCACACCCGGGATGTCCGCAAGCTGTTCAGGCAGGGCCTGCAGATGCAGCTCGATTCGGAAAACGTGGTCGAGGCCTTTCTTCCGGAGGGGTTTCCGAGAACGTTCGAGGCTCTGAGGACGCCGCTTTTCGTCGTCGCCACCGATTATTGGGCCTGGAACCAGGTCGTCTTCGAGAGCGGCCCCCTGCGGCCCGCCATTGCCGCCTCGATCGCGGTGCCCAGTCTTTTTCGACCGCAACGCCTTGGTGGGCGATTGCTCGTCGATGGGGGCGTCGCCAATCCGTTGCCGCTCGATATCGCTTCGGCCGAGGTCGATATTCTCATCGGTGTCGACGTCAATGGCGAGCCGCTGACACCGATGAACAAAGCCGTCCCCTCGCCGCTCGATCTAATCTCGGGCTCGGCGCAGATCATGGATCACCACCTGACCTCCCACATGATCGGGGCCTATCCGCCCGATATCTATGTCCGGCCGCATGTGCAGGTGTTTTCGGCGCATGAATTCTGGCGGGTGCGCGATATTCTCGCCGTCGGCGACAGGGAGAAGGATCCTTTCAAGCGCCAGCTCGACCGGGCGGTCGAAGACTTCATCGCCGGGAAGCGAAAAAACGCATGAGAAGATCGGCGGCCGCGCTTTCGCTCAACCCGGCGATCACTTCCGGCCGGTGATGGCAGGTCGGCGCCGCAAAGAACCTGACGCCATTGTCGACGGCCCCGCCCTTGGGATCGGGGGCGCCGTAGTAAAGGCGCCGTAACCGCGCGTGGGCGATGGCGCCGGCACACATGGTGCACGGTTCGAGCGTCACATAAAGATCGCAGTCATCAAGCCGTTCGGCGCCGAGCCGTTCCACTGCCATACGGATGGCCATGAGTTCGGCATGGGCCGTCGGATCGCCGCGTTCGCGCATGCGATTGGCGCTTTCGGCCACGATTTCGCCATTGCGGACAATGACGGCCCCAACCGGCACCTCGCCATTGGCCGCCGCTGCTTCGGCCAGTTCAAGGGCACGGGCCATCGGACTATTGGTCATTGTCGCGTCTTTCCTGTGTCGTAACCCGGAGCATGGTTCGAACGATCCCTTTTGACACCGTCATCCCGGTGCTCGACACCGGGATCCACTCGTATCGCCCGCTTGTCGCAGCGGGCGTTTTGATCCTCATCATCATTTTACAAGCGGTCTCGCCAATGGACCCCGTGATCAAGTCACGGGGCGACTCCGAGTGCAGGACTGGTTGTGAACCGCCAATACTGGCGGCACTGTTTTCCTTCCCGCCGGGTATACCCTATCTTCTCCCAAAAGGAGACTCAGCCATGCCCGTGCGGCAATTACCCGATGACCTGGTCAACAAGATCGCCGCCGGCGAAGTGGTGGAGCGACCGGCGAGCGTGGTCAAGGAGCTTGTCGAAAACGCGCTCGATGCCGGCGCGTCGCGCATTGCCATCACCACGGGCGGCGGCGGCAAGACACTGATTCGCATCGAGGACGACGGCGTCGGCATGAACGAGGCCGATCTCACCCTGTCGGTCGAGCGCCACGCCACCTCCAAGCTTGCCGTCGATACGCTTGACGACATTCGTACCCTCGGGTTTCGCGGCGAGGCGCTGGCTTCAATCGCCGCCGTTTCCGATCTTTTTATCGCCTCACGGACGGAAAGCGCGGAGTCCGGGCTGAGCCTTTCGGTCCGGCGCGGCAAACGGACGCCGGTTGTGCCGCAGGCGATGAATCGCGGCACCATCGTTGAGGTCAAAAGCCTTTTTTCCGCCGTGCCGGCACGGTTGAAATTCCTCAAGTCCGACCGGGCCGAAGCGGGCGCGATCACCGATGTGGTCAAGCGGCTCGCCATGTCCAATCCGGATGTGGCCTTCACCCTTTCCGGCAGCGACCGCTCCAGTGTGAGCTTTGGCGCCCATGCCGGACCCGGTGCGCTCAAAAACCGCGTCGCCGAGGTGATGGGGCCGGACTTCACGGAAAACGCCATGACGCTGGCGCTCGCGCGCGAGGGTATCGTCATTGCCGGGCTTGCCGGCCTGCCGACCTACACACGCGCCAATTCCCTCAGCCAGTTCTATTTCGTCAACGGACGCTCGGTGCGCGACAAGGTGTTGTTGGGCGCCGTGCGGGCGGCCTATGCCGATTTCGTCTTCCGCGACCGCTTCCCGGCCATCGCCCTGTTCGTGTCGGTCGATCCGGCCGAGGTCGATGTCAACGTTCATCCGGCCAAGACCGAACTCAGGTTCCGCGATCCCGGCGCCGTGCGTGGCGCGGCCATCCGCGCGATACTCAATGCCTTGGCCGAGGCGGGCTACAAGGCGAGTTCGAACATTGCCGACAAGGCGCTGGCGAGTTTTTCCGCCCCGAATGCGTCGGGCGCGGCACCGGTTACGGCAGCGGCGCCGTCCGGTTTTTCGCCGGGTTCGCCGCTGATGTCGACGCCGTGGCGCAATGAGGCCATTCCGCCCGCAACCGCTGCCACCATCCGTCGCGAACTCGCTAACGGCTTCGCCGAGCCGGAAGCCCGTTACGAACCGGAGGCGCAATCGGCCGATCAGCTCGGCTTTCCCCTGGGCGCGGCGCGGGCGCAGTTTTTCGATACCTATATTGTCGCCGAGACTGCCGACGCGCTGGTGCTGATCGACCAGCACGCCGCCCATGAGCGGCTGGTCTACGAACGGTTCAGGGCCCAGCTCAACGCCGGCCCGGTGGCAAGCCAGGCGCATCTCATTCCGGTGGTGGTGGACCTGCCGGAGGAGGATTGCGACCGCCTCGAAGCAGCGGCCGACACCTTTTTGCATCTTGGCCTTGTCTACGAGCGCTTTGGCCCGGCGTCCATCGCCGTTTCGGCCACCCCCGCCCTGCTCGGGCAGGCCGACATCGTTCCGCTGGTGCGGGACATTGCCGATGGTCTGGCCGAATGGAATGCTTCTACGGCGCTCACCGACCGCATGGACGCCCTGATCGGCCGCATGGCCTGCCATGGCTCGGTCCGAGCCGGCCGGCGCCTGCAACCGACGGAAATGAACGCCCTGTTGCGCGAAATGGAGCAAACGCCGCATTCGGGCCAGTGCATCCATGGGCGACCGACCTATATCGAACTGAAAAAGAAGGATCTGGAACGCCTGTTCGGGCGGTGATCAGCGGGCGATGCGCATGCGGATCAGTTCGAAGGGCAATTCGTTATCGTCTTTTGGCCTGCGCCCGATCTCCACGCCGCCGATCTTTTGATAAAACGCACAGGCCTTTTCGTTGGCGGCATAGACTTCCAGCGTCAGCTCCGCGCGGCGCTCAAGAGCGTGTTCGACAAGGGCCCGGCCGATGCCGCGCCGTCCATAATCCGGATCGACGAACAGCCCACCGATAAAACTGTCGAGCAGGCCGATGAATCCGACCGGCGTTTGCCCCAGAAGCGCGACCGAGGTTTCAGCCTTGGGCAGATAGATCTCTTCGATCAGTTTCTTTTGCGCGCGCAGCAGGTCCTCGCCGAGAAACGAATGCACCGCCAGCGACGCACGCCACCAGATGTCTGACAGAGCGGCGGTGTCGGCATCTTCAAAGCTGCGAATGATCAGGTCCGGGCGCGTCATCGAATTACTGCTTGAAGGAAAACCGGCTTATTTCATCTCGCGTGCTGTCTGTCCACCTCCGGTGGCCCTCAAAACGTCGCGAAAAACAACGAGAAAGCCGATAAGGCGCCGCCGTTTTGGGGGGCGGCACAATATCTTGTCAGGCTGCGTTCGCCGCCTGTCCATCCTCTTCCAGCGCGAATTTCACCGCCGCGGCGGCATGAATGCGGGTGGAATCGAAACCGGGGATCGGAAGGGCATCGGCGTCGATCAGAAGCGGGATCTCGGTGCAACCGAGAATGACGCCATCGGCGCCGTCGGCGATGGCTTTGTCGATCAGCTTCATCACCTCATGGCGCGAGCTGTCCTTGGTGACACCCTGGCACAGTTCATCGAAGATCACATCGTGCATGAGCTGGCGTCCCTCGGCGTCGGGCGTTGTGGCGGTGAGACCGAACCGGGCCAGACGATCGGCGTAAAATCCGTGTTCCATGGTGTAGCGGGTGGCGAGCAGCAAAGGCTTGTTGACCCCGGCCACGTTCAGCGCCTTGGCCGTCTCGTCGATGATGTTGATCAACGGCACGCCGCTTTTTTCGGCAACCGGATCGGCAACCAGGTGCATGGTGTTGGTGCAGATGAGCACGCACTCGGCGCCCGCCTTGGCCAGACCCGCACCGGCCGTGCCGAGCAGATCGGCCGCCGCGTCCCAGCGACCGGCAGTCTGCAACTGGACGACCTCGTCGAAATCGACCGAATAAAGTGCGATCTTGGCGGAGTGCAACCCGCCGAACCTGTCGCGGATCGCCTCGTTGATGAGGCTGTAATAGGTCGCCGTCGATTCCCAGTTCATGCCGCCGATCAGGCCGATTGTCTTCATTCCGGTCACTCCCCGTTTGATGAGGAGAGAATGCACGCGCACCCATGCAAATGGCACGCATTCTTGCGCGTCACTTGCATAAGTGACGCGCAGCTTCAGCGCAATATCGTTCTTTTATGCACAAGAATTGCGTATCTAGAAAAGATGGTGCAAGATCTGCTTATGTTGGATGATCGCGATCGCAAATTGCTGAGCTTGCTGCAAAAGGACGCCAAGACACCGGTGGTGGAGCTGGCCGAAAAACTGGCGCTGTCGCCCTCGGCCTGCTCGCGCCGCATCGCCCGGCTGGAGGCAGAGGGCTATATCACCGGGTCGGTGGCGCTGTTGGATCGGGCGCGCATGGGCCTTCCGACCACGGTTTTCGTCATCGTGCGCACCGCGCAGCACAATCAGGCCTGGCTGACCGAATTCCACGCGGCGGTGGCGAGCATCCCCGAGATTGTCGAAGTCCATCGGCTGACCGGCAATTTCGACTATATCCTCAAGCTGGTTCTGCCCAATGTCGAGCACTATGACGTGATCTACAAACAGCTCCTCGCCCGGATCGAGCTGTTTGACCTGTCCGCCTATATTTCGATGGAAACCGTCAAGCAGGAAACGGCGCTGCCCTCGGGCTACGCCTGATCGGCTTCGGTGCGATAGGTGAGAAACCGGATGCTTGTGTCGCCGTAATCGCGCAAATCCGTTTCCGTGAAACCCTCCGGCAAAACAGGCACCACGCCCTTTTTCTCCTCGAAAACGATCGTCGCGCCGGGAACGATCCAGCCGCCTTCACTGGCGGAAACGAGCGCTTTTTCTCCCAGACCCTTGGCATAGGGCGGATCGAGGAAAACGAGGTCGAAGGGCTTGAACCGCTCGATGGGACCGAGCGATGTCGCGTCGCGTTTCAAAAGCTTGGCCGTGCCGCCGATGCCGAACGCTTCGATGTGATCACGGATGAGGGCGCGTGCGGCGATGCCGCTGTCGACGAACATGGCGAAACTCGCCCCGCGCGACAGCGCTTCGAGGCCCAGTGCACCGGTGCCGGCGAAAAGGTCGAGCACGCGGGCGCCGCCGAGATCGGGGCCAAGCCGGCTCGCCAGCATGTCGAAAACGGATTCTCGTACGCGGTCCGATGTCGGCCGGATCGTTTCGTCCGGCGGCGAGATCAGCGATCTGCCGCGAAACCGTCCGGCAACAATGCGCATCTAGCGCTCCCTGCCGCGCGGGGTTGAGGGCTTGCCACCGCCGCGGCGCGGACCGGAGGGTTTGCCGAACGGCTTGCCGCCGGGCCTGTCGCCGGAGCGTCCGCCGGGACGCCCACCACTGCGGGACTGCGGTTTGTCGCCACCGCGAAACGACGGCTTGTCGTCCTTTCGAAAAGACGATCTCCCTTCGCCACGCGATTGCGGTCGGCCGTCCGGACGGCCCTGCGACCGGTCGCCGGACCGCGGCGGACCCTTGCGATCGGCGGGCGCGCGATCGGGACGGTCACCGCGCTTGGAAAAAGGCCTCTCGCCATCCCCGGACGGGCGATCGTCCCTGTCGCGGCGGACGCGTGGCGCCTCTTCGAGAAGTTCGCGCCCATCGTCGAACAGCACACGCCGCATTGCCGGTTTCGGCTCGTCGAAACGGCGCGGCTCACGGTCGGATTTGGGCGGCGCCTTGCCTTCGGCGCGTTGTTTGGCGAAACGTGGCTCGCCGGTTTTCGGCTTGGGTGCGGGCGCCGATTTCACCGGGCGCTCCGGGCGGCCACGCAGTCGCGCATTGGGATCGCGCGGATTGCGCGTTGGCTTTTGCGGCGTCTTGGCCACCAGATCGTCTGGAAAGGCGCTGTCGAAATCAACGGCGGCCTCGGCAGCCAGCCGGTCGCCAAGCTGGTCGCGCAACACCTTGGCCTTGACCAGCGACACTGCGCCAACCGGCATGTCGCCGAGCTGGAACGGACCATAGGACACCCGGATCAGCCGGTTGACCACCAGCCCGAGCGCGCCGAGCACGTTCTTGACTTCGCGGTTCTTGCCTTCGCGCAGCGACACGAGCAGCCAGACATTGCCGCCCTGCACGCGTTCGAGCACCGCCTCGATCGGCCCGTAGGTTACGCCATCGACCGTCATGCCCGCCTTGAGCGTATCGAGCCGCGCCTGATCGATGGAGCCGAAGGCGCGCACGCGGTATTTTCTGAGCCAGCCGGTCGAAGGCAGTTCGAGCACGCGCTTGAGCCCGCCATCATTGGTCAGGAGCAACAGTCCTTCGGTGTTGATGTCGAGCCGCCCGACCGTGATGACGCGCGGCAGGCCCTTTTCGGCAAGGGCCGGGAAAATGGTCGGCCGGCCTTCGGGATCCTTCTCGGTCACGACCAGCCCGGCCGGCTTGTGATAAAGCCAGAGCCGCGTGCCGTGACGGGCGGCGAGCGGTTCTCCATCGACCAGAATCACCTCGGCGCCGGTCACGTTGATGACGGGAGAGGTGACGCGCTTGCCATCGACGTTGACGCGGCCGTCGGCGATCCATTTTTCCGCGTCGCGGCGGGAGCACAAACCCGCGCGGGCAATCACCTTGGCGAGCCGTTCGCCCGAATGCGGCGCCGGCGTTGAGGAGGCATCGGCCATGAAAAGTCTCTTAACTCTGCTGCTGGGCGATTTTGGCGCGGATATCGGGCGGGCAGGCCGGATCGTCCAGTGGCACCAGGTCGCCATTGGCCGCAAGACAGACCGCATCCTGACCGCCGACGCTGATGGTGAAGTATTTCTGGTCGGGAACCCAGAGCGGGGTGTCGGCATTGAGCGCGAGACGCAGCCGTCCGGATTCGACGTGCCTGACCAGCTGGGCGATCTCGGCATCGGTCAGCCTGCGACCGGAATCGGCGATTCCGTCGAAGACGACGATCTTGCGGATCTTTTTAAGCTGCTCGGCGCTCAACCCGGTGGTATCGATCTTGGCTTTGTCACTGTCTACGGGCAGCTCGGCCAGGCTGGTTTCGGCGCTGGGCGGCGGCACTTCGACACCATCCTTGGGCAGCGCCAGAAGTCCGCGCGGCGTTTCGATCGGCGCCTTGGTTTCGCGCGGAATCATGCCAAGACCCTTGAGGGTCTCGCGTCCGACCTCGCGTTCAAACGTCTTGATATCGCCGACGGCGTTGGTGCCCTCGATGGTGGTGCAGGCTGAAAGCGTGACCGCCAGCAACAATGCTGCGCCCGCGACCCCGATATACCTTGCACCGCTCTGCCCTGACATCCACAACGCCCCTGAACTATTATCGTCCTGCCTCGGCGAAGGCGCTTATAGCACCATTTCCGCAGATCAAACCAGACACTGGCCGTAACCCGGTCAAGCAGGGACCTTTCTTTGGGGCAAAACCATGTCCAAGAGCAACAAAATCACGCCGAGCGTGATGGCGGTGTCGGAAAGGTTGAACACGTAGAACGACAGGTTCTGCCAGAAAAACAGGAAAAAATCCGGCACCGCGCCGTAAACCAGCCGGTCGATCAGGTGCGAAACGGCACCGCCGATCGCGATGGCGAGCCCGTAGCGGGTCAGAACCGTGTCCGCCTTTATCCACCACCATGCCAAAACACCGGTGGCAAAAAGCATCAAGACGAAAAGAGCCGGGATGGGCACGTCCCGTAAAAGTCCGTAGGAAATGCCGGGATTCCACACGAGCACGTAATCGAAAAACGGCGTGATGGCCTGATGCGGGCAAAAAACCGTCGTGTCCGGTGGCGGGCACATGTCGCGCCAGCCCATCATCTCGAGCTGGATGAGCTTGTGACCACGATCGAGAAGGAAGGCGACAAGACCGGCAACAAGGCTGCCCTTGAGGGCGGGACCCAGCAGAATTGGCCGACGCTCCCCTCCCCCTTGTGGGAAGGGGCCGGGGGTGGGGGTTGGAGCAGGGGGAGTGCCCGATGTCCCGGATGTCGTCACACGGCTTCCTTCATGTAAAGCCCCCGTCCAAGAACCGGGGCACCGCGCCCGCGGGGTCGGCTTGAGGATCCGGGCAGGGTTTCGCGCCTGTGGCGCCACCCCGCCCGATCCGGCTTTGCCGGGCCACCCTCCCCATCAAGGGGAGGGGAAAACCGGCGTTTTCCCAATGAACGCCCTACAGCCCCGCCGCCGCGCGTTCGCGCATGGCCTGCGCGTCGCGGGGGCTGATATCGGGATAGTCCGGATCCGAACCGACATCCTTTAAAACTTTCCACGAGCGGGCGCAGCGCTTCCCCTCGGCCCGGGCGAAAACAACCGACACGCCGGGCACGTCATCAAGACGGAAGGCTTCGGCCGGACCTTCGCCCTGCACGATCCTGATGCCCGAAGTAATGCAGATTTCGGCGAAATCCTGACCGTGCAAGGCCACGATGAGATCGGCATCGGCGATGTGAACCACGGGCGCGGCTTCCAGCGAGGACCCAATGGTTTTGTTCTTGCGCTCGATTTCGAGGGCACCGGTCACAACACGCCGGACCTTGCGGATCAAGGCCCATTTGGCCTCGAGCCTGGCGTCCTCCCAGGCGGACGGCACATCGGGGAAGAGTTCGAGATGGACCGAAGCCCCCTGTTCCGCATGGCGTTCGAGCCAGGCTTCCTCGGTGGTGAAGGCGAGCACGGGGGCGAGCCAGACGACCAGATGGTTGAACAGCTTGTCGAGAACCGTCAGCGCGGCGCGGCGCTTCACGCTCGAAATCGGATCGCAATAAAGCGCGTCCTTGCGGATGTCGAAATAGAAGGCCGACAGTTCGATATTCATGAAGTTCGACAGCGTCGAAACCACGTGCTTGTAGTCGTAATTGTCGTAGGATTCGCGCACGATTTTATCGAGGCTGACCAGACGCGACAGCATCAGGCGCTCCAACTCCGGCATGGCAGCGGGATCGACCGCCTCCTCGGGCTTGAAATGCGCCAGATTGCCAAGCATCCAGCGGATGGTGTTCCTCAGTTTGCGGTAGTTTTCGACCACGGTCTTGAGGATTTCCTCGCCGATGCGATGGTCCTCGGAGTAATCGATCGTTGCGGTCCACAACCGAAGGATGTCGGCGCCGTACTGCTTGATGATGTCCTGCGGGGCGATGGTGTTGCCCAGCGATTTCGACATCTTCATGCCGTCCTTGTCCATGGTCATGCCATGGGTCAGAACGCTGTCATAAGGCGCGACGCCCTTGGTGCCGCAGCTTTCCAAGAGCGAGGAATGGAACCAGCCGCGATGCTGGTCCGAGCCTTCCAGATACAGCGAGGCCGGAAATCTCAAATGCGGCCATTTCTGCTTGTTGCCAAGCACGAAGACATGGGTCGATCCGCTGTCGAACCAGACGTCGAGGATGTCACGAACCTGCTCCCAGGCGTCGAAATCGTCGACAAGACCGGCAAGGAAGCGTTCCTTGGCCCCGTCGGCGAACCAGGCGTCGGCGCCCTCGGTCTCGAAGGCGGTCATGATGCGCTGGCGCAGTTCGTCCGAGCGTTCGAAGTCCGGACCGGGGATGATGCGCCCGGTTTCCGGATTGCGGAACACGGCGATCGGCACGCCCCAGGCGCGCTGGCGGCTGAGCACCCAGTCGGGCCGGTCGGCGATCATCGAGTGCAGCCGGTTCTGGCCCTGCGGCGGCACGAAACGCGTCTTGTCGATGGCCGCAAGCGCACGGGTCCTGAGCGTATCCTCGCCATCGCGCGGCGTCGTCTTCATGGCGCCGGCGGAATCGAAGATCACGCCCTTGAGATCCTTGTCCATATGGACGAACCATTGCGGGGTGTTGCGGAAAATGATCGGCTTCTTAGAGCGCCAGGAATGCGGATATTGATGCTTCAATCGTCCGCGCGTGAACAGCCTGTCGGCATCGATCAGCGCCGCGATCACCCGCTTGTTGGCGTCGCCCTTGTTGCCCTTGTCGTCGATGACGCGGGCCGGCCCGCCTTCCGCGTCCGGCCCGAAGCCCGGCGCATCCTTGGTCAGATAGCCGGCATCGTCGACGGTGAAGGGGATCGTCGTATCGACACCCTTGGCGGCGATCTCGCGGGTCCTGGCCGTCCAGATATTGTAGTCGTCAGCGCCGTGCCCTGGCGCGGTATGCACAAACCCGGTGCCGGTATCGTCGGTGACGTGATCGCCATCCAGAAGCGGCACGGCAAACTGATAGCCGCCACCCAGACCCTTGAGCGGGTGATCGCACAGGATTGCACTCAGTTCCTCGGTCGTGACGTCGCCAAGCCGGGTAAAGGTGACCTTGGCCTTTTTGGCACTCTCTTCAGCTAGCACATCAGCGAAGATCAGCTTTTCGCCGGGCTGCGGTCCGAAATCATTCTCGGCCGTTGTGACCTCGTAAAGCCCGTAGGCGATGCGCGACGAATAGCAGATGGCGCGGTTGCCGGGGATGGTCCACGGGGTCGTCGTCCAGATGACGACGAAGGCGTCGGTATGCGTGCCGGACTGTACCGGGAATTTCACCCAGATCGTTTCGGACTCGTAATCGTGATATTCGATCTCGGCTTCGGCCAGAGCCGTACGCTCGACCACCGACCACATGACGGGCTTTGAGCCGCGATAGAGCTGGCCGGAAATGGCGAACTTCATCAGTTCACCGGCGATCACCGCCTCGGCGTCGTAGCTCATCGTCAGATAGGGATTGTCCCAGTCGCCGATGACGCCGAGCCGCTTGAATTCCGCGCGCTGCACATCGACCCAGTGCTCGGCGAAGGTGCGGCATTCCTTGCGGAACTCGTTGATCGGCACCTCGTCCTTGTTCTTGCCCTTGGCGCGATACTGTTCCTCGATCTTCCATTCGATCGGCAGACCGTGGCAGTCCCAGCCCGGCACATAGGCCGAGTTGTAGCCGAGCATCTGCTTACTGCGCGTAACGAGGTCCTTCAGGATCTTGTTGAGCGAGTGCCCGATATGGATGTTGCCATTGGCATAGGGCGGGCCATCGTGAAGGGTGAACTTTTCCCTGTCTCTGGCCTGTTCGCGCAGACGGGAATAAAGGTCCATGTCCTGCCAGCGCTTAAGCCAGTCGGGTTCGCGCTTGGGCAGGCCCGCGCGCATGGGAAAATCGGTCTGGGGCAGGAAAAGCGTGGCGGAATAGTCTTTTTCCGTCGCTTGAGTGGTCGTGTCGGTCATTTGGGTACCGGTAATTCGAACGGAAGTCCTTTGAAATCCGGCGTTGCTTTATCAGTCGCGCGGATCAGTTTCTAGTTCGGTCGCACGTTCGGGCCGAAAAACCGGCCTCATGTCCTGAAACATGCATCCCGAGAAGGCTTTTTCCGGGTCGGGCGCTTTGGAGCCCCCGACCCTAGATAATGAAGCCGAGATGCCGGTCGAGTTCGCTCAAGGGCTTTTCTTTGGCGAGGATTTCACGCGCCCTGAGCTTGTCCCTGTTCATCTGCGCAATCAGGGCGTCAACCCCGGCGAAATGGAAATTCTGGCGCAAGTGGCTAACCATCGCCACTTCGATATAGGCACCGTAGATGTCTTCGTCGAAATCGAGAATATGGGCCTCGAAGGGCGGGTGGGTGTTGTCGAATGTCGGCTTGCCATGGCCGGCCACGCCATTGAACAGCCGGTTGCCGAGTTTGACGCGGATGGTGTAGACGCCTTCGGCGAGACCGGACGTGCCGGGAAGGGAGAAATTAGCGGTCGGGAATCCGAGCGTGCGGCCGCGCTGGTCGCCCTTGATCACCGTGCCTTCGACGATCCAGTGATAGCCCAAAAGAGCGTTTGCGCGCGTGATCTCGCCCGCTTTCAGCGCCTCGCGGACACGTGTCGAGGAAATCGCCTCGTCGCCTTCGCCGATAAGATCGAGCTGATGGACCGCAAAACCGTGCCGTTCGCCCGCTTCACGCAAATATCGGGGCGTACCGGCCCGGGCTCGGCCGAAATGGAAATCGGAGCCGACCACCACCGCGGACGCGCCGAGCGCCTCGACGAGATAGTCCTTGACGAACGCCTCGGCCTCGACGGCGGCAAGGCTCCGCGAAAACGGCATGATGACGATGCCGGTGAAGCCCAAGGCGGCGGCAAGGCGCGCCTTTTGTTCGCCATCGCTCAAGCGGAACAGGAACGGCTCGGGCGCGAAGACGTCGCGCGGATGCGGCTCGAAGGTCAGCAAGATCGAGGGCGTACCCGCTTCCCGGGCCAGCCGGTTCGCCTCGTTGAGGATGTGCTGATGGCCGCGATGGCACCCGTCGAAATTGCCGATAGCGACGACTCCGCCCTTCAGCGAAGGCGGCACGGCATCAAGAGATCTCAAAAGAGTGAAAGCAGACACTGCGGAATTTCCGGCGGGGGACAAGGCGTGGCGGGAAACTGCCGCGTCTTTTCATCGAATGCAAGAGCGGCGAGGTACCGCGCCCTGTTTCCGGTTACCACATCAGTCTCGGCATGTGCCCGACAAGCTTGGCCCGGCTTGGCGCCACCGCCTCGATCACCCTCGTTTCGTTCGCACCGGAAAAGGCGTCGAGTTCGTCGGCGTGCAGCGAACCGGTGATAAAGAGGAAATCGAGCCCGAAACGCGCCGCACCGAGGGCATCGGTTCTCACCGCGTCGCCGATGGCAAGGATACGGGATGTCTCGATGCGCCGGCCCGCCGCTTCTTCGAGCATGTGGAAGGCCACCTCGTAGATCGGCGGATAGGGTTTGCCGGCCATTTCGACACGACCGCCCATATCGGCGTAGATTTCCGCCAGCGCGCCGGCGCAATATTCGATGGTATCGCCCACCTCGACGGTCACGTCCGGATTGGCGCAGATCAGCGGCAGGCGATGGCCGAGCCAGTCTTCGAGCCGATCCTTATAGGCTTCCGGCAGGTCGTCCGACTTTTCGAGACCAGTCACCACGACAGCCGCCGCCTCTTCCGGTTCGCCCTTGGCCACGCTCAATCCCTCGATCATCGGAGCGTCGGTCCGCGGACCGACGAAATGGATGATCTTTCCGGAAAAGGCGCGCACCAGCTCGCGGGTGACATCGCCGGAACTGACGATGCGGTCGTAAACCTCCGGCCCGATCTGCATGCTCTCGAGCATTTCCACGATCTGGGGCGTCGGTCGCGAGGCATTGGTGATCAGGATGACATGACCGCCGTCCTTGCGATAGCGGGTCAGGGCGGCAACCGCGTCCGTGTGGGGGGCGACCCCGTTATGCACAACGCCCCAGATGTCGCAGAAAACGGCGTCGTATTCTGGGGCGAGCGCCGAAAGACCGGTGGTGACCAATTGGCCGGTAGGCATGTCAGTCCTCTTGTCGGGTGTTGCCGGCTGCGCTAGCCGGAGGTCGCGTGTTTTGTCGGTACGGGCGCATCGCGGCGTACCATGAGATCAGCCCGCACGGGAACCGGAACGGCAATGTGCGGACCTTGGGCATATTTGATCCCGTCTTCGAGCGCAGACAGAATCTGCTGTTCGGTGCGGGCGTTTTCAACCATCAAGTCGATGTCGAAGCGAGCGATATACGCCGAAATGTCCGATGAATGGAAGTCGGTCAACGAGGACGGATCGTTGGCAAAGGTTTCGGCGTCGATACGAATGGAGGTTACGCCCATGCCCGCCAGCTCGTTGAAATCGAGCCGGAGGGTTTTGGCGCGGGTTATGGCGAAGCGGATGCCCTTGGCACGAAAAGCGGCGGCGACTTTGCGTTCGACGGCGCTCATGGCGCGCCAGTCGGCTTCCGACAGGCGCAGGATGAGGCTCTTGACGATCACGCTGTTCGCATCGAACAGGCCCACCAGTTCCTCCGCGTTTTCGCGCTGGTTGAGGCTCGCACGCGAAACGGGCACGTAGATCACAGCCGGTTGGCCCGAAGAGCGCGCGCGCCTGATAAGTGTGACCGCCTCTTCGATGCCGGCCCGTTCGATGCGGCGGACCAGATCCCGCCCGTTGTTTCGCGGCATGAAATCGGGCGCGTCGGCCAGATCGCCGTCTTCAAGTTTCAGACGCGGAACGAGATCGAAGCCGTAGGTGCGCCGCTGCGGCAGGGTGATCATCGGCTGCATATGGAAAACCAGCCGGCCTTCGTCGAGGGCCAGCCGCAGCATTTCGAGCGGAATGACCGGTTCCGGTTCCTTGTTGACCGCCGCCGGTTTTTCCTCGGCCTGCTCGGGTTCGGGCGCGGGTGCGGGCGCTTCGGGCACGATCATCTTGGCTTCGAGATCGGAAACGGCTTCGGCCACCTGACGGACCACGGTTCCCAGAACCGACAGGTCGGCTTCGAGCACCTCGATACGCGTTCCCGCGTCGATATCGGTCAGTGCATTGATTCGCTGCGAGAGCACCTGACCGGCCTGCGCATCCGTCGACAGGAGGCGCGAAAGGTCTTCGATGGCCTTTTCCATGCGCCGTTCGGACCGCCATCTGAGGGTGCGTTCCATAATCACCACGCAAAGCGTAAAGGCCAGAACGGCGCTGAGGATCGCCTCGATCAGAGTAAATGTCAGGCCAAAATAGGCCATGCCACCAATGGCAACACCAATAATCGCAATGAAAACATAGACGAGGAATTGCACAGTGGGTTGTCTTCTTCCAGCCTCTGGAATCGTCCTTTTCGTCTTAGCATCCCCTGCCGCGCGGCAAAAGCGGGCGCATCGACCGCTTCCAAGTAAAACACTTTGTTTACCCTGTTGAGAAACAATCGCGCCGCGCAGAATGCCACACTGGAGTCGTCTGGCTCCAAACTCCAGAACCGGAGACCGTTTCATGCCCGCCGAGGCCCAGCCTCAAGTTTCAGCGCGTATGCTGGTGATCGATGCTGGCCGGCACCTGCTTGATGCCGTATCCACCTCCTATGTCGCGCACACGCTTTTGCACGTACGTGGCGGACAGGCGGGCGCCGCCGCCCTTCAGGCATCGGAATTCGACATCGTTCTCGCCGATCTCGACAGTCTCACGGATCTTGCCGAAACAACCGAACGCGCGGTCAGCCGGCTGGCGCGGCTGGGCGGAACCGCCCTTCTTCTCGTGGTTTCCGCGCACGATTCGGTTTCGGCCGCGGTCGAGGCGCTGCAGGCCGGGGCGCATGACTGTTTGACAAAACCCCTGACAGGGGCCGAGCTGACCAAACGGATTGCGACGCTGAAAGCGCGCTACGCCCGGCATGCCGGCTCCGCGCCGGACGGACGCAGATTGCTGTCCGTCAGGGGACGGTTCATCGCCCGGGCGCCGCAGATGCAGGTCATTCTCGATCAATTGTCGCGGATCGCGCCTTCCTCGGCGCCGGTCTTTCTGACCGGGGAAGCCGGCACGGGCAAACGCCTTGTCGCCGAGACGCTGCACGCGCTCGGTCCGGGAAGCGAACGGCCTTTCATAGTGATCGATTGCGCCCGGATCGCCCTAAGCGAGGGTGAAACGCAGTCCGGGTCCGGGCTTGCCCGCCTGATCGGCGAGGCCAGCGCCCAGCTTCTGGCGCAGGCCGGCGGCGGCACGGTTCTGTTTCATGAAATCGGCGCCCTGCCCTTTTCCGCGCAGGCCCATCTGTTCAGCCTTGTCGATCCCGACGGCGCCACGCTTTCGGATACAGACCGGTTCCTGTTCCCGACGCTTCGCATCGTGTGTTCGACGCACCAGAATCCTGCCGTGCTGGTCATGGAAAAGGCCTTGCGCCAGGATCTGTTCTACCGGCTCAACGTCCTGCCCATCCACCTGCCGCCATTACGGCAGCGCCCCGAGGATATCGGACCGTTGGCCGTGCATTTTCTTGCCGGGTTTTCCCGGGACCACGGTCGACACTTTTCGGGATTTTCGCCGGCAGCGCTGGCCTATCTCGACGCCCATGACTGGCCAGGCAATGTCCGGCAACTGGAAACGCTTGTCGAGCGCATCGTTTCCATGTTCGATGGCCCACTGGTCGTGCCGCAGATGCTGGCCGCCGCCGATGTCGATGACGAAACCGGCGAAACCGGCATGATCCTGCCTCTCGTAACGCACGAAAACGCCATCCTGCCCATGTGGCAGCAGGAACAGCGCATCATCGAAGCGGCCATTTCCCATTTCCACGGCAATATCGCCCGCGCCGCCGCCGCACTCGAGATCAGTCCCTCGACGATCTACCGCAAGAAACAGGCCTGGGAAGACCGCGACGACGGACTGGCCGGCGCCGCATAGAGTGGTTTTTTGAGGTGGGGTCGGGTGACCGGTCCCAAAGTCTTGAGTGGTCGTGTTTTCGAGCCGGAAAAACAGTGTTCACTTGTCCTCAGAGCACCCTAATCCGCCCGGACCGCGAGACTGACGAAACCGAGCCCATCATTGTCGCCTGCGACATCGCGCAGAGCCAGTTCGGCTTCTTTGCTGCCCACTGCGCGAAAACTGCTGTCGATGGCGATGTCGAACGCCGTTTCGGCATCGGCGGCGAGAAGGATGGTCCCGATCTTGTTATCGTCGAGCACGATCTCGACCGTACGTTCCACTGGATCGCTGTTGCGGATGGTGCCCGACAGGCCGGTGATGCGCGTGCGCGGCAGGGTCAGGATAGGCGCAATTGGATCTCCGGTGACGGGAAGAACGCGGTTCATGTGGAAGTCGTGACCCTTGACGATCTGAACGTCATGCACTTCGACAAAGCCGTGGCGGGTGATGTCCAGTTTGCCGACAGGTTCCATGCTGTCGAAAAACGCCCCGAAGCGCGCCATGATCACGGCCGGATCCATTCCGGTTGAAACGATATAGGCATCGCGCCCGACCATCGCTTCGAGATCGATGTTGAAGGCGATGTTGCGCGGATCATCGGACAAACAGGCCAGCGGCAGCCGGCCGGCGAGCGGTTTGTCGATATAGCCGCACTGGCCCCACCACAATCCGGCGACGAAGGCGTTTTCGTTCACGGCGCCGCTATCGGTGAACCATTGCCCGAGTTCGCGCCATTCGAGGGCGTCGCCTGTCGGATCGGACATGGTTTCGCCGCCCGGCAGGACATGGCGCATCCAGCCGGTGGCGGCATGGCTGACCAGGACGCCGAGAAGGGCGAAGGTCACCACGGTTGTAAAAACGAGCCACCATTTGACGAGGCCCCGCCACCGGGCCCAGGCCTTGTCGGCCCAGCTGGCCAACAGCGCGAACAGCATGACATAGCCCGGCGCCTGCCAGTGGAAATGGAACTGTGTGTCGGACCAGGCGGCGACGGCGGTGAAAAACAGGATCGGGCCGATGGCGTTGCAGACAAGGAACCAGGCAAAGCCGGCCGGACTGTCCTCGGGAAAACGGCCGTTCGGTCCTTTGAGCGCCGCCAAAACCATGGCGTAAAGCGCCGGCAGGGCGATCCAGGGCACGATATAGAGCAATTGGCCGAGGATCATGCGCAAGAGCCAGTCGCCGTGAAAGCTCGTGCCGAGCGCGCGGCCACCCTGAAAGGCGAAGCTCGCCCAGCCGTTCTGCATGTTCCAGATGATGACGGGCAGAGAAACCAGCACGGCAATGAGGATGGCGAGATAGGGACCGGGCTTCAAAATCCATTTGCGGGCATCGCGATTGGTCAGGGCGAACAAGCCGGTACCGGCCAGAAGAAAGGCGATGTGGTATTTTGCAAGAAAGCCGATGCCCAGCCAGACGCCGACCCAGGCCCATTCGCCCAGACGGTTTCCATTACCCCTGACGAAAAAGAGGCGTGCCAACAGCCAGGCCGTCACCAGCCAGGCGAGAAACAGTGGCCCGTCGGGCTGCAGCCAGGAGCCAATGGAAATCTGGAACAGAATGGAGGCGTTCATGATGAGCGCCGCGAAAAATCCTGCCCGCTCGGAGCGGAACAGGGCGCCAAGCCGGTAGATCATCCAGCTCGAACCGGCAAAGATCAGAACAAACGGCAACCGCAGCAGAAGCGGGCTTTCGGACTGGAAAAGCCCCTTGGCCGCCCAGATCAGCCAGAGCGACAATGGCGGCTGGTCGAAATAGGCCAGATGCAGAACCCGCGCCGAGCTGAGATAATAGGACTCGCCCAGGCCCAGATCGAGCGCCCAGGCGCCGACGAGGCGAACCAGAGCGGTCAGCACGATAAGCCAGATCGTGGCTCGGCGCATGGTGCCGGGACTGCCGAGAACTGTCGTGCGGGACCTGTCCATATCCGTCATGTCGACCCCCCCAAGAGCACGTGGGCGTTCGGGCCAGGCCGGAACGCGTGCCCTATCCTTTCGTTAGCGCGGCATCTTTCACGATAAGTCGGCAGCCGCTTTTCCGCATGGATTTTTCAGATCCGGCGCCGCCAGGTGACGACGCGGGTCACGGCATAATTGAAGACCGAACTGATAACAGCCCCCGCAAGACCGGAGACGAGCGGCGCATGGCTCATGCCGAAAATGACCGAAGCGATGGAAATATTGGCGACCGCGCCCAGCGAACACACCAGGTAGAAGCTGATGAGCCCAAGCCACAGCGCCCGGCCCCGCAACTGCTTGTCGGCATAGGTCAAAACGTTGTTCAGGAAGAAATTCGAGGTCATCGCCACAAGGGTCGCGACGAGCTGGGCAAGCGTGAAATCCATTCCCATACCGGAATAGGCCAGCCACAGGATGCTGAGATGAACGACGATGCCGGTGGCGCCGACCGCGGCGAACAGGACGAAGCTCACCGGCAACAGACCGCCGGTCAGCCGCGAAATCCACAAGCCGACGAGCTGGGCGGCGATGAGCGCATTCATCTTGCTTTCGCCGGCGAGACGCTGACGGAAGGTGTAGGGCACATCGGACACCCTCAAATCGCGATGGCGCCGCCCGGCGGTAAAAAGGATGTCGAGCAGGATCTTGAAACCTTCCGGCGACAGGTTCCCGGCGATCTCCTCGAACAGGTCGCGCCGCAAAAGAAAAAAGCCGCTCATCGGATCGGAGGTGCGGAAACCGGACATCAACTGCGACACCCAGGTGGCGCTGCGACTGCCCCATTCGCGGATGGGCGACAGGCCGTCGCTGGCCGAACCGCCTTCGACATAGCGCGATCCGACGACGATCTGGTCGCCACCCTCGGCCTTGACCAGCATCAGCGGCAGAATGGATTCGTCATGCTGCAGATCGGCATCCATCACCGCGACATAGGTGGCATCGCTTGAGGCCATGCCCTCGATGCAGGCAGACGACAGGCCGCGCCGGCCGATACGGTGGATGCAGCGGACATAGGGCTTTTCGGCGCCGAGAGCCTTTGCCACCTCGGCGGTACCGTCGGGGCTGTCGTCGTCCACGACGATGATCTCGAAATTGACGCCGGCAAGCGCGTGCTCCAGCCGTTCAACGAGCGGCACGATATTGTCGCGTTCGTTGTAGCTTGGAATGACAATGCCGAGAGTTGGGGCAACCTTCTGGTGCACGTCACCTGTTCCGGATCGGTGGTCGTCCGTCCGCAAGCGGTGATGACGGTAGCCACGCCTTGATTGGTCCTTGAGGGCTGAACCCTTCGGGCAGGTTTCCTATCGTCAGCCATCGACCAATGCAACCCGGCAGTGCGACGGGCACCCTAAATTCCGCAGCTTTCCGCACCGGGTTAGTCCGGGGCACGCGATACTTTCAGACACGCGTTGCCCTTGACAGCGGGAACGGCGGTTCCTATATCCCCGCCGATCGTTAGCACTCTACATTAACGAGTGCTAACAGCGCATTTTCAGGGTTTATCTCAATAACTATCAAGGAGCGACCATGAGCTTCCGTCCCCTGCATGACCGTGTCGTCGTGCGCCGCCTCGACAGTGAGGAAAAGACTGCCGGCGGCATCATCATTCCCGACACCGCCAAGGAAAAGCCTTCCGAAGGCGAAGTAATTTCCGTGGGCCCCGGCGCCCGCGACGAGTCCGGCAAGATTGTCCCGATGGACGTCAAGACCGGCGACCGCGTGCTCTTCGGCAAGTGGAGCGGCACCGAAGTCAAGATCAACGGCGAAGACCTGCTGATCATGAAGGAAAGCGACATCATGGGTGTGATCGAGGCCTGATGCCTCCTATCGCGCGCGTCAAGCGCCGGTAACGGGCCCGCCCCTTTCCTCCAGCCGAAATTCCAGGAGCACAATACATGTCCGCAAAAGAAGTGAAATTCTCGACCGACGCCCGCGACAAGATGCTGCGTGGCGTCAATGTTCTCGCCAACGCCGTCAAGGTCACGCTTGGCCCGAAGGGGCGTAATGTCGTTCTCGACAAATCCTTCGGCGCGCCGCGCATTACCAAGGACGGCGTGACGGTCGCCAAGGAAATCGAGCTTGAAGACAAGTTCGAGAACATGGGCGCCCAGATGGTTCGCGCCGTTGCGTCCAAGACCAATGACATCGCCGGCGACGGCACCACCACCGCCACCGTTCTGGCCCAGGCCATCGTCAACGAAGGCGTCAAGCTGGTTGCCGCCGGCATGAACCCGATGGATCTGAAGCGCGGCGTCGATCTCGCCGTTGCCGAAGTCGTCGACAGCCTGGTCAAGTCCGCCACCAAGATCTCCTCGTCCGAGGAAGTCGCCCAGGTCGGCACGATCTCCGCAAACGGCGAAGAGCAGGTCGGCAAGGATATTGCCGAGGCCATGCAGAAGGTCGGCAACGAGGGTGTGATCACCGTCGAGGAAGCCAAGTCGCTCGAGACCGAACTCGAAGTCGTCGAAGGCATGCAGTTCGACCGCGGCTATCTCAGCCCCTATTTCGTCACCAACACCGAAAAGATGATCGCTTCGCTCGAGGATCCCTATATCCTCCTGCACGAAAAGAAGCTGTCCAACCTTCAGGCCATGCTGCCGATCCTTGAATCGGTCGTGCAGTCGCAGCGTCCGCTGCTGATCATTGCCGAAGACGTCGAGGGCGAGGCCCTGGCGACCCTGGTCGTCAACCGTCTGCGCGCCGGCCTCAAGGTCGCGGCCGTCAAGGCCCCGGGCTTCGGCGACCGTCGCAAGGCCATGCTTGAGGATATCGCCGTTCTGACCGGTGGTCAGGTCATCTCCGAAGAACTCGGCATCAAGCTCGAGAACGTGACGATCGACATGCTCGGCACTGCCAAGAAGGTCGATATCACCAAGGAGAACACCACCATCGTTGATGGTTCGGGCGCCAAGGAAGACATCGAAGGCCGTGTTGCCCAGATCAAGGCCCAGATCGAGGAGACCACCTCCGATTACGATCGTGAGAAGCTCCAGGAACGTCTGGCCAAGCTGGCCGGCGGTGTTGCCGTGATCAAGGTCGGCGGCGCCACCGAAATCGAGGTGAAGGAGCGCAAGGATCGCGTTGAAGACGCGCTCAACGCCACCCGCGCCGCGGTCGAGGAAGGCATCGTTCCCGGTGGCGGCGTCGCGCTGCTGCGCGCCGCTGCGGCGGTCGACGCCAAGGGCGCCAATGCCGATCAGGAAGCCGGTATCGGCATCGTGCGTCGCGCCCTGCAGTCCCCGATCCGTCAGATCGCCCAGAACGCGGGTGACGAAGGCTCGGTGGTCGTCGGCAAGGTGCTCGACAACGCCACCTATACCTACGGCTACAACGCCCAGACCGGCGAGTTCGGCGACATGATCAAGATGGGTATCGTCGACCCGGTCAAGGTCGTCAGGACCGCCCTGCAGGACGCCGCTTCGGTTGCGGCCCTGCTGATCACCACGGAAGCCATGGTTGCCGAGATTCCGAAGGAAGACGTGCCTGCCATGCCTGCCGGCGGCGGCATGGGCGACATGGGTGGCATGGGCTTCTAGTCCCGATAATACTCGTAAGATCCGCTACTTCCCAGTCTCGGATCTATGAAGACGCCGGTGCACAAGCACCGGCGTCTTTCTTTTAGTAGGACTTCGGCGATCCATTACATTGGGACAATTCGTTCGACGTTGGCCCTTTTCTTTACTCCTCCAAATACCTTTGTTAACTTATCATTTAGATTTCATTTCTTGTGGAAATTATTCATGTTTACGTAGGAGGGGACGATGACGGGGAACGCCCGTATGCATGGCATGCAGCAGGAGACAAGGCACACCGGCTTAAGAGGCAAGACCCTGGCCGTCCTTGCCGGTGTATCATTTCCACTGTGCTGCGTTGTCTCGCCGGCTGAGGCCGACCAGAGCTTTTACCTTACGCCGCTGATCGAGATTTTTGGCGTCGAGCTGATTCCGGACGCGGGTGAGCCGGAACGCAGCTACATGAAGATGAGGGAGCAGAATAAGGCTCCAGATCAGTCGGAAGACACATCGCCCGGCGTGGTAATCATTCCAGATCGGGGATCAGAAGACACGGCAGCCCAACCCGCGATCTGGGCGAAAAGCGGTGTGCACTATCTCGACGAGACCCTGACCTCCCAGACGATTCAGGGCACGTTCGCCACGTTGTCCGGTGGTGTCGCCTATCCTTTGAGCGACCAGCTGACGGCCGTGTTCGGCCTCAACTACACTCATGGCGACATGAACGGGAGCCAGGCAGTCGACCAGACCATGGACATGGACGGCGTTGGCGGTTCCGTCGCACTCAACTATGCCGTCACCCGGTTCGATTCGATTATGGCCGGCTTCGGCTATCGCCAGGAATGGACCCACAACGTCTGGTCCGGCGATGTTGCCGACTACACCATCAACCGTGTCAATCTGAATGTCGGCTATGAAAAAACGATCCCTCTGGACGACGATCTGACTGTCGTGCTGGGCATCAACCACAAACAGGTCAGCGCGCATCGCGATCAAGCGACATGGAGCACCGGCTCTGTCGAACCGGCCCTGGACACCAGTTTCGGCCACGCCGCCGCCCTTGGCAGACTCATTATGGAACAACCGGGATATGACTTGTCCGCCACGGCCTCTGTCGGCCTGTTCACCAATGACGACAGTCCACTCAACCTCGATGACGGATCTCTCGATCTGACGATCGGCGCCGGCATTTCCGGCACCACGGAAAGCCCGATCAACTGGCGTGCATCGGCCTATTCGAGCTTCCGCTCGAATGTAAACCAGTTCGGCGCCAAACTGCGTCTGGGCGCCGATTTCTAGAGAAATCCGCGTTTCAAGGCATCGGGCAAAAAAAGCAAAATCCGGTTTTTTGCATCAACCGGTGCGACCATAAAGGTACAGAGCCGGGCGTTTTGATGCCATCAAAACGCCCCGAGCTCCAGTGAAACCTAAACGACTGCCTTTGTGGCCTTTTTATCGCCTCAGTGAACCTAAATTGGTCTCATTTGCTGATCATGATGGGTTTCAGAGGATCGCGTTGTCGAGCCGGAAAAATGGTTCCCTTGTTTTCCGGCAACGCTCCACCAACATTATGAGACGATTAAGCGTCTGGCCCGGACGCACCAAGCATGGCATTCATCGGAAATGACGAAAATCCTCATCGTCGAAGACGACGCCGAAATCCGAGCTTTGATCGCACGCTATCTACGCGCCAACGATATCTCTGTCGTTGAGGCGGGCGATGCCCGTGAAATGGACGAGGTCCTGAGGGATTCACGCATCAACCTGATCGTTCTCGATATCATGCTGCCCGGCGAGGACGGCCTGTCGGTCTGCCGGCGGATCCGGGCGAATTCGGACATTCCCATCGTCATCGTCACCGCCCAGAAGGACGATATCGAACGGATCATCGGTCTCGAAATGGGTGCGGACGATTATATCACCAAGCCGTTCAATCCCCGCGAGCTTCTGGCGCGCATCCGCGCCGTGTTGCGTCGCCAGACCGTCTCGGGGGCAACGCCTCATGCACTGAGCCAAGATTATGTCTTCATGGGCTGGCATCTCGACATGCGGGCGCGGCGGCTGCACGACCCGAACGGAACGCGCGTTACCCTGACCGGTGCCGAATTCGATTTGCTTGCGGTGTTCTGCGAACGTCCGGGGCGGGTCCTGTCACGCGATCAGCTGATTGATCTGACCCAGGGGCGCGAGGCGCATCCGTCGGAACGCTCGATCGACATCCTGGTTTCCCGCCTGAGACAGAAGATCGAACGCAATCCGCGCGATCCGGAAGTCTTCCAGACCATCCGCTCGAGCGGCTACGTCTTCACTCCAGAAGTCACCACCGCATGAGCTCATCCCGGTTCCGGTTCGGCGGCCTCACTATCTGGCCCCGGCGGATCGGCGGGCAAATCGTCGTGCTGGTCGTTCTGGCCGCCCTGTTCACCGTTACCGCAAATACGCTGGTGATGCGCAGTTTCGAGCGCCCGCCGACCAGTAATGGCGACATGGGCGCGAGCAACATCTTATTCGCCGCACTGCCGGTTCTCGTGGAAACCTCGCCGGAAAAACGCCAGGCCATCGTCGATCTGGTCAATCTCATGGCACCCCGGCTCAGTCTTTCCATTGCCAGCGACGTCGTCATTCCCGAGACCGCCATCGCGATCGGCGGCCCGGCGGCCCGTGACAACCCGAACGGATCGCCTTTGGCCAGTCTCCCCAACGGGCTTTCCGAGCCGTCCCCGGCCCCGCCGCCCGGCATGGCGCCAAGCCCCGGCCCCGACATGGGCACCCGGACGGAGTCGCGCGACAACGCCGGGCTTTACCTACTCGAACAAACCAGTATTGCCGGCGAACGCTACGGAAAGACGCTGGCCGTGCTGCCCGATGGTACCGGTATTTACGCCTATCTGCCGTTGCCGCCGGAACCGCCACCCTCCATCCTATCGCCGCAATTCATGATGGCGAACTGGCTGGTCCTCCTGGTGATCGTCCTGCCGGTCGCCCTCATCTGGGTGGTGGTCAGTGTCTCGCGCCCGTTGCGGCGTTTCGCCAAGGCCGCCGAGGAGTTCAGTCTCGACGGTCAGTACACGCCCTTGCCGGAGACCGGTCCGGAGGAAATCAGGGTCGCCGCCAAGGCGCTCAATTCCATGCGCCAGAGAATTGCGGTGATGGCGGCCGATCGCACCCGCATGCTGTCCGCCGTGGGACACGATCTCAGGACGCCGGTGACCCGCATGCGCCTTCGAGCCGAATTCATCGAAGACGAGGACATCCGCACGGGGCAATTGCGCGATCTCGCCCGCATGGAGGCGATGATCGACAATACCCTTTCTTTCCTGCGCGACGGCCAGGTTCAGGGCACGCCGGCGCCAACCGATCTCGTCAGCCTGGTACAGACGCTGATCGACGATTTCGCCGAACTCGACGCCGAGATCGAGCTCATAGCGCCGGAGCGGCTGGTGTGCACGCTCGAACCGGACTCCATCCGCCGCATGATCGAAAATCTCGTTCAGAACGGACTGAAATTCGGCACGAAGGTGCGCGTGTATCTGGTTGCCCTGGATGATGCCAAGGTGGAAATCCGGGTAGAGGATAACGGACCAGGGATTCCCGAAGCCCAACGCCGGGACATGCTCAAGCCGTTCGTGACCGGCGACACTGCGCGCAGCAATGCGGGAACGGGATTTGGGCTCGGACTGTCGATCGTCGAGGCGATCGCGCGGGCGCATGGCGGCACGCTGGAGCTGGGAGACAGTGAAATGGGTGGGTTATCGGCCCGGATTGTTCTACGGCACCGCAAGCAGTCGGCTGTTTAGCTCGAACACTTCTGATCTTTTTTGTATCTGGTTATTTCTGTTATGGCGAACGGAAACCCTTTGATACATGTTGCGTAGTTTTCAAAAATTAGCGTTAACAAACCATTAAGGACACCGGGGCCTGTGTTGTCGGGTCGCCTTGAAACGACGTATTTTTTAGGAGTTTCCCATGTCAGGGATGAGTGCAGCGGGAGACATGCTTGAGGGCATGATGCGGATGTCCGCACATCCCGGCTACACTCGCTTAACACCAGCTCGGATGGTGGAATCAGTCCTAAAGAGTTGACGTCAAACGCTCCGGGCGGCGTTTCCGATGCCCAGAGCAAAGACCGTGCGGCGGACTGTTCTCAAGAGCTGTCGTTCGTCCTTTGGACATTGGACACGGCCGCATGAGCTGGCAATAACGACCCGATTCGTCGCGCGGCAATAAGGACGCTGCCGGGATCGAACAATCGGGCATTGTAGGCGTAGTGGGAGGGGCTTCGGCACCTCCCTTTTTTATTGCAAAAAGACAAATCACGGCGAACGGGTACACCCGACTTGCCCCGCTCTTGACAGCAAACGTCGTAAAACCTGTGATAGCGTCCGATTTGGGTTCGTGGGGAAGCATCGACGCCTCCCGCGAAATGGGGTTCGTTTCTTCGTCCCGGATATCTTAATTGAACATCGAGGGCCGTTTTGGCATCGGCGCGGTGATCGATCCGGGGCAAAGTGCGGGCCGGATGGAGGAAGACATGAAAGCCCTTTTGATTGCGCCAGTTCTCGTGCCTCTTGTCCTGTCGCCCGCCTTCGCCGCGGGATCGCTCGGTTCCAAGATCTCGGCCATAAAGGATCAGGCGTCGACCGCCGCCGATAACTCACTTACGGACACCGCCGCTACGAGCGATGTCGCGCCCAACGAAAACAAGCCTGATCCGGCCGGCGAAACGCAAACCGCTCCCGACGCCGATACCGGGACCGATGCGCCGGCGAAAAGCGTCGAAGAGCTCATCAAGGACGGCGAGGATATCTATCTCGACGCCTGGTACACCGAGGACTATCGGGAGGCCGCGGCGCTGTTCCAGCAGGCGGCCGATCTCGGCAGCGCGGATGCGATGTGGCGCATCGGCGTCATGTACGAGAACGGCGAAGGCTTCGATGCAAACGACACCGAAGCCGTGGCGTGGTTCCGGCGCGCGGCCGACGGCGGCAATGCCACCGGTATGCGCCTTCTGGCCGACATGTTGCGCAACGGCTTCGGCGTGACCGAAGACGATTTGAGCGCCGTTTCCTGGTATCAGAAGGCATCCGATCTCGGCGATCTCGACGCAACACGCACGCTCGGACTGATGTACGACACCGGCGAAGGCGTCGCGGTCGACGATTTCAAGGCGGCGCTGCTCTATCGGGACGCCAGCGATGCCGGCGACGCGGTCGCCACCCGCTTTCTGGCAATGATGTACTACAGTGGCGAAGGCGTGGCCCAGGACCGGGTCAAGGCGGCGGCACTCTATCTCAAGGCAAGCGAGATGGGCGACGCGCAGTCGGCCCGCGAACTCGGCTTCATGTATGACGTCGGCGAAGGCGTGGCGCTCGATGACGTCAAAGCCGTCGAGTATTACCAGAAGGGCGTCGATGGCGGCGATGTCGCTGCCATGCGTCTTCTCGGAACGATGTATGACGAAGGCGAAGGCGTGGCCGTCGACGACGCCAAAGCCGTCGCGCTTTACAAGCAGGCGGCCGATGCCGGCGACACGATCGCCGCCTTCAACCTGGGCATGATGTACGAATTCGGCGAAGGCACCGACCAGGATTATGCCGGCGCGATGAAATACTACCGAATCGCCGCCGATGCCGGCGATTCCGCCGCCATGCGCCGGCTTGGCCTGATGTACGACACCGCCAAGGGCGTTCCCGAGGACAATCTAAAGGCCATCGAGCTTTACAAGCAGGCCCGCGAGGGGGGCGACGTTGCGGCCACCGGCCTTCTCGGGCAGATGTACGAAGATGGCGAAGGCGTCGCCAAGGATCTCTTGCAGGCCGCCGTCTATTATCGCGAGGCAGCCAAGGCCGGCGATCTTTATACGATGTGGCGCCTTGGCGTCATGCTTTTTGACGGCATCGGACTCGCCAAGGACCAGCACCAGGCCGTGCAATGGTTCAAACAGGCGGTCGACGGTGGCAATGTCGAGGCGAATTGGAGCCTGTCCATCGCCCTGATGTATGGGGAAGGCATCCGGCAGGATTCGATTGCCGCAGCCGAATATGCCTACGCAGCCATCACGGGAGGCTATGACTATGCTCTCCAGACGCTGCTCAACATCGGCGAATACAAGACCTCACGTCAATATCGCCAGCGTTTGCAGCAATTGTTGCGCGCCGATGGGTTCTATACCGGCGGGATCGACGCCAGTTTCGGGCCGAAGACAAGAGCGGCGCTCAACGCGGCCTTCGCTACCCGGTAGCGTTCGGCCGGATGTCGATCAGGGCACGAACAGGAGCTTCAGGGCCAGGGCGATGGAGACGACGACGACCAGGGGCCGGATCAGGCGCGCGCCGAATCGGATGCCGGTCAGGGCGCCGAAATAGCCGCCGATTATCTGGCCGGTGGCCATGACCAGCGCCACCGGCCAGACGACATCGCCCGAAGGGATGAACAGGGCCAGCGCGGCAAGATTGGACGTCATGTTCAAAAGTTTGGTATGGCCGGCGGCGCGGGTGAGACCCAGCCCGAACAGGGTGACGAAGGCCAGGGTGAAAAACGATCCCGTTCCCGGCCCGAAAATGCCGTCATAGAACCCGACGGCAAAGCCGAGTACCGGCACCAGACGGGCAAAACTCAGGCGCGCCACGCGGTCGGCATCGGTCAGTCTGGGCGCGAACAGGAAATAAAGCGCAATCAGCACCAGCGCCACCGGCACGATGGTGGAAAGGATCGAGGTGTCGATCTGTTTGACCGACACGGCGCCCAGGAAGCTGCCGGCGAAGGTGGCGAGCACCGGCACCACCATTTGCCTTAGGGAAAAGAACCCCTTGCGCCCGAAGGTCAGTGCGGCGATCGAGGTGCCGACGACGCTCTGCATCTTGTTGGTGCCGAGCGCCATGACCGGCGGCAGACCGGCGCTGAGGATGGCCGGCAGTGCGATCAACCCGCCGCCGCCGGCGATGGCATCGACGAAACCGGCGACAAGACCCACGCCACCCAGGGCGAAAAGAACAAGCGGTTCGATCACTTAGCGGAAAATCTCGTGATAGCTCGATTGGCGACGAAGAACATTCGGGCATAACGGGTTCCACGCCCACCTTGTCATCCCCGACCCGATCGGGGATCCAGGCACACGCGGTTTCGTGCGTACAAAATTCCGATGCTCGGCAGATGCCTCGCGCTGGGCTCCCGTTTCCGCGGGACTTTCGGCGGGGATCTCAGTCATTCCCGATACCGAAACCCTTTAGCAGACGGTCGCGCAAGCTGGACGTCTCGGAAGTCCACTCGGCCGTGCGCGACGCGATGAGATTGGCTTCCGATTTCAGGATCAGTCCGTCCTCGATCACCCGCAAGCCATTGGCCACAAGGGTCGAACCGGTTGAGGTGATGTCGACGATAAGGTCGGCGGCACCGGCAGCGGGCGCCGCTTCGGTCGCGCCGAGGCTTTCCACGATGCGGTATTCGGCAATGCCGAATGTCATGAAATAGCGCCGCGTCAGGTTGAGATATTTGGTCGCGACCCTCAGCCAGCGACCATGGCCTGCGCGGAAATCGGAGGCGACATCGGCCAGGTCGCGCATCGAGGTGACATCGATCCAGGCGTCGGGCACCGCGATGACCACATCGGCACCGCCGAAACCGAGCGGCAGGACGAAATCGACCGAGTCCGGTCCCTGCTCCGAGGTTTCATGGATGAGGTCGGCGCCGGTCACCCCGATATGCACTTCGCCCCGGATCAGTTCGCGGGCGATCTCGGAGGCCGGCAGGAAGCGCACCACGACATCGGGCAAAGCCGCGATGGTGCCCTGATAGGAGCGCGCGCCGCCCGGCCGGTCGATCTCGAGACCGGCCTTGGCGAAAACCTCGCGCGTCGCCGCTTCGAGCCGCCCCTTGGACGGCACGGCCAAGACCAGCCCGCTCATCGTCCGGCCTCCCTTGCAAGTCGGTCGACCCAGAGTGCGCAGCCGGACGCGGCAATCTCGGCCGGCGCGCCGAGGCGCTGCAGCAGCCGGTCATAGGCGCCACCCGAGGCCAAAACGTCATTGTTTCGTCCCCGCGCATCGAACACCAGGCCAGTATAATAGTCGAGCCGAGGGGCAAACCCGGCGTCGAAGACGATGTCCGCTTGCGGCAGGTTCGTCGCCAGCGTTTCGGCATGACGGGCCACATCGCAAAGAGCGGCGTCGAACCCGTCCGGCTGCGTCTGGAAAAGGCCGCGCAACGCCGCGAGCGCTGTATCGACCGGTCCCGAAACGGACAGGTACGATCTCAGCCGTTCAATGGTCTCCCAGGGCACATAGGCCGCCGCCAGCGCCTGTTTCTCGATAAAACGGGCAGCGATTTCGGCCGGCGAGCGGCTGAGATCGAGCGGCAAGCCGGCCGCCGTCATCTGTTCGGCGATTTCCGCCTCGATCTCGTCGAGGCGCGGCGCGCGGATATTGCCTTCGGCGCGGTGCGGATCGGGCAGCCGATCGATGAGCGGCATCAGCGAATCCGGGTGACCGAACCGGTCGCGGATGCGTGGCCGCCAGACATCGGGCATTTCGGCCGCCGCCAGCATGGATTCGAACAAGGCGACGCTGCCGATGCGGATACGCGGCGTCTCGACGCCATAGGCGACAAGGGCGTCGCGGGCAAACAGCAGCACCCTGTCGAACGCCGCCGCCGGATCGGGCTGGGCGATCAGTTCGAGCCCGGTCTGCTCGAATTCGGCCGGCCCCTCGGGGCGTTGGCGAAACAGCGTCCCGAGATAGGAAAAAGCGGCGGGCCCCTTGCCGTTTTCGAGATAGTGCCGGGCGATGGGCAGGGTGAAATCGGGTCTCAGGCAATAATCCTCGCCCGTCAGCCCCGACGTCAGCACCAGTCGGCGCCGGAATTCTTCGCCGGCCAGATCGAAATAGGGATCGGCCGACATCAGGATCGGCGGATCGATGCGGGTGAAGCCAGCAGAATTGACCAGGGCTTCGAGTTTGGCGCGGGGGGACGTCATAATGCCACCAGCCCGGGACGTGCGGCAGCCTGCCTCCCTCCCCCTTGTGGGGAGGGATCGAGGGTGGGGGTCGCTGACTCAGTGCTCTTGGCCCCACCCCACCCGACTTGGCTTCGCCAAGCCACCCTCCCCATCAAGGGGAGGGAGAACAGGGCGCATCCACGCGCTTGTGCCAGGCTTGAACCCATGGTCAGCCGCGCTTCTTCAATTCAGCCGCCACTGCGGGCAGTTCCGAAACCTTCGCCACCAGCTCATCGCGGGCGCATTCGAACTGGCCGGGGCGCTCGGACTTCCATTCTGCGTTGTCGGTAATCGCCTTGGACGCTTCCTTGCCGGCGACGAGATCCTTGATCTGGATGATGCCCTGCGCGCGTTCGTTGGACCCTTCGATGATCACGGCCGGCGCATTGCGCTGGTCGGCATAGGCGAACTGGCGTCCGACATTCTTGGGATTGCCGAGATACATTTCGGCGCGGATGCCGGCGGCGCGCAGTTCGGCGACCATTTTCTGGTAGCCGGCCTTCTGATCCTTATCCATGACGCAGACGACGACCGGGCCGGTCGGCTGTTCGTTGCCGAGAAGGCCGGTCAGTTTCAGGGCATGGGCGAGCCGCGAGACGCCGATGGAAAAGCCGGTCGCCGGCACCGGTTCCTTGCGGAAGCGCGAAACCAGCCCATCATAACGCCCGCCGCCGCCGACCGAACCGAAAACGACCTGTTGGCCCTTTTCGTTGGTGACCGGAAAGGTCAGTTCGATCTCGAAGACTGGGCCGGTATAGTATTCGAGGCCACGGACGACGGAGGGATCGATCTTGATGCGGTCGGGACCGTAGTCTGCCGCCTTTATCAAAGACGCGAGATTCTCCAGTTCAGACAAGCCCGTATTGATCGGGCTGACATCCCATTCGGCATCTTCAAACCGGTCAAGAAATTCCATCGATGCAGGCAAACCGGCAATTGCAGCGTCTACATAGCCGCCGATAAATCTCACTTGCCTTTCATCCAGTCCCGCGCCCTTGGTGAAATCGCCGCTTTCGTCCTTGCGGCCCTTGCCGAGCAGCAGCTTCACGCCTTCAATGCCGAACTTGTCGAGTTTGTCGATGGCGCGCAGGACCGTGAGCTTCTGGATTTCGTCAACAACGCCGGCGGCCTCCATCACCCCGTCCAGCACCTTGCGGTTGTTGACGCGGACGACGTACTTCCCGGCCAATCCCAGCGCATCCATCGTATCGGCCATCATCATGCAGATTTCGGCATCCGCTTCCGGGCCGGCGGCGCCGACCGTATCGGCGTCGAACTGCATGAACTGGCGAAAACGCCCCGGGCCGGGCTTTTCGTTTCGAAAGACATAGCCTTGCCGATAGGTGCGGTAGGGCTTGGGCAGCGTCTCGAAATTCTCGGCGAAATGGCGGGCGAGCGGAGCCGTCAGGTCGTAGCGGAGGCTCATCCACTGCTCGTCGTCGTCTGTCAGCGAGAAGACGCCCTGGTTGGGCCGGTCCTCGTCGGGCAGGAACTTGCCGAGCGTGTCGGTATATTCGAAAAACGGTGTTTCGACCGGATCGAAGCCGTAGAGCTCGTAGACCTCGCGGATCTTGGCGATCATTTTATCGGTCGCCACGATGTCGGCGGGGGTGCGATCCTCGAAACCGCGCGGCAGGCGCGGCGTGATGAGCGAGGTCTTTTTGGACATTTTTCGTTCCATTCAAAAGGGGCGCCGTTCGCGCCCCGAAACCCGCGCCTTGTTAGCGGATTGAGGCGGAACGGGCAAGAAGCCCGGCCGCCCGATGCTCCGGGGGCCCCTCCCGCCCGAAAAGGGGCGGGAGGGGATCGATCAGGCTCGGTCCGTTCAGTACCTGAACGGCAAACGAGGGGCCACCTGGTTCAGAAAAACGTCCTCTTCAGGCGGCAGGCCGATATCCGCCCTGAGGTAAGGCGAGATTTCGGACAACCGCGTGTGTCGTCGCCGGCGTTTTCGCATATCGCTCATGTCGCGCGGCGCGATGGCGAACCCGAGCCGCAAATTCCAGCGAAAGACATCGAAAGCAAAGATCTGACGTACCGACAGACCATCGCGAAAAGACGCAACCTGTGCGTTCATTTCTCATGTTCAGTCCTGCTTGTTGGGCAGAAACCGACTCCGGATAAGGATGAAGAACCGGCACGCGAACAGCCGCGAAAGCCGTTCAGAGCCGGATCGATTTATTTGGGTTGAGGAAGAGGTCCCTGGACCTCGATGGGCAAATGCGGGGTCGCCCTATTCGGCGGCGCGGCAGGTGCGATTTTGGTCAAACCAAACATGAAGGGTGGCACTGATCGTCGTCATATACGCCCCTCCTCTTGGTTCGACGGCTGCGGGACGACGTCCTGCTAGCCCTATTCGCCTGTTTCGACAAGACGATATCGGCCGAACCGTTTATGTCGAAGTGGCACTGTTGCCACAAAGCCACAACTCAGTCGCGCGCCGCCACCGCTGCGGCGGCATCGGCAAGCCCCGCGCCAAAAGTATCGTCCGGCCCGGGGGTGCCGAGATCGCGGGCGGTTGCTTCGATGCGTTTGCGTATATCGTCCGGACGAAGACCGGGATCGTGTTCGAGCATCAGCGCCACGATGGCGCTGACATGGGCGGCGGCAATGGACGTGCCGGACGTCAGTTCGAATCGCGCGTTGGGCAAGGGACTGAGAACGTCGACGCCGGGCGCCGCGACAGCGATATAGCGCCCGCGATTGGCGTCGGAAAACGCCAGGTCGTGACTGTCGGTGGCGGTAACGGCGATGGCGTCGCGATGGGCGCCGGGATAGGCAGGCGCGGCCTCCGGTCCATCATTGCCGGCGGCGGCGACCAGCACGACACCCGCCGCATGGGCGGCATCGAGCACGGACAGAACCAATGGATCGCGCGGGCCGGCAAAGCTGAGGTTGAGCACCTGTGCGCCTTTTGCAATCGCCAGATCGATGGCCGATGCAATGGCAAAGCTGGTGGAAACGGCTGTTCCCGCCAGATCGGTGTCGAAGGCACGGACCGACAAAAGTCGCGCGCCGGGCGCCATACCGTCGAAATTATGCGTTGCGAGCATCAAACCGGCCAGCGCCGTGCCATGATCGCGGCCGGAAACCGGCTTATCGTTCAGAACGTCAAAGGTTTCGATCGCGGCATCGGCCAGAACCGGCTGGGCGATATCGACACCGGTATCGATCAGCCCGATGGTGACGCCCGTTCCGTTGCCGGCTTCATGCGCGAGACGGGCATTGAGCCGCTCCGGCGCATATTGCAGCCCGCGCAAATCGGTTACGGAAACCGCTTTGCCGGTGGCGCGATAATAATATTGCGGCTGCACGGCCAGAACGCCGGGGATCCCCATGAGAACCTTGGCCATGTCCGCCACATCCGCGTCCGGTGGCAAACGATAGCGATAGGCGATCAGGTCTTCGACCTGAAAATGATGTTCCCCGATCAGGGTCAGGCCCGGGATGGAACGCAGGCTATTGCTCATCGCCGCCTTGCCGGCGTCCTGCGCGATCATCAGCACCACGAGTTCGTGCGCATCGTAGTCGCCGGCAAAGAGCACCGGCCGGCCGTCGAAGACTCCCGGTCTTTTGGGCGGCGCGGGAACGTCGCGATAGCTCGGCGCCGTCTTTTTCGACGCCGGCGCGTTGGACGGCGCTGCTGCCGGCTGGCCGGGGTTTTCGATTGCCCGTTCGGCCGCCTGCCGCGTGGCCTCGGTCAGAAGAGCACCGAAAACGCCACCGAGATCGAGGGTGATGCCGCCGGGTTGCGCGGGTTTGGGGCGCTGGTCGTTCGTTTGCGCCGGTGCCGGCACGGCGCACACAAGCGTTGCCAGAAACGCGACCAGCGCCAGATATCGCGTCATGTCCCCCGTTCCCCTATTTCCGTAACTGGAAGAAACTGGTGAAACCGTCGTTTCCGGCTAGTTCGGCAAGGGCGGCGCGCCCCGCGTCGCTGTCCGGCGCGCCGACCACGAAAAACCCGCCCGGTTTCGGCCCGTCTATGATGGTCAGGCCCAGTTCGGACAAATAGGCCGCGACACTGCCCCAGGCGCTTTCCGGCGAAAACAGAACGAGCGCGGATGGGCCGGCAAACGCCGCACTTTCGGCCGTTGCGGTCTGAAACCCGGCCTGTGCCACGGGGTGGGTCGAATAGATGTAGCCGGCCTCGAAGACGGCGATGGCAAGAAGGGCCAGCGCGCCGGCCAGAGCATAGCGCGGCGACAGCATGGCCCAGATGCGCTCGACGAACCCGCCCGGACTGGCGGCGCCGGCGGTTTCCCCCGTTTTGGCCATCAGAGAATCGAGAACATGACGCGGCGGCACGCCACGGGTTTCGGCATCGGCGCGGACCAGCGCGAGTTCTTCCTCGACACGGGCGAGATGCGCGCGCCTTTCAGGCTTTCTTTCCAGCCAGGTTTCGACCTTGAGCCGGTCGGCGTCGTCGAGCGTGCCATTGACGTGAAACGGCAAGAGCAGTTCGGCTTCGTTTTCCGGCAGGTCCTGGCTTTGATCGTTGTTCATGGCCATCCTCGGTCGATCCCGGCGCGACGGAAATGCTCGGACAGGTTCTTGCGGGCGTGGAACATGCGGGTTTTGACCGTATTTTCCGGAATGTCGAGAATCTCGGCGACTTCGGCGATCGAACGATCCTGGTAATAGACGAGATCGATGATTTCCCGATGCGCCGGCGTCAGCCTGTCGATGCAGGCCTTCATGACCGCGCCCTTGTCCTTTTTTGCCGTCGCGATGTCCTGGAGATCGCTTTCATCCTCTTGCTCAGCCGCCGCCTCTTCGTCGAACGGCGCATCCGTCTTGCGTCTCAAAACGCTGATGGCCTCGTTGCGGGCGATGGTCAGCAACCAGGTCGATACCCTGGACTGCCCCTTGAAACCCGCCGCCTTCTGCCAGACCTTCAAGAAGGTCTCGGAAACGACATCCTCGGCCAGCGTTTCGTTTCGGGCAAGGCGCATGACGAAACGGTAGAGGTGCACGTTATGGGTAATGTAAAGAGCCCTCAGCGCGGCACTGTCGTGCCTCACAATCCGGGCCAACAGATCCCTGTCGTGATCATCCGTTTGCGTCATGTCTTGCCGTTACCCGTTGGACGCGCCCACGCGAGAAAAGGTTCAAGCGATTGTGCGCGTCTTCGCGGCGCAAATAAACACTGGCAAGGCTTCCTGAAAAAAGACGGCCCACCGAGGCGGGCCGTAAGTAAATTGTCAGCGAGGACAGAGCCGGAACGCAAGAACCGATTTGCTGTCGTTCCTTATACGAAGGAGCAGAGAAAAACGGCCGCTGTTTTTTTCGCGTTCTATGACGGCGGCACGAAATCAGCGCGTTCGTCGAGGATTTCTGCACGAAAAATACAGGTTTCGATATGATCGTTGACCAGACCCATGGCCTGCATGAAAGCATAGGCCGTGGTCGGTCCGACAAAACTCCAGCCGCGCTTGCGCAAATCCTTCGACAAGGTGCGCGATGTTGGCGTTTGAGAAATCCGCGAAAGCGTTTCCCAGGAAAAATCCGCCGGCCGTTCGGACCGATCCGGTTCGAAGCGCCAGAAATAGGCGGCCAGCGAACCGAACTCCTTTTTCAGCGCTATGGCGTGGCGGGCATTGTTGATGGTGGAAACGATCTTGCCGCGATGCCGGACGATGCCGGCGTCGGCAACGAGCCGATCAATGTCGGCCTGTCCATATCCGGCAATCTGCTCGAAGTCGAACCCACTGAACGCACGCCGGAAGTTTTCACGCTTTTTGAGAATGGTCAGCCAGCTCAGACCGGACTGAAATCCTTCAAGACAAATTTTTTCAAACAGCCGAATGTCATCGGCGACCGGCCGGCCCCATTCGCTGTCGTGATAATGGCTGTAAAACGGGTCTGGCCCCGCCCAGGGGCAACGGGGGGCGTCGGGTTTGGTTTCGGTCATCATCGATCTTTCCCCATCGGAGGCGCCCGAGAATAAGGGCCCTGCCGTCCGAATATGACAGCAACCGCATTGCAGCCGTTGCCGAAACCCGTTTTTTACGCTTCTCACAAGAACGTCATTCCGGTTACCAAACGCTAACCACTTGTGTTCACCCAAAATTGCAGCTTGCGGACGATCCTGTTGCCGTTCCGGTGTGGGGCCCGCCCGTTGCGGGTCCGATAAGGATTTGCGGTCGCCGTTTGTCGCGGGACCGTCCCGACCGGGTGTTCGGAGACTGATCGATCATGTTTGGTGCGTACCGCTACATTAGGACCCTCGCTCTTTCACTCGCCGTTATGGTGACGGGATCGGTTGGCGTCGAGGCGGCCATGCACCGTATTGTCGTGCCGCCCCCGGCCGGCATAACCCTGTCGGCGAGCGGACATCGCAACGCTCTGACCCTCAGGACCGAAACAGGCCTTCCTCCCCTCCTGCTCCGTCAGGTCGTTCCGTTCAGAACCGCCGAGAAACCGGGCACGATTATCGTCAACACCGGCGAGAAATATCTTTATCTCGTGCTCGGCAACGGCCGCGCCATGCGCTACGGGATCGGCGTCGCTAGGTCCGGCTTCGAATGGTCGGGCACGCATGCCGTGACCGCCAAGCGCGAATGGCCGGACTGGACGCCACCGGCCGAAATGCTTCAGCGCCGGCCCGATATCCCGACCCATATGGAGGGCGGGATCGACAATCCGCTGGGAGCGCGCGCCCTTTACATCGGCTCGACGCTTTACCGGATCCACGGGACCAACGAGCCATGGACCATTGGCGGCAACGTCTCGTCCGGCTGCATCCGGCTGACCAACGAGGATATCATAGACCTTTACGGCCGCGCTAAAATTGGCGCCAAGGTCATTGTCTTTTAGTTAGGGATTTGCGGCAAGAATTCCGCACTCCAGAGTCCTTGGACGTCATGGTCATGTTTTTCCGTCTGACGCGCCGCCTGATTGAAGATGAGCGCGGGGCATTCGCGGTCATTTTCGGGTTGCTGGCGATCGTTCTGGTCGCCATGGCCGGCGCCGTGGTCGACTACGTGACCATCTTCCAGGCACGCAACAATACCCAGATCGCACTTGACGCCACCGCCCTGGCCCTTCAGCCGCAGATCTATACCAAATCGACCGATGCTCTCATTCAGGACGCCGAAAATCTGGTTTCCGAACGGATCACCGATCCCAACATAAAACTGAAAATCACCACCGCGTCTGTCGACAAGACGGATGGCCGGCTCCAGTTGCGGGCCGATCTCGACATCCCGATGGCCTTCGTCTCCCTGCTCGGCATCAACAACATGAAGACGACGGTCGTCTCGCAGGTCACGCGCAAGAAGCTCAACATCGAGGTGGCCTTCGTTCTCGACAACTCGGGATCGATGTCCTCCAGCGGCCGGCTGACCAATCTCCAGTCGGCGACCAAGAACGCCATCAACATCCTGTTTTACGGGACGAGTTCGCCGGCGATCGGCGCCGTCAAGAACGAAAACACCAAGGTGGCGATCGTTCCGTTCACCTATTTCGTCAATGTCGGCGCCAGCCACGCCAGTGAATTCTGGGTCGACCGAGGCGGCAACGCCCAGATCAACGACGACAATTTCGACGACGATGACGACGAGTCGACGCCTTTCAACGGGTCGGTCGACCGGATCGCCCTGATGGCGTCGCTGGCGGGGTCGGGCTATGACTGGAAGGGGTGTTTCGAAACGCGGGTCTATCCTTACGCCGTCGACGATACCGAGCCCAATGTCTACGATCCCGATACCCTGTTCACCCCCGAATTCGCACCCGACGAACCGGGAGATGCCGGTTCGCCCAAGTACGGGTTCAACAATTCCTATATCGACGACGATGGCGGCACCTGCACCGGCGGCACCGGTGCGACCTGGGTCAAGACCGAGACCAAGCTGAACTGCTGGGGCGATGCCACCAACAATGCCGACAATTTCAACTATTGCGGCAATGCGACGACGGCCACCTATCTGTTGACCCGTGCCGATGGCTCGACCTCGACCAGCGTCAAGTATGAACCCTATAGCGTCGATGGCGCTGCCAAGATCGGCTGCACCGATGCCTATACGGGCACCGCCAACGAAGGGGGATGGTGGACCACCTACAACAACCGGCACGTCCGCACCTGCACCTATGGGGCCTCGACGCACCTTTCCAACCGCGAGTTGCAGGAGCGCAAGTGCAAGTATGACAGCGCAACCGTGAAATTCGCGCCTTCGGCGACCCACGAAAACTACACCCAGGGTCCGAACGCCGCCTGCCCCAATGCCAGCCTGCAGCCGCTAACCGACGATGTGACGGCGCTTATCAACGAAGTCCAGGACATGGAAGCGGATGGCGGCACCAACATTCACGAGGGCGCCGCCTGGGGCTTTCGGGTCCTGTCGCCAACCGAGCCGTTTACCGAGGCGCGCGCCTACGGTCCCGCCACTTCGAAGGTCATGATCATCATGACCGACGGCGAGAATACCTATTGGAGTTACGACCATCGGTGCACGTCAAACGGCACAAGCTGCAACACCAATATGAACGGCACCTATTATTACATGCCGTATGGCTACTTATGGAACAGCCAGAGCCCCCAATATACGCATGAACGTCTCGGCGACTACGGGATCGACAACGGATCCAGCATGCAGTCCAACATGAACGGCTGGACGTCGGAAACCTGCGAGAACATCAAGAACGCCGGGATCGACATCTTCACGGTGGGGCTCAATCCGCCCAACCAGACGACACGGACCATGCTGACCAATTGCGCCTCGAATTCGGGCATGGCCTATTTCCCGAGCCAGCCGAGCGAACTCAATACCGTGTTCGCCTCGATCGCCGAACAGCTCTCGCAATTGCGTATCGAAAGATAAGGTTCGGACCCCTTGCCGGCTTTGCCCGGACAAAACCGTTCTTGCCAGGCATTCAGGCGCCCAAATGAAGCGATCGCGGACCACAAGGATCGCCATGGGCCGGAAAGACTTGTCGGTTCATTAGGTCTTTGGTGCGACACTTCCCCATCTCGAGAACTTCGGACGCCTCGAAATGCTTTCCTGCCCGCCAAGATGGCTCGTTCGCAACGAGCGGCACACCTTACCTGTCACGTTCAGACCAATAGCGGCTTCGTGCCTTGCGACAAGACAAGCGGCGTCGGCAACGCCGCCAGCGGCTGAGTCTTGGCAATCGGTGGGAAAATGGTACCGCCTCTCCGGGTCGAACGGAGGACCTCTAGATCCACAATCTAGCGCTCTAACCAGCTGAGCTAAGGCGGCAGAACCAAAATCGGCGGGAACATAGGGCGAGGCGCCGGACCATGCAAGGGGCGAATTTTACAAAGAGACACCGATAATGGACTTAACCATCCCATCAGTTCTCGGGTTTAGCGCGTGGCGCGCATATGGACCCTTGGCGCGCGATCCGATATTTAAACAAGATGTGAACAACCGGGCCGATCTGTGCCGGAACAGAACATTTCTTTCTGATTGACGCATCTGACATGACCGCCCTGTGGCTTAATTCTCAATCCGAACGGCTGGTTGCGGCCTATCTGGCCGATGCCAGACCGGCTTGGCTTTGGGCGGCGGACGGCGAGAAGCGCATCTGGCGCAACCGGGCGGCCCTTGCCTTCGAGGCGGCCCACCGGCGCGAGGATAAAGCCCGTCTGGTGCCGGTACCCCGCCAGATTCCGCGCCTTATCCGGCTTGGCGTCCCGTTGAGCGGCAGTCCGGCACGCCTGCAGTTCACGCTCGGGCGCAAGCCGGTTTCGGCCACATGCGTTTGTACGCCCCTTTATCTTCGCGGCAATGTGTCGGGCTTGCTCGCCGTCATGAGCGAGCCGGTCCCGGAAACCGATCTTTTTCGGATAGACTATGATGCCGCGAGCCTGACGCCATTCGTCGGCGAAACCAGTCATTACGTGCTGACGGGCAGCGATGGCGCGGTTCTTTTATGCGGCGGCGCCGGTTCGGCACGGCTTGAGGCCGGTCAGGATCCGGTTTCGGAACTAAAAACCGGCGCGCGAGACAGCCGGCTTATCCTGTTCCCCGAAATGGAACCCGAACCGAAGGAAGCGGAAACCACCGCCCCTAACGGCGCCGAAGAAACGACGCCCAATCTCGAAACGACACAAGACACGGCGGCCGCGCCGGAAACCACGGACGCCGTGACGCCGGAGGCTACGACCGAACCCGCGGCACGAGAAACCGAGGCGGGCGAAACAGGCGAAACCCTTTTGGGCCTGTTCGACAGGCTCGCCGACCGCAAGGTGCTCTACGAGCCGCTCGACGAACGCGACGATGCGCCGTTCGTTTCGCCCGAGGCGCCGGAGCCCGAAACCTTTGCGCCGGCCGACCCGCAGGATGTGTCCGACCCCGAAAAGGAAACGCCCGCACAGATCGATGAGCCCCAGCCGGTCGAGACATACGAGACCGTGGCAACGGATGCCGAACCCGCGCCTGTCGAGACGGTAAAAACCGAATCAGACGAAACGCCTTTACCGGTTGAGGACTCCGCGCCGGTTAAGACATCCGAGGTCGTGACGGACACCGAATCTGCTCCTGCCGAGTCGGAAGACCCTGAATCAGGCGAGACGACCGCGCCGGTCGAAAACCCTGCGCCGGCCGAAATATCCGAGGTCGCGACGGACGCCGAACCTGCTCCCGTCGAGACGGAGAACACCGAAACAAACGAGACGCCCGTTGAAGACGCAAGCCCGGTTCGTCTGTGGCGGGTGATCGGGCGCAATCTTCTTGAACGGCAGGACGCCGATGCACGGCAAACCGCAGAAACAACCGAAGAAGACGCGTCTTCGCCCTCCGTAACGACGCAGGAAGACACCCCGGAATCATCTGCAAAAACAACGGACGCATCGGATGCAGAAGCCGGCGAGGCCGACAAACCTGCCAAAACCGACGAGACGACAGCCGAAAAGGAAGACGCCCCCCAGCCGGATGACATCCCACCCGAACCGCCACAGGATGCCGATGTCATTGAGCAGACTTCGCGCTACAATTTCGACGAATTGTCGCGAATTCTCACCGATCGCGTCTCCGGCGACGCCGAGAAGCGGCGCGACTGGTTGCCCGAACCGGCGACGCGCAATGACGGTGCACTGGTCAATCTCGGCGACGAAACGCTGATTCTCAATCGCCTGCCCATCGGCCTTCTGGTCTTTCGCGACCAGCAGATCCTTTTTTCCAACCGGGCGCTGACCGATCTACTCGGCTATGTCGACGGCACCAGCCTCAGAACGATCGGGCTTGGCGGCATTTTCCCGAACGAGAACGAACAAAGCGCCGGCCCGGTGACCCGGCTCGTCGGGTCTGACGGACAGGTGCTGCATGTCTCGGCGCGTTTGCAGACGATTTCCTGGCAGGGCAAGCCGGCGCTCTTGTTGTCGGCAAGCCGGCAGAAGGAACCGCTTAATGCCGAGGACATGGCGCGCGGCTTTGCCGAAATGACGGCAAACGCCATGAATCTCGGTTATTTCGAAACCAATCGCGCCGGCATCCTGACCTCGATTTCCGGACGCGGGGCGCTTTTGTCGGGGCGCAGCCCGAATACGCTGATTGGCCGGCCGATCCACAATCTGATCGCCCTCAGCCAGGGATCGCGTCTCAGAAGTTTCCTCGAACAGCCCGCCCGCTTTGCCGGCATGGAACGTCCCGCCATGCGTTTCGCCGGGGCCGAAGCCGGCACTGAAGTCGTCCTGTTCGCGGCGGGCATGGCCGGCATCGTCAAGGGTTATTTCGGCCTGTTGCGCAAATCGGACACCACTGCGCATGCAAACGACACGTCCCGAAGCATCGATCCGAATTTTCTCATCCGGCTCGGCCGCGCCATCCGTCAGCCGGTTACGGCGATCATCGGATTTGCCGAGATGATCCAGAACCAGACCTTCGGCCCGATCGGCAACAGCCGCTATACCGATTATGCCAAGTTCATCCGCAATGCCGGGCAGGACGTCGCCAGCGTTGTCGACGAACTCGAACACTATGCCAATCTCAGAACCGATACCTATCCGGTCGAGACCGCGCGCATCGACCTGGTCGATCTTCTGGAACAAACGATCCATCGGGTTCGCCCCTTTGCCGGCACAAGGCGCGTGCTGGTCCGCTCCGGCATCTCCTCGAGCCTTCCGGAGATCACCGCCGACCGGGCGACGCTGACCCAGGCCGTGCTCAATATCCTGGCCAGCGCCATCGCGCATTCGCAGCGCGGCAGTCAGGTGGTCCTGTCGGCCCAGAAGCGCTCCGATAACGGCGTGGAAATTCACGTCCGCGACAGCGGCGCGGCTGACAGTCCGGACATGGACGACCGCTTCATGGTGTTCCGCGACGGCGCCGCCGCCGATGGCGAAGCCCTGATGCCGATCCAGTCGACCATCGGGCTGGCCCTGACCCAGTCTCTTCTGGCGGTCAACTCGAGTACGCTCGAAATCGATCCCGGCCCCGGCAACGGCACGCTTTTCACTCTGGTGATCCCCGCGGAACTGACCGTCGGCGCCGATTCCGTTCGAGGTTGACGACTGTTCTGCGCGCTTCACACGTAAATCCGATTCTTTTTTTAAGGAATCGCGTTCCCTTCTCCTCTCGATAGGAAGGCAGAACAGTGCCTCGCTTTGCCTTTACGCAAAGACGTCTACCCGGCTGTTTCTCAAGCCCTTTTCTTTGCCTGTTTTGAACGGTTCAAAACTTCCAACCCCTCATAACACATTGTTTTACCTTGCGATATTGACTTAAGTGACAAGATGTCGCACAAGGCACGCTCATTGCTCGGGGAAGTTGAACCCCGTGGAAGGAGATGATCATGACCTGTTTTCGTCCGGCCCGTTTCGGGCTCGCCCTGTTGTCGGGGCTTGTGTTTTTTCCCAATATCGCCGGTGCCCAATCCGGTTCCGTCAATATCTATTCCTATCGCGAACCCGGCCTGATCGCGCCGCTGCTCGAACGGTTCGAAGCCGAAACCGGCATCACGCCGGTTGTGCTTTATTCCAATGCCGGGCTGATCGAACGCGTTGCGGCGGAGGGCGAAAACTCGCCGGCCGACCTGATTCTGACCACCGATATCGGCAATCTGATGAGCGCCAAGGCCGCCGAACTCTGGCAGCCAATCGATGGCGACATCCTCGCCCGCGTGCCGGAGGCCTATCGCGATGCCGACGGCGCCTGGACGGCCCTGTCGCTTCGTGCCCGCGTGTTCTACGTCTCACGCGACCGGGTGCCCGCCGATCTCGACACGATGAGCTATGACGATCTGGCCGCGCCGAACTGGAAGGGGCTTTTGTGCATGCGTTCGGCCCAGCACGTCTACTCCATCGGCATGATCGCCGATTACATCGCCCATAACGGGCTGGATGCCGCCCGCGAATGGCTGACCGGCTTGCGGGACAATCTCGCGCTACGGCCGACCGGCAACGACCGCGCCCAGGTCAAGGCCGTCTATTCGGGCCAGTGCGATCTCGCCATCGGCAACACCTATTATTACGGGTTGATGCTGACCAACACGGACGAGCCGGAACAGCAGGCTTGGGCGGATTCGGTGCGGATCGTTTTCCCCAACCGCGACACCACCGGCACGCATGTCAATGTTTCCGGTGTGGTGCTGGCCAAGCACGCGCCCAACGCCGAAAACGCCCAGCGCCTGATCGCGTTCCTGTTGTCCGAGAACGGTCAGTCGCTCTATGCCGACGCCAATTTCGAGTATCCGGTTCTGCCCGATGTGGCGCCGGCGCCGCTGGTCGCCGAATGGGGCGATCTTGTCGCCGACACCATGGCACTGACCGAGATCGGCGCTGAGCGCGACGCGGCCAGCGCCCTTGCCGACGCGTTGCAGGTCGATGGCGGCCCGCATTACTGACAATTTCCGCACGGAACACGGGATGACGGGAGGGAAACGGCCATGACACTTGCCGCCTCTCCCGTTGTGCCCGGCGCCGGAAAAGGACGTTTCCGCCTGCCCTTTTCCCTCGGCGAATTCGTTCTGGCGCTCGTTGTCGGCCTGCCGATCCTGGCGCTCGGCTTTGCGGCGCTGACCAATTCCGGCACAAGCGGGTTTTCGGCCCGCATGCTGCCTGCGGCTCTTGTCGATACCGGCGGGCTGATGCTGATGGTCGGCCTCGCAACTGCCCTTATCGGCCTCGTCACCGCCTGGCTCGTTACTTATTTCGAGTTTTTCGGCCGGGGCGTCTTTGTCTGGGCGCTGGTCTTGCCGCTGGCCATCCCGACTTACCTGTCGGCCTATGTCTGGGTGGAGATCATGGATTTTACCGGACCGGTGCAGACACTCATCCGCGCCATGACCGGCGCCAGAACCATGCGCGAGTACTGGTTCATCGACATCCGCAACACCGGCGGCGCCGCTTTCGTCATGAGCCTGGTGCTCTACCCTTACGTCTATCTCAGCAGCCGGGCCTTCTTGCTGATGCAGTCGGGCGCCCTCGCCTCGGCGGCGCGCGTTCTGGGCGCCTCGGCGCGCCGCACCTTTTTCACCGTCACCCTGCCACTGGCGCGGCCGGCCATCGGGGTGGGGGTTATCCTGGCCCTGATGGAAGTAATCAACGATCTCGGCGCCGTCAGGTATTTCGGCGTCAACAGCCTGACCGCCATCCTTTACGCCACCTGGCTCAACCGATCGAGTTTCGGTGGCGCGGCGCAGTTGGCCATTGCCATTGTCGCCATCACGGGCCTGCTGATTTCCCTCGAAACGGCGGCGCGCAAGGCCAGCTCACGACTCGGCGCGCGCGACAGTCGCACGCCGCCGCCCCGCACCCCTCTGGCCGGCCGGGCCGCGGTCGGGGCCATTCTGGCCTGCGCCCTGCCGGTCGGGCTCGGTTTCGGCGTGCCGGCGGGCGAACTCGTCTTTCTGGCGGCAAAGCGCATCGGAGCCGGCCTGCCGCCCGGTTTTCTCGCCGCTTTCGGCAATTCGCTGCTGCTCGGACTGACCGGCGCCGCCCTAGCCGTGGGTTTCGCCTATGTCACCGCCTATCGGATGGAAAACGAGGCGCGCCCGCTCGGACGCGGCCTGTTGCGGTTTTCGACGCTCGGCTATGCCGTGCCTGGCACGGTGCTGGCGCTCGGCCTCATCGCCCCGCTGGGGCAGATGGATGCCGCACTCAACACGCTCTCGCGCGCCCTTTTCGGCATGGGACCGGGTCTCGTGCTGTCCGGCTCGTTTGTCGCGATTGCCTATGCCTATCTCATCCGCTTTCTCGCAGTCGGCCACAACACGCTCGAAGCGGCACGCAGCCGGCGCGGCATCCATGTTCTCGATGCGGCGCGCGTGCTCGGTGCCCGCCGGGCGCGGCTTTTGTTCGGCATCGACCTGCCAACACTGTCGCCGGCCATTATCGCGGCGGCAACGCTGGTTTTCGTCGAATGCATCAAGGAACTGCCGGCCACACTTTTATTGCGCCCGCTCGGCACGGAAACGCTGTCAACCCTTGTCTTTCAGCAGGCCAATGCCGAACTATTCGAAAGCGCCGCGCTGCCGGCGCTGGGGATCATTGCTGCCGGCATCGTGCCTGTTATGCTCGCCAATCATCTGAGCATGCGTGAGGCCGGACGCTAGAGTGTTTTCAGGCGAAGCGGAAACTGGTTCGCCAATTCGAAAACACGAGGGAACAACGTAAGGGACCATTCCAGCGTTTCCAATAAAACGGTGAAATGATCCTCAGGAAACAGGCCGATTTCGGCCTTTGGCAATCTGAACGGTTTTTTACGACTTACGCATCATGTATAGGGGCTGCAGGTCGTGAACAAGCGACCTCTTGTTGGACTGCGGGCATGGAAATTTCACGCACATTGAAAATAGCACTTGGCACCGTCGCGGTCGGCGTTCTCGTGCTCGCGTTGAAATACGTCGCCTATCTCATGACGGGCAGCGTCGCTCTTTTGTCCGACGCGCTCGAAAGCATCGTCAATGTTGTCACCGCCATCGCAACACTGATCGCCGTGAGCCTTGCCGCGCGCCCGGCGAATCGCACCTTGCCCTATGGATACGACAAGGCCGAATATTTCTCGGCAGTCATCGAAGGCGTGTTCATCCTGGTCGCGGCCCTGTTGATCTTCCAGCAGGCCTGGCTGCGTTTCATCGACGAAACGCCGCTCGCCACCTCAATGGATGGCCTTCTCGTCAACGGCCTGGCCAGCGTTATCAACGGGTTCTGGTGTTACGTCCTGTTCAGCCATGGCAAGAAGACCCGGTCGCCGGCGCTGGTCGCCGATGCCAAACATCTGTTGACCGACGTTCTCTCCTCGGTCGGCGTTCTGGTGGGCGTTTTCTTCGCGGTAATTACCGGCTGGGCCCTGCTCGACCCGCTGCTTGCCGCCTTTGTCGGGGTCAACATCCTGTTTTCCGGCTACAAGCTGGTGCAGGAAAGCGTCGGCGGGCTGATGGACGTGGCCGTTTCGGACGAGCAGCTCGGTCGCATTCGTACGGTCATCGCCACCAATGCGGAAGGCGCCATCGAGGCGCACGATGTGCGGACCCGCCAGTCCGGCCGCAAGACCTTTATCGAATTTCACCTGGTGGTCCCCAGCCAGATGAGCGTCGACAGCGCCCATGAGATCTGCGACCGCATCGAGAACGCCCTCACCGAATCCGTCGATGGCAGCATCGTGTCGATCCATGTCGAGCCCGAAGAAAAGGCCAAACATTCCGGGATTGTGGTGCTCTAGAGCGTTTTTAAGCAAAAGTGGATACCGGTTTTGCAATTCGAAAACGCGACAAAACAAAGAGTTGGATCATTTCAGCGTTTCAATGAAACGGTGAAATGATCTAGTGCCTTGCACCAGTTAAAAAGACCAGTTGAGCTTTGTTAAGCGAGCTGATTCTCTTGGTGCTGATTTGAGCATTAAGGAGAAGGGTTTTGACGAACAAACGATATGTGGTTGAGCTGACGTTGGACGAGCGCGAGGCGCTTTTGTCGAAGGTCAGGAAAGGCACATTGCCAGCACGCGCGAACACCAAGGCGCGCATCCTGTTGAAAGCCGACAAGGGGCCGTGTGGCGAGGGTTGGACGGATCGGGCGATCTGCCAAAGTCTGGAGACATCGCCGTCTACGGTCGCGCGCGTGCGCGAGACCTTCGTGATGGAAGGGATGGAGGCGGTCTTCGCCCGCAAGCAGCGTCTTCATCCCGCTGTCAGGCGCATTTTCGACGGCGAAGCGGAGGCCCGGCTGATCGCGCTGGCGTGCTCCGAGCCGCCGGAAGGCCATGCGCGCTGGACCATTCGGCTTCTGGCGGACAAGGTTGTCGAACTGAACATCGTTGAGGCGGCGCATTTCAACACGATTGGGCGCGCGCTTAAAAAAACGAACTTAAGCCTCACCGAAGCCGATATTGGGTAATCCCGCCAAAACAGAGCGCGGCCTTTGTCGCGGCCATGGAGAACGTGTTGGCGATCTACCAGCGCCCACGTGATCCCAAGCGTCCACTGGTCTGCCTCGACGAAGCGGCTAAGCAACTGGTCGGCGCCACGCGTTTACCTATCCCCATGAAACCGGGGCGCATCGCCCGGCACGATTATGAGTACAAGCGCGCAGGAACGGCCAGTGTATTCATGGCCTTTGCCCCGCTTGAAGGGGTGCGGCACCTCAAGGTCACAGACCATCGCGGCGCAAACGAGTACGCACACTTTCTTGCCGAACTCGCCGACATCCATTTTGCCGATGCCGACAAGATCGTGCTGGTCCAGGACAATCTCAACACACACAGCCCCACATCGCTTTACGCGACCTTCGAACCCGCCAAAGCCCGTCGCATCGCCGACAGGTTCGAATGGAACTACACGCCAAAACACGGTTCGTGGCTGAATATGGCCGAAGCAGAACTTTCAATCCTGTCGCGCCAGTGCCTGAAAGAACGCGTCAGCAGCAAGAACGAATTGATCCGCGACATCGCCGCCTGGCAAAAAGCGCGCAACGACAAACGCTGCATCGCAAACTGGCAGTTCACAAACGAACACGCCCGCATCAAACTTATAAAATTGTACCCGTCAGTTTGAGTGATTCAAAGGACTAGGGGTTTTCATGTTTAGCTGGAAGCATTGCTTTTCAGCTTCCCGTTCCCTCGGACCCTGATCCGAGGGGAAGAAACGCCTATAGCAAAAGCTTCGGGCGATTTGATGTCCTCAAATCGCCCGAAGCCTTAGGTTATTGTCTGCCTACCCGTTCTAGTGCGCGACGGGATGCCCGTCCTTGTCGAACAGGTGATAGGAATTGTTCTTGGGCGAGAACCCGACCACATCGCCGGCGCGGAAGGACGACTTGCCCTGCTGCCTGACGATCACCGGCTCCTCGCCGCCCATATCGACATAGATATGGCTGTCCGCGCCGAGGTTTTCCGAATAGACCACCTTGCCGTTCCAGACCGGATCGGAGGTCGTGATCTCCAGATGCTCGGGACGAATGCCAACCGTCGGCGCATTGAACTTCTCGGCGTCCTTGCCGGTCAAAAAGTTCATCTTCGGCGAGCCGATGAACTGGGCCACAAACAGGTTGTCCGGCTTGTCGTAAAGCTCCATCGGCGAGCCGACCTGCATGACCACGCCGTCCTTCAACACCACGATCCGGTCGGCCATGGTCATGGCCTCGACCTGGTCGTGGGTCACATAGACCATGGTGGTGTCCGGAAGGCTCTCGTTGAGCCGGGCGATCTCCATGCGCATCTGAACGCGCAGCGCCGCATCGAGGTTCGAAAGCGGTTCGTCGAACAGGAAGACCTGCGGATTGCGAACGATGGCGCGGCCGATGGCGACACGCTGGCGCTGGCCGCCCGATAGCGCCTTGGGCAGGCGATCGAGATAGTCGGTCAGTTGCAGCTTTTCGGCCGCTTCATTGACCAGCTTCTTGATCTCCGGCTTGGGCAGGTTCTTCAGTTTCAGCGAATAGGCCATGTTGTCGAACACGGTCATGTGCGGATAAAGCGCATAGGACTGGAACACCATGGCGATGCCGCGGCGCGACGGCGCGATGTCGTTGACCACACGCCCGTCGATTTCGAGCGTTCCCTCGGAAATCGTCTCGAGACCCGAAATGCAGCGCAGCAAGGTCGACTTGCCGCACCCCGACGGGCCGACAAACACGATGAACTCGCCCGAATTGATTTCGAGATTGATGTCCTTGAGGACCTCCACATGGCCAAAGCGCTTGTAGAGATTGGTTATTTTCAGATCAGCCATTGTTCCTCCCAAGCTGTCGCAGGATCCACGCGGTCAGTATCATTTGACTTCACCTATATACGCTCCAAGCGCTTCAAAATACAAAGCACCCGTTTCCGTTACCACCCGTTCCGACACCAGCACCGTACCGAATTCGGTTATGTCCTGAAGCGGAAGCACATGTGCATCATCGGTCATGTTAAAGGCGCAAAGCAACCGTTTGTCACCCTTTTGTCGATAGAAGGCGAGCACACCTTCCGGCGCATCGACGAGTTCAAGCGTTCCACTCGACAATGCGGGGTTTTCCCGGCGTTTCTGTATCATCGAACGATAAAAGTACAGGGTTGAATCGTTGCTGCCCGTTTGGGTATCGACCGCCAGCTCCGTGTGACCGACAGGAATGGGCAGCCAGGTGCGTTCGGCCGAGCTGAAACCGGCATTGCGGGCATTGGCCTGCCAGACCATGGGCGTGCGGCAGCCGTCGCGACCCTTGAAATTGGGCCAGAATTCCCGGCCGTACGGATCGACGATGTCCTCGTAGGAAATATCGGCTTCAGTCAGGCCGAGTTCTTCGCCCTGATAAAGGCAGACCGATCCCTTCATGGATAAAAGAATCGCGGCCGCAAGGCGGGCGAACTCGTTTTCGGAACCATGATGGGCCCAGCGCGAAACATGGCGCACCACGTCGTGATTGGAAAAGGCGAGGCATGTCCAGCCGTTCGGCGCTTCGGTTTCGAGCTTTTCGATCGCCTCGCGGAAATGCGTCGAGGTGAACTCCCCGCCGAGAAAATCGAAGGTGTAGGCCATGTGCAGGCGCTTGTCGCCCGACGTGTAGTCGGCCATCAGTTCGACCTGGCGCTGGGCATCGCCGATCTCGCCCACCGAGGTTGTGTTCGGATATTCGTCGAGCATCGCCCTTATGCGTTCGAGGAAAAAGGCGTTTTCCGGCTGGCTCTTGTCGTAGACATGGGCCTGCAGATTGTAGGGGTTGGCCTCCGGCGCGGTTGTGGTGTTGTAGTCCTCGGGCGCGACGGGTTGATTGGATTCGAGCCTTTCGGAACAGAAATAGAAATTGACCGTATCGAGCCGGAAGCCATCGACGCCGCGCTCCAGCCAGAAGCGCATCTCTTCGAGCACTGCCTTCTGGACCTCCGGATTGTGGAAATTGAGGTCCGGCTGGCTGGCGAGAAAATTGTGCATATAGTACTGGCGACGGCGCGGATCCCAGGTCCAGGCCGAGCCGCCGAACATGGACAACCAGTTGTTGGGCGGCGTTCCGTCCGGCCGGGCATCGGCCCACACATACCAGTCGGCACGCGAATTGGTCGTGGACTGGCGGCTTTCAACGAACCATGGATGCTGGTCCGAGGTGTGCGAAATCACCTGATCGATGATGACGCCGAGCCCGAGCCCGTGCGCCTTGGCGACGAGCTGGTCAAAATCCTCGAGCGTGCCGAAAATCGGATCGACCTCGCGGTAGTTGGAAACGTCGTAGCCGAAATCCTTCATCGGCGATTTGAAGAAGGGGCTGAGCCAGATGGCATCGACGCCGAGATCGGCGACATATTCCAGGCGCTGCGTGATGCCGACGAGATCGCCGATGCCGTCGCCATTGTTGTCCTGATAGGACCGCGGATAGATCTGATAGATCACGGCACCGCGCCACCAGTCTTTGGTAGCGGGCGCGGACGTCTCTTCGACGCGCGCGGCAGTTGGGAACATTCCGGCTTACTCCCTCGTGAAAAGACGTCGTCGTCGCGCGCGCCGCCGCCATGACAAAATACCGTTCGGCAAAGCGTATCTCAAACCGGTTGTGCAGGGTTTGCCCGCCTTAATCCGATCCCCGCCATGCCGCCGCTCCGGCGTTCAGTTTCTGGGCCGAAACGGCTTACCAAAGCGTTTTGGGGCAATAGCATAAGCAGGTTTGTCCTGTTTGCGCAACTTGTCGCAGGTCGTGAACACCGAAAGCAAACGTGCTAAAGGGACCGTTCGAAATCGCACGGATCGAGGACGGAACCGGCGGTAAAAGCCGCGACCAACCTGCGGCTCGCTTTGCATAACCGCGAGATCAAACGAAGCGGAACCAAACCGTCCCGATCTCGTGACAAAAGCCGCCTGCCGACCGGAACCCGGCGCAAGCGGCGCATGGAGGGAGAAAACGCGTGGCAAAGGATCGCCCGAAACTGCAGGGGCAAAACGTCACCATCCGCGACGTTGCCGGCGCGCTCGATTTATCCATAACGACGGTTTCGCGCGCGCTCGGCGGCTATTCCGATGTCGGCGCCAAGACCCGCGAGCGCGTGGTCAGGACCGCGAACCGGCTTGGCTATCGTCCCAACCGCAATGCCCAGCGTCTCGCTACGCGACGTACCCATGTTCTGGCCTGGATCCAGTCGGACAATGACCGCAACTATGTCGATCCTCACTTTGTCGAGGTTCTTGCCGGTGTGTTGCGCGGCGTCAGGGCAAAAAAATACGAAGTCACCCTGTCGAGCGACACGCCGGAACGGCAGATCGCCGTCTATGATCGCTATGTGCACGACAAGAGCGTCGACGGATTCATCGTCAACCTGCCCCAGCCCGATGACAGCCGCATCAGCTACCTGCTGGAAACCGGACGGCCGTTCGTGGTGCATGGACGTGAGTGGCGTTCCGATCGCTATTTCTGGGTCGACATCGACAATTTCGGCATTTTCCGCGCCCTCACCCAGGTGATGGTCAAAAGCGGCCACGAGCGGATCGCTTTCATCAACGGCGACGAACGGTTCAGCTTTGCCTCCGAACGCCGACGCGGCGTCGAGGCGGCTCTCGACGGTCTTGGCCTGCCGCGCGCGACGGTATGCATCTACAACTCCATCCATCCCATGGGCCATATCGGGCATCATCTCACCGAACGCGCCATCAGCGAGTTCGCCCCGACAGCCTTTCTGTATTCCTCGGTGCTGATGGCCATTGAGGGACAGGTGGCGCTGGCGCAGGCCGGGCTGGTTACCGGCGAAACCGTTGCCGTCGCGACCATGGACGATTGCCTGCATCACATCGATCTGACCCCTTATCAGGGGCGCATGTGCTTTGCGCGATCATCACTGAGCGAGGCAGGCGCCCTCGTCGCGACCGAACTGATTCGCGTTTGCGAAACCGCCGGCACGCCGCACGGCGTCATTGTGCCAACGACGTTCGAATTTGCAAGAAACGTGAACACCACCCGGCTCGACATGGTCGACGGGTGCGTCTGAACAGGCGGTTCGACGCGTCTTTTCGAGCCTTAAGGCGATGGTGAGAAGTGGCGCCGTTTTTTTCACGCGCGATGTTCTTGAAAGTCTTAAGAAAAGCAAACGGCCGGCGCCCGAGGGTGCCGGCCAGTTTTGGGAGGTCTCCTGCCGGTTCTTGTTGGTCTTCATCCGGCCGAGGTTTCCTTGAAAGGTTAGCCGCCCTTGACCGAGCCGGCCAGAAGTCCCCTGACAAAGTAGCGCTGCAGGGAGAAGAACACGATCAGCGGCACGACGATGGAGATGAAGGCGCCGGAGGTCAAAAGCTCCCAGTTGTCGCCGCGCGATCCCAGAAGCTTTCTGAGAGCACCGGTCAACACCATCTTGTCCTCGGTCTGGCCCAGGAACACGATCGCCACCAGCAGGTCGTTCCACACCCACAGGAACTGGAAGATGGCAAAGCTGGCCAGCGCCGGAAAACTCAGCGGCAGCACCATGGTGGTGAAGGTGTTGAAATGGGAGGCGCCATCGATACGGGCCGATTCCATGATCTCACGTGGCAGGCCGGCCATATAATTGCGTAACAAATAGATGGCGAGCGGCAAGCCAAACCCGGTATGAGCGAGCCAGATACCGAGATAGGACTTGGTATCGCCGCCCGTCACCGAGGCAATGTTGTTGTACATGCGCAAGAGCGGAATGAGCGACATCTGCAACGGCACCACGATCAGGCCCACCATGGTGGCAACCAGGAACAACCGTCCGGGGAACTGCATCCAGGCCAGCGCATAGGCGGCGAAAGCCGCGATCATGATCGGGATGATGGTGGCCGGAATGGTGACCGTGAAGGAGTTGATGAAGGCGCGCGCGATGCCCTCGGAATTCAGCACCTCGTAGTAATTATCGAGGGTAAACCGGGGTGAAACCGCCGCGACATAGAAAATACGCGCCCGGGAGTGATCGAACCTAGTGTCGGCGACCCAGCGATAATCGCCGTTAGCCGCGATGCTGATCTCGCCGCCCTGACGCATTTCGGCGGTCTGGCCGGCAGTATAGGCCTTGGGATTGTTGATCGAGGTGCCGAAATATTCGACCGTCGCGCCGGTTTCGCCCGGATCGAACACATTGCCGGAAATGACGTATTTTCCATCCGCCTCGATTTGTTCGTCCGCCGTGCCAAGGGTAACGGCGACGCTTGATTCGGACGTGGTCAGCGCTGTCCACCAGCCGGAGACGGCAAGCTGGTCCTTGTCGCGCAACGAGGAGACCAGAAGTCCGAATGTCGGCAAGGTCCAGACGAGGACCAGAACGAGCAGAGCGAGGTTCGCCAGGAGCCTGCCCGGCTGGATCCGGATTCCGCGTGAACCCGGCTTTTTGGGGGCGATGACGCCGGTTGCGACGGCCTGAGATGCATCGGTCATTAGCGCGTCCCCTCTTCAGTACTGGCCTGGCGGATGTTCCACAGCATGATTGGCAGAACGGCGATCATGATGACCAGGGCGATAACCGAGGCATGGCCGAAATGGGCGGCGCGGAACATCTGGTCGTACATGTAGTTGGCCAGAACCTGCGTGTCCCACTGGCCGTTGGTCATGGCCAGAACGATGTCGAAAACCTTGAGCACCACGATGGTGATGGTGGTCCACACCACCAAGATGGTCGGCATGATCTGCGGGATCATGATGTCGAAGAAAATGCGGACATCACTGGCGCCGTCGATGCGGGAGGCCTCAATGGTTTCTTCGGGAATGCCCCTCAAGGCCGCCGACAGGATAACCATAGCGAAACCGGTCTGGATCCAGACCAGAATGATCATCAAGAAGATGTTGTTCCAGAACGGCAGGGTGATCCAGGCCTGCGGTTCGCCGCCAAGGGCCTGCACCAGCGCGTTGAGCGCGCCGATCTGCGGATTGTCGGGGCCACGATAGTCATAAACGAATTTCCAGATCACCGATGCGCCGACGAAGGAAATGGCCATGGGCATGAAGATCAGCGATTTGGCGATATTGCCCCACCATAAACGGTCGGCCAGCACAGCAACCACCAGCCCGATACCGGTCGACAGCGCCGGCACGATGATCAGCCATTGCAGATTGTTCAGAACCGATTGCTGGAAGCCGGAATTGTTGAGCGCCCACGCCCAGTTGGTCCAGCCGACGAAATTGCGTCCGGAGCTTCCGAAAAAGCTCAGCCGCAGCGTTTCGAAGACCGGATAGATAAGATAGACGGACAGAAAGAAGATGGCGGGGAACAGGAAGATCCACGGCCGGATGGCGGTCCGCGTGCGATCGCGCGCATTGATCGCCGCTTCGGTCGTACCACCGCTCAACAAACGATCGAGGAGCCAGTTGGCACCCCAGAAATAAATAATGGCAGCGCCGATGCCCACGACAATGGTCATGACGGCGAACAAAAGCTGATCTACCGGGATCTGCTGAAGCATCGGACTCCCCATTGATCCGAGCGAATAAGACGGCCCGGCACCGAAGCGCCGGGCCACGATCACGTTAAGCGATTACTTGAGATCTTCCCAAGCTTTTTCGATGTTGTCCGCCACTTCTTGTGCGGAAGCACCGGAGACATAGTCCACCATGCCGGTCCAGAAGGCACCAGCGCCGATGGCGCCCGGCATCAGGTCCGAACCGTCGAAGCGGAAGGTCGTCGCGTTGAGAAGGATGTCGCCCTGCTTGCGGAGCGTGTCGTTGGCATAAGCCGAGGTATCGACCGTCTTGAGCGGGGTCAGGAAGCCGGAGCGGCCCATCCAGATCTCATGAGCGGTATTGGTCTTCAGATAGTCGATGAAGGCCCGAGCCGCCTTGGAGTCCTTGGTGATGCCGAACATCGTGCCGGCGCCGAGGACCGGATTGCCGAGATCCTTGGATGCATAGGACGGGAAGTAGAAGAAGTCCGCGTCCGTACCGAGTTCCGTCCCTTCCGGGAAGAACGAGGAGATGAACGACGCCATGCGGTGCAGGTAGCACTGCGGCGGCACCGTGAACAGGCCAGTCGGGCTGTCGCGGAAGTCGGTCGTGGCCACGGAAGCGGCACCACCGGCAACATACTTGTCGTTCTTGGCGAAGTAGCCGAACTCGTCAATCGCGGCAACGACGCGCGGGTCGTTGAACGGCATGGTGTGCGAGGTCCACGCGTCATAGACGTCCGGCGTCTGCGTGCGGAGCATCATGTCTTCGACCCAGTCGGTGGCCGGCCAGCCGGTCGCCGCTTCCGAACCGATACCGATGCACCACGGCGTACCGCCGTCGGCAACGATCTGGTCGGTCAGGGCCTTCAGATCTTCCATGGTCGTGGGAACTTCGTAGCCCGCGTCGGCGAAATTATCCGGCACGTACCAGACGATCGACTTCAGGTCGACCTTGTAGGGGAAGGCAAAGAAGTCCTTGTTACCGTCGGCACCCACATAGGAGCCCAGATCAACCCAGGACTGACCGGCAGCATAGTTTTCCTTCATCCAGTCTTCGGTCTCGGCACCAAGCGGAACCAGCTGGCCCTTCCTGGCAAAGTCGGCGGCCAGACCGGGTTGCGGGAAGATCGAGATGTTCGGCGGCGAACCAGCCTCGACATCGATGATGATCTGCTGCTCGAAGCTGTCCGAACCGGTGTAGTCGAGAGTGACGCCGGTCTTTTCGATGAACGGCTCCATCACGGCACGGATGTGCTCTTCGTCAGAGGTAATCCAGGGACCGAAAACGGTCAGGGTCTCACCGCTGAGATCGGGGAGATCGGACAGCTCCATCGCATTGACGGCGCCGCCGAAGACGAACGCAGTCGCCAGCGCGGTCGCGCAAAGTAGAACCTTTTTAGTGTGCATATGAACCTCCCAATGCACTTATTTTCATCACTGCCCGGTCCTCTTGCTTTTCGGCCGAAACTGGCCGGGCATTCCGATGACAATGCACCAAACCCGGCCGGAATCCCAAAACGTTTTGGAACGCCGTTATCCGGCAGTGCGGCGAGTATGGTCTTGGCAGGGTTGCACATAAGCATTGCTTTGCCAAGATCAGTTTAGTCCGCTCAACTGGGTCCTTTTCTCAGTTTGAAGCGGTTTGGATGCACCGATGCTTGGGATTGCACCGCTACGATCCGGCTTGAGGTTCAGACCTTTTCCAATGCCGGCAGAATGTCTTCCGCCCGCGTTACGAAAATTGGTCTGAACTGCGACAGCGAATGCAGAAACGCCTGTTCGGTCATATGATCGAGCAAGGCCTGCAGGTGCTGCCAGAAACCATTTATATCGGCGATCACCACCGGCTTTTCATGCCGGCCGAGCTGGGCCCAGGTCAGCACTTCGACCAGCTCTTCGAGCGTGCCAACGCCGCCGGGCAGTGCCACGAAGGCATCGGCCTTTTCGAACATGAGCCGCTTGCGCTCATGCATGCCCGTGGTGACGACCATGTCGGTCACGCCCAGGTGGACGCGTTCGCGATCGATGAGAAACTGCGGGATGACGCCGGTCACCTTGCCGCCCGCATCGAGAACCGCGTCGGCGAGCGCGCCCATGAGGCCGGGCGAGCCACCGCCATAGACCAGCCTTTTGTCGGCTTGGGCCAATGCCTTGCCGAGCGTTCGCGCCGCCTCGAGATAGGCAGGATCGCTGCCGTCGCTCGAGCCGCAATAAACGCAGACGTTTTCAATGCCGGTCGTCATATTTTTTCAAAGTCCCGTCCGGTCACCTGGAATTGTGCAACAGGCCCTGGAAGGCGCGATAGGACGCCTTGGGCGTGCGCTTCTGGGTTTCGTAATCGACGTGAACGAGCCCGAAACGCTTGGAATAGCCGTGGCTCCACTCGTAATTGTCCAACAGCGACCAGGCGATATAGCCACGCATGTCGACACCCTTGTGCATGGCATCGAGTACCGCTTTCAGATGCGCATCATAATAGGCCGTGCGGCGCGGGTCATCGATGCCCTCGATTTCGGCCATGCCGTTTTCGGTGACATAGAGCGGCGTCTTCGGATAGTCCGTCGCGATGCGTACCAGAAGACTGGTCAACCCTTCGGGAAAGATCTCCCAGCCCATCTCGGTCTTTTCGAGCGGTCCCTCGACGCTCTTGACCGGGAAGATGGCCCGGGTCGGATCGGCAGCCATGAGGTTGCGCGAATAATAGTTGATCCCGAGCCAGTCGATGCCGGTGCCGACGGTTGACATGTCGTTTTCGAACCCCTTCGGCATGTAGGGTCCGAGAATGGCGAGCACGTCTTCGGGATAGGAGCCCTTGAGCACGCCGTCGAGATACCAGCGGTTCAAGACGCCATCCCAGAGACGGGTGGCCTTCTGATCGGCATCGCTGTCGCTGGCCGGCATGGTGTGGCCATAGTTGAAGACGATGCCGATGTTGTCGGCGCCTTCGGCACGCAGCGCTTTTGTGGCCGTGCCGTGTGCCAGGAGCACGTGATGCATGGCGCGGGCGCCGGCGCGCACATCGCGCAGGCCGGGCGCCTGCTCGCCCAGAAAATAGCTGAGGAACGCCACGCACCAGGGCTCGTTGATCGTGCCAATCGTGGCCAGGCGGTCGCCGAAATGCTTTTCGACCAGCAAGGCATAATCGGTGAACCAGCCGACGATGTCGCGATTGGTCCAGCCGCCCCTGTCCTGCAACGGCGAGGGCAGATCCCAGTGATAGAGCGTCGCGAACGGCTTGATGCCGCGTTCGAGCATGCCGTCGATCAGGCGGTCGTAGAAATCGATGCCGGGCTGGTTGATCGCCCCCGTTCCCTCGGGAATGAGGCGCGGCCAGGAAAAGGAAAACCGATAGGCGTCGAACCCGCCGTCACGGATGAGATCGAGATCCTCTGGCCAGCGGTTATAGTGATCGCAGGCGATTTTGCCCGTCTCGCAATTGACCACGTTGCCCGGCGTTGCCCCGAAGGTGTCCCAGATACAGCTGCCACGCCCGTCGGTCTGGCCGCCTTCGATCTGATAAGCCGCGGTGGCGACACCGAAAACAAAGTTGTCGCCAAAATCGGCGCGCGAAAAACTGAACATTCTTCCTCCCGGCCGATAGAGTCTATCTGGCCTTGAAATCGATTACATCGGGTGTAAACTGGTAGTGGCTGGTGTCAAGCCCCATCTTGTCACGCTCTTGAGCAATGGCAAACCGGAGAGCTGCGACGCATGAGGCCATCCGATCGAATGCCGCCTTTCGAAGCGACACGGTCTGGAGACTAATGAGGCTCGGGAGAGAAGACAATCCAGGGAACGAGGCCCCGTACCCGCCGCCGGTGGGCCTGCCCGACACGACGTAACGCAGTCACCGGCTTCGCGCATCGGCACCGGACTGCCCGGATGCGCGAACGAGACCAATAGGGAAGCCATGAAATACGGTCATTTCGACGACGCCAACCGCGAATATGTGATTACCCGGCCCGATACGCCGTTCCCGTGGATCAACTACATCGGATGCGAGGACTATTTCGGCATCCTGTCGGCGACCGGTGGTGGCTATTCCTACTATCGCGACGCGCGTTTGCGGCGTCTGACCCGCGGCCGCTACAACAACGTGCCGCAGGATTTCGGCGGCCGTTACCTCTATTTGCGCGACAACGAGACCGGGGATTTCTGGTCGCCGTCCTGGATGCCGACCCAGTCCAGTCTCGATTTTTTCGAATGCCGTCACGGCATGGGCTATTCAACCATTTCTTCAAAGAAATCCGGCATTTCCGCTTCCACCCGCTATTTCGTTCCCTTGGGTGAAAATCTCGAAATCTGGCAGGCAAGTATCACCAACGACCGGTTGGTCGATGCCGAACTCTCCGTTTTCTCCGTCGTCGAATTCGCCCTGTGGGAGGCCCTCGACGATGCCACCAATTTCCAGCGCAACCTCAATGTCGGCGAAGTCGAAGTGGTCGACGAGGTCATCTACCACAAGACCGAATACCGCGAGCGGCGCAACCATTTCGCCTATTTCGCCTGCTCCGAAAAGCTCGACGGATTCGATACCCAGCGCGAGAATTTCCTTGGCCCCTGGCGCGGCTGGGACCGGCCGCTGACGGTTGAAAACGGCAAGTCGGAAAACTCCATCGCCGTCGGCTGGTCGCCGGTCGGCTCGCATCACGTCAAGATCCGCCTCAAGCCCGGCGAGACCAAAACGATCCTTTACGTGCTCGGCTACGCCGAAAACGAGACCGACAGGAAGTTCGATCCGCCTGGCACCCAGACGATCAACAAGGAAGGCGTCAAACCGATCATCGCCAAATACCGCGATCTCGCCGCTGTCGAGGACGCCTTCGCCAAGCTCGGCCAGCACTGGGACAAGCTGCTCGGCGTTTATCAGACCAAAACGCCCGATCCGCACACCAACCGGATGGTCAATATCTGGAACGCCTATCAGTGCATGGCGACCTTCAACATGTCACGCTCCGCTTCGAGCTTCGAATCGGGCATCGGCAGGGGTCTCGGATTCCGCGATTCCAACCAGGACCTTCTGGGATTCGTGCACATGGTGCCCTCGCGGGCGCGCCAGCGCATTCTCGATCTGGCCGCGACGCAGATGGAATCGGGCGGCGCCTATCACCAGTTCCAGCCGCTGACCAAGAAGGGCAACACCGCCGCCGGCGGCGATTTCAACGACGACCCGCACTGGCTGATCATCGGCACGTCGCAATACCTCAAGGAAACCGGCGATTTCGCCATTCTTGAGGAACCGGTTGCCTTCGAAACCCGGCCCGGGACCGAGGTGCCGCTTTACGAGCACCTGCGGCGTTCGATCCAATACGCGCTCGACCGCATCGGGCCGCACGGGCTGCCGCTGATCGGGCGCGCCGACTGGAACGACTGCCTCAACCTCAACTGCTTTTCTTCGACGCCCGGCGAATCCTTCCAGACGACCACGGGCAAGGACGGCAAAGTTGCCGAATCGGTGTTCATCGGCGGGTTGATGGTGCACTCGTGCCACGAGCTGGCGGACATCGCTGAAATGACCGGCAAGCCGGACGATGCCGCAAAATACCGCGACATCGCCACCAACATGTCGAAGACGGTTTCCGACTTCGGCTGGGACGGCGAATGGTTCCTCAGAGCCTATGACGATTCCGGTCGCAAGCTCGGCTCGAAGGAAAACACCGAGGGCCGCATCTTCATAGAACCGCAGGGCTATTGCGTGCTCGCCGGCATCGGTCTTGAGGACGGCAGGGCGCAAAAGGCCATGGATTCGGTCGCCAAGTATCTGGCAACGCCGAACGGCATCGTTGTGTTGCAGCCGGCCTTCACGCACTACTATCTCGAATACGGCGAGATCTCGAGCTACCCACCGGGCTACAAGGAAAACGGCTCCGTCTTCTGCCACAACAACCCTTGGGTGATGGTGGCCGAAACGCGCTTAGGTAATGGCGACAGGGCGTTCGATTATTACTCGCGCATCTGCCCCTCGGTCCGCGAGGCGATTTCCGACACCCACAAGACCGAGCCTTATGTCTACGCCCAGACCATTGCCGGACGCGAATCGGCTTCGGAAGGCGAAGCCAAGAACTCCTGGCTGACCGGGACCGCCGCCTGGAACTACTATGCCATCACGCAATGGATTCTCGGCATCCGGCCCGACTTCAAGGGGCTGAAGATCGCCCCGGTTATCCCCGAGCGCTGGCCCGGCTTCACCGCCGAACGCACCTTCCGCGGCGCAACCTACAAGATCGATGTCAGGCGCGCCGGCCCCGGCAACAAAGTCTCCCTGACGGTCGATGGCAAAAAGATCGATGGCGATCTCGTTCCCCCGCCTCCGGCCGGAACGACCAGCGTCACCGTCGAGGCCGTGCTCGGCTGAGCGCTGGCCGGATCGACAAACAAAAAAAGGCCCGCCGAAAGGCGGGCCTTTTCATTTCGGTTTTCGGTCGAAATCTCCACCGGCATCATCGCGCGGGGGCGATGACTGACAGAACCTTGCTTACAGCCCGCCGGCCTCCAGCAAACGCGCCGCCAGTTCGGCGAAGGCGGCGGCTTCGACGCCCTCGGGATTGGTGGCAACAATCGGCTTGCCGGTGTCGGACTGTTCGCGCACGGCCATATGGAGCGGGATTTCGCCAAGGAAGGGCACGCCAAGTTCCTTGGCCGCTTTCTGGGCGCCGCCATGGCCGAAGATATCGTAGCGATTGCCGGTGTCGGGGGCGACGAAATAGCTCATGTTTTCGACGATTCCGAGCAGCGGCACGTCGAGCTTTTTGAACATGTCCATGGCCTTGCGGGCATCGATGAGCGCCAGATCCTGCGGCGTCGATACGATCACCGCGCCGGCCAGTTCATTCTGCTGGCACAAGGACAGGTTGATGTCGCCGGTGCCGGGCGGCAGATCGACGATGAGGATATCGAGATCGCTCCAGGCCGTTTCGCGCAGAAGCTGGCGCAGCCCCGAAGACGCGACCGGGCCGCGCCAGATTACCGCCTGATCGCCCTTGAGCATCGAACCGATCGACATGGCTTCGAGACCGAAAGCCTCCTGCGGCACGAAGAACTCGTCGTCGCGCACCACCGGCATGCCGTCGAGGCCGAGCAGACGGGGCACCGACGGCCCGTAAAGATCGGCATCGAGCACGCCGACCTTGCGGCCCAGCGCCTTGAGGGCGAGGGCGAGATTGACGGCAACGGTCGATTTGCCGACGCCGCCCTTGCCGGAGCCGACGGCGATGACGTGCTTAACGCCGGGGACGGCCGTCTTGGGGGGCAAGCCACCGCCCTGCTGGGCCTTGGACGGCTGAGACTCGGTCGCACCTGGATCGCGGTCGGCCGTCAGGGAGACCAGCACCTTGTGACCGTTGGCGACTTTTTCCGCCGCCGCCTGCGCCGCGGCGCGAACAGGACCGAAGGCGCCTTCCATGCCCGGTTCGACAGAGATGGCGAAAGCGATGGCGCTCTGGGTGACGATGATTTCGGAAAGGCCCGGATAGTTGCCAAGTTTCTTGCCGCCGGGAATATCGATATTGGCGATTGCGGCACGCACCAGTGCGACGAGTTGATTGTCTGCCATCGGATTTCGGCTTTCGGAAAGGGAATGCTAAGGCCAGGCGGATCACGCGAACCCGCGCATGGCATGGAAAAGGCAATCCCGGATACGTGCCGGGATTGCCGGTTCAGGTCGGCGACAAACGCCTAGAGAATGGTCTGGCCGGTCGAGGCCCAGTCCTTGACGAAGCCGGCGATGCCCTTGTCGGTCAGCGGGTGGTTGACCAGCTTGCGGATGACCTCGGGCGGAATGGTCGCCACGTCGGCGCCGGCCAGCGCCGCTTCGGACACATGGTTCACCGAACGGATCGAGGCGGCGAGGATTTCCGTCGCATAAGCGTAATTGTCGTAGATCTGGCGGATGTCCTCGATGAGCTGCATGCCGTCGAGATTGACGTCATCGAGCCGGCCGATGAAGGGCGACACATAGGTCGCGCCGGCCTTGGCAGCCAGAAGCGCCTGATTGGCCGAAAAGCACAGGGTCAGGTTGGTCTTGACGCCCTTGTCGGTAAAATACTTGCAAGCCTTGAGGCCGTCCCAGGTGATGGGCAGCTTGATCACGACATTGTCGGCCAGGGACGCGAGAAAATCGCCTTCCTTGACCATGCCGTCAAACTCGGTCGAGGCCACTTCCGCCGAGACCGGACCGGGAACGATCCCGCAGATCTCCTTGACGACCTCGATGAAATTGCGGCCCGACTTGGCAATCAGGCTCGGGTTGGTGGTCACGCCGTCCAGAAGACCCGTGGCGCTCAACTCCTCGATGTCCTTGACTACGGCCGTATCGACAAAAAACTTCATGCTGTTCCCTCCGGGGGTAATGGGAAATGTCGGTCCCTGCTTATCACGCCTGTCGGGCGCGGCAAGGCGTGGGGGTTATTTGATGGCCTTGGCGATCGCCGCGGCCAGTTCTTCCATGCGATTTTCCGGCAGGCCGGCCACGTTGATGCGGCTGTCGTCGAGCATGTAGACGGCGTTATCGGCCTTGAGCCGGGCAACCGCCTGTTTGGGGATACCGAGCAGGGAGAACATGCCACGATGCTCGGCGACGAAATCAAAGCTCTTTTCGTTGGAAAGGCGGCTCATGGCCGAAGCGAGGCTCTTTCTCAGCGCGAGCATGCGGGTGCGCATCCCGGCCAGTTCGGTTTCCCACTCGGTTCTGAGAGCCGGATCGGTCAGGATGCGCCTGACGATTTCCGCGCCGTGATCGGGCGGCTGCGAATAGGATGTCCTGACCACATTGGCCATCTGCGAGGCGACGATTGCCTTGGCGTCGGCGTTCTTCGAAATGGCGATGGCCGCGCCGACGCGTTCGCGATAAAGGCCGAAATTCTTGGAGGCTGAAAAGGCAACCGCCATTTCCGGCAGCTTGGCGGCCAGCTTGCGCACGCCATAGGCGTCCTCGACGAGTCCGTCGCCGAAACCGAGATAGGCGAGATCGACGAAGGCAAAGGCCCCGGTCTTTTTAAGACTCGCCGCCACCAGATCCCATTGCACCGGCGTCAGGTTGGCGCCGGTCGGGTTGTGGCAGGCGCCGTGCAGCAAAACGATATCGTTCGGCCCCATGGCGTCGAGCGCGGCCAGCATGGCGCCAAAACGAACCGTGCAGCTTTCAGCGTCGAAATAGGGATAAAAGCCGGCTTCGAAACCGACGCCTTCGACCATCGGCTTGTGGTTGGGCCAGGTCGGATCGGACAGCCAGACCTTGCCGTTCGGCTTGGCCCGCTTCAACAGGGACAAAAGCACCCAGAGCGAACCGGTGCCGCCCGGCGCCTGCAAGGCGGCAACGCGGGCTTTGTCGACACTATCGGCAAAGACCAGATCGGTAACGGCGTCGCAGAAGCCCTTGTTACCGGCAACCGCGACATAGGTCTTGGTATCGGCTTCGGCAAGAATCGCCGTCTCGGCTTTCTTGACCGAAGCGAGGATCGGAGTCTTGCCGTTTTCGTCCTTGTAGACACCGACGCCGAGGTCGATCTTTTCGGGACGGGTATCGGCCCTGAATTCCGTCACAAGGGCGAAAATCTTGTCGGCCGGGACTTTGCTCAGGCTCTCGAACATCTTGGTGGACACCGTTCTCGGGAAAAAAGACGGGGACTTTATAGGCCGGACGCATAATTTTGCAATCGCACGTCACGCGACGGTGTGACTTAACGGTTTCCTTCGCGATCACACCCGACGCCATTTTTCGAACGCGGCAATGAGCGCCGGCACCGCCTCGAACAGGTCGCCGCGATAAGCATAGTCGGCCAGCTTCATCAAAGGCGCCTCTTCATCCTTGTTGATCGCGACGATCGTCTTGGCGCCGAGCATACCGGCCTGATGTTGCAGCGCGCCGGAAATCCCGATGCCGATATAAAGATCGGGCGCCACCATTTTGCCGGTCTGGCCGATCTGCCAGTCATTGGGGGCGTAGCCGGCATCAACTGCGGCGCGGGTGGCGCCGACCGCGGCGCCGAGCCGCCCGGCCAGGGTTTCGAGCATGACGAAATCCTCGCGCGACCCGAAACCCGCGCCGCCGGCAACGACAACACGTGCCGTGCCGAGATCGGGCGTTTCGGTTTGCGTCCGGTGGGCGGCGATGAAACGAACGCGCCCGTCCGCTTCCGGCACCGGCACCGCCTCGACCGTGACCGGTGTTTCCTCACCCGCCGGCGCGAAAGCGGCGGCGCGTATGCCCAGTACCTGCCGAACCTGCGGCGAAACCAGCGTTTCGAAGCCATTGCCGGCATAGACGGGCCGCACGAAGCGGTCGGGTCCAAGGATCGCGGTGATGTCGGTCACCGGCTGGATGTCGAGACGAGCCGCCAGACGGGGCAGCACATCACGGCCGACGGCATCGGACAGCCCGAGGATATGTGTATAGGCATCGCCAAGGCTTTCGATTAGCGCAACCAGCGGCGCGGTGGCGGCCTGTGCAAGGCTTTCGGCATCCGCCGCCAGAACCTTGGCCACCCCGGCGAGCGGTGCCGCCTCGTCGGCGACGGCCGTGATGCCGGAGCCGGCGACCAGCAGGTGAATCGCGCCGCCAATCTGCGTGGCTGCGGTAACGGCGCGGGCGGTGGACGCGCTGAGTTTTCCCGCATCATGACTTGCAAGAACCAGAACCGGCATCATTCGGCCCTTACGCCATGGGCGAGATCCCGGACGGTCGCGACCAGCGCATCGAGCGTTTCGAGCGCCTGTCCCGGCGCCCGCTCGGGGGGCGGATCGAGCCTTTCGGTCCTGAGACGTAAGGCGGTATCGACGCCGAATGCACTGAGCGGCCGCACGGCGAGCGGCTTCTTGCGCGCCGCCATCACCGCCGGCAGACCCACATTGCGCGGCACGTTCAACCGAAGATCCGCCGTAACGACCGCCGGCAGCGGCACGAAATGCTCGGACCGCCCGTAATCGACCTCGCGGGTGACGACAAGACCGTCCGGCCCGGGCTCAATGGCGGAGGCAAAACTCGCCTGCGGCCAATCGAGCAAACCCGCCAGCATCTGGCCGGTATGATTGCAATCGTCATCGACCGCCTGCTTGCCGAGAAGCACGAGATCGGGCGTTTCCTCTTCGACCACAGCCTTGAGCAGTTTGGCGATCGCCAGCGTTTCGAGCATTTCGTCCGTTTGAACGAGCAAAGCCCTGTCGGCGCCGAGAGCCAGCGCGGTCTGAAGCGTTTCCCTGGCCTTGTCCGGCCCGATGGACACAGCGACGATCTCGTCGGCCGCGCCGGCCTCCTTAAGACGCACCGCCGCCTCGACGGCATTCTTGCAAAACGGATTCATCGAATGGCGCATGCCGGTGGTCTCGATGCCGGTGCCGTCCGGCTTCACCCTCAAACGCATGTTGTGATCGATTACCCGTTTGACGGCGACGAGGATTTTCATGGCGATCCTTTCCGGTACTGGCGGGAACGGAAGCGTGAAGACCGACACTTTCTTTCCCAGGGCCATCTCCACAAGGGCATTGTCTACACGTCGCCCGGCCCGGAGAAAACCGTTCCGACGACGAACCCCGAAGGCGAAGACTTGACGGAAAGGGTTCGAAAGGGAGAATGCTAACGCCTCTGCCTCAAGCCGGTTCCATCATGCCCATCATCAATCGCATCGCCGAATTCCACGACGAGATCGTGGCGTGGCGCAAGGATTTCCACCGTCACCCCGAGCTGTTGTTCGAGGTCCATCGCACCGCCGCGCGCGTCGCCGAACTGCTCAGGTCCTTCGGCGTTGACGAGGTCGTCACCGGCATCGGACGCACGGGCGTCGTCGGCGTCATCAAGGGACGAACGAGCGGAAGCGGTCGCGCCATCGGCCTCAGAGCTGACATGGACGCACTGCCGATCCTCGAAACGACCGGCAAACCCTACGCCTCCGAAACCAGGGGCGTCATGCATGCCTGCGGCCATGACGGACACATCTCCATGCTGCTCGGCGCCGCCCGCTATCTTGCCGAAACGCGCAATTTCGACGGAACGGCGGTGGTCATCTTCCAGCCCGCCGAGGAAGGCGAAGCCGGCGCCCGGGCCATGGTCGAGGACGGACTGATGGAGCGCTTCGGCATCAATGAAGTTTACGGCCTGCACAATTTCCCCGGCCTCAGCACCGGGCAATTCGCCGTTCGCACCGGTGGCATCATGGCCGCGGTCGATACGGTCAAGATCGAAATCGAAGGCACGGGCGGCCATGCGGCGCGTCCACACAAGACCATCGATCCTGTGGTGGTTGCCGCTCATGTGATCGTGGGCCTGCAGACCCTGGTCAGCCGCAATGTCGATCCGGTTCAGGCCGCGGTCTTTTCCGCCACCATGATCAAGGCCGGCACGACGGACAACGTCATTCCGCGCACCGCCACCATCACCGCTTCGATCAGGACGCTTGACGACGACGTCCGCGACCTGATGGAGCAAAGGGTCTGTGCGTTCGCCAAGGCGACGGCCGAGGCCTTCGGCGCCACGGCCCATATCACTTACGCGCGCGGGTATCCGGTCACCGTGAACACGCCGGACCAGACCGCCTTCGCGGCGGAAACAGCCGCCGAAATCGTCGGCAACGAGCGGGTCGACCGATCCGTTTCCCCCCAGCTTATTGCCGAGGATTTCGCTTTCATGCTCAAGGCGCGTCCCGGTGCCTACATCCTGCTCGGGCAGGGCGACACGGCGGGCCTGCATGAGGACGCTTATGATTTCAACGACGAAATCATCCCGATCGGCGCGTCCTATTTCGTGCGCCTGATCGAGCGGGCCATGCCGGTTGGCTGATCCCGGCGGAACAGGTGCCGAACCGGGCTTCCGCCCGCTTGTCCTGACGATAATCGTCTCGCTGGCCGGCGGGCTTGTGGCGCATTTTCTGCGTCTGCCGGCAGGCCTTTTGATGGGCGGTGCCGTTTCGACCGCCATTGCCGGTATCGCCGGTTTCAAGCCTTCGATCCCGAACGGCTTGCGAGACGCGGGGTTCGTGGTGGTGGGCATGACGCTCGGCACCAATGTCGCCGCCAACTCGCTGGATCTTGTCGGGCAATGGCCGATCACGCTGATCGGCCTGAGCGTGGCGCTCGTCCTGATGGTGGTGCTCTCCAGCCTGATGCTCCATCATCTTTTCCACTTCGACAGTGCGACGGCCTATCTCTCGTCCTTTCCCGGTCACTTCTCGCTCGTCTTGTCCCTGTCGGAAAGCGGCTATGGCAAAACCAGCGAGATCGCCGTCATCCAGTCGATGCGTATCCTGTTACTGACCACGCTGGTGCCGATCTTCGCGCGCCTGGTCAGCACCAGCGACCTGAGCCCGCTGCCGACCGGACCGGAAATGGCCTTTCTGCCGCTCGTGCTGCTGCTCGTCGCCTCGACGGCCGGCGGATTCCTGTTTCAGGCCCTGCGCGTTCCCGCCGGTTTCGTGCTCGGCCCGATGGTGGTGGCAACCAGCGCCAAGCTGATGGGGCTCTATGACGGCCGCCTGCCGACCCTGATGACCGCGGCCGGCTATGTGGTCATGGGCGCGCTGATCGGCTCGCGCTTTTTCGGCGCAAGTTTCGCCGATCTCAAGCGCATGGGGGGCGCCGGCGTGATGATGACCATGGTCTGCATCGGCGTGGTCAGCCTGATGTCAGCGACACTTGAACCGTTTACCGGCATGCCCTTTGGCCAGATCTGGCTCGGCATGGCGCCCGGCGCCCTTGAATCCATGGGAGCGCTCGGCATCGCACTGGGGTTCGACACCGCCTTCATCGCCGCCCATCACACGGCACGGTTCCTTCTTTTGTCTTTGTCCATCCCGAGCGTGGCCCTGCTCCTGGGGAAAAGACAGGCCTGACACCCCTTTGTCCGCCAATCTGCAATCCAAGCAGGGTTCAGACACATTCAAAAACGGAATCACCACTTTTCAAACATACCGCAACCACATTAAGGCATTGAAATTAATTATGTTTAATCTGGCGGCCACGGTGGAGCAAGCTGAGGGGGTGCAGTCTTTGCCCTGTCTTCAACGAATAACAACCGGGCGCAAAGAAGACAGAACAATGCCCGAACGCGAGTACGAAAAATGAAGAAACTGGTTACTGCCCTTACCGCTATCGCCCTTCTCGCCGCAGGAACCGCCACCGCATCGGCCGGCACTTATGCCTACGCCTCACTCGGCGACTGTTCGGCACTGGACGGGAATGCATCGGATTGGAACACGGCGGGCATCACCGACAAGCTGAATTCCGAAGGCATTGCCTTCGAATCCATCGGCACCTTCGCCAACTGCTTCCGCGTGCAGCAGACCAACACCGACGGATCGACCAGCTATGCGCTCTACGATCCTTCGACGCTGAACAAGATTCACCTCTGATGGGCAAGCGCCGCACCGGACAGCCCCTCGGCCGTCCGGCGTGCGACGCCGGGTCGTCCTTTTTTCTGTCGGACTGCCTCAGGGCCAGTCGATCGGATCCTCCCACCGGTCGACTGGCTTTTTTTTGAGAGGATCGAACCGACCCCCTTATGCCGTTGGCTTGGCGTGTCGATAGGCAATGCGCGCTTCGGGCGCGCCGTCATCGAGCGCGATGAAGGCAAAGCCGTTGGCCGGCAAATTCAACGTCGCACCCTTAAGGTCCGCTGCGGACGGTTCCAGCAGCTTCGCCCCGGCCGCCTTGACGAGGCGTACCGAAACCGGCTCGGTCGACAGGTTGAACGCGCACAACAAGGCCTTGCCCTCATAATCGCGCCGATAGGCCAGAACAGGCTCCGACGTTCTGAAAAAGCGCATGTCGCCATGTGCGAGTTCATCGTGTTCGCGCCGTAGCGCCAGCATCGCCCGATAGTGATTGAGCATCGAGTGCGCGTCGGCATTCTGATGGGCCACATTGAGCGCCGACAGTTCCGGCTTGACCGGCAACCAGGGCTTTCCGGTGGTGAACCCGTTGGGCGCCGGCCCGTCTTCCCACGCAATCGGCACCCGGCATCCATCGCGCCCCTTATATTCGGGCCAGAAGCGGATGCCCGGCGGATCGGTCAGTTCCTCGAAGGCCAGATCGGCTTCGGGCAGACCCAGTTCCTCGCCCTGATACAGACACGCCGTCCCCCTGAAACTCAGCAGCATGGCGATGGTCTGACGGGCCAGCGCATCCCTGCTGATCCCATGCGATCCCCAACGGGTCACGTGGCGGATGACGTCGTGATTGGAAAAGCTCCAGCACGGCCAACCGTTCGGCGCCCCCTTGTAGAAACCGTCCACACGGGAGCGGAAATAGCTCCGCGGTGAACGTGGCCAGCATCAGGAACTCGAAGGAATAGGCCATGTGCAGGCGCTCGATTGCCTTCGGTATAGGCGGCCATGGTCTCGATCGGCCGGTCCTCGTCGCCGACCTCGCCGACGCTCATGGCGCCGAACTCATCGAGCAGCGTGCGCACGCGCTTGAGGAAATCGAGGTTTTCCGGCCGGCTCTTGTCGATACAGATGGTTCTGCATGTCATAGGGCTTGACCGCGGATGCGCCGAGCTCATTGCGATGCTTGGGCGGATTGCTCCTCAGCTTCTGGTCGTGGAAATAGAAATTGACCGTATCGAACCGGAAGCCATCGACGCCGCGTTCGAGCCAGAAGCGCAAGACGCCGAGCACCGCGTCCTGAACCTCGGGATTGTGAAAGTTGAGATCCGGCTGGCTGACGAGGAAATTGTGCAGGAAATACTGCCGCCGGACCGGGTTCCACTCCCAGGACGAACCGCCGAAGACCGATTCCCAGTTATTGGGGTGCGATCCATCCTTGTGGGGATCGACCCACACATACCAGTCGGATTTGGGATTGGTCTTGGAGGCGCTGGATTCGATGAACCAGGGATGCTGGTCCGACGTGTGCGAGATCACCTGATCGATGATGACCTTCAATCCCAGGGCATGGGTTTTTTCGACCAGGGCGTCGAAATCCGCCATCGTGCCGAACAACGGATCGACGGCGGTGTAATCGGAAATGTCGTAGCCCATGTCGTCCATGGGCGATTTGAAGAACGGGCTGAGCCAGATGGCGTCGACGCCCAGGGAAGCGATGTGATCGAGCCGTCTGATAATGCCCTTGAGATCACCAATTCCGTTCCCGGACTCATCCTGAAAAGAGCGCGGATAAACCTGATAGATGACTCCGCCTCGCCACCAGTCCGACATTATATCCTCCGATTCGCCTGTTCGCCTGTCGCCAACCCACACGGTCAGCTTTGACCGCGCGGAAACTATCGGATTTCCACCGTTCTTTCAAACCGCTTTAGTGGCCAATTCTACCTAATTTTGTGTGCTTTACAGAATAGTGGAGATACCGGTTGATTGATCGCCCTTTGTGGCTGTGTCATCCTCAAACCGATTTGGGGTTCCTGTCCGGTTGGTATGCGGACGGCAGGTATCCGGAGAGGCCGATGACCACACTCAAGGATGTGGCGCAATATCTGGGATTGTCGCCAGCGACAGTCAGCCGGGCGCTTAATGGTTTTCCCGAAGTCGGTGCGAAAACCCGATTGCGTGTCATCCAGGCGGCAACCGAACTCGGCTACACGCCCAATTCCAATGCGCAACGACTCGCCACCGGCAGGGCCGGTGCGGTCGGCTTAATCTTCCGATCCGGCCAGAACCTTATGGTCGATCCGCATTTCACCGATTTTCTGGCCGGCCTTTGTTCGCAGCTCGCCAATAGCGACATCGATCTACTGTTTCACATCGCCCCGCCCGGCCAGCAGCTTACCCATTATGCCCGGATCATGAACAGCGGCGCCGTGGATGGCATGCTGATCTCGGCGCCTGAAATTCACGACCAGCGCATCGAAACGCTTCTGGCGCGCAATTTCCCTTTTGTCGTTTATGGACGCCAGAACGGTGTCGTGCCCTATGCTTTTTACGACATCGACAATGACGGTGCGCTGGCCGCGGCGACGCGTCTATTGTGCCATCTCGGCCACACACGCATCGCGTTTCTCAATGGCCCCGAAGGGCTTGCCTATGTCGAGCAGAGGGAGAAAGCCTTTTTGCGCACACTCGGCGAGCGCCGGATTTCCGTGCCGCAGATCTTCATCGCCCATGACGAACTGGATGAGGAAGCCGGCTATGCCCGCGCTTCCGCCATGCTGAGACAACGCCCCCGGCCCACCGCCTTCATCTGCTCGTCCTCGCTTATGGCTTTGGGCGTCTACCGCGCACTGACCGAGGCCAATCTGACCATCGGCCGCGACGTGTCGGTCATCGCGCATGACGATGTGCTGCCGCATATGCGCACGGAGCATTTCTCCGTACCGCTGACCGTGACGCGGGCACCGATCCGCAACGCCTCGATGCATCTGGCCGACATGCTCATCAAGATCATCGACGGTGTCGATTTCAAATCGCTGCAACACACCGAGACCGTCGAACTGGTGGTCCGGGAGTCCACCGGCGCCGCCACGGAAGAAGGCGGCATCCCCTGGCTGTCGATGCGAGGCTGAAAGCCGGATCGACCCGCCAACCCGAAAAATACCAACGCCCCTGACCTTAGTTTATTTAGCGGTTTTTGGCCGTAATGTTTTCGAAGAACTTTTTCACCCGCTTTATTCGTTTTGGCACGTGATGCCGGAAGCCTTTTTCGGGGCAACTTGTGTCCGTGCTGGAAAACGCACATGTCAGGCGATAAAAATAGATTGAATATCAATCACTTATTCAATATGCGCTTTTGTCAGATTTCCCTAAAGAGTGGATCCCGGTGTTACGCACCTGGATGACTTCGAGAGTAACCTCAAGAGCATATTGAACTAAAAAAAGCTGCGTAAGCCGGAGGTCCGTCCCCCAACAGGGGCTCTACACCACCGGCGTCAACAAGGGTTCGTCGGCAAAGAAGGCTTCGAGATTGGAGACCACCAGCGCGCCCATGGCGTCCCGCGTCTGCTGGGTCGCGCTGCCCATGTGCGGAGACAAGACGACATTGTCGAGACCGAGCAAGACCTCGGGCACGTCCGGTTCGTTTGCGAACACATCGAGTGCCGCGCCGGCGATGCGTTTGTTGACGAGGGCATCGATGAGGGCGGGTTCGTCGACCACCGAACCGCGCGCCATATTGACGAGATAACCCTTGGGGCCGAGCGCGTCGAGGATACGGGCGTCGATCAGATTGTGGGTCGAGGCGCCGCCCGTCGTGATGACGATCAGCCAATCGACGTTGCGGGCCATGTCTTCGAGGCTGGCATTATAGACATAGGGAGAGTGCGGCTTGCGCGTGCGGGAATGGTAGACCACTCGCATCTTCATCGCCTGACACCGCCGGGCGATTTCGGCGCCGATGCGGCCGAGACCGACGATGCCGGCCGTCTTGCCGGTCAGTTCAGCTTGCAGCGGAAAAGGACCGGAGCGCCACTTGCCTTCGCGGACATAACGATCCGCCGCCAGGATGTTCCGGGCCAGCGACACCATCAGCCCCATGGTGATCTCGGCCATGGCGTCGTTCAGAACGTTCGGCGTGTTGGTGACGCGAATGCCGCGCCGCCGCGCCGCCGCCGTGTCGACCGAATCGTAACCAACGCCGAAATTGGAAATCATCCCGAGATTGGGCAGACGATCCATCAGCGCTTCGTCGACGCTGCCGCCGGCAATGGCGGTGATGAGCGGCGCCACCTCGGAAATAAGCGCCTCGCGATCCGGTGCATCGTAAAGGCGATGAAGGATGAAATGTCGTTCAAGCTCGGGTTCGCAGCTTTTGACAATTCTCTCGGTGACGAGGACGTGGTTCGGCATGATGTTTTTAAATCCAGACGGGGTGGCAGGAACAGTGTTAGTCGCCCGATTTCGTCCTGTCGACCTCGCTTCTGCGGCCAAACGCTGCGATTTGTGCTGAAATGTTGGACAATCCTTCACACTTGCGTAATTATCGTTCACAAATTCGCGCGATTTTGTGCAAGCTGGGGTTTATGAGTAAGGCCGATCCGTTCAACGAAATGCAAAATGCCGATGGCTCGGTGCGCGACCCCTATCGCATCATTGCCGACTGGATCGATTCCCAACCCACCAATGCCCTTCGCAAAATGTCGGCCGATGCCGAAGGCATTTTCCGCCGTCTGGGCATTACCTTTGCCGTTTACGGACAACAGGACGCCGACGAACGGCTGATCCCGTTCGACGTCATTCCGCGCGTCATTTCGGGTCGCGAATGGCGGCATCTGTCCAAGGGCATCGAGCAGCGGGTTCGCGCCCTCAATGCCTTTTTGTATGACATCTATCATCGCCAGGAGATCGTCCGGGCCGGCAAGATTCCGGAAAAGCTGATCGTCCAAAACGACGCCTTTTGCCCGCAGATGATGGGGCTCGATCCGGCGCGGGGCGTTTATTCCCACATTATCGGCGTCGATATCGTCCGGGTTGGCCCCGATCAGTTCTACGTGCTGGAAGACAATCTTCGCACCCCGTCCGGCGTTTCCTACATGCTGCAGAACCGCGAGGCGATGCTGAAGCTGACGCCGGATTTGTTCCAGAAGATGCGGGTGGCGCCGGTCGACACCTATCCGGAGGATTTGAGGCGCACCCTGCAATCGGTCGCACCGTCCGGCAGCGCGGCGACGCCGATCATTGCCGTTCTGACCCCCGGCATCCACAACTCAGCTTATTTCGAACACTCGTTTCTGGCCGACCAGATGGGCGTGCAGCTCTGCGAGGGCCGGGACCTCTTCGTCGACGAAGCCAAGGTCTTCATGCGCACCACAAGGGGGCCGCAACAGGTCGACGTCATCTATCGGCGCATCGACGACGACTATCTCGATCCGCTGACCTTCCGGCCCGATTCGCTTTTGGGCGTGCCGGGCCTGTTCGACGCCTATCGCGCCGGCAATGTCACCCTGGTCAATGCGCCGGGCACAGGCATCGCCGACGACAAGGCCGTGTATACCTATGTGCCCGAGATCATCGATTTCTATTTGGGCGAACGGCCGATCCTTCAGAACGTGCCGACCTATAACTGCACCGATAGCGACCAGCGCGCCTATGTGCTCGATCACCTCAGCGAACTGGTGGTCAAGGAGGTGCATGGTTCGGGCGGCTACGGCATGATGGTCGGCCCCACAGCCACCAAGACGATGCACAGGCAATTCGCCGAAAAGATCAAGGCGCGCCCGGACAATTACATCGTGCAGCCGACATTGGCGCTCAGCGCCTGTCCGACCTATTCGCGCGCGGGCATCGTGCCGCGCCATGTCGATCTGAGGCCCTATGTGCTGGTCGGCGACGAGATCCGCATCACGCCGGGCGGCCTGACCCGCGTGGCGCTCAAGAAGGGCTCGCTCGTGGTCAATTCCTCGCAGGGCGGCGGCACGAAGGACACATGGGTGCTCGAAGACTGATGAGGCTTTCTGGTCAATGATGCTCGGACGCACGGCGGCAAATCTGTTCTGGCTCTCCCGCTATGTGGAGCGGGCCGAAAATATCGCCCGCCTGCTCGAAGCGGGCGTCAGGATGTCGCTCATTTCGATGCGCGACCAGTCGGAAGCCGAATATCTGACCTCGATGCTGCAGGCCGCCGCCGTCGACAAGCTGTTCCTGTCCAAACACGAGACAGCCGAGATGCGGTCGGTCATGCAGTTCATGCTGCTCGATCCGGACAACCCGTCCTCGGTCTATTCGTGTTTCCGCAACGCCCGCACCAATGCCCGCACCGAACGCACGGCATTGACGTCCGACATGTGGGAATCGATCAATTCGTCCTGGCTTGAGATCGCCCAGGTGCGCATGAGCCAGATCAACGAACAGCAGCTCCCCGAGTTCATCGCCTGGGTCAAGCAGGCTTCGCATCGATTCCGCGGCGCGCTTTTAGGCACCATATTGCGCAATGACGGCTATGCCTTCTCCCAGCTCGGCAATTTCGTCGAACGGGCCGACAACACTGCCCGTATCCTCGACATGAAATATTACGTCCTTTTACCGCGCACGAGCTTTGTCGGCGGCGACATGGATATCCAGCAATGGACGCTGATCCTCAGGGCGACCTCGGCTTATTCGTCCTACCGGCACACCTATCACGACCGTTTCAAGGCCTGGAACATTGCCGAATACCTGATTTTGAGACCGGAAATGCCGCGTTCGCTCGCCTTCTGCGCCGGCTGGATCCGCTCCTCGCTCGACCTCATCGACACGCTTTACGGCGCCAGGACCGAAGCCCATTGTAAGGCGGACGACATGTTCGACATGCTCGGCACCGACATGGACGCCGTCTTCCGCCGGGGACTGCACGAGTTCCTGGTCGAATTCATCTCGCGCAACAATGCGCTGACCGACGCCCTGACCGACAGCTACAATTTCTATTGAGGCGGCCATGCTCATTTCCATCCGCCACAAACTGACCCTCGGCATCAAGGAGATGCAGCCGCGCCTGTTGTTGCATCTTTTGACGACGCCGCAATCCGGGCCGAGCCAGAAGGTCCTCGATTGGTCGCTCGACCTGTCCGCCGATGCGCATCGCGTTTCTATGCTCGACGGGTTCGGCAATTCGGTTCTGTTCGCCTCGCTGACCAATGTCGCCGAACCGCTGGAGATCACCCTTAGCGGCACGATCGAGACTCTCCCCGGCAACGGCGTTCTGGGTCTGCCGCCGGACGAACCGGTTCCCTGGCTTTATCATCGCGTCACGCCGACCACCCGTGCACCCGTTTCCTTATGGGGCAAGTTCCGTGGCGAGGTGAGCCAGCCCAATGGTCAACTCGGCGTCCTGCACAATCTGATGGCGCGCGTGCATGAGCTTTATCAGGCGCAGGCCGCCGAACAGACGCACGCCATGAGCCAGGAGTCGGAAGACGGTTCGGCATCGCAAAGCCAAAAACAGAGCACCGCCGAAAAGGGGCCTGTTTCAACGCGGGAACAGGCGGAGATGTTTATCGGCGGGGCCCGGGCGCTCGGGATTCCGGCGCGTTTCGTTTCCGGCTATCTCACCTCGGAAGCGGGCGGGCCGGACGGCGGGCCGCATGGCTGGGCCGAGGCCTTTGTCGAGGGGCTCGGGTGGATCGGGTTCGATCCCGGGCTCGATCTTTGTCCCACCGAACGGCATGTGCGCATGGCGGTGGGGCTCGATGCGCTGAGTGCCAGTGCGGTGCGCGCCTATCCGATCGTGGGCGAAACGGAGATCCCCGTCGAAATGACGGAGATCGCAGTTGCGGAAGGCGTGGCGCAGTAGCAAAATCGCTCCCTTTTCCAAACGGGTTCAGGAAGAATGACTTATTGCGTTGGCCTCAAGATCGACCGCGGAATCGTCTTTGCGTCCGATACCCGCACCAATGCCGGGCTCGACAATGTCGCGCGGTTCCAGAAAATGTATATCTGGGATCAGATCGCCGACCGCACCTTCGTGCTCCTGACCTCCGGCAATCTGGCGGTGACCCAGGCAGTGGTCACGCTGATCACCGAACAGTTGACCGAAGCCGATGACGGCGAGGCGAGCCTTTCCACGGTCAAGACCATGTTCCAGGCAGCACGCCTCTTCGGCGCCGCTCTCAAAAAGGTCCGCGCCATCAACGAAGAAGTCATGGGCCAGTCTGCGGAAGGCTTCACCGCGACCTTCATCCTTGGCGGCCAGATCAAGGGCGACAAGATGCGCCTGTTCCTGATCTATCCGGAAGGCAATTTCATCGAAGCGAGCGAGGACACGCCCTTCTTCCAGATCGGCGAACACAAATACGGCAAGCCGATCCTCGACCGCGTCGCCAAGCGCGACATGCGCATGGGCGACGCCGCCAAGCTGTTGCTCATCAGCTTCGATTCAACCATGCGCTCCAATATCAGCGTCGGCCTGCCGATCGATTTCGCCATCTATCGGCGCGACACCTATCACATGGGCGAAATGGAGCGGATCGAGGTCGACGACCCCTATTTCCGCGCTCTGAGCAATGCCTGGTCCGAGGCGCTCCGCCAGGCCTTCGAGGACATCAAGAGTAAGCCGCTCGTCGATCAGGGCTGACAGGCCTCGCCAGTTACCTCGCCCCATGCCTGCCCCATCTTCGCGGTCACCCCGATGTGCGACACCGGTAGTGTGCGGATTTGATGCCAATGGGCTTGTTCGCGCATTCGTTGGCGATCCGGGACTTGGTCGATGCTCTGGTCACGTCGTCTGAACAATCACTTTGTCATTCCGGCAAAGGCAAGGATGAGCAGACGTCATCGGCACAAAAACGAAAGGGAGGCTTGCTCCGGCGAGCCCCCCTTTCCGCTCTCCCCCGAGAACGTTTTGTCGATCGCTTTTAGGCTAGGCGTTCATGCGGTTGTCGATCAGGTCTTCGACCACGTTCGGATCGGCCAGGGTCGAGGTGTCGCCGAGCGAACCGTAATCATTCTCGGCGATCTTTCTCAGAATACGCCGCATGATCTTGCCCGAGCGGGTCTTGGGCAGACCCGGCGCGAACTGCACGTAATCGGGCGCCGCGAACGGGCCGATCTCGGATCTGACCCAGTTCCGCAATTCGACCTTCAGCTCATCGGTCATCTTCTCGCCCGCCATCAGCGTGACATAGCAGTAGATGCCCTGTCCCTTGACCGGATGCGGATAGCCCACGACCGCGGCTTCCGACACCTTGGCATGCGCGACCAGCGCACTTTCGATCTCGGCGGTGCCGATGCGGTGGCCGGAAACGTTCAAGACGTCGTCGACGCGACCGGTGATCCAGTAATAGCCATCGGCATCGCGCCGGCAGCCATCACCCGAGAAGTAATAGCCCTTGTATTGCTGGAAATAGGTCGCAACGAACCGGTTGTGATCGCCGAAGACGGTTCGCGCCTGGGCCGGCCAGGAATCCTTTATGGCCAGAACGCCATGCACCTCGCCCGGCCCTTTCAGCTCTTCGCCGGTATTGGGATCGAGCACGGCCGGCTGGATGCCGAAGAAGGGCTTGGTTGCCGAACCCGGCTTGGTCGGCGTCGCGCCGGGCAGCGGGGTCAGCATGAAACCACCGGTCTCGGTCTGCCACCAGGTGTCCACGATGGCGCAGCGCTCGTGCCCGACATGCTTGTAGTACCACATCCAGGCTTCCGGATTGATCGGCTCGCCGACCGAACCGAGCACCTTGAGGCTCGACAAATCGGCGCTGTCGACGAACTTGTCGCCGGCGCCCATCAGGGCGCGGATGGCGGTCGGGGCCGTATAGAAGATGTTGACCTTGTGCTTGTCGACGACCTGCCAGAACCGGGACGGATCGGGATAGTTGGGCACACCCTCGAACATCAGGGACGTCGCGCCGTTGGCGAGGGGGCCATAGACGATATAGGAGTGTCCGGTGACCCAGCCCACATCGGCCGTACACCAGAAGACATCGCCGTCGTGATAATCGAAGGTCAGCTCGTGGGTCAGCGCGACATAGACCAGATAGCCGCCGGTCGAATGCTGCACGCCCTTGGGCTTGCCGGTCGAACCTGACGTATAAAGGATGAAAAGCGGGTCTTCCGCATTCATCGGCTCGGGCGGGCAATCGGGAGAAACCCTGGCCATCTCCTCGTGATACCAGTGGTCGCGCCCTTCGACGAAACCGACCTTGCCGCCGGTCCTTTTGACCATCAGCACCTTGACGTCGGCGAGGTTGCGCAAGGCGATATCGGCATTTGCCTTGAGCGGCACGTGCTTGCCGCCGCGCAGACCTTCGTCCGCGGTGACAAGCAGTTTGGCTTCGCTGTCATGGATGCGGGAGGCGAGCGCATCCGGCGAGAAGCCGCCGAAAACGATGGAATGCACCGCGCCGATGCGGGCGCAGGCCAGCATGGCATAGGCCGCTTCCGGGATCATCGGCATGTAGATGCACACGCGATCGCCCTTGCCGACGCCCATCGCCTTGTAGACGTTGGCGAGCCGGGACACCTCTTCATGAAGCTCACGATAGGTAATGTGCTTGGATTCGTTCGGGTCGTCGCCTTCCCAGATGATGGCCGTCTGGTCGCCGCGCTTTTCGAGATGCCGGTCGATGCAGTTGGCGGAAACGTTGAGTTCCCCGTCCTCGAACCATTTGATCGATATGTTCGGGTATTCGAATGTGGTGTTCTTGACCTTGGTAAAGGGTTTGATCCAGTCTAGTCGCTTGGCCTGCTCGCCCCAGAATCCGTCCGGATCCTGCACTGAACGATTATACATCTCTTCGTACTGTTGCGCCGTCACAAGGGTATGTTTCACGATTTCCGGTGGCGGGTTGAATACAGCGTCGTTGTCCATCAATCTCTCCATACGACACAAAGCGGCTAGCGCCGGCATTGTCTGTTTTCCGTCGGATTACGAAATCCGTATCGACTCCTCTTCACAATACTGACCTCGTGCTTCAGCTTTCCGCACGGCTTTTTATTATTCCCATTCTCGAATCATCAGATTGCTCGATATTCCTGCCGCAATTCAGGACTGTCGAGAAGGTCCTGAACTCTGCCGGCAAACGCAACTTGACCCGTGTCGAGAATGACGACGCGGTCGCTCAGCCGAAGCGCGGCCACCGCGTTCTGTTCGACAATGACCGTTGTAATGCCAAATCGTCCGATATTCATCAAAAATCGTTCAATCTTACGCACAATCGCAGGCGCAAGCCTCTCGCTGGGCGCACTGAACAGTAAAGACTTTACATTTGGCATCAGAACGCGGGCAATCGCCGGCACTTTCCGCGCACCTCCGGAGCGGGACGTTCCCTCCTGGTGACGGCGTTCGCCGAGTCGCGGCAAGCCATCGAACATTTCGGCGATTGTCCAGCCATGGCCGGGCGCGACCTAGGCCAGGGCCGGATTTTCCTCGACGGTCAGACCCTGAATGGCTCTATACCCCTCAGGAACCAGTTAAATTCCGGCATGTTCGGCCTGACAAGCCTCATTGTTGTCCATGGGCTTACCCGCAAACCAGATTTCGCTGGACTTGAATTCGAGATTGGAAAGACGGGCAATCGTTGTGAGGGTCGAGATCCTGTCGGCACCGTTGCGACCGAGCAGCGCCAGGATCTCGCCTTCGTCGGTATCGAAGCTTATGCCCTGAACGATGCGTCTTTCTTCGTAATATATATGCAAATTATTGACACAAAAGAATCGCTCCGACGCCGTCGTTTCGGCGGTCCGCGACCGGTTTGACGTCCGCACCATTTCGCTCAAAGACGGTTTGTCGGATCGAGAACACCGATAACGGGCCGGGCATTGCCGAAGCGGGCGCGAACGCTTTTTGTAAAAATTCTCGCGGGGCGACAGCGCCGCGCGGCGGCAAAGCGGGTTCCGGGCCGGGTCGTGCCATTTCCCGCCAGATCATCCTGCACAGGGACGGCACGCTCACACTCGCCCAAGGCGACCCCGAAGGCGCCCGCTTCGTCATGACGCTCAGGGTGCGGGACATGACACGCACCTCAAACCCCTTTGGGGCACAGGACATGTAATGCGAAAACCTTTCGCCATTCATTTGACACACGCGGCGTGTCGACAAATCATCCGTATTCGCTTTCCTAGTGGTGCGGTACCATGTCTTTGCCCATCAAAGGCATCATGGCTGAAGACCTGACCGGTATTTTCTTTTCGAAAACGTAGCGTCCGTCTTGCGAGCGGCTGAAATCAGACTGGACGTAGCGATAGACCCGACCGAAATCCCATCACCTCAAACCCAGGCCCGAAAAGATGAGTATCACGACTGACTGGAGCTATCCGACCTCGATCCGTTTCGGCGCGGGGCGCATAACCGAACTGGCGGACGCCTTGCAACAGGCGCGGATCAAGCGACCGCTTTTCGTCACCAATCGCGGTCTGACCGATCTCGACATCGGCAAGACGGCACTCGGCATCCTTGATGCAGCGGGCATCGCGTATTCGGTTTGCGCCGAAGTCGAAACCAATCCGACCGACGTCAATCTCGATGCGGGGCTGCAAGCCTACTGGAGCGGCGATCATGACGGTGTCGTCGCCTTCGGCGGCGGGTCCGGTCTCGATCTCGGCAAACTCATCGCCTTCATGTCGGGACAGATCCAGTCGGTCTGGGAGTTCGAAAACGGGGACGAGCGCTGGAAGCGTGCCGACGCCGACACCATTGCGCCGATCGTCGCCGTGCCGACCGCCGCCGGGACCGGCGCCGAGGTGACGCGCGCCGCGGCGCTGACCGATTCCTATTCGCATGTGAAGCGCTCCATCCTTCATCCCAGGATGATGCCGACCATCGTCATTGCCGATCCGGAACTGACCACCGGCCTGCCCATGTCCATTACGGTCGGCACCGGCATGGACGCCTTCTCGCACTGCCTCGAAGCCTATTGTGCCCCGACCTACCATCCGATGAGCAACGGTATCGCGCTGGAAGGGTTGCGCCTTATCAAGGAGAACCTGCCGCGCGTCATCTCCGATCCCGAGGACATCGAGGCACGCGGCCAGATGATGAGCGCGGCCGCCATGGGCGCGGTGTCGCTGCAAAAGGGATTGGGGGCCATCCATGCCCTCTCCCACCCGGTCAACGCGCTCTATAACACCCATCACGGCATGACCACTGCCATATTGATGCCGGCCGTTCTGGCCTTCAACCGCGAGACGATCGAACCCAGGATCGAAATGGCCGCCGCCTATCTCGGCATTTCCGGCGGTTTCGATGGTTTCTTCGATTTCGTCACGCGCTTTCGTCACGATCTCGGCGTGCCGGAAAAGCTCGGCGCTCTCGGCGTCGGCACCGACCGGATCGACGAAATGGCCAAAATGGCAGTTGACGACATGACGGCGGCAACCAATCCGCGTCGTCTGACGCTCGATGACGCCAAGGCGCTTTATGCCACGACAGTATAGGACAAATTCGACTGTTGGGCCTTTTGGGCCCGAAATCGCATTGGAGGATTCTTGGCGTCCGAAAACGTTTGGTATACCACCGCATAAAGGTTGCACACCTTCTTTGGAAGACGACAGGTTGGAAAAGTGAAATACGCACTGGTTGGCACGGGCGCGCGGCATGAAATGTACCGTCGCGCGGTGACGGAGACTTACGGCACGAATAACGAACTGGTCGGATTGTGCGACATCAATCCCAAGCGCCTGTCGCTGGCGGCTTCCAGGGTACCGGATCAAACCGGTAATGGCATCGCAACCTATCTGCCGCCCGATTTCCCGAAGATGATCCATGAGCAGAAGCCGGAAACGGTGATCGTCACCGTGCCGGACTATCGGCATCACGAATATATCGTGGCCGCGATGGAACAGGGCTGCAACGTCATCACCGAAAAGCCGATGACGATCGACCTCGAAAAGCTCAAGGTGATCCTCGATGCCCAGAAGCGAACCGGGCGCAAGGTGACGGTGACCTTCAACTACCGCTATACGCCGGCCCGGACGCAATTGAAGGACATCCTTTTGAGCGGCGCCATCGGCGATCTCACCGCGGTGGATTTTCGCTGGTATCTCGACCGGGTGCATGGCGCCGACTATTTCCGCCGCTGGCATCGCTACAAGGACTGCTCCGGCGGCCTGCTGGTGCATAAGGCCACCCACCATTTCGATCTCATCAACTGGTGGGTCGGCTCGTCGCCGAAAACCATCCACGCCAATGGCAAGCGCGATTTCTACACGCCCCAGATGGCCGTGGAACTGGGCTATGGCGAGCGTGGCGAGCGTTGCCACACCTGCCCGATCGCCAGCAAGTGCCTGTTCGATCTCGATATTGCCGAGGATCCGGCCCTCAAGGAGCTTTATCTCGACGCCGAGGACGAGGACGGCTATTTCCGCGACCGGTGCGTGTTCGACGAGGACATCACCATCGAAGACACCATGCAGGTGCAGGCGCTTTACGCCAATAACGTCACGCTCAACTATACGCTGACGGCCTATGCGCCCTGGGAAGGGCTGGAGATCAAGTTCTACGGCACCAAGGGCGAACTGAGCCATCGTCATGTCGAAGTGCATGGCGTGTTCGGCGGCAAGCGCGCCACGACGGGCAACGGCACCTATTCCACCATCCTGCATCAGGCCGGCAAGGAACCGGTCGATATCGAGGTCTGGGACGGCAAGGGCGACCATGGCGGCGCCGATCCGGTGATGCTGAGCTATCTGTTCGACGCCGAAAAGACCGGCCCCGACCCCTACAAGCGCGGCTCGACCCAGGTTGACGGGGCCTGGTCGATTCTGACCGGCATCTCCGCCAACCGCTCGATCGCCACCGGCGAACTCGTCGACGTCGACAAAATGCTGGCCGAAGCCGGGATCAGCCTGGAACGGAAATAGAAGGCGCCGCGCGACGCAAGGGCTTTTCCCTTTAAGGATTTCCGCGCGATAAGTGTGCTATGAAGATACGACGCTCGGTTTGGAGCCGTTTCGATGAATGCCGCTCGGATTGTGGAAAAGCTGAATTCGGCGCGCCCCCTGCTTGAAGCGGAGGGCGTGACCGGTCTTGTCCTATTCGGATCACAGGCGCGCGACATGGCGGGATCGCACAGCGATGTCGACATCGCCATCGACGTTGCACCAGGCAGTGCATTTTCCGTGCTGAATCTGGTCGGCGTCGAGCAAATCGTGACAAAGGCCACCGGCTTGCCTGCCAATGCCTTCATGCGTCGTTCACTCGACGATCAGTTTCGCCGCGAAATCGCGCGCGACGGCATTCTGGTTTTCTGATGACAGATCGTACGATCTTCCGGCTCACTGACATCTGTCAGGCTATCGAAGAGATCGACGCGTTACTTGAGAATTCCGATTTTGCTTCGGTGAATGGAGATCGCGTCAAACGCGCTGCATTCGAGCGATTTCTTGAAATATTGAGCGAAGCGTCGCGTCACGTTCCAGACGAGATGAAGATCGAAGAGCCCCAAATACCTTGGTCGCGCGTCGCTGACATCGGCAATCATCTGCGGCATACCTATCATAAGGTCGATTTCGAAATCTTGTGGAATACTTGGCAAAGCGGTGAGTTGGCGTCTCTGCACGACGCCGTACAGCGCATGATCGGAAAAATCAGCGCAACCGAATAGCTGAATTCCGCTTGCCCGCTCTAGAACTCCACCCCCGCCTGCGCCTTCACGCCGTCGCGGAAGGGGTGTTTGATCATGGTCATTTCCGTCACCAGATCGGCGATGTCGATCAGTTCGTCCTTGGCATTGCGGCCGGTGATGATGACGTGGGTATCGCGCGGCTTTTTCGTTCTGAGGAAATCGACCACTTCGGCGATGTCCAGATAGTCATAGCGCAAAACGATATTGAGTTCGTCGAGCAGCACCATCTTGTAGCTTTTATCGAGGATCAGCTCCTTGGCCATTTCCCAGGCGGCACGGGCCGCCGCGATATCGCGCTGGCGGTCGGCCGTTTCCCAGGTAAAGCCCTCGCCCATGGCGCGGATCGTCACCTGGTCGGGAAACCTTTCCAGAACGTCGCGCTCGCCCGTCCCCCATTTGCCCTTGACGAACTGGACGATGCCGATCCTGAAACCGTGACCGATGGCGCGGAACACCATGCCAAACGCGGCCGTCGACTTGCCCTTGCCCTTGCCGGTATGAACGATGATCAGGCCCTTTTCCTCGGTCTTGGTGGCAAGGATCTTTTCGCGGGCCGCCTTTTTCTTTCTCATCTTCTCGGCGTGATAGGCGTCGCGCTCGGCTTCGCTCATCAGGTCAGTCTTTTTCGGTGCCTTTTCGGCCATGAGAACCGTCCTTTGTCGGCGTATCCGGCCATAATGCCCGACACGCGCCGCTTATTTGAAAAGAAAGCCGTTGGATGGAAACCCGGCCCGGCCAGAATCGGCACGAAACACGATGAGCCGAGGCGTTCGCAGCGCAACCCACCCGAACCGGGACGCGCCCATTTTTCGCGCGGAAAGGAAAACCAGAGGCCTCTTTTTCACCCGCCGCTCTAGATCCAGACCTTCGTCGCTGTTGCCGATCCATCGTCGGAACTGGTCTCGCCCTTGGGTTCGATCAATAGAATATGCACTTCGTCTTCGGCGATGGGCCGATGCATGACGCCTTTGGGCACGACGTAAAGATCGCCCGGTCCCAGTTCGACATCGCCCTGTTCGGTTTCGATCAGGAGATGTCCCGAAACCACGTAAAAGAAATCGTCGCTGTCCTCGTGCTTGTGCCAGAGATATTCGCCCATCAGTTTGACCACCATCACCTCGCTGCCATTGTAGGTAGCGACGACTTTCGGCGACCATTGTTCGGCAAAGTGGGTCAGTTTTTCAACGAGGTTCACCGGTTTTTGTTTCATTGCCTTCTCCCCGATCCGAATTGAACCAAGAATGGACCCAATTGGATTTCGGCGTCCAGAAGCCACGTTCCCGTGCCTCCTGAAATTTCGCGAGGAGTTCTTCATAGCCGTAAGGATTATTGTCAAAAATGAAGCGGCGTGTGTCTTCGTTCATGACAAAAGCCTCGAACGCCAGATCGAAATGATGGGTTTTGACCGCACCGGTGGTCGCGGCGAAGGCGAACATGTAATCGAGCGTCGCAATGATTTCGAAGGCGCCCTTGTAGCCATGGCGCTTGACGCCCGCGATCCATTTCGGGTTGACGACGCGGGACCGCATGACGCGTGCAACCTCTTCGTCGAGCGTACGCGTTTGCGGCCGTTCCGGGCGCGAATGGTCGGAATGATAGATCTGGGGCTTACGGCCCGACAGTTCGGTTGCCGCGACCGTCAGCCCGCCTTCGAACTGATAATAGTCGTCGCTGTCGAACAGATCGTGTTCGCGGTTGTCCTGATTGTGCAGCACCGCTTCGACCGAACGCAGCCGGGCGGCAAAGCGCGCGCGTTCCGGCGTGCCGGCGGCCTCGGCGCCATAGGCATATTGACCCCATTCAAGGAAAACGCCGGCGAGATCGGCGCTGTTTTGCCATTTGCCGCTGTCGATCGGGCCCTGCAGGCCGGCGCCATAGGCCCCCGGTTTCGATCCGAAGATGCGATGGCCGGCTTTCAGGAAGGCCTCGTGCTCGCTGTCGCCCTCCGCCATCAGCCCGAGTGCATCGGAACGCATGCGCGCGGCGATCGGATTGTCGCGCTCCGGCTCGTCGAGCGCCCCAACGGCGCGGATGGCGCGATCGAAAAGCGTGATCATCTGCGGGAAGGCATCGCGGAAAAAACCGGAAATGCGCAAGGTCACATCCACGCGCGGCCGGCCGAGCCTGGCCAGCGGAATGATTTCGTAGCCCGAAACCCGCAAGGAACCGGGATCCCATTTCGGCCGGACACCGACAAGCGCCAGCGCCTGGGCGATGTCGTCGCCGCCGGTGCGCATATTGGCCGTGCCCCAGACCGAAAGCGCCGCCGAACGGAGCCAGGAGCCGGTATCCTGGAAGTGGCGGGTGACGAGATTTTCCGCCGATTTATGGCCCAGTTCCCAGGCCGTCGGCGTCGGCACGGCGCGGTTGTCGACCGAATAGAAATTGCGGCCCGTCGGCAAGACGTCGAGCCGACCACGCGAGGGCGCCCCGGATGGACCCGGCGCAACGAATTTCCCGTCGAGCCCGTCGATCAACGCCTTGATCTCGTTCGGCCCGGAGCTGGCAAGACGCGGGCGAATGCTCGTTGCGATGGTATCGAGCACGGTACGCGTCGCCGTCCAGTCTTCGGGACAGGCGGCACCATCGACCAGATCGGCAGCAAGGGATTCGAGAGTTTCAACGACATCGCCGGCAGTGCGGATGACGTTCGCCCCACCCCCTCCCCGTAAGGGAGAGGGGAGCGAGGGGCCTTGCCATTTTGCCCCCAGCTCCGCCGTCAGCGGATCGAAGCCGAGCATCAGATCGTCGCTCAGAGCCCGGATCAGCGAGGCATCGCCCGGCGCTTCACCGCGCGGCACGCGAGACAGCGCCACGACAAGATCGCGTTCCAGCCGGCCGGTCGGGCTTTGTCCGAAAACATGCAGCCCGTCACGGATCTGGGCTTCCTTGAGGTCGCACAGGAACGTATCGACGCGGTTGAGCGCGGCATCGCTGTCGTCCGAAATGCCGATATCGCGATCGAGCGCCGTGTCGCGGGTGAAATCGAGAATACGCTTGCGCAAACTGGCCAGCCGGCGCCGGTCCATGCCCGAAGCGGCGTAATATTCGTCGAGCAGCGCTTCGAGATCCTTCAGCGGTCCGTAGGTTTCGGCGCGGGTCAGCGGCGGCACCAGATGGTCGATGATCACGGCGCCGGTCCGGCGCTTGGCCTGGGTGCCCTCGCCCGGATCGTTGACGATGAAGGGGTAAAAATGCGGCAGCCCTCCCCAGAGCATCTGCGGATAGCTCGCCCCATCGAGCGCCAGCGCCTTGCCGGGCAGCCATTCGAGCGATCCGTGCTTGCCATTGTGAATGAGGCCATGCGCGCCAAAAACGTGTTTCACCCACAAATAGGCGGCGAGATAGCCGTGCGGCGGCACCAGATCCGGATCGTGATAGCTCGCTTCCTCGTCGAGGTGATAGCCGCGTGCCGGCTGCAAAAGAATGGCGATGTTGCCGAAAATGAGGACCGGAAGGTGGAAGGCGGACACCTCCCCTCCCCCTTGCGGGGAGGAGTCGAAGACGGGGGGGGCGGCACGACAGAACGGATCGTCTTCCGGTGCGCCCCAGCGGTTCGTGACGTCACGCTGTACCTTTTCCGGCAGCGTTTCGAACAAACGGCAATAGACGTCGAGCGGCAGAAGCGCCGGGCTATCACCGCGTTCCGGGTGGGCATTGGTCGGCCCGGCCTGCAAGGCTTCGATCAGGGCGTTGCCGTCGAAAGGAACCTTGCCCCCCTCTTGCGGGAAGGGATTGAAGGTTAGCGTATATCCCGCCCGCTCCAACGCTTTCAGAATCTCGACGGTCGATTGCGGCGCGTCGTAACCGACGCCATTGGCCAGCCGCCCGTCGCGGATGGGGTAATTGGCCAGAACCAGCGCCACGCGGCGATCGGCGCGCGGGGTGTGGCGCAGGCGGACATAAGTACCGGCCAGTTCCGCGGTCCGGGCGATGCCGTCGACGTCCGGCGCGTAGGCGGAAAGCGGGCATTCGGTCGCCGCGTGCCAGAAACTCTGCTCCTTGTGCCCGACGATCAGCCCGCCGATTCGGCCATCGAGTTCGGGCAGGACCACCTGCATGGCGAGATCGCGCGGCGTCAGGCCCTGGCTGTCTTCCTGCCAGAGCACACGCGGCCGGCCCGACTGCACCAGCTGGATCACCGGCGCATCGAGGCCGGCAAAGGGATTGTCGGCGTCCGCCAACCCGTCAAGACCCAATGCAAAGCCGGTCAGGTTCAGCACCACTTCCGGCGGAAAGCGGGCAAAGACGGCTTTGGCGAAACCGACGGATTCGGCCTGTTTCAACGAGGAGACCATGACTGGCACGGGCATGAGGTCCTTTTCCCTCACGGCCTCGATCAGCGCTTCCAGCGTCGCCGTTCCCGCGCCTTCAAGCACGGCGCGATAAAGCAGTATCGGGACAAACGGCGCCGTCTTCCCGCGCCGATCCGCGAAGGTCTCCGCATCGATCAGCCCTTCGCCCGGCCACCACAGCCCCGCCTCCGGAAAGGCGCGCGGCACAATCCCCGATATTGGCTTGCCATCGATCAGTGCACCGAACGCCTGAAGCACCCGGTCCATGTTCTCGGGCCCGCCGGTCGCGAACAACAAATGAAGTTGCCGCCAGTCCTCGATCGAGACATTCGAGCGCTCAAGAAGCGCCGGATCGGGCTGAGCGTCGCCGGGCAGAAAAACCAGTTTCGCCCCCGTCTCCTCTGCCAGTCGACAGAGTTCGTCGACGCCGTAGGGCCAATAGGCGACACCGCCGAGCAGGCGAATGACGATCAGTTTCGCATGGCGGACGGTCTTTTCCAGCCAGACATCGACGGACAGATTGTGCGGCAGTCGTAAAAGACTGGCCAGACGCAAATCGGATATACCAGCCCGGTCGACCCCCGCCGCCAGCGCCGCCAGTTCGCTGTCGGCCGCCGAGGCGAAAACGATCCGTCCCGGCGTCTGGTCGAGGTCGATGGCCTCCCCGTCCTGCTGAATGGCCCCCGCCTGTATGGCTAAAAGATGCATCGCTCACCGCTCCACCCGCATTCGCCTGTTGGCGTCACGATGCGAACACGCCATAATTGGGCCATGTCCCGATACCTGATCATCGCCGCCCGCATGTTCGGCATCTTTGCCATCGGCTTCATATCGCTGTTCGCGCTCGATGCCCTGCCGGACGACGGGTTCGAACCGGTCATGCTCATCGGCCTCGTCATCCATCTGGTGCCCAGTTTCGTGCTCCTTGCCCTTCTGGCGCTTGCCTGGAAGTTTCCCGCCCCGGGCGGCATCATCTTCCTTTTGATCAGCGCGGCGCCATTCGTGTTTCTCTCCAATCCCTTTGCGACCAACGTCATGTTGGCCGGGCCGTTTTTCCTGACGGGAGCGCTGTTCCTTTCCGGAGCGCTCCTGCGACGCTAAGGTCTTTGAGGTCTTGATTGAAGCATTGCCGCTCGACCTCCCTCGCCTTGACGGGGAAGGATGGGGTGGGGTGGAGCCGCAACCGTCTGCGCCAACCACCTTTTCCCCTTCTGGAGCAAATCACGTTTTGGCTTAATCGTGTGATCTGCTCCATCGTCTTGTTTGTCGTGTTTTCAAAGCGGCGAACCGGTATCCACTTCGCCTTAAAACACTCTAGGCAGCCTCCAGCGCCCCGAGAACCGCAGCGATCTCGTCCTTTCTGAGCGGGCTTTCCCCGATGACCACCAGCTCGGTCTGGCGGGTTTCGTCGGGCCGCCAGGGTCGGTCGAACCAGGTGGTGAGGCGTGGGCCGACCGCCTGCACCGCCAGCCGCGCATCGGAGCCGGCGATGGCGGCAAAGCCCTTGAGCCTCAGGATGTCGTGGGCCCGGATCGCCGTTTCGATACGATCAAGAAGCGCCGATTTATCGTTATCGGCCGGCAGCTTCAGTGAGAAACTGTCGAAATCGTCGTGTTCGTGCGGCACGCCGTTGTGTTCGAGTTCGTGAAGGCTGTCGCGCCCCTCGAAATTGTCTTCGGTCGCCAGCCCCAGCCCGATGAGCATGGCCGGATCGATAACGCCGTTTCGGGCGGAAATGATGCCGGCGCCGGATCTCAAATGGGTGCGAAGCCCGTCGATCACCATCGCTTCGCCGCCCGGCGACAGCAAATCGACCTTGTTGACCACGACGAGATCGGCGGCGGAAAGCTGATCCTGGAACAGTTCGCCCAAGGGCGTCTGGTGATCGAGCATCGTATCGGCGGCGCGCTCTTGATCGATCGCGCCTTCATTGGCGGCAAAACGTCCCTCGCTCAGCGCCATGGCATCGACCACGGTTACCACGCCGTCGATCGTGACGGCCGATTTGATTTCCGGCCAGTTGAAGGCGCGCACCAGCGGTTGCGGCAAGGCAAGACCGGAGGTTTCGATGACGATGTGATCCGGCTTTTCGTCGCGCGCCAGAAGATCGGTCATGGCCGGGATGAAGTCCTCGCCGACCGTACAGCAGATACAGCCATTGGAGAGTTCGATCATGTCTTCGAGCCGGCAAGTGTCCGAGCCGCAACTCGACAACACGTCCTTGTCGACGCCGATATCGCCGAACTCGTTGATGATGAGTGCGAGGCGCTTGCCGTGGGAATGGGTCAGCAGATGACGGATGATCGTGGTTTTGCCGGCACCCAGAAAACCGGTGATGATGGTGGCGGGAATCTTGCCCGACATATATGTGCTCCCAAACGGAAAAAAGTGTGATCAGGGCTGGCCCGGAGCGCCTGCGCCGGACGGCAAGGGGGATTGCTCCCCACAAAAGGGAATCAGCCTGTCAGGTTTTTCATGCACACCTCCGCCTGTCCCACCGACAGATGAGCGTTAATCGGGCGATTGGCAGGTCTCCTGGCTCGCGGTGTGACATTCGGCATGATCGGTTCCCAGTTTTGGGGATCATGCTTTGGTCGAGCGAATCACCTTCCCGGTTTCCCAGTGGTTTTGCGATTCGCCCTCACCGCCTACAGTTGCGGGGGCAGCCACGGATTTGGTCCCTTTTGGGTATGCCGCACCGTGTTCCCTTTTCATCTTCCCGCTCTTTAAGCGGAAAGAACCAATACGCCAGCAGGCATGGCATGTGATCGATAGGAAGGCAAGGCAGTTATGGCATCACGAAAATCGGCTGGAGCGGAAAAGATCACGTTCACGCCGGAGGAAAAGCGCGCGCTGATCGGCAGGCTGCGCGACTATTTCGTCACGGAGTTCGACGTTCCGCTTGGAGAGATCGGCGCGGAAATGCTGCTCGACTTCCTGCAGGAGGACATCGGGGCCTATTACTACAACAAGGGTTTGCACGATGCGCAGATCGCGCTTCGTCACAATCTCGATGCCTTCGACGACATGATCTATGCGCTGGAGAAGCCGGAAAAACGGAACAGCTGAAGGAGCGTGCGTCCCAACAACCCTTTTTCCGGTGGCGGTGTCCGATCAGACTGAGGCTATGTCGAGACGCTCGCGCAACACATCGTCGTTCGCAATCAGATCGGCGATGGTGTGACTGTTCAGTTCGTCGAAGAACGCCTGCAGCGCCGATTTCAGCACGTCATGGAACTTGCACGCGTTCACCAGGGGGCAATCGTTGCACTCCTTTTCAAAACAGGGTGCCAAAGCGAAGCTGTCTTCGGTCAGCCGTACGGACTCGAAAACAGTGATCTCGCCCGCCGGACGGGCCAGACGGATGCCGCCATTACGTCCGCGAACTGTCGCCAGAACGCCGTTTTTGACCAATGGCTTGATAAGCTTGAACAAAAACGCTTCGGAAATACCGAAGGACCTTGAGATCGAACTGACCTGACTCAGGTTGGGCTCGTTGAGAGCGCAATACATCAGGGCACGCACGGCGTAACTGGATTGCTTTGTAAGTCGCATGGCCTCTGTCCTCTCGCGCTCCGCCAGCGGCTTGACTTAGCCAAATGAATGTTGCCATTCAAGAGTCGCTTAATAATTGCCCTACCGAACTTTTCGGATGTCGGTGCTTTTTAGTTTCTTTTCCTTTCGGCACCAAAATTCGTCAGGTCCCATCCCAGAAGAAGCCGGGCAAGCGTATTGTTGCCTCTTTTAGTAACCTATTGCAGCGTCAAAACGGTGAGCGATCGAGTGGATCGCCGCGTCGCTCTATCTGAGTATGCGCATCGTTACTTGTAAGAAGTCCGGTATCCGGTTTTTCGATGCTCCAGGCACCCCCGGAAATCCGGCCGCTCAGCTTTCGATGGACTCGCGCAGCATTTCCAGTTCGAGCCATTGATCTTCGGCCGCGGCAAGTTCGGAGCGAAGTGTTTCCAACTGCCGCGTCAGCGCGGTGAAACTCTCGGGATCGCGCGCAAACAAACCGGGATCGGCCAGACTGGCTTCGGTCTTTTGAAGACTTCCCTGAAGCGCCTCGATTCTTGCCGGCAAGGTCTTGAGCGCGTGTTGCTGGTTGAAGGAGAGCTTTTTCTTCTTTTCGACGGCGGGCGGCGGCAGCGTGGTACGACGCGGGGCCGCCGCCGGTTTCGGGGCCGTGGGTGCCGCAACGCCGGCGCCGCGCTGGGCCAGCATGTCGGAATAGCCGCCGGCATACTCGATCCAACGCCCGTCGCCTTCTGACACCAGAACCGAGGTCGCCACGCGGTCGAGGAAGTCACGATCATGGCTTACGACGATGACCGTTCCGGCATAATCGGCAACCATTTCCTGCAGCAGATCGAGCGTTTCGAGATCGAGATCGTTGGTCGGTTCGTCGAGCACCAGAAGATTCGAAGGCAGGGAAAGCGCGCGGGCGAGGACGATTCGCGCCCGTTCGCCGCCCGAAAGCTTTCCGACCGCCGTTCCGGCCTGTTCCGGCGCGAACAGGAAATCCTTCATATAGGACGCAAAATGGCGCTTGGCGCCGTTGATCTCGATCCAGTCGGAATTTCCGCCGGTCAGGGCATCCTTGAGGCTCGTCTGCGCATCGAGACTGTCGCGCCGCTGATCGAGCACCGCCATTTCGAGATTGGTGCCGAGCTTCAACGTACCGGCGTCGGGCGCGAGCGCACCGGTCAAAAGCTTGACGAGCGTCGTCTTGCCCGCGCCGTTCGGCCCGATAATGCCCAGCCGGTCGCCGCGCAACACGCGCACCGAGACGTTCTTGACGATCGGCCGTTCTCCGAAACTCTTGTCGAGTTTTTCCGCATCGATGACGATGGCCCCGGACGTCCGGCCCGCCGAAACCGACAGGGAGACGTTTCCGGTCACCTGGCGTGCATCGCGCCGTTTCTGCCGCAATTCGGCCAGCTCCGCCATGCGGCGGACATTGCGCTTGCGCCGTGCGGTGACGCCGTAGCGCACCCAGTGCTCTTCGCGCACGATCTCGCGGTCAAGCTTGTGGCGCGCCGCTTCCTCGTCATCCAGCACGGCATCGCGCCAGACTTCGAACCCGGCGAAGCCCTCGTTGAGTTCGCGCGCCACGCCACGGTCGAGCCAGACGGTCTCTTGGCTGAGATCGGTCAGGAACCGCCGGTCGTGACTGATCAGCACGAAAGCCGAGCGCAGGGACTGCAGTTCGGCCTGAAGCCATTCGATGGCCGGCAGGTCGAGATGGTTGGTCGGCTCGTCGAGCAGGAGGATGTCGGGTTCCGGCGCCAGCGTTCGCGCCAGGGCGGCGCGGCGCGTCTCGCCGCCGGACAGGGTCGCGGGATCCCTGTCGCCGTCGAGCAGCAGATGATCGATGAGATATTGGGCGCGGTGACGCGGATCGCCGCCGGTCAGGCCCGCTTCGACATAATCGAGGACCGTTTTGAACCCTGTCAGATCCGGTTCCTGCGGCAAATATCTGAGCGTGGCGCCGGGTGAAACGAAGACCTCGCCGTCATCCGGCTCGATCAGGCCGGCGGCAACCTTCAAAAGCGTCGATTTGCCGGACCCGTTGCGCCCGACCAGCGCGATGCGGGCGCCCGGCCGCACCGACAGCCCCACGCCTTCGAGCAGCGGGGTGGTGCCGAAGCTGAGATGAATATCCTTGAGGGCGAGAATCTCGGCGGCCATGCGGATCCGGTCAAAGGCAGGTGGGTTCGGCGAGGGTGTAGCCCGAACGCGGCCGAGGCGCAATTTGGTTGAACACACCGATGTCCGGCCCCGACCTTCGCCGGGGCTCGGATATGGGCTCGCCCTACAGCAACACGCTCATGCCGCGCCAGACGACATAGACGCCGACGACAAGAACGACGACCGAGAAGACATATCTGAGGGCGTTCTTGGATTTGCCAAGCCATTTGCCGACTTGGGCGCCGAGCACGCCGCCAAGGGCGCCGCCGATGATGAAAACAGCGGCCAGCCGCCAGTCGACCAATCCCGAAAGCGCGTAATTACCGGCGGTCGTCGCACCGAAGGCGAAAACCGAGACCAGAGAGGTCGCCGCGGCGGCGGCAAGCGGCATGCCTGTCGCCAGCATCAGACCGGGCACGATGAGAAAGCCGCCGCCGATGCCGAAGAACCCGGAAAGAACCCCGACCCCGAAACCGGCCGGAATGAGACGCGGCAACAGTTTGCGGGCGGTCTTGGAGTTGAGGTAGACGTCCGGATTGTCGCTGCCCGACCGGCCGAACAGCATGGTGCTGCCGATAAACAGCATCAAAAGACCGAACAGCACCAGGAGCTTGTCGCCGTCGATCGTCTTGGCAACGCTCGAACCGGCCCAGGCGCCGATCATGCCGGAAACGGCAAAGACAAAGGCGCAGGGCCATTTCACCCGGTGGGCGCGGGCGTGGGGGATGAGGTTGACCAGCGCTGTCAGGGCAACCGAGAGGGCGGACGTGCCAAGGGCGACATGGGCGGGCGAGACCCCGACCACATAGACCAGAAGCGGCACGGCCAGAACCGAACCGCCTCCACCGATAAGACCGAGGATCAGCCCGACAATCGTGCCGGACAGAAGAGTCAGAAGATCAGCAAAACTCATTTTTATCGCTTGTGCAGTAGATGGTGTGAAGCGAAGCCAAGAGATCCTCGATGCGCGGATCGGCAAGACGGTACCAGATGGTCTGACTGTCGCGCCGGGTGGCGACCAGTCCCTCGGCCCGCATCTTGGCAAGGTGCTGGGAAAGCGCCGACTGGCTGAGACCGAGCGTGTCGGCCAGCGTGCCGACATTCATCTCTCCCGCCTGCATGAGCTTGCACAGAATCACTAGGCGTTTGCCGTTGCCCAGAGCCTTGAGAGTCCGGCCCATGTTTTCGGCCTGATCCTCGAGCTCGATGATGTTTTCGGATAGCATTTTAGCGCTCCACTAAAAAAGCACTTGCTTTATAAGCATACTTTCATATATAGGTCAACCAACGACATCGAAACCCATACGCTTTCGGAGACAGCGATATGTCCAAACCCGTCATCGAAGCCTTCTTCGACCAGCCCACCTTTACGATCTCCTATCTGGTTGCCGACCCCGAGACGGGCGAGGCCGCCGTGATCGACCCCGTGCTCGACTACGACCACAAGGCCGGCACCGTCGACACGCGTTCGTGCGAGAAGATTCTCGCCCGCGCCGAGGAACAGGGTTACACCATCACCTGGGCACTCGAAACCCATGCCCATGCCGATCATCTTTCCGGCGCCCCGTTCTTCAAGGCCCGCGTCGGTGCCAGGATCGGCATCGGCGAGAACATCACCAAAGTGCAGACGATCTTCCGTCCGGTGTTCAACGCCACCGATTTGAAAACCGACGGGTCGGATTTCGATCACCTGTTCACCGATGGCGAAACCTTCAGGATCGGCAAGCTCAACGGCGAGATCATCCATACCCCCGGTCACACGCCGGCCGATATTTCCTACAAGATCGATGATGCGGTCTTTGTGGGCGACACGATCTTCATGCCGGATTACGGCACCGCCCGTGCCGATTTCCCCGGCGGCGACGCCCACCAGCTCTACGCCTCGATCCAGAAGCTTTTGACCCTGCCGGACGAAACGCGCCTGTTCATGTGCCACGACTACAAGGCGCCGGGCCGCGACGAGTATGCCTGGGAAACCACGGTCGCCGAGGAAAAGCAGAACGTCCATTTGAAGGACGGCGTGACCGAAGACGCTTTCGTCGACATGCGCGAAACGCGCGATGCGACGCTGGCCGCTCCGGTGCTGCTGCTGCCTTCGATCCAGGTCAACATCCGTGCGGGGCGCTTCCCCAAGGCCGAACAGAACGGCGTTCACTACCTCGTGGTGCCGGTCAAGGCCAAACAGGGTGCCGAAAGCATCCTGGCCGCCTGACCCGTTTCACTGTCCGACCGAAACCGGTCCCGTTACGCATTCGCATATATCAGGAAAAACCAAAATGAGCTTCCTTCAGTCTCTCATGGGCGGCCCCGCCACCGGCACGCAGATCCAGACGATCACCGGCAATTCTGCCGTGCAGTTTTTCGGTGAAAAGGATACCGTCTTCATCGACGTGCGCGGCCTTGGCGAGATGCAGATGTCCGGCACCATCAAGGGCGCCATCCGCGCGCCGCTTCCGGAATTCGCCCGCCACGCCAAGCCCGATGGTTCGGGTTCGCTGCCGAGCGTCGAGTCCGGCAAGCGGATCATCGTCGTGTGTGCCTCGGGTGCGCGCTCGAGCGTCGCCTGCCAGCAACTCGTTTCTCTTGGATACACAAATGTCGCCAATCTCCGGGGCGGCATCGGTGCCTGGGCTCAGGCCGGGGGGGCCATGGAGCGCTAACTCCCGTTAGCTGCTCAAGCCCAGAACCGGCCCGCGCCATCGGGGTGGCGCGGGCCTTTCATATGCCCGCAAGACCGCGGTTCATTCCGTCCGGACAGCTCATGATCGTGAACCGACAGACCCTCCGATGAGCGGCAAATCCAGCGTCATCCGACTGGAACAGATCGCCTCCAATGCCGTCATCATTTCGTCCGAGCCGTCGATGCCCCGCTAATAGCCTCCAGCTCAGGGACCCAGGTCTTTCCGAACGCTTAGCCGGGAATTAATACATTATCTGTACTTAACTCAACGCGTCCTTTGCCTGTACGTGGACATTTGTCGCGTCGACCTTCGACGTAAGAGCCTGCCGACCTGAGCTCCTGCGTCAGGCATCAGAGCCGTGCAAATTATGTAACCGCCACTGGAGGCTGGTGTCATGCGCTTCACAATTCCTCTCAAACTTTTTACCTTGATCGCGGTTTCCATCGCGGCTCTTGTCATCGCTATGGGCGTGCAGCTTGCCGGGTTGCATGATCGCTTGTGGGCCGACCGCGAAGACATGATCAAATCTCAAGTCGACTCGGCGATCGCCATCATTGCTGGCTTTGAAAAGCTCAGCCAGAATGGCGAGATGAGCGTTGAACAGGCTCAGAAGGGCGCGCGCGACGCGACGCGGTTCATGCGCTTCGGCAACAATGACTACCTGTTCATGTACGATCACCAGGGCTTGCGCATCATGCACGCGGATCCGGCCAAGGAAGGCGTGAGCGCGTGGGACAACCAGGATCCGAGCGGCGCCTACAATGTTCGTGAAATGATCGCAAACGGCACCAACGGCGGTGGGTTCACCCAATACTCGACAAATCGTCTGGGCGAGGAGCGGGATATTCCCAAGCTTGCCTATTCTCAGGAGTTCAAGCCTTGGGGCTGGATCGTCTCCACGGGCGTTTATATCGATGATCTGGAGGCGACGTTCCAAACCGAAATGCTCAAGTCCTTCGGCTGGCTCGGTGGAGCGCTACTGCTGCTGATTGGCGTCGCTGTTCCGCTGGCGCGTTCGTTGACCAAGCCGATCGCCCAGATCACCAGCAATATGAAACAGCTCGCTGAAGGCGATCTGGACACCGAGATCATTGGCGCGGGACGCAAGGACGAAATCGGCGAGATGGCGCGTGCCGTCGAAGTCTTCAAGGAAAACGGTCATAAGGTCAAACAGATGACCGCGGCCGAAGCCGAAGCCGAAGAGCGTCGTGTGAAAGAGCGCGCCGTGATGATGCAGCAATTGCAGCACGAGTTCGGCGCAGTCGTGGATGCCACCATCTCGGGCGACTTCAGCAAGCGGGTTGAGACCGAGTTCCCCGATGTCGAGCTGAACGCCCTGGCGCGGAGCGTCAACGATCTGATCGATACGGTGGATCGTGGTATCGGCGAGACCGGCCGGGTACTTGCCGCCCTTGCCAATACCGACCTGACCCGTCGCGTCAACGGAGAGTATCAGGGTGCCTTCGACCAGCTGAAGACCAATACCAACGAGGTTGCCGACAAGCTGACCGAGGTCGTCGGGCAGATCAAGGAGACCTCGCGCGGCCTCAAGGTCGCGACGGGCGAGATCCTGTCGGGCGCCAACGACCTTTCCGAACGCACCACCAAGCAGGCGGCGACCATCGAGGAAACCTCAGCGGCCATGGAACAGCTGGCCCATACCGTTATGGACAATGCCAAGCGTGCCGGTTCCGCCAGCGAGCAGGCCCGCAACGCCTCGCGGACTGCCGAGGAAGGCGGCGAGGTGATGAGTCAGGCCAACCAGGCGATGGAACGGATCTCGGCCTCTTCTGCCAAGATCTCCAATATCGTTGGACTGATGGAAGACATTGCCTTCCAGACCAACCTGCTGGCGCTCAACGCCTCGGTCGAGGCAGCACGTGCCGGCGAAGCGGGCAAGGGCTTCGCCGTGGTCGCCGTCGAAGTCAGGCGTCTGGCACAGTCTTCGGCGGAGGCGTCTTCCGAGGTCAAGGTTCTCATCGAACAATCGGGCGAGGAAGTCGCGGGTGGCACCAAGCTGGTGGCCTCGGCGACCGAGAAGCTCTCGGCCATTCTCGAGGCGGTCAAGACCAACGCCAAGCAGATGGAAGAGATTGCCCGTGACAGCCGGGAACAGGCCTCTTCGATCGACGAGGTCAACACCGCCGTCCGCCAGATGGATGAGATGACCCAGCACAATGCGGCGCTGGTGGAAGAAACCAATGCCGCCATCGAGCAGACCGAATCCCAGGCATCCGAACTCGACACCATCGTCGACGTGTTCACGCTGAGTACCACCTATCACCAGCATGCCGCGGCGGCCTGACACCACGCCGGACATCCATGGGACAACCGATCAGGCCGGGGCGCAACACTTGCGCTCCGGCCTCTTGGCTCTTGTCCGGCTCCCTGCCGAGCGTCGAGTCCGGCAAGCGGATCATCGTCGTGTGCGTTTCGGGTGCGCGCTCGAGCGTCGCCTGCCAGCAGCTCGTTTCTCCTGGATATACAAATGTCGCCAATCTCCGGGGCGGCATCGGTGCCTGGGCTCAGGCCGGAGGGGCCATATGGAGCGCTAACTCCCGTTAGCGGCTCAAGCCCAGAACTGGCCCGCGCCATCGGGGTGGCGCGGGCCTTTTTACCTGCCTTACAACCGATCCCCAAATACGAACCGGGGCTGCATTACGCGGCCCCGGTCCAATATATCCTGAAATAAGAAGATTCGCCGTATTGCCCGAACGTAAGCTGGCGTCCCTTAAAATGGCTCTAAGTAGCTCATTAGTATCCTCTTAATTAAAGGAGTTCCAATCCGATTACGCCATCTATCAATTTTAATAGGTACCGCTCACAAAAGACCGCATATCGCTGCCATCGCCATAAGCTGTTCCCGCGTGCGGGCGCCGAGCTTGCGCCGTGCCGAGGTCAGATGCATGTGAATGGTAACCGGTTTCAGATTCATCTGAAATGCGATCTGATCCGTACGGAGCCCCTTCGCCAGCCACTTGAGCACTTCGGTTTCGCGCGGCGACAGAACGGAACGCTTTAGGGGTTGCCAGCTCTCGTCCTCCTCGCCCTGCCGGAACAATTGCACGGCTCTGAGGCCCATCAGGTTTCCGGACAGAACGATCAAGCCACCGTTTTCCCTGACGAACTGCTGCGCCTGGCCATCGGCCATATCGTTGAAAAAGACGACTGCCGAGGTGTAGGCCTGATCCTTGGGCTTGACGGGAACCACCACCACATTCGGATAGCCGGCCTCGGCCGCGCATTGCAGAACCTTCATCGATTCCGGTCGATCCGGAACGCGGGAGGGATCGCCCCAGCCGAGGGCACCGGGCCCTTCTTTGTGCTCGCAATGCGTCACGACCGGATCGATCTCGACCAGATCTTGTGCCACATATTGTTCCAGCCAGGACTCGTCCAAATTGCTCGACGCGCCGATCAGGAAATTGCTCCTTTGCTCGAACATGCCGCAGCTTATCGCTGTCGCGCCGATGGACTCGAAAAAACGCTGGCCGCCGGCGAAGAGATCCGCGTAGGTGGGCGCCTGCATGACAATTTCGCTGAATTCCATCAGCGAGCGGAACTGACCGGAAGACAGCGTCAGATCGGTATCGAAATCCATCATGTCGCTCAATACCCTGTCCTCGTATCGGCGAACCGGCCTCCACCAGACTAGTTCGCGGCGTCAACAAGTCAATGCAATCGATTTCAAAGCGCCAAAATGCCGGAGCGCCGACTTGCGCTTTCAGTCGCGCGCTCCTATAACCCCGGCTTCGAACCGGGCGCGCCGGCCAGTAGGCATGCCGTGCGGGCCCAGAATGCACCTCCCTTCGGGGATAAAAGGAAACGCAAAATGCCGAAGATGAAGACGAAGTCGGGCGCCAAGAAGCGCTTCAAGATGACGGCGTCGGGCAAGATCAAGGCCGGCGTCGCCGGCAAGCGTCATCGCCTGATCAACCACAACGCCAAGTACATCCGCACCAATCGCGGCACCAAGGTGCTCGCCGAGGGCGATTCCAATCTCATCAAGGGCTGGATGCCCTACAACCGCTAACGCCGCGAAAGGAGCAAGCACATGGCTCGCGTCAAACGGGGCGTTACCAATCACGCCCGTCACAAGAAGACCCTCAAGGCAGCCGAAGGTTATTACGGCCGCCGCAAGTCAACGATCCGCACCGCCAAGGCGGCGGTGGACAAGGCCGGCCAGTACGCCTATCGCGACCGCCGCGCCAAGAAGCGTAATTTCCGCGCCCTGTGGATCCAGCGCATCAACGCAGCCGTGCGTGATCACGGTCTGACTTATGGTCGATTTATCGACGGCCTCGGCAAGGCCGAGATCGCCGTCGACCGTAAGGTTCTCTCGGATCTGGCGATCCGCGAACCCGAGGCTTTCGGCGTTCTCGTCGCCAAGGCCAAGGCCGCGCTCGGCTATCTCGAGGGTGTGGAAAAAACCACCCACGAGCGTATTTCGGCGTAAAGGTCGGCCCACGAGCTTGTCCCCGGATTTCGATCCGGGGCCGGTTCCAGCCATCGACGCCGGCCCGAGCGCGCTCCCAGCGCCATCTGCCGAGGCCAATTCGAAGGCTCTGCATCACTCCGGATTGGGGTGGCGTGGGGCCTTTTGCTTGTCTAAAACCCTCAGCGCGACCCATCGTGTGGAAAAAGAAATGTCAACGCCCGAACTCGACAGCCTCAAATCCGACCTATTGACCCAGATTGCCCAAGCCGGCGACGAAGCCGCGCTCGATGCGGTCCGCGTTGCCGCACTCGGCAAGAAGGGATCTGTTTCGGCTCTTCTCGCCACGCTCGGCAAGATGACCCCCGACGAACGCAAGGTCATGGGACCGGCGATCAACGGGCTCAAGTCCGAAATTGCCGCCGCCGTCGAGGCGCGAAGCGCTGAATTGAAGGCCAGGGCGCTGGAAGCCCGGCTCGCCGCCGAACGGGTCGACATCACCCTGCCCTTGCCCAAGGTGCCGACCGCCAAGGGTCGCATCCACCCCATCAGCCAGGTGACCGACGAGATCACCGCCATTTTTTCCGACATGGGCTTTTCCATTGCCGAAGGGCCGGACATCGAAACCGACTTCTTCAACTTCACCCAGCTCAATTTCCCCGAAGGCCATCCGGCCCGGGAAATGCACGATACCTTCTTTTTGAAGCCTGACGCCGAGGGCAACCGCAAGCTTTTGCGCACCCACACCTCGCCGGTGCAGATCCGTTCGATGCTGAGGACCAATTCGGTCGCCCAGGCGCCCTGGGTTTCGACCGCCATCGAGCCGCCGATCCGCATCATCGCGCCGGGCCGCACTTATCGGCATGACAGCGACCAGACCCACACCCCGATGTTCCATCAGGTCGAGGGCCTGGTGATCGACAAATCGAGCCATATCGGCCAGCTCCGCTGGGTGCTGGAGGAATTCCTCAAATCCTTCTTCGAGGTCGACAACGTCTCCTTGAGGTTCCGCCCGAGCTTTTTCCCGTTCACGGAACCGTCGATGGAAGTCGATGTGGGCTGCGACCGGTCCGGCGCCGAGATCAGGATCGGCGAAGGCACTGACTGGCTCGAAATCCTGGGCTGCGGCATGGTGCATCCGAACGTTTTGAACAATTGCGGGCTCGACCCCACCGTCTACCAGGGCTTCGCCTGGGGCATGGGCATCGACCGTCTCGCCATGCTGAAATACGGCATGCCGGACCTTCGCGCCTTCTTCGACGCCGACCAGCGCTGGATCGAGCATTACGGTTTCCGCCCGCTCGACCTGCCGACCCTGTTCGGGGGGCTGGCGAGCTGACACCCGAAATGTCGAATCAATTGCACATGGAAGGCACCCCCTCTCCATCCCTCCTCTCGACGGGGAGGGTCGAGGAGGGGTGGAACCGCAATCACGGGGTGAACCGATGAGCACGCTTGCACAGACATTGCGAAAACAGGCAACGCTACCGGAAGTCAGGTTATGGCGCCTGCTCTACCCCTTCCGGTCTGGTGCCTACCATTTTCGCAAACAGGTTCAGATCGGCCCCTTTTGCGTCGATTTCGCCTGCCATCACGCACGGCTGATTATTGAGGTCGATGGCGATAGCCATTTCCTGCCCGGCGAACAACAAAAAGACGTCAGACGCGACGCTTTCCTCAAGCGCAAAGGTTACGCTGTCCTGCAATTCAGCAACAGGGATGTCCTTTGCACGCCGGAATCCGTTTATCTGCGGATCGAGGACGCCCTGAGGAACCGGATACCCAACACCCGTTCGAGAGAGCTGGACTCGTGACCCTTCCCGCCCGCGACACCGATGCGGTGACCTTTGCGTTCGGCGACTCCGAGGAGCTTGCCGACGCTTTGCTGGCGCTCGTCTTGAGCGGGAAAAAGACCGCAACCTGCGGCGCGCTTCGCGATATCGGCCCCGAAGAGCCGATGCCCGAAATCGGGCGACGCGACGTGGTGCTCGACGGACGCGGCAAGCCGGTCTGTGTCATCGAAACGACAGACGTCGCCCAACGCCGCTTCGCCGATGTCCCCGAGGATTTCGCCGTCGCGGAAGGCGAAGGGTCCTTTGAAGAGTGGCGGGCCGGCCATATCGATTTTTTCACCCGCAACGGCGGCTGGTCGGAAGATCTGATGCTGGTCTGCGAGCGTTTCCGGCTGGTGGAGGTGTTGGAATGACCCATGACAGCGCCGAACCCGTGACCTTTGTCGTCACCGATATCGAAACCGACGGCCCCAGCCCCTTGCGTAATTCGATGCTGAGCTTCGCCTCGGTGGCCATCGATTACGAGGGCAACGAATTCGGTACGTTCGAGGCCAATCTGATCCCCCGCGCCGACCGGACGTCCGATCCAGACACCATGGATTGGTGGCAAACGGAACCGGAGGCCTGGGCTGCGGCGACGACCGATCCGGAACGGCCGGAAGACGTCATGCGGAGCTTCGTCGACTGGATCCGCGCCCTGCCCGGCCACAAGGCGTTCGTTGCGGCGCCGATCCTGTTCGACGGACCGTTCATGGACCATTATCTCGATACCTATGCCGGCGAACGCGCCATCGGCGGGCCGACCTCGCGCGTGAAGCTTTTCCGCGGCGGCGGGGTTTGCCTTTACACCATGGCCGGCGCGCTGCGCGGGCTCGACTATTTCCGCTGGAATTCCAAGAATTCGCCGCCGGACTGGTACGGCAACGTTGCACACACGCACAAGGCCATCGACGATGCGCGCGGCTACGCCCATCTTCTGGTGAAGCTTTTTGCGATGAGCGACGCCCTTCCCGAAATCGGGGCGTGGGAGGCGGGCTCATGAGATCTCTCGTTTTCTCCGTTGCCTTCATCGCCGCCGCCTTGCTCGCCACCGTCCCGGCGCTCGCCGAGGACGGCACCTATCGCTGCATGGCCGAAACCATCGAGCACTGGGCCGGCGCGGACGCCGGTACGGTCGAAACTCTGCCGCCTGGCGAATATGAAATCGCCCTCGCCGTCTCCCCGAACACGGGTGACGGCGCGGACTGGGCCAGAATGGTGACGACTGGCGAACGCTATCTGCTCGACCGGCAGCCGGGCAGTCCCAACCAGCTGGTGGCCCGCCGCGAGGACGGCCGATTTAGTCTGCGCATCGATCTCGATGCGACCCCGATGCGCTTTGCCGGTCTCGGCGCCACTGCCCTTCTGACCGGTACCTGTTTTTTCGAACCCCGGACGACAAAATGAAGTTCACCCTCGACTGGCTCAAGGACTATCTCGATACCGACGTTCCCGCCGCAACCATCATCGACACGCTGACCATGATCGGTCTCGAAGTCGACGGCGTGGAAGACCAGGCCAAGGCGCTGGAACCGTTCGTGGTCGGCTATGTCATTTCCGCCCAACGGATGGAAAATTCCGATCACCTCAACGTCTGCCTGGTCGATGCCGGCGGCACCGAACCGGTTAAGGTGGTATGCGGCGCGCCGAACGCCAGAACCGGCATGAAAGGCGTCTTCGCCCCGGCCGGCTCCTATATTCCGGGCACGGAAATCACGCTTAAAAAAGGCGTGATCCGCGGTGCGGAATCGAACGGCATGCTGTGTTCGGAACGCGAACTCATGCTGTCGGACGATCATACCGGCATCATCGAACTGCCCGACGATGCGCCGGTCGGCATGCGTTATGTCGAGTACAAGAAGCTCGGCGGTCTGGTGATCGATGTCGCGATCACGCCGAACCGTGGCGATTGCACCAGCGTTTTCGGCGTGGCCCGTGATCTCGCCGCGGCGGGTGTCGGCGATCTCAAGGATCCTGCCATCATGCCGGTCAAGGCGACGGCGGGCGAAACGACGATCCCGATCGAATTGCGGTTCGAGGACAAACAGAATCCGGCCTGCCGCATGTTCGCCGGACGCCTGATCAAGAACGTCAGGAACGTCGCCTCGCCGCAATGGCTGCAGGACCGGCTGCGCGCCATCGGTTTACGGCCGATCAACGCTTTGGCTGACATCACCAATTACATGACCTACGACCGGGGCCGTCCGCTTCATGCCTATGACGCCGACCGCATCGCCGGCACCATCCATGCGCGCCTCGGCAGGAAGGGCGAGAGCTTCGAGGCGCTCGACAACAAGACCTACGAGGTCGACGAGACCATGTGCGTCATCGCCGACGATGCTGGCGTGTTGGGTCTCGGTGGCGTCATCGGCGGAACCAGGAGCGCCAGCGAGGATCATACGACCAATGTCTTCATCGAATCGGCCTGGTTCGATCCGATGGCGACCGCCCAGACCGGGCGCAAGACCGGTATCGTCACCGATGCCCGCTACCGGTTCGAGCGCGTCGTCGACCCGGCCTTCGTCAAGCCGGGTCTGGAACTGGCAACGAAGATGATCCTCGAGATCTGCGGCGGCGAGGCCTGCGAAATGAAGGTCGCCGGCGCTGTCGAGGCGCCCGAAACGGTCATCGATTTCCCCTTGAGCGAAATCCAGCGCCTGACCGGTCTCAAGGTGCCTTTCGCCGAGGTCAAGGCCATCCTGACGCGGCTCGGCTTCTGGGTTTCCGGCACCGGCGAGACCGTCAAAATCGCCGTGCCGTCCTGGCGCCCGGACGTGGCACAGAAGGCCGATCTCGTCGAAGAGGTCATGCGCATGGTCGGGGTCGACCGCGTGCCGGTCGAACCGCTGCCGCGTATCGCACACGTGGCCCAACAGATCCTGACGCCCCTGCAGAACCGCAAGCGTCTGGCGCGACGGGCCCTGGCGGCGCGCGGCCTGGACGAAGCCGTCACCTGGTCGTTCATTTCGACCGATCTCGCCGAAAAGTTCGGCGGTGGCGGCGAGACGCTGAAACTGGCCAATCCGATTGCCGCCGATCTGACCGACATGCGGCCTTCGCTGTTGCCGGGCCTGTTGATGGCCGTCAAGCGCAACCAGAACCGCGCCATCGACGAACTCGACCTGTTCGAGGTCGGGCAGGTTTTCCTTTCCGACGAACCGGCCGGCCAGCACGTCTATGCCACCGCGCTTCGCGCCGGCAATGGCGAGCGGACATGGCGCGGCGGGCAAAAGCCCGTCGATGTGTTCGACATCAAGGCCGATCTCGCCGCCCTGCTCGACGCTCTGGGCTATGACATCGACAAGCTGCAGCTCGTCGCCGAACCTGCGTCCTGGGCGCATCCGGGACGTGGCGGACGCTTGCAGCTCGGACCGAAGAACATCTTCGCCTGGTTCGGCGAGGTTCACCCGGCGCTTGTCGCCGAGCTCGACCTTGAAGGTCCCGTGGTCGCGCTTGAGCTCGATCTCGATGCCCTGCCGGCGCCGAAGAAGAAGCCGACCCGCACCAAGCCCCAGCTCGTCTTATCCGATCTCATGCCCCTGAGCCGCGATTTCGCCTTCGTCGTCGATGCCGACGTGGCCGCCGACAGGCTGATCAAGGCGGCACAAAACGCCGACAAGAAGCTCATTACCGGCGCCACCATCTTCGATATCTACGAAGGCGACCACATGGCGCCGGGCAAGAAATCGGTTGCCATCGAAGTGAGACTCCAGCCGCATGACAGGACCCTGACCGACGAGGACATCGAAGCGGTCTCCAAGGCCATCGTCGCCTCGGTTGCTAAAGCGACCGGCGGCGTGTTGAGGGGATAACCACGCTGTCCCTCCCCCTTCATGGGGAGAAAGAAGCGAGGCGACGATGGAGAAAAGGATCATAAAATGACCACCCTGCCCGTCATCGCCTCGTTCTGGCACGGTCCCCTGAGCTGGCTCGAAAAGGTCTCGATCGCCTCGTTCGTCAGGCAGGGCCATCCGGTCCATGTCTATTCCTACGAGCCGCAGGGCGACCTGCCCGAGGGGGCGGACTGGAAAAACGCCGAAGAGGTGCTGGCGCGCGAAAAGTTGTTCTTTTATAAAGGACACGGCACGCCGGGCGCCTTTTCCGATCTGTTCCGCATGATGCTGATGAAACTAGAACGTGGCATCTGGGCCGATTGCGACGTCTATTGCGTCCGTCCCATTACCGGTCTCGGCGATTACATCTTTTCCTGGGAACGACCCGGTTCGATCAACGGGGCCGTGCTGCGCATCCCCCCGGATGCGCCGCTGCTCGACGATCTGTTGTCCATCTTCGATCTCGACAACCGGCCGCTCTTGGAACCGCACCTGCCGCTCGGCCGACGGCTGGAAGTGGCGGCCCGCCGGATTTTCGGCGACCCGGTCACCCCCGCCTTCATGCAATACGGCGCGACGGGTCCGTTCGCCCTCACCCATTTCGTGCCGAAACACGGCCTTCTCGACAAGGTCCTGCCCTCTTCGGTCTTTTATCCGGTGCCCTATGCCGGCATCCCGGCCCTGATGGCCCCGGGCAGCGACATCGCGGAGGTCATCAGGCCGGACACGCGCGGCGTCCATATCTGGCGCAGTCAGCTGACCCGACGCGGCCGGGCCGATATCGCGCCACCGCCGCCCGGCAGCGCCATGGCCAAACTGGTGGATGAGGCGGGGTTGGAGTAGCCGCCTCGTCCTTCGAGTCTCGAAACCTCATCATGAGGAGCCGCCGCAAGGCAGCATCTCAAAGGACGAGGTTTGGCTTCACGATGAGGGCTCTTTTAGCCTCAGCCCTTTTTCGGCCCGGTCATCGTTTCCGGACGGACGATTTCGTCGAATTCGGCTTTTGTGACATAGCCGAGCCGGAGCGCTTCCTCGCGGAGCGTCGTGCCGTGCTTGTGCGCCGCCTTGGCAATTTCGGCCGCCTTGTCGTAGCCGATCCTGGGCGTGAGGGCCGTCACCAGCATCAGCGAGCGTTCCATCAGCTTTTTGATGTGGTCCTCGTTGGCAACGATGCCGACGACGCAGCGGTCGGTGAAGGAGTGGGCGGCGTCGGCGAGCAGGCGGACCGACTGTAAGAAGGCATAGGCCATGACGGGCCGGTAGACATTGAGCTCGAAATGACCCTGCGAGCCGGCGAAGGCGATGGTGGTCTCGTTGCCCATTACCCTTGCGGCGACCATTGTCATCGCCTCGGACTGGGTCGGGTTGACCTTGCCCGGCATGATCGAGGAGCCCGGCTCGTTTTCCGGCAGGCTCAGTTCCCCAAGGCCCGAACGCGGACCGGAGCCGAGCAGGCGGATGTCGTTGGCGATCTTGAACAGGACGGCGGCAACCGAATTGAGCGCGCCATGGGCGAAAACATAGGCGTCCTGGCCGGCCAGCGCCTCGAACTTGTTGGGCGCGGTGACGAAGGGCAGACCGGTCAGGCCGGCCATGGCCTCGGCGAAACCGACGGCGAATTTTTCGTGGGCATTGAGCCCGGTGCCGACCGCCGTACCGCCCTGGGCCAGCTGATAGAGTCCGCCGAGGGAAAGTTTCAGCCGCTCGATCGACGCGGCGACCTGGGCGGCGTAGCCGGAAAATTCCTGCCCCAGTGTCATGGGCGTGGCATCCTGGGTGTGGGTGCGCCCGATCTTGACGATGTCGGCGAAGGCGCTGGACTTGTCGGCAAGGGCAGAGCGCAGGTGTTCGAGCGCCGGGATCAGCGTCTCGTTGATCTCGATCGCCGCCGCCACGTTCATCGCGGTGGGAAAGGTGTCGTTGGAGGACTGGCCGAGATTGACGTGATCGTTGGGATGGACCGGTTTTTTCGAGCCCTTTTCGCCGCCCAGAAGTTCGATGGCGCGGTTGGAGATGACCTCGTTGGCGTTCATGTTGGATTGGGTGCCCGATCCGGTCTGCCAGACCTTTAGGGGGAAATGATCGTCCCAGTCGCCGGCCACCACTTCGGCCGCCGCCCGCGCGATGGCATCGGCGAGTCGCGCATCGAGCATGCCGAGCTTCTTGTTGGTCAGCGCCGCCGCCTGTTTGACCCGACCGAGGGCGCGGATCAGCGGCACCGGCATCGTCTCGGTGCCGATGGGAAAATTGATCAGCGAGCGCGCCGTCTGCGCCCCGTAAAGCCGGTTCGCCGGCACTTCGATGGTGCCGAAGCTGTCGCTTTCGAGTCTGGTGTCTGCCATGGTGGCGCTCCCGTGATGAACCGGACGTTTTTTTCGTCCCCGTGCCGTCAGACCAAGCCAATAGACAAAATGTCGCATAACGAAAAGCCCCGAGCCACCCGATCCGGCGGATAATCAAGCCGTTTTCATGCCGTCGGCATCGCTTTTGTCGATCCGGCACCCGCCATTCCCCTTTTTCAGGAGACCTTTTTGGATATCGCTTATCGCGCTTCACATTCCGGCGATGCGAAGGCCATCTGTCAGCATCGCGTGGCCATGTTCATCGATATGGGTTTTTCGGCCGACTGCGTCGAAGCCATGCGGTCCCCCTTCCTCGACTGGGTGCGGACCCGGCTCGAGGACGGCCGTTATTTCGGCGTGACGGCGGAAAGCGAAGGACAGGACATCGGGCATGCCGGCGCCATGCTCATCGACTGGCCCCCGCCGCCGACGACATCCTCGCCCAGCGAACGCGGCTATATCTTCAATGTTCATGTCGAACCCGATTTCAGGCGACGCGGCATCGCGCGCACGCTGATTCAGCGCATCGAACAGATGATGCGCAACCGCGGCGTTTCTCTCGCCGCCTTGCATGCGTCCGATGCCGGCCGCCCGCTTTATCTCGATTTGGGTTGGACCCCATCCAAGGAGATGGAAAAGCCGCTCCTTTAGGGCAAAGAGCCGCAAAACACGTCCGGCAAGTTGCCGGCGCGCGACCAACTCGCGCCGGCCGGATGAACCGGCCGGCGGGCTGGGTTCTCTCTATTCGGTCTTGTTGGTCGACATCTTGAGCAGCTGGTAGATCGGGCAATAGCCGATGGCCCCCGTTACCAGCGGAATGATGCCGATCCACCACAGCCAGTTCCATGCCCCGAGCCAGCCGGGGAACATGAAGAATATGGCGATCATTACGATACCGACGATGACGCGGATTACGCGGTCGGTCATGCTTTCATTGATCTTGAACATCGAATCCTCCAGATTCGCCATATGCGCTTTGTTGCATATGTCTTCGATATAGGAAGTCTTTACCCCCAGTACAATCGGGTGCAATGCCAAAGGCGCAAAATGGCTTGTTTTAGCCCGCCGCCACATTATCTTTTATAGGGATAACTCTTTTTCCGGTCAGTGATGCCCATCAGCCCTCCTAAATCCGCCAGTCGTACCGACCGAATGGTCAATCCGCTTCTTCAGCTCGAAACCGAGATTTTCGAAGAAGCCGTGACCGCGCTCGGTCATTACGGCCGCGCCGCCGAAGCGGCGCTGGCGACGCTTGAACAGGCGGATGACACCAACAGGGAAAAGCGGCTCGACAAGGCCGCCGGCGCGGTCTGGTCCTACCTGATCCAGCGCGAGCATTGCGGTCTCAGGGACCATCGCTACATCATCCGCGAAATGGGCATCCCGAAAGCGGTGCTCAACCGCATGGGCGCGATAAAAAAGCGCTGAGCTACGGGACCCCGACGCCTCCCGGTTTCACTGGCGAGCCCGTCAGAGCAGATCACGTTTCAGTTGACTCGGGTGATCTGCTCTATCTTCTTGTTATGGCGTGTTCATCGGGAAAACAGTCCACTGGACTGTTTTCTGATCCTCTTCACTCGAACCGGCGAACCGGTACCCACTTCGCCTGAAAACACTCTAGAACCGGGCCTGTTCCGATCCCTGTTGCCGGCCTTTTTTTCAGCGCAGCCAGCCCTGCGGACGCGGCTGCAAGTCCATCTGGCCGTCTTTGGTTGCCTCGTCGATGGCTTTCAGCTCGTCCCCGGTGAACTCGAGATGATCGAGCGCGCCGAGATTGTCCTTGAGCTGTTCGAGGGTGCGCACGCCAATCAGGGCCGAGGTCACTTCCTTGCGCCTTAAAACCCAGGACAAGGCGAGCTGCACCATGGACTGTCCACGCGCCTCGGCGATGGGCATGAGCTTGCCGACGGCGTCGAGCACGTTGGGCGCGATGTGGCTGGCACGCAGTGTGGAATGGACGTTGCCGCCGCGCGTGCCGTCCTTGTCGCCCCTGTTGTACTTGCCGGAAAGAACCCCCTGGGTCAGCGGCGAGAAGGCGATGATGCCGATGCCGAGCTCGTCGCAGGCGCCGATGGTATCGTCATTCTCGATCCAGCGGTTGACGACGGAATAGGACGGCTGGTGGATGGTCAAGCCAACGCCCATCTCCTTCAAAAGCGCATGCGCCTTGAACGTTTCCTCGCGCGGGTAGCTCGAAATGCCCACATAGAGCGCCTTGCCGGATCGAACGATGTCGGCCAGCGCACCCATGGTTTCCTCGAGCGGCGTATCGGGATCGGGCCGGTGCGAATAAAAGATGTCGACATAATCGAGCCCCATGCGTTTGAGGGACTGGTCGAGGCTGGCCATCAGATATTTGCGCGAGCCGAATTCGCCATAAGGGCCCGGCCACATGCGATAGCCCGCCTTGGTCGAGATGATCATTTCATCGCGATAGGGACGGAACTCGCGGGCGAGTACGGTGCCGAACAGCTCCTCGGCCGAGCCGGGCGGGGGACCGTAATTGTTGGCGAGATCAAAATGGGTAACGCCCTGATCGAAGGCATAGGCGAGGATTTCGGCCGCCGTGTCGTGGTCGCGCGTCCCGCCGAAATTCTGCCAGAGGCCGAGCGAAATCGCCGGCAGGATCAGGCCGGATCGTCCGGAACGGCGGTACTGCATGGTGTCATAACGGGTCGGGTTGGCGGCATAAGTCATCTTGACCTCCTGCATGCGCGTTCACATGTCAGCGCTCTATCTCATTCAGCGGCAAAAGACGATGGTTAAGGCCCGGATTTCCGCCGCATATTAGCGATAATGCACAACATTCCGTGCAGCCGTGCCCACGTCACAATCGACTGCTAATGCTCAACAGGCGTCTTGCCTCGTATCCGAGGCGCAACCAGGGAAGACCAAATGAAAATCCAGTGGCTCGGCCATGCGGCTTTCAAGATCATCGGGCGCGAGACGAGCGTTCTGATCGATCCGTTTCTGACCGGTAATCCCAGTTTCGGCGGCTCTCTTGACGAGGCGACGGACGGGGTCAGTCACGTGCTTTTGACCCATGCCCATAACGACCATGTCGGAGACACGCGGACTATTCTGGAGCGGACCGGTGCGACGGTTGTCGCCATGGTCGAACTGGCCAGTTTCATCGACGCCATCCTGCCGGACGCCAAGGTGATCGGCATGAATTTCGGCGGCACGGTTTCGACGCCGGAAGGACTGACCATCTCGCTGGTGCCGGCCTGGCATTCGAGTTCGCTGAACCTGCCCGACGGAAGGGTCGTTTCCGGCGGCACGCCGGCCGGAATCGTGCTCGGCATGGACGGGCACACGCTTTACCACATGGGCGACACCACCCTCTTTTCCGACATGGCGCTCATCAACGAACTCTATCACCCGGATATCGGCATCGTGCCGATTGGCGGGCACTTCACCATGGATGCGCGGATGGCGGCGCTGGCGGTCAATCGCTATTTCGATTTCAAGACGGTCCTGCCCTGCCATTACCGGACTTTCCCGCTTCTGGCACAATCGGCCGACGCCTTTGTCGCCGGCGTCGAAAAGGGCACGGTACTGGTGCCCGAACCGATGGAAACGATCGAAATCTAGAGCAGATCACGCTTTGGCTGAGTCGGGTGATCTGCTCTCTCTTCTTGTTGTGGCGTGTTCATCGGGAAAACAGTCCACTGGACTGTTTTCTGATCCTTTTTCACGCGAACCGGCGAACCGGTATCCACTTCGCCTGAAAACGCCCTAGGGTCGTTCGCGGTCGTCGAGGACCAGGCCCAGCAAGGCAAGGCTGAGCCACTTGCCGTGCTTCTGGCCGACCTGGGGCAGCGCGCCCCAAGAAACGAAGCCGGCCTTTTCGTGCATGGCGATGGAGATGGCGTTGGAAGAATCGATGGCGGCAATCATGACGTGCCGGCCGGCCTGGCGTGCATGCGCGATCAGCCACGAAAGCAGCGCCTTGCCCGTCCCCTGCCCCTGGGCCCTGGGAAACAGATAGACCGAGTGCTCCACCGTGTCGCGATAGCCGTCGCGACCGCGGAAGGTGCCGTAAGAGCCATAGCCGAGCACCTCGCCTGCCGCGTCAACCGCAACGACGATTGGAAAGCCTTCCGCCTTGCGCCCCTTGAACCATTTGCGGCGGTCTTCGAGAGTTTCCTCCACTTCCGTCCAGGTCGCATCGAGATTGTGAACGGCGAAATTGTGCAGTTCGAGCAGAGCCGGAAGATCGGCTTCGGTGGCGTCGCGGATGATCATGATATCTCGACCGGAGGCGGGAAGCCCTATCGTATCGCAGATGACAGCCGTCTGACGAGCCTCCGATTTGTCTCAATCATCCCCAATGATGAAACAGAGGACTTGACGGCTGTGTCCCAATTCCGGTGAGTTCTTCTCCAGTTTATTTCAGGATACGTGCCCATGTCCCCGTCAATCCGCCTCGCCGCGCTCGCCGTCATGATCTCGGGGCTGGCCATGCCTGCCCTTGCCGACGCCATCGATCCCGCGATCAAGGAATTCACCGATCTTTATGCCCGCGAGCAGCTCGAACAGATGATCGAGAACAATTACTGGCAACACACGCTCAATCTGTTCGACGAACACGATCTCGAACTCGACGAGCTTCAGCTAACGGTCATCCGCAACATGGCACGGGCCGAAATCCCGGGAGCGTACACGTTCATCATTCCACCAGCCTACAAGGCCATGGCCGGGCATTTTTCTCCAGAGGAAGCTGAAATGATGGCGGCGGGCCTCAAGGCCGGCGGGCCGGACCAGATCGCCGACAAGGTGCTTGAACAGCGCTTCTATGTCGAGGCTTCGGATGCGATGAACGAGGTCATGCAGACCGAGATGTTCGATCTTTTAACCCGGCGCATGAGCAACTACCGCCTCACCGCCTGGCAGGTGGGCATCGATAACGGCTTCATTCCGGACGGGTTGCTGGGCACGCCGCCCACCGCCGAGTAGCACCGCCCGAAAACCGCTCGCTTTACGCCCGCCCGAAATCAGGCGCTGCCGATCAGCACGCCCGCGGCGAAGACCAGCGCACCGCCGAACACCACCTGGAAGGCGGCGCGGAGGAACGGGGTGTCCATATAGCGTTTCTGGATATAGGCAATGGCCCAGAGTTCAACGAAGACCACCGCGAAGGCGACACCGGTCGCCATCCAGAAATGCGGGATGAGATAGGGCAAGGCGTGTCCGAGCCCGCCGAGCGCCGTCATAATGCCCGAGGCGAAGCCGCGCTTGATCGGCGATCCTCGCCCCGTGAGCTTGCCATCGTCGGACGCCGCTTCGGTAAAGCCCATCGAGATGCCGGCGCCAACCGAGGCGGCCAGACCGACAAGGAACGTTTGCCAGGTGTCGCCGGTGGCAAAAGCCGCGGCAAAGACCGGCGCCAGGGTCGAAACCGACCCGTCCATCAGACCGGCAAGACCCGGCTGGACATAGGTCAGAACGAACTGACGATGCGCTTCGCTGGCCTCGGCGTCCTTTTCGGTTTCCCCCAGATATTCTTCCTCGAGCGTATCGGCCTTGTGCTCGTGCTTGGCCTCTTCGGCCGCGAGCGTGCCCAGGAGCTTTCTGACCTCGACATCTTCGGTCAGCTTGGCGGCCTCGACATAAAAATTGTAGGCGCCGCGCTCCATCTCCCAGACCTGCTGGCGGATGGTCTCGATAGACAGGTTCTGCATCAGCCAGACGGGCTTGCGGGTGAAAAACCCGCGTACATGCTCACGCCGGATCGGAATCAGTCGGTCGCCGAACTTCTCCTTATAAAGATCGAGCAGATACTGGCGATGCGTATTCTCCTCGTCGGCCATGGCATCGAAGACCTTGGCCGACGCGGGAAAGGACTCGCGAAGTTTGTCGGCATAGGCCGCATAGATACGGCTGTCCTCCTCCTCCGCGCTGACGGCGAGCGATAGGATTTCGGCGGCGGAAAGCGAAGAGAAATCGCGTTTGCCGGGTTCGAGAAAGCGGTTCAGCATGGGTTCCGCGGGCCTTTCTGCGGCTTTTGGGTAACAGTCTAGTCGATTATCCGGCTGTGCCAATCCCCCTTGGCGTCAAGATTGTTGACAGATGACGTCGTAAAGCCAGAAGCTTAGGTCACTTTCTACAGCGACCCAAGTCAATTGCCGTTCGTTTTGCTTCGCCCCCATGAGGGACGGAGCGGTTTGTTGACGTGTGGCATCAGCTCGACTTCGATGAGCCGCCACAAAGCTGGAATTTTCCAACCATGTATAGCCAACTCAACGCGTTCTTCGAACGCCCCGAACCTTATTCCGCCTATACGACCCCGTCCCTGTGGACCGATCCGCACCGGGCCGGCGAGATGCTCAAACATCATTTGAGCGACCAAAGCGACGCCGCGTCGCGCCGCCCGGCCACGATTGCCGGCATCGTCGACTGGCTCGACCGCCAGATCGGGCTTGCCGGTAAAACGATCACCGATCTCGGTTGCGGACCGGGTCTTTACGACAACATCATCGCGCAGCGCGGTGGCCGGGTGACCGGGCTCGATTTTTCCGAAAATTCGCTGAACTACGCCAGAGCCCAGGCCAGGAAGAGCGGACTGGACATCGATTATCGCCAGGTCGACTACCTCAAGGACGATCTTCCTGACGACCAGGATGTCGTCATGCTGATTTATTGCGACCTGTGTCCGCTGTCGCCCGACCAGCGCCAGCTCCTTATCGAGAAGGTCAGAAAAAGCCTCAAGCCGGGCGGTGTTTTCGTGTTCGACGTCCTTTCGGCGGCGCGTTTCGCCCGCCTGTCCCCGACCGAAGGGTTTGCCCGCCGTCATATGGACGGGTTCTGGGCAAAAGGCGATTATTTCGGCTTCGAGGCGCGGTTTCTCTATCCGGACCTCATGCTCGCGCTCGAACGCTATCTGATCGTCACACCGGATGCCGAATACCAGATCTACAACTGGCTGCAGCATTTCGACGAAGCGTCGATCGCCCGCGAACTCACTTCGGCCGGCTTTGGCCCTCTTTCGGTGCGGGATGTCTTCACCGGCGCAGACCTTGATCCTAAAGCCGATGCCTTCATGGTGATGGCGCAAGGCTGAGGCGGCCATTTCCACACCGTTTCATTTCGAGGAAAAAAGCCGTTTCGACGTTGAACGGACCTGATCTTGAGGAATGAATCGTCACACTTGCCGCGACACCGTGTCACGCGATGGTGTCGTGGCGCTAAACTTGTTTGCCAAGTTCCGACCCCGCTGGCCAATCTGGCCGTCACCTGCCCGTTGGCCTATAGCCTGACCTTCGACGACGGCGCCGGCACGGTCTCGATGGCCCAGACGGTTCTGTTCGACGGCACCAGTGTGGTGCGCCAGCAGATTCGCGCCCAGAACGACACGTCGAACAAGGTCGGCGCCGATCTGAAATTCTAGGGTTCGGCCGGTTCTACTGAAGCAAGCGGCGCGCGTTCCTTGTCGGACAGGCGCCGCAACCATACGGGTTTGGCTGGTTCAATGACGTCGAAGCGCAGAATTGATCTTTGCGCCCGACGGCGTTCCTGCTAAATCCGCGCCTCATGTCCACCTCGCTCGATCACATTCGCAATTTTTCGATCATTGCCCACATCGATCATGGCAAATCGACGCTGGCCGACCGTCTGATTCAGATGACCGGCGGGCTGGATTTGCGTGAGATGAAGGATCAGGTGCTCGATTCCATGGATATCGAGCGCGAACGCGGCATTACCATCAAGGCGCAGACCGTTCGGCTGGTCTATGAGGCGAAGAACGGCGAGACCTACGAGTTCAATCTCATCGACACGCCCGGCCATGTCGACTTCGCCTACGAGGTCAACCGGTCGCTGGCCGCCGTCGAAGGCTCGCTTCTGGTGGTCGATGCCTCCCAGGGTGTCGAGGCGCAGACCCTGGCCAATGTCTATCACGCCATCGACGTCGATCACGAAATCGTGCCGATCCTCAACAAGGTCGACCTGCCGGCCGCCGAGCCGGAGCGGGTCAAGCAGCAGATCGAGGACGTGATCGGGCTCGATGCCTCCGATGCGCTCGAAATCTCGGCCAAGACCGGCCTCGGCGTCGAGGCCGTGCTCGAAGCGATCGTTCATCGCCTGCCGCCGCCCAAGGGCGACGAGAACGCACCCCTGAAGGCGCTTCTGGTCGACAGTTGGTACGATCCCTATCTCGGCGTCGTCGTTTTGATCCGCGTCGTCGATGGACGGGTTAAAAAGGGCCAGAAGATCCGCATGATGGCGACCGGCACCACTCACGAACTCGACCGGGTCGGCGTTTTCACGCCCAAGCTCGTCGATACCGGCGAACTCGGCCCCGGCGAGATCGGGTTTCTGACCGCCTCCATCAAGGAAGTGGCCGACACCAATGTCGGCGACACCATCACCGACGACAAGAGGCCCACCGCCAAGCCTCTGCCCGGCTTCCGTCCGGCGCAGCCGGTGGTGTTCTGCGGACTGTTTCCGGTCGATGCCGCCGATTTCGAAGACCTGCGGACGGCGCTGGGCAAATTGCGGCTCAACGATTCGAGCTTCTCGTTCGAGATGGAAACCTCGGCCGCGCTCGGTTTCGGTTTCCGCTGCGGTTTCCTCGGCCTGTTGCACCTCGAAATCATCCAGGAACGGCTGAGCCGCGAGTTCAATCTCGACCTCATCGCCACCGCGCCTTCGGTGGTCTACGAGATCGAGCAGACCGACGGCACCGCCAAGGAGCTGCACAATCCGGCCGACATGCCAGACGAGGTCAAGATCAGACAAATCCGCGAGCCGTGGATCAAGGCAACGATCCTGACGCCGGACGAGTATCTAGGCTCGATATTGAAGCTGTGTCAGGACCGCCGCGGCGTTCAGACGAACCTGACCTATGCCGGCCCGCGCGCCATGCTCGATTACGAGCTGCCGCTCAACGAGGTTGTGTTCGATTTCTACGACCGGCTGAAATCGGTTTCCAAGGGCTATGCCAGTTTCGATTACACCCTGATCGACCGGCGCCCTGGCGATCTGGTGAAGCTCTCGATCCTGGTCAACGAAGAACCGGTCGATGCGCTCTCGATGCTGGTCCACCGCTCGGCGGCCGAAGCGCGCGGACGGGTCCTTTGCGAAAAGCTCAAGGAGCTGATCCCGCATCACCTGTTCAAAATTCCGATCCAGGCGGCGATCGGCGGACGGGTCGTTGCGCGCGAAACCATCTCGGCCCTCAGAAAGGACGTGACCGCTAAATGCTATGGCGGCGATGTCACCCGCAAGCGCAAGCTTTTGGAAGCCCAGAAAAAGGGCAAGAAGAAAATGCGCCAGTTCGGCAAGGTCGAAATCCCGCAAGAAGCCTTCATCCAGGCTTTGAAGATGGGCGACAATTAAGAGGCCATTCCAGACCTCTCGCCAAAATGTCCAGCTCCACGTTGTCATTGCCGATCACGTCGAGGCTGATGATGCGCCCTTGACCTGTACCTCTCATTCCCCAAAACGAAAAACGCCCCGCCGAAGCGGGGCGAAAGTGATGCGTGCGTTTCGAAGGTCAAGAACCGGGACTGCCGGTCCATCCGCTTCCCTGCTTCAATGGGGCAGGTGCGCAAGGAAGCGAATCCTGATGTGGAGCGGCGCAGAACGGACCTATGCAACACACTCCAGAATTCCGTGAGCATGCACGTAACGCCATGCTCTTTTCGGGCGCCTTTTCCGCCCGGTTCGGATCAACCGTTTCGGTCGCGTCCACCGCGTCCCCGGTTGCTTTTTCCATGGATGCGAACATAGCGCCAAGCTCTTTCGCGAGCCTTTTGGCGGACATGTCGATTTGAGTCCAATCAACCGAATGTCGTTGGATAAGTATTTACCGACACAGCCCGGCACCGTCGGTTCCGGTCACCTTACTCCCGGAACATGTCGGACTGGGCGGCGGCGATCTTGGGCAGCGACTTGAGGATCTCCGCAAGGTGCACGCGCATCCTTTTTTCGGCGAGATCCGGATCGCCACTGGCAATGGCATCCACGATCGCTTCGTGCTGCACGATGAGGACATCGAGCGGCGTCTCGTGCGGCAGTGACAGATAACGGACGCGGTCCATCTGCGCCTTGAGGTTTTCCAGAAGCCGCCAGGCCTCGTCGCAATCGACCGAATGGGCGAGCGACTGATGCAGTTCTTCGTCGAGGCGCAGGAAACCGGCAAGATCGCCAGCGACGCCGACGAGCTTCTGGCGTGCGACGATGTCACGCATGATGGCGATATGGTCGGCATTGGCCAATTCACAGGCCTTGCGCACGATCGCCACCTCGATGGCCTCGCGGATGAAACGGGCATTCTCGACTTCGCGCCGCGAAATCAGCACCACGAAAGTGCCGCGCTGTGGCCGAATCTCGACCAGTCCGATTTCCGCCAGCTTGATAAAGGCTTCGCGGACCGGCTGGCGCGACACGCCAAGTTGCTTGGCCACCTCGGCTTCAGACAAAAGGTTTCCGGGCCTGAGCTGCAATTGCACGATCGCCGCACGCAACGCCTCGAACACGCGCTTGCTGATCGTTGCCTGACGCGGGCTCTGCGCATTGCCTGCCAGAGCGCCGAGACGAGTTTGTTCGTTCATGTTGACACCAACATACTACCATACTAGTTTGGGCGCAATCGAGGGAACGCCCTGTTCACCTCGATCTTGGGAGGATTATCGATGAAAAAGCAATCCATCTGCACACTTCTTGCCACCAGCGTCATCGCGATCAGCTTCGGCATGCCGGCCCTCGCCGCCGATTTCACTCTTAACATCAATACGGCCCTTGCCGTTACCGATCCGCTCTACAAAGGGCTTGAAACGCTGCAATCCGGCGTCGCGGACGCTTCGGGCGGACGCATGGAGATCAAGCTGTTCCCGAATTCGCAGCTCGGCCCGGACGAAGACGTTCTCGAACAGGCCCGCGCCGGTGCGCCGGTGGCCGTGGTCGTCGATGGCGGCCGCCTTGCCGTGTTCGTCAACGAGTTCGGCGTTCTGACCGCGCCCTACCTGGCCTCCGGCTATGACGGCATCCGCCGGGTCGTCACCTCCGACATGTTCGAAACCTGGGTCGGCATGCTGCATGACGAAGCGCAGCTGCAGATCCTGAGCTTCAACTGGTGGCAGGGCGAGCGCGAACTGTTCACCAAGAAGCCCGTCGCCACTCCGGAAGACCTCAAGGGCGTCCGCATGCGGACGCCGGGCGCTCCCGTCTGGCTCGAAACCGTTGCCGCCATCGGCGCCACGCCGACCCCGATGCCCTATTCCGAAGTCTATCCGGCCCTGCAGCAGAACGTGCTCGACGCCGCGGAAGTCCAGTATCCGGCGGCCTGGGGCTCCAAGCTCTACGAAGTGACCAAATACATCACCAAGACCGGTCATATCAGCCTCATCACCGGCCTCGTCACCTCCGGCCCGTGGTTCGACACGCTTCCCGACGATCTCAAGACCATCTTGAGGGACGAAGCGCTCAAGGCGGGCGATATTGCCTCGCACGGCACCGAGGCCTCGCTCGACCAGATCGAAGCCGATTTCATCGCCCAGGGCATGGAGGTCTCGACACCCGACCTCGCGATCTTTAGGGCCGCCACCGCCGGTGTTTACGACAAGCTCGGCTATGGCGAACTGCGCGACCAGCTTCAGGCGATCGCCGCCGCAGACTAGAGCCGTTGGCGCTCAGTTCGTCTCGTGCGAACTGCTCCGGCGTCTCGTCTCGCTGTGTTTTCGAACCGGAAAAGTGGCGTCCACTTTTCCTTGAGAAAACACTCAAGCCGCTATCGGCCCACGCGATAGCAGGGCGCTCCGTCAGGCGGAGCGCCCTCTGTTACACCCTGCGGAGTTAAACGCCATGTTGCGTCTTCTATCCAGGATCGAGTTCGCGATCGCGGCGATCCTGCTCGCCGCCATTGTCATACTGGTCTTCATTTCCGCGTTGATGCGCACCGTGGATCACCCGGTGATCTGGTCGCTCGACGTGGCGCAGCTTTTGTTCATCTGGCTGTGTTTCTTCGGCGCCGTGCGGGCCTTGAGGGAAAAGGCCCATATCGGCATCGATCTTCTCATACGCTATCTTCCACATGGCCTTCGGTTTGCCGTCGAGTTCGTTTTGTCCCTCGTAACGCTGGCCTTTCTTGCCCTTTTGACCAAGGAAGGGACCGCGCTGGCGTTTTCCAACATACAGCGCCAGTTCGGCGACAGTGGCCTTTCCTATTTCTGGGTGACCATCGCTGTCCCCGTCGGCTGCGTCATGCTCGCCTTCGCGCTCATCTACAATATGGTCAAGGCTTTCAAATATTACGGCAAATCCGACCTGCTCATCTATTCGCGCAGCGATTCGGAAGCCGCAGCGATGAGTGGGGAGAACTGATCATGGGTCTGCTCGCACTCGTCTTTTTTGCCCTGATGCTTCTCGGACTGCCCGTGGCTTTCGCCATCGGCATGTCGGGTTTTCTGTTCTTCATGACCGATCCGATCATGCCGGTTTCCATCGGCGTGCAGAAGATCGCCACCATGAGCCAGAGCTTTCCGCTGCTGGCCGTGCCCTTCTTCGTTCTGGCCGGTCACCTGATGAACGAAAGCGGCATCACCGACCGGCTGTTCAAGTTCGCCTATGTCGCCGTCGGCTGGATGTCCGGCGGTCTGGCCCAGGTCGCCATCGTCCTCGCCACCCTGATGGGCGGCGTCTCCGGTTCGGCGGTCGCCGACAGTGCCATGGAAGCGCGCATCCTCGGTCCATCGATGATCCAGAAAGGCTACGGCAAGGGCTATTCGGCTGCCGTCATCGCCGTTGGCTCGCTCATCACCGCGACGATCCCGCCCTCGATCGGGCTCATTCTTTACGGCTATGTCGGCGAGGTTTCCATCGGCCGGTTGTTCCTTGCCGGTATCATACCGGGTCTTTTGATGATGATCGGGCTGATGACCACCTCCTGGTTGATCGCCCGCAAGCGCGGCTATGTCGTCGCCAATACCGAAAAGCCGACGCTCAAGGCGCTGGGCGAGTCCTTCTGGAATGCCAAATGGGCGATCCTTTTCCCCATCGCACTCGTCATCACCATCCGTGGCGGTATTTTCACGCCCTCCGAAGTCGGCGCCTTCGCCGTGGTCTATGCCGTCGTCGTCGGCTTTTTCGCCCACAAGGACATGACGCTCGAAAAGCTGGCACACGCCTTCGGGCATGCGATCTCCGATATCGGCATGATCATGCTGATCATCCTCATGTCCGGCATGGTCGGGTTCGCCATCATTTTCCTGCAGGTGCCGCAATCCATCTCGCACTGGATGCTGGCCGGCCTTTCCGAACCGCATCTGATCGTTCTGGCGATCCTTTTGTTCCTGCTCGTCTCCGGCTTTTTCGTCGAGGCGACGGTGCTGGTTCTGCTCTTGACGCCAATCTTTGTTCCGGTCATCACCCAGATCGGCATCGATCCGGTGCATTTCGGCATCCTGATGATGTCGATCGTCACCCTGGGCGGTATGACGCCTCCGGTCGGCGTGGCCATGTTCGCCGTATGCTCCATCATGAACGTCAAGGTCGAGGACTACACGCTGGAAGCACTGCCTTTCCTGGGCACCGTGCTCGTCCTGATTGTCGCCCTGCTCTTCTTGCCTGACGTGGTTTTATTCCTGCCGCGACTTGCCTTCGGCAGCTAATGGCGGTGCTTGCGAGAAGGGAAATGACATGAGACAGACATGGCGCTGGTTCGGGCCGAAGGACCTGACAGGCATAAACGACATGGTTCAGGCCGGGGTGGAGGGTGTGGTGACCGCACTCCACCACGTCGAGACCGGTGCAGTGTGGACGCCGGACGAAATCGCCCGGCGTCAGGCCGAGATACGGGTGCTGACCAGCGGCGCCCCCTCGGGGCTCGAATGGGAAGCCGTCGAAAGCCTGCCCGTTTCCGAGGACATCAAGAAGCAGCGGGGCGACTGGAAGACCCATATCGAGGCCTACAAGACAAGCCTCGACAATCTCGCCAAAGCGGGGATCGAGACCGTGTGCTACAATTTCATGCCGGTGCTCGACTGGACGCGGACGGACCTGCGCTATCCGTTGCCGGGCGGGGCCACCTGCATGCGGTTCGATTATACCGACTTCGCCGCCTTCGACATTTTCATTCTCGAACGCGCCGGTGCACGCGCGGACTTTCCCGAGGAAATCGTTGCCGCCGCCACAGAACGCTTCGCTAAGATGAGCGAGGCCAGAAAGGCCGACCTGATCGCCAATGTCACCTGCGGGCTGCCGGGTGCGGCCGATGTTCTGGACCTTCAGGGCGTGCGCGAACACCTCAGCGAATACGACCATATCAGCGACGAGCAACTTCGATCCAATTTCACCGCCTTCCTCGAAGAAGTCGCGCCGGTCGCCGAAAAGAACGGGCAACGCCTGTGCTGCCATCCGGATGATCCGCCCTTCGGTCTTCTCGGCCTGCCACGCGTCATGTCGACCGAAAAGGATTATGCTTGGCTGACCAAGGCGGTCGATCTCAATGCCAACGGCATCGCGCTTTGTTCCGGTTCGCTCGGCTCTCGGCCCGACAACGACCTGCCGGGCATGATACGACGCCTCGGCGATCGCGTGCATTTCGTGCATTTAAGGAATGTCAAGCGCGAGACAGGCGCCATAAGGGGCTCGTTTTATGAGGCGGCGCACCTTGATGGCGACACCGACATGGTGGCCCTGATCGCCGCCATTCTCGACGAAGAAGCCCGTCGTAAAAAAGAAGGGCGACGCGATCATCAGATCCCGATGCGTCCCGATCACGGCCAGGACATTCTCGACGATCTCAAGCGCCAAGCCCAGCCGGGCTATCCGACCATCGGCCGGTTGAAGGGCCTTGCCGAACTGCGCGGTGTCATGCGCGCTTTCCAGCACGAGACGCTCGGGCTAGGCTCGCAAAAAGAGCCAAACCAACACTAACGCTTGAGGAGGGCATGCCATGCACCTTCACCCTGACCGTCTTTTGCCGGCCAACGAACCGGAACTGGGCATCGCGCGCGCCCTCTATAAGTCCGTCGCCAAACTGCCGATCATCAGCCCGCACGGCCATGTGGTGCCGCAATGGCTGGCCGAGAACCAGCCCTTTTCCGACCCGGCCTCGCTGTTTCTGACCCCGGACCATTACGTCTTGCGGATGCTCAGGTCGCGGGGCCTGAGCTACGACCAGCTCGGCGTGCCGCGCACTGACACCAAGCCGGTCGCTGCCGGCCGCGATGCCTGGCGTCTGTTCGCCGAACATTATTATCTGTTCGCCGCCACGCCGTCGAAGACCTGGATCGATCATTCGCTCGATTTCATGTTCGGCATCACGACGCCTCTCGGTCCGGACACGGCCGACGAGATCTACGACAAGATCGACGCTGCCCTCAAAACCCCGGAGCTTTTGCCGCTGGCCATTCTGGACAAGGCCAATGTCGAGGTGTTGGCGACCACCGAATTCGCTCTCGACACCCTCGACCAGCACAAGATCCTCAAGCAAAAGGGCCTGATCGGGCGCATTCGCACCACCTATCGGCCGGACGACGTCACCGACCCGGACAAACCCGGCTTTGCCGAACGCATCGCCGAGCTCGGCGCGCTGACCGGCGAGAACACGGCCACCTGGGCCGGCCTCATCAACGCCCACCGGGCCCGGCGCGCCTTCTTCCGCGACCATGGCGCGGTGGCAACCGATCACGGCGTGCCCTCGGGCCAGACGGCCGATCTGTCGGCCACCGAAGCGCAGGTTCTGCTCGACAAGGTTCTCTCAGGCGATTTTTCCGCCAACGACGCCGAACTGTTCCGGGCCCAGATGCTGACCGAGATGGCGGGCCTGTCCGTCGAGGACGGTATGGTCATGCAGATCCATGCCGGCGCCAAACGCAATACCGATCCGCTGCTTTTCGCCGAACGCGGGGCCGACAAGGGCGCCGACATCCCGGCGCCGTGCGGTTTCGTTCATGCGCTGTCCCCGCTGCTCGACCGCTACGGCAACGAGCCGAACCTCAAGATCATCCTCTTTACGCTCGACGAGACGCTTTACGCCCGCGAGATGGCGCCGATGGCTGGCTACTGGCCGTCGCTGATGATCGGCCCGCCCTGGTGGTTCCATGACAGCCCGGACGGCATCCGCCGTTACCTGAGCCAGGTTCACGAATCGGCCGGTTTCTACAACCTCGCCGGCTTCAACGACGACACGCGCGCCTTGCTGTCCATTCCGGCCCGCCACGATGTATGGCGGCGCGAGGTTTCGCGCTATCTGGCGAGCCTGGTGGCTGAACACCGTCTCACCGAGGACGACGCCGCCGTCCTGGCCCGGCACCTCGCCTATGAGGCGGCCAAGAAGGCCTACAAGCTGGGGTAACGCCACAACGGACACAAAAGCCGCGCGTTTCGATCCTGTCGAACCGCACGGCTTTTTTCGTGGTGGAGCATTTGGCCGGAAACCGGTATTTACGCGTTGCTCCGCCCTGCAAACTGGGTCCGGACGTTTTTTGATGGATCTGGCGATTTGAGCATTTCCATTTCCGGTTCTGGTTCGGTTCTACGGCGTCGGCATTTTCTGGCCGGCGCCATCCTGATGTTCGCCCTTTACGGCTGTTCGAGCTTCGTGCCCGAGGGCGCCACCACACCGTCGGGCGCCACGCGCGAAATGGTTCTCGACAGGATCAACGCTGTCCGCGCCGCCAATGGTGTCAAGCCCCTTCACTACGACATGCGCCTTGAGGCGGCGGCGCGCCAGCAGGCCGATCTGATGGCCGAAAAGGACGAAATCGCCCACGACCTGGGCGAAAGCCTTCGGGTCCGGGTCAGCGCGGTCGGCTATCACGAAGCGGTTGGGGAAAATCTCGCCGGCGGCCAGAAAACCCTGGAAGCGGCCATCGCCGGCTGGCTCCAATCGCCAAGCCACCGCAGGACCATGCTCAATCCCCTGTTCACCGAAATCGGCTTCGCCGTCACGACCCGCCCGGACACGGCGTGGAAGATCTTCTGGGCGACGATCTACGGCGGCGAGACCGAGGCGTTTCTGGCGGAGCCATGACCTCCGCGTCATCCCCGACCTGATCGGGGATCCAGCAGCGCCGCGTCGGCGGCGCGGAAGACCCTTTTTACGCAAAGACCTGCGTGGCCGGTTTCCCGTTTGCACGGGAATAACGGAGCGTTTGCGGCCCTCCCCACCCGACCCGGCTTCGCCAAGCCACCCCTCTCCGTCAATGGGGAAATACCCGCCCCGCCTCATGGTGAGCCTGTCGAACCACGAGGCTCGCTATCGGTAATTGGTGAACCCCGCTCATTCTTCCACAGGCTCATCCTTCCACAGGCTCATCCTTCGACAGGCTCAGGATGAGGGCGCGGTGCGAAACCTCAGCTCAGCGTCCGCTTCACCGCCTTGCGCCAACCCTTGAGTTTTGCCTTTCGGGTCTTTTTGTCCATTTGCGGGGCAAACTGGGTGTCGAGCGCCCAGTTGGCGGCGAAGGTTTCGCGGTCGGGCCAGACGCCGACATGGTGCCCGGCGAGCCAGGCGACACCGAGCGCCGTCGTCTCGAGGATCGACGGCCGATCGACCGGCGCATCGAGAATGTCGGCGAGGAATTGCATGGTCCAGTCCGAAACCACCATGCCGCCATCGACCCTTAGAACCGTATCGTTTTTGCTCGACCAATCCTTGTGCATGGCGGCCAGCAGATCGGCCGTCTGGTAGGCCACGGATTCGAGCGTGGCGCGGGCCAGTTCCTTGCGGCTGGTGCTTCGGGTCAGACCGAACAGGGCGCCGCGCGCCTCGGCATCCCACCAGGGCGCCCCAAGGCCGACGAAAGCCGGCACGAGATAGACCGGCTGGTCGGGATCGGATTGTTCCGCCAGCGGGCCGGATTCGCCGGCCGAGGCGATAACGCCGAGCCCGTCCCGCAGCCATTGCACGGCGGCGCCGGCGATGAAGATCGAGCCTTCGAGCGCATAGGTCGTTTCGCCGTCGAGCCGATAGGCGATGGTGGTCAGAAGCCGGTTTTTCGAACGCACCATTTCCGTGCCGGTATTGATGAGAGCGAAACAGCCGGTACCATAAGTGGACTTCATCATACCGGGCGCAAAGCAGGCCTGGCCGATGGTCGCGGCCTGCTGGTCGCCGGCCACGCCCCGGATCGGCAAGGCGGCGCCGAAAAAATCCGGATCGGTGGTGCCGAAATCATCGGCGCAATCCTTGACCTCGGGCAAAAGGGCGCGCGGCACGCCCAAAAGATCGAGAAGCGTATCGTCCCAATCGCCCTTTTCGATGTTGAACATCAAGGTACGCGAGGCGTTGGTGGCATCGGTCGCATGCACCCTGCCCCCGGTCAGCCGCCAGATGAGGAAGGTGTCGACGGTGCCGAAGGCCAGTTCGCCCTTTTCCGCCCGTTTGCGGGCGCCGGGCACGTTGTCGAGCAGCCAGGCGAGCTTGGTGCCGGAGAAATAGGGATCGAGCAACAGGCCGGAGCGCTTGATAAAGGTCTTCTCGTGCCCCTTCCTTTTCAGCTTCTCGCAGAAATCGGCGGTACGCCGGTCCTGCCAGACGATGGCGCGCGAAATGGGCGCGCCGGTTTGCCGGTCCCATATCAGCACCGTCTCGCGCTGGTTGGCGATGCCAATGGCGGCAATTTCGGCGGGCGACAGCCCGGCCCGGGCGATCGCTTCGCGCGCCGCGTTCAGCACCGACTGCCAGATGTCCTCGGGTTCGTGCTCGACCCAGCCGGGATGCGGAAAATACTGGGCAAACTCGTTCTGCCCCATGCCGATGATCTTGCCACGCGCGTTGAAGACAATGGCCCGGCTCGACGTCGTTCCCTGGTCAAGGGCCAATACGAAATCACTCATTTGTTCATCCCCCCTCATGGCCGTTTCGGCCTTATGTTTTGGCGACGACTTTTTTTCGCGTCTCCAGATAGGTACTGAGCGCCCTGACGTCGCGTTCCGACATCTGAAGGCCGAGCTTGGTCCGCCGCCACAAAATATCCCCCGTGGTTTCGGCCCACTCGTTCTCGATCAGATAGCTCACTTCCCGTTCGGTCAAGCCAGCGCCAAAATCTTCCCCGAGATCGGCACGGGTTGCGGCACCCTCCAGCAGTTTTGCCGCCCTGGTGCCGTAGAGGCGCACGAGCCGGTCCGCCGTTTCCTGCGGCAGATAGGCATGCGCTGCCCGTAGCTTTGCCACTTCCTTATCGAACCCCTCGACGTCGAAATCGCCGCCGGGCAGCGTCGCGCCCCTGGTCCAGGGTTTGGTCGTACGCCCAAACGCGTGATCGATCTTTTCGAGCACGGATTCGGCGAGCCGGCGATAGGTGGTCAGCTTGCCGCCATAGACATTGAGCAGGGGCGGATCGCCAGCCGTGTTCTCGAACCGCAGCACATAGTCGCGGGTCGCTTCCTGCGCCTTGCTCGCCCCGTCGTCGAACAGGGGCCGGACGCCGGAAAAGGCCCAGACCACCTGTTCACGGGTGATGGATTTGGCGAAATAGCCGTTCATGGCCGCGATGAGATAGGAGATCTCGTCGGCGGAAATGGCGACGTCGGCCGGATCGCCCTCGTAATCGAGATCGGTGGTGCCGATCATGGTGAAATCGGTCTGATAGGGGATGGCGAAAAAGATGCGGCCATCGGCATTCTGGAAGAAATAGCACTTGTCGTGATCATAAAGACGCCTGACGACGATGTGGCTGCCCTTGACCAGACGCACCCGATGCAGGTCCTCAAGGCCCGGCAAGTCTCTGGAAACCCTGTCGACCCAGGGGCCGGTGGCATTGACCAGCATGCGCGCGGCGATTTCCTCGGTCTCGCCGGTCCGCGTGTTCTTAAGCGTAACGCGCCAGAGATCGCCATCGCGTCGAGCCCCGGTCACGCGGGTCCGGGTCATGATCGTCGCGCCCCTGTCGGCCGCGTCGCGGGCGTTGAGCACGACCAGGCGGGAATCGTCGACCCAGCAGTCGGAATATTCAAACGCCAGGCCATAGCCGGGCTTCAAGGGCTTGCCGGCGGTATCGTGTCTGAGATTGAGCGTGCGGGTCGGCGGCAGGCGTTTGCGGGCGCCCATATGGTCGTAGATGAACAGGCCCGCGCGCAGCATCCAGGCCGGCCGCATGCCCTTTTTATGCGGCAGGATGAACCTTAGGGGCTTGATGATGTGCGGCGCCATGGCCCACAGCACTTCGCGCTCGCTCAGCGACTCGTGCACCAGACGGAACTCGTAATATTCGAGATAGCGCAATCCACCATGGATGAGCTTGGTCGCCATCGAAGAGGTGCCCGAAGCCAGATCGTCCATCTCTGCGAGACAGACCGAATAGCCGCGCCCAACGGCATCGCGGGCAATCCCACAACCGTTGACGCCACCGCCGACAACAAGAAGATCAAAAATCCGATCCGTCATCCCATTTCTCCGAACATCCAATCCGCCTTCCGGACCGGACAGGGCGGAAGCTATCCATTTCGGCATGAGAACGACAGAGGGCGGACGCGATTTTCAGATCACACTGCATTGACCGTTCCGCGGAATTCTGCCCTTTTGGACGCATCCCAGCTCAAGCCCGCGTCCCATGCTGACGATTCTTCTTATCGTATCCCCGGTCTTCGCGCTCGTCGCATCGGGCTATCTTGCCGTCCGATTCGGACTTTATCCCAAATCCGGCGTGCCGGGCCTCATCAGCTTCGTCAACAATTTCGCCACGCCGTGCCTGCTGTTCCGCGCCATGATCGACGTCGATTTCGGCGCGGTGTTCAACCCACTGCTGATCTCGGGTTTCTATACCAGCGCGCTTGTCGCTTTTGCGGTCGGTATCGTTCTGGCGCGCACCGTGTTCCGGAACCGGCCTGGCGAAGCGGTGGCGGCGGCGTTCGGCGCCATGTTCTCCAATACCGTGCTTTTGGGCCTGCCCATCGTGCAGCGCGCCTGGGGTTCCGAAGCCCTGCCGGTGATGTATTCGATCATCGGATTCCATTCCCCGACCCTGATGACGGCAGCGCTCATTACCATGGAAATCATGCGCCGCGACGGCGCGCCGGCCGCCGAGGTGACCATCACGGCCATCAAGCGCGTCGTGACCAATCCGCTGCTGATCGGCATCGCCCTCGGCCTTTTGGGCAATCTCATGGGTCTGAAGCTCATCGAGCCGGTCGATGCCTTTACCTCGATGATGGCGCAGGCGGTTTTACCGGCGGCGCTGTTCGGGCTCGGCGGCGCGCTCAACGAATATCGCATCCGTGACAACTGGGTGATGTCCGCCGCCATGAGCTTCATCAAGCTGATGGCCTTGCCGGCGCTGGTCTATTTTCTGGTGATCGTCGTCTTCCGGGTCGACGCAGCCATCGCCAGGATCGCCGTACTTACCGCGGCCATGCCCTCCGGCATCAACACTTACGTGTTCGCCACAAGCTACAACCGCTCGGTCGACGTGGCGGCAAGCGCCATCCTCATCACCACCGCATCCTCGGTGCTGACGGTATCCTTCTGGCTTTACGTGTTCGGCACATAAGGAACGCGCAGCCCCTGATACTCTCTCGTTTGACGCTTTTTCGGCCGTGGCGTTTTCGCGAAAACGTCACCATCCCTTCCATGGTTGTCCCGGGACCCACTCGCGATGCAGCGAGTATCCGAGTTGGAGGGTTTTGACCGCTTGTTGGAAAAACGAAGACGTATCAATAAGTTTATCAACACGCACTTTGGCAAGTGCCTTTGCGAGTGGGTCCCGGTGTCAAGCACCGGGACCCACTCTGGGCGTTATTTCAAAAGGATACTGAACGCGCCAAGGCTCAGTGAGACGACACAGCATCGGTCGAACCAGAATACTGATGCCCTCATAGATGCAGCGCCCCTCGCTCAGGCAGCGGTGTTCGCTTCCTGCGCGGTGGTCAGGATTTCGAAGAGCCTGGCCCCGTCGCGGGTGTTGCGCAGTTCCTCGACCACACGATCGTCGCGCAGGATGCGGGCGACGCGGGACAAAGCTTTCAGGTGATCGGCACCCGAGCCCGTCGGCGCCAGGAGCATGATGGCCAGATCGATCGGCTGATCGTCGACCGCATCGAAATCGATGGGCCGGTCGAGCCGGGCAAAGACCGCCGTTACGCCCTTGAGGCCGGCGATTTTGCCGTGCGGAATGGCAATCCCGTTGCCCAGACCCGTCGAGCCGAGTTGCTCGCGTTCGAGCAGGGTGTCGAAAATCACCTGGGCCGGGGCGCCGGCCGGAGCCGCCGCCTGATCGGCCAGCAACTGTAGAAGCTGCCTTTTGCTCGACACTTTCGCGCAAGCAATAACGGACTCCTTATCAAGGATGTCGGACAGTTCCATCAGAGCCTTCGATGCGTTGGAATTGGAATAAGCTGACTTACTGTGAGGTCAGTGCTGGATCAATCCAGCCGATATTACCGTCGGGGCGGCGGTAAACCACATTCAGACCGCCGTGTCCAGCGTGGCGAAACACCACAACACTCGACTGGCTGAGATCCAGTTCCATGACCGCTTCGCCAATACTCATCTCCCGCAAATTCTCGGTCGATTCGGCGATAATCGGCGGGCTGAAATCCTCGGCGAGCTCGGTTTCGTCGTCCGGAGCCGCCAGCACATAGGTCTGGGCCGCAGTATCAGCGGCGCCGTCCTTGCGGCGATGACTCTTGAGCTTGCGCTTGTAGCGCCGCAAACGCTTGGCGATGTGTTCGGCCATTTCCTCGAAAGCCGACGGCGCTTCGCCGGCCGAGGCGTGCGCGTGCAGATCCGCGCCGGTGTCGAGATGCACGACACATTCGGCGGCAAACCCGGCGCCTTCGCGTTCGATGGTCAGCACACCCTCGTAGCCGCCATCAAAATACTTGCCAACGGCGGCAGCGATAACCTCTTCAGCCTTGGCGCGGAGCGCGTCGCCCACATCCATGTTCTTGCCGGTCACTCGTAAAACCATCTCACCCTCGTGGCTCATATCTTCACTCCAGGGACAATTTCGGCTCCGACCGATTTCGAAGCTGTGTCCATCTACCTTTGTGACGTTCGCACCGATACGATGAAAATCGGGTATCCATTCGGCGTCGCAGTCGTCCACACGGTCAACGAAGCCTAAAGGACCGGGTTCCACCTTGCTGAATGCAACACATCGGCGCATCAGGCGCCATGACTTGAGTCTAGCTGGCCGGATATGGCACGGCAACGGGCAAAGGCGCGGAATGGGCGCCTGTAAGGGATCGACATCGACAGCGCAAGCCATTGTCGGTCAATTCCCGGTCATTTGGGCAAGCCTGCTGACGAAATCCGGAACGGTGTCGGACATAATGAGGCCACCGGGCGAAACCGCTCCCAAGCGCCGCTTGCACAAAGGTTTTTTAAGAAAGGCCAAAAGACCCACCATGCCTAATACATGCTCCTTCGCCGTGTTCGAGCAGGGCGATATTCCGACCCTCACCACGATCATGACGGCCGCATTCAACCAGGATGCCCAACTTTTTCACGGAAAACAGGAGGATGGCCCGGACGGTTACGACACCGGCGAGTTCTTTCGAAAATGGTTGTTCGGTCAGGACGTTACCGCCGGCTTCAAGATCCTGTCGGACGGCGAAACCGTTGGCGCGACGATCGTCTGGATCCATCCGAGCGGCGAGAATTTTCTCGGTACGATCTTTGTCGACCCCCAACATCAGAACAAGGGAATCGGGTCGCGAACCTGGCGCTTCATCGAAGCCAGCTACCCACTCGCCCGTAGCTGGTCGCTGACCACGCCGGTACTTTCCACCAGAAACCGGCACTTCTACGTCGAAAAATGCGGCTTCCGCGAAGGGCGAATCGAAGACGGTTTTGTCCACATGAAAAAGATCCTGGCGGCGGGCGCCGGGTCATAGCCAGAGCGCGGCTTTCGCACCTGAGAGCCCTGTTGCCGGCCTGCGTCAGGCCAGTTGCAGGCGGCTGCGCTTTTGCCGGCGGCGAATGACCGAGGATGGAATGTTCATACCTTCCCGGTACTTGGCAACCGTTCGCCGGGCCACCTCGATGCCCTCTTCCTTTTTCAGGCGCTCGGCAATGGTGTCGTCGCTGAGGATGGCCGAGACCTCCTCGGCGTCGATCATCTGGCGGATGAGATACCTGACGGAAGTAGCCGAATGGTCCTCCTCGCCATTGGTCGAGGCGAGCGCCGTGGTGAAGAAATACTTCATCTCGAACAGGCCGCGCGGGGTGGCGAGGTACTTGTTGGCCGTGACGCGGCTGACGGTCGATTCGTGCATATTGATCGGTTCGGCCACCATTTTCAGCGTCATCGGCTTCAAATGGGCGATGCCGTTGATCAGAAAAGCATCCTGCTGTCTGACGATTTCGGCGGCAACCTTCAGAATTGTCTGGGCACGTTGGTCGAGCGAGCGGGTCAGCCAGTTGGCGGTCTGCAGGCAGTCGACCAGAAAACTCCGTTCGGTCGCGCCATGGGTCTTTTTGACGACATTGGCGTAATAGGTGCGGTTGACCAGCACACGCGGCAGGACCTCGGAATTGAGTTCGAGAGACCAGCCGCCGTTCGGCGCGGGCCGCACGAAGACGTCGGGCACGATGGCCTGGATCGGGGCGCCGTCGAACGCGCGCCCCGGACGCGGATCGAGTTCGCGCAACTCGCTCAACATGTCGGCGAGGTCTTCGCGATCGCACCCGACGATGCGGATGAGCTGGCCGAGATCGTGGTTTGCCACCAGATCGAGATGATCGAGCAGGCGCTCCATATAGGGGTCGAGCCGGTTGCGTTCAACAAGCTGCAGCCTCAGGCACTCCCTGAGATCGCGCGCGAAAACGCCGGTCGGTTCGCAGGACTGCACGATGCCGAGAACCGCTTCCACCCGTGGACAATCGACGCCAAGCGTTTCGCCAATGGCCGCACAGGACAGGGTCAGATAACCGGATTCGTCGAGATTCTCGATCAAATGGGTGGCGATGAGCCGATCCGCCGGTTCGTGCAGCAGATGGATGATCTGCTCGTGCAGATGTTCGGTAAGGTTCGGGACCGAGGCCACGAAGGCTTCGATATCGGGCTGGTCGCCGCTGGCCATGCCTTCCGAAATCATCCGGCCGGTTTCGGGAATCGGTTCGGCGCCTACCTGTTCGGGAAAGATGTCGGCGGCTTCCGAATCGAGCGCGGCCGCCATCGATTCGGCCGTGCCGATCGCTTCGCCCTGTTCGTAGACGTCCATATCCTCGCGGAGCGGCGGCACCGCTTCCGGCGGGTCCTGGGCGTCGGTTTCATTCGATTCGTCACGTTCGAGCAGCGGATTGCGTTCGAGTTCGGCTTCGACAAAGGCATTGAGTTCGAGATGGCTCAACTGCAAGAGCCGAATCGATTGCATCAGCTGCGGCGTCAGCGACAGGGTCTGCGATTGCCTGAATTCGAGACGCGGCCCGAGTGCCATAACGACCTCTCCGGTTCCGGCACCATGCCGGTTACCCCTAAACGTGCCGGATCATTACAGCAATTCGCCACCTATACAAGTTCCGTGCCAGATCCCTGGTTAATCAGGTATTCGTGCACAGGCAACATGCGAATCGCACGGGTTTCTGGGGACAACACCACGTGTCGTCAGAGCAAACCGGGATCACGCGCGACCATATTGCCGGGTCAGGCCGGATCGGTTCCGCCAAAACGCGAAACGAGCTAAAGCTCGAAATCCTCGCCGAGATAGATGCGCCTGGCTTTTTCGTCGGCGGCGATGGTTTCGGGCTTGCCCTGAATCATCACGCGGCCCTCGAAGATGATGTAGGCGCGATCGACCAGTCTCAGGGTTTCGCGGACATTGTGATCGGTGATCAGAACGCCGATGCCCCGCTGGGTGAGCTGGCGCACCAGTCCCTTGATGTCGGCGACGGCAATGGGATCGATGCCGGCGAACGGTTCGTCGAGCAACATGAAGACGGGATCGGCCGCGAGGGCGCGGGCGATCTCGACGCGTCGCCTTTCGCCACCCGACAGGGCCAGGGCATTGGCGTTGATAAGGTGCGAGATGGAGAATTCTTCCAATAGCGCTTCAAGCCGCGCCCGACGCGCCTTGCGCGAGCGGACATGGCCTTCGAGCACGGCCAGGATATTGTCCTTGACGCTCATGCCGCGAAAGATCGACGGTTCCTGCGGCAGATAGCCGATACCGAGCCGTCCGCGCTCGAATAGCGGCAACAGGGTGATGCGGCGCCCGTCGAGCAGCACTTCGCCCCTGTCGGGCTTGACCAGCCCCATGATGATGGTGAAGACCGTCGTCTTGCCGGCGCCATTCGGACCCAGTAGCCCCACCGCCTCGCCCCGCCTGACGGCGATACCGACGTCGCGCACGACTTCGCGGCGGCCGAAGGACTTGGCCAGCGAGTGGGCGACCAGCCAATCGGTCTGGTCGAATCCTTCCGTCTCGCTCATGGGCTGAATACCCCGGTCACCCTCTCGCCATTGCCGGTATCGAATTCGGTGGTATTGGCGGCGAAATTAACGCGCATCTTCGATCCCATCACCCGACCCGACTCGTTTTCGGACACGACATTGCCCGTTACGACCATGATGCGCGTCTTGGGATCATATTCGCCGGACTGGCCGGTCACGTGCTGGGTCGGCGTGGTGATGACGAGATGGTCGGTGGCGATGAGCTTCTTGATGTCGGATGCACCGCCCGCGCCGTAGATGACCTTGACGATATCGGCATTGATGGTCGTTTCCCCCTGGATGACGACGACATTGCTGGAAAACGTCGCCTGATTGAGGTTTTCCTCGATCACGAAGCGATCGGCGGTGATGTGCACTTCCCCCTCGGCCAGTGCGGGCAAGGCGGCAAGGATCAGCACGACCGACCAGATGAGCGTCCAGATGCGTTTCATGGCTCCTCCTCAGTGGCGGGCGTGTCGAGGATGACGTCCGTCATGTCCCAACGATTGTCCTCGCCATACATGACCAGCGATCGCGCCACCAGTCTGGTGCCGTCGGCGAAGGTCACCACGGCCCCGGATCGTGCGTCGATGATCTGCTTATGCCAGTCGACGAAGGTGTTATGCAGCTTCGATACGGTCTTGCGGGAGTCGACAACATCGGCGCTGCCGGGCACATCGACCGTCTGGGCGATCAGATTGTAAAGAGCACGTTCGGCCGTGGCATGGTAGCTGACCCCGTCCGGGCGGACGACATCCAGAACGGCCTGATGCAGTTCGATGGTGTCGGCTTCGGAAATCAGGGTGAACGCCGTTTTGGCGACCACCCTGTAGCGCGTGCCGGTCTCGGTCACGCCCTCATATTGCGGCGTTTCGATCAGCAATCGGTCCTGTTCGAGGCGGATGTCGGAAATCCCGTAATCGTTCACCATCTTGGAGATGACGATCTCTGCCACCAGAAAGCCGAACAGCACCATGCCCAGGAGCGGCACGAGAAAGCGCAGAAACCCGATCAGACGGTTGCGTCGCCTCAGCCTGTGGTAGAGGCCGGCACGGATGGCGGGATTGGCAAGGGTTTTGGCGGTCACGCCACGATCTTTTAGCTATGGGCAAAAATGTCGATTTCCGGCCAGCCGAGAAGATCGAGATCCGCGCGCGTCGGCAGGAAATTGAAGCAGTTTTCGGCCAGTTCGCGCCGTCCCTCGCGTTCGAGCATGCGGTCGAGGTGACGCTTGAGATCGTGCAGGTAGAGCACATCGGACGCGGCATAATCGAGCTGGGCGGGAATCAGCTTTTCGGCGCCCCAGTCCGAACTCTGCTGCTGCTTGGAAAGATCGACCCCGAGCAGTTCGCGCGCCAGATCCTTGAGCCCGTGCCGGTCGGTATAGGTCCTGACCAGTTTCGAGGCGATCTTGGTGCAGTAGATGGGCGTGACATCGATGCCGAATCGCTTCTTGAGCACGGCAATGTCGAACCGGGCGAAATGAAAGATCTTGGTGCGTTCCGGATCGGTCAGGAGCTTCTCGAGATTGGGCGCGCGGGTCTGGTCCTTGCCGATCTGGACGACATCGGCGCTGCCGTCGCCGGGCGACAGCTGCACCACGCACAACCGGTCCCGGCTCGGGATGAGACCCATGGTCTCGGTATCCACGGCCACTTCGCGGCCATAAAGCGAAAGATCGGGCAGATCGCCCTGATGAAGTCGAATGGCCATTGGCTTGTCCTTGCCGTTGCGCTTGCGCATTGCTCTTGATGCCACAGCGACGGGCGCATGGAAAGACCGCGTGGGCTGGCGCGCATCGTGAAGAGCTTTGGGGGAGCCGGTTGCAATTCTTCCAGGAGATTTCACGCTCATGCGACCTGCAAGTCCAAAGCGCGGCCGCCACCTCTTGCCCGGCGATTCAAGACGACAAGAGCGTCAACAAGACAAACGCCGACCATTGGTAACGGCCCGCACACGGATTTCACCTGAAACCTGTCGTAAAAAAAGAACGCTGCCGCAAACACGGTGGTTCGAAATGGTGGAGCCAATCGGAATCGAACCGACGACCTCTTGAATGCCATTCAAGCGCTCTCCCAACTGAGCTATGGCCCCACAGTTCCGAACCAGGACCCTTGCTCGGGTCGGTGCCGCTTGGGGGCGGCGGAACGGCGCGAAACCTATTCAAGCGTTACGCGCAAAGCAAGCGAGAAATTGCCTCAGCCGACGAAAACACGTGAGAAGGAAAAATGCGTGTTCTCATGATGCCGCTTTCCTTGAGGAATCGGCCGGCCGAGTTCCCGATACTGACCTAAACCTCGTCGTCGTTGCTGTTGACCGCGAACTTGATCTCGTCGTCATCCTCGTCTTCTTCGAGGAAAACGTCGTCGTCATCGCCGCCCAGCTCGTCATCGACCTCGACATCCTCGACATCCGGAATGTCGTCGCCATCGTCTTCGGTCTCGGCTTCGTCGAGCGAGATCACTTCGGCGCCGGCTTCAACGGCAGCCTTGTCGACATGCACGGTTTCTTCTTCCTTGCTTTCCGGAACGACGCGCACCACCGGCTTTGCGGCGATGACGGCAAACGCCTTACCGCAGTTCGGGCACAGGATCGGATCCTTGTTGAGATCGTAGAACTTGGTTCCGCAATAGAGGCACTGTCGCTTGGTGCCACGCTCAAGACTTGCCACGATGATACCTCTTTTTTCATCTGGACCGGGCGGGCCGTCCCGCCTGAGGCTGGGCAGTCGGTTAGTTTACATCACTGCCCGGTGTCAAACGCAAAATCAGCCTTTGCATAACCGGACGTGCACGGTGTTGGCGTCAGGCGTCCCGACATGCTAATCGGATCGGTAAAATCGGGGATCATGAGGTCATGTCGAGCGTTATCGGACTTGTCGGGCTTTCCGGCACCGGCAAAAGCGAAGCGTCGCGCTTCCTGACCGCGACGGGCAAGCTGCCCATCGTTTATTTCGGCGACGTGGTGATGACCGAAATCAGGGCGCGTGGCCTTGCGGTGACGCCGGAAAACGAGCGCCGCCTCCGCGAGGAGCTGCGCGCCAGCGAAGGCATGGCCGTAATGGCCAAACGCAAGCTGCCGGAAATCCGTGCCTCCCTCGCATCGGGCGGCAAGGCGCTGATCGACGGCATCTACTCGTATTCCGAACTCAAGCTTTTACGCGCCGAGTTCGGCGACACCCTGACGATCATCGCCATTCATGCGGCCCGGTCGGTCAGGGCTTCGCGTCTGGCGAAGCGCCCGGTCCGCCCGCTCACACGGGACGAGATGGACGCGCGGGATATAGCTGAGATCGAAAATCTCGAAAAAGCCCCGCCCATCGCCCTGGCCGATTATCACGTGGTCAATGATGGTACGCTTTCGGAACTCGAAACCGCCCTTTCCCGTATTTACGCCGCCATCACCGCCGCCTGAGCGGACATCTTGCCTCAGATAGCCAAAATGGCTATAGAAAGCCCACTCTGCGCAGCCATCGTGATCGTCGGGATGTCTATTGCGCGCAAGTCGGGGTGTTTGGCACCTCAAAATCCAAGCTTGCGCCTCTGAGACGACACCGGCGTTCCACCGGAACAAGAGGGGCCGGGCGCCAGGCGGCGGATAACAGCTTAATCGGCAGTCAATGACCTTCCGCGCCCAATGCGCCGGGCCATTTCCGCATAGTAGCGCGCGGGATGGATCGGGGCCGGCGGCATCGGCAGCCTTTCATAAACGTCCCGGTGCAACAGGAAATTATATGGCTCAGCCAAACGTAACCACCGAAGACTTCGAAGCCTTGCTGATGAACTCCTTCGTCGACGCCGAACCTCTCGAGGGCACGGTCGTCAAGGGGAAGGTCATCGCCATCGAGAATGATCTGGCCATTATCGATGTCGGTCTGAAGACCGAGGGCCGCGTGCCCTTGAAGGAATTCGGCGCCGCCGGCCGCGAGGGGGGCATCGAAGTCGGCTCCGACGTGGAGGTCTATGTCGACCGCGTCGAGAACGCCATGGGTGAAGCGGTTCTCAGCCGCGAAAAGGCCCGGCGCGAGGAATCCTGGATCCGGCTCGAAGCCAAGTATGAGAAGAACGAGAAGGTTGAAGGCGTCATCTTCAACCAGGTCAAGGGCGGGTTCACCGTCGATCTCGACGGCGCCGTGGCCTTCCTGCCGCGTTCGCAGGTCGACATCCGTCCGATCCGCGACATCGGCCCGCTGATGAACGTGCCGCAGCCCTTCCAGATCCTCAAGATGGACAAGCGTCGCGGCAATATCGTCGTTTCGCGCCGGTCCATTCTCGAGGAAAGCCGCGCCGAACAGCGTTCCGAGATCGTCCAGCAGCTCGAAGAGGGCCAGGTGGTCGACGGCGTGGTCAAGAACATCACCGATTACGGTGCGTTCGTCGACCTCGGCGGCATCGACGGGCTGCTGCATGTCACCGACATCGCCTGGCGCCGCGTCAACCATCCGACCGAAGTTCTGACCATCGGTGAGACCATCAAGGTTCAGATCATCCGCATCAACCAGGAAAGCCACCGCATCTCGCTGGGCATGAAGCAGCTTCAGGCCGATCCGTGGGATGGCATCGAGGCCAAGTATCCGGTCGGCGCCAAGTTCGTGGGCCGCGTGACCAACATCACCGATTACGGCGCTTTCGTCGAACTGGAGCCGGGCATCGAAGGCCTGATCCACGTTTCCGAAATGAGCTGGACCAAGAAGAACATCCATCCGGGCAAGATCGTTTCGACCTCCCAGGAAGTGGAAGTGATGATCCTCGAGGTCGATCCGGACAAGCGCCGCATTTCGCTGGGTCTCAAGCAGTGCCTCGCCAATCCGTGGGAGAGCTTCGCGGATCGTCACCCGATCGGCTCGACCGTCGAAGGCGAAGTCAAGAACAAGACCGAATTCGGCCTGTTCATCGGGCTCGATGGCGATGTCGACGGCATGGTTCACCTCTCCGATCTCGACTGGCACCGCCAGGGCGAAGAAGCGCTCGAGGACTACAACCGTGGCGATCACGTCAAAGCCAAGGTGCTCGACGTCGATATCGAGAAGGAACGCATCTCGCTGGGCATCAAGCAGCTCGCCTCCGATGCGGCTGCCGCTGCGGCCGACAGCGCCGGCGTCCACAAGGGCTCGGTGGTGACCTGCACCGTCACCCAGGTCAATGATGGTGGTATCGAGGTCGAAATCGGCGAAACCGGCATGACGGCCTTCATCCGTCGGTCCGATCTTTCCCGCGACCGCGCCGACCAGCGTCCGGAACGGTTCGCCGTCGGCGACAAGGTGGACACGCGCGTCACCCAGTACGACCGCAAGACCAACCGGATCTCCGTTTCCATCAAGGCGCTCGAAATCGCCGAGGAAAAGGAAGCCGTGGCCCAGTACGGTTCGTCGGATTCCGGCGCTTCGCTCGGCGACATTCTCGGCGCCGCGCTCAAGGATCGCGAGAACCACTAGAGCGTACCCGGGAAAAGCGGACACCGCTTTTCCATCTCGGAGACGCCTCACCTTACGGACCTGGAGCGCGCGGCCCCGTTTTGCCGGGATGCGGCGCGCTCCAGGGCAGATCCGGATGGCAGGAGCCTGCCATCGCTTCCGGATTTGTCCTTACTGGTCGATCGGGATTCGCGCTTTTCGTGCGGATCCCTCTGCTGAGGACGGGCCAGGATCCATGCGGAGCAGCATCAGTGTCGACTGGCGAGGAATGACGGGTTTCGATCTGACGGCCGTCGAGCGGATCGCTGCGGTCGTCCATCCCGGCTATTTCGAATCGCGGGAGGTGCTTGCCGAAAAGCAGGCGCTTTATCACGACGGTGCCTATGTCCTCGAAATCGGAGAACGCATCGCCGGCTACGTTCTGAGTCACCCCTGGCGCTTCGGCGACATTCCCGAACTCAATAGCCGTCTCGGCCGCCTGCCCGACCGGCCGAACACCTATTACATTCACGATATCGCGCTCATGCCCGTGGCCCGCAAAGTCGGTGCGGCCAGCCGAATCGTCGAAGGCCTGATCAAGCATGCCCGCGCCTGCGGGTTCGACAGTGCCAGCCTGGTGGCGGTCAATCGATCCACCGGTTTCTGGTCCCGTTTCGGCTTTCGTGTCGAACAGATCGACGCCCTGACGCAGAAACTTCTGTCCTATGACGCGGACGCGCGCTACATGGTACGTCGGTTCAGCCCGGAAGACGGCCAACCTTCCCGAACCCTGCGGTATCAGATGCATGACTGACGACAGCCAAATCGCCCACGTCCTTCCGACCGTCCGCGCCCTGAAGCGCGCCCGTTTCCGCTGGCGCCTCGTTGCGTTCGTGGCGCTTGGTCTGTTGGTTCTGGCGCTGGCCGGTCGTTTCGCCACACCCGCAGCCGTCCGGAATGCCGACCATATCGGTCGGATCGTCATCGATGGCGTCATCGCCACCGATCCGGTTCGACTTCAGGAAATCACCCGCATGGCGACGGATGACCACGTCAAGGCCGTCATCGTTTCGATCAATTCGCCAGGCGGCAGCACCGCCGGCGGCGAGGAGCTTTATGAAGCGCTGAAAGGGCTCGGCGAGGCCAAGCCAGTGGTTGTCACCATCGCGGAACTCGGCGCCTCGGCCGCCTATATGGCGGCGGTCAGCGCCAAACGCATTTTCACGCGCCGCCTGTCGATCGTGGGATCGATCGGGGTCTATTACAGTCACGTCGATGCCGGAAAACTGATGGAAACCATCGGGGTCGATTTCGACAAGGTGCAGACCGGGCCACTCAAGGCCGAGCCGGACATCGACGATCCGATGGTGGGTGACGTACGCCGGAGCCTGCAGGCCCTGGTCGACGACAGCTTCCAGTGGTTCGTCGATATCGTCGCAAAAGAACGCGGCATCGATCGCGACCGCGTGCTCGAACTGGCCGATGGCCGCATCATGACGGGACGACAGGCGATCGACGTGGCCCTGGCCGACGAAGCGGGCGGCGAACCCGAAGCGCTGGCCTGGCTCGACCACCAGTACAATCTCGATCCGGACCTCAAGGTGGTCACCCATTATCCGCTGCCGGACAACAATCTGGCGCGGCTTTTGAAACTTGCCGGCTCTCAAGCCCTCTCTTTTGTCGGAATGAGCGTCGGACACGCCAATGCGCTTGACGGGCTTGTCTCGCTTTGGCAGGCTGAAAATGTTGCTGATTAACGGCTTTCCGTCAGGGAAATGCCGTTTGGGGGGCAGAAATGATTAAGTCTGAATTGATCGAAAAGCTCTCTTTGGAGAATCCGCATCTCTTCCAGCGCGATGTCGAGAATATCGTCAACGCCATTCTGGACGAGATCGGTGATGCCCTGGCCCGGGGAGATCGGGTGGAGCTGAGGGGCTTCGGAGCCTTTTCCATCAAGAACCGACCGCCGCGTACGGGCCGCAATCCGCGGACCGGCGAGAAGGTGGCCGTCGACGAGAAATATGTGCCGCAATTCAAGGCCGGCAAGGAAATCCGCGAGCGACTCAACAAGTAGGCTGAGACCTCGGAACAGGCGTATGCCCGAAACGGAAATGAAAAGCAGATGACGAAGCGCCTGGTGGGCTGGTTTCTGCTCCTGCCTTTTGCTGTGTTGCTGGTGCTGTTTGCCCTGGCCAACCGGCAGAGCGTTCAGGTGGGGCTCGATCCGTTCGGCGCCGGATCGGCGCTCCTGCCGTCGTTCGACGTGCCACTCTTCATTCTCATTTATACCATGCTGCTCATCGGCGTCGTGCTTGGCGGCCTTGCCGTCTGGCTGACCCAGGGCCGCAACCGCCGTGAACGCAGACAGTTCCGCCGCGAGGCGCAGCGTCTCGGGCGCGAGCTCGACGGCGTCAAACGCCAGCAACCTCCGCAGCCTCAAAAGGGCGTTGCGGCAACCGACGATTTTCTGGAGATCGACTAGAACTCGGCTGATCCAATGAGCTATTCCCCGGTCATCAAAATTTGCGGCATCAAATCACACGACATCCTTGAAGCCGCCATAAATGCCGGCGCCGACATGGTCGGCTTCGTGCATTTTCCCCGCTCGCCCCGCCATGTTGACATCGACACCCTGGCCGAAATGATTTCGGCAACCCGTGGACGCGTCGAAAGCGTGGTGCTTTTGGTCAATCCCGACAATTCCAAGGTCGCCGAGATCGCCGCGCTCGATCCGGACTGGATCCAGCTGCACGGCCCGGAGGCCCCGCACCGGGTCGATGCGATTCGGGCCGATGCCGGCATTCCGATCCTCAAGGCGGTCGGCATTGCCGGCAACGAGGACCTCGCGCAGATCGGCGATTACGAAGAGGTCTGCGACCGGCTGTTGCTCGACGCCAAGGCTCCGAAAAACTCGGAACTGCCGGGCGGGCGTGGCGTTGCCTTCGACTGGGATGTGCTCGGCGGACTTGACCGGGACGTGACGTTCATGCTTTCGGGTGGTCTGACGCCGGATACGGTTGGCGAAGCCCTCCTGAAAGTTCGTCCCTACGGCATCGACGTCTCGTCCGGGGTGGAGCGCGCACCCGGGATCAAGGACGCGGCTTTGATCGCCGCTTTCGTCTCAGCCGCCCGCGCCGCGGCATCTACGCTGTAGGCTTTCAGCACCGAGGTAGTTATGACGGACGGCGCCAATTCCCTGCGCACAGGGCCTGATGAAGACGGCAAGTTCGGCCTTTATGGCGGCCGTTTCGTCGCCGAAACCCTGATGCCGCTGATCCTCGACCTCGAGACGGCCTATCGGACTGCCAAGGCCGATCCCGCCTATGCCGCCGAGATCAGCGACCTGCACACCCATTATGTCGGCCGGCCCTCGCCGCTCTATCATGCCGAGCGGTTGAGCGCCGAATATGGCGGGGCGCAGATCTATTTCAAGCGCGAGGATCTCAACCACACCGGCTCGCACAAGATCAACAATTGCCTGGGGCAGATCCTTCTGGCCAAACGCATGGGCAAGACGCGCATCATCGCCGAAACCGGCGCCGGCCAGCACGGCGTGGCGGCAGCGACCGTTTGCGCCCGTTTCGGATTTCCGTGCGTGGTGTTCATGGGCGCGACCGACGTCGAGCGGCAAATGCCGAACGTGTTGCGCATGAAGCTTCTGGGCGCCGAAGTCCGACCCGTGACCGCCGGCGCCGGCACGCTCAAGGACGCGATGAACGAAGCCATGCGCGACTGGGTGACCAATGTCGAGAACACCTATTACCTGATCGGCACCGCAGCCGGCCCGCATCCCTATCCGGAGATGGTCAGGGATTTCCAGTCGGTCATCGGCACTGAACTTCGTCAGCAGATGATCGAGGCGACGGGCCGCCTGCCCGACGCCATCGTCGCCTGTGTCGGCGGCGGTTCCAACGCCATCGGCACCTTCCACCCCTTCCTCGACGACAGGGATGTCGCCATTTTCGGCGCCGAAGCCGGCGGCTACGGCATCGATGTCGAGGACGGCCACGCCGCCTCGATGACCGGCGGCCGCGCCGGGATTCTTCACGGCAACCGCACCTATTTGTTGCAGAATGCAGACGGCCAGATCCTCGAAGGCCATTCGGTTTCGGCCGGGCTTGATTATCCCGGCGTCGGACCGGAGCATTCCTGGCTGCGCGATACCGGCCGCGTCACCTATGTGCCGATCACCGATCGCGAGGCGCTCGCCGCCTTCCAGATCTGCACCAAGCACGAGGGCATCGTGCCGGCGCTCGAATCGGCGCATGGGCTGGCACAGGTCCTGAAGCTGGCGCCGACCATGCGCAAGGACCAGACGATCGTTCTCACCATGTCGGGACGCGGCGACAAGGACGTCGAGTCGGTCGGACGATATCTCGAAAAGGACCCGAGCCTGATTGTCTAGAGGCTTGGGTGCAAAACGAGCTTATCTCGTAAAGGAGCGCATCCGGAGGCGGATGTCATTGGTTCGCCACGCTTTTACTGCCCAGCGTTCGTGCGCAATCTTGCCTGGCGGACTTGTTGAAGTCGGGCACGCTTCCTACATTAACAAAAGTTGAATCAAACAAAGACCGAGTGATGAACGACACCTATATCGTCGAATTTGCGCAATTGCTTAACGAATTGGCGGCCAGTGCCGCCACCGAAATGGAAACGACCGCCAACTGACACCCGGCATTTTTACCGAAAGAGGTTGCGCTGCAATCCGTCGCGCGCATCGGCATTTTGTTGACAGCACAAAGCCCGATCCCCTAGATGCCCTTGGCTTCTGCCGTTAGGCGACGGCAGTTGGCCGGATCAACTCGTCAGCCCCGGATTTTTCCTGAAATGACCTCACGCCTTACCACGCGATTTGCCAAATGTGCCGGCGAAAACCGGCCGGCCCTCATCACCTTCGTGATGGCGGGCGATCCCGATCGCAATGCCGGTGAGGCCATTCTCGAGGGATTGCCGGCAGCGGGGGCCGACATCATCGAACTGGGCATGCCCTTTTCCGATCCCATGGCCGATGGGCCGGCCATCCAGATGGCCGGACAACGCGCTCTGGCAGCCGGCCAGACGCTCAAAGACACCATCGAGATGGTTGGCCGCTTCCGCAGGACGGATGCGGAAACCCCGATCATTTTGATGGGTTATTACAACCCGATCTACGTCTATGGCGTTGAAAAATTCGTCGCCGATTGCGTCGCGGCCGGTGTCGACGGGCTGATCGTCGTCGATCTGCCGGCCGAAGAAGACGAGGAACTGTGCCTGCCCGCGCTGCATGCCGGGATCAATTTCATTCGCCTGACCACGCCAACCACCGACGACAGGCGTCTGCCGACCGTTCTGAGGAACACATCCGGTTTCGTCTATTACGTGTCGATGACCGGCATTACCGGCGCCGCGATGACCAACCGCGCCGCCGTGGGCGATGCCGTCAAGCGCATCAAGTCGCACACCGATCTGCCGGTGGCGGTGGGTTTCGGCATCAAGACGGCCGAAGACGCGGCGGTGATCGGACGCGACGCCGATGGCGTCGTGGTCGGATCGGCCCTGATCAATGCCGTGGCCGGCAGTCTTGAGGACGGCAAGCCAACGCCCGAGACCACCAGAGCCATTTTTGCCACGGTCGGCGAACTTGCCGACGGCGTCCGGCGGGCGCGATCTTAACCGCTGTCCACTGCTGTCTTTGCCAGCCTCACAAGGACCTGATATTAAGAAGGCCGAAACGCCTTATGGGCGGAACAGGCGGCAAGACGCGAACATGAAAAGAGGTCAACTCTCCGAATGAGCTGGATCGACAATATCGTCCCGCCGAAAATCCGGTCGCTTCTCAACAAGCGCGAAATCCCCGAAAACTACTGGATCAAGTGTCCGGAATCCGGCGAGCTCGTCTATTACAAGGATCTCGAAGACAACCAGTTCGTGGTGCCGAATTCCGGCTACCACATGAAGGTTAAGGCGCGCGACCGACTGCGCCTGTTCTTCGATGACGGCGTTTATACCGAACTGCCGACCCCGCAGGTCGCCGTCGATCCGCTGAAATTCCGCGACGTCAAACGTTATTCCGACCGCCTCAAGGAAAACCGCACCAAGACCGGCACCGAGGATTCGGTGATCGCCGCCAGCGGCAAGCTTTTGGGCATGCCGATCATGGCTGCGGTCCACGAGTTCGACTTCATGGGCGGCTCTCTGGGCATGGCCGCAGGCCAGGCGATCATCAACGCCATGGAAAAGGCGGTCGAGGACAAGACGGCCTTCGTCATCTTCACCGCTTCGGGCGGCGCCCGCATGCAGGAAGGCATCCTGTCGCTGATGCAGATGGCGCGCACCACCATCGCGGTCGAACGCCTGCGCGAAGCGGGCCTGCCCTATATCGTGGTCCTGACCAATCCCACCACTGGCGGCGTCACCGCCTCCTATGCCATGCTCGGCGATATCCACATCGCCGAACCCGATGCGGTGATCGGGTTTACCGGCGCGCGCGTCATCCAGGACACCATCCGCGAAAAACTGCCCGCAGGCTTTCAGCGGTCCGAATACCTGCTCGACCATGGCATGGTCGACATGGTGGTCCACCGCCACGATCTCAGACCGACCATCGGCTCGCTGATCGCGATTCTCTCCAAACAGCCGGTGCCCGAGGCGCTGAAGCGTCACGAATTGCCGGCGCCGCGCCAGGTGACCATGCGCGACGTGGTGGTTTCGGCCGAGGGCGACGACGACCTCATCAATGCGCCCGTCGCCGGCAACGCCGAGTAGGAGCGTTTCTTTAAAAAAGTGGCACCCGTTTCTTCGGTTCGTACATGCGACCGCCTGACAGGTATGGAGTGCTGACGTGAGCCGCACAGACGACATCGTGCGGCGCCTTCTGGCGCTGCATCCCAACAAACTCAGCGAACAAAAACAGATCGATCTTCGGCTCGATCGCGTTGCGCGCCTGCTCAACGATCTCGACCGGCCGCAGGACCGCCTGCCGCCGGTCATTCACGTCGCGGGCACCAATGGCAAGGGCTCGATCGTCGCCTATCTCCGCGCCTTTCTCGAAGCGGGAGGCAAACGCGTCCACACCTACACCTCGCCGCATCTGGTGCATTTCCGCGAGCGCATCCGTCTCGCCGGAGAGCTCGTGTCGACGCGACGGCTCAACGCGGCCCTGACGCGCTGCGAAGAGGTCAATGCCGGCCAGCCGATCACCTTTTTCGAGATCACCACGGCGATGGCCTTCTTGCTGTTTTCCGAAGTCGAGGCCGATTATCTCGTTCTCGAAGTCGGCATGGGCGGCCGGTATGACGCAACCAACGTCATCGCGCATCCCGCCGGGGCGGTGATCGCGCCGGTCTCGATCGATCACGTCGAGTTTCTCGGCCCGAAGCTCTCCGGCATCGCGGCCGAAAAGGCCGGCATCATCAAACCCGGCAGTCCGGCGGTGATCGGCCGCCAGCAGGACGAAGCACTCGATGTCATCGAGGCGGAAGCGGCAAAGCTCGGGGTGACGCCCTTCGTGGCAGGTCGCGATTTCGACGGCTATTCCCAGCGCGGGCGGCTGGTCTATCAGGATGAGGACGGCCTCATCGATCTGCCGGAACCGGCGCTCACCGGCCCCTTCCAGTTCGACAACGCCGCGCTCGCCATCGCCGCGGTCAGGCATTTCGCGCTGCCTCTCGACGACGCGGCAATTGCCGAAGGACTGCGCTCGGTCGTCTGGCCGGCCCGCATGCAGCCAATCCGGACAGGCAAGCTGCGCGCGCTTTTGCCCCAGACGCACGAACTCTGGCTCGACGGCGGCCATAACGAAGCTGGCGGCGGTGTGGTTGCCGAGGCGCTGAAGACCCTTGAAGCGCGTCAGAAACGGCCGCTGGTCCTGATCATGGGCAGTTTCGCCAACAAGGATGCGCGCGGATACCTCTCCCATTTCGCCGGCATGGACATGACTTTATTTAGCGTGCGCATCCCCGGCGAACGTGCGTCGTGGACGGCCCGGCAACTGGTGGACATCGCCAGCGAGATCGGGCTTGTGGCCCGCCCGATGCGCAGCGTTTCGGCGGCGCTTCGCCAAGCCGCCACAATCGAAAACGCCCGCGTCCTCATCTGCGGTTCCCTGCACCTAGCCGGTCACGTGCTCGACCAGAATGGCACGCCGCCGGATTGAAAGCCATTTAAAGACAAGGGGTTCATGGCCTCCTTCTCCCTCCCCTTCGATTAAGAGAGGGGGTGGTTCTTATACCAACGACCCATGATCATCACTCTTGTGACGTTCCTTGGTCTTTGTGCTTTCCAAAAGCGTCTCACCCTTCCTTGATCGTCCCGGTGCTTGGCACCGGGACGACTCCGAGTGTGATTTTAAAGACATGATGCCCCCACTAACAGATTAGGGTGGGACACTATCGGTTACTCTGAAAGGCCGATGGTCTTACACCAGCCGCACCTTCGCCCCTCCAGGCACGTTCCAGCGGAACAGGACCATGTGCCAGAGGCCGGGCGCGTGGCGCGACGGATCGATGAGGCCGTTGGCGCCGAGCGCCCGCACCCGGTCGGCGACGGCCCAGGACGGGGGGGTCTGCCCTTCGGCGACAAGCCGCTGCCAGTCGGCAAAGGCTTGGTCTCGGTCTATGTCGGCCTGACGGCAGGCCAAGTCATCGTGCAAATCGAAGATGAGATCGGCGGCAACCTTTACCGCGACGACACGCCGCTCCGGATCGCCGGGCCTTGCGTGCGCCATAAGTGCCGCCGCGACCCCTTCGCGGCTGGCGCTCAGATAAAGGGTTTTCTGGTTGGCGCGCGAATAGCGCCCGGGCTGGATCGATCCGTCGAGTGCCCGATCCAGATCGGCGGCCAAAACGGAACGATAGAAAATGCCGTCGGCATGCGTGAACATGAACGGCTTATGCGGTACCCGCCCGAAAAACAAAAGCCCCGGCCGAAAGGCCAGGGCTTTTGCTGTTCGAGAAAAAAGACCTAGGGTCAGGCCGCCGCGTAGCCTTCCAGCCACTTGGCGAGACCGGCCTTCGGAGTGCCGGCGCCGATCTTCATGTCGACGGGCTCGCCGCCCTTGTAAAGGATCATGGTCGGGATCGACCTGACACCATACTTGATGGTCGTGTTGGGATTCTCGTCGACATTGAGCTTGACGATCTTCACCTTGCCTTCGAGTTCGGTCGACAGCTCTTCAAGGACTGGTCCGACGGCACGGCAGGGTCCGCACCACTCAGCCCAGAAATCGACGAGCACCGGTTCCTTGGCTCCGAGCACCTCGGTGTCGAAGGTGGCGTCGGATACGTGCTTGGTCATGGCATCAGCCTTTCATCGGTAAAATACGCTGAAACAGATTTAGGTGAAGTCGTCGCCCGTTTCAAGACGTCGACCCCGATGAGTCTTTTCTAAGATTCAGCCAGACGCAAAATGGTTACGCAAGGCTAAACGACGATATCGTCCACCGCTGCCGTCAACGCCGCTTCGGGGATCGGCATCAGGACACCATTTCGCGTCCACAAGATGGCGGCGCGGACGGGACGGTCGGCATGAATGCGGGTAAGGACGGCGCGATAGAGCCCGAGCTGGACGAGATAGGCGGGCGGCACGGACCCGGCATGAGCGGGCGGACGCGAGTCGGACTTGAAATCGATAATGGTGACCGCCTCGGGCGTCACCCGCAGCCGGTCGATCCGCCCGGCGATCAGCACCGTCTCGTTTCCGCGCCGCCCCTTGGCGAGAATCGGCACTTCGGCGCGCGTATCCGGCCCGAAAACGGACGCCAGGTCAGGATCGCCGACAAGAGCGATGCCCGTTTCGGCCAGGCTGTCGTGAAGCTGCAGATCGGACGGCATCAGGCTCATGAGCGCCGCCCGTGCCACCGTTTCGCGGTTTTCCTCCGGCACGCCCGGCAGGTATTGCAACAGCGCGTGAAGGGCGATGCCGGCCCGCCGGGCAGTGTCGGCATCGCCTGCGGCCTCGTTTCCCGCATCGAGCGGATCGCCATGCGGTCCGGCCGTCGAAGGCGTTACCAGTTGCGGTTTCTTTGCCAGAACCAGCGGGGCGAACGCCGGTGCCGGTGCCTGCGCTTCGGTCCCGGATGCGGCCGTCACAAAGCGATCGGCCGGGGTGGAGACGGGAAAGACGTCCGCTTCGAGATCGGCGGAAAGCGTCCGGGATGCCGTGGCGCCTGCAAGGGCGCCGGAAACGGCCTCGTACCAGGTCCCGTCCAGCTTGCCACTGGCAGACAGGATGCCGGCCACATGCAGCTCGTCCTCGGCGCGGGTCATGCCGACATAGAGCTTGCGCCAGTATTCCGCCATCTGTCCGTTTTTCTCGTTTTCGTAGATCGGCAGCGTCTTTTCGGTCTGTTCCGCCTCTCCCGAGGCGTGGAACAGGAATGGTCCGTCCGGCGGCTCGACGAAATAAAGGGCACGATGGGTCTGGCTGCCCTGCGGTTTCGACGCGGCGTCGGCCAGGATGACGATCAGCGCTTCCAGCCCCTTGGCGCCGTGGATGGTCATCACCCGGACGCCGCTGTCCGCCTCGCCGAGGTCGCGCTTGATCTCGACGGAACGGGCGCGCATGTCGGCGACGAAGCCTTGCAGAGACGGTGTTGACGATTGTTCGTACTGGAGCGCCAGAGCGAGAAACTCCGCCACCACATCGTCGACTTCGCCGCCGAGCCGGGCATGGAAGCGCCTGAGCCCGCCCTCGGCGTAAAGCACGTCGGCGTAAAACTCGTAGGGCCGTTCGAAATCGAGCCGTTGGCGCCAGCCCGTCAGACGCTGACAGGCCTCGGCCACGCCGGGGATGGGACTTACGCGCATGGCATCGAACAGGGATCCGGGGCGCTTGTTCGCCAGATTAAACAGGTCGGTTTCGGAAACGTCGAACAGGGGCGAACGCAAAAGCGCGGCCAGCGACAGGTCGTCGCCCGGGTTGAGCAGCACATCACCGAGCGCCAGAAGGTCGAGGGTCGCGATATGGCGCCCGACATTGAGCCGGTCGGCGCCGGGGGTCGGCAGGCCCCTTTTCTTGAGCGCCCGGATGATCTCGTGAAACAGGGTCCCGCGTGACTGCACCAGCACGAGAATATCGTCCGCCCTGATGGCCCGGTTGCGGGGGCCGAGAACACGCCCTTTTTCGACCCATTCGGCGATGGAGCCGACAATGGTGTCGGCCAGCTGCCGTGCCGGCGTCCGCACTGAAACGCCTTTGTCCTCCGGCGTCCAGGAATCACCTTGCTCCGGCTTTTCAGCCTGAACGACCGGCCACAGCGCCACGCGGCCGCCTTTATCGACGCGCGCGCTCAAGTGATCGGTATAGGTCTCGCCAACCACAACGGCATCGCGCAAAGGCCCCTCGACGAACACGCGGTCGACGGCGTCCAGCACTTCCGGCAGGGTGCGGAAACTCGCCGCCATCGGAATGCGCGCGAACGAGCGTCCGGCTGCGGTGGCCTTCTGCCGATACCTGTCGCCCGCCGCGCCGAACAGGGCCGGTTCAGCCCCTTGAAAGGAAAAGATCGACTGCTTGGGATCGCCGACGGCAAACAGGGAACGCGGACGGGCGGCGGCGCCCTCGCCGGCAAAGAACTCATCGGCCAGCGCATCGACCACATGCCATTGCTCGCGGTTGGTGTCCTGGCTTTCGTCAACCAGAATATGAGTGATGCCGGCATCGAGCTTGTAGCGCACCCAGGGGCCCTGGGCCCTGTCGCCGAACAACGCCGCAGTGCGGGTGACGAGATCATCGAAATCGAGCCGGGCACGGGTCCGCTTGGCGCGTTCGTAGTCACCGACAATGGCGCAAAGAAGATCGATCAACGCTTCGGAACGCCGGACCAGCGCCGCCCGGATAATCTCGGCATCAAGGGCGAGAAGGCGTTGTTGCTCGGCTTCGAGCGTCGCAAGCAGCGCCGGGAAACGCTCCGCCTGCGGTTTGGTCAGAAGCGATTTGCGTGGTGCCCCCTTCTGGGTCAGGACGACGGCGCGCAGTTCGGCTTCGGTTGGCGCCGCCGGATCGACGATGGCCGCCAGCCTGTCGACGGCGCGCGTGCCCTCGGGCTTCGGATCGAGTTCGTTGCGCGCCAAAAGAACGTCTTCGCGGCCGATCAGGGTCTTTTCGACAAATTCGGCGTGAAGGACGGCGATATCGCCCCCCTCACCCAGTCCGACGAAATGTCTGAGCCGCGTCTTGGCCGCTTCGGGATCATCGAGAATGGGCTTGAGTTTGCGCATCTCGCCAAGCGCCCCGGTCACCAGCTTTTCCAACGCATGATCGGACAGCGCGTCGAACAGAACCCGAACGGCCTCAGCCGCCGGACCGTTTCCCGCCGAGCCCCGAGGCCAGAACCTTCTCGCGCGCCAGCCGGATCAGCCGCTCACGCTCGGCATCTTCGATGACCGTGAACCCGAAAGGCACGCCGGCTTCGAGCGGAAATCGGTGCAGCACACTTTCGCAAAAGGCATGGATGGTGTTGATCTTCAATCCGCCCGGCGTGTCGAGCGCATGGGCGAACAGAGTTCGGGCACGATGGTGCGTCGCGGCGTCCGGACGCAAACCGGTGAGCTTTTGTAGCTCCTGGGAAAGCGCGTCCTCCGCGCTCACCGCCCACGCGCCGAGTCGGGAGGTGACGCGGGCACGCATTTCGGCCGCCGCCGCCTTGGTATAGGTCAAACACAGGATTTCGGCCGGCGACACACCAGTCAGCAGGAGCCGCAGAACCCGCTGGGTCAAAACGTGGGTCTTGCCCGAGCCGGCATTGGCCGAGACCCAGACCGTGTTTTCCGGATCGGCGGCATCCGTTTGACGGCGGGTAATCTCCGGGGTCGGTGCGACAGGACGTTCGCTCATGGCTCGTCCTCCGCCTCGTCCTCGGCCGCCCATTCCGCCCGGCGCGACAAATGATCGTAATCGCCGGCATAGGTGAGGTTTTTTTTTGGGCAGGATATCCGGCGCCAAAGGCGTCTCGCGCAGCATATAGGTGGCCAGACTCCGTTGCAGCCGGGCGAACAGGGCCTCGACAGTTTCTTCGATGCTCGCGCCTTTTTCGACGGTGAAGGGCTTTTGTTCGAACCCCATGGGATCGGCCGGCAGGCGCAGATAGGTCAGGGCCGAAACCGGACCGGCCGGCAGATCGGGTGCGAAACCGCCCTCGGCCACGAGCTTGGCTTCCGCCAGCAATTGCGGCGCGAGCAGCTGCTTCATTTCGGCCGGAGTGGGCACCGAACCGGTTTTGAAATCGAGGATCTCGTAGGAGCCGTCTTTCATCCGGTCAATGCGATCCGCACGGCCGCGCAAGGTGAAATGCGCGTCTTCGACCGGGAACGACCATGATCCGTCGATTTCCGGTTTGCGCCAGGCGAGGCGCGCGGCGCGCCCGGCCTCGAAGGCGAGGAAGTTTTCCCCCTGAACGGCAAGACGGTGACGCCAGACGGCACGGCGCGCCGGCAGGGTTTCGAGCCTGATAAAGACGCCATCGGCAATGGTCAGGAACGTCTCGAGCGCATCGGGCGCGGCTGGATCGCTGCCGCTTTCGGCCCAGTTCGCCATGACCTTGTGGATCAGCGTGCCGCGCTCGCTCAAATCGGCATCGGCGCCGAGCGCGTCGATCGGAAGAAGCCTGAGCACATATTTGGCGTAAAGCTCGTAAGGCGAGCGCACGAGCTTTTCGATATCGGTAACCGTCAGGGAGCGCGGCCTCAGATTGACCGGCGGATTGGGCATCGGCCGCAGCGCTGGCACCACCGCCGGCACGGCATCGAGCGCCCGCGCCGCCAGAAGGTAACGGGCACCGCGCGCGCGCGCATCTTTGCCGCTGCCTTTTCGCCCGCATAGGTTTCGAGCCGCTGCAAAAGCCGCGACGAAAGCGCCGGCGATGTGCCGATGCGCTCGGCCAGCATGAGCACGGTTTCGGGCGCGCCGAGCGCCATTTCAAAATCATGCGCCATCTGGCCCTGCCGGCGCTCCTCCGGTTCGAGACCGAGCGCGATCGTCATGTTGCGCGACAGAAAGGGCCCCCGGATCGGGCCGGCGCCGGCCAGACGGTTTCGTTAAGCCCGGCAAGGATGGCGAAATCGAAGTGAAGAAGACGCGCTTCCAACAGACCGAGCAGGGCGATGCCTCCGGTGTCGGTCGCCGGCGACCTGACGGAAAGGCCGGCAATCAGACCCGCGAAGCTTTCCGCCAGATGAACCCCGTCGAATCGCGGGCCGAGTCCGGGCAGAGCCGTGATGTCTCCGATCCAGCGGCGCAGCTCCTCGGTCCCCCTCCGGGCTCACCTCTTCGACAGACCCGGCGCCCGTCAACGCGTCAAAGACCTCGCCGAGGCCGACGGCGAGGTCGGCGGCGAAATAGCCCTTCGACTCGAAAAGCCTGGTCAGAGGCGCCGAGCGCGCTGCTTATGGCTTCGATCAGATCGGCCACGGCCTCGGCTTCGGTTTCGGTCAGCTTTCTGGCCGGGTGGTCGAGACCGCCGGCGAGACTGGCGGCAAGGCCGGCTTTGAGACCCTCCGGACCCGGCGCCAGTCGCTGGCCACGCAACAGGCCCAGTTCGACAAGATCGGTCAGGCGTCCGATTTCGGCGCGCGGGCGGGCGAGCGAAACATTGCGATTGCGCAACAGGGCGACAAGCGGCACCGACGCCCAGTTTTCGGCAACGACGGCGATGGCGTCGCGCACCAGCCGCCCTGCCCGCGACTGCAGAAGCGGCGTGCCGGCGGCATCATCGACGCTGATGCCGAAGCGCCGCAACTCGGCGCCAATGCGACGGGCGAGCGTGCGATCCGGGGTAATGATGCCGGACCGATTTGCCCTTTCCTTCCGCCGCTTCCCGCGCCGCCATGGCGACGGCGCGCGCCTCTTCGTCCTCGTTACGGGCGGCGGCGATGGCGATATTATCGAAGGCGCCGCTTTCGGCCAACGCAGTGCGCGTTTCGGGCCAGGTCCCGGTTTCCTCCGCCAAAGCCAGCGCCTTGCGCACGGCGAACGTCCGGCTGGAGCCGGCCGATGCCAGTTCCGTGACTTCGCCGAAAACGGCGCCAAGCCGCTCGAGAAGCCGCGCCAGTCCGTATTGCGGCGCGCCATGCGGCGTGCCCCTGGTATCGAGCAAAAGGGCGTGGGTTTCGGCATCGAGCCCGGGATCGAGGCCGGGCAGGACGAGCGCGCCATTGGGCAGGCGGGCGATGGCGGCGAGAAGCCGCGCCGTCGCCGGCACCGAGCCGGTGGACCCGGCGGCGATCACTGGCCGGGTCCCGAACAGGTGCGGCACCGCCGCCGTCAGGCGGTCGAGAAGAAGATCGCGGATCTGCGCCATATCGGCCTTGCCGTTTTCCGCGAGATGCGCCGGCCAGGCGGCAAGCGCGATATCGAGAAACGTCAAAGACCGCTGCCAATGCTCGGACAGATCCTTTTCTGTGGCGAGGGTCCGGAAGGCCGAAATCGGCACACCCTCGGTATGGCAAGCATCGATCAAGGACCCGAGTGCATCGGCAAGCGCCAGAATTTCGCCCGGACTCGGCGGCGAGGCGAATCCGGACGCGTTGAACGCCGTTCCCTGTTCGGCATCGATCCAGTGCGCGACGAGCCGCGCCAGCGTCAGCCGCCTTTCGTTGAGCCCGACCGGCAGCGGCAACGGCCCGGCATCATAGGGCGGCAGGAAAGGCAGTTCGGCGGTATCCGTATCGCCGAGCGCGCGGATATCGGGCAAATAGAGAGCCGGTCCACCGGTGGCGAGAAAAGCATCGGCAAGCGCGGTACGGGCACGCCGCGTTGGCACCAGAATGGTGAGATCGGCCAACCCGAAGGGCGACGGCTCGGGCCGGGGCAACGTGCCGTCACCGATACGCGCCACCAGCGTTGCAAGAAACGGCGCGTGCGGGGCGATGGTGAAGAGCCGGGGACGAGCCATGATCTAGCCTTTCCCGATAAGGGATTCGGCTTCGGCGAGCGCGTCTGGATCGCCGATATGATACCAGTCGGTTTCGAGCAGAACGCCATAAAGCCTGTTCCCGGCCAACGCCTTTTCAAAGATGCGGTTGAGGGAAAATGGCCCCTCTGGTGTGCCCGAAAACCAGGTTCGTTGCAGAAGCGCCACTCCGGCATAAATGACCGGCCGACCCCTGTCCGGCGTGATGGTCCCCGACGGATCGAGGTAAAAATCGTGGCTACGGCGAAATCCGAGCGCACGGGCCGGATCGGCGCAAAGAAGCACGATGCCATCGGGTTTTTCGTCGTGCCGCGCCGTCATATGGCGAAGCGGCACATCCTTGCCTGCCTGCCAGAAGGCATCGGTGTTGGCGACAAGAACGGGATCGCTTTCAACGAGCGACAGGGCCTTTTTCGCACCGCCGCCAGTATCGAGAAGATTGCCATTTTCGCGCGACACAAAGAAGTCCGCGCCGGGAAAATGCGTCGGCAAGGCAGCGACGGCCGTTTCCATCTGATCGGCGAGATAATGGGCGTTGACGGCAAAACGCGTCACCCCTTCGGCGGCAAAACCCGCAATTACCCGTTCGATCAGCGGCACGCCGGCAACCGGCACCAGCGGTTTGGGTCGGCTCAGCGTCAATGGCCTCAGCCGTGTTCCGAGACCGGCGGCAAGCAGAATCGCATCGAGCGGGAATCGCGTTGTCATGCCGGAAGTCTTTCACGATTTGAGCCGATCGGCACGCGCCGTCATTACGCTGTCAGCGCCGCGCAATCGAACCGCCCGCTCGGCGAAGTCAGCCGCAGGGTTCGTGCCGTCTCGCCTTCGCCCTGTTCCAGCGCGATAACCAGATCGGCATCGTCGAAAAGGCCCGGATCGCGATCCGGCCACTCGACAAGAACGATGGCGTCGTCGTCGTCGAAAAGGCCAAGTTCCCGCGTTTCAGAGGCATCGACCAGCCGGTAAAGATCGGCGTGAAGCACCGGAACCCCGTCGCGTCGTTCATAGGGCTGGACCAGCGCGAAACTCGGCGACGGCACATCGAGATCGGGGTTTTCGACGAGTGCCCGGACGATGGCGCGGGCCAAGGCCGTCTTGCCAGTGCCGAGATCGCCGTCGAGCAAAACCAGCATGCCGGGCACGAGCCGGGCGGCGATTCCGGTCCCGAGCCGGACCGTTGCGGCTTCGTTTTCAAGGTGAAAGAGGACGGGCGCCGGTTCGGGCACAATCATTCGGCGGCGCCGGGCTGGCTGACCGCCACCTCATCGCAGCGCGCCGGCAGGTTGACCGTGATACGGGTGCCGCGCGGGTCACGCTCCTCGATCGAGAGCGTGCCGCCATGCAGATGTACGAAACTCCTGACGATGGTGAGCCCGAGGCCCGCGCCGCGCTGACGTCCTTCGTTCAGCCCGCCGTCGAAACGCTGAGTCAGTGTCGCCTTGACCTCGGCCGGCAGCGTGGTGCCGTCGTCTTCGAAAATGAAGAGAATGCGGTCGTCGCCGCGCGAGGTCACCCTCAAATGGATCTCCGAATCATCGGTGGCATAACGGGCGGCGCTCGACAAAAGATTGTAGAGCACCTGCACCAGCCGGGTGCCATCGGCGACGAATTCGGGCAGGTCGGGATCGATGTCGATCTTGAGATTGTACGGCACGACATCCGTCCCCGCCGCAAAAGAGGCAGCAAGCCCGGCACGCGCCTTGTCGACCAGTGCGACGACGTTTTGCGGCGCCAGATCGAGCTGGGCGATGCCGGCGTCGACGGTGGCGAGATCGAGAATGTTGTCAATCAGCACGCCGAGCGTCGTCGAAGAGGCGCGGATATACTCGGTATAGGATTTCTGGCGTTCGTTGAGTTCGCCAGCCCCGCCCGAGGCAAGAAGCTCGGCAAACCCGATGATATTGGTCAGCGGCGAGCGGAACTCGTAGGAGACGTTCTGAACGAAGGCGTCCTTGAGGTGATCGGCCGTGACCAGGGCGTCGTTGCGCTCCTTGAGCACCTGCTGGTAATTGGCGCTTTCGGTGACGTCGGAAAAGGTGAGCATGGTCTGCCCGTCGGGCAGGCGGATGGCCGCCCAGTCAATCAGCCGTCCATCGGCACGGCGGATACGTCCCGTCCGGTCGGCCCGGACCGGATTGAGGTCGATGACCACATCCTTGAGATTGGCCCAGATCGCAGCGCCGTCCTCGGGCATGGCATCGGCACAAATGGCTGAAATCTCGTCGATATGCGGGTGACGCGTCAAAACGTTGATCGGTAGTTTGAACAGGCTCGACAGGCGCGGATTGGCCAAGGTCAGCCTTCCGTTGGTGCCGAACACCGCCACGCCCTCGCGCAGGGCATTGAGCGTCTCGTTCTGCACACGGTTGAGTGCATTGTAGCGGGTTTCGAGCGCCAGCCGTTCCGTCAGATCGTTGAAGACATAAATAACGCCGCCGGCCGACATCGGCACCGCCGAGACGTTGACGGCCCGCCCATCGGGCAGGTGCCAGAGGGTTTCGCGCGGTTCGGTGAGGGCATAGGATTTGAGGTGTTCGGTACGCCAGGCACGATAGTCGACTTCGGCCGGCAACAGACCCTTGGTGCGGATGCGGTCGAGCATGGATTGCTCGAACGTGCCGGCTTTCAGATAATTGGCTTCGAGCTGCCAGAACTCCGCATAGGCGCGATTGGCGCGGATCAGCTGACGACGGCCGTCGAACACGGCAACCGGCCGTTCGATCGCATCGATCACCGCGCCGATTTCGGCGACCGTGGTGGTGGCGGCCGCGATCGCGGATGAAACGACGGGCATCAGGCAGGCGACATAGCCGTCCGAAACGGTGCTCAAGGCGATATCGAACCGGCGCGCGCCGATCTCGACATTGGAAAGAACGGTAGCCCCGCCGAATTTGGCCAGGGCCTTGAGATGGGATGCGTGATCGGTCTCCGAAAAGATCTGCTCGCGGTCGAGATCCTGGGCCAGCGCCCGCGCGGCGCGGTTGGCCGACGCGGTGCCCTTGAGCGCGGACCAGACCAGGGTCGGCAGATCGAGCCGGGCGAACAGGTTTTCGGCGGTGGTGCAGTCGGCAAGCCGGCGGCGTTCGATCGAAGCGGCGCTGGCCGCTTCGTCGGTGCCCGCGCGCAACCGCAAAACGGAAAAGCCACCGATGGCGCGACCGATGGCGAAAACCGGGCGGCCATCAAGCATGTCGAACCCGATATCGAAAGGCTCTCCCGCCGTTCTCAACCGGGTCACGCAAAGGCGCAGCACCTCGGCATCGGATTCGGTAAGCCAGCGCCTGAAATCGAGCACACCCTCATGATCCGTACCGGACGGCAGGACCGAGGCCAGATGACCGAATATGGCCGGGCTCGTGGAGGCATCGCTCCAGCGCACCGTGACCTCCGGCATGCCTTCGAGGATGGCCTGGCTCTGGTCGAGTTCGGCCCTTAGACGCGCCGACTGCACCATAGCGCGTCCCGCTAGCCTGCGATCGCGCCGACTTGCGCGGATCAGCAGAAAGGCCGAGGCCAGACCGAAACCAACGACACCGGCGGCAATGGCCAGAGGCGCGGCACCGGCGATGGAAGCGGAAGAAAAGCTGGCGGCCTTGGCGGGAAATGCGGAAAAAAGCCCCAGTACGGGAGCGCCTGCAACGCCGAATCCCACACCTTTACGGAGCCATGCCTGCCGCATGCCGCACCCCTTTGCCCACACTGCACGTTTCTTGTTACGCCCGCCGCCGAGCGCTATGACCGACGGAGTACCAACCCAACCTGCCGTCGAATCACTAATACAATAGACGCCGCTGGAATCGGGTTGAAGGGGAGAAATGGCGGCTGTGCCATTTTGCACAGCCGCCTCGGATTGAAAAAAAGAAAGCATGCGTTCCGGGTGATTCAGAACGCATGCCTTTGTCTTGTGGAAAACGCATTTTTGCGAAACGCAAAGTTAACCAAATCGCGGTCGGCCATCTCTCTTTTTTTTAGAGCGATGCAAGGCCTTGGGTTCAGCGAAGCTTAGCGCCTGGACTTTGCCAGAGGAGGGAAAGACCGCTGGCGCTTGTAACCCCCCACCCCATCCGACCCCGCTATGCGCCTCCTCCCCGTCAAGGGGGAGGGAGAGGGGGCTGTTCTTTGTCGAACTCTTAAGAGCCTAGTAGCGATATTCGTCCGACTTGAACGGGCCGGTCTGCGACACGCCGATATACTCGGCCTGCGCCTCGGTCAGCTCGGTCAGCTTGACGCCGAGCTTTTCGAGATGGAGCGAGGCGACCTTCTCGTCGAGGTGCTTGGGCAGCACGTAGACCTTCTTCTCGTACTTCGCCCCATTGGTCCACAATTCGATCTGGGCCAGGGTCTGGTTGGAGAACGAGGCGCTCATCACGAAGCTCGGATGGCCGGTGGCGTTGCCGAGATTGACCAGACGACCCTCGGACAAAAGCACGATGCGACGGTTTTCGTCGAGTTCGACGATGTCGACCTGCGGCTTGACGTTGGTCCATTTGAAATTGTGCAGCTCGGCCACCTGAATTTCGTGGTCGAAATGGCCGATATTGCACACGATGGCCATGTCCTTGAGGCGCTTCATGTCATCCAGGGTGACGACGTCGCGGTTGCCGGTGGCGGTGACGACGATGTCGGCGCGAGGCGCAGCATCCTCGAGAGTCACAACTTCATACCCGTCCATGGAGGCCTGCAGGGCGCAGATCGGATCGATTTCGGTCACGAGCACGCGGGCACCGGCGCCCCTCAGCGAGGCGGCGGACCCCTTGCCGACATCGCCATAGCCGCACACGATGGCGACCTTGCCGGCCATCATCACGTCGGTGCCGCGGCGGATGGCATCGACCAGCGATTCCTTGCAGCCGTATTTGTTGTCGAATTTCGACTTGGTGACACTGTCGTTGACGTTGAAGGCCGGGAACGGCAGTTCGCCGCGCTTTTCCATCTGGTAAAGGCGCATGACGCCCGTCGTCGTTTCCTCGGAAACGCCGTGGATGTTGCCCATGACCTTGGAATAAAAACCCGGCTCCCTGGCCAAACGCGCCTTGATGGCGGCGTAAAGCTCTTCTTCTTCTTCGGACTTGGGATGGGCAATGATCGAGGGATCCTTTTCGGCCTTGGCGCCGAGGGTGACCAGAAGCGTGGCATCGCCGCCATCGTCGAGGATCATGTTGGCAGTTTCGCCATTGCCCCAGTCGAGAATGCCATCGGCATAGGTCCAGTATTCCTTGAGCGTCTCGCCCTTCTTGGCGAAAACCGGAATGCCGCGCGCGGCGATGGCGGCGGCGGCCTGATCCTGGGTCGAGAAGATGTTGCACGACGCCCAGCGAACCTCGGCGCCGAGCGCCACAAGGGTCTCGATCAGCACGGCCGTCTGGATGGTCATGTGCAGCGAGCCGGCGATGCGCGCGCCCTTCAAGGGCTGGCTCGGGGCATATTCGGCCCGGATGGCCATCAGGCCGGGCATCTCCACCTCGGCCATATCGAGTTCCTTGCGGCCCCAGTCGGCGAGGCCAATATCCTTGACGATGTAGTCGTGGGACATGAAAGTCTCCGCTTCTCGTATCTTGACGTGGTGACATGTCCGAACCGGAAAACCGGTATCCGCTTCGCGGGAAACCCGATCCGGGGGACCGGCCGTTTTCCCGTTCGGCGTCCGGAGACGCTTCGGTGCTGATCTATTGTCCGGCGGTTATACGCGGCCAATCTGAATCAGACAATAATGATATAAAGAAATGTTTATGTCCCGAACATGTAGCTGAACCGCCATGCTTCCGGATAAACGGCCGGTCCGTGCCGTCCCCTAAAAATACCGAGGATCACGCCCTTGGTGACGACGCGGGGCGATGGCGGCGGCGCTGCCAGCGCCGAACCGGCTTGGCGCCGGCCCAGCCGAGACCGGCGAACAGAAAATAGCCTGCCAAAACGCCGACGCCGGCATAAACGAAGCCTTCTTGGGTGACCGGCACCGCCGGATTGTAGCTTTCCATCGCCCCGGCGGCGATGTCGGGATCGTAATAAAGCGCCATATCGGTGACGCGGGTGACGATATTGGCGTTCTCGAGCGCCGCGAGCTGGGTTTTTAAACGCGCGTAGCGGTCAAGGGTCGCGGCGATGTTGGCACCCTGTTTGGTGAGGAAGGCGTTTTCGGTCTCGTCGTACGTGCCCAGGGCCTGGTCCCGCGTCAAGCCGGCCTCGGCCGCCGCGGAGTCGAATTTTTCGGCAATAACGCGCAATTCGTCGACGGCGCCGCCGAGACGCTGTTCGTATTGCTGGGCGAATTCAGGAAACTGCGATGCGGCGAGCCCGAAAACCACGCCCCCTATCACCGAAAACAAGCGTCCGATCATGGCCCCTCGTTCCTTTTTGCTTCCGGGAAAAGGGGTGTCACCCTTTTGCATTTTCCAAAACCGGCAAACCGGCCACCACTGCGCCTCAGAAAGCACGTATTATGTCGGCGGTCGTTGGTTTGATCGGCGTTTGCACGCTCTTCAATGTCGTCCCGGCGAAAGCCGGGACCCACTCGCTTCGGCAACCTATCACGGCGCGAGTCATTTCATCCAGCGCAGCTCACTTTAGCCAAAGGGGCTGTTGCGTTCTTTGCGTTGCGAGTGGACCCCGCGATCACGTCGCGGGGCGACTCCCTGCTGGCGGAGGCGCATGGCGACGCGTCAACCACCGCGATATCCTTCACCAACAGATGGCGAACCGGCCGCCACTGCGCTTGGGACCGCTCCGCTACACGCTTTCGCCGCCGCTTTCGGCATCCTCGTCGAAGCCGTTGGTCACCAGGTCCACCAGAGATTCGAGCGCTTCGCGCGCCTGGACTCCCCTTGCGGTGATGAACACGGTCGAACCCGGCCCCGCGGCCAGCATCATCAGGCCCATGATCGAGGTGCCATCGACGGTGATGCCATCCTTGGCAACGCTGATCGAGGCATCAAAGCATTCCGCCGTTCTGACGAACCGCGCCGAAGCACGCGCATGTAGACCCTTCTTGTTGCAGATCAGCACGCGCTGGCACATGGCGCGTCCGACATCTGCAACACCCGAATTCGGCATCACGCAAACTCTCTTCGATAAGACATATCCCCCTCCGGAAACCGGCGCTCGCTTTTCGGGGTCATGGAGTCTTCCCCAAGCATGACCCCCTCCGGAAACCGGCGCTCGCTTTTCGGGGTCATGCTTAGCCCCCCAACACGTCGTTGGCGACGTTGATGTATTTGCGGCCGGCGTCCTGGGCCTCGCGCACCGCTGCTTTCATGTCGAGTTCGCCACGCACGCGCGCCAGCTTGACCAGCATGGGCAGATTGACCCCGGCGATCACCTCGACTTCCCGGTTCTGCATCACCGAGATGGCAAGATTGGAAGGCGTGCCGCCGAACATGTCGGTCAAAATCACCACGCCCTTGCCGTTGTCGACGCGCTGGACGGCGGACATGATGTCGTTACGCCGTTCCTCCATATCGTCGTCGGGACCGATGGCAATGGTTTCGCAGCTATCCTGCGGACCCACCACATGCTCCAGCGCGGCGCGAAACTCTTCCGCGAGCCGGCCATGCGTTACCAGAACCATGCCGATCATACTTTCTCCTCGGACGGCTACTTAAGTTGGCGCCGAGTCTCGGCTGGCCGGCTTCAGGTTTCAAGCCCTTTTTTGGGCGAGGACCGACGCTGGCGCACGAGGTCGGCCTTGTCTGGCGTCGCCAGTTCCTTCAAGGCTTCTGCGACCAGCAGAATCTGGTGGGCGCTGTCGATGACCCCGCGTTCGGGTACGGGGCAGCGTGCCAGACCAATTCCCTCGATCTCGGTTTTGAACGCCTCCTCTTCCAGAAAGCGGATCAGCTCTTCGGTCATGTCGATGACCAGATCGAGCGGTGCGCGGCCGCATGATTCGCGCGACACGATCCCTCTGCCGCGCAATTCGATGAGACCGGCGATGGTGGGAGGTGCCGACATGAAGAGCCTGTTGGTCTCCACGTCGATTTCGATGCGATCGTCCGAAACCAGACAGGCCCCGCGGCCGCGATCACGCCAGGTATCGAGCAATTGCAGGGCCAGAAGCGATTTGCCGGCGCCGGAACGCCCACGCAGCAGCACGCCGAACCCGTCGAGAACGACGCCGGTGCCGTGCACATTGATCATGGCGATGTCACTTTCTCGCCCGGGGCAAGCGCACCGTGAAAACGGCACCCGAGCGGTCGTGCCGATTCTCCGCGCTGATCGTCCCCTTGTGAGCCTGCACGATCTGTTGCGAGATCGACAAGCCCAAACCCGAATGATCCCCGAAACTTTCCGTATCGGGTCGATCGGTATAAAAGCGCTCGAAAATACGACTGGCATCGCCCTTGATGCCCGGTCCTTCGTCACTGACGGTGATCACCAGATGATCGCCATCGACCACCAGACGGGCGGTCACGGTGCCCCCCTCCGGAGAGAAGGACACCGCGTTGTCCAAAAGATTGTTGACCACCTGAGCCAGACGGCTGTCGTGTCCGAGCGCCAGCGGCGCGCTGCGGCCGATCTTTTTCTCGTAGACCACCGCGATCTTACGCTTTTGCGCCATGTCGGCATGCATGGAGGTCAATGCCATGAGCAACTGGTCGAGATCGACCGGATCGAGCGTTTCGCGCGCCAGTTCGGCATCGAGCCGGCTGGCATTGGAGATATCGGAGATCAGCCTGTCGAGACGCCGGACATCGTGCTGGACGACTTCGATCAGCTTTTCGCGCTGTTCCGGTTTGGCGGCGCGCGGCAGGGTTTCGACGGCGCTGCGCAACGAAGTCAGCGGATTCTTGAGCTCGTGCGCCACATCGGCGGCAAACCGTTCGATGGCTTCAATCCGGTCGTAAAGAGCATTGGTCATCGATCTGAGGGCGCCGCTGAGATGACCGATTTCGTCGCCGCGCTCAGTGAAATCGGGGATCTCAGTGCGTGCGTTCATCGAGGTACCGGCCAGTTCGGCGGCGTCGGAGAGCTTGCGCATCGGGCCGGCAATGGTGCCGGCCAGTAAAAAACTCAACACCGACACGACGATGGCGGCGACCAGCGCGATCCTCAAAATGCTCATGCGTTCGGCGGCGACGATGGAATCGATGTCGCCCGGCTGGGTCGATAAAAGCAGAACCCCGATCACGGCCCGCTGGCGCTGCACCGGCACGGCGACGGTGATGACCATGCGTCCGGAGGTATCGACGCGCACCAGATCGGCGACCGACCCGTTCAGGGCCGCCCCGACTTCGGGATAGCGCTTGCCCTCGTTCGGCCCGTATTCCTGGTAGATGGAAAAGGCATCGCCGGGGACCCAGCTCATCAGCGAGTTCCACCAGGCGATGAGGACGGACTGGTCCTTGCGCGGCTGGGGGGGCACGCTGATGACTTCGCCGGACACGTAAAGGCTGGCGCTGTCGAGGATCAGCAGCCCGTCCTTGTCGTAGATGCGGGCGCGCGTGCGGGTCGGCGTGACGAGATTGCGCAGCAAAGGCGCCACCCGCTCCGGACTGATGGGAAATTCCAGCGCCGGATCGAAATAGGAAAAGGCGGAAGAACCGCCTTCGGTATGCATCTGCAACAACAGGTCGGGATTGACCGTGATGAGGTCGCTGTCGACCGTGGCCGACGCGGCGATCGCCGCCGAGATGATCTCGCCCTGGATTCTGAGCGATTGCACGCGCGCATCGATCAGGCCGGCGCGCCACTGGTTGAGAAACAGGATGCCGATGACCAGGGCGGCCAGCGCCGCCAGGTTCAACACGATAATACGCCGCGTCAGCGAGGCGAAAATCGTCATGCGCAGCAATTGACGGAAGGCCGGCGCCACGCGCGTCAGCAGCCAGTTATGGCCGCCGACCGGCTTTTTGCCGGCGTCCCCGGACGGATCGTCATCCGTGTCGGACCGGTTGGCCTCGATGGTTGACGCCACCTATTGCTCCTTGAAGCGATAGCCGACGCCGTAAAGGGTTTCGATCATGTCGAAATCGTCGTCGACCACCTTGAACTTCTTGCGTAGCCGCTTGATGTGGCTGTCGATGGTGCGGTCGTCGACATAGACCTGATCGTCATAGGCCGCATCCATCAGCGAGTTGCGCGACTTGACGACGCCGGGGCGCAGCGCCAGCGCCTGCAGGATCAGGAATTCGGTGACGGTCAGCGTCACGCGCTGGCCTTTCCAGGAACAGGTGTGACGTTCCTCGTCCATGACCAGAGCACCGCGTTCGAGCACGGGCCGGGCCTGCGAGTTGGTGTCGCCAGGCGTGCTCGACGCACTGGAATCGCGCGGAGTGACGCGCCTCAGAATGGCCTTGACCCGTTCCACCAGCAAACGCTGGCTGAACGGCTTGGTGATGAAATCGTCGGCGCCCATCTTGAGGCCGAACAATTCGTCGATCTCCTCGTCCTTGGAGGTCAGGAAGATCACCGGCATGTCGGATTTCTGCCTGAGACGCCGCAGGAGTTCCATCCCGTCCATGCGCGGCATCTTGATATCGAGGATAGCCAGGTCCGGCCGATCGGTGGTCAGTCCTTCAAGCCCCGAGGCGCCGTCGGTATAGGTGGCCACCTGATAGCCCTCTGCCTCCAGCGTCATGGAAACCGAGGTGAGAATATTGCGGTCGTCGTCGACCAACGCGATCTTTGGCATGGGCCCTCCTTGCCGGTCTTTTGCCGAAGTGGCTGACAGCACGCGCGCCGTGCCTTTGCCTTCTGGCTTTGGCCGGTAGAATTGCGTGCATATTAAGGCAGATGGCGGTTCGGTGCCAGTTACACAAGAGACATGCCGCCAAAAGAAGGCGGGCCAGCTTGCCGAGCTGTCGCGTTTCGAACCGGAAAACCGATATCCGTTTCGCCCGAAAACGCCCTAAAGCGGCGCGTAGAAGACGTGGCTGCCGATCGAGGCGACGCGCCTGAGCTTGTTGGCCCAGCTCGGATTGACCGAAACCGTGTGATAAAACAGCGCCGTCTCCGGCACGGTTTCAAGGCGGGTGCCGGCCTGGCGCTGCAAAAGCGCCGCTTCGGCGATCATATAGGCCCTGACCCAGCTTTCCCTGACGATGCGATTGCCGACGCCGCCTTCGTCAGGCTTGCCGTCGCAGGCAAAGGAAAACTGGCAGCGATATTTTCCCTTGTCGGCGTTCTGGTAGACGACGCCGCAGATGGAGCCCGGATAGCGCTCGGAATCGACGCGATTGAGGATGACGTCCGCCACCGCCCATTGACCATCCTCCGGTTCGCCCCGCGCTTCGTGATAAATAGCCGTGGCCAGACAGGTGCGTTCGTCCCGCATACGGGCGACGCGCGTGGAGGTTTCGACATAGCCCCCCGCGACATAGGCGGAAAGCAGGGAATCGGTCAGGATCGGCTCGTTGGCTGGCTTGGCCCAGGTTTCGGGGCTGAAAGTCAGATCGCGACTGAGCGTCGTTATATCGCCGCCGGCGGCATAGCCGGACAGGAGCTCGGGCGCCAGCATGGCGACATCGGTGGTTTCCGGCTGGGCGAATTCCTGGGCGGAGTCCTGCGCCAGGGCCGCAAGAGGCATGACCAGCACAAGCGCCAAACCGATCGCGCCTGCCCTCATGCCCTGTAGCCAGTCGAGTCGCATGCCCGCGGTCCCCCAATCGCTCACGTCGTGCGTTCGCGATGGGAAGACTAGCCAAAAGTCGAGTGATTTGAAACCGCTATTTCATGTTTGGTTAACCATCGGCATCAACCCAAAATTAACCATATCCATGTCTCAAGGGTGAGTCGCGGACCGTCTTTCGCGGATCAGGCCGGCTCGACGGCGAAAAAGCGCTCCCGAACCGCATCGAGATCGGGCAGCACCACCGTTGTCAGCGCGGCGATCTCCGGCGTTGGCGGCACGAGATCCGGCACCATGACCACCTGCATATGCGCACTATGGGCGGCCCGCACGCCATTGGGGCTGTCTTCGACGGCAAGACAGGCCTTTGGCGCGACACCAAGCCGCTCGGCGGCCGTGAGGAACGGTTCGGGATGCGGCTTGCCCTTTTCCGTGTCGGTGCGGGTGATCACAAGCGTCAACAGATCGATGATCCCGGCGCGCGTCAGCCGGTTGGTGGCCGGCTGTCGGCCGGTCGAGGTGACGATCGCCGTCGGGATGCCGCGCGCGCGCAACAGCTCCAATAGCGGGCGGGCGCCCTTCTTGAGCGCCACTCCACGTTCGTCTTCAATCTCGACCATGCGCTCGCGCATGCGATTGTGATAGAGATCGAACGGGAATTCGGGCCCGAAGGCATCCGTGTAAAGCTTGGCCGACCCGTCGACGGGAACGCCGATTTGAGCGGCATGAAGTTCGGTCGTCATCTCATAACCGAGTTCCCTGCAGGCATCGAAAATTGCCTCGCGATAGAGCCGTTCGGTGTCGAGAAGCGTTCCGTCCATGTCAAAGACGGCAGCGGCGATGCCGGAGGAAGCGGTTTTGGAAATCATTGATCTTCTGGTTCGGGAAAGGACAGGAAAGGCGGCCCAGTTTTTCGGCCATGCGGATGATTATACCAGAACACGCCGCGAAAACACCCGGTATCCCCTCATGTCGTTGCGTCGTGCGCGGTATCTTTCACGCCGGCGGCGGCGCCAGATCGGCATCGTGTCGCCCAATAGAGCAGATCTGTGTTTTGGCTGGCTCAGGCTATCTGCTTTAGCTTCTTTTATTGTCGTGTTTTCGAACCGGCGAACCGGTATCCGCTTCGCCTTAAAAACACTCTGGACGTAAAGGCCCGGCGACATCGCCGAGCCTTTGTTTTCATCGTTGCCGACGCGGTGTTGTCGGAAACGGCATCAATGGGACATCCGTTCGAAATGAACGGTCCTCACGTCGGATCAGCCCTTTTTCGCAGCCCAGTAGTCATAGGCGCGGATCGCTTCGGAGCCATAGACCGCAGACGGACCACCACCCATCAGAAGCGCAACGCAGAGCATTTCCAGCACTTCCTCGCGCGTGGCCCCGGCATCGAGCGTCGCCTTGGCATGGTGCGCGATGCAGCCTTCGCAGCGAATGGCGACGGCGATGGCAAGAGAGATCAGTTCCTTCATCTTGAGGGACAGAACCCCGTCCGATTCGGCCGCGACCATCAGATTCTGGAAAGCCTGACCCGTCTTGGGCTGACCTTCGCAAATCGTCTTGAAGCCGGTCTGGAAATCCGTGAGAGTTTGACCAAAGTCGCTCATGTTTTTTTCCTTTCAATCTTGGTCAATAATACCCCCCTCACCGGCACATGTGCGACCCTAGCTTGTGATAAGTCAAGTAAATACCCGTGTTATTAGAATGATCCCAATCTGGAGTCCGGGTCAGCACGAACCGCATCCAGCCAGAATCGGCAAGCGTGTTTTGAAAATGAAGGATCCGAAGATCGAGCGTCTTTTTCAAAGGGGGATGGGGATGCGAGACTGCTCGTTTTATTCCGTCGTCTTCCGCTTTCACGGAGCCTTGGATCGGGACTAGTCTTTCCCGGTCAGCCACCACAGCAGCAAGGCGATCCGAAATGGACACCATCCGGGACGTGTTTCATCGCTATTGTGCATCCTATGAGAGCGGAGACGGCGCGGCGGTCGCCGCCTTCCTTCACCCGCACCATATCTACCACCCGCCTGGCGGCGCGGCGGCGATGTCCAGGACCGAACGTATAGAAGACGAAAGATTCTTCTTTTCGGCCTTCTCCGATATCAAGATGGCGATCGATTTGGAGCTTGCCGAAGCCGATCGGCTAGCGGCGCGGCTGATCATGCAGTGCACCCAGACGGGAACTTATCAGGGCATTGCGGCGTGAATAGCCCCGAGTTTTCTAGACGCCCTCGGTGCTCATTCTCTGCTGCCGTTCGAACTCGACGGGAGGCAGCATTCCGTTCCTGACGTGCTTGCGTATTGGGTTGTAGAACATCTCGATGTAATCGAACACGTCCTGCCGGGCTTCTGCGCGGGTTTTGTAGGCCCGGCGCCGTATCCGTTCCCGCTTGAGCAGGTTGAAGAAGCTCTCGGCGACGGCGTTGTCGTGGCAGTTGCCGCGGCGGCTCATCGAGTGTTCCAGGTTGTGATGCTTGAGGAATGCAGCCCAGTCCATGCTGGTGAACTGGGAGCCCTGGTCCGAGTGGATCAGCACCTTGCCCTTCGGCTTCCGTCTCCACACCGCCATCAGCAATGCCTGTAGGACCACGTCCGTGGTCTGGCGGCTCTGCATCGACCATCCGACGACACGCCGGGAATAAAGATCGATGACGACCGCCAGGTAGGCGAAGCCTTCCAGCGTCCGGATATAAGTGATGTCTGTCACCCAGGCCCGATCAGGGACTTCTACGTCGAACTGCCGGTCCAGCGTGTTGTCGACGACGACCGAAGGCTTGCCACCATAGCTTCCCGGCCGGCGCTTGTAGCCGATCTGGGCCTTGATCCCGGCCAGTCTTGCCAGTCGTGCAACCCGGTTCGGGCAACAGGTCTCTCCCTGATCAAGAAGATCATCGTGGAGCTTGCGATAGCCATAGACCTTGCCGCTGTCATGCCAGGCTGCCCTGATGAGCTCGGTCTGCCGGACATCCTCCTCCGCTCGCTTGCTCAGCGGGGTCTTCAGCCAGGCATAGAAGCCACTGGGTTGGATGCGCAGGCACCGACACATCGCACGCACCGAAAACAGCGGGCGATGCTCGGCAACGAACGCGTATCTCACTTTGCATCCTTGGCGAAATACGCGGTCGCTTTTTTTAGGATGTCGCGCTCCTCGGTGACGCGCGTCAGCTCCTTCTTCAGTCGTCGAATCTCGGCATCCTTGCCATCGTCGGCCGACCCCGCCGCCGAAAACCTCCTCTTCCACTCGTAGAGCGAGTGCGGGCTGACCCCGAGACGCTTCGAAACCTCCGCAACCGGATAGCCCCGTTCGGTGATCTGTGCCACCGCGTCCCGCTTGAACTCGTCACTGAAGTTGGCTTTGCCCATCTTGGCCTCCTTGCCTCAAAATTAGGGAAGAAGGCGTCTACGAATCTAGGGGCTATTTAGCGACCAACCGGCGCATCACCATCGCCTATATGGAAATCGTGCGCTTCGAAGACGACCTGATCCGGGAGGACTGGGCCGAATTCGACATGATGAGCCTTGCCGGCCAGCTTCGCTGACGGCATCCTGACACCACCTCATCCTGAGCTTGTCGAAGGATGAGCCTGCTATAGAACGAAGCTCGCCGATCCGCTCCCTCCGCCCTCATGGTGAGCTTGTCGAACCATGGAGCTGGGTGATCGCCAGCGCTTGGTGGACCAAACCCCCGTCCTTCGACAAGCTCAGGAGGAGGGTTTGGAGCAGACGATTTGTCGACGGATGAGCCCGTTGACGGGTGAGCCTGTCGAACCACGAGGCTAAAAACCACCATGCGGGTCTTCGTCTACATTCTCAGATGCGCGGACAATTCCTTTTATACAGGATTGACCAGAAAAGACCTCGAAACACGCGTTTCAGAGCATCAGCAAGGCATCAACGACACCGCCTACACCAAGATCCGCCGTCCGATACGTCTGGTCTTTTCCGAAGTTTATGACCGCATCGAGGAGGCCATCCGCCGCGAACGCCAGATCAAGGGCTGGTCGCGCAGGAAAAAGGAAGCGCTGATCCGGGGCGATTATGAGGCCTTGCCGGACCTGGCACGGACAGCCAAACCCCATCGCCCCACCTCATCCTGACACCACTTCATCCTGAGCTTGTCGAAGGATGAGCTTGTCGAAGGATGAGCTTGTCGAAGGATGAGCCTGCTAACGAGCGAGCCTTTGAAAGAACGAAACCCGCCGATCCGCTCCCTCCGCCCTCATGGTGAGCTTGTCGAACCATGGAGCTGGATAATTGCCAGCGCTGGAGGGCCAAACCCCCGTCCTTCGACAAGCTCAGGATGAGGGTTTGGGGCAGGCGATTTGATGACGAGTGAGTCTGTCGGAGGATGAGCCTGCGAAAGAACGAATCTGCCGACCCACTCTCTCCGCCCTCATGGTGAGCTTGTCGAACCATGGAGCTGGGTGATCGCCAACACTGATGGCCAACCTCCCGGCCTTCTACAGGCTCACCCTTCGCCGTCCACTCTTCGTTCGTGAACTCAGCAAATCCAGCGACGCGCGGGTCTCCGCGCGCAAAAAGAGTCGCACGCTCAGCAAACGCCTCGCACTGGATTCCCGATCAGGTCGGGAATGACGATGGAAGATGTGGCGAAGTGGTACAAACCCTCGCACTTCGACAGGCGCCAAAAAAAACTTGAGCAGACGACTGGCGGAAACCGATGCCCACGGAGAACTGAAGAGAAGCAGTCGCCAACCCCACGCCTTTCGCTCGCACGTCGGGGTCAAAGGACCACAAGGTCATGCCAAACTTGAGAAGGTGGACTGGGCGCACGAATGGTCAGCGCGACTACATTTATGCCGAACACATGCGTTTGACCGGCCCGCATGAACTCGCTGCTCCTCGCTTGTAGATGCAGAAGAAATTCTCGATTTCATAGGGCTCAAGTTGCTGCAATTCCCGGGTAAGCACGCTCTTTTGAAGTTGCCCGTTCACGGGAACGAAACCAAATTTACGCGCGCCTTCAAGAGCGCCTGTGTGCAGATAAACAGTCTGCGGATAGAGTTTGAGGAATGCCCCAATGCGCAGGGAGATGTCGTAGACGGTCAAAGGTCCGATGCCCGGCATTCCACTGATGACGTGATTGACGCGCGCGTAAACCTGATCGAATCCCGTAGCACTGGGCAAATCCACCAAGGCCTCGCGAAGTGCCGTCTCGCACCGAGACAGCTTCTTTCTGCCAATCCTGCGTTGATGGCTGTGGAGCGAGCCGGTGTCGGGGTCCTCGTAAGTAACCGCAAGCTTTAGCGCGTCGGCAATATTCCTGCATTCATTCATCCGCTGCAGTATGCTCTCCAGACGGGGCCTGTGTAGCCTAACGTACTCTGCAACCATCCTTGAGAGTGCATTCATCATTTCTTCCCTAATGCGCCGCCTCCCAGTTCCCGGCCGCCTTGGCGTCCACTCTTAGCGGCACACTCAGCATCACGGCCGGTTCGGCGGCGTTTTCCATGACGTCGCGGATCGCGGGGATGGCTTTTTGCGCGTGGCCCTCGGGGACCTCGAAGATCAGTTCGTCATGGACCTGCAACAGCATGGCGGCGTCGATTTTCCGGCGGATCAGTTCGGGCTCCATGCGGATCATGGCGCGGCGGATGATGTCGGCGGCGGAACCCTGGATGGGGGCGTTGATCGAGGCGCGCTCGATGAAGGCGCGCTCGGAGGGGTTTTTGGAATTGGCGTTGGGAAACTGGATCTTGCGGCCGAAAATCGTTTCGACGAATCCCTGCTGTTTCACGGTCTGGCGCTGGGCGTCCATATAGCCGCGAATACCGGGAAATTTCTTGAAATAGGCTTCGATATAGTCACCCGCCTCGGTGCGCGAGATACCGAGCTGGTTGGCGAGCCCGAAGGCCGAAATGCCGTAGATGATGCCGAAATTGATCGCCTTGGCGCGGCGGCGGACATCGGAGGGCATGCCCTCGACCGGCACGCCGAACATCTCGGAGGCTGTCATGGCGTGGATGTCCAATCCGTCGGCAAAGGCCTGCCTGAGCGCCGCGATGTCGGCGACATGGGCCAGAACGCGCAGTTCGATCTGGCTGTAATCGGCCGAGATCAGCTCCATGCCCGGCGCAGCGACAAAGGCGGTGCGGATCTTGCGCCCGTCCTCGGTCCTCACCGGGATGTTTTGAAGGTTCGGATCGGACGAAGACAAACGTCCGGTCAGCACCGCCGCCTGATGGTAGGAGGTGTGCACCCGTCCGGTTCGCGGATTGATATAGGTCGGCAGCGCGTCCGAATAGGTCGATTTGAGCTTGGTGACCCCGCGCCAATCAAGCACGGTCTGGGCCAGAGGCACGCCTTGGGCGGCGAGGTCGTCGAGCACCGAAGCGCCGGTCGCCCATTGGCCGGTCTTGGTCTTGGTGCCACCTTCGAGCTCGAGCTTGCCGAAAAGGATTTCGCCGAGCTGCTTGGGTGAGCCGAGATTGAACGGCTCGCCGGCCAGGCGTTGCGCCTCCTCTTCGAGCGCGGCGGCGCGCTGGGCGAAATCGCCGGAAAGCCGGGCGAGAATCTGTTTGTCGACCGAGATGCCGCGCGCTTCCATGCGCGCCAGAACCGGGGCGAGCGGACGCTCCAGCGTCTCGTAAAGCGTTGCCATGTGTTCGCTGACGAGGCGCGGTTTCAGCACATGCCAGAGTCTTAAGGTGATATCGGCATCCTCGGCGGCGTATTTCGTCGCTTCAGCGATGTCGAGTTGATCGAAGGTCTTCTGGTTCTTGCCAGTGCCGGCGATGTCCTTGAACCCGATGGGCGTGTGGTCGAGCCAGACTTTGGACAATTCGTCCATGCCATTGCCGCGCGCGCCGTCGAGGGCATAGGCGATGAGCATAGTGTCGTCGATAGGCGACACGGTGATGCCGTAACGGGACAGGATTCCCATGTCATATTTGGCATTCTGCAGGATCTTGAGGATCGAACGATCTTCGAGGACCGGCTTCAACGCCGCGATCACTTCGGCGACGGGCAATTGTCCCGCCACGGGCCCGCCTTCGCCCAAAAGATCGTCGGCGCCTTTGGAATGCCCTACGGGGATGTAGCAGCCGTTGCCCGGCGCGGTGCTGAGACAGATGCCGACCAGATCGGCCTGTTGATTGTCGAGCCCGGTGGTTTCGGTATCGACCGCGACGTGCCCCGTTGCGACGATGGCCTCGATCCAGCGGGAAAGCGCAGCGGCATCGCGAACCGTCTCATAGGCGGCGTAATCGACAGGAATCGCACGGATACGCGCCGCTTCCGCCTCGGCAAGACCGTCCGGCTTATTACCCGTCGCCCCGGCAGCGCCGTGATCGGCGACCGGGTCTCCGGCCGTGCCGGTCTCAGGCTTTGCGCTTTCCGCCCTCAGCTCCGCATCGGGTTCCCAGGCCTCCGGATCGGCATCGATCAGCCCGCCGATGCGGCGGGCGAAGGAATTGAACTCCAGCGCCTTGAGGAAGGGAAAGAGCTTTGCCGGCTCGAGCGGCTGGCGGACGAAATCCGCGATGGGGAACTCGACCGGCACGTCGCGCTTGAGCGTCACCAGATGGTGGGAGACGCGGGCCAGTTCGGCATTGTCGATGAGGGACTGGCGGCGCTTGGGCTGCTTGATCTCGGAGACGCGGCTCAAAAGCGTTTCGAGATCGCCGTAATCGGCAATGAGCTGGGCGGCGGTCTTGATGCCGATGCCCGGCACGCCCGGCACATTGTCGACGCTGTCGCCGCAAAGCGACTGCACTTCGATGACCTTTTCGGGCCCAACGCCGAATTTCTCGACAACTTCCGCCGGCCCGATCCAGCGGTTCTTGAGCGTATCGAGCATCCTTATATGACCATCATCGACAAGCTGCATCAGGTCCTTGTCGGAGGAAACGATGGTCACCTTGCCGCCGTCCGCCCGCGCCATGCTGGCATAGGTGGCGATGATGTCGTCCGCCTCATAGCCTTCGATCTCGATGGCAGGGATGGAAAAGGCGCGCGTCGCCAGCCGCGTCAGGTGGAATTGCGGCACAAGATCTTCCGGCGCTGGCGGCCGCTGCGCCTTGTATTGGGGGTAAAATTCGTTGCGGAAGCTCTTGCCCGAATAATCGAAGATCACAGCGATGTGGGTCGGCTCGTTTTCGCCCTTCATATCCTCGGTCAGCTTGTAGAGCATCGAGCAGAAGCCGGAAACGGCGCCGACCGGCAATCCGTCCGATTTGCGCGTCAGCGGCGGCAGGGCGTGGTAGGCCCTGAAAATGAAGGTGGACCCGTCGATGAGGATGAGATGCATGCCGATTCCCGCCTGGAGCAACGGGCGATTTGATTACATCAATTCGCCCTGCTCATTTTCGTTGTGATCGCATCGGGTTTTGCGAAAAAACCGGTGTCCACTTTTTCGCCCGATGCTCGGTTGGAGCCGGCGCACCATAGCCCAGCGACATGCCGGTTGGCGACAGTGGCGAACGGGTTTGCGCCCCTGTCCTCACCTCTGCTTGCGGCAAAGATGCATAACCAGAAGGGGAGCAAGTGTTCCCGTTCCGTCGGCCCACTTGCCTAGAAGTTGAAATTGACGTTTTGCGAGAAGATCTTGATCATGGCCGGCGCCATGATGACGATGAACAGGACCGGCAGGAAGAACAGGATCAGCGGCACGGTCAGTTTCGGCGGCAGGGCGGCGGCCTTTTTTTCGGCTTCCGACATGCGCAGTTCGCGCCCTTCCTCGGCCATGATCCTGAGGGACTGGCCCACCGAGGTGCCGTAACGTTCGGCCTGGATCAGTGCCGTCATCACCGAGCGGACGCCATCGAGCCCCGTGCGCTTGCCGAGATTGTCGTAGGCGCGGGTGCGGTCTTCCAGAAAGCTCAGTTCGGCGGTGGTGAGGGTCAGCTCCTCGGCGAGCGGAATGGACTGCGCACCGATCTCCTTGGCAACGCGCTTGAAGGCGTGTTCCACCGACATGCCCGCCTCGACGCAGAGCAGCAGGAGGTCGAGACAGTCCGGCCAGGCCCGGCGGATCGAGGTCTGTCGCTTCTGGATCCGGTTTTTAAGGAGTAGCAAGGGTAGATAGGACCCCAAAAGCCCGATGCCGACGGAATAAACGACACTGAGATAGAGTGGCCGGCCGCCGGGGATCAGCATGACGAGATAGACGAGCGCGATCAGGAAAAAGCCCATCGGCGTGACGAAGCGTAAAAAGACATAGGTCGTCAGTGGACCCTGCCCGCGATACCCGGCCTGCATCAAAAGGTTCTGGGTGTTTTCGTCGGCGAAAGCCTTTTGCAGGTCGAACCGCTTGACGACCCGCTTGACGACATCCTTGGCCTCGCGGCTGCCGCGAATGGAGGGTTTGTTGTCCTGTGCGCCGCGCAGGCGCGACATTTCCTCGTTGCGCAGTTTTTCGCGTTCGAGCGCCACGCGCTTGATGCGCTGCTTGACATCGGTTTTTTCGAAGAACTGGGCCCCGAAGGTAAAAACCATGGCGCCAGCCGCAATCGCCGCGAACACGGCGGTCAGAAACTGCGGATTTGTCACCGTTTCGACGAGGTTCACTTCTTCCTCCTAGATGTCGAACTGAACCATGCGGTTCATCACGAAGACGCCGGTTCCCATCAGGGCGAAGGCCACGCCGAGCCAGACGAGACCGATCGAGGTGTTGAAAAGCGGGCCGAGATAGCCCGGCCTCACCAGCGAAACCAGCGCGGCGACGACGAAGGGCAGCGATCCGATGATCATTGCCGAGGCCTTGGCCTCGGACGACATGGCCTTGACCTTGGCCTTCATCTTCTTGCGGTTTCTCAGGACGTGGGAAAGATTGGTCAGCGCTTCGGAAAGGTTGCCGCCAGCCTGTTGCTGCACGGTGATGACGACGACGAAGAAATTGACTTCCGGGGTCGGCACGCGCTCGTAAAGCACCTGGATGGCCTCGGTCATGGATTGCCCGAAGCTCTGCTGATCGAGCACGCGGGCGAATTCGGACCTGACCGGCTCCTTGACTTCCTTGGCGACGATCCGGATCGAATCATTGAGCGGAAGGCCGGATTTGACGCCGCGCACGATCGCTTCGACGGCATTGGGCAGTTCGTCAAGGAACTTCGCCTGATAGCGCTTGCGGCGGAAATTCAGGAAGAATTTCGAACCGAGATAACCGATGGCGGCCCCGAAGATCATGGCAAAGATCAGCGGCACCTCGAGGACCCAGCACAAAAGCGCCGTGACCGCACCGGCAATGGCGGCATTGCGAATGAACGCGATCTTGGTGATCTTCATGCCGGCCTGGAAGATCTGCGTTTCGAGATCCGGGCGCTTCTGGTTCTTTTGCAGCTGCTCGCTCTGGGCCTTGACCGCCTGAACCACGTTCTTGCGGCGCTGGTCGCGCTGGCGATCGACTTGCAGGGCTTCGCGATTGGCCTGGTAGCTGCCGCCCTTGAGTGCCTTGCGGCGCTTGTCCGCCCGGCTGCCGCCGGTAAAGGCCGGCGCGAAGGAGATCACCACCGCACCCAGACTGATCGCAACCAGAACGATGAGGATGATCGGGGTCATGACGACAACCCGGCCAGCATTTCCTGCTGTTCCACATTTGAGGCTTCCAGTGCCTGGACCAGATTGGCCTCTTCGCCGAAATAGCGGGCCCGCTCGGCGAATTGCGGCTTGGTGATGCCGGTCGAGTGGTGCCGGCCGATGAGATTCCCGCCCGCATCCTCGCCCAGAATGTCATAAAGGAAGACGTCCTGGGTCACGATGACGTCGCCTTCCATGCCGAGCACTTCGGTAATATGCGTGATGCGGCGCGACCCGTCCCTCAGACGCGCCGCCTGTACGACCACGTCGATCGAGGAAACGATCATTTCGCGGATGGTGCGCGAGGGCAGCGTGTAGCCACCCATGGTGATCATCGATTCGAGACGGGATAGCGCTTCGCGCGGGGAGTTGGCATGCAGCGTCCCCATCGAACCGTCGTGACCGGTGTTCATCGCCTGCAAAAGATCGAAGGCCTCGGGGCCACGGACTTCGCCGACGATGATGCGTTCGGGACGCATGCGGAGGCAGTTCTTGACGAGGTCGCGCATGGTGATCTCGCCTTCGCCTTCAAGGTTGGGCGGACGGGTTTCGAGACGGACCACGTGCGGCTGCTGCAATTGCAGTTCCGCCGAGTCCTCGCAGGTAATGACGCGTTCGTCGCGGTCGATGAAGCCGGTCAAACAGTTCAAAAGCGTCGTCTTGCCCGAACCGGTGCCACCGGAAATGAGCACGTTGGCCCTGACGCGCCCGAGGATGCGCAGCACCTCGGCGCCTTCGGGCGAAATCGAGCCGAACTTGACGAGCTGGGCGAGTGTCAGCTTGTCCTTCTTGAACTTGCGGATGGTCAATGCGGCGCCGTCGATGGCCAGAGGCGGCGCGATGACGTTGACGCGGGAGCCGTCGGGCAGACGCGCGTCGCAGATCGGCGAGCTTTCGTCGACGCGGCGGCCGACCTGGGAAACGATGCGCTGGCAGACGTTCATCAGGTGGCTGTCGTCGCGGAACCGGACATTGGTCAGCTTCACCTTGCCGTTGACTTCGATGTAGCAGCGCTGCGAGCCATTCACCATGATGTCGGCGATGTCGTCGCGCGCCAGAAGCGGTTCGAGCGGGCCGTAACCCAGGACGTCGTTGCAGATGTCCTCGAGCAGGTCCTCCTGCTCGGAGATCGACATGACGATCGATTTGAGCCCGATGATCTCGGCGACGATATCGCGAATTTCCTCGCGCGCCGCATCGGCGTCCATGGTGGCGAGCTGGGAAAGATCGATGGAATCGATCAGCGCCGAAAAAATTGTCGACTTGGTCTGGAAATAGTTGTCGGCGCGCGAGGGACCATCCCCCCCGCCGGTGATGTCGAGCACTTCTTCCTGGGGCTTCAGACGCGAGGAAAGCTGTTCGGACAGCCGGCTCGGCCCGCCGATGCCGGCTCCGCCCGTCGGCGCACGTGCGGGCGCCGGCGCCGGTGTCGGTGCGGGAACGGCCGGACGTGGCGCGGACGGCGCCACCGATGCCGTATTTCCACCGAATGTCGTACGTTTGCCGAACATCAATGCGTGCTCCCGGCCGACAGGATCGTGACCATCTCCGTCAGCCGATCTTCAACAATCTGGTGAGGCGCTCGGGCAACCTGAGCGTGCCCGCGCGTCCCTCGTGGTCGCCCTGAGAACGGCCGATGACATGCTGGCCGATCTGACGGAACGTCTCGTTGGCCTTATGGGTGACGGACACCTCCGCCAGCATCTGGCCATTATTGGCGGCGGTGCCGAACGTGCCGGGGTCGAAGCCGATCTGGCCGATCAGCCGGCATTCGATCGAAGAGGCGAATTCCGAAGCGGCAATCTCGGGGCGCTTCGGCACGCCGGATTTGTTGACCACCAGACAGGGCTCGGATTCCGCCGGCCGCATCGCCTTGATGGTGTCGGCAAGATTCTTGGCATTTCGTAAATTGGCCAGATCGGGTTCGGCGACGATGACGATTTCGTCGATGGCGGAAAGGGTGTGCTGCACCCAGCCGTTCCAGGAATGAGGAATGTCGAGCACCACCACCGGCATGGTCTTTTGACACAGTTCGATGATCTGTTCGAAGGCACGTTCGTCGAAATCATAGGTGTGATCGAGCGTGCCGGGCGCGGCCAGAAGGCTGATATGCGCGGCGGCCTTGGCGATGAGGCGGTCGAGCATGACGGCGTCGACCTTCTCGCCGCTGAACACGGCATCGCCCAGCCCGTGCGGCGGGTCCTGGTTGAAATTGAGGCCGGCCGTGCCGAAGGGGAGATCCATGTCGACGACCAGAACGTTCTGCCGCGTCGTCTGGGAAATGGCCC